>NZ_WVID01000009.1 GCF_010091925.1 Nostoc sp. B(2019) | reverse complement strand
CATTGTTCGTTCTTAGACAGATCTCTCTATCCGTATTATCTCGCAGTCTTTTTCAGAAATCAAATATGATTCCTATAACTATTTACTAGACAGGAACTTTCCGTCTAATCGGCAAATTTAAAGTAGTTATGCAGGGTTTTCCATCTAATACCGCTGCTTAGATATTATACAATATGTTTCGTATATTTACTTAACTTAGTCCATGTATGGTATTTTTCGCATACCATCAGCTGATAGCTAGAATTTTTTTTAGATATTATCCAGGTCAGGAAGTTCTACCAACTTCAGAAAAGAATGCAACAGTCGTGACATGTGTAGCAATCCTTTTTCAAATTGGTATAAATAACAAAATAAAAAGCCCGCTAATGCGGGCTTTCAAAATCAATTAATTCTCTTTACTTAGCGTTTCGCCAATTTCTTCGACATCTTCCGCAGACGAATTGATTTAGGTGTGACTTCCACCAATTCATCGGGGCCAATGTATTCCAAAGCACGCTCTAAGCTCATGTCTATTGGTGCTTGCAGTTGTACTAGTTCATCGCCACCAGCGGCGCGGTGGTTGGTTAGCTGCTTGGTCTTGCAGACATTTAATTCCAAGTCTTGAGGACGATTGTGTTCTCCCACAATCATGCCTCTGTAAACTTTAGTACCGGGAGTAATAAAGAATGAGCCTCTATCTTCGGCGTTCTTCATGGCGTAGAAGGTAGAAACACCCTCTTCAAAGGAGATTAAAACACCTTTATTACGGGCTTCAATATCGCCACTGAGTTGACGGTAGTCTAAGAAGCTGTGATTCATGATGCCTTCACCACGAGTCATCCGCATGAATTCACCCCGGAAGCCAATTAAACCACGGGCGGGAATGACAAACTCTAGCTGGGTGCGATCGCTACCACCTGGCTGCATATCTTGCATTTCGCCTTTGCGTTGTCCCAGACGTTCGATACAGCTACCAACAGCATCAGCAGGAACGTCCAGTACTAAGAGTTCAAAGGGTTCACAAGGTTGGCCGTTGACTTCTCGGTAAATTACTTGTGGCTGAGATACTTGAAACTCGAAGCCTTCCCGGCGCATGGTTTCGATTAAGATACCCAAGTGTAGTTCACCACGACCAGAAACCAGGAATTTATCAGGTGAATCCGTTTCTTCGACGCGTAGGGCGACGTTGGTTTCTAGCTCACGGAATAGGCGATCGCGCACTTGTCTTGATGTAACCAACTTACCTTCTTGACCGGCAAAAGGCGAATCATTCACCCAAAAGGTCATTTGTAAAGTTGGTTCATCCACTTTAATTAGTGGCAAAGCTTGGGGTTCATTCGGATCAGTTATTGTTTCCCCAATATAAGCGTCAGCGAAACCAGCCACCGCAACAATATAACCTGCGGTTGCTTCTTCCATTTCTACCCGCTTTAGTCCCTCAAAGCCCATCAGCTTGCTGATTTTACCTTTGACAATGCTGCCATTTTCTGTTATTAAAGCAGCTTGCTGTCCCGTACGGATAGTACCGTTATGGATTCTGCCGATGATGATCCGCCCTAGATATTCAGAATAATCGAGGGTTGTGACTTGCAATTGCAGAGGCTTATTGCTATCGCCTACAGGTGGTGGAACATGTTTCAGAATCGCATTAAACAGGGGTTGCATGTCTACCGATTCTGCTTCCAGGCTTTCCTTCGCGTAACCTCCCATACCGGAGGCAAACAAATAGGTAAAATCACACTGGTCTTCATCTGCTCCTAATTCTAAGAACAGATCCAAAACTTTATCAACAGCAACGTGGGGATCAGCTTGGGCACGGTCGATTTTGTTGATTACAACAATCGGGCGCAGACCTTTTTCCAAAGCTTTTTTCAGCACGAAGCGCGTTTGAGGCATGGGGCCTTCATTGGCATCAACAATTAGAAGACACCCATCAACCATGCCGAGTACGCGTTCAACTTCGCCGCCGAAGTCCGCGTGTCCAGGAGTATCGACAATGTTGATCAGCGTCTCTTTGTAGCGAACCGCTGTATTTTTGGACAGAATAGTAATCCCCCGCTCCCGTTCTAGAGCGTTGGAGTCCATGACACAATCCGGAACGTCTTCGCCTTCGCGGAAAATACCGGATTGTTTGAGAAGTGCATCAACCAAGGTGGTTTTGCCGTGGTCAACGTGGGCAATAATGGCGACGTTACGAATTGGGAGCGTCATAGAAGCTTTTGGTGAACTCTAGAAGGGGTTTTGAGATTTACATTTACATTTAAATGCTAGGCTTTTCTAACAGAATTGGGGATGATCAGCAAACTCTGTAAAGAACCTTTAACAATTCTAGCGTAATCGTCACAATTCCAGAGAGTTTTTGCAAACTCTCTCGGTTCAGAAAACTTAAGAGAGACCGAATTCCCTGTTTAGCTTTGGGATGTTGCTTCTGTAAAGACTCTAGCTTTTTTTTGATAAGTCAAATTTAATAATTGCCCCCAGTTATAGATTGGGCATACTAGAAATTTAACAAAATTTACGCATGTATCAAATGATATGGCAATCCTATTTGATGAATTATGAAATTTAAGTAGCGTGGGCTTTGCCCACCAAAACCTGGATATGCTGAGCAAAGCTCACCCTACGTGTATTTAAAAAATCAAATAGGAGTCCTATGGTTTTATTCTTAAACCATAGTCTTTTTAGCATTTTTAAATCTTAACTGACGAATTTTTTCAATTGGATCTGAGACATATTTTATTAATAGAAATGCGGCTAAAAATGATAACACTGTCGCCAATTCACCTCTGTAATCATCAATTCTCAAGCGATCAGTAATTGGTGTGAGCACCTGAATAACAATCCTATGAACAATGTAAACAGGATACGAAAACTCTCCTAAACGCATATCAAACTTTGAATCTTTTGTAACTTTAAAAATAAATGGTATTGATAAGCATGAGAATATGTAAAAACTCCACATCTTATAAAAATCTGGAATAAACTGGTAGAAAATAGTAGCCAAAAGAAATACTACTGTAATTGATAATTCTATCTTTCTAATTTTTTTATTTGCTATTTTTGAATAGATTCTATAAGAAATAGTTCCCAGAAGAAATAAAGCTAGTTCTGTAGGAAAGAATCTATGAATCCACGGATCATTAGTCAATCCCAGATAAAAATATATGTAGACTCTAAGCAACAAGCTAATAGATATCAATGTTAATATTGTCGAGGTCTTTCTACGGACAAGAAATGGAGCAATTAAATAAAATGATAGTTCAATGCCTAAAGTCCATGCCTGGGGTATAAATAAAAATCTCCAAAATTCCGGGTCAGTCTTGAAATAATCACTTGTAAAAAACATTTTTCCAGTTTCAGTGTCTAACCCTAAGAACATAACAACGTCTTGTCCAAGCAGGATGATATTCGTAATGACTGTAAACAAGAATGTGCCAAAGTTCATCTGAGAGAAATAATTAATATAATAAGAAAGAGTCACAGGCTTATCTATGACAAAAACTGCAACTAAATTTACGATTATTGTGATAATGAGTACCACCCAGTAAATAGGATAAAGTCGAAGTAATCTATTTGAAAGAAATAATTTATAGCTACCTTTACCAATATACTTTTTCTCTAAAATCATCGTCATGTAAAACCCAGAGATGATAAAAAAAGTCTGAACAGCTACTACTCCTTGTGTAAAAATCAATCCAAAAATAGCGTTTGAGTGAGCTACTACAACTGTCAATGCTAAAAGAACTCTTAGTAATCCCATGTTGTTTCCTAATTACATCCTGAGCTATGGAAATATCCACAATGGTCTTGCACATCTAATTAATTGATAAAAATCTGCATAAATTAGAGTGCCAAGACAATTTTTATATATTGTACTTATAAAAGTTTAATATTTCATAATTTGCTTATTTTCAAAAAGTTTATATTTACTCAATTACAAATGACAGATGGCTATTTGGAAGTAAACTTTTACTGCTATTTGTTTAAATTCAATAGTTTGATAAATTGTCAAACTTTACGCTAATCAAAATCTCGCCTCTGTTGTTTGCCCTCAAAATTATACTAAAAGCAGTGCGATCGCATAATTTTTTAGTTAAAATGCGATGTCTGACGACAAGCAGCTATGCATCTACGTACGCAAGATAATTCTTTGAATACAATGCTTTCAGAACGCTTTACCGCAGCCCTTGTCTACGCTACACAACTCCATGCCAACCAAGTTCGTAAAGGTTCAGGTGTTCCATACATTGCCCATTTGTTAGGCGTTGCCAGTATTGCTTTAGAATACGGAGCAAACGAAGATGAAGCCATCGCGGCTCTTTTGCACGATGCTGTAGAAGATCAAGGCGGTGCTGCAACACGCGAAGAAATTCGCCGCCGTTTTGGCGACAAGGTGGCAGAAATTGTAGACGGCTGCACTGACGCCGACGCAATACCTAAACCCCCTTGGCGAAAGCGTAAGGAAGCATACATTGCTCATATACCTACTGCTTCTCCATCAGTACTACTTATATCAGTAGCCGATAAACTTTACAATGCTCGATCTATCCTCAAAGATTATCGCGTTTTGGGCGAATCACTTTGGGAACGCTTTCAGGGGGGTAGAGAAGGTACTCTTTGGTATTATCGAGCGCTTGTGGATGCCTTCAAAAAGACTGGAAATGCTGCGATCGTTGCAGAATTAGAACGAGTGGTTTCTGAGGTAGAAACGTTAGCATCTCATAAAAAATGAAGCATGAAGCTGAAAAATTTCATACTTCACACTTCATACTTGTTCATACAAGACTGTAACAATAATGACAGTCTTCTACTTATTAGCGGAACATACTACTGACTGAGGTATCTTCGTGAATCCGCCAAATGGTTTCTCCAAGCAAATTAGCTACAGAAAGCACCACTAGTTGTGGAAAGCGATTATTTTCTGCGATCGGGATTGTGTTGGTGACAACGACTTCCTCAAACAAGCCACTAGACAATCTCTCAATTGCAGGTGGAGAGAACACTGCATGAGTTGCACATGCATATACTTGCCTTGCTCCCTCCTCACGTAGCAATCGCGCCCCTTCCGCAATTGTTCCCCCAGTGTCAATCATGTCATCCACTAACACTGCCGTTTTGCCCTTAACATCGCCGATGACGTTTAACACCTCAGCAACATTGTGTGCCTGGCGACGTTTGTCAATAATTGCCAATGGCGCATCACCCAGCTTTTTCGCAAATGCCCTAGCCCGTGCGACACCGCCGACATCAGGCGAAACAACCACAAGGTCAGGCAGTTCTTTGCTTGCTAAATAATCCAGCAATACTGGCGAACCGTAAACGTGGTCAAAGGGTATATCGAAATAGCCCTGAATTTGAGCCGAGTGCAAATCCATTGCTAAAACTCGGTTAGCACCTGCTTCGGTGATCAAGTTAGCAACCAACTTAGCAGTTATTGACTCTCGTCCTGCCGTTTTTCGGTCAGCGCGGGCATAACCATAATAGGGAATTACTGCCGTCACCTGTCGCGCGGAAGCTCGACGACAGGCGTCAACCATAATTAATAATTCCATTAAGTGATCGTTCACGGGTTGACAACATGGCTGGATTAAATAAACATCACAACCACGGATCGATTCCTGGATTTGAACATAGAGTTCTCCATCCGCAAATCTTTTGCGGATCATTGGCCCCAAGTCCATACCCAGATAACGAGCGACTTCTTGAGAGAGTTGTATATTAGCAGAGCCAGAAAATAGCCGCAGGCGATGATTATCAGTCAGTCCTGTTGCTGCTGGTTGCACTTTGAAAGTTGCAGAGCTGAGCACAGCAGATCCTCGATGTGCATTCATGGCAATATTATCATCAGAGATTTAGTAGATTTAACCGAAAAGTAGCCTAAAAAATCATTTGTGAGGTTTATTGAAGCTTTTATACAAACTTTAAACATTTCTCCATAAAATTATCATTCACTAATTCTCTAGTCCTTATGGCAAACAAACCATTGATAGCTTAACTGACATTAAGTACGTCCACTAGATGTATATTTCAAATTTTTTTCTGCTTAAGGCAAATAATCTCAATCTTTCAAAGATGGGTATGGAAAATTGCTGCTTCTAACTACTTCATTTATAACCGAGAGGAAACTATTCCCAGCTTAAGCAATCTTTAAGTTGGTTCTCAGACAGTCAAACACCCAATACGGTTCGGTTAAAGGGAAAAGAGGAAATGTTTGAATTCACCCTTACTCTTTACCCCTTACCCAGACCACAATAAATGTGGAAGAGTGCTTATACGAACCGTATTGGTAAAACATAGAGGTAGCTGATTATTCTATGATACTAGCGGCAAATAAATAAGCTGACAGACTTGTTTAAAAGTTCTAATTCATACAACAAATTTCCAGAGTATCCGCATTTGCCGAACCCTCTCGTGCGTTGGTTAGGGTTAAAGGCGGACGGCAAATCACTACGTGGCATAGCATACCGCTGTCGCTGGGACTTCTTTATTTTCAGTAAACTACGTACAAGCAATCAAGCAAGTTTATATACCCTATTGTTGAATTTCTCACTTTTTTCACACATTCTTACTGAGGGCAGAGTGTGAAAATCAAGTTAAGTATGTCTTTGTATGTAAGTTCCAACCCCTATGGAAGGCAGGGCTGTTTCATTCCCTAAAAGGCGCTGATTTACAAGCGTTTCAAGCAAAAAAAACAGGTGACTAAAAAATCTGATTGGGCAAGAAAATGGTGAACGCACTTAAATTTGCTGGTTGAGGTGGTAGTTTTTCTTTTTTCCACTCAAGCAAATTTCTGACTCATACTCTTGACAAAATCCCTAAGAGATCGAATGAATCAGCCCTGCTATGGAAGGCTGCTGACGTCAGTTGTTTCTAGTCAGTGTATTTTTTTCTAAGTAGTTCAGCTTTGAAAGTTTATACTTCATACTTTAAGTAAGTTACTCCTCAGTTGCTATTACACTTAACCAATTGATCATGCAACCACCCATTACAATTGGCACTGTCCTGCAAAATCGTTACCGAATAATTCAAATTCTCGGACAGGGAGGATTTGGTAGAACTTATCTGGCGGAAGATCAGAGGCGCTTTAACGAACTTTGCGCCATCAAAGAATTGCTCTCAACGGTAACGGAAGCTTCTGCTTGGGAAAAGGCGCAAGAGCTTTTTCACCGAGAGGCTGCTATTTTGTATCAGATAGAACACCCCCAAGTGCCGAGATTCCGGGAAAGATTTGAGCAAGACCAGCGCTTATGTTTAGTGCAGGACTACGTTGCAGGAAAGACGTATCGAGATTTGTTGACTGAGCGCCAAGCTATTAATCAAACTTTCACAGAAACAGAAGTATTGCAGTTGATGCGCTCTCTGTTGCCAGTTTTAGAGCATATTCACAGTAGAGGGATTATTCACCGAGATATCTCGCCAGAAAATATTATTTTGCGAGATAGCGACACCAAACCAGTGTTAATTGACTTTGGGGTGGTAAAAGAACTAGCAACACGATTGCAATCCCCAGATAGCACATTGCCAATTACTACTGTAGGAAAATTAGGCTACTCTCCCAGCGAGCAAATGCAAACAGGGCAAGCTTATCCTAGTAGTGACTTGTATGCACTAGCAGTTACAGCGATAGTTTTGCTGACTGGTAAAGAACCAAATGCTTTATTTGATCAAAATCAACTAACTTGGAATTGGCAACGCTGGGTAAAAGTGAATCCGCAATTTGCTATGGTGTTGAATCGCATGTTGAATCATCTACCGAGCGATCGCTACCAAAGTGCCACTAGTGTAATCCAAGCATTGCAAGCGGATCAATCCAGTGTCTCGGCTCCTGATGTATCCAACTTACAAACAATGGCTGTTGGTCGCGCCCCCAACCCAGTATCACCACCAGCTGCGTCAAATAAACCCGATCCTGTGATTCCACCCAGCCGTACAAGCTCAGTTTTAGATAATCCACTGGCGATCGGAGCTATTGGCAGTGCTGTGGTAATATTAGCGGGGTTTGGTTCTTGGGCGCTGGTAAGTTCTATCCGCAGTCAGTCAAATGCTCCATCAGAAACAGCACCACCACAAACTTTCCCTTCACCAGTGATTTCAGGTGGTACGACATTCACCTCTACACCTACACCTACAGCTACTAGTGATGAACCTGTTATATCTAATAAGCGTCTCAGGCTGGGAGCATCTAACATAACTACGGTTGAAGATACCCTAAAAGCAAATCAAATCATCCAATACACATTTTTTGGGCAAGAGGGAGCTAAGTTAACAACATTTATTGAGCAAGGAAGCGGTATTTTACTAACAGTATTAGATCCCAACCAACAACCAATTGATAATAGCTCACAGCAAGTAACATCCTATGAAGGAACATTACCAGTTAGTGGTAGATACACTATTCAGTTAACTCTAGTTACGGGAGTTGCCGAAAGCAACTATAACCTCAATGTGGCATTAGAAAAACCAGTTCAACCAACACCCACAGAGACACCAACGCCCATAGAGACACCCACGCCAATTTTTACTGAGACACCAACACCCACAGAGACACCAACACCCATAGAGACACCGACGCCAATTTTTACTGAGATACCGACACCAACTCCTACAACTGGTGCAGAAGAAACTTTCCCGCCTGCGGATGTAACTCCCCAACCGTTTTCTGGTCAAAGAAATTAATGTTGAACACACTACTGATTACTGCAACTGATACGGAGGCTGGCAAAACTGTTTTAACTACAGCTTTGGCAGCCTATTGGCGAAAATATTACCCGCAGCGTAGCTGGGGAATTATGAAGCCGATTCAATCGGGAACGGGCGATCGCGAATTATATCAAAAGCTATTTTCGCTGGAGCAATCTGCTGAAGAAATTACACCTTTGTACTTTCAAGCGCCGCTAGCGCCTCCCATAGCCGCAGCAAAAGAAAACCGTCAAGTTGATTTAGCAGTGGTGTGGCAAACTTTATCAGAACTGCAAAAACGTCACGATTTCCTTCTCATAGAAGCTTTGGGAGGGTTAGGCTCACCAGTAACCGAGGAACTAACGGTAGCTGATTTAGCGGGACAATGGCGTTTACCAACAGTGTTAGTAGTACCAGTTAGATTAGGAGCGATCGCCCAAGCAGTAGCGAATGTGGCATTAGCTAGACAATCACGCGTCAATCTCAAAGGCATTGTCCTTAACTGCGTACAACCCCGTTCCGATGCCGAAATAGCCGACTGGACACCACCAAACTTGATCCAATCACTAACTAACACGCCTGTTTTAGGCTGCTTACCCTATCTAGATAACCCAACTGATTTGGACAAACTCGCCCAAATAGCATCAGCTTTAGATTTAGAAACATTTAAACTAGGAAAATAACCTAAGTTAGCAGTGTTCACCTAGCTTGTCTTTATAATGGTTTCCACCTTTCCTAACCCCGCTTCTGTTGATCTATCTCGCATTCGGCTTTCGATTCGCTCATTGCAACCACAATTGATAGAGTGGCGGCGGCGATTGCATCAACAACCAGAGTTGGGTTTTCAAGAAAAACTGACTGCTGAGTTTGTCTCGCGCAAGTTGCAAGAATGGGGAATTGAGCACCAAACGGGTATAGCCCAGACTGGAATTGTTGCCATCATTAAAGGTAACAAACTCAGCACTCAAAAAGTGTTGGCGATTCGGGCAGATATGGATGCTTTGCCAATTCAAGAACTTAACGAAGTTCCCTACCGATCGCAGCATGATGGAGTAATGCACGCTTGTGGACATGATGGACATACAGCGATCGCACTCGGCACAGCTTATTATCTTAATCAGCATCGTGAAGACTTTGCCGGCACGGTGAAAATTATCTTTCAGCCAGCGGAAGAAGGGCCAGGAGGCGCAAAACCGATGATTGAAACTGGGGTACTGAAAAACCCTGATGTAGATGCAATTATCGGTTTGCACTTGTGGAATAACTTGCCCTTGGGGACGGTGGGTGTCCGCAGTGGGGCTTTGATGGCAGCTGTAGAGTTATTTGACTGCACAATTTTGGGCAAAGGTGGACATGGTGCTATGCCCCATCAAACTGTTGATTCTGTTGTCGTTGCTGCCCAAATCGTCAACGCCCTGCAAACTATTGTCGCTCGTAATGTTAATCCCATTGATTCAGCTGTGGTGACAGTTGGTGAACTTCATGCTGGAACAAGACGGAATGTGATTGCTGATACAGCGAGAATGAGTGGCACTGTCAGATATTTTAATCCTGCCTTTGAAGGCTTTTTCAAACAGCGAATCGAGCAGATTATTACAGGAATTTGCCACAGTCATGGTGCAGGTTATGAATTAGAATATTCGTCACTTTATCCACCTGTAATTAATGATGCTGGTATGGCGGAACTGGTGCGATCGGTGGCAGAAGAAGTGATAGAAACTCCTGTGGGTATTGTGCCGGAATGTCAAACTATGGGCGGCGAGGATATGTCTTTCTTCTTACAAGAAGTTCCTGGTTGCTATTTCTTTTTGGGTTCTGCTAACCCGGATAAAGACTTAGCTTATCCTCATCATCATCCCCGATTTGATTTTGATGAAACTGCATTAGCAATGGGTGTGGAAATATTTGTTAGATGCGTGGAGAAATTTTCTAATTAATTCAGTATCTAATGTTGATTGCGGCTTGTTGCGATCGCAAAGTATGCGGCTTATCGCATCGCCTATTTAAGCAGTGCCAGGTATCAAAAAGCTAGAACCTGCAAGGCTTCGTGGACAAAATGTCGAGACTCAAAAAATTTAACCGTTAAGTAAACAAAGAAAGAGACTATATATCCCTACTCTTGGGCTGTAAACTACTTTTACAGTGTTTCAAGAGGTAAGACAAGCATTGGAGAAATTATTAAGATTATCAAGAATTATTGATAGTTGCACTGAACGCATCGGTCGATTTACTAGTTGGCTGGTGCTAGTAATGCTGATACTTGGGGTATGGAATGTTGTCGGACGATATCTTGGGCGAATTAGTGGTAACAATCTCACTTCTAATGCTTACATAGAAGCTCAATGGTATATTTTTGATTTAGTTTTCTTGTTGGGAGCAGCTTACACCCTCAAGCATAACGAACACGTCCGTGTTGATATTTTTTACAGTAATTGGTCGCGTCAGCGAAAGGCACTTGCAGACTTGGTAGGAACGATATTTTTTCTGATTCCATTCTGTATCATAGTGATTATCTTTTCTTGGGATGCGATCGCGGCTTCGTGGCAAATTCGTGAAGCATCATCTGATCCTGGTGGTTTGCCTCGTTATCCTATTAAAGCCATGATCATCATTGGCTTTGTCTTATTAATTTTCCAGGGAATTTCTGAAGCGATCAAAAACTTAGCAATTCTGCTTGGCGTAGCGTCTCATAGAGAAGGCAGACTAGAACCCCAGGAGGAACATGATGACACTAGCTTATGAATGGCTGGGGCCATTAATGTTTGCGGGTGCGTTGGTGTTGCTGTCATTGGGATATCCAGTAGCCTTTTCATTAGGTGGTGTAGCGATCGCATTTGGAATCCTGGGGATTGGACTGGGTATATTTGATCCAGTGTTTCTTACTGCCATGCCACAGCGGATTTTTGGCATTATGGCAAACTATACCCTGTTAGCGATCCCTTACTTCATCTTCATGGGTGCAATGCTGGAAAAATCTGGCATCGCCGAGAGGCTGTTAGAAACGATGGGGATTTTGTTTGGACGCTTGCGAGGTGGACTGGCTTTAGCTGTGGTGCTGGTAGGTGCGTTGTTGGCAGCAACTACTGGTGTAGTAGCGGCGACAGTAGTGGCCATGGGTTTAATTTCCCTACCGATTATGCTGCGCTACGGCTACAACAAAGAATTAGCAACAGGTGTGATTGCTGCATCGGGAACTTTGGGACAAATTATCCCGCCGAGTGTGGTGTTGGTGGTACTGGGCGATCAGTTGGGTGTATCGGTAGGTGATTTATTCCTCGGTTCAGTGATTCCCGGTTTGATGATGGCGATCGCTTTTGCTCTGCATGTGCTGATTGTGGCATTTTTGAAGCCAGTAGCACCAGCTTTGCCTGCCGAAGTGCGAGAAATTGGTGGTAAAGCCTTGACAAGGCGGGTGATTCAGGTGATGATGCCGCCTTTAATCTTGATTTTATTGGTACTGGGTAGTATCTTTTTTGGCATTGCCACCCCGACAGAAGCAGGTGCAGTGGGTTGTGCTGGAGCGATCGCTCTTGCTGCTGCTAACCGTCAACTTACCTTAGAATCTTTGCGTCAGGTTTGTGATGCCACCTTGCGAATCACCAGCATGGTGATTTTTATTCTGTTCGGTTCCACGGCCTTTAGTTTAGTTTTTCGGGGATTGAATGGCGATCAATTTATGTTTGATGTTCTTGCCAATCTTCCCGGTGGCAAAACTGGTTTTTTGGTCGTTAGCATGCTGGTGATATTCATTCTCGGCTTTTTCATCGACTTTTTCGAGATTGCTTTTATTGTCATTCCTCTATTTGTGCCAGTTGCCCAGCAATTAGGTATTGACCTAATTTGGTACGGTGTAATATTGGGAGCAAATTTGCAAACTTCTTTTCTGACGCCTCCCTTTGGTTTTGCCTTGTTTTACTTGCGTGGTGTTGCACCCCCGGAAGTCACGACAGCAGATATCTATCGCGGTGTCATACCGTTTATTCTGTTGCAACTATTGGTACTGGTATTAATTATTCTTTTCCCTGGTATTGTCAGTTTCTTACCTTCTTTGGCAGGTTGAAAATGTGGGAATGAGCGATCGCTAATGAATAAATTCTTCTAAGTTTCTATGTACGGAACCGGACAGACCAAACTTTGTCTGTATGTGTAACCTTGAGAAAGGTGTGCATTTTAATTCTATTCAGAAGAGTGGGCATTGTGATGCATTTACTATTTAAGTAGTAGAACCATAAAAAGGCAAGATTAATCTATCTCACTGATAGGCTACCTTGTCCATGATTGCTCATAAAGGACAAAGTAGACTTGGTTTAATAATCTGCGAAAAAGTTAACTTAAAACTTTACTTATTTCAGAATAAAGTAAATTTCAAAGCTACAAGAGCCAATTCAATTTAAATTCCAAAAGTTATAATTGATTTGCCCCTATCAAACTTAAAATACTCCTTTAGTCTGAAGCCAAACACCCTAAAAGAAAGAAGTTATTACTTGTAAGGAAATCAATAATATATAAAACACGATTTACAACCTGTCAAAATTAGACAGTTACCGTTATGTTTACTATTGATGAGTATGTGATAAATCAGAAAACTGGACAAGTAGGGAAAGTTGTTGGTTACGGACACGAAATAATCAATAATGTGTATACCGTAACGCTGAAAGTTCTGGTGACTGAAACTGTCGATTCCGCAAAAAGAATATGTCTAGTAGAAGACAAAATCTCAGCATGGAATCGGTGCTCAATGGCTTCAGACTCACACTTAATTATAAGTAATAAAGTCTAGTTTCAAAAGAAAATTTTAATGTCAAAAAACTACTTTCTTGATATTAAAGTCTCTTGCTTTTGGAACCATAAGTTGAGCAATTTGTTAAACTTAGTGTGAGTTCAATAAACCTTTCCCTGCATGAAACTAAAGTTCAATTCTGTCCCTCTCTGAGTCGGAGAGGGACAGTTTTGTCTAGTAAAAAACACTACTGCTCATAGAATAATTACAATATGTGGTAGCACAGACGATCGCAATTGAATACGGGAGCTACACAAACAAAGTCCGGCTTCTCTGACTCCCTGAAACCCGCGTTCGGCTTTGCCGTTGCCGCAGGCTAGGCGGGTTTAGTTTGTATAGCCGCGATTTCCAATCGCCCAGTGTTTCTGTATTGGGATATAAATTATGCTCCCCGCTAAACTAGTTTCTTAATTATCCGAATTCCTGATCAGGTTTTATTGTTTGTAACAAAATTTGCAAAGCTCAACTCGTTAACGCGATTCCAGTTATACACACTCTGCCGAAACGTTTTCCATTGTTCATAAACTTGTTTGAAAGTTGCGTCTTTGTTGGCATTTTCATTGAATAGCTCAAAGGATATTTTTTGTGCTGCTTGCATAATCTCTGGGCTGTAGGGAGTAAGCTTAGTACCGCCAGCCAACAATCGCGAAAGTGCTTCCCCATTCAAAGCATCATATTCACTGAGCATATTCAAGTTAGCCTCTAAAGTCGCTGTCTTAAAGATTTCCTGGTATTCTTTGGGCAGCCGTTTCCAAGCATTCAAGTTAACTAACACATCTAGGGTTGGCCCTGGTTCCCACCAGCCAGGATAATAGTAGAATTGTGCGGCTTTATTTAGACCGAGTTTCTCATCATCGTAAGGGCCTACCCACTCGGCTGCATCAATTGCTCCCCGGTCTAGTGCTAAGTAAACTTCGCCTCCAGGTAATACTTGCACATTCACACCCAAACGGGACATCACTTCTCCACCCAATCCGGGAATCCGCATTTTCAAACCTTTGAGGTCAGAAAGAGACTTGATTTCTTTTTTGAACCATCCCCCCATCTGTGCGCCAGTACTGCCGGCAGGAAAATTAATCACGTTGAAGTTAGTATAAATTTTCTGTATAGCTGCTAATCCGCCACCATGATAAAGCCAAGCATTTTGCTGTTGAGCATTTAAACCAAAAGGTACAGAGGTGGCGAAAGCTAAGGCCGGATTTTTGCCGATGTAATAGTAGCTGGATGTATGACCACATTCAATAGTTCCGGCTTGTACAGCATCGAGTACTTGCAATCCTGGTACTAACTCCCCAGCTGCAAACGGCGTAATCTTAAAACGTCCGTTGGTCATTTCCTCAACCCGCTTAGCAACTGTATTCGCACCGATGAAAGTACCCAAAGACTTGGGCCAGCTGGTCGCCATCCGCCAACGGATATTTGGTAGTCCAGCTTGCACACTAGGGGATGTACTAGTTCGGTTACAAGAAACTAGGGTAGCAGCAGTTGCCGTGGCGATCGCAGCTGTGTTGAGAACTTCTCGGCGTTTCATGATTATTAATTATGCTACCTAATAGTAATGGGTGACGGATATTGAAAATTATCCATCACCCATTATCAAAAGACTATTAACCAAGTAATTAGCTTAATGTTTAATTCCAGTTTCGCTTTTTTATTAACGCCAATGTTTGGGTACTTGAAGATTTTCTGGCAAAATAGTTGTGCGATCGCCAATTGCCAATTCAATCTGCTCTAATTCTAAATGTTCAGATTTACTCAAGTTTGCTCCTGACAGGTTCGCTTTTTGCAGGAACGCTTCTAGTAGGTTAGTTCCAGTCAGGTTTGCCTCTTGTAGTTTAGCCTCGTACAAGTTTGCTTCTTGTAAGTTGGCTTCTTGCAGATTGGCTGTACTGAGTAAGACATTTTCTAAGTTCGCTCCAATCAGTTTTGCCTTTTGCAAGTTACTTCCAATCAAGTTGGCTTCTTGGAGATTGCTACCCTCAAAGTTTACTCCGCAGAGGTTAGCATCACAAAGAATTGCTCCTTCCAAATTGGCATTATAAAGAATTGCTCCTTCCAAATTGGCATCATACAGAGTTGCTCCTTCTAAGTTAGCCTCATAGAGGATGGCCTTAGAGAGGTTAGCTTTTCTAAGGACTACTCCTTGCAGATTGGCTTCTGGAAGAATTGCTTTTTGTAGGTTGGCTTCATAGAGGATAGACCCACAAAGATCAACTTCAGATAAATCTGCTTCAGAGAGGTTTGCTCGTATTAGGTTGACCCATTGCAAGTTAGCTCCTATCAGGATTGCCTTGGAGAGGTTGGCATCCATTAGGTCTGCACCACTGAGGTCTGTATTACGTAAATCTAGTTTTTGATTTATGGGATCATTTTGTGAATCGCGTCGTCCGATAACAGTCAAAGCTGTTTGAATATCTGTGGGAAGCTTTGACGATTCCTGCGACTCAGCCTCGTCTTCATCTTCTGGCCTTACTGGGGCATTCTCTCGGATAAAAGCGGCGAGGATTTCCATAATTGTCCAATGGTCTTTGGGGGAATCTTTGGCGATTCTTTCTAACGCATAAATAGCGGCGAATCGCGTTTCAATCTTTTCATTCCCTAACTGTTCAATTGCTTTAGAAAATCGTTCTGGAGCAAATTCTTCTAGATTTGGTTGTTTGTAATTGATGCCTATTGCGATATTTTTATCCCAACCTAGGACTCCATTAAGGTGTTTTGTTAATACACTCTGATCCATTCCCAGAGAGAGTCTGGATGTGAAGTAAGCATTAATGCTAACAGCCAACCCTCCAAAGATTATGGCAATAATTGTTAATAGTTGAGTGACATATTCTATTTTTTGCTGATTTGATATTCCTTGAATATCTGCAAACAATGAGTAAGTTAAAGTTAATGGAAAAATAAATATAACTGAAAGAATTAGCAACAAACTTGTGATTTCATTGGTCTTGATCAAGGACATGTGATGAGTCCTCATATCTGACTCCTTAAGTAAGTTAATTTAGGTTTATCCTATGAGGTTAATTCGATATTTGATACCGTACAAACACTGATAAAATTACCCATAAAAAATCTGTTGCATAAAGAATTATCTATTGATTCTGAGAAATTATTTCTATAAATAATATGAATTAGATAAGTTCGCAGAGTCAAAAAGCCTTTGATAGCAAATGAATGTTTATATCCCACTTTTGCTGTGATGACTGGAAGTGGCAGAATTATTCAAAAAAAAGTCTACAAGGTAAGGATTTTAGGAAATGCGGGTATTTAAACCAGGTTGGATATCGAAAAATATTGGATGAAATGCATAGCCTTTCTAGTTTTCCGACATCACTAAGTGGGCGTACAAGAATGTTGCATCTCTATGAAGGATCGATATTCCACGCAGTTGAAAACGGTGAGATTATTTGTATAACTAATCACAAAAAATCAGCAATAAATCTTAATAATTACTAATTACCTAGAGTTAAAAGTTGATGAACTTTAAGTAA
Organism: Nostoc sp. B(2019); assembly: GCF_010091925.1. GTDB lineage: Bacteria > Cyanobacteriota > Cyanobacteriia > Cyanobacteriales > Nostocaceae > Komarekiella. Next base: position 268,151 of record NZ_WVID01000009.1, on the reverse strand, counting down.
TTAGCCAGATTAGTGCCAATGTATTGGTGCTTCAAGATAATCTGGTAGGGGATCAGGCATAAGATGAATATTTTTCATCTCCATAACAATTCTGGAGATTTTTGGTAGAAAGGATAAGATTTTGTGAAAACGGTAGAATGCGCCCAAGTAACTAATTGATGCTCAGATAACTTAACTAGATTGCCGCCAATGTGTTGGTGGTTCCATGTAATCAGGTAGGCGAGTTGTGCGATCGCCAAGTGCCATTGTAATCTGATGTAATTCTAAGTTTTTAGCTCCTGTCAAAACTGCCCCTTCGAGTTTGACATCCCCAAGGTTTGCACCAGAAAGGTTAGCACCCATAAGGTTTGAGCGAGTCAGGTTGGCTTGATAGAGGTTTGCCCTTTGGAGGTTGGCTCCGATGAAGTTGGCCTGATATAGGTCAGCTTCGGTTAGGCTAGCTTCCGAGAGGTTAGCAAAATAGACATCTGTTTGCTGAAGTTTGGCTGCATTCAGATTTGCTCCTGAAAGGTCGGCTCCATTCAGGTTGGCTCCATTCAGGTTAGCTCCAATTAGACCTGTTAGATGCAAGTTGGCTTTACCAAGCTTTGCTCCTTGCAAATTAGCTAAAAATAGCTTTGCTCCAGAGAGGTTGGCGACTTTCAAAGTTGCTTGTTGCAAGTTAGCTTTATAGAGATTTGCCCCTTGCAAGTTGGCTGCACGCAGACTTGCTCCCCATAAGTTGGCTGAACGCAGGTTTGCTCCAGATAAGTTGGTACGATTGAGGTTTGCCCTTTGTAAGTTGGCTGCAATTAGACTAGCTTTTCGCAATTTGGCTTCGTAGAGAATAGACCCAACGAATTTAGCGCCATCAAGGTTTGCTTCAGATAAATCAGCTCCACGCATGTCGGCTGCACTTAGGTCAGAGCCGCGTAAGTCTGCTTGTTGGAAGTTGACTCCTAATAAATCTGCTCGCCTAATGTCTGTATTGCGTAAATCAAGTTTCTGATCTTTGGGATCTTCGAGTGAATTACGCCGTCCGATGACAGCTAAGGCTGCTTGAATATCAGTGCGAAGTTTTGGTAATTCTTCATGAAGATTTTGATCTGAGTATGGTCTAGGACGTGTCCCACCTCTACGCCTACTTGTGTAGACTGCTGGTGAGTATTCTAGCTGTTGTTGGACTCTCTCCATTGACTGGGTTGATGCATTCTCTCGCACGAAAGCAGTCAGGATTTCCATGATTGTCCAGTGTTCTTTAGGAAAATCCTGAGCAACTCGTTCTAATGCATAAATTGCACCTGTCCGAGTTTCAATTTTCTCATGTCCAAGCTGTGCGATCGCCGCCATAAAACGCTCTGCAACCAGCCTATCTTGATTGAGTTTGGCATTTTGAATGCCAATTTCCAGATTTTTTTCGGCTGCGATCGCATTTTTATGCATGGATTGGGCACGCTTTGCCGCATAGTAAGCATTAAACATCACTGCTGATGCCAGGAAAACTATTGCAGTAGTTGTTAATGCTTGGTTTCTATATTGTATTTTTTCCTGAACTGACAATTCCTTAATACTGGACAATGCGAAGAAAATTACAGTCAATGAGAGGGCAAATATAACTGTTATGGCTATTAACCAATTCAACAGAGCGTCTGTCTTATTAGCAGACATGGCAGAAATATTCCTCACAATCCAGAATTATTACTTAGATGTTAGGGTAAAACAGTATATCATTTAGCTGATAATTTTACTATGTCTCAAAAGACTTATTTAAAATCAAGATGGCATCTAATCTACTAGTAGCTTGATATCTTTTAAAATAAGTTGACGTGAACGAGTAGCGGCTGATTATCAGAACATGGCACGTTTGAAGATGACTCGTCACGTATCTATCATCTTTATCCCCTTGTATCTCAATACCTTTCGGTTAAGGCTGAGATTTACCCTTACCCTTTCCCCTTTGACCTTTTCCCAGACCACAAAGGAGATAATAAGTGCTTATAAAGGAAAATTTTATTTAGTATCTTACTCAGAGAATTTGGCTTCTCTAAGGTTTGCGCCATTGAGTATAGCATTATCAAGAGTTGCCCCATGCAGGCTAGCTAGATATAGGTTTGCTCGGTAAAGATTTGCTCCAGAGAGGTTTGCTTTTTCTAGGTTAGCTGCACTAAGAATTGCTCCCTCTAAATTGGCTCCAGAAAGGTTAGCCCCAGAAAGGTTAGCTGCACTAAGGATTGCTCCCTTTAAATTGGCTCCAGAAAGGTTAGCCCCAGAGAGATTAACTAGATAAAGATTCGTCTGTTCTAGGTTAGCACTATTCAAGTTAGCCCCCCTCATGTCAGTATGACTCAAATCAAGTTGCTCATCTTTCGGGTCTTTTTTTGTATCTCTTGTGACGATAACTGTAAGGGCTGCTTGAATATCTGTAGGAACTTTTGTTAATGGATTACTTATTAGTTCTAATTGGAGCATATAAGGAGAATTTTCTCTCACAAAAGTAGTAAGAGTGTCTATGATGAGCCAGTGGTATTGTGGATGGTTTTGAGCAATTTGTTCTAAATCGTGAATTATAGCCAGGCTAGTTTCTATAGGATTATTCTCCAACTGTTCAATTGCTATTTTTAAGCATTGTTTCGCTGATTTACGCTGAGTCTGTTTAACCTTTTCCTGAGCAGCAACTATCTTAAGGAATAGTTTTGATATTAGACTATCGTCTTTAGGTAAAATCGTTTTCATGGTATGATAAGTATGAATAGTTACTGTCAACAGATTTACAGCTTTTTAAGATGGCGGTGTATGCTATTGTTCCATACATGGTGGATTTATGAAAATTAGTAAATATAACTAATAATGCAACAAATAAAAGAGAAACATAACTTTTGTTAAGTAGACATAGATAAAAATGTGCGATCGCTAAGCTCATCAGTTATGAGTTGTATGAACTAAGTAGAAGAATTAAATCAAAGTTAGTAGTAAGGGTTTTAGCCCTTTAAACCTTGTATAGAACGATAAATCGCTGACTACGAACAAAAGTTTCATCTTACATTTAATTACGTCTACCTACTCACTCTTCATTCTTCATAGACAACTGAAGCTGATCATGAAAATTTTGATTTATGTTTAATCACTGAACTTTGTTGAAGGTATACTTGTATCCTGGATTGTGAAGACTATTTCATAGGTTCTCTTGTAAAAGTCTTGATTATTACCTATATTTTTTCAATCTTCTGCTTCGTTTTTATCCCGCCTCAGAATTATTTCTAAATATCCAGATGCAGCAAAATTTACAGCCGAAAGCTAAAAACCTTGTGCTGATTGGTGGTGGTCATAGCCATGCCATTGTCCTGAAAATGTTTGGCATGAAACCATTACCCGGAGTACGTTTAACTTTGATTACTGCAACATCAGATACAGCCTACTCTGGAATGTTACCAGGACACATTGCCGGATTTTACAGCCATGATGAGTGTCATATTGACTTGCAATCCTTAGCAAACTTTGCTCAAGCAGAGTTGTATATTGACACAGTAGTAGGCCTTGATTTAAAAAATAACAAAGTTGTTTGTGCTAATAGGCCTGCTGTAGATTTTGATGTGCTATCCATTGATATTGGTAGTACTCCTGCCACATTATCTGTAGCAGGTGCGGCGGCTTATGCAATTGCGGCTAAGCCAGTATCGCAACTACTAGAATATTGGGATAAGTTAGTTGAAACTGTCAGTAAAAATCCCCAAGAATCAATTAGTATTGCAATTGTGGGTGGAGGCGCTGGCGGTGTGGAATTGGCGCTATCAATGCGAGCTAGATTACATGGGATTTTGGCTCAAACGCAACAATCAAGTCCAAATTTAGCAATTCATTTATTTCAGCGTGGTACAGAATTGATGCCTAAATATCATCAATCAGTGCGACATCAAATTCAACAAATTTTAATCGAAAAAGGTATCAAGCTACATCTTGGGGAAACTGTATGCAAAGTTGCACCGAAAAACCTCACCCCTAACTCCTCTTTGCAAACGGAGGGGGGAAATGGAGAAGTATTTGAGGTTAAATGTGAATCTGGGTTGATGGTAGAGTGCAATAAAATTTTTTGGGTAACACAAGCATCAGCACCCGAATGGTTAAAAACATCTGGACTCAGAACTGATAAGCAAGGCTTTATTTTGGTCGAGGACACGTTACAATCTCAAACGCACCCACACATATTTGCTGCTGGTGACATAGCCACAATGGTAAATCATCCCCGTCCAAAAGCTGGGGTGTTTGCTGTGCGCCAAGGTAAGCCTTTATTTGAGAACTTGCAACGGATTTTATTAAACAAGTCGCTTAAACCCTATAAACCACAAAAAGAATATTTGAGCTTAATTGGTACAGGAGATAAACGAGCGATCGCAACAAAGGGTACTTTCAATTTACCACCTCACAAACTATTGTGGTGTTGGAAAGATTGGATTGACCGTCGCTTCATGAAACGCTTCAGCAACTTACCACAGAGAAAACCAAAGAACCACTCTAGCGCTGGTTACAATAATTTGTGTTGACAAACACTTTGAAATTTTGTCTTTGCATGGTCAAATAAAAATGATTTAATAAAATTCTTGCAAAACGTGTATTGTTACCTCCACTATTAGCTTTTGCAAGATGTCTAATCACTACATGACTATTTACCGATGAAAGACTCTATTGCTCGTACAACAGCATTATTATCTACTTGCGCTGTGTTGCTGACAGCCTGTGGTGGCGGTACTCAAACTGGTACGGCAGGTAATACCGCCAATAATACTACAACTAACACCACAGCCACAACGAGTGCATCCAGTGTTGTCCCCATTGGTGTTGCTGTTGCTCAAACTAGCAACGTCGCCTTATTGGGTCAAGAGCAAGTTGCTGGAGCCAAAATTGCCGAGAAGTATTTTAATGATAAAGGTGGTATCAACGGTACTCCAATTAAATTGGTGTTTCAAGATACTAGTGGTGATGAAGCAGGAGCAATTAACGCTTTCCAAACTTTAATTAATAAAGATAAAGTTATTGGTATTGTCGGCCCAACTTTATCACAGCAAGCTTTTAGCGCTGACCCTGTTGCCGAACGTGCTAAAGTGCCTGTTATTGGCCCATCAAATACTGCTAAAAATATTCCAGAAATTGGTGATTACGTTGCTCGTGTTTCTGCACCAGTTTCCATTGTTGCTCCTAATTCAGTCAAAGCCGCACTGAAGCAGAATCCACAAATTAAACAAGTTGCAGTTTTCTACGCTCAAAATGATGCGTTTAGCAAGTCAGAAACGGAGATTTTTCAGCAAACAGTTAAGGATCAAAAACTGCAATTAGTAACAGTGCAAAAGTTCCAAACTAGTGATACAGATTTTCAAAGTCAAGCTACTAATGCTATTAATCTTAAACCAGATTTGATCATTATTTCAGGCTTGGCTGCTGATGGGGGTAATTTGGTGCGACAACTGCGAGAACTCGGTTATACAGGCTTAATCGTTGGCGGTAATGGTCTGAATACCTCAAATATATTGCCAGTATGTAAAGCACTTTGCGATGGTGTATTGATTGCTCAAGCTTACAGTCCAGAGCATCCAGGTGAGATTAATGCTACTTTTCGTCAAGCTTATTTTAACCAATACAAGAAAGAGCCACCTCAATTCAGCGCCCAAGCTTTTGCTGCGGTACAAGTATATGTAGAAGCTCTGAAAGCTGTAGATAACAAGAGCAAAGTTAATAAATTACCATTGCCACAATTACGAACAGAATTGAATAAACAGATATTATCTGGAAAATACAATACGCCCCTTGGTGAAATTAGTTTTACACCAGTAGGAGAGGTGGTACAAAAAGATTTTTACGTAGCCCAAATAAAACTTGATAAAGATAAAATTCAGGGCAGATTCACATTCATCAAGTAGTTTTACATGACTATAAATCTGTTTTTACAGCAATTATTAAATGGGTTATCTATTGGCAGTGTCTACGCGATTTTTGCTTTAGGATATACCTTAGTTTATTCAATTTTAGGCATCATTAATTTAGCTCATGGTGCGATTTTTGCCTTGGGTGCATATTTCACTTATACACTCATGGGTGGTAGCTTTGGGTTTAACGGCTTGCTGGCTAATGCAGCTCTGCCTATAAAATTACCATTTGCCATATCCTTGATTTTAGGAAGTACCTTGGCGGGATTGGTGGGAGTTGTAATGGAACGTATAGCCTTTCAACCTTTACGGCGTCAAGGTTCCGACCCTTTGCTGACAGTAGTTTCCAGCTTGGGTGTGGCTGTGGTAATTGTGAACTTAATTCAGTATTTAGTAGGCGCAGAAAGTTACACATTTCCAGCCGATACTTACGGTAATTTGCCACCTGCAATTAACTTTGGTACGCCAGACAATCCAATTCCTATTCGTAGCGTACAGGTGGTAATTTTTGCTGTATCTGTGGTGTTTGTGGCAATTATTACCTACTTTATTAATAGTACTAAATATGGTAAAGCAATGCAGGCGATCGCAGAAGATCCAACCACTGCTAGTTTGTTAGGAATTAATACTGATCGCTTTATTATCTTAACATTTTTCATTAGCAGTTTTTTAGCAGGAGTAGCAGGGACTTTAGTCGCCTCTAGTGTTAGTATTGCTGGGCCATATTTTGGTATTGCTTTCGGTTTGAGGGGTTTAGCAGTAATTGTCTTAGGTGGTTTAGGTAGTATTCCTGGTGCAGTGCTGGGAGGCTTAGTAATTGGATTAGCAGAGGCGTTTGTACCAAGCGAATACTCTGCTTTTAAAGATGCAGTAGCCTTTGGAATTTTGTTTATTATGCTATTAGTTAGACCCCAAGGTTTACTAGGACGGCGGTTTATTCAGAAGGTTTAAGGAGGCGTAGCCCTATGACAATATTCACAAAACAGAAACTAACTTTTGAGCAGTTTCTTGAACAGTGTCCAGAGGAAGGTTTATATGAACTCGTTGATGGAGAAATTGTAGAAGTACGTTCAACTAGAAATCATGATGATATTGCCAATTTTATATTGTTTGCTTTCAATGATGAAATTAAACGACTCAGCTTAAGTTATGTAGTTAACAACACAGCAGTATTTAAAACTATAACTGCTAAAGGAATAGAGCAAGGACGAAAACCTGATGTAAGTGCCATAGATAAAGATGTATGGCGCTCAAATCGTTCTGCTTACTCTGCACTTGAAGAACCTATCCAGTTAGCTATAGAAGTGACATCAACTAATTGGGAAGATGATTACATTGATAAATTGGATGAATATCAACGTTTAGGTATTACAGAATATTGGCTCGTAGATGATTTGGCAATTGGGTTAAGAGAGTATTTAGGAAATCCAAAAGTTCCAGCAGTTTTTGTATTTCTATTAGATGCTGAGGGAAAATACCAGTGTACACAGTTTAGAAATTCCGAAAGAATTGTATCACAAACTTTTCCTGAACTATCACTAACAGCAGAGCAAATATTAACAGCTTAAAATTTGATAAAAGCGTAAAATGGCTGATTTTTTTGCAACTTACGGTTCTTTAATTGTCTCTATGGTATTAGGGGCGTTGCTTGGTTTATCTTTGTATTTACCATTGATGGCTGGGCAATTATCTTTAGCTAGCCCTGGATTTTACGCTGTTGGTGGGTATGTTGCTGCAATTTTATCTACTACTGTTTTTGCTACCCCTGCTGGCAATTTATTTCCCATTCCTCTGCTGTTATTAGAAATGGTAATTGCAGGCATATTGTGTGGTTTTTTAGGTATAGCAGTAGGAATCCCAGTACTACGATTGCGGGGAATTTATTTAGCGATCGCCACCATTGCTTTTGTAGAGGTTTTGCGAGTAATATCATTAAATCTGGATATTACAGGCGGTGCGATCGGTATACCCAATATTCCTCAGCCTTTCGACATTCAAATTAGCTATTTGTGGATTGCTTTACCATTACTTCTCATTAGTATGGTATTGTTTTACCGCCTAGAACGCATCCGTGTAGGAAGGGCATTTATAGCTATTCGCGAAGATGAACTAGCTGCGGGTGCAATGGGAATTAATCCCACTTATTATAAAGTTTTAGCTTTTACTCTCGGAGCAATTTTAGCAGGGGTTGTAGGCGCAATTAGTGCCCACTTTCTCAATACTTGGAATGCTCGTCAAGGGACTTTTGATGCCAGTATTATATATTTAACTTTTGTATTGATTGGTGGTTCCAGAACTTTTTTGGGGTCGGTAGTAGGAGGAATGGTATTTACCGCTTTGCCAGAAATTTTGCGAAACTTAGCCGATACAGGTGGATTACCTACTTGGTTAGCGCAGTTTTTACGAGATGGGAGATTAATTATTTTTGGCTTGCTGATAGTAACAGGGACAATTTTTTTCCCCCAAGGATTGGTGACTCCAGATATTTTTAAAAGACGCAAAACTAGAGATAGGCAAAGCAGCAAAAACCAAAATTGAATTATTCATAAACTAATATGCAAAATGTCGTACACCATCCCAGTAGCTAATAACAACACTGTTTTAGAAGCAAAAGCACTGACTCGCCGCTTTGGGGGTTTAGTTGCAGTAAATAATGTATCTTTTACAGTCAATAAACATGAAATTTTTGGTTTGATTGGCCCTAACGGTGCAGGAAAAACAACACTGTTTAATTTGATTACCGCTTTCATTCAACCTTCTAGCGGTAAATTGCTTTATTACGGTGCAGAATCCCAATTGCGCCCCCATCAAATTGCTGCTTTAGGTATCGCCCGTACCTTCCAAAATATCCGCTTGTTTGGAGAATTATCGGCGTTAGAAAATGTGATAATCGCCCGACATTTACATACAAAAAGTAGTATCATAACAGGGCTATTAGGATTACCACCAGCACCAAGTGAAGAATCTAAAAGTAGACAGAAAGCTTTAGATTTATTGGATTTAATTGGCTTAAGCGATCGCGCCGAAGAAAAAGCCAGAAATTTTCCCTACGGTGATCAACGTCGCTTAGAAATTGCCCGCGCTTTAGCCCTAGAACCGCAAATCTTACTCCTCGATGAACCTGCTGCGGGTATGAATCCCAACGAAAAACAGCAACTCAGTGAATTTATCCGTAGCCTTCGCGATCGCTTCAATTTAACAATCATCCTCATCGAACACCATGTACCTTTAGTAATGGGTTTATGCGATCGCATTGCAGTGTTAGACTTTGGGCAATTGATTGCTTTGGGCGAACCATCTATTGTGAGAAATGACCCAGCCGTAATTGAAGCTTATTTAGGAAATGAATAAACCAAATTCCCAATTAAGCAAATCATTGGAAAGAGAGACTCAGGATAGGTGCAGCGATCGCAACTCCAACCTAAACTACAGATGTAATCCCACTCTGATAGGAACCTTTTGTGAAAGCTAGATGGATAATCACAGCAGTTTCGGCAGCACTGTTTTTTGGCGGTAGCCTGTTAACATCACTGCGCGACCCGTGGTTTCAGAACTTACAACGTCCCAACTGGTTGACTTTTGAATTCCTTATTCCATTCATCTGGATTTTCGTTTGGGCTTGTGCCACAATCTCAGCAATTATCGTGTGGGAAAGCAGCTCAAAACGCTCTCGTCCTTGGTACTTAATGGCTATCTACGCTGCGATCGCTCTGCTAACCTCAGTTTACACCCCCATTGTAGTGGAACTTCGTAGCCTAACAGGAGGACTGATTGTTGGCGGCTTAGCAACAGTTTTGGTCTACATCTTGGCTTTTCTAGTTAAGCCTATTTCTCAAAAAGCCTCCTGGCTGTTTTTGCCCTATGCTCTCTGGGGCCCTATCGGCACTTATCTAACTTGGCTATTAATTCAACTCAATCCGGGCGTATCTTAACTATAAGACTTGCATAGTCAGGGAACATAATTAAAGATTACAGGTATGTCTTCAGGCAGCTAAACCGGATGTTTGCAAGCCTTAACATCTATCGTTTGCCAGAGGAAGCAATGATTAAATTTTTCTATGCTTTTGGTGATTTAGCACCCATCATTTAATTCCCACTCTACAGAAACCGCTCTAGAAAAAGAGAAATATATGCAAGGTTTTCGAGTAGGTTCTATTTTCGGATTTGAAATCCGAATAGACTTGTCTTGGCTATTAATTGTCTTCCTCGTCCTGTGGACTTTAAGTGTAGGTTTATTCCCAGCTAACTATCCAGGACTTTCCAACGCCACCTATTTTGGCATGGGCCTAGTAGCAACTCTGCTGTTTTTCGCGTCACTGCTTGCTCATGAACTTTCTCACTCCTTTGTAGCTAGGAGTAAAGGAATTCCCGTTGAAGGCATCACTCTATTTATCTTTGGTGGTGTCTCTCGCACTCGCATGGAAGCCGAGAATCCTGGAGACGAATTCCAGATTGCCATAATTGGGCCCCTCACCAGTGTGCTGCTTGCTGCTTTCTTTGGCTTAATCTGGTTTGTAGGCAAAAATGCTGGATGGAGTATTGTAGTTACTGGCGTCGCTTCTTACCTCGCTTCCATTAATCTCATTCTCGCCATCTTCAACATGCTACCTGGATTTCCTCTAGATGGCGGTCGCGTCTTCCGCTCAATTATCTGGAAGTATACTGGTAACAAAAAAAAGGCCACTCAAATTGCCTCTAGCGGTGGTAAATGGTTAGCTTATTTGCTAATTGCTCTTGGTTTCTGGGAATTATTTGGTTCTGCTTTGTTAGGTGGACTCTGGTTAATCTTGATTGGCTGGTTCTTATACAATGCCGCAGAAGCTAGCTACGAAGAAATTTTGGTTCGTACAACTCTTGAAGGAGTAAAAGCACGAGAAATTATGACTCCCTACCCAGAAACGGTAAATGCTGACCTGACGCTACAAGATTTAGTAGATAAATATTTTCTCAGTCGTCGCTATCAGTCTTTTCCAGTAACTCAAGATAGCCATCCTGTAGGCATTATTACCTTAAATCAGGTCAAGGATGTGCCACGAGAAGAATGGGTATATCGTACTGTGAAAGACACGATGATTTCCACAGATCAAGGAATTACTGCCCGTCCAGAAGAAGAGATGTCTCATGTATTAGAAAAAATGCAAGAGTCGGGAGTTCGTCGTGTGCTAGTGACTCAAAATAGTTCACTAAAAGGCATCATCACCGCCAATGATGTAGCAAGTTGGTTGCAGCGACAGCGAGATTTAGGCAAACAGATGGGATAAATAAATAGGCAAAATTAGCAGCAGCTTGTTGTGTGCAAACCTGACCATACTGAAGTAGCGCGATCTAGAATTTTATACTAATTGCAACTAGATAGACATTATTAAATGTAAAATAAAACTTTTGTTCGTAGTCAGCGATTTATCGCTCTACGTAAAATATTGAAATGCCTATAGCCACTTAATACAAGCTAAATCCTTCTACTTGGTATCACAATCAGCTTAATAACTACTATTTTCTTAAAACATATTTTTTGGAGGAAATTTGCTCTTAGTGGGTGAGTACTCAGAGCAATTCATCGCTTCTTCAGTAAGAACAATCGAAGGGTTTACTGCACACTTGAGATAATGATTGTTTGAATAAAATTTACAGTTCTTACAAGGGACTTTATCTAAGCCCTTGATAGTAAACACCATTTTATTATCTAAAAATGTCCTGATTTTTCGCAAGGCAATAAAAAAAACTACCCAACCAAAAATAAAACCAAGAGGAGACAAAGATATTACTACATCGGGAATAGTGAATTGATTCGGTTGCGTTTGCTCTCTTCTGACTTCATTCTGGGTTAATTGATGCAAATTTCTATGGGTTATTACATTTCTTTGTGGTGTTTGATCAACATACATATTATTTACCTTTGATTATACATTTTTGCCGCTTTAATTTTTGTTAACAAAGTAATTGGTAATCTTGGAAAACAGATGATATTTTACTAATTTGCCATAATTACAATTTTGCACACATTTTAATTTTTTACTTTAGAATCCGTAGCAACTCTTCAAGTAACGAAGCTTAGCAAAATGTTCATAGTGCTGGATTTTACTTTATCTCATTCCAAACTATAAAATCACCATGTCATAGATATACATATTAAGAAAGATAGGTAACTAAGGATGTTGATAGATTAAGTGTATTCGATGGTATTTTAATTCACTGAAAGACGCTATGTAAGTTTTTGGAGTTTGATATTCACAAGCTTTTAATTATAGGTTTAGCAAAATAAAACTTCAGGCATATCTGTCAAGAGTTTTGCTTAGTTAGTTAAAGATATATATCTAAGGGAATAGATTAGAAAATAGTAGATTAGCGGATAAATTATGTTAAAATATACAATCATTTTCAAATTAATTGATGCCTGTTAAATAAATCTGTATCACTTTTTAGTCACATTATTAAACATCTTGCAAAAATCCTAGGTTTTTATTGGAACCACAGATGAACATAGATAAACACAGCGAAAAGTTCTGTAGACTTATCCCAACTCTTGGAGAGGCTCCGCCAACGCGTAGCGTCTCCAAGAGTTGGGGAGACGCAATCATGCGAACGGGGTTTCCCAACCTAGGAAACTTTTCAAGACAGATAATTTATCGGTGTTCATCTGTGGTTTAATTTTAATAAAATCAACTTTTGCAATAAGTCTATTTTTAAACTGAATCTAAAGTTAAATTATCATTGAACTATCTAACTATATAGATAAATAAGTCAAGGAGTTATTATGTTTAACATACTCCTGACTTGGTTAGTTACCAGTATCAGCTGCCGCATGGGGTATAAATAATAATTACCAATGCTCAATCCTCCACCCCCTTGGGGATGGAGGATTGATTTGAGTAAAGCCCCGCTCTTGAGAGCCATAACGCATAGTTCTGTAAATTAAACGGGTAACAACTTAATCTTGGGCAAGATACTTGATATTTACGTGTAAATTATATTTATGAACACTTGTTCTTGAGCATTTTCACGTTTACTCAAAAGTTTATCTCTGATTGAAAACTCACTCAATGGTTGATATGACAATGGATTTTCAGCAGATAAAAATTTTATTAGTTGACAGCAGTCCAGAAGATTTATATTTTTTATCAGATATCCTCCAATGCCAAGGTTATCAGATTCAAAAACTCATTTCAGGGCAGATGGCAATTAGCACAGTGCTGAATTTTCTCCCTGATTTGATATTGCTTAATATGATCATGCCAGAAATGGATGGTTATGAGGTTTATCAACATTTAAAAGCTAACTATAAGACTCAAAATATTCCGATAATTTTTCTCAACAGTTTAGATGAAATAGCTAAAAAAATAAAAGTTTTTGAATTAGATAATGTTGACTATATTACGAAACCATTAGAATCTCAAGAAGTTTTATTTCGCATACATAATCAACTCAATTTCCAAAGGTTAAAAAACCAGTTAAAAGAACAAAATGCCCAATTACAAGGGGAGATTCAAGAGCGGCAAAGAGTTACATTTGAGTTGAATACTCGCAACAAACAAATAGAAGCGATTTTAATGGATATTAGCAGTTGCCAACTCAGCGAGGAAGCCCTGCAAAAACAACTTGACCGTAGCCATCTGCTGAGAGAAATTAATTATAAAACTCCATTGCTCAAAGATGGTACTACTGTTGATTTGATGGTGGCGATCGCCTTACGCAATAAAGAGGGTTTAGTTAGTAACATCACAGAACACCAACAGGTAGAACAAGCCCTACAACAAAATACTATTAAGCTCCGCAACTATAACCTGGTGCTAACGCAATTGGCAAAAAATCAGGTGCTTTATCAGGGCGACTTGAAAGCAGCTTTGAGTGAAATCACAGAAGCAGGTGCTAAAACTGTTGGAGTTGAGCGAGCCAGTATTTGGCTATATGACAAAAGAGGTATTAATCTCCAGTGCCTAGATCTATTTGAAAAGAGTTGCAACCAACATAGCGAAGGATTTTCTCTCTTAGCGGCAGACTATCCAGCGTATTTTCAAGCTTTACAGCAAGACCAACTAATCACCGTAGATGATGTATACACCGATCCCAGAACCAAAAAATTTTCTGAGTCTTATTTGACTCCATTAAGTATCATTTCTCTGCTCGATACTCCCATCAGAGTGGGGGGAAAGACTGTAGGAGTTTTGTGCCTGGAAGCGGTGGGTGTTGCTCATAATTGGACGCTAGAAGACCAGAATTTTGCTCGTTCCTCAAGCAATTTAGTATCTTTGGTGCTGGAAGCATGCTCACGCCAACGCGCAGAAGCAGCACGACGCGCTTCTGAAGAAAAATTAGCATCGGCTTTTAGATCATCTCCTGACCCGATTTCCCTGTCCACTTTCCCAGAAACCTGCTACACCGAAGTTAACGATAGCTTCTGTCGGTTTTTTGGTTATTCTCGTGCTCAAGTCATCGGTCGCACCCATAAAGAATTGGATATTTGGGTAAATCGAGAGCAGTGTGCTGTGCTGACCCAAATCCTCAAACAGACTAAAGCCATTCGCAACCATGAGGTTGATTTTCGCACCTCCAATGGAGAGATCAAAACAACGCTGCTGAGTGCAGAAATGATCGAGATTGATGGGCAACAATATGTACTAGGTACAGCTAAAGACATCACTGAGCGCAAGCAGGCTGAAAATGAAAGCCGTTTACTGCTGTTGACAACCCAAGCCATTACTCGCGCCATAGATCTAAACAGCGCTTTAACCCTCGTCTTGCGGTTAATTTGTCATACCATCAGCTGGGATTTTGGCGAAGCATGGATACCTAGTGCAGATGGCACTGTTTTAGAACATAGTTTGGGTTGGTACGGTGAACAAGATAGTTTAGAGGAATTTTGCCGCCAAAGCCAAAATGTCAAATTTCCTCCAGGGGTGGGGCTACCAGGACGAGTTTGGCAGACCATGAAACCAGAATGGATAGAGGATGTTTCTCAGGTTACAAAGCCAACTTTTTTGCGATCGCCACAAGCCACAAAAGTAGGATTAAAAGCTGGTTTTGGCGTTCCCATACTGTCTGGGAACCAAGTATTGGCTATTTTGGTGTTTTTTAAACGCAGCTCAGTTCCAATAGATAAACGCTTGCTGATGTTAGTAGGTGCTGTTGCTGTCCAGTTAGGTGGGATGATTAAGCGCAAACAGGTAGAAGCCGCCCATAAACAAAGCGAAGAACGTTTGCATCTCGCCTTAGAAGCTAGCGATTTGGGGTTGTGGGATTGGAATATCCGTACTGGCAAAATCTATCGTGACTGGCGGTGGATAAAAATGCTGGGGTACGCAGAACATGAAGTTGAGGAAAATCAGCAAGCCTTTGAGCAACTAGTACACCCAGAAGACTGGCCCGCAGTCAATTCAGCCTTAAACGCCCATCTCCAAGGTGCTAGCCCCATTTATGAAGTGGAATTTCGGATGCGCTACTCCTCTGGTGAGTGGAAGTGGATTCAGTCTCGCGGTCAGATTTTTGAGCGTGATGATCGGGGTAAGCCTTTGCGAATGACAGGTACGCACAAAGACATCACCGATCGCAAAACCCTAGAACGAGAATTGGCGCTAAGAGAGGCCCGCCTCAATGCCTTTTTCAGCAGTGCTCCTGTGGGTATGAACATTTTAGATAATCAACTGCGGTTTGTGCAGATCAACGAACTACTAGCACAGATTAATGGAAAACCCCAAAAAGATCATATCGGCAAAACTATCCATGAAGTCTTACCTAACATTGCCTCTTTAGTAGAACCAATCTATCAACAAGTTATGTTGACTGGTAAACCCATTCTCAACCAGGAATTGAGCGGCAAATCACCCAATCAACCGGATATTATCCGCCACTTCCTAATTTCTTATTTTCCAATTCCCGGTGAGGATGATCGCCCCTCTGGTGTAGGTACAGTGATGGTAGAAATTAGCGAATTGCAAGCAGCACTACGCGAACGTAAACGCGTCGAACAAGAACTACGCTTAGCCAACGAACGCCTGCAATATCTGCTTACTTCTAGTGCTGTAGTTATTTATAGCTGCAAAACATCAGGGGATTTTGGCACTACTTTTATCAGTGAGAACGTTAAGGTCATGGTTGGCTACGAAGCCCAGGAATTTCTCGGCAATTCTAGTTTCTGGCTCGACCACATTCACCCAGAAGATGTTGATTTTGTTTTGGGAAAATTATCGGAGCTTTCTGAGCAAGAGTACAGTTCGTAT
The DNA here is from genome assembly GCF_010091925.1 of Nostoc sp. B(2019). GTDB lineage: Bacteria > Cyanobacteriota > Cyanobacteriia > Cyanobacteriales > Nostocaceae > Komarekiella. The sequence goes on along the minus strand of NZ_WVID01000009.1, from coordinate 252,043 downwards.
GAATATCGGTGGTTACACGCCGATGGAACTTATCACTGGTTCTACGAACAGGTGAGGTTAATTCGTGATGAAGTAGGTAATCCTATTGAGTGCGTTGGTTATTGGGCAGACATCAATGATCGCAAGCTGGCAGAATTAGCTTTACAGTCAAGTCAGCAGCGATATCAACTTTTAGCAGAAGCCTCACCAGTTTGTATATTCCACGCGGATAGTGATGGCAACGCCTTATATTTAAATCAGCGCTGGACTGAGATTACTGGACTTTCCCTACAAGAGTCTTTGGGGAGAGGTTGGGTAAATGCTTTACATCCAGAAGACCGCGATCGCGTGCTGAGCTTATGGTATGAAGCAGCAGTAGAAGGGAGAGTGCCATCTAGGTCTGAGCATCGCTACCTGCATCCTAATGGCACAGTAGCCTGGGTAATTGCTCAAGCTTTACCAGAAATTGGAGATGATGGAGAAATTAAAGGTTATATCGGTACAGTAACAGATATTACCGAGAGAAAACTGGCAGAAGAAGCCTTGCGTGAAAGTGCAGAACGAGAAAAAGCGATCGCCCAAGTAATTCAAAGAATGCGCCAAACTTTGGATTTGGAGACTATATTTGCTGCTACAACCCAAGAATTACGCCAAGTACTTAATTGCGATCGTGTCGTCGTTTATCGTTTCAATCCTTACTGGAGTGGGGAATTTGTCTCTGAGTCAGTAGGGAATGGTTGGATTTCTTTGATAGAAGAACACAACAATGACCCTGATCTCACAGAAGGTATTTTAGAAGATGGTTGTTGCATAGCGAAAATTTTGAATAACGCAAATAACCAAGAGCAAGATTCTGACCTGCAAACAACCCAAAGTAGTATATTCACACAAGGTGCAAGTTTCTGCTGTGTCCCAGACATTTACAAAGCTGGGTTTCATCCTTGTTACATCAACCTCTTAGAGCGCTTTCAGGCAAAAGCTTATATTATTGTCCCCATCTTATGTGGTAATCAACTTTGGGGTTTACTAGCGAGTTATCAAAATTCTGGTTCCCGCCAATGGAAACCAGGAGAAATCAACATCGTAGTTCAAATTGGCAATCAGTTGGGAGTTGCATTACAACAAGCACAATTACTCGCAAAAACGCAAAGACAATCACAAGTATTACAAGAAACTGTTATAGCTGCTGATGCTGCTAACCGCGCTAAAAGCGAATTTCTCGCCAACATGAGCCACGAACTACGTACCCCGCTCAATGCGATCCTCGGTTTTACCCAAGTGATGAGCCATGAGCATTCTCTATCCACAGAACATCAGCAAAACCTAGCAATCATCAATCGTGCTGGCGAACATCTCCTTAACTTAATCAACGACATTCTGGAAATGTCAAAAATCGAAGCTGGAAGAATAACATTGAATGTCAATAATTTTGACTTCATTCGCCTCTTAGAAAACCTCGAAGAGATGTTACACTTCCGTGCTAACTCTAAAGGACTACATTTAATATTTGAATACAATCCAAACCTTCCTAAGTACGTGCAAGCTGACGCAAGTAAACTACGTCAAGTCTTGCTCAATCTACTAGGAAATGCGATCAAATTTACCGAAACTGGAAGGGTAACATTGCGAGTGGAAATGAAAGAGCAAGGAGGACAACAGGAGGGGGAAACAATTCAAAATTATTCTTCCACTCCCCCACTACCTCATCTCTGCTTCGAGATACAAGACACCGGCCCCGGTATTGCTCCCCAAGAAATTGACTTATTGTTTGAAGCTTTTGGGCAAACTGAAACCGGCAGAAAATCCCAACAGGGAACGGGACTGGGTTTAGCAATTAGCCGCAAATACGTGCAACTAATGGGAGGAGATATTAGCGTCACCAGCACTGTGGGTGAGGGAAGTAAATTTACTTTTGATATTCCAATTAGTCTAGCTTTAGCTAGCGAAATTCAGACTCAACAAACTCAACGCCAAATTATTGGTTTAGCACCAGAGCAAAAAGAATATCGCATCTTGGTGGTTGATGATGTTACAGACAGTCGTTTATTCGTAGTTAAACTATTAACATCTATTGGCTTTGTAACCCAGGAGGCTGCAAATGGCATCGAAGCGATCGCTCTTTGGCAGAAATGGCAACCACACCTGATTTTAATGGATATGCGGATGCCTGTTATGGATGGCTACGAAGCCACAAAAATTATTAAATCTAGAGAAAAAGAGAATAGTGAAGAATTACAGCGTACCAATACTATCATTATTGCCTTAACTGCCAACGCTTTTGAAGAACAACGAGAGGCAATGATAAAGGTAGGTTGTGATGATTTTATTAACAAGCCTTTCCGAGAAGAACAACTACTAGAAAAATTGAGCGAATATCTAGGTTTACAATATGTTTATTCCCAAGATAGTCAGCAAATATCTAATCAAAAGCAACAAGAAGAACCAATTTTGACTTCTACAGATTTAGTTCCTCTGTTATCTCAAATGTCATCTGAATGGCTAACAAAGGTGTATAATGCCGCCGCCCAATGCAGCGATTATTTAATTTTAGAATTGATTGAGCAAATTCCCTCAGAAAATGCTGTATTGAATAACTATTTAATAGATTTAACTCATAACTTTCAGTTTGAAAAAATTATGGAGTTAACTAGAGCATCGATTTAGTAATCGCAAAAACCCGATTTATTTTCGGTAAAACGACCAATTATCGTTGACTGTAGAGACGTTGCATTGCAACGTCTCTACGAAATAATCGGTTTTTCTCGCCCCTATCTTAAATACTGAATCGGTGTTCTAGTATAATCATTAGCAAATGAGTCTTTGATACTCGTGGACGAGTCTTTGATACTCGTGGACGAGTCTTTGATATTCGTGGACGAGTCTTTAATACTCGTGGACGAGTCTTTGATACTCGCAGACGAGTCTTTGATATTCGTGGACGAGTCTTTAATACTCGCGGACGAGTCTTTGATACTCGCGGATGAGTCTTTGATACTCGTAGATGACTATTACAAATACACAGGTAAAACAATTTGTGATGGATGAGTTGATCCACAACTTACCGTTACAGTGATAACTTGAGCATTCAATAAACTATCACTACTAATAACTGCACCATTACCATTCATCGCGTATGCCGGAAAACATGCGGCACTCAAACTCAGACGTAAGGCGTTTCCCTTAGCAATTCGTATACAAGTCGCTTGCAATTGAACTTTTCTAGAAACATTATTTACCCCATCGGGGCAATGCACATAACCCTGAGTTAAATTGAACACACGCCCATCGGGATAAATTTCTGACAGCACTGCACATAAATCATAACTGGGTTGATCGGCACTACTCCAGATTTCCAGCGTCACATTCCCCGCCAAATGCAAGTCTTCTATTAATGCTTCACTAGTGTAAGTTAAGACATCAGAACGACAATCAATATGCAATCGCTCAAATACACCAGCTGGAATTGCTGCATGACCACCCACAGCCGGAACTGGTCGCCAAGGATCATGAACCAATACGTCAGTAGTGCTGAGTGTTGAGATTTCAGTGCTAAGGGTTCCTGAATCTTCTCGGATGCTGGCAATTCCGGTGGTTGACAAAAAATAGGATTTCTGGTTTTGTATAGGTAAGTTAGGAAAACTACGCCAAAAATTACTTCCCATTTCAAACAAGCAAACAGGCGCTTCCTGAAGCAATCCTGTATCAATACCTTTGAGAAACTGGTCAAACCAGCGAATTTGCATCCTATCTACAGGACTCGCCGCCTTTGTACCAAAATCAATATCGCCAACTTTGCGATTCCAAGGCAAATGTGCCCAAGGCCCGACTAACAAATGTTGTGGTTTAGTGCTACGGGCTGCCATATCTTGATATAAATGCAGAGTCCCGCGCAGGTAGGTATCAAACCATCCCCCGATGTGGAACATGGGTAAATCAACAGCTTGCAAGTGGCTTTTGGGCGAAAGTTGTTCCCAATATGCATCTGGTTGAGGATGTGCTAACCACTCATGATAAAACGATTCAGGCGCAAGATTATTCAGTATTTCTGGATTATTTAAAGGCAGATTGCGAGAAGCAGCGAATAATGCTTGATAAGCTGTTTTATCACCTTGCAAACGTGCAGTTTCAGTAGCTAATTGAATTGCCCAAGCGAGATTAGTTTGCAAACAGAATGCGCCTCCTTCATAAGCCCAATCTGTATACAAATCATAACCAATCATGGCAGGGCAAATTGTTGTGAGGGCGCTGGGTTTGCCAGCTGCGGCATATAGCTGAGTCATTCCCTGATAGGAAAAACCATACATACCAACTTTGCCATTACTACCAGGTAGTTTTGCCGCCCAGTTTACTGCATCTTCGCCATCAGCAATTTCATTAATAAATAACTTGAATTCACCTTCAGATGTGCCACGTCCTCGAACATCTTGAATTACCACAATATAACCGTGGGCAGCATACCAAGTAGGATGAGCATAGACAACAGTAGAAGCGATCGCACGTCCATAGGGTTGTCGCATTAATAATACTGGAAACTTACCATCTGCATCGGGGCGGTAGATATCTGCATCTAGGCGCACTCCATCACGAGTGTACATTGAGGCAGTTTGTTTGGGGAGGATTTTGAGCATAAATATGATAATCTTGAGTTTATTGCTTGCACTTACGCTTCTCTCTTTTTTGGTCTTGTTTGTCCTTGAGGGTGCATTTTGCCAAGAGGTAAGCGTATTTTTTTTGCTGTAATATTCTCCGGATTTGCTTATTTGTTACCTCATTTTCAGTTTATTCACAGCTATCCAACACTTACTAATGATTAGCGCTTCTACTTATAACTTTATTTTTAAATCTTTATCAACCCATTGATGATTTTTCAAGGCTCATGAGCGTTTTAAATATAAAACTTCATTTTATCTACACAATAAGTACTGAAAACTGCTAGTTTTTTGTAAAAAGCAACCATTTATTAACAATTAAAAACTTTATAAAGACGCTCTAATTAAACCCTAAGAACACTTAACCAGACCGCAACTAAAAAAATTAAAGTCTGTCACCGATTCTCACAACACAACCAGTAATCTTCTCGAAGCCAGCAAGTTGTTTTGGAAATAAAGTGAAATTGGCAGCATACAAAATTTAGTTATGACACTCTTTTCTGAAAATATCTTTAAGGAATTGGTTAATTTCTCAGACCTAGATGAGACAGTAACATCAACGATTCGCTTGGCTGCACAAAACCCTACTGCGTTATATCTATTATTCCAGCGCTATAGCTACTTTAATGGCTATGCATCTTCAGTGATTGCCCGCCTTGCGAGTTCTATAGCTATGTCTCGCTATTTGTTTGTAGATGCAGAGATATTAGTGATCGAAGAAGCAGATCGGGGATTCCAGATTTCTGCTGAGGTTATGGTTGCGGCATCTGATGAAGGTGCACACGGAATTACCCACCGCGAATTAGCTCAATTGTTTCTAAAGACGGCGGGAGACTATGCAGGACTTTCCGCTGAAGAGCGCAACCAATTTTCTCAGGTTCCAACTTGGCTGAATGCGATCGTGGATGAGGTAATGGTTGGCTATGCGGGAACTCCTGGCGATATTGCTTCCTTGATTAAGGCAATAGGATTTCATGCAGCTTCTGAAATGTTGGGCGATAGCGAATATGCGTTGTTAGACATGATTATCCGCTACGAAAACAAAGGTACTGGATTTGATCGCTACCTTAGAGAGAGAACTCCCCCTGTTAAAATTCGGGGTCATCATTACGATCCTTGGTGCTATGTCGTCATCCACGGCAAGCATGAGGGTTCCGGTGCGGAGGCTAGACACTTTGTGCATGTGTTGAAGGCTCTAAATATGTTAATCCGCTATCGGCCTGAATCGGAGCAGCAAATTATGGAATGGGTGTTTCAAGGCTATAAAGCATTTGTGGAGTTACAACAGCGTTTGTTCAGAGAGATTTATCGGGAATGTCTGGAACTGCTTCAGAGTCATGAGAAAGTTCAGTTTAGTTCTGAAGTTCAGACAATGGACTGTGGACTCTAGTAGTCCGCCAAAAAAACTTGGCGGGGGAAAGGTTTATTTCCTTTACCCTTTACCTGACCTACACCCATTATTTTTGGATTGGTGAACTGCTAGATTATTATTTTCCCCAGTTCAGAATCATTCGGCCACAGTCCAGTGTAAGGGTTAGAACATAAATTTGATCTTGAACACTGGGGCAGAGAATTCTTGCCTCTTTGGTGCATCTACCCTTTCATGGATTTATTGGATTATTAAATATGCTGAACTGGCAAGCAGTAATTGGTATAACCGCCGGTTTTCTCTCTCTACTAGGTTTTGTGCCGTACTTAGTCACAATCTTTCAAGGCAAAACTCGACCTAATCGAGCAACTTGGTGGATTTGGGCGATTGTAGGTCTCATACTTACCACCAGCTATTACTTTTCTGGTGCGGATAACACGATATGGGTTCCAGTCTGTTCTGCGATTGGTCATCTCATTGTTGCTATTCTTGCTCTTAAGTATGGAGAAGGAGGCTGGAATCGCTTTGACAGAGCCTGTATGTTGGGTGCTGGCATCAGTCTCTTCCTCTGGTGGCGGTTTAGTTCACCCCTAATTGCGCTCTCAATCAATATCATGATTGATTTTCTGGGCGCACTACCCACAATTAGAAAGTCATACTATAAGCCTGAGACAGAAGATCTACTTACCTGGATGCTATTTTCGGCAGCGCATATACTCAATCTTTTCGCCCTTAAACATTGGTCTTTTGCACTCTCGGCTTATCCTCTCTACTTATTTGGTGTTACTACTACCATTGTTGCGTTCCTTCTATGTGCCAAAGTACCAGTTCAAGTGATCTCTTACAAACAGCAAAGACGAAGAAGAATCTGCAAGCAGAGCAGGACTCTCTATGCAGGTAACAAACGTAACAACTGGTGGTGAACATTCTGGTTCCTGAACACCAGTTGCTCCACTTGGGGAAACCCCAAGTGGAGCAACTGGCTCCTCCTGAACTCTGTTTAAGTAAACTTCAAATTCAATTTGGGAATTCTATATTTAGCAAACTGTGCCAATGTGAGTCCATAGGTTTATGTCATCGAAAAGCTTCTCTGGTCAGGTTTCTAGCTCTAGCAAATCCAAAAAAGTCTCACTGCGTCTAATTCTTGTCTTTCCCTTTGTCCTGCAAATCGTTGCAGCTGTAGGGCTGACTGGATACCTATCACTACGCAATGGGCAGAAGGCTGTTAGTGACTTGGTGAGTCGGTTGCAAAGTGAAGTCAGTAAACGTATTGAGCAACGCCTGGATAGCTACATGGAGATTCCCCACAAGGTTATTCAGCTTAATTCGGATGTAATAGAAATGGGCTTGATAAATTTAGAAAACAGAGAACAACTAGGGCAGTTTTTTTGGAAGCGACTAAATTCATTTAACATTGGCTATATCCTTTGTGGCTTCCCCACAGGTGATTACCTGGCTACTGGCTATCTCTTTAGCGATCAACGCATTACCATCGATGAACTTTCCCCAAAAAAGTACAATGGCAGCAATCATCTCTACAGTTGGGCAACAGATAACCAGGGAAAACGTATCAAGATTATTCAAGACAATGGGGAATTTATTCCACAAAATGAGGGTTGGTATTTAGAGGCAATTAAACAAGGTAAACCTGTCTGGAGTCCAGTTTATAACTGGCTAGTAGAACCCTTTAATTTGTCTATTGCTGCCAGCCTTCCCATCTATGATTCAAACAAAAATCTGATTGCCGTGATTGCTGCTGAACAAAGGCTTTCACAGATTAGTGATTTCTTGCGCCACTTAAAAGTTAGTCCATCGGGAAAAACCTTCGTCTTGGAACGTAATGGACTGTTGATCGCCAGTTCCAGTGATGAGCAACCCTTCATGCTGGTGAATGGTAAACCTCAACGCTTTAAGGGTTCAGACAGTAAAGATCCCCTGATTAACGCAACTGCAAAATATTTAACAGAGAATTTTGGTGCTCTAAGTAAAATTCGCGATATCCAACAACTTGAATTTTCGCTCAAAGGTAAGCGTCAGTTTGTTCAGGTCACTCCTTGGCGCGATGAGTTAGGGATAGATTGGCTGATGGTCATTATTGTGCCTGAAGCCGACTTTATGAAGCAAATTGACGCTAATACCCATACAACAATCATGTTGTGTCTGTTAGCTTTAGGACTGGCAATTGTGTTGGGGTTCTATACATCTCGTTGGATTACTCAACCGATTCTGCAATTGAGTCAGGCTTCGGAGGCGATCGCTTCTGGAGAGCTAGATCAGAAAGTGGAAGAATCCCATGTTAATGAACTCAGTGTTCTCTCCCAATCGTTCAACCGCATGGCACAGCAGTTGCGCGAATCTTTCACTAAATTAGCAAAGACAAATGAAGAACTAGAAATTCGGGTTGAGGAACGCACCACCGAACTTAAGGAAGCCAAAGAAACTGCTGATAGTGCTAACGTAGCCAAGAGCGAATTCCTCGCCAATATGAGCCATGAACTACGCACTCCCCTTAACGGTATCTTAGGCTATGCCCAGATCCTCAAAGGCTCAAAAAATTTAACACAGAAAGAGCAAAAAGGCATCAGCATTATTAACCAATGTGGCTCACACCTACTGACCCTGATTAACGATGTTCTTGATCTCTCCAAAATCGAAGCCCGGAAAATGGAACTGCATCCCACAAGTTTTTATTTTCCTTCCTTTCTCCAGGGTGTTGTTGAGATTTGTCGTATTAAAGCTGAGCAAAAGGGCGTTAACTTTGTTTATCAACCCAATAATCAACTACCACTTGGCATCCACACTGATGAAAAAAGGTTGCGCCAGGTTTTGATTAATTTACTGGGCAATGCCATCAAGTTTACTGACAAGGGTGAAGTAACTTTCCTAGTTAAAACTCAGAAGCTCACAAGTAACCAGCAAGACGAACTTTCAACCTACCGCATTCGCTTCCAAGTTGAAGATACTGGCGTGGGAATGACCAACGATCAATTAGAGAAAATCTTTTTACCCTTTGAGCAAGTCGGGAATATCAAAAAGCAATCAGAAGGAACTGGACTGGGGTTAACTATCAGTCAGAAAATTATTGTCATGATGGACAGTATTATAAAAGTGCAGAGCCAAGAGGGAAAAGGTAGTACCTTTTGGTTTGATGTAGAGATTCCTGAAGCAAGAGAATGGGCAGAGACATCTAAAGTTTTTCAACAAGGAGCAATCATTGGTTTCAAGGGTGAAAAACGAAAAATCCTGGTGGTCGATGATCGTTGGGAAAATCGCTCTGTCATCGTTAACTTGCTAGAACCAATTGGCTTTGAACTTGCAGAGGCAGAAAATGGTCAAGACGGTTTAATAAAAGCCGCCGAGTTTCTTCCTAACCTGATTATCAGCGATGTGATTATGCCAGTGATGGATGGATTTGAGATGATGCACCATCTGCGAAACTTGCCAGAGTTCAAAAATCTCAAGGTCATTATCTCATCAGCAAGTGTGTTCGAGACTGACAAACAGAAGAGTTTAGATGCAGGTGCTGATGATTTTCTTCCCAAACCTGTACAAGCCTCTGACCTGCTAGAAAAGTTACAGCTACATCTAGAACTAAACTGGATTTATGAACAAAAGAGTTTAGATGCGATCGCGTCTTCTCCTGATGTCAAATTCAGCCCAGACGAAGGTAATTCCTCATCATTGTCAGCTGCAAAAGAAATCACACCTCCTGGAGTAGAAGAACTAAATCAGCTATATGAACTGGCTTTGAAAGGTCGCATTAAAGCAATTCAAAAGTATGCAGATGAGTTGGCAAAAATGGATTATCAATTGGCTCCATTTGCTCAAGAGATTTATCAATTAGCTCAGAGTTTTCAAATAGAAAAACTTCAAAGCTTTATTAACAAATATCTGAACTGAAGCCCGCTGAACTTCAAACTTTTAATGGTTGATCTCTCACCATCTACCTCAATCAAAGTAATTATATATGAATACCTTAGATACCAGTGTAATTTTGATAGTGGATGATACACCCACAAACTTAGAAGTACTTTCAGAAGCCCTAACAGACGCTGGATTTGAAGTTGCAGTGGCAATAAATGGAGAAAGTGCCATCAAACAGGTCGAATACGATCCACCGATGTTGATTTTGTTGGATGTGATGATGCCGGGAATTGACGGATTTGAAACTTGCCGCCGACTAAAGGCAAATCCAAAAACAAAAGATATCCCGATAATTTTTATGACTGCCCTGACTGAGACAACAGATAAGGTCAAAGGTCTGTCTCTAGGTGCTGTGGATTACATCACCAAACCCTTTCAGCAAATGGAGGTGCTAGCCCGTGTCCAGATCCATGTCAAGCTGCGACAAATGAGCGCCACACTGGAAGAGCAGAATATACGTTTGCAACAAGAAATTAAAGAACGTACTGTCGCAGAAACAGCATTACAGAAGCTCACTCAGGAGTTAGAGCAACTGGTGACAGAACGAACCCAGGAACTCTCTCAATCACTGCACGACTTACAACAGGCTCAAGTTCAGCTTGTGCAATCAGAAAAATTAGTCATACTGGGTCAGTTGGTGGCGGGTATCGCTCATGAAATTAACAATCCAGTCAATTTCATACACGCCAATATTTATCATGTTGGTCATTATACTAATAATTTGCTAGAATTACTACAGTTTTATGAGGCTCAGGTCACCCATTTCATACCAGAGCTTCAGGCTAAAAAAGAGAAAATTGACCTAGAGTTCCTGAGAGAAGATTTGCCTAAAATCATCTCATCAATGGAAATTGGAACTGAACGAATTAGCGAAATAGTCAAGTCCCTGCGTAACTTCTCCCGCCATGACGAAGCTGAGATCAAAGTTGTAGACATTCATGAGGGCATTGACAGCACGCTGATGATTCTCCAGAATCGTCTGAAGCCAAGACCAGATTATCCGGCAATTCAGGTGTTCAAGGAGTACGGCGATTTGCCCCCAGTGGAATGCTATGCAGGAAAAATGAACCAGGTGTTTATGAACATCCTCTGCAATGCGATTGACGCTTTGGAGAAGGCAATAGACGATACTAACAGTTCTACTCTATTACCTACGATTTGGATTCGCACAGAAGTTCTGGGAGACGATCGCATTGCTATTCGGATCGCTGACAATGGTTCAGGGATGCCAGAGGAAGTTCAACAACGAGTGTTTGATCCTTTCTTCACGACTAAACCTACAGGTAAAGGGACAGGGTTGGGGATGTCGATTAGCCATCAGATTGTGAGTGAAAAGCAAGGTGGCTCGTTACGCTGTATTTCAAGTCCAGGGAAGGGAGCAGAATTTGTAATTGAAATTCCAATTCGGGGTAAAAGTAGCGAAGTTGTCACCATCTGTCACGCAATAGCTGAAACGATCGTGCCGCAGAGAAGCGTGGGATTGATATCATACGAGAGAATAAAATCAGCCTGATTTCCAAAAACAATGCCCTGTCGACTCTGCGGTCATGAGATTGCATTTTGATGGCACGGCAATACAAATGTTAACCACAAGACGCGTTAGACAAAAGCCGACGTCAGTCGCCTCAAGTCGGGATACCCGCCCACGGCACTGGCTCCTCAATTTTGAGGAAGGGACTGGAAGTTAAGTTTTTTTTGGCGTAGTTCACACAATTGAGAGCTGCTATAAATACTCGTAAACGAGTAGGGGCACAATATATTGTGCCCCTTGAGATCATCTGTGGTTCCAAATATCTTTAACAAGGCATCAAAGCATCTAATCTCCCTAGCACAGCCATATCTTCCGCATCTAACTCCACTGGTGTACCACTGCGAATTAGTTCAGAAAAGTCCTCATTGGGAACCATCACAGTTAGCGTATACAAGCGGCTGGAACCTGTATTTCTAATTAAATGAGTACCAGTCGGAGGCACTAACAAACTATCTCCTGCTTGTATCTTGACACTCTTGCCATCACACATGGCTATTCCTTCCCCTTTGAGGATGAAAAACATTTCCACCGCCCACTGATGACGATTTGGCGGTGTTTGTCCACCAACATCAAAAATTTCTATGCAGCAAGTCAAGGAAGTATTAGCGTTTGTTGAATCGAAGATAATTGCTAATCGATTAGAGTCGTGAGGACTAATGCGATATACTTGGTAATCTTTGGGAGATTTGATAATAGGAATTACACAACGAGTAGCGTGCATTTATTTATCTCCTCCTGTTGATTCAGGATTATTCAGCGCTGTTAATATTGCTTGTGAATCAGTGACAAAACCAAAGCATTGTTTCACGTTATATAGTGTCGCCAGCCAACAATATTCGGGAGAAGTTGTAGCTGTGCAGTCTTTAACTAAAACGCAATCATATCCTAAGAAGTTAGCGTCACATAGCGTAGTGAACACACATTGGTCAGCATTGACACCAGCAAAAAATAGTGTCGTTTTTCCCAGGTTTCGCAGGATACTATCTAAAGGAGTATCCCAAAAGCCACTCATGCGGTATTTATCCACACGAATATCTTCCGGTAGCTGTTCTAGTTCGTCTACAACCGCCGCCGCCCAACTACCTGCCAAAAGTACCCTAGCACCATTACTAGGTAGCGGATCGCCCAATCCCACGCCGTGACCTGTGGGGTTGTAGACGTGACGCGAGGCGGCGCTGATATTGAGTAAGTCGGGACGATTTCCCCAATTGACCCAAATTACCGGGACACCAGCGTCACGCAGTTCAGGAAGTAAGCTGATTAAAGGGTCAACAGGCTTTCGCGCCGGAGTTACATCCACGCCGATATGCGCTAACCAACCATCAGGGTGACAGAAGTCGTTTTGCATATCGATGACAAGAATGGCAGCTTTTGCCAAATCTAGGCGCAGGGTTTTAGTTTCTGTTGATAAGATAACGGGTTGTGGGGTCTTGTGAGGACGAGTAATATCTGCGATCGCATGATTCACAGTCCAAGCATTTGGTGCAACTCCCAATGTCCGAAAAGCCATATTCATAAAATTGCAACACCCAACACCTTTTTTATTTTGTAACTTGAAATTCTGTTGAGCGTTCAATTACTTAATCAAGGTTAAAATCGTGATCACCATCCAGAATGTTTTAATTGCCACCGATGACAGTTATGCAACCGTAGATTTACAGGTTGTGGACGGGAAGATTGCCGCCATTGCAGCCGATTTAGATGTTGTCGGTACTGCCTTTGATGGTAACAATAAACTGTTGCTTCCTGGCTTCTTTAACGCTCACACCCACTCATCAGAGATGTGGCAACGCGGGATCATGTCAGCCTTGCCCTTAGAACTATGGCTAGCGGAACTGTATGATTTTGCACCTCTGGATTTAGAAAAGGTTTATCTCAGCGCCTTGGGAACTGCGGTGGAAACCCTACTTTCTGGCGGTACAAGTGTGGTAGATCATCTGGTGTTAATTCCAGGACAAGAGTTAGAAACGATCGCCACTGCAACTCGCGCTTACAGAGAAGTTGGGATTCGTGCCTTTATCGCCCCCTTGATTCAAGATGAATCTCTCACAGCAGGGATGCCATCGGGGGAATCAGCACAAACTCACGAGCCTTATTTTCGCTCAACTGCGGCCACATTGGAAATCATTGAAGAGGCGGTGAGACAACTTCATCGCCCGGATGAGGGTGTAAATATTTTAGTCGCCCCAACGGGGATACAATTGTGTACTGATGCTTTATTTGAAGGATGTATTGAGTTAAGCTCACGCTATAATCTTTGTCGTCACTCCCATTTACTGGAAACCAAAGCACAGGAAAAACTTGCCGAAGAAAAATACGGTTGTACTGCTGTTGAACATCTTAAAAGAATTGGGTACTTGAGCGATCGCACCACACTAGCTCATTGTGTCCACTTAAATGATGCTGACATCGCCATCCTTGCAGAAACTCAATCTACAGTCGTTCATAATCCCCTGAGTAATCTGCGCTTAGGCAGTGGCATCGCCCCAATTTTAAAATACCGCCAAGCTGGGGTAAACGTGACTTTTGGTTGTGATGGCGCTTCCAGCAATGATTCCCAAGACTTGCTAGAAGCCATCAAAATGGGTTCCATTTTGCACAACGTTACAGACTCAGATTATCAGTATTGGATTACGCCCCGGCAAGCAGTGGAAATGGCATCCTTGGGAGGCGCGAAGGGATTGAATATAGCAGATAAACTCGGTTCCCTCACTCCAGGAAAACAAGCCGATTTGGTACTTTATGACCTGACTAATTTATCTTTATTACCCCGTACAGATCCCATTGGTTTATTAGTTTTGGGGCGTCCCACCAATGTTGTGAATAGTGCTTGGGTGAATGGCAAGCAAGTTATTGCTGATGGTAAAGTAACAACAATTAACGTTGATGAATTGCGGCAAGAACTATTTAACCGCAGTCAATGGGATACCCAGCGCAAATCTCAAACCGTGGCGCAAATTGAAGCACATTATCGCACAGTCATGGGGTTGTAAGACTATGAACATATCTATCATCGACGAGGTAATCGAGCAACTAAGAGTGATGCCACAACACCTGCGATGGCAAGTACTTGAATTTGCTCGGATACTGACGAAATCTCAAGTTCAAGGGACTCCAGGGCAACAATTGCTACGTTTTGCAGGTTCAATACCACCCGATGATCTCCAGTTAATGCGTGAGGCAATTGAGCAAGATTGTGAGCAGGTTGATACCAGTGAGTGGTAGATACTTAATCGTTGTTCTGCTGTTGAACATCTTATAAAGAATCGGATACTTGAGCGATCGCATCCTCAATAGATCTCTTGCATAAGTCGAGATTTATTAAATCTAACCACAGATGAATACATATAAATATCGGTGTTTATCTGTGTTCATCTGTGGTTTATTTTGGTCTCATTCCGATTTTTGTAAGAAGTCTAATATCTCAGGGATAAAAGTGCTAAATTTCCAGTAGCTAATGAATCCGTATTTGATGTATGCCGTTATCCCTAGACCAAATTGAAAACATAATAGAAGCAATCGAGCGTCTTGCTGACCCTTGGAGTCAACGATACGGACGTTTATTGAACTGGCAAAATCCATCCGATCCGTTCTGGCATTACGGGATTGGTATGTCAGATATACATATTTTTGATACAGGTCGTGGGTTGTGTCCATTTGAAAGAAAGGAAGCAAAATTCGTTCTTGGTATTGACCATATCGCTTTTGAGCCAAAGCAAACAATTGAGCGGCTCAAACAAGCTATTCATGTTTTTGCTAGTTGGGAGTACACTTTCTTTGGTTGGAATTGTGAACACCTCGGTCGGTTAATTGCAACAGATCAACCAAGGTGCTATCAAAGTAGCCCTATATGGTGGTTGTGCGATATGACTCCAGAAGGCAACCATAAAACTGCATATCAAATCTTTCACGATTACTTAAAGAAGGTTGATCCTAGTATTACTCGGTAATCATTAAAGATCACGTTGCGGAACCTGATGTTGCAAAAACCTTTCCCAATGCCGATGCTGTCCATCGAGTTATGCTCACAGTTGAGCGCGTTCTGTATCGTCAGTATACATCTTGTTGATGAGAACGCTTAATTAGGAAGAAAAACATGAGCTATCGGATCAAACGACAAGACTATGCGGCAATGTTCGGCCCGACTGTTGGCGATCGCGTCCGCCTTGCTGATACAGAATTATTTATCGAAGTTGAAAGAGACTACACCACCTACGGCGAAGAAGTAAAATTCGGCGGCGGTAAGGTGATCCGAGATGGTATGGGACAATCTCCCATCATTAATGGTGACGATAAAAATAACGCTGTAGATACGGTAATTACCAACGCCTTGATTCTCGACTGGTGGGGCATCGTTAAAGCCGACATCGGCATTAAAGGCGGGAAAATTTTCAAAATTGGGAAAGCAGGCAATCCCAATATTCAAGATAATATCGATATTATCATTGGGCCAGGTACAGAAGTTATAGCCGGAGAAGGCAGAATTGTTACAGCGGGAGCCATTGACAGCCACATTCACTTTATTTGTCCCCAACAAATCGAAACCGCGATCGCCTCTGGAACTACAACCATGATTGGCGGTGGTACAGGCCCGGCGGCTGGTACTACCGCCACCACTTGCACCCCTGGCCCTTGGCACATTCACCTGATGTTACAAGCGGCTGATGCTTTTCCTGTAAACATCGGTTTCTTGGGTAAAGGTAATACCAGTGTACGTGATGGCTTAATCCAACAAGTTGCGGCTGGAGTCATCGGTTTAAAGCTGCATGAAGACTGGGGAACTACGCCAGAGGCCATTCGTACTTGTCTTAGTGTTGCTGATGAATATGATGTACAAGTCGCCATTCACACTGACACCCTCAACGAAGCAGGATTTGTGGAAAAGACAATTGCAGCTTTTGAAGAACGTGTGATTCACACTTTCCACACCGAGGGTGCAGGTGGTGGACATGCGCCTGATATTTTAAAAGTTTGCCAATATGATTATGTTTTACCCGCTTCGACAAATCCCACTCGTCCTTACACCATCAATACCTTAGCTGAACACAAGGATATGTTGATGGTGTGCCATCACCTTGATCCGAACATTGAGGAAGATGTCAAATTTGCCGATTCTAGAATTCGCCCACAAACGATCGCAGCTGAGGATATTTTGCATGATTTGGGCGTCATTAGCATTATGGCTTCCGATTCCCAAGCAATGGGCAGAGTCGGGGAAGTCATTCTGCGAACTTGGCAAACTGCTCATAAGATGAAAGTCCAGAGAGGGCCGTTATCTCCTGAGAAAAGTTCCCCAAACAATGATAACTTTAGGGCTAAGCGCTATATTGCAAAATACACGATTAATCCTGCGATCGCTCATGGAATTGCTGATTACGTCGGTTCTATTGAAGAAGGTAAATTAGCTGATTTGTGTTTATGGAAACCTGCCTTTTTTGGCGTAAAACCAGAGCTTGTCATTAAAGGAGGAATGATTGTTTGGGCACAAATGGGCGACCCTAATGCCAGTATTCCCACCCCCGAACCCGTTTATATGCGTCCAATGTTTGGCGCTTTTGGCGGAGCCATTGGCGCTACCTCAATTACCTTCATTTCTCAAGAAGCTTTGAATAGAAATATACCTGAACAACTAGGCTTAACCACTCGAACCGCAGCTGTTTCTAACACCCGTAATATCAGGAAGCAGGATTTGAAACACAACGATGCTACACCACACATTGAAGTTAATCCCGAAACCTACGAAGTCAGAGCCGATGGGGAATTGTTAACTTGCGAACCTGCTTCTAATTTACCTATGACCCAGCGCTACTTCTTGTTTTAATTGATTTGTTAGTAGTGAAATAAGTTTGTCTAAATAACCAAAAATCCTAAATCATTATGACAAGTGCATCTTACATTTTTCTGGCTGGAGCAAGTCGCGGCGTTGGTAGAGAAATTGCCACATATTTAACAGCACAATCGCTAAAAGTAAAAGCACTTCTGAGAACAGAAGCTAGTGCTGCTGAACTTGAAGCAATGGGTATTCAGGTGGTTTTGGGAGATGCTTTGAATGTTGGTGATGTAGAACGTGCAATACTCACAGAACCTATCCACGCCGTTATCAGTACACTTGGCGGCTTACCTACAGACGCTCAAAGACCAGATTACTTTGGTAATAAAAATCTGATCGATGCGGCTCTCAAAGCTGGAGCGAAAAAATTTATTCTTGTATCTTCAATTGGGACTGGGAATAGTGCCGTTGCTGTGCCTCCCCAAGTTTTGCAAACACTGGGCCCTGTTTTAGCCGAGAAAGACAAAGCTGAACAATATTTAATTGCTAGTGGACTAACCTACACAATCATTCGTCCTGGCGGACTAAAATCTGATCCAGCAACGGGTAATGGCATTTTAAGTGAAGATCCACGCATTATTGGCACTATTAATCGTGCAGATGTCGCGCAATTGGTTTGTCGGTGTTTAAATTCTGATCGTGCTAACAATAAAGTTTTGTCAGCAGTGGATCGAAATATGCTATTTGGGCAATCAGAGCTTCCAGAATTTAGTTTGGATTAATTAGATAAGAGTAGAGACGCGATTGATCGCGTCTGTACAAAAGTCAAGAGCAGGACTGGCATTGTAATGACTACAAGCTTGCTGTAAGCTTGCGATCGCCACACAACAAATTCAGATGGTAGTTTAACGTTACACTCATATATTGCAATAGATAACTTTTACCCTTATGACTGGAGAGCGACACCTTGGGAATCGAACTACGCAGTTTCGTCTTTCTCGACAGCCTGCAACCTCAACATGCAGCATACATAGGAACAGTAGCCCAAGGTTTTTTACCATTACCAGGAGATACGTCATTGTGGATTGAAATCTCTCCTGGTATCGAAATAAATAAAATTACTGATGTAGCGCTCAAATCTGCTTCTGTTCGTCCAGGAGTACAGGTAGTTGAACGCCTGTATGGTCTATTAGAAGTTCATTCTGCCTCTCAAGGAGAAACGCGAGCTGCTGGTCAAGCGATTTTGGAGACACTAGGAGTTAAAAAAGAAGAGTGTCTGAAACCGCGTGTGGTTTCCACCCAGATTATCCGCAACATTGATGCTTACCAAACACAACTCATCAATCGCACACGACGGGGACAGCTATTATTAGCAGGACAAACGCTATATGTATTAGAAGTTGAACCTGCTGCTTACGCCGCACTAGCTGCGAATGAAGCGGAGAAAGCAGCATCGATTAATATTCTTGAGGTTCAAGCTGTAGGCAGTTTTGGACGGCTTTACTTAGGTGGACAAGAACGGGATATTCTTGCAGGTGCGGCGGGAGCGTTAGCGGCGATTGAAAATGTAGCTGGACGGGTTGCTCAGAGTGGACGTCAGGAGTAAAGGATAAAAAATGGCAAATCGAGAGCATCTGGCTTTACTCAAAGCAGGTGCAGTCAAATGGATTGAGTGGAGACAGAAAAATCCTCAGATTGAACCAGACCTTAGCGCTGCAAACCTGCAAGGGAATAATCTTAGAGGTGCAAACCTCCAAGGGAGCAACTTGAGCAGAGCAGACTTAGGTAATGCTTTACTTGTGCGAGCAAACCTCAGCTGTGCTGACCTCAGCAGCGCTAACCTCTACAAAGCAATCCTCGTTGAAGCTAACCTGAGTGCAGCTAACTTCACTATTGCTAACTTGAGAGGCGCTACACTTACACAGGCAGATCTCAGTCATGCCAATCTGATTGGAGCCGACTTGAGTGAGGCAAATCTGATAAAATCTGTGATTACTGATGCTAACCTGATTGGCACTGATTTGAGAGGCGCTAATCTAAGAGATGCTGATTTGGGTGCAGCAAAGCTTCATCGAACTAACCTCAGTTTTGCAAACCTAATCGCAGCTAACTTGATTGCGGCGAACTTGAGCGAGGCAAACCTTTACGAGGCGGAAGTGATGGGGGCCTACCTTTACAAAACTGATCTGTACAAAGCTAATCTGACTAAGGCTCACTTAAGCGGTGCATATCTGTTACGAGCTAACCTGAGTGAAGCTGACTTGACCGATGCTAATCTGGCATGGACTAATCTCACTGGAGCGAACTTAGCAGGGGCGAATCTTAGAGGAGCTAATCTTAGAGGAGCTAACCTTAGAGGAGCTAACCTTAGCGGCGTAAATCTCCAGCAGACGATTATGCCTGATTCTTCAAGGCACGATTAGTTAACGAGAACTCTTTACTTTTCGTCTCTAAATATAGGGTTTGTAATTTAAGTTTTGCGAATTACCATTATTCAAATGTAAGCAGACTAGCCCTTTTAAGGTGTAATGTATTTTTCTGAATGCAGATATCTAAATAAAACAAGCCTGACATCAGAGATAAGTAAAAATATTATTCAAAAATTGCTTTTTTGTTATTCATTTGCTCGCTGATAATTGATATATAAAATTAATGAAGATAGATAACTAGCAAATATAGCTAGGAGAGTGAAAGTAGTACTTTCTATAGCAATAAGTCCGCCCAAATCAATCAAAATGCAAGGAATAAAAGTATTACGCAGTCATCTGAAAATTGTGCGATCGCAGAACAGAAATATCTCTTAATTTCAATATGAAACAAAACTCAACATGACATTTTCAGACTTTTACTCACATAATTTATATAAATTAATATAAATGACATTTGAAAAACCTGACGACATATTACTTTTTCATACTGTTAAAAGTGAATAATTAACCTAAACTTGATTTAAAGTTAAATAAAACCTTTGATACTAAAGCTAAATTACATTTAAAAAATAAAGAAGGATTTTTTGTAGGATAAAAACATTAAGCTAATAATCACTGTTGAAGTTTGATAAGTTTTCACAGTTTGGATTAGGTGATCCTTGTGTCTTTTGTTTATATACCGAAATTTAGAATTTAGAGCGCATAATTATAGCAAAATTAGAAGATTTTATGCAATCTCTGAAACTATAACGGAATCACATCATTTTTAAGCTTGTTTTATCATTCACCTTTCGGTAGATTTAGACAAAATTATAAAAATGTATATTTAGATGGAGTAACACATAACTTGCGACAAAACCTCATGCTAAATAAGTAATTTCAATATCGACAGATAGAATCCTGATTAAGTTCAAGTTAATTTGTTCTTTAGGTTCCTCGTAAGCCATGACATCCCCTGAGCCTCAAACTGATTTTGGAGAAAATATTCCACAAACCTCATTTGAGCCACCTCCTAGAAAACGGCGGTGGCTTTGGTTATTGTTAGCTGTACTACTAGTGTTTGGGGGCGGAGCAGCTATAGTATTGCGTTTACTCAATCCGCAAGATTCAGCACCGGCAACTGCTAATGCTCAACCTCCAGGGGTGAGAGTAAAGCTATCGACAGTACAAACTGGCACAATTGAGGAAAGTTCAGATTTTATTGCTAGCCTAGAATCCCGGCGCTCTGTCAGCCTCCAGCCCAGAATTCAGGGTCAAGTCACCCAAATATTTGTCAGATCAGGAGATCCAGTTGCAGCAGGAGCAGCAATTATCCAAGTAGATCCCAGAGAGCAACAAGCTGCACTCAGTGGAATTAATGCTGCGGCTCAAGCATCTGTGGCTCAGTTGGAGAATGCTCGCGCTACACTAAAATCCCTGGAAGCAGAACGACTATCCAACGTCGCTGATGTACAGTTAAACCAGCAAGATTACAAAAGGTATTCTGACCTGGCAGACCAAGGAGCCGTATCTCGACAGACTAGCGAGCAATATGCTAACAGGCTCGCCACAGCTAGAGCTAGACTCGGTGCAATTGATTCTCGAATTCAAGCACAAAGAGCCACAATATTACAGGCTGAAAAAGCCTTATTGCAAGCTGATGCAAATACCAGAGGACAACAAGTCCAACTCCAGTACTACAAAATTACCGCTCCCTTTGATGGCACAGTTGGTGACATCCCAGTGAAAGTTGGTGATTTTGTTAATACTTCTACACAATTAGCTACCATCACTCAAAACCGGCCTTTAGAAGTTCAAATCTCTGTGCCACTAGAACGGGGATCGCAATTGCGTAAAGGAATGCCAGTAGAGATCATGAATGCCCAAGGACAAAGCCTGGGTACTAGTCGAGTTTTTTTCATTGCTCCTAACGTCAGCGACAATACGCAATCAATCCAGATCAAAGCACTTTTCAGCAACTCTAAAGGTCAGCTACGTGCAGATCAATTAGTACGGGCTAGAGTGATCTGGAATCAGCGGTCTGGAGTCTTAATCCCAACGACAGCAATAACTCGTGTAGCTGGGGAAACTTTTGCTTATGTAGTTCAAACAGAAAAATCTCCCGAAGGTGTGTCTCAACAAGTAGCTCGACAAAAGCGGGTGAAGCTAGGCGATATCAGAGGTAATAATTACCAAGTTCTTGAAGGATTACAGCCAGAAGAGAAAATTGTTATCTCAGGCTTGCTTAATCTTAGGGATGGTGTTCCAATCGTTCCAGAATCTTAGAAATGGGGACTGGGACTGGGGAGCCAGTCGCGTGCGGAGGCGTCCTCCGTTGAGCGAACTGGCGTGACTGGGGAAGAGTTTCCCAATACCTAAATATCCAATCTTTAAGACCCAATACTTAAATACCCAACAACCAATACAACACCCAATCCCTAATACCTAATCCCCAATACCTAATACCCATGTTTGTTGACTTCTTTATTAAGCGACCTGTATTTACGAGTGTCTGCGCCATCATCATTCTGCTGGTAGGAGCAATCAGTATTCCAACATTGCCCACAGATCAATATCCAGAGATCAGCCCGACTCAAATTAATGTTACTGCTAACTATGTCGGAGCCACTGCTGAAGTTGTAGAAAATACGGTTACGACTATCTTAGAGCGGCAAATTAACGGCGTTGAGGGCATGAAGTATATGACCTCAAGTAGCAGTAACAATGGCACAAGTACGATTACAGTCACATTTGATGCATCGCGGGATAAAGATATTGCAGCGGTCGATGTGCAAAATCGTGTGTCTCTAGCCGAACCGCTGTTACCAGAAGTTGTGCAGCGAACGGGAGTTGTTGTTAATAAGCAATCTAACAACATTCTTTTGGCGATCGGGCTTTACTCAGATAACAAAGACTACGACAATGTATTTCTAAGTAATTACGCTGACCTATACGTAGTAGATGCCCTCAAAAGAATCAAGGGTGTGGGCCAGGTACAGATTTTTGGTGAACGCCGCTATGCTATGCGTCTGTGGCTCGACCCCAACCGCCTTGCTAGTCGTAACCTCACTGCCCAGGATGTGATCGATGCACTCGATGAACAAAACTTACAGGTGGGTGCTGGGCAAATCGGGCAGCAGCCAACATCGCCAGAGCAGATGTATCAAATAGATTTGCAAGCTCTTGGTAGGTTGAGCGAGGCAACGGAATTTGCTGACATGGTGATCAAGACCGGTGAGGATGGCACACTGATCAAGTTGAAAGATGTGGGTAGGACGGAACTAGGAGCGGAAAATTACAGCACTTTCTTGCGATTTAAAGGCAATGAGGGTGTGGGTATGGGGATATTTCCCACTCCGGGGAGTAATGCTTTGGACGTTGCTAAAGCAGTGAAAGCTGAAATGGTACGACTAAGGCAAAGTTTTCCACCGGGAATGGAGTATGAGGTAGCCTTTGATACGACACTCTTTGTAGAAGCGTCTCTAGCAGAAGTGATCAAGACGTTGATAGAAGCGATCGCTCTTGTAGTCTTGGTAATCTATATCTTCTTGCAAGACTGGCGCACCACGTTGATTCCGGTGATTGTAGTTCCCTTAACCTTGGTTGGCACTTTTGCCTTTATCAAAGTTTTCGGATTTTCTATCAACACCCTAACCATGTTTGGTTTAACCTTGGCAACTGGGTTAGTGGTTGATGACGCAATCATCATAGTCGAAAATATCTCTCGCTTAATTGAAGATGAGGGCATGTCGCCCCGCCAGGCTGCTTCTGAGTCAATGAAGGAACTGTTTGGAGCAGTAATTGCGACTTCCTTAGTGCTAATGGCTGTATTTATCCCCGTTGCCTTCTTTCCAGGATCTACGGGACAGATATATAAGCAATTTGCGCTCACGATCGCCTTTTCGATGCTGATTTCTACCTTTCTGGCACTAACTTTGACTCCCTCGCTCTCAGCCATGCTGCTGCGACCGGGACAAAGACCACGCGGTTGGTTGGGCTGGATTTTTGAACGAATTAACAGGTTTATTGATTGGACACGTAGGAAGTATGAGCGATCGCTCTACCGTTTGAATCGTGTAAAAGCGATCGTTGTGCTGCTATTTATCTTGTCCTTGGGGCTGACAGGCTGGCTTTATACTCGCGTACCCACAGCATTTATCCCCGATGATGACCAAGGCTATTTCATCACCATTATCCAAGGCCCAGAAGGAGTTTCGCTAAACTACACCAGCAAAGTCATGGCTCAGGTAGAAAAAGAAATCCTGAAATTGCCCGAAGTTACGGGTACTTTCGCCATCGGTGGCTTTGGTTTTAGTGGCAACTCTGCTAATAGCGGTGCAATTTTTACGACCCTCAAGCCTTGGGGCGATCGTCACGAACCGGGACAATCAGCACAGGCTATCATTGGCAAGTTGACAGGAGTGCTATCGGCAATTCCCGAAGCAAGAATTTTTCCAGTTAATCCGCCATCTATTCAGGGTTTAGGCAGTTTTGGCGGTTTCCAATTTCAACTACAAGACAGAAGAGGTAACAGCGGCTTAGATAACCTGTTGCAAACTATGGGTCAGTTGCTAGAGCGCGGTAATCAGACACCAGGATTGCAAGCTGTTTTTAGCACTTTTAGTGCAAATACGCCTCAGATATTGATTGAAGTAGACCGCAACAAAGCCAAATCTTTGCAAGTAGACGTAGACGATATCTTTAATACCCTACAGAGTTACTTGGGTTCGCGGTATGTCAACGACTTTAATTTGCTACAGCGGACTTACCGGGTGTATGTCCAAGCAGATGCTCAGTTCCGCTCCAACCCAGAGGATATCGGTAAATTATACGTTCGCTCTGCCAACAATCAGATGATTGCTCTGAGCAATTTGGTGAAACTTACTCCTGCTACCGGAGCGCAAACGATTAATCACTTCAACTTGTTCCGCTCAATTGAAATTAACGGTTCCGCCGCTCCTGGTTATAGTTCTGGACAAGCAACCACAGCAATGGAGGGACTGGCAAAAGAGGTTTTACCAGCAAGTATGGGTTACGAATGGGCAGGTATTACCGCTGAAGAAAAGCAGTCTGGGGGTTTAGCACCCTTAATTTTTGGATTGGGACTTGTCTTCGTCTTCCTCGTGCTAGCTGCTCAGTATGAGAACTATGTTGACCCACTGATTATTATGTTGTCAGTTCCCCTAGCCATCTTGGGGGCATTATTGGCGCAGTCGATGCGTGGTCTAGCTAATGATGTATTTTGCCAGGTTGGTTTAGTGATGTTGATTGGTCTGGCAAGTAAAAATGCCATTTTGATTGTAGAATTTGCCAACCAACTACGAGATCAAGGTCTTTCGCTGACCAAAGCCGCAATACAAGCTTCACAAGAGCGCTTGCGACCGATTCTTATGACTTCCTTATCTTTTATTCTGGGTGTTTGGCCATTGGTAAATCCTGAAGGCGCAGGTGCAGCCAGTAGAAAATCTCTTGGTACAGCCGTGGCTGGCGGGATGATTGTCTCAACTTTCTTGAGTCTATTTATCGTACCAATTCTATATATCGTGATTGGAAGCATTCGCGATCGCATGAGTCCACGTCGTCCGCCTCAGCAGCTAGATTCTAGTCATGATGACAAAGTTCCTTCTGCAACCCATTTGTGAGGTAAGTGTAGCGACCTGCAATGTTCATCGCTCAGACCTGCAATCATGACATTTCTCAGCCAGGATTCAATGCAACTATGATTGCGCGTCAGCCAGGATTACTCTTCCCAAATCTTGTATTGTCTTTACCTGCCCTATTTTCAGTAGATACAACGCTTAAATACTTGAAACCCAGATATATCAAGAAACTAAGCAAATCGATGTCGAAGTCCCTTTGTATATACATTTAAGGTATTTTTCTGGTTACTTTTTGTCTAAGTCCCACTAGTTGAAACTGCTACTTTTGTCTTCGATTTCAAAAGTTTGTGGTTGATTGACTTTTTTGGTTGATTACTTTGTCCTGGTGTCACATACTCGATTGCGAGATTGATGGTATTTTATTTTTGCACAAACTCCTTTATCCCAATCGCGATACAAGCTATGACACTCAATTTATATTTACTGCGACATGGAGAAACTACTTTTAGTCAAAGTGGTAATTTCTGCGGTGAAACTGATGCGGAGTTGACAACAGAGGGGATGCAGATGGCATCCGGTTTTGCCGATGTTTATCAAAAATTGAAGTGGGAGGCTGTTTATGTTAGCCCGATGAAGCGCACAATTGCAACTGCCAAGCCATTTTGTGATGCTATCGGGATGGACATGCAGTTGCGTGACGGACTTAGAGAAGGTAGTTACGGCGAATGGGAAACTAAGAGTAAATCGTTTGCCCAAGAGAATTACGCAGAAAACTATGTAAAATGGCTGACAGAACCCGCTTGGAATGCACCACTAGGTGGAGAAACTGCGGTAGATATTGCTAACCGTTCTATGCCTGTAATTGCTGAAATTCAAGAAAAGCATCCCCAAGGTAATGTTTTAGTAGTTTCCCATAAAGCCACGATTCGGATTATGCTTTGCAGTTTACTGGGAATTGATTTGGGACGCTATCGCTATCGGGTGAATATTTTGGTCGCGTCGGTAAGTATGGTTAAATTTGACGTTAATGGCCCTTTGTTAGAAATATTAGGCGATCGCCATCATATACCCGATCGTATTCGCTCTCGTCCGGGAACATAATAGTCCCTTAAATATGTTCTTGTTGGGGGCGTAAGCTGTTAATCGTAGCGGTCAAAATCAGGACAATTGCCAAAAACAACACGGTATTTCTGAGCATTGAGTTATCAGAGTGTTTGAGTGCGTTCGCCACCAATGCCCAGAGTGTTACTCCTGTATAAGCGATATCTCGACGCTGGATGACTATAACTGCTGCAACTGCTGTTGCTATTAATAACATGATGAGAGTCCATATTACAGCAGAAATTCCCCAACCGTTCCACCCGTGAAAATACAAAGCACACGCTACGTTGACAATGGTCGCCACGCTAATCCAGCCTAGATAAATGCTGATAGGAAAGTGAATACACCATTTTTTGAGCCGAGGTACACGCTTGTTGCCAACTTCTAACTGCACATAAACAGCAATCAGGGGCAACAGAATCAAGAGCATTGCAATTACAGAAAGAGCAAAAAGCCTAGACAAAAACAGATACACCCAGATACTTTGAGCAACACAGGCAATCACTAACAGATAACCTGTCTTACGTAAATCAGGCTCATGTCGTTGGTCAGGTAGAGCTTGGTATACCCCAAAAGCAAACAACCCAAGGTAAATCAGCCCCCAGATAGCAAAGGCGTAATTAGCAGGAATAATCAGGACATTTTTAAACAAAGTATTGGAAATTTCCCCTATGCTGAGTCCATTGAGTGGAAAAATGTTCGATACTACGTTGACAACGAAAGCACCCAAGATTGCAGCCAAAGTAACAAGCTGCCGCCAAAGATCCCGGTAATTGCCTCTTGTGGACTGCTGCATAGGATGTTAACTCATATCTTTTGTGCTTTTAGCTTACATCTCAAAAAGAGCGATGCCTAATATAAGCCGCAATCATATCAAGTAAGTCAATGAGGAAAAAGAGCGATCGCTCTCCACCTACCTCAAATTCATTTTAAGGCGTTGCACAGGATGACCCCAGCCACCGCCTGAGATTTCCTCTTGTACCAGACCAATACCTGTTTTTGCAACACAACCATATTTGCTTTCAAAATCAGTTACCGCGACTAAAAAATATAGCAGCTAGGATAATTAAACCCAAAAGTGCTAACGGAACCCAGAGATTAGGCACATCAAACAAACTCATATTTAATTACGAATTACGAATTATGAATTATGAATTATTTTAAACCGATGCCTCCTTTAGCGAATTCTTCAACAGTTTTTTGTGATAATTCATGAGTTGCGATCGCCTGCAACATTGTTAAAGGTAAAGTTAGATGATGCGCTCCAGCTTGTAGCGATTCTGCTGCTTCTTGCGGAGATTTGATACTAGCTGCGAGGATTTCTGTATCGCTACCTTTGAGTACACTAGCCATATCCCGCACCAAAGCAATACCATCACCTAACAATCGGGTAGCGCGATTTACATAAGCTATGGCAATCTTAGCCCCCGCCTCCCGTGCTACTGCTGCTTGTGCTGCACTATATATTGCTGTCACCGAACAAGTAATTTCTGACGACAAACTCGCCACCACCTCAAACCCTACAGGTGTTGCAGGAATCTTTAATATTGTTTGCGAACCAATAATTTCAAAAGCTTTCCTACCTTCAGTCAGCATCTCATCTTTATTAGATGCCACAAGTTGATAGTATAACGGCCCAGATGTCAAGGTAACTAATTTTTTGAGCGTAGTTTCTGGTGGGGTATCGCTTTGAGCCAAAAGCGTTGGATTGGTTGTAATGCCCTTTACCCAACCCCAAAGCTTAACAGCTTCAGCATCAGATGCGATCGCTGAGTCCAAATATAATGCCATAATTTTTTCTGAATCGATTGTCAAAATTAATTTACCAGATGTGCAGCTTAGACTTTCTTATTTAACAAAATATCCTCTACTGTTTTCTAACCCTTGGCATACTATTGATTCAGGACTGCCATCCGAAGGGAGTTCAGCATCAGGCTATTTTCCAAATCTATATCCCGAAGATATTCCTAATTATATTCAACGTAATGAGCTTGTGTTTGATGGCAAGAAGTGGAGATATAAAACACCTCGCAAAAAAGTGTTTACACCTAATGGTGAGTACAACTTTGTAGTACAGGGAGGCCAGATATATATAGCAAGACAAAAATTTGGTTTGGGAAGTCATATTGATATTGCAAGAGGTAACAACGTTGATTTTGCAGGTCAAATTCGCTTTGGACACAATAAAAACAATAAAGGTCAAATTAAATACTGGAATAATGTTTCTGGTCACTACAAACCATCCGCGACTTCAGCAGGTAACGCAGGTTTACCATTAGACCTTTTCAACCCGTATGATTTTTTACAATAACTTATGAATGATCATATTCAAAATTTAATACAAACCAGCACTTATAGATCCTTGTCTTCTCATGAAGAAAAGGTAATTTTGGAGTATCTGAAGTCAATACCTGAAGTTGAAGCGTATGAAGTTATCAAGAGCATGGTTGAACAAAAAAGTCAGATTACTATTGCAATTGCAAAGAAGGTTTTGCACACAAGAGATTATGTAACAAGATTGTTCAACTATGGAGTTGTAAAATCTAATGCTCAATCTATTAAGTTATGGTTAGAATTTGCAATTCCCAAGCTGGGATTTAAGTCAGTAGTAAAATTAATTGAAGATTTGAATGATGAGAGTAATAGGTTGTTAGAGAAAGCAGTGTACTGGCTTCCTCTGTTTATATCTGAGAATGAAAAAAGGTCTTGGAGCTTACTGGAGAAATTAAGGGAAAAGGTAAAGTGTAGCTCGATCTGAACTTAATCCAATATTTAGAATTATGAATTCTTGATCCAGATTTCAAGGGATAATTCTTTTTATATTTATACAACAACCTGCACGGAGAAACCAATATGACATCTCCAGAAACGGTTATATGGCTACAAGAACGCTCGACTTTAGGAATTCTCTCACCTACGGTGTTGAATGCGATCGCCGAAGTCATCGAAGAACAAGTTGTACCAGCCCAAACTAACCTAGTTAGCGAAGGTACTCCTCCAGAAGCGCTTTATATTCTCATCCAAGGTCAACTTGAAAGCAGTAGCACCAATCAAACCAACTCAGCTTTAGCCTGTGGATTCCTCCCTGGCGCAGTAATTCACCTCAAAGAACTGCTGTTGGATGAATCAACTCCGTTTACAATTACCGCCTTAACAGAATGTCATTTGTGGGTTGTACCTGCTGCTAAATTTCGCGCTTTTGCTACCCAATACCCCGAAATTAATCAAGCTTTTTCCCGCCAATTAGCTCAAGAATTGGCTCAGGTAACATCTGCTCTAAGCTATGAACAAGAACGTTCCCTTGCTTTACGACCATATTTAGTCACCAAAGCACAACGGGGAATTGTGGGTACAAGTCGCTATGCTGTACGTCTGCGGGAGCAAATTAGAGAAGCTGCTGCTGACCGCAAATCAGTAAACATTTTCGGTGAACCAGGATTAGAAAAAGACAATATAGCTGCCTTAATCCACTTTGGCTCTCCAAAAAGGCGAGAACCAATTATTAAAGTTAATTGTGGTATTCTCCAAACTAGCGGTGCAGATTTATTCGGTCGTTTTGGTGGCAAACCAGGACTGTTGGAATGGCTAGGGGAAGGCACTTTAGTTTTTAATAACATCCAAGAATTGCCAAGTGAGTTATTACCTGCTGTGACACAGTTGCTAAAAACTGGCACATATACCCCCGTTACTCGTCCCGGAGAGCCAACCGCCCAAGCCCGCCCCAGCAAAGCACGTATTCTGATTGTTTCAGAGAAAACTCAGCCGACAATTGAACGTTGTGTTGGTCATATTATTAAAGTACCGCCGCTACGGGTACGGAAAACTGATATTCAAACTCAGGTGGAATATTATACTAGTCTTTACACACAGGCTAGAGGTATTCCTAAACCACACATTACCCCAGAAGCTCTGCGCCGCTTGCAGTCCTACGATTTTCCAGGCAATCTCAAAGAGTTGAAAAATTTGGTAGAACGGGCAATAGTCCAAGCGCAGGATGCTAGTGAATTAACAGAAGAAATCTTTTGGCCAGCCGAAACGAAGAAAAAACGATTTCGGGTGAATCTTTTAAATGCCTATCCTAGTTTACGGAAGTTTTTACGTAGTCCGTGGTGGCCCGATCGCATTAATTATGGTTTTACCGCAGCTGCTTTTGCCATCATTATTGTAGTGTTATTTGTTGGGCCTCAAACACGCGATCGCAATTTCGTTTTAAATCTATTTTGGGCTTGGTGGTGGCCTTTCTTCCTATTTCTCTTTCCCTTTTTGGGTCGTGTGTGGTGCTCTGTCTGTCCCTTCATGATTTACGGGGAAATTACCCAAAAGTTATCGTTATGGCTGTGGCCTCGACAACTCAAACGCTGGCCGAGACAACAAGCTGAGAAATGGGGCGGATGGTTTATGTTTGGGCTGTTTACCTTAATTTTCTTGTGGGAAGAACTCTGGAAATTAGAAAATACTGCTTACCTTTCCGCTTGTTTGCTGTTATTAATTACCGCTGGGGCGATGATTTTCTCTGCTATTTTTGAGCGGCGGTTTTGGTGTCGCTATCTCTGTCCCATTGGCGGGATGAATGGTTTATTTGCCAAACTTTCGATGACCGAACTTCGGGCACAGCAAGGCATCTGTTCTGCCACTTGCACCACTTATCAGTGCTATAAAGGTGGGCCGCAAAAGGGTGAAGGGATGGAAACAAATGGATGTCCCTTATATTCTCACCCAGCGCAGTTAGAAGATAACAGAGATTGCGTGCTATGTATGACTTGCCTAAAAGCTTGTCCCCATCGTTCCGTCGAGTTCAACTTGCGTCCTCCTGGTATTGAACTGTGGACAACGCATGTACCCCGCACCTATGAAGTAGCATTATTGTTTTTGCTATTGGGTGGTGTATATCTGCATCGTTTGCCAGAAGTGCAATCTTGGTTAGGGTTACAATTGGATTTAACTCAGTTTTGGCAGCACTTGGGATTGTCGCTGCTAGTGTTAATTATCCCGGCAGCAGCTACCTTTGCAGCATACAGCTTACTTCGATTGTTCAATTTTCAGCGTAAGTCTCGACCATTTGTAGAGCTTGCTTATGGCTATCTGCCATTAGTTTTGGGGGGAAACTTGGCTCACTATCTGCGTTTGGGTTTGGGTGAAGGCGGGCGAATTTTACCTGTGACTTTTGCTACTTTTGGTTTGAATGGTGAGCAATTACCAATTTTGGTAGCACACCCTGCTGTGATTGACTTTCTGCAAGGTACAACCCTAATTTTCTCAGTGTTATTGACGATTTTATTAACGCAAAAGATTGCAAAGCAACCAGTGCGATCGCTCCTTTGGCAACATTTAGCAGCTATTGGACTAGGAGCTAGTATGTGGGCAATTATTGTGTTGTAATATTCTGTTTTCAACAGAAAGACATTGCTACTCTAATGTACTAAACCAGGCTTTTAAATCCGCGTTCGGCTTTGCCGTTGCCCCTTGGGCAATCGCCTGAAAATCTAACAATGCTTCACCAAGATTTTCTAATTGTTCTAACGAGAGAGTTTCAATGCGCGATCGCACTTCTTGGGGTAATTCTCCCACCCGTCGAGTAAGCAGTCGGAGAACGAGCAATTGCCCCTCTGCTTTTCGTCCTTCTTGCCGCCCTCGTTGTTCTCATAGTAGTTCCCCTTCTGCGAGAATTTCTTGAAAAATTACTGATTCGCGCATCATGCCCTCCCGAAATAATTGTCGAATCAAATCCTTTTTGTATTTTAACCCGGCTAACATTTGGGTGTAAGCAGAAATTTCTGGTCGTTGTCTTGGCTCAAGTTGATTAACTTTTCCCACAACTTGTTGCAACAAAGCTTGAGGTTGCGTGGTTGCTGCCAGTGGTGCTAGTGGTAACAAAGCTGGATCATTGAGGAATAGTTCGGGATTTTCTTCCCACATAGAAATTACGCGATATTCATGACGAGTCGTTTCGACTGTAAAAGCAGTTTCAATTACTGTTTCTAGTGCAGGGGGAAGCAATAATACGACAACTTGCGTTACTGGTAAACGATACAAACGATACAAGCGTACCCAGTAATCTAGCATCCGCAAGGGTAGTGGTGGTGTGGATTCTAATTTGGTTTGAAATTCCAGGTGTAGAATGCGTCCTTGTAGTTGTAAAAATGTGACGTAATCAGCGCGAATGGGTTCTAATGCTCAATTCGGTTTTAAGGACTTTGACGCTTGTTTGCTGTGTACCCAAAACCCAACTAGCAAAACGTTCTGGATATTTTTCGGATAGTAGTTTGCAGAGATTATCAAAGGACATTGATGGCTGGCAACAATTGAACGAGGCATTGTTATTATCTCGTGCAGTGGTCTGAGCAGCCTTCCTCTGGCTAGTATCGGTATTGTTACCCATTTCTTGGCGATTCGCACTCTGGACATTAGGAGTCATAATTGACTTTGCTACACCCCTAACAGCACATAAGTTTCAACTAGGGTTACTTCCCCACGCCTCCCACTTACCAGAACGTTTCGGGTTGTTTACC
The DNA here is from genome assembly GCF_010091925.1 of Nostoc sp. B(2019). GTDB lineage: Bacteria > Cyanobacteriota > Cyanobacteriia > Cyanobacteriales > Nostocaceae > Komarekiella. The sequence goes on along the minus strand of NZ_WVID01000009.1, from coordinate 219,203 downwards.
ATGATTGTCTTGGGCGAAGCAATTATCGCGGTAGTTAAAGGTGTATCTGAGCAGAAATGGGATTTTTTAACGGTGATTTCTGCTGTGTTTGGTTTAGTTATTGCTTTTAGCTTGTGGTGGGTATATTTTGATAATCCAGGTGGCACACCCATTCAGACGGCGCGGACAAATGGACGAGTCGGTATTGTCAATCTCTGGCTCTACACCCATTTACCGCTAGTGATTGGGATTGCTGCTAGTGGAGTCGGCGTAGAACAAATCTTGTTGAGTAAATCAGGATTAGCACTACCCGATCCCCAGCGATGGCTTATCTGCGGTGCAGTTGCATTATGCTTGCTAGCTCTGGGCATTCTCCATAGATTTGGGGTAATCCGCTATTGCAAAATCCGCTCCCAGTATAGACTTGGGGGGGGCAGTTTTGCTAGTTGCGATCGCTATTTTTGGCAAAGGTTTGTTACCCGTTGCAGTCATCGCTGTTGTAGCCGTAGTTGCTGCTGTGCAAGTCGTCAAGATTTATATCAAAGTCGTCCCACTACACGCTTAGTCGATCCAGAAATTTAGTTTCCCTATTAAATAGAAAATGCTTTGTAGTTACAATTATTTTTAACCCAAGCGGATTGACTTATCAAACGCTGATTGCTCATTGGTCAAATTATGTTAACTAGAGGAAAAAATAATCTCATAAATATTCAAAAAATTAATCTTGGCAAGGAGCAAAATCCAAAATGGCTTCTAATAACGCAACTAGTGAATTCCCCCAACTAGAAACCAATAATCTAATTTTACCTACTTATCTACAAAGCCTATCTTTGTAAGAAAATTCACGCTAAATTAGTTATTTTGTAATAAACATAGTATTTTAGCTGACCTTGAAAACAGTCTTTAAGTATACTAAAAAGTAGGAGGTATTATATGGCATCCCTTCCTGACTACAAAAATGATCCTGAAGCTTACGAAATTGAAGAACGCTCTCGTCCAGACGAAATGCTCATGCTTGAGGTTGCTGGCGAAATGGCGATAGAGTCACTTGAAAATACTCACAATGCCGTTGTACTTGATTTGTGTTGTGGTACTGGACTTTCTTTAGAACGTATTATTAATCATCCAAATATCTTATATGCTGTAGGCGTTGATATCTGCCAACCATACCTAGACTTTGCCAAAAGAAAATACGAACAATGTAAGTTGAAACCAACCTTTATCCTTGGCGATGCCGTATCAGTTAAACTTCCACGTGAGAAATGGGATGTGATCATGTTGGCATCAGCTTATCATCATATCGAACATGAAAGAAAAGTTGAATTTTTAAATCGTGTACGTTATCTACTTAGCAATTCTGGCTATGCAATCATTGCAGAAAATGTTTTACCTGAATATGAAGAAGGTAACACTGAAGAATATGCTCATGCTGTTAAACAGTTTTACACTGAAGTTCTGATTACTGCAAAACAAAAAAATCCTCACCTTCCTGATTATGTAGCGAATCTAATCAAAAGAGTGGCTCAGTATGGTTATGATGGGGACTATGAATATAAGGTTTCTCTGTCGCTGCTACTAAAAGATTTAGCTAAAGCTAGACTTCAGATTGTGACACAAAAGCGTGTTTGGCCTAAAGATGAATCTAAATTGGGTAAAACAGGCGGTAATTATGTTTTTAAAGTATGCTGCTTGTGAAACATACACATACTAATTTAATATATGAGAAAATTCCCTTAATCAGAATTGAACTCAAGACTCTTAAAGGACACAAGAATGGATAGTTCCTTAAAAAGAAACATTGCTTTTGCTTTTATTGGTGCATTGTTTTCCTTTATTTTAACGTTAAGTAGTACAGCATCTATAGCACCATCAGAACAACTACACAAAATTATCTTACCTGCTATTATCTCAATTCCTCCAGGTTTAATTGCTGGATTGCTGTTTGCTTTCATTCAAACTTATCAAGAAACGCTAATAGAATATAAGCAAGAGGTTAGGGGATTAACTAAAATTCTTGATAAGAATGAAAAACATCTTGAACAAATTTATGATTTTGTTGATGCAGCAAAATCTAGCTTGAATCATTATGCTACTGTCAGGGGATTGCTGATTGCGAGTAAAACTCACAGATATTTAGTAGAAAGCTTCATTGAAAAAGCAGTAGGACATCCTTGCTATATACCAAGAGCTTCTGAAGATGACTTCTACGAAATACTAACCTTGGGTATTAGGGCCTCATCTAGAAGCTGGTGTGCAATTCACCAAGGACAGATTAGTAAGTTAGGTTTTAACCCTATTGATAACGAGGGAGAATTTTACTTTTCTTCCTTAAGAAATTCTGATTCTCACATTGATAAAAAAAGAATAATTATTCTTAATAAAGATGAACAAAAAGAGCTAACAAATCCCGATATTATGAAAGCGTTTTGGGATAAGACAGGTAAAGACATCCCATCTTACTGGATTAGCGATGATTATTTCTACAATTTAACTAGGCTGAGCCGGGATATCAGAGTAGATGATTGCGCTTTGCATGATGATGAGGTACTTCTTCATTATCATCGGGAAAATAAGTTAATTATGTTAGCTTTTGAAGATAGTAGAGATCCTATTTGGAGCGCGGTTAAAAAACTTTTTCAAAGGTTGGATACCTTAGAGAATAGAAAAAGTTCAGAATTTAATTCCATTACTCAACAGCAAATTGATAATTTAATCAATCAACAAAATTCTCCCTAACAATATCCTAATCAAGGTAGTGTAAATCACCATACCCTAATGTTTTTTGAGAATACATACTACAGCTATGCTATAGATTTAGCGATAAATCATAACATTAGGTTTAAGAATTTTGTCAAAATGTCATCTCATTTAGATTATCGTGTTTTCAGCTACAGTTATGTGCAAGGGAAGTAAGCAACAATATTGATAAATAACTAGAAATGCAGCCCTTTCAGTAAACAATGCTGCTGTTTCATGAAACCCCGAATTATTGTTTGTGGCTTAGGACGTACTGGATATAAAATCTTTCGTTTGCTGAGACAGCAAGGAGCGTTTGTCGTTGGTGTTCATCACAAACCCATTCTTGGCGAAGACACAGGAGACGTGATTGTTGGTGAATTACAAGCAGCTGCTACCCTGAAAGCAGCGGAAATTGAGCAGGCACAGACTTTAGTGATCGCTGGGCCTGATGATGCTATAAATTTGTCAATTATGATGCAGGCGCGGGTTCTAAATCCCCAAATTCGGATTATCAACCGCTTTTACAATACAAATTTAGGGGAGCGCCTAGATCATACTTTACCGGATCATTTGAGTATGAGTGTTGTCGGTTTGGCAGCACCCGTATTTACTTTTGCAGCATTAGGAAACCAAGCGATCGGACAAATCAAGTTATTTAAGCAGACTTGGCCTATCCAAGAAGAGTACATTCACGAAAACCATCCGTGGACGGGTCGAAAATTAAGTGAATTGTGGGAAGACCGATCGCGGATGCTAATTTATTACTTACCAGTGGAAGGTGAGATGAATTTGGTATCTGCGGTGCTATCAGGACAAGAAATCAAAGTAGGCGATCGCTTAATCATTGGCACTCAACCTTACGTCCGTTCCAAACGCAGATCAATGATTAGAAAACTGCTGAAAGTCCTGAGCAATTTTAGGCAGTTTCAACAACACGGGCGATCGGTAGTGGTTGGTGCTGTTGTTTTGCTCGCTGTTATTATGGTTGCCACACTTACCTACATGTCTGCTGAACTGAGTTTGTCTGTTGTTGATGCTTTATATTTTTCTGTAGGCATGATAACGGGAGCAGGTGGTAATGACAAAGTTGTAGAAAAAGCTCCCGACAGTATTAAATTATTTACCGTTGTCATGATGCTAGTTGGGGCAGTGGTAATTGGTATTTGGTACGCAATGCTCACCGATTTTGTCCTAGGAAGCCGCTTTAAGCAGTTTTGGGATGCTGCTCGCATTCCCCAGCGACATCACTATATTGTCTGTGGCTTGAGTGGCATCGGTCTAAGAATTGTCCAGCAACTCCACGCTAGCGGCAATGAGGTGGTAGTAATTGAAACTGACTCCAATAACAAATATGTCAACACTGCGCGGGGGCTGGGTATTCCAGTAATTCAGGGTGATGCTAGCTTTCGGGCAACACTCAAAGCTAGCAATGTAGACGCCGCCGCCGCAGTGCTTGCCGTTACTAACAATGATGCTACTAATCTAGAGATTGCCCTCAAGGCCAAAGGACTAACACCTAGCATTCCGGTGATTGTCCATTATGCTGATCCCGATTTTGCTGGTATGGCACAACAAGTATTTGATTTTGAGGCCGTACTGAGTCCGGCTGAACTAGCCGCTCCAGCTTTTGCGGCGGCGGCACTTGGAGGACAAATCCTTGGTAATGGCATCACAGCCGATAGTCTTTGGGTGGCTTTTGCTACGGTGATTACACCGTTACATCCCTTGTATGGTCAGCGTGTAAAAGATGTAGCAATGTCTGCTGACTTTGTTCCTTTGTACTTAGAAACGAATTACCAAACCCTTCACGGGTGGGATTTACTAGAAACCAACCTCAGTGCTGGGGATATTTTATATATGACTATGCCGGCAAATCGGTTATATCAATTGTGGCGTGACGAGCGATCGCAAGTCATGATCAGTTGATAATTTACTCTAAAGATTCCATCAACTCAATACACTTGTGCATCTGCTGGCGCATGGTATCAGCATCAGCATGAAACCTCCGCCCATGGCCCGGTAGAACCCACTCAAAAGCGTAATTAGCCAATTGACGCATCGATTTAATCTGTTCTGACCAAGAATACCAACAGACATCGTAGAACGCAGCCAACTGGTGATAGCTTTCTGACCAAGCGAGATGGTCGCCAGTGAAGAGAAACTTTTTGTAGAGTAAAACAGTGTGTCCTTTGGTATGGCCGGGAACTGGAATAATCAATAAATCTGGAGTCAAGTTAAATGGTTCAGAACCAGTTAGCTGTATTTCTACATTGCGAGTACCCGCCGAAATCTCATCAGTGTGGAGAATGCGATCGCACTGAAAATGTTCAGCAAACTTTTGATGATCTGCCACATCATCCCTATGAGTTAGATACATATAACGAATTCCCCCCATCTCTTCTAGACGCTTGACCAAAGGCGGCGTAAATCGGGGAGAATCTACCAAAATATTACCTTCTGGTAGTTGAATTAAATAGCTAGCAGCACCGTAAGATTTTTCGGAATGATAGCCACAGTGGTAAACATTTTCCTCTACTAAAATTGGAAAACTCTGCTGAGCAACTTTGATATCTTGCGGCTTTTCAACTGTACCAATGGAACTAGTCGGACAAGATAACAGTGCTTCCAGCGCCGCTAATCTTTCTGTTTCATTTTTTGGTTGGTGATAAACTACTGACTGTTCATCAACACGAGAAAATACTTCAGAAGCCATCCAGCGACAGGTATCACAATCAATACAGGTGGTATCTACATAAAAATCGCCGTTGACATTTTGTGTATGACGCAGATTTAAATGAGCCATATTAGTCCTCTATCCAGCCACTTATCAGGGAATGATTAAACCTCATATCACTACGCTAGCAAAAGTGACTTTAGACTATGGATGCCGCTAGACGTAAAGTTGATTGGCTATTCGGGATATTGGTAAGATTTTTGGCGTTGCTGAATTGACGGATGAATTGTTCTTGGTAGCTTTGCAACGGCAGTCGCTCATGGGAAGACACTGCGTTGCGCGGCTTAAGAGCGTTGTTCAAGGGTAGCAAGTTTCGTCGGCTGTACCGACTTAAAGCAACTGGCGTGGAAACCCCCAACGCGAAGGAGAGTCTGTCTGCGACACGCTGCGCGAACGTAGAGAAGACCGCGCTGCCTCGCTTTTGCGGGTACACGGTAGGTAGCTAAAGCTTAGAGAGAAGTCTGAGCGTCGGATAGAGACGCTCAGAACTTGGGGGGATTGAATATGGAAAAAATTTCTGTTTTTCCATGACTAAAGTCGCTTGTTCTCAGACCAAATTACTCTTGCAAGAGTTCTAATGTGTTTCGTTTAACCTAGTACTCAGCTAGAAGTCGGAGCAGATCAAAGCGCAAAGTCCGAGCCGTACTACGCTTAAAGCTTGCTACGCAAGGCTTCCAAACCAGAGTGTTTGACTCCGCTTTCCTCGCCTGGGCAAACTGAACTTCAGTGACTCATTGCTTAGTACTGTTTTGGTGAGATTACGCGCTACCTGTAAAGGCAACTTCCGGAAATTTCAACTGAGCTTCCGCCATCGGACGGTTTCTGCCTTCTTCTTGCCAGTAGTTAATCACTTCTGTCGCTTTGTTGAGTAACTCGACGCGATCTAGGTCACTAATCCAGTGTTTGGATTCGAGTTCCTTCTTTAACTCTTCCCAGGCATCATTTCTCGGCCAGAAAAAGTATTTAGTCAAAGGACTTGTGCCTTTGCCCACTACTTGATCGACTGCTAAGGCGACGTTTTCGTCTAACCACAAAATTTTCAAAATAAACTTGGTCAATCACACCTCCGGGAATTTCCGGGCATTACTTACTAGGATAGCGATCGCTTATTCTAACGCAATACCTCACCAAATGACTAAACAGTAATTGGATATGAAGTAATGGGAACTATTGATCAATTCAAGAGCAGTTGATTTAAACTGACTTAGGTTCACGGTTTTCCAGCAAGATTACAGGTATTGGACTGGCTTCTAAAACTGCTTGTGATACTGAACCAATCAGTACTTGTTCCCAAGGTTGATGTCCCCGTTTTCCCATAACGATCGCAGTGGCATGATGCTCCTGAGCGATGCGAATAATCTCTTCTGGAACAGCGCCAGCCGTAGTCAGAAACTCATATCTGATATCAGACAGCAACCGTTGAGCTTGTTCGTTTATTTGTTCTACAGCTTGCTGGTTTGAGGTGTTAATGACATGCAAAACAATCACTTCACCATTACTACGTCGTGCCAAATCTGCAACTTTGGTTAAAACTTCGGTTATTAAACTAGATGTATCCACTGCTGCTAGCAACAAAGTACGAGTAGCAACCGTGACTTTGGTGGGGTCAACTTCTCCTTTTGTGAGCAATTTAGGAGCAAAAGTCATCGTTGCCCAAGCGCCCAACGGTGCAGTGATTACAATTGATAAAGCTGCGATCGCTAAAATTATCTCTCCTCCTACAATGCCTTGGGAAAGGGGAATTGCACCAATGGCAGCTTGGACTGTGGCTTTAGCGGAGTTTCCTGGTAACAAAAACAGTTTTTCACGCCAATTCCAATTACTACCCAGAGTCGAAAGATACCAGCCCAGCATTCGACCGATGAATAAACCAATTGCCAGAATTAAAATGCCAGGTAACAGAATTTTCTCCAATACTTGCAGTTGAATAGTTGCCCCTAATAAGACAAATAAAAAAATCTCAGCTACTATCCATAAGCTGTCAAATCCAACACGCAATCTTCGAGCTAAAGGAGCATCTAATTCAATTAAGAAAAACCCCATAGCCATTGCTGCTAAATAACCAGAAAAGTAAGGTACAGCATGAGCAACAATTACTAGCAACAAGGCCAAACCTGCGGCAATCACTGTATCTTGAACTGCGTTCTGTGTCCAATTTTGTTTTGTTAATAGCAAAACTAGCAAACGGGCTGCTAAATAGCCAAACAAAACTCCCAAAAAGATTTGCATAATAATTTGCAACGGAAGTAATTGTAGAGCAGTTAAAGTAAATCCCCCAGGTAGAGAAATCTGCTCAACACCTCCATCACCCAAGAAACTCAGTAAGAGGCTGAAGACTAGCAATAGCAATACATCAGATAAGGCACTCCCAGTTAAAATTGCATCGGGAATGCCTTTTGTGACACCCCAGCCTAAACTTTTAAGTCTGAGCATTCCAGGGACGATTACAGCGGGAGATTCAGCGCCAATCACACAGCCTAAGAGCAATCCAGTGGGAAAGTTTAACCGAAAAATTACCATAGAAGCGATCGCAATTGCGATCGCTTCTGTTGTCGCCGGCAAAAATCCCAAGCGCAGCGCCACAGTTCCTTGTTGAGCTAGCTTTTCTCGATCTAGCCCTAGTCCAGCTTTCATCAAGATAATCATCACCGCCAAAGTTCTTAACTCATCAGCAGCACCTAGCACATCCTGACTAATGACATTACGCACTTGGGGGCCAAGAATAATCCCGACTAAAATCATGCCAATTAAAGGCGGAGAACCCAAACGACGAGCAAGTTGACCCACAAAAAAGCCCATCATCAAAATCCACAACACACTGGCTAACATCCCATAACTCCTTGAAGTGCAATTTGTAGACAGATACTTTCTACAGGGGAGTCAGGTGATGCTTTTAGCCAAGCCCTACCCTCCCGCTGTAAGCCAGGAAAGTAGGAGCCATCAGCCTTCCAAATTAGACTGGAATGGCGGTTTTGGCGAGCTCCATCGCCATTAATCGTCTTTAATTAACTCAACAATACCATTTTTGCTGTTGATCGATATTTCTGGTATTGGCGGTTGAATTCAGTAAAAAGCCTATCAAAATGTACGATATAAATAATATTAGGTAAATAATATATACCATTGGCGGTATTAATTATATGCTGCCATCATCAGAAAGTAATTACCAGCCTGTTAAAGATTCTCAGACAAAACTAGATCAGTTTTTAGTTTGTGGGCTAGGAAGTTTGGGTCAGCATTGTGTTGCCATCTTGAAAGAATATGGTGCTGTTGTCAATGCTATTGATCAAGAAGAACCCAAAAACTGGCAAGTACCGAATTTATTAAATTTATTGGAACAGTTGCTAATCGGTGATTGCCGTCAAACCAGTATTTTAGAACAAGCCAACATTTGTAAGTGCCGAACTATACTTTTAGTCACTGGCAATGAACGGGTGAATATAGAAGCTGCCTTTGCAGCACGGCTTTTAAATCCCCAAGTTCGCCTTGTTGTACGTTCTGATAAACAAAATCTCAATGAACTTTTAAGTCAAAATCTTGGCAATTTTATTGCCTTTGAGCCAAATCAAATTTCCGCTGCTGGCTTTGCTATTGCAGCTCTTGGAGATGAGAATCTCGGATGTTTTCAACTTGAAGGACGTCAACTTCGGGTAGTAAAGCATCAGATTAAACCGAGTGATCAATGGAGCAATAAATGGCATATATGTGAACTAAATACTTTATGTCGTAGAGTACTAAATCATACAAACAATCCATCTTGCTTGCCTAAAGAATTTCATCAGTGGGAACCAGAGGCCATATTACATCCAGGGGATATTGTTATATATATTGAAGTTACAGAGCAGCTTACAATTAAACAACTTACTACTCAGCCTAGATACAATTTGCAGCAATTATGGCAAGAGATTGTATTAGGCAGAGCATGGAAGAATTTCAAACAGCAAATAGCGCACTTCTGGCAAACATCAGATCGTTATCAGAGTTTGCGAGTGGCAATTATCTGTGGCATTACAGTATTTTTTCTCTGGTGTTTTGGAACAGTTATTTATAGCTTAAATTATCCTGAAACTAACATAATAGAAGCATTTTATGCTACTGCAATGTTGCTTTTAGGAGGATATAGTGATTTATTTAGTGGTGTTAATTTTAAAACACCACCAGAGCTAGCTGAAAATATGCCAGGGTGGTTACGATTGTTTAGCCTCGGATTAACTGTGATTGGTATAGGCTTTGTTGGGGTTTTATATGCATTACTAACGAATGCTCTGTTAAGTTCAAGATTCCAGTTTTTCAACAGTTACCAGCCATCTATGCCCCAAAAAAACTACGTTGTACTTATTGGGTTGAATCGAGTTGGTCAGCGAGTCGCAGCTTTGTTACAAGAACTCAAGCAACCTTTGGTAGGTATTAGTAGTACGGCAATGAACGCAGATTTTCTCAATAAAATACCGCTGATTATTGGTAGTATTTCTGATGCTTTAGACAAGATAAATCTCGCCAATACTAAAAGTATTGTTGTAGTTACGGACGATGACATGGAGAATCTAGAAATAGCTTTGATGGCTCATGCTCATAGTCCTACTACTCATGTGGTTATTCGTACTTATGACCGATATTTTAGTGATAGCGTAGCACGATTATTTCCCTATGCTCAAGTTCTTTGCACCTCTGCTATTTCAGCAGAAGTCTTTGCTGCTGCTGCTTTTGGGGAAAATATTCTCAGCGTCTTTCACTTCGATACTCAGACTATTTTGGTAGTGGAGTACATGGTTGAAGCTGGAGATACACTGAATGAATTACTTTTAGCTGAAGTCGCTTATGGTTATGGTGTTGTGCCGATTTTATACCAAAAATTTAAGCGATCGCCTGTTAAGTTAATGCCTACTAATAATATACGACTTGCTGTTGGCGATCGCCTGATTGTTTTAGCTAATAGTAATAGTCTCCAGCGGATTGAGCGAGGCGAAATGTTTCCTCGAACTTGGCAAGTACAGGTCGAGAAAGCTTTAGCTCAAGATGCTATTTTTGACGGTGCAAATGAAATAAGTATAATTTCAGGATGTAACATCAGTACAGCTAGAAAGTTGATGAATAATTTGCCTGGACAGCTATCAATAGCACTATATAAACAACAAGCTTTGTACCTAGTGCAAAGGCTCAGTAAATTAAGAGTTACAGCCCGCTTAAAACCATTTACTCAAGATACAGAGTAAATCAAAACTTTAATTTATCGGTTTTCTGGGTGCAAATTGTACCAGCCATACCAATGGCGAACTGCTAGCCAGATCGCTGAAAGTAGACCCGCTAGGCTGAGGGTGAGTCCGCTGAATGGTACTAGTAAACCAAAGACGGGTAGTACAGTTCCGGCAATAGTGCAGATAATAGCAGCTAGGGAGGCACTGCGGTTTGATCCCAACCCCCATGTCAAGATAAGTAATACCAGAGAAATTATAGTCCAAGCTAACTGAGCATTTATCAAGCGACCCAGATAGGTTAAAGCCAGCAGGCAGGCAAAGAAAATACCGCCTGCGATCGCAACATTTTTGAGACTCATGGGTAGCGACCAATATAGCAACAATATCCACCACAAAAATAATGCTGGTGCTAGCAATAAAATCCGGGGAATAATCCCAGTGTGTCGAATCGGGTCGGTATTGGTAAATACTCCCAAAGGATTTTTTACTGAAACATTGTCATCAAATATCCAAGTAAATTGGGTGCTACGTCCGTCACCTTTAATCTCATTTGGTACAATACCACTGGCAAAATCAGCAGGAGCAAAGTTAGCGATCGCAGTCAAGCGGAAATTAGAAAGCAACTGACTTGTGGCGCTATAAACCCAACGGGGCCCTCCTTGAGCCTGATACGTGACGCGAAAGCTAGTTTCTTCACCTGGTTGCAGGCGAAAGGGAAAGCTATATTCCCCCGGATTAGTTTGTTGGAGCCGAGTACGGTCACGCTCTACTTTATAGCTGGCGAGAAGCGTGTAGCCATTGGGTGGCGGTGCTTCAAAGAAAAAATTACTAATATTTTTGAGTTGGTTGACAACTTTATAATCAGCAGTGTAATCTGCGCGATAAATTGAGCTGCGACCTCGAACATCTGTGCTTTGATCAAGCTTTACCTGAATTTGCGAGCCAGCCAGCGTTAGGTAGCGGTTGACTTCTCGCGTCTCATTTACCTGGACTATCTTGCCATTAACTTGGGTGGTATAGGTGTATGGCTCTTGCGTAACGTAGCGCACTTGGGGCGCAAATTGTTCGAGCTTCTCGCCCGCGACACTTTGGGCTACTTGAGTCACTTTAGCCTGTTCCCAGTGGTGGTAGCGATTGCTCAAAGTGGAACAGAGAAAAAATCCAGTCACTAACAGAATTAATACCAAAGTTAAATGCTGCAATCCCCGTAAAAGTTGGGAATAACGAACAGCCCAGTCGCCGATAAATATCAATTGTTCTGGCTGATTTCGACGTAGAGAAAAACTAAAGAGAGCGATCGCAACTCCCAAAGCTATGACCAAAAATACTAATAATAGTGAACCTTTGAGCACCTGGGTTCCAAATTGGACTAGCTCAGTTGGATGTGTCAGATCGGGCAATCCGGGGATACCTTGAGCAAAAGATGACATTGGCGGGTATTTGCAGATTTTGGAGTACCAGACTGATAGAATCCCTCAAAAGTTTCTAGAAAAATGTCTTATATGATACGCGGCAGTGTACACAAATGTTGCTCCCACTCCCAAACTGGCTCACTCTACCGCAAAGGGCATGTATAAAAAATCAAAAGCCCAGTCGTGAAGACCGAGCTTTTGAGAAAAGATGGGGCAATATTCCCCGGAGATTAGTTATAGATGGTAAACATAAAATCGATAGTCTGATCAGGGATACCACCCCAGCGTTATCAATTCCGGAAAATTAGCTAGGAAATTTGGAGTCACTTTTTCCCAATGTGATCAGCAAAATACAGTTCCCAAGCTGGCTCACGCTACCACAAAGGGTATGTATAAAAAATCAAAAGCCCAGTCGTGAAGACCGAGCTTTTGAGAAAAGATGGGGCAATATTCCCCGGAGGTTAGTTATAGATGGTAAACATAAAATCGATAGTCTGATCAGGGATACCACCCCAGCGTTATCAATTCCGGAAAATTAGCTAAAAGATTTTGAATAGCCTTTATCACCAACGTTATGAGCAATACAGTAACCGACTGATAGCGTCAGCGTGTAGGATTTAGAGGTGAAAAAAATTACCTTTATTTATTTTTCGGCTTTTGCTAATGAATAATACATTTAGTAGCTGGCAAGAGTGGCTAACGGTATTGGCCTATCTAAGTTTCATGGTTTTCATCATCTGGCGCGTATTTACCGCACAAAAGAATTAAAAAAACTGCATATCAACTTACCAGGGTCTTTTTGCTCAAATGGCAAAACAGTCCCGTCTTGTTGCACCTTGACTTGCTCACGACAGTTGTAGACCTCGATGGGCCTTTTTACTCCATTCACACTTACAGTTGCTCTGTATTCCCAATAATTTTTGGCACTTCGATTGATACTGAGAATGCAAATCTGTTGACCATCATAATTACGGCACACAGACGCATCAGATGGCAGTGCCACTGAGAACGATAGTATCAATAGCAGCACAAAAATAACGTATTTTATCGTGCTCATATTTGAAAGATTAACGCTATTTTCCGGTAGAGTTTACTAAGCTGAGTTGATCCATGCTGAAACATTATCCTCAAAATTTGAGGGCAAGCAGCGTCTATTCATGAACCACGCCTTAACATAGGTGCAAAAAAAATCAGTCTTAATGGCGATCAAATTGCAACCCCAAAAAAAAATCGAGCAATCCTGCATTGTACGCTGTTTTGCTGCAATACTCCTTTGTGGTCAAGTTTGGCTACATTTACTTCAAGGAAAAACTTACTACCGCAAGATTCTGCAACACATGGTGACTGCTGGGCCGACTTCTATCTCTCCAGTTCTTCTTGTGAGTGGTTTTGCAGGCATGATTTTTACAATTCAGACTGCAAGAGAATTAGTGCGATTTGGTGCTGTCAATGCAGTGGGAGGTGCTTTTGCGTTAGCTTTTTGCAGAGAACTGGCTCCAATTTTGACTGCTAGTATTCTTGCGGGACAAGTAGGCTCTGCTTATGCAGCAGAAATAGGAGCAATGCGGGTGACAGAGCAAATTGATGCACTGTATATGCTCAAAACTGATCCAATTGATTATTTAGTACTTCCAAGAGTAATTGCTTGCTGTTTGATGATGCCTTTTATGACAGTTTTTGCTTTATTTATGGGTATCATTGGTGGAGTTTTTGCCGGTTCACAGTTCTACCAAATTCTTCCAGAAACTTTTTTAGAGTCAGTCAGAAACTTTTTAGAACCATCAGATTTGTTTATTGTTTTGCTTAAAGGATTTATTTTTGGAGCTTTAGTTGCTATCAACGGTTGTAGTTGGGGTTTAACAACCAAGGGAGGAGCCAAAGAAGTAGGAGAATCAGCAACAAAAGCCGTTGTCACTACTTGGGTGTCCATTTTTATCATGGATTTTTTCCTCTCTTTAGTGCTGTTTGAACATCCCACATTTTGAACCGAAGTGTCGAAATTTCTCGTCTTCAGTGATAGGGATTTATGTCTACGTATGAAAATACTGTTAGTGGAAGACCATGTAATTAATCAAAGAATGATTCAGCTGATGTTGCAGCAAATGGTTCATATTAACTTGTAGACTAGCGCACCCAAAGCTAAACCTGACAATGAAAAGATAGATGTAATCCCAAAAGCTAGCCCTTCTCTAAAACCAGCTGTTTGAAAGTCTATCTTGACTAATATAGTCGCAGAAAGGATAAGCAAGGTATCAAGAAATACCCGAAACCAGGCAAGCATGACGAAGAACAAGAAAGCCGCTAAAACAGCAACACCAAAAGACCTAGTATTTGATTTAAACAAAATAGTATAATAGCGTGCCATCTTCGACCAAGGAGTGGTCAACGTTATCAGTAAAAGTAAGATAGCAACTACAACTACCAGCCACACAAACAAAGGGGGACGCGTTTCAGATATTACCCAGCCCAAAGTACTGTAGCTAAGCAATACTAGCGCCAAGGAAACCCAGGGAACTCTTTTCAAAATTGACATGGGTTTATATTTCCTGTACTGGGTCAAGCTATTATTCCACAACTTTGTGGGGTAATTAAAGGCTCTATTTTACTTGAGGATTTGATGAGTTGGTGACATTTGTCTCCCCTCAACGATATCTATGTATAAAAGGAGTTTCTTCGCCTCTGGGTATCAGTGTGACAATAAACTTGAAGCAAACCAAACGAAAGTTATGTATATCTTGACTATCTTGGCTTAGACTGGTAAGTCTATCATCATATTTCTTATTGCTTCAATCAATAGGCTGTTATGCTCTGCCCAACAAAGCCAAACAAGTTTGCTCCAGAATTGCGACATAAAGTGTTTAAATATGTTCTTAAACATTTGTAAACTATTAGCAGCCGAGTAGCCGCGTATCATATCTTGTTAAGGAATAATCATGAGACAACTTATTATTGCTGAGCGCGTATGCCTCATTGGTCATATCGTGTCAAAAGCATTTGGACTGGTAGGGATGCTACTTGTAGTACCTCATGCCGAAATAATTTTAAACTTATCGCAGGTTGGAGAAACTGCCATACAGTTAAGTATGGCTGGCGGCGGTGTAGTTGATATAATTTTGGGGACGATAGCTGTCTCTATTTATGCCTACCGATCGCTAGGATTGGGAGCTTGGCTAGCTTTTATGCTGCCGGCTGTGTTTATATCTTTGGGGAGTGAACTACTGGGAACCAGTACGGGTTTCCCATTTGGTGATTATAGCTATTTGAGTGGCTTGGGTTATAAAATTGGGGGGCTAGTTCCTTTCACAATTCCTTTATCTTGGTTTTATGTTGGGCTGTCGTCTTACTTAATTGCTAGATCTGGTTTGAAAGTTGCTCAAAAACCCAGTTGGGGACGCCATATTGGTGCTATAGCCGTTGGTGCTTTGCTCTTCACTTGCTGGGACTTTGCCCTTGAGCCAGCTATGAGCCAATCGGCTTTGCCTTTCTGGTACTGGGAAAAACCAGGAGCTTTCTTTGGCACACCTTACCAAAATTATGCAGGTTGGTTTGGCACTAGCGCACTGTTTATGAGTGTGGCAGGATTGTTGTGGAAAAATACTTCAATTAAATTAGAGCGATCGCAGCTCAATCTGCCCTTAGTTGTTTATTTAACTAACTTTGCCTTCGCCGCCGGGCTAAGTTTGGCAGCTGGGTTCTCCATCCCTGTGTTACTAGGCTTATTTCTAGGTGTAGCTCCCGCTGTGGCGCTATGGTTAAGAAGCTCAACCACACCCGCTCAAGTTGCTGTTGAACCAGCAACCAATGAAGTCTCAGTAGCAAACGTCAAAGTTGCTCTGAAGTAAGTCGATAAGTTAGGGATTGGGGAACACGTGGCGCTCTCTGGGGATAAGGGACAATGGGGACTGGGGACTGAAGAGCAAAAGAATAATTATCTTTCCCAATGCCCAATGATGCCAGTTGCACCCCACTTGCTACCCTACGGGAACGCTAAGAGCGAACAACCGGAGGAAACCCTTGACGCTCCTACGGACGCTCGTTCCTCGCTACCGCTTCGCTAACGCTACCGCTGCGCTAACGGCAGTTCCTCATGGGGGAAACCCCCATCGCCCTTGCAGGGCTGATTCATTCGATCTCTTAGGGATTTTGTCAAGAGTATGAGTCAGAAATTTGCTTGAGTGGAAAAAAGAAAAACTACCACCTCAACCAGCAAATTTAAGTGCGTTCACCATTTTCTTGCCCAATCAGATTTTTTAGTCACCTGTTTTTTTTGCTTGAAACGCTTGTAAATCAGCGCCTTTTAGGGAATGAAACAGCCCTGCCATCGCCCTTGGCGTCTCCCCTTGGGAGAAGACCGGACTGCCGACGCTCCTACGTCGCTACCGCTACGCTAACACCACGGCAATGGCTCCCCAATACCAAGTTGACATTTGTATAGTCGGGATTTTACTTGTTAAGTATTTTGATAGTGGACAACGCCTTGACAGTAGAAAGCGCCGTATCGCTTTTCTTACTACTTATCCAGATACCAGCAACGGCGATTCTGCTTTCGCGCTTGCTGAAGGGGCCAAGACGCCATCCTCCGATAGAACCCCAACAGCCAACGCCGGAGCTATTGGGTAGTGTTAGTGTTGTCGTTCCCACGCTGAATGAGGTTCTTCGCATTAGCCCTCTGTTAGCTGGCTTAAGTCGGCAAAGCTACGAAGTCCGGGAAATTATCGTTGTAGACAGTAACTCTCAGGATGGCACTCCTGATTTAGTCAAAGCAGCACAACAGCAAGATCCCCGGTTTCGCTTAATGACGGATGACCCCTTACCATCGGGTTGGGTGGGGCGTCCTTGGGCTTTGCATAACGGCTTTTTGCATAGTTCAGAAGACAGTCAGTGGTTTATGGGACTGGACGCTGATATCCAACCCCATCCGGGTTTGATAGCTGGTTTAGTGAAGACAGCCGAAGCACAAGGCTATGATCTGGTTTCTCTTTCGCCTCAGTTTATCCTCAAATATCCAGGCGAGTGCTGGTTACAACCGGCTTTGTTGATGACTCTACTTTATCGGTTTGACCCAGCTGGGATAAATACGGAGCAGCCAGAAAGGGTAATGGCTAATGGACAGTGCTTTTTGTGCCGTCGTTCTGTTTTAGCAGCTGTAGGTGGTTATACCAGTGCGCGTGGTTCTTTTTGCGATGATGTCACTTTGGCACGGAATATTGCTGCTCAAGGGTTTAAGGTGGGCTTTTTAGATGGTGCGAAAGTATTGAAAGTGCGGATGTATGAGGGAGCGATGGAGACATGGAAAGAATGGGGGCGGAGTCTCGACCTCAAAGATGCATCTTCTTCTGCTCAGCTGTGGGGAGATTTATGGCTACTCTCCGCAGTCCAGGGTCTACCTCTTTTAGTCGTCCTTGCTTACCTCTTCCTTTCCCTCCCTCTTGCTTTCCCCCCCTATCCCACTCCCCCACTCCTCCTGCTAGGACTAAATTTATTTCTACTGGTGATTCGCTTTGCAATGCTATTAGCGATCGCACCTTCTTATGATCGAAAAAGCGTCAAAGGTGGCTGGTTGTTCTGGCTTTCTCCTTTAGCTGACCCCATAGCAGTGCTACGAATCTTCTTGTCTGCGTTCCGCACTCCACGCGAGTGGCGGGGACGCAAATATAGTGCTGAGTGCTGAGTGCTGAGTGCTGAGTCAAGAGTCAAGAGTCAAGAGATAATATTTATTCTCCTCCTTTCCTCCTTGTCCCTCCCTGCTCCCCTGTCCCTCTGCCCCCCTGCTCACTCCTCACTTTCACCTCCCACTTTATCGCCGCGTTCCAGTTCCCAAAGAATTTGATTACCTTCACGACGTACCCGTGATACTATCCAGTTTCGCCAGCGCCACTGATCTCCTCGACTGGTGACGGCGCTGGCGTGAACATCCATCAAGTCTGCTAGTTCAGAACTGGTGATTAAATAACCTTTTTCGGCAATTTCATCAGCAATACGCAGAGTTTCGACCAAGTTACGGAGTTGCGAAACCCTCATCTCAGGCAGTTTTTCGTCATTTGTGGCTGCGGCTGTCCCAGTTGATGGTTCCATAATAGTTATTTCTGATCTAGAAATACTGATTTCCTGTGTCTTTTTGTCAATTATTGTAGAGTTTGCGTTATTGTCAGTTACTTTTGCTACATTTATGTCGTTTGAAGAATGTAAAGATTTATGAGAATATATGGGAGATAATTGTTGTAGAGATGGGGTTTTGCCACTAGCATAGGTGCGAGCAATCACATCACAACGTTCGTTACCTATGTTACCAGAATGTCCCCGGACGTGTTGCCATTTTACTAGTCGGTTATTGAGTTCATCAAGAGTTTCTAAAAGGTCTTGGTTTTGGACGGGGTTTCCATCTGACTTTTTCCAACCTTTCTTTTTCCAACCTGTCACCCACTTAGTAACGCAGTTAATCAGGTATTCGCTATCGGTATAAAGGGTTACGGGTTCAGTTTGTCCAGACGTTTCCAGGAACTTTAGAGCAGCGATCGCAGCTTGCATTTCCATCTTATTATTGGTGGTATGTGGGGATGCATCGCCCATTTCGTGAATTGAGCCATCGCTGAAATAGATAACGACACCCCAACCGCCAGGCCCAGGATTACCAGTGCAAGCGCCATCAGTATATATACTTTGGATTATGTGTTGGGTGGACATAGTGAGAATATGGAACTGCAAAGGACACACAGAGAAGTTTGAGCAGCAGGTATTGGTAAACAATATTCAGGCTATTATACTGGTAAGCACTCCAGCTAGTTAATGATTCGTATTTTGAACTTTTTGTAAAATTTGTGTAACTGCTTGCAAAATTATTTCTCGCTGATCTATCCAAACAAAGTGACCGCTCTTTTCTGCTAATAATTGTTGGCAGTCAGCTGAAAGCAAGAGTAAATTAGAGTGCATTTTGTTGCGAAGTTTATCGGCTGATTGAATCGAAAAATAAAGCCTTCCGAAAGAAGGCTTTAGAAAAGTATTTGCTTTGATATTAATAATTGGAATCATGCCAAAATCGTTAGCTTTCTGGACTTGATAACTACTAGTATTCAAACTCCACATTTCTCGAAACATAGTTAGCCAATGTTTTGCAGAGTAAAAAGATGTTTTAACGATTTTTAATGATGTAGGCGAAAACTGGCGAAGTTCTTTTTTAATAACTTCAAATGTGCCTAGTATACCTAAAAAGCGAACAATTCCTAATGCAGCTCCAAAAGATGCGATCGCAAAAGAAATTGAGAAAAATAATTTCAAAACCTGGAGACTGATTGGCATCGCTAACATCAATTTTTCATGCAAACCATCTGTTAAAACCATTCCTACAACTTCTTCAGGGAAATGATGAGCATAGAGACGCATATTATAAGTACCGAACGAGTTCCCTACTAAGATGTAAGGCGGCTCAATTTCTGCTTTAATTAAAAGACTGTGTAATTCTTTAACTATCTGTTCACTAGTACGCGGTTTCCAATTTGATTGGCTCCAACTATATCCGGCTCTGTCATATATACAAACTCGTGTAAGTTTAGCTAATTCTTCTACTAGTAAATATCCTTCTATTCCTCCAAGACTATGATCCAAAACTATTGTTATATTTCCTTCACCAGCGCAATAGAGATGTAATTTATGACCATCCACATTAATCAAATTGCCTAATGGCTTCGTATACAGTCTTTCGTGTCTACTAACAATTGTATGATATGCAATTATACCTAGCAAAAAGCATAATTTCCAGTTTAATAATGTAAATAAAGTTGATACCAAAAGTTTTCTTTCTCCAGATGAATATCAATTTTTTTAGCTTCTATTTTTAGCTTCAGATGACAACACCTTGTCTGACATTTGTGGACGGGAAGAGAAATCTTTACCCTGACTAGTCATAAAGATTCGGTAAATACAGTAGCGATCGCCCCAGATGAAAAAAAAGCGTTACGTAGTTCTGGTAAAGTTTAACGCAACGGCAGTTAGCTGATTTAGTGGGAGTTACGGAAAGTGCGGTTTGGAATTGGGAAAATAATCGCAGCGGAGTTGAATGGTTTGAGAGAGTGGCAAAACTGTATGTAAAGTTAAAGATGAATAATGGTTGTGGTTACATCTGATCCATGAATCTGACCAAGTTGAGGCAAAAAAACTATTTGCGAGATCGAGCCTTCAATTTTCCCCCTTACCGCCCCACCTTCAACGAAGTAAGGTGGGGACATACGCAATTGAAGTTGCAAGCAATGCCCATACTGGATTGCTCTGAGCGATCCATGAACAGTCAGCTATTAGCCAGTCAACTTAATCACACCTTGGCTCACTAAATATTCAAACTGAGAATGGTGCTGTGTTTGCTCTCGCAGCAACTTGAGTTGCTCGTAGCTGAGAATGTGTAATCCTGGACGGACAACATAGCCTTTAATAGTAATGCTTTGGGGCTGCTGGCTGTCGGTGCGGTTGTAGGTAATTGAAGGCATATTTGCAATCATATTAAGTGAGAACTGATCACCAGAAGAGAGTTTGACTCTTCACTCTATTACAGCTTCACACAAGTTCCGAATATTGGGTGAGTATAGTTATGAGCGAATGCTAAAGCGTAAGTGAGATTCCCAAGAGAACCGATGCTTGTGGAGTGCAGGTTTTGTAAATAGGGAAGAGCATAAGTTACGATAGAATTAGGCAATAAAGCCGTGTTAAGTGGGCATGGCTGATACTTTACAGGTTTAGAATAAATCGGAGTCAAACGTTATCGGAATTCAAAAGCAACTAATTAACTCGCAAATCAAGTCACCCCAAGTTTTCTTGATTGACCATGAAAATAACAATCGAGGTCTGATCGACACAGATAAGGCACTGGAGTTAGCCAACAGCGTAGAGCTTGACCTAGTTTTAGTCTCCGAAGGAAAAGATGCTCCAGTTGCAAAGATTCTTAATTATGGCAAACTTCAGTATCAAAAGAAAAAGCGTCAAGCACAGAGTGCTAGACCAGTAGTAAAGGAAGTTCGGTTTGGGTTAAATGTGGGTGTGGCTGATTATAAGTTACGCATCGAACAAGCAATTGGGTGGTTGAGTAAAGGCGATTCCGTGAAGTTTGCTGTTCGTTTACGAGGTCGAGAACATCAATATCGTGAGCAAGCTGGAGAATTACTAGACCGCGTTGTAACTGATCTGAGTCAAGTAGGTAAAGTCCAGTCGCTCGATAAACGCTCACTAATTGCTCTAGTAATTCCTGTCTAAGCAGCCCGAAGAATGTCTGAAATCGTGGGCTAGCAATAGAACACTGCTGTGTGCCTAAGAGAGTGGCTAAACAGATGACTGAGTTACAAGCCCTATCCCCTCGTGGGTGGGGCAGTTGACTTCATTATATTTGGAGCCACTGCTTAACTCTCGTACAAAGTACCATCTTTGTGTGTGAAAATTCGACCGCCATCAGCAGCAGATTTAGCAATCAAGTCATCATCTGGATAGTAACCTTCATCATTAGGGCTTCTATCCCCAACTTCTAAATACACTACTACTGCATTGGAGTGATTTACCAGTTGGTGTCCATCCGCTTCCCCTGCTGGAAAAGCTGCCATCATTCCCGGTTTAAGGATTTCCTTTCCTGCATTGTTAACTAGCGTCACTTCACCTTCTATGACATAAATAAACTCATCTTGGCGGGTATGCCAATGTCTGAGAGCAGAACAGCTTCCTGGCGCAAGAGTGACTAAGTTTACACCAAAATTTTTCAATCCCGCCGCATTTCCTAATGCCTGTTTCGCTCGTCCTACTACGAGAGGCTTAAATTTATCTGGGTAAATCGAAGTTGTCCGACTTGGCACATTTTCTGGTTTAATAATCATTTGTAGCTTCTTTAAGTAATTGGTTTTCCCATATACATTAACTGAATTTCCCCCACATTACTTGTGAAACCCCAACGTTCATAAAATGGGATCATTTCTGGTAAACAGTAAAGAGCAATATTTTCAACTGCGCTTAACTGGGGATGATTAATCACTGCATCCAGTAATTTAGTGCCAAGTCCCATATTTCTATAGTTCGGCTTGATGATGACATCATAAATAGTTGCTCTATATACAAAGTCAGTGAGAACGCGAGTAAACCCAATCAATTGTTCGCTGTCATCTACTAAACCAATGATAATATCTGATGCGTTCAACATCTTAACAACTTGCTGATACGTACGGCTTTTACTCCAAAATTCATTTTTGTACAATTCTACTAGTTCTAAAATCTGATTTTCATTCAACTTGGCAATAATTTTATAAGTCATGAGCAATTTAAAAGTAAAAATAAAATGTCCAGTTTTGCGGACTTTATTTATTTAACCTCAACTTTTGTATTTTCAAAACTATATTTTAAAACTCTACAAAGAGCGATAAATCGCTCTCTGCGAGACGCTACGCGAACACTACGAACATAAGTCTTATCTAATATTTAATTACATCTAGCTACTCACCATCTGTAGAAATACCTAAATAACGTTCGGATCTCACGAATGTGCAGTTTTCTGCTTTTCCTTTGCATAGATGGTGTTGCACAGAGTTTTTTGCGTTACTATGATAACGATTCTCATTATTTGTGAGTTATGGTCAGTTCTCTAACCCAGTCCCAGGAAAAATTAACCTGTACAAATTCGCCACATCTGCACCCACATTTTGGCGATCGCTGTGCAAAAGTCCTTTTTGGGGAGCTAAACCTAATGGCGATCGCCAACAACCAATTATGATTCATTGACCAGTTTTTGGCTCATTGGAGAGATTTTTGGGGATATTGAGCGAGAATTACGCTGGAAATTTTGCTTTTTTGACCAGTTTTTACCTTTAATAACTCTACAAGAGGATAGCACATGAACACTTTCAAAGAATCAGCTACTAATGCTATTCTTGATATTCCTAAAAAGGGAATGCCTGTTACTATCATCACTGGATTTTTAGGTAGTGGTAAAACTACCCTGCTCAATCAAATTCTCAAAAACAAACAAGATTTAAAAGTAGCAGTACTAGTTAATGAGTTTGGCGATATCAACATTGATAGCCAATTACTAGTTTCTGTAGATCAAGATATGGTAGAACTCAGCAATGGCTGTATTTGTTGTACGATAAACGATGGTTTAGTTGATGCTGTTTATCGCGTTTTAGAAAGAGAAGACCGCATTGATTATTTAGTCATTGAAACCACAGGGGTTGCTGACCCTTTGCCAATTATCTTAACGTTTTTGGGCACAGAGTTGAGAGATTTGACTAACCTCGATTCTATCCTCACCTTAGTAGATGCCGAGGTTTTTAATGCAGAACATTTCCAGAGCGAAGCTGCTTTAAAACAGATAACTTATGCAGATATTATTCTCCTGAATAAAGTTGACCTCGTGAACTCAGAAAAACTCAAAGAATTAGAAACTTACATCTACGAAATGAAGGCGGGAGCGAGAATTCTACATACCCAATATGGACAAGTTTCGTTACCATTAATTTTGGATGTGGAGTTAACTCCTACAAATGAATATACTTCTCTTGCTCAAGAGGACAACCACGAGCATCACCATGATCATGAACATGAGCATCATCACCATCACGATCACGAACATCACTCACATCATTTAGACAATGATGGATTTGTTTCGGTTTCTTTCCAAAGCGATCGCCCTTTTGATATTCACAAGTTTGAGGAATTTCTTACTGGACAAATGCCACAAGGTGTGTTTCGCGCTAAAGGTATTCTTTGGTTTAGTGATAGCGACTTACGCCATATCTTTCAACTCAGTGGCCCTCGTTACAACTTACACGCTGATGACTGGCATTCTTCACCTAAAAATCAACTAGTTTTTATTGGACGGAACTTGGAGACGAGTGAAATTCACTATCAGCTTCATAAATGTTTGGTATGATTAAGAAGTGTAAAGATATGTTACACTCAGTCACTAGTTAGCGGTCAATCGCAACCGATATCTGACTACAGACTAATTTGTCAAACATTCCCACAAAACTCAAAAAATGACTCTATCGATTCGTCCCGATCTAACTTCTGCTGATCAAATATTGTCATCTTTAGCAACTCAGCAACAGCAAACTGTAACAGAAGCAGAAATGATGCAAGCTGTGCGTACTTTGTTGATTGGATTAGGAGAAGATCCAGACCGCGAAGGACTAAAAGATACTCCTAAAAGGGTGATGAAAGCATTGCAGTTTCTCACCAAGGGATATCATGAATCTTTGAATGAACTGCTAAATGGAGCAGTATTCACAGAAAATGCCAATGAAATGGTGTTGGTTCGGGACATCGATATTTTTAGTTCCTGCGAGCATCATATTTTGCCGATAATTGGTCGCGCTCATGTTGCCTACATTCCCAATGGCAAAGTGATAGGATTATCTAAAATTGCCCGCATCTGCGAAATGTATGCACGACGCTTACAAGTGCAAGAACGTCTGACGGTGCAAATTGCTGATGCATTGCAAGGGTTACTCAAACCTCAAGGAGTAGCAGTTGTAGTAGAAGCAACCCACATGTGTATGGTGATGCGTGGTGTTCAAAAACCCGGTTCTTGGACTGTAACTAGTGCGATGCGCGGTGTTTTTGCAGAAGATGGCAAGACTCGCGAAGAATTTATGAATTTGGTACGCCACAATTCTAATTTTCGTTAAATAGCCTCAGTTGAGTTAAATGTATATTTAGCGAGTGCTATGGGTGTAGAGACGGAAAATTTCTTGTCTCTACATTATTTTAAATATTTGTATGTAGCGATCAATCGCTCACTACGAATAAAAAAAGTTTTTTTTACTTTTGTTCCTTTAGAAGCCATTCCAGCTTAATCTGAAGCAACAAGAGGTGCATCAGACTAAGAATCTTGCTGAAAGCGATCGCATTCACAATAAACTGCAAACACCCGGTATCCCGTTAATTAACCGACTCGATACTACAAATCTTTAGTATTCCTGATGGACATCTACTTGAATTGTAAGATTTAATCAGATATTGTGAGCAATCAAGATTGTTTTCTAAGGAAGCCAATGAATAAATTTATACTAAGTTTACTTTCTTCTCCAGTGCTAATTAGCTCCATTCTTTCTATGGGAGTAATGCTTAATCAAGCACAAGCTACAGAGCCAGAAGCCAAAACTACAGACCGCCTATCTTGCATACGCAATTACCATAAAGTTGGTTTTGTATGTGCTAGGGCTTCTGTATTGGCTCAAATCCCTAACTATCAGCCTGAAGTAGAGTTTTCTCAAAATGATGTTCCGATGCTAGAGTTTAACGTTGAAGAGAGTGAGATGGCGGTCACTTTATTTAACTGTGACTGTCCTGCTTGTATAAATTCTTTACGTCAGATGCGCGGCGCAACACCCTTAGTTTATTAGTATTTCACCAGCGACTACAAAGCAACATCTATAAACATTTGTGAGGGCACAACACCTGTTGTGCCCTTAACACGTGTCTATTCAAACGAAGACCACTATCTAGGAAGATTAGCAACCACCAGCCCAAGTTACCCATTTATGAGATAAACCTATATGCAAAACTTCCCCAATCATCTCTTGTTCAGTGATGATTGCTCCTGTTAAATCTGCACCATAAAGATCTGCTTCATTAATATTGCTGCCAATTAAATTTGCCTTTTTAAGATTGGCATGACTTAAATCTGCTCCACTCATTTCCGCCTCACTGAGGTTTGCACCAAACAAGTTTGCTAGAGCTAAGTTTGCACTCCGCAAATCTGCACGACTCAGGTTGGTTTCTTGCAAGTTTACTCTAATCAAGTCTGCACCAATTAAGTTTACCTCACTCAAGTTTGCACGTTTCAGGTTTGCTCCACTCAGTTCTGCATCAGTCAGATTTGCACGGCTGAGGTTACATTCGCTCAAGTTGGCTTGAGAGAGGTCAGCACCACTCAAGTCAGCTTCGGCTAAATTTGCACCACTCAAGTCAGTTTGAGTCAGGTTTACTTGATGCAAATTTGCTCTATTAAAATTCCGTTCTCCTGCTGCATATAGATTCAGGAGCCTGTTAGCGTCCATATCATCACCTCGTAATGTCTGTAGGTAAATAAGTCTAGTGAGTTAACACTACCCAAACCACATCAAAGACAATTTGTTGAGTTGCTAGCAATCGGGATTTTAGCTAAGACTTGTAATCTTATTTTGCTACAAATTTTGACTGTTTAAACATTTACTTAATGGAAATATACTTGTTCTAGTGGTAATGAGTAATTAGTGTATTTTTAGTATTTCTACTTGAATGAGAATAATCACTTATTTACTACCAGCCGATTAATTAAGAGAAAATTGATTTAATAAATTAATTTGCATTATTAATCTAAGATAAATGTGACAAGTTGTAACTTAAATAATTATGAGCGTTGTTGCAGCTAAAAAATATGCTGATAAGTTAGAGTTTGCTGCTGATAGCATTCGTGTTGATGGTTATTTAACAGAAAACTCCCGTGTGACCGGAGATGAACAGGGTAAACTGTTTGAAGTTAATGACATGATTATTGGCAGTGTGGGCTATGTTATGGAGTTAAGTTTCATGCAAATATTTGCTAGAAATCACAAGCCCTCTGCTGCTACGGTTGAAGCAGTTTTAGATTTTATGGTTGAATTTTATAGTTGGGCTAAGAAAAAAGATGATGCCTTTGGCAGAAAAAATAGCTATTTAATTGGCATAGAAAGAGAAATTTTTCGAGTTAGTAATAGCTACCTAGTTGAAAAAATCAACGAGTTTAGTGCCATTGGTGCAGGGCAGCACTTTGCATTAACAGCAATGTATTTAGAGAAAAGCCCTCAAGAAGCTGTTGAGATTGCTAATGAGTTATGTGTTTACTGTTCTGGGCCAGTTAATGTGATTATTAAAAATTTAGCTTCAGCTAACATCTAAATAAGAAAAAGTTGGATTACTTGATATTAGTTATTAAGCCTGAGAATTTCATTCCAGACTTGCGATCGCCATTCACACAAATTCAATAAATACCACAAACTTTAATGGTATCTTTGATTAAGAGTCTTATCAAATAAAACCCATGACACAACTGAATTCTCATCAAAAACCCCGTCGAGGAAGATTATTTCCAGAACTTACTATCTCTCCCGAAGAACAAGCCAAGCGCCAAGCTGAACTAGAAGCATTTCAGCAGCGAGGCCGTGTAATTTTTGAGAAACTTCGCCCACAGTTAATCGAGAAGCACTATAACTGGTTTATGTACATTGAGCCAGATAGTGGAGACTATTTCATTGCTCCAGATAGCATGGTTGCTGTACAGCAAGCACTTGAAAAATATCCGCAGCGTCGATTTGCAACTTTCCGGCTAAATGAAACTGGGGTCTGTGGTCGGATATGATCCAAGGTGAGTTTGATGAGATTGGTCAGTTATTTTTTGAAATTGAGTTGATTGCTGGCTCTGAATTCCGGGAAATTATATTAGGATTACCTTGGCTAAGAACTCGGCGGCTGTTGGTGGATTTTCCAGCAGGAGTATTGGCTTTAGGATAGAGGCGATCGCATTCTTCATAGTGACTCAATAGATAAACGTTAAAATTTATTAAAAGTACGGAAAAGTTAAAAAAAGAGTTAAATCCAGAGTGCCCTCATGACCGCTGATTTGAAATCCACGGCTACACCTGATTTTATAAGCACCCTATCCCAGGCTGCGGCTGCGTATCGAGAACAGAGAGGCACACGTCCTAGTGCTGAAATATTAGTAAATGCGTTATTACAAGCAGAAAAAGCAGCTAAGCAACAACGGTTAGCTTATTCGTTTGAGTCTCTTTTGGGTAAATGGCGACTTTGCTTTGCTACTGGTACTAAGAACGTCAGAAAGCGAGGAGGAATTGTATTAGGTAAAGGTTTGTATGTGCCCAAATTGGTAGCAATCCATATTTTCTTTAGTGCCATAGAACAAGATTTAGGTAAAGGCGAAATTGCTAATCAAGTCCAATTAGGCTCAGTGTTCTTGAAGCTCACCGGGCCAGTCCAATATTTAAGTAAGAAAAATTTATTAGCGTTTGACTTTACCCAGATGCTTATCAGTCTGTTTGGTCGTGTGGTGTACAACAAGCAGATTCGCTCTGGTAAAGTTCAGTCTGAGGATTTCTATAACCAGCCCATAGCTAAACTACCTTTCTTTGCCTTCTTTTTAGTGACAGAAGATTTCATTGCAGCTCGTGGTCGTGGCGGAGGGTTAGCACTCTGGATTCGAGAAACTTGAAGATACTCCCGAATCGGTAATCGCTGCGTTCTGCCATTCACTTTCCCAACTTAGTTATTTGGCGGCGTATCCCCTAATAATTCTAAAAGCGATCGCTCCATAACTTTACTCACAAGCTGATTGCCTGGCAAGTTGAGGTGAATATGATCGTGATACAAGCTTTGTGGGTTGGAAGTCGAGTTAAATATTGGCAGAAAATCTATATAAGTAATTTGCTGGGCTTGAGTAAAATCACTGAGGCGCTGACGTGCTTGAATTTCGTAATCGCGGGAACCTGTTTCGCCAAGTTCTCGGAGTAAGGGAGTCATAACTAGGAGAAATTTACTGTTGCTTTGACTAGTCAGCGCTTGAATTTTGCTGATCGCCTCTAGATTAAAACCAACGCGATCGCCTGGTTCATTATTCATTGCTTTCATTTCGGGAATTGGCTTTTGTGTGAAGACATAACGCCGTAATATTTCCACTAATGCCAGAGCAGGTTTAGTATCTGGATAGTTGCGATCGCGTCCCACTGGTAAAGAAGTGGGAGCAGTAGCAAACAAATCATCGGTATTAATTAATAACACCACTGCTTGGGCGTTAAAATTGCTAAACTTCTCTAAATAGGCTAGTTCGTTTCTTGGCCCCCAAGAGTTGGCTGAAGCATTAAGCACTTCTACTTCCTGGTAATTCTGAGCGATTGCTGATGATAAAGAACGCATCATCAAGCTAGATATTGTATTAGCTTGGTCTGTCCACCAGCCACCATTAGCGATAGAGTCCCCTAAGAGTAGCACCCGCAGTGTAGAGGGTGCAGGTGTCTTTGGGATTGGCGCACCTCGCATAGAATACTCATTAATCTCAATGCGATTACCAAAGCGACGGGTACGCTGGTTAGGAGCTAATAAATAACCAATCTTCGCATCACTAATATAAATTAGCGGATTACCAAAGCCAAAGAGCGATCGCAATCCGATCTCTGTCGCCACAAAAAATCCCACAACCACTGCCAAAATTATGCTTAGCACCACTTTCACCTCAAAATTTTGAAAATCTCGTTAAAAATAAAGTAACAAATTATACTACAATTTATTTTGTCGCTTGACTTGCAAACAGTAAATTCTATTAAGTGAGATTACGCTAAACTATTGATGTATCGGTTACAGTCATGTATAAATAAGCAAACTATGTCTATAGGACTAAGTAATTTTGGTGATGGAAAAGTTGCAAACTTTAAACAAAATAGTATTAGGAATTTAACATTGTCCGCAAATAGAAGGACTACAATCAAAACGGACAAATGCTTCACGCTGTGACGAAGGAGGAATTATCAAGCTATGTCCGACT
The DNA here is from genome assembly GCF_010091925.1 of Nostoc sp. B(2019). GTDB lineage: Bacteria > Cyanobacteriota > Cyanobacteriia > Cyanobacteriales > Nostocaceae > Komarekiella. Next base: position 189,611 of record NZ_WVID01000009.1, on the reverse strand, counting down.
TAAATCGCGGAATTATGAAATTTGAGGGTGCAGATTCACCAAAAGTAGTCACTATTTCTACTGTGTTGCTTTTGGGGTCGATCGCCGCTCTGATCATTTGGGCGCTGCAAGCCGCCTATGCGCTAAACTAAAATCATCAGTAGCTTAGAAAAAGGACATTGGTGAAAACGGTTTCCGTCGTAGCCAAGTGTCCATTGTGCAACTAATAAATAAAAGCCCCTGACAACCATCAAAATTTCAGAAAAATTTTAGATTTGAGATTTGAGATTTGAGATGGAAAATTTAAATCCGTCTTGAAAAGTTTGTTAGGTCGGGAAACCCTCTTTACGACTTTTCGTAAAATCCAAAATCCACAATGTTTGACCTTTGGGGCGCTTTAGTTATTTTAATTGCCTGTCCCCTTTTGGGCGGATTACCACTGATTGGGTGGATCACCTCCGCCCTGAAGCAGAAGCAATTATCGCAAATTGGTACAGGAAACGTTAGTGTCTCCGCTGCGTTTTACCACGGTGGCACATTCGTAGGTATTCTGGCAGTTTTGTCAGAAGCTTTAAAAGGAATAGCAGCAGTATTGCTTAGTCGTGCTTTCTTCCCAGCAGGATCACCGTGGGAATTGATAGCTCTCATTGCCCTGGTCATCGGTAGGTACTGGATGGGCAAAGGGGCAGGCACGACAAATGTTGTTTGGGGATTTCTGGTACACGATCCACTTGTGTCAGGATTTACACTTTTTTTTGCAGCCATCAGCTTTTTAATCCTGCGCTCAAGACAGATAGTAAAATTTGGGGTTTTGATTTTATTGCCCCTGTTTGTGACATTTCTGCACGTTGGCGATATCCCCAGAATGATGGCTGCTACCGCCCTGGCTGGGTTACTGGGCTGGATTTACACAAAAATTCCCGATGACATGAACCTCTCAGCCCAAGAGGCACAAACAGAGTCGCAACCAATGTTGGAATTTTTGCGCGGCGATCGCGCTATTCTCTCTTTAGACGAAGAGTTAGATGCTGCCATAGTTGGAGAAAAGGCAGCTACACTATCTCAAATTAAGCGCTGGGGCTACCCAGTACCGAAAGGGTGGGTACTTGGCCCAGGTGATGATCCCGCATCAACAGAATTTCTCCAGCCATCAGAACTATCACCCTTGGTGGTGCGTTCCTCCGCCATTGGAGAAGATTCAGAACAAGCTTCCGCCGCTGGTCAGTATGAAACGGTTTTGAATGTCACCAGCCAGCAGGAGTTACAGGAAGCGATCGCTCAAGTTCAAGCTTCCTACAACCATCCATCTGCTGTACAATATCGACGCGATCGCGGCTCAAATGATACAGCAATGGCAGTGCTGATTCAACAACAAGTCCAAAGCGTATATTCGGGAGTAGCTTTCAGCCGCGATCCCATTACTCAGCAAGGTGATGCGATCGTCATTGAAGCCCTTCCAGGTAGCCCCACACAAGTTGTTTCTGGCAAAGTCACGCCAGAACAATATCGCGCTTTTGTTGTTGAGACAGAAACTTTTTCCTCTGTCCAATTAGAAGGACAAGGACGAATCCCCCAAGCATTAATCAAGCAAGTAGCATATTTAACTCGCAAACTCGAAAAGCGTTATCACGGCATTCCCCAAGATATCGAGTGGAGTTATGATGGGCAAACACTGTGGGTTCTGCAAGCTCGACCAATTACTACTTTACTACCCATCTGGACGCGCAAAATCGCCGCCGAAGTGATTCCTGGCGTAATTCACCCTTTAACTTGGTCGATTAATCGTCCCTTAACTTGTGGAGTTTGGGGAGAAATTTTTACTTTAGTTTTAGGCGATCGCGCCCTTGGCTTAGATTTCAACCAAACAGCAACTCTGCATTACTCTAGAGCTTACTTTAACGCATCTTTCCTAGGGGAGATTTTTCGCCGTATGGGATTGCCGCCGGAAAGTCTGGAGTTTTTGACTAGAGGAGCCAAAATGAGTAAGCCATCCTTAGAGTCAACCTGGGAGAATCTACCAGGACTGACGAGATTGCTAAGGCGGGAATTAAACTTAGAGCAGGACTTTAAGCAGGATTATCACAATCGATTTATTCCAGAATTGTCGCATTTGGCGCAAGAAGATATAGATGATCTGGATGCACCCAAGCTATTGGAACGAATTGACCGAATATTGGAGTTACTGCACCGCGGGACTTACTACAGCATTTTAGCTCCCTTAAGTGCGGCATTAAGACAGGCAATTTTTCGCGTTAAAGATGGGAAAATTGACAACAGCGTTTCCCCAGAAGTGGGAGCATTGCGATCGCTCAGTGCTCTAGCCGCAGATGCTAAACAGATATTAGCTGAATTTGAGCCAGGTAAAGTATTTGATCAGTTGGCGCAAACCCCAGAGGGAGAGAAGATTCTGCAACAGTTTGACGAGTTGCTTCAGGATTATGGCTATTTAAGTGAAGTGGGAACTGATATTTCCGTTCCGACTTGGCGAGAGAATCCCCAGCCAGTCAAGCAGATGTTTGTGCAGTTGATGCAGGGAAATGAACCACAAACTGGCGCTGTAGATCAGATCAATCTCGTCTTACCAAAAAAGCAAAAGCGCTCTTTTGTACAGCGGCGTGTGGATCTCAAAGGGCGAGTTACCGAAGTTTATTCGCGGCTATTAGCTGAATTGCGTTGGAGTTTTGTAGCCTTAGAGAAGATTTGGTTAAAATCAAGTCTGCTTAAGGAAACCGGGGATATCTTTTTTCTTGAATTTGATGAAGTGCGCCGTCTAATTGCGGGTTCCGATTCCAAATTTATTGCTCAGTTAGTTAAGTTGGTGGAATTAAGGCGATCGCAATTCGTCCAAGATAGCGAGTTTAATCAAATACCGCTTTTAGTCTACGGCAATACACCACCTCACCCCTTAGCTCCTTCTGCTATTTACTCTGACCAAATTTTACAAGGTATTCCCGCCAGTCACGGACAAGCCGAAGGACGGGTGAAAGTGTTGCGAAATTTACAAGATATACCGCAGATAGATCGAGAGACGATTTTAGTAGTTCCTTACACAGACTCAGGCTGGGCCCCCTTCTTAGTAAGGGCTGGAGGCTTAATTGCTGAAGCTGGTGGACGACTTTCTCACGGGGCGATCGTGGCGCGTGAGTATGGGATTCCCGCTGTCATGGATGTTCGCGGTGCTACATGGCTCCTGCAAGATGGTCAACGAGTACGGATTGATGGCTCTAGGGGTATTGTGGAACTATCCAACGATTTAAGACCGGAATGATTAGTACTTCCCTAAAAGACTTACCAGAAGAGTCTGTTTCCCATAATCCTGAAATCAAGAAAAAAGTAATGTTGAGGTTAGGCGATTTACCTCACTTGACTAACTTTTCTCAAGCACGTTTTGCGCCCGGACAAAGCGCACCAGGACACGCGCATCAGGATATGTGTGAGGTTTTCTTTGTGGAAGCTGGTTCAGGCGTAATTCACATTGATGGTAAAGAAAATCCCTTACTTCCAGGAACCTGTATAGCGGTAGAACTGGGGGAAGTTCACGAAATAGTTAACACTGGCTCAACTGAGCTTGTTCTTACTTACTTTGGCTTGCAGGTGGAAAAAGCGGAAAACAGAGAAAAACCATCCACTCGCATCGAATGAAACTCAAATCCAAAATCACACTGCTAAATCACCTGGCGTTGCTGACTAATACCAATTAAAAAAAAGAATGTGACAGATAGACCATGTAGAGACGTTGCAATGCAACGTCTCTACGTTCTTCAATTCAGTAATGCCGGATTTAAGTATCCTGAAGAGGAGTTGCATATTGAGATAGTAAAGCATGAGCAGCTTGACGATGTTTTTCTACCAAATGAGGCGGAGAAATAACTTGTGCCTTGTGCATATAGCGATAAATCCAGAGACTAAACTCATCAATAGAGCGAGGCGGCAGGGTAATTAGATAATCTACATAGCTAGGATTACCAGTAGTTTCGTTTTTTGAACCAAGGATAATTTTCTGCTTGAGGTGACGTAGCTCCCCCTCTTGAATAAAAGCTGTGACTGGAGGAAAAAAACGCACTTTTACTGTTAAAAATTCTAACTGTCCTTGTAGTTCTAGTTGCTGCTCTGGAGGTTCTCCTAAATACAAACCCCAACCATTTTCTAGCAGTTGATAAGCCTTGTTGAGGCTATTTTTTTGTGCTTCTAGACCTCTACCTTGTCCATTATTTAAAAGTTTGCAGTAATTTTTAAAGCGGTTTAGCCGTCCAATTGCTAAATGCCCATTTTCGGAGTTTTCGTAAAGCAGATACCAAGCAATATCATGATAAATTAACTGCAAAGGAACTATTTGTAAAAGTCCAATACGATTATTGCCATAGAGGTCACTAGCACGAGAAATTTCTATCGCCTGTCCTTGACTAATGGCTGTTTCTAGCACTGGTAACTGATGAAATAGTGTATTACGGTTTTCTCCCTGTGCAGCCATCTCTTCGGGATCTGTATAAACTATAGCGCGGTTGAGATGCTGTCTAACGGGGTAAAAAAACTTACCTTGTAGTTCCATATCTAATCCCCGCAGTCTTTTGCTAAGTATTTCACAAATTCGCCTTAACTGCGGATCTCCTTGAAATTTGGCTTGGGATGCCAAGGCATTAAAAGCTACTTTTAATTCTGTCTGAGACATAGCACCAGTACCCAGGTAATATCCCCAACGATACATTCGGCGTTCTAAGATGCCATAGTGACGCAAAGTTTTTAAGTCTTTTCGCAGAGTTGCTATAGCAGGATAATCCTCTGGTAATTCTATTTTGCACTCGACAGCTAATTGTTGTAGGGATACCCGTACTTGAGTAAGTGAATCGTGTTGTTTGTCATAATTGACATTGATTAAATCGGGACTACCTATACCTGGATTCTTCAACAAAGTTGCAATTAGCAACATCAGACGTTCAAAAGATAGGTGTTCTGCGTATGGGTGAGATATAGATTTTTTGGGCATGAGAAATTAAAAAATATTAATAGTGCGAGTAATGATATAGCGCAATGTATTTATCTACAATAGTTATAGCCGGATTTTAATTTTAAGATAAATTATTTTCTTTTACTGGCTTCTTGCTTACTTAGGAGATATCGTAGTTAGTAATGGTACGGAATATTCTTCCTAGACAAGTCATATTTATAACTATGTATATTTCTCGTCGTGGTGCTACATTACGTAATGCTTTGGTATCGGTTTTTAATGGAAGCGTTACTCTCGTGATTTTGCTAATTGCTCCTTTAGGTTTAATGGCAGTAATTATTAATACTTTATTAGTGACTTTCGCTACTTATGTTGTTTCCAGCGTTGCAGATAGGGTGATTGCGGCGCTGGAACCTGGACAGAACGCAGAGTTAACAGGTTCGTCTAGGCAAAAAAATCGTCAGCAATCTGCTCTCCAACGATGGTGGCGGTAATAACAAATTCATAATTTATAATTCATAATTTGTAATTCCATGCGGACTCTATATGTTTCTCAGCAAAATTGTTATGTATGTTTGCAGCAGGAGGCTTTGCTTGTTAAGCAAGGAGAGACTATTTACGGTGAGGTGCAGTTACCTTTATTGGAACAAGTTCTGATTTTTGGTAAGTCGCAAGTTAGTACCCAAGCAATTCGTGCTTGTTTATGGCGAGATATTCCGATTACCTATTTGTCGCGTATGGGTTTCTGCTATGGCAGGATTTTACCAATCGCTAGAGGATATCGCCAATTATCCCGCTATCAGCAGCAATTGTCACCTGTGGAAAAGTTAATCTCTGCTCGTGCGATTGTGCAGGCAAAATTAAAAAATAGTCGGGTGTTGATGCGACGACAGCGAAAAAGGCTTGAGTCTCAGGTTATAGAAAATGTGTTGCAAAGTCTTGATTATTTAGCTAACCAAGCGGCGGCGGCTGATTCTGTTGAAAGGTTGATTGGGTTTGAAGGTGCTGGTGCTGCACAGTATTTTTCTGCTTTTGCTGAATGTTTGACTAATACAGATTTTGTGTTTACTGCACGTACCCGTCGTCCTCCAGGAAATCCTGTGAATGCAATGTTGAGTTTTGGGTATCAGGTTCTCTGGAACCATTTATTGGCATTAATTGAACTTCAAGGACTTGACCCTTATTATGCTTGTTTGCACCAAGCACACGATAGTCATGCGGCGCTAGCTTCTGATTTAATTGAAGAATTTCGCGCCCCAATTGTCGATTCTTTAGTATTGTGGCTAGTGAATAGCAAGGTGGTAAATTCTCAAAATGATTTTGATTTCCGTGATGGAGGATGTTATTTAAATGATTCTGGACGGCGGAAGTATCTTCAAGTTTTTTTACAAAGGATGGAAGAAGAAATTCAAACTGATTCTGGAGAGAAACAACCGAAATGGGATTTGTTAACGCAGCAGGTTAAGGCGTATAAGCGGTTTGTCTATAACCCTAGCTTACTTTATCAGCCTTACCAGATTCGCTAAGTTTATATGTTTTTGTATGTGGTGGCTTATGATATTCCTTGTGATAAACGCCGCAAAAAAGTATCGGATTTATTAGAAGGCTATGGTCAACGAGTTCAATATTCGGTGTTTGAATGTCGGTTATCTAGTGATAAATATAAGGAACTGCGTCGCCGGCTTAAGAAAATAGTCAAGTTGGCTGAAGATAGTCTGCGGTTTTACCCTCTGTCACGTCATACTTTAGAACAGGTGGAATGTTGGGGTATAGGGCCACCTGTTACAGAACTTCCAGGTTCGCTAATTATTTAGGTAGTTGCGAGGGGGTCTGGAAACCTCTGAAATGCTCATTGTATCGTTTACCCCCTCGCCGTCCTGACTTGTAAGGGTTTCAAGGATTTTTTTCACTGATGTTTTTGATTTTGCAGTCTCAATTTCTGACCCCCTCGCAAACCTCCTCTAGACTCCCTGTTAGATAAGGGTTTAAAATCAAGGGGTCTCCACTCGCTGGAGAAACTAATTGAATGGAAACTAGCGGTAATGTGGTCGAAGGCACTAGTTTCTTCGTGTCTCCACTCGCTGGAGAAACTAATTGAATGGAAACCCCAATGCTGACGACTAGGAAGGCGTCACTAGTAGGTGTGTCTCCACTCGCTGGAGAAACTAATTGAATGGAAACAAATTAAGCCCTTGATTAGAGCCTTCTTTGGCTCTGTTTTGCGTCTCCACTCGCTGGAGAAACTAATTGAATGGAAACAGTAATGATGTCCTCGTTAAGGAGGTACTCACCAACGTCTCCACTCGCTGGAGAAACTAATTGAATGGAAACTGTATTCCTTGTACTCTGTCACTAGCAGCAAGATGGTCTCCACTCGCTGGAGAAACTAATTGAATGGAAACTCCTCTCTTTGGAAGATTTCATCCTCGGTGTATTTAATTAGTCTCCACTCGCTGGAGAAACTAATTGAATGGAAACACGCCAGGAAAGTGCTCGTTGAGTAGAATTTGTGCCTCGACCCAGTCTCCACTCGCTGGAGAAACTAATTGAATGGAAACCTCCAACTCTGTATAAGTCATAGGTTTTGGGAGAAGTCTCCACTCGCTGGAGAAACTAATTGAATGGAAACTGATTTGCGAAACATTGTTCATTGTTCGATAACAATAGAGGTCTCCACTCGCTGGAGAAACTAATTGAATGGAAACCCGCATGGATACCAAACAATCCAATAGAATTACCTTTCCAGAAGTCTCCACTCGCTGGAGAAACTAATTGAATGGAAACATCGCTACTACCCATCCAGGTAATTTACCCGAATCAGTCTCCACTCGCTGGAGAAACTAATTGAATGGAAACTTTGGTAGCTTTCACGCGGATATAAGCTGCGTCAGCGGTCTCCACTCGCTGGAGAAACTAATTGAATGGAAACTGTACAACATAGGAACAGGCAACGTAAAAAAAGAGGTCTCCACTCGCTGGAGAAACTAATTGAATGGAAACATAAGAAGGTGCGTCAGCGCTTTGCTCACTACCTAAGTTCGTCTCCACTCGCTGGAGAAACTAATTGAATGGAAACATGGTTCGGTTATTGCTATCAACAAGCTTGTAAGTGGTCTCCACTCGCTGGAGAAACTAATTGAATGGAAACTGTAGTCCCTTTCAACCCCGGGTCCTCTGACCATAAAGTCTCCACTCGCTGGAGAAACTAATTGAATGGAAACTCACGGCGGGATTTACCTGTGATTTCAAGTAACTTGTCTCCACTCGCTGGAGAAACTAATTGAATGGAAACCTTTGCAGTTGTTCGCACCTCTGGTAAGCCCCGCCTTTGTCTCCACTCGCTGGAGAAACTAATTGAATGGAAACTGTTTGGTTTGCTCATATAGTTCACTTATTCCTTTCGTCTCCACTCGCTGGAGAAACTAATTGAATGGAAACTAATTAGCTAGAATCTCCCGGTAATTAGCTGCTAATTGTCTCCACTCGCTGGAGAAACTAATTGAATGGAAACTACTGTATGAAAGTCTTGCTTGTTTATAAAGGTATTGACTGTCTCCACTCGCTGGAGAAACTAATTGAATGGAAACTGTTAGTCATGATGCTAACCCAATTACCTGTCTCCTTGTCTCCACTCGCTGGAGAAACTAATTGAATGGAAACCTATTTGTACGCCAGCAATAAGCGATCGCACCTTGCTTGGTCTCCACTCGCTGGAGAAACTAATTGAATGGAAACACCGATTCATTCATCGAACCAGAAACATCCAGTAAAAGTCTCCACTCGCTGGAGAAACTAATTGAATGGAAACTGTTAATCATATCTCGGATCGCCATTGTGCTTTGCGTCTCCACTCGCTGGAGAAACTAATTGAATGTAAACTACTTTGCTGCTTAGAGAAAAAAGCGATCGCCCCACTACCAATCAGTTGCGATCGCCTTTTAAACTAAAAAATGTTCAATTTAGGTGCGCGAAAGCTTACACCTGGTCTTTGAGTGACCACTTGCTGAAGAAAATATAAAGAACTTGCCCTTTACACAGGGCTTTTTTGTTACAACAAATACGTAAAAATCATTAAACTTGTCAAAATATAAATAAAAATATTCAAATAACTGCAAACTAATTTGCTCAAAGCCTTATCAGGAGAGGATTCAACCAAAAATTTTTCCCAGTCATCAATATTAAATTTTAATAGACAATCGCTAATATAAATTTATACAATCTAAAACACGCACTATCAAAGAAAACAAATCTGTGTCGGAATCATACTGGCAAGCAAAAATCTGGGGTTTACTTCATGATTCAGTGTTAAAAGCGCTACACACTAATGGTGAATGTTCGGAAAATAGTTTCTGGCAAGAACTAGAGGTTATGCAAAACTGGCGTGAAAATAACTGGAATCCAGAGATATTTGGAGACGGAGTATTAGAACATATCCACCAGGCTGATTATATTGCCTCAGCAAGCGATCGCGGTGCTATTGGTAGTGTTACCGACAGTATCAATTATGATCAGGGTAATAACGGAGAAAAAGGGTTAGAAATATTTCACCTATTATCTGGGGCAAAACATGATTTTAAAATCAAGCAACACTCAGAAATGCTGGCAGCAAATCGCAAACATTACTTAACAGCTAAAGAAAAAAAGCTACTAGAAGCAATACCAGCAGAGTTGAGAACAGATATTAAAAATATTAAGGGTTTGTTTTGGTGGCTGTGGCGTTGTTTACCAGTTGCAACGTGTCGGGAATTTGATGATGAATCTTTAATGCTAATGCCAGCTGAAACCCGCCTACCAGATAGTTCTATTTGGAGTCATGGTAGTATTACGGCTGCTTTGGCTGGCGCTTTAGCAGGATATGACTTGACAAATGCAGAGATAAAACATTGGCCAGACAACAAAACTTTATCTCGTCCTTATCTAGCCACTTTCACCTTTACACCTGTACAAGAACTCATTAAAGCTAGTCGCAAGATGCGAGACTTTTGGGCAGGTTCTTGGCTGTTGCATTATCTTTCAGCTAAAGTCTGTTGGCAACTTGCCCAGAAATACGGCCCCGATTGCTTTCTTTATCCCAGCCTTTACCAACAGCCATTAATTGACTATTGGCTATTAAAAGAATTTCCTGAGTTTGATAAATGGGTAGAAAAACCTAAAGCTAATTCACTTTTAACAGCAGGATTTCCTAATGTATTGGTATTAGTGCTGCCAAAAGATAAAGTTAAAGCTGCTATGCAACGGGCTAAACAAATACTTTTAGAAGAGTGGGCGCAAATTGGTGATTTTGTATTTGACGAATTAAAAACTGAACCCAATTGGATGCCAGATTTAACAAAAGAAAGCAAAACTTGGAAAGGTTGGTTACAGTCTCAATGGCAGTTTTACTGGACAGCTTTACCCATAGGTAATGAGAAAAAATATCTAAAAAATGCGGCTATTCCTATAGAACGAGAAGCAGAATTTGTAGAGTGGCTAAATGCTCAAAATCAAGCTTATAACTTAACTACTGATAAGCGAAAACTGTTTCAAGATGATGAAATAACTTTTTTGCGAGAAGCATATCAACATCAACAATTTAGTGTAAATGTTGGTTCTTGGTGGGCATCGATTTTTGATGCTAATAGACATAGTTTAGCAGCAGTCAAGAATGCGCGTAATTGGGAATTACCGACAGCTTTTGGCCCTCGTTCTACAATTTCTGGCATTGGCCCGGTGGTGCATCCTGGTAATGATTGGATTACAGAAGGTGAAACGAAAAAGTATTGGGAACAACACGCAGGTTTCTTTGATGGTAGAGAACAGTTAAATGCAACTGAAACAGTTAAACGTGTTTTAGAAAAAGTTTTGGATAAATTATTGGATGTTCAAAATGAAGATGCGATCGCAGCTTCTTACCCAGATTTAACCGCAGGTGTGGCAGGATATCTCAAAGCGCATGAAAAAGATATTGACCATGAGTTGCTATTTGAAGACGCTTGTCAAGCAATCATCCAAAGATTCCATTGGGCTAAGGATGTTATCAAAGAGATGAAACAAAAATGGGGTATTCCCTGGATAGATAAGGATAATCTACCCCAAAGGTTCCATCCACGCTTATTAAATTCTGGCTGGCTAATAGAAGATGCTAATACTCCAGAACTAAAAGAATTACAAGATAAATTAAAAATAGCGAATGAACATGATAAAGAAGTAATTCGCAAAGATATTTCTGATTTAAAAAGAAATTATCGCCAAGATATTCAAAAAATTATTGATAGCTTTTATCCCAGTAATAATCCTGCTGATTGGTATGTATTGGCTGCTGGTGATGGCGATGGAATGAGTGAATGGTTACAGGGTATAAAACTAAAAGAATATCGAAATTATATCCCTTCGCAATTATCGGTATCGCTTGAAAGCTTTCAGAAGTTTTTAGAAGTTAAAAAACGGATGGGGCCATCAACACATAATGCCCTGAGTCGGGCTTTGTTAGATTTTTCTAATCAATTAGTACCTTATCTGACAGAACAGCGTTATGCTGGACGCTTGATTTATGGAGGAGGTGATGATGTTTTAGCCTACACCAATCTTTGGGAATGGGATAACTGGTTATGGGATATTCGCCAATGTTTTCGAGGAGATAAAGATCCACAAGGAGATTTTGATAGCAATGGCGATTATTGGACTGCTAATGCTGATTTGCAGTCAAAGCAAGTAGCCAAAAGACCATTATTTACGATGGGGAAAAATGCAACTATTAGCTTTGGTATTGTAATTGTGCATCATTCCGTACCACTTGCGATCGCCCTAGAAAATCTCTGGACAGCTGAAAGAAAGGCGAAGGAACACAAATCGGCTGACAATCAAGCCAAAGATGCAGTACAGGTGCGGGTGTTGTACGGCAATGGTAACACTTTACAAGCAACATCAAAGTTTCTAGTTTTTGATGAGTGGCGAAAACTTATCTCTACGAATGTAGTCGATAGCGCCATTTTTGAACAAGCCGCGAGTTTGTGGAATCAACATCCAGCACCGAGTCGAGAGGCTATTTTACCTTGGACAAAAGCATTTTGCGATCGCCGTGACCAATTTCAACGTCATGAAACTTGCAAACAGCAATTTCAAAGTAGTTTAGCTGATTTTCTCGAAGCCTTGATTCTTACTACCCAAGAAAAAGACCTAGACAATGAAATTCAAAACTGGTTAAAACTTGCAGCTTTTATCAAACGCAATCGTTACATCAAAATAAGAGGTGATATTTAATGTATTGGTATAAGCTCACACCATTAGATATCTTAATGTTAAGAGATGCCAAACCATTTTCACCACAAGAAAGGGCTTGGGCAGGTAGCATATTTCCTCCCAATGGTCATACTATTGTTGGGGCATTGCGGGGATTATTACCAGAGAAGCAAGGCTTTAATATTATTGGCCCGTTTCTCTGTTATGAAAACAAAGGAAATAGCTTATATTTTCCCCGTCCATTAGGGTTTGTGAAATCTACACCTCTTGTTCCTTTAGCATGGGAAACTGAATCTCATTTACATAATGCTGTTTTACGTGATGAGACTCAACCTTGTCCATTAGTTAAACCTGTAGATCCATTAAATACAGATGATGAAGATGATATTATTGAGGCAAAAAATAAACTAGAATATCGCCAGTATCTTCCTTATAAAGTGGTTTTAGAGTATTTGCAAACAGGAAAGATAGAACAGCAAGACTGGATAGTTGCAGATGGAAGTTACGAAAATCAACCTTGGACAATAGAGACGCGATCGCATAATGCCATTGAACAAGGAACAAGACAAGTTAAAGATGCTGATGGTTACTTTGTGGAAAATGGAATTCGTCTCTATCCTGGCTGGAGTTTAGCAGTTGGCGTAGACGCAAACTTTGATACACCAACTAGCTTGCGATTAGGAGGAGAAGGACACCGGATAATTTTGCAGCGTTGTGATGAATTAAGCGAACAGTGGGCAAGTTTACAACAACAATCAAAAGCTAACTTTGAACATGGCGGTAAATCTATAGCTTACTTAGTTACACCGGGTGCTTTTGAACGCAAAGATAAATTTCAAGGACAAGAAAGGTCTATTTGTCGTGCTTATCCTTGGGAGTGGAAATTAGCCCATACTGTTAACGACAATCAAACACCAAGACATTTAGTTAGTATGGCAACAGAAAAACCAGTACCTATTAGTTGTCGTTTTCGAGAAAAAGCAGAAGTGAATAAAAGTATTCCCGCGCCGCAAGTTTTTGCTGCACCTCCTGGTACTTTGTATTATCTCAATCAACCGCAAGTTTTGTTTCAAGAAGATGAAAATACTAAGGTAAATAAGTGGCGAAAACTTGGTTATTCAGAATTACTGTGGATAAATTACAAATCAGAAGGCAATAATTAATCATGATGAACTACATTTATTTATATCTTCTTGCTCCGTTACATACAGGGGGTACAACTCAAGAAGGTAATTTGTTAGGAATTGCGCGGGAATCTCACACTAATTTACCATACATACCTTCAAGTACAATTCGTGGTAAAGTTCGGTCAACTGTCACAGATAAAGATAAACAATATCAACTATTTGGTAATGACTTAAAAGATGGTAAGCAACTTGAACAAGGTGATATTTGGATAGGCGATGCTTCCATTTTATGGCTACCTGTACCTTCTCTAAGCCACGGCGTTATCTGGATCAGTTGTCCAATGCTGCTAAATCGCTGGCTAAGATTAAAAGGTAATAGTGTTAATGTTCCAGTTGAATATAGCTGTAACTTTGCAACAAAGAACTCTAACGTTTACTTGAAAGATGCGATTTTAAAAGCTAATCAACTCCAAGAGTGGAAAGATTGGAAAATTTTTGTACCACAGACACTAGAGACTAGTTCTATTAATAGATTGCTTGTTCTGCCAGATCAACATTGCGCCACCCTAATTCAGATGAGTTTGTGGAGACAGGTAAAAATTAAATTAGACGAACACAAATCTGTAGAAGGTGGATTTCGTTATGAAGAAGCTATTCCTCCCGATACTCTGATGTATTTGTCTTGGGGAACTACATCGCAAGCTAATGGTACAGCAGAAAAATCTCGTACCGATTTTCAACAAATATTATCTGTCAATCAAATCCTCCAAATTGGTGGACAAGAAAGTTTGGGAAGAGGTTTTGTTCAGCAATGGTTAGCGGGTGATTAATTGAAGATAGCAAGAATAGCCAATAGGAAAATTTAAGTTATGACATTCGATCCACGAACAATTGCCACACCTGTTTTTGAAGTTTTAGATAGCTTGCGATCGCAAGATGCAGGTAATACAGAACGCCTTAAAGAACAAAAAAAGCAAGCTGTGGAATTGTATACCTATCTATCTACCTGGGGAATGATGCGCCTCAAAGCAGAAGAAAAAGCACTGAACCAAGAAGGTAAAAAACAAGTTGTAAAAAAGTTTTTTGAATGTTTACAGGACTTGTCTGGTGTACAAAATTTAGCAGGTGACGGCGGATTGATGCTTTTGAAAAAGTTAGACATAGATGAGTATTTAGGTTTAACAGGATTGGGACTAGCTTTAGCACAAGAGTTTAGTTTTTGGGCTACTGCTATTTATTCAGGTATTGAGGGAGACTCAAACTAATGGTATTTGATAGACCTCAACCTAGAAAACCTCAACCACCTGCAACTACGAAATCAGATATGAATAAACCTAAAAAGGTAATTACTGTTGGTATTGATGGTAATTCTGGTGGTCATGGTGGCGGTAATAATAGTGGAAATGGCAGTAATCAGCTTTCTATACCTTCTCCTTGGCTTGACCCTGACAATGTACCCAATCCCGATGCAGCAGCGAGTTTTGTAGAATATCTGCGTTGGATGCGATCGCTTGACAGTGAATATAAAGATGAGACAAAAGTGCAATTGTTACAAATAGCTGAGGAAAAGGCGAATTATAGCGATCGCTTGGATCAGCTAACAAAACGCACTCAACTAATTGCTAAAGATTCATTTCAAGTCAAATGCCCTTGGCGAATTCGGGTAGGCGGACATAAAGGCCCAGAAAGTATTCTTTTACCTGCCTTTGATGCTTTAGGAATGCCTTATATTCCCTCCAGTACTTTGCGCGGTGTTGCTAGAACACAGGCAATTCGAGAAATCATGGTGCAAAAGCAAGTCAATTGGAAAGCAGCAGAGAAAGAAGTTGCACCCTGGTTTGGTTCTTTAGAAGCGAAGAATGAGTGCGATCGCGCAGGTAAAGTTGTTTTCCTAGATGCTTACCCTCTCCCCAGACAAAAAATATTAACGGTAGACATAGCAAATAATATTTGGCAGTGGAAAGAGAACTCACTTGAATATAGCCCCAACCCTAATGCGTTCTTTTCTCTCAAAGAAGCAACTTTTCTCATTGGTTTACGCCTAGCTAATAATTGTCAAGATACTCAAATATTAGAACAGACTAAACAATGGTTAATTACAGGTCTACAAGCTGGTATTGGCTCACAAGTTAATACTGGATATGGTGAACTCATTAGACCAGGTAAAATTAAACCAGAAAGTGAGTTTTTTCGAGTTGAATTTACTATAGAAGGTCAATTAATTCACGGCCGCCAAAAATTTAAAGATGTTTTTCAACCTTACCAAAAAGACCGAGACGGCAACCTCAAAATTGATAGACAAGGTAAATTAAAGGCAGATACAGCAGCAGATGCAGAAGTGCGTCCTGTGGCTTTTAAATCAATGTTACGCTACTGGTTTCGTACTTTTGCACGTGGAGTTTTAGCACCTGAAAAAGTAAAAGAGTTAGAAGCTATAATATTTGGTGCAATCACTCCCGACAAAAAGCGTGGCTGTTTAATGGTGAGAGTTTTAGATGCAGCAGTCAGACAAAGGGAGCCAAAAACTAATAAAGATCCTTGTGGAGAACAACAAGGAATCCTCACACTAAATTATTCTTCAGAAGCTCCGATAGATAAACGTGACGCTATTAAAACACTCTGCCGAAACCTCACATGGTTGATGTTTCATTTAGGAGGAATTGGACAGGGCGCAAGAAGACCTTGTTATTCTCGCCAAAATCGTCCTTTTGCCCCTTGGTATCGTGGCTCTACATTAATTCCTGAAAGCGAAGACTCATTTTGGAATTTACCAGATAGTCCTCAAGAATTCCAAAGAATATTTCAACAACGTTTAAGAGATTTATACGCAGCTTTGATGAAATTTGATGTTGCATTCGATTATCGTTCATCCAAAAGCATAAATACAGTTAGTCGTGACCAATGGAGCGAAGTTGTTGATGCCAATTGTCGTATAGTTGTTTGTGCTGGAAAGGAAAAATTTGATAAGCCTTATGCACTAGCAATTCTTCATAGTTCAGATTTAAAAATCAATGACAGAGATGGGCAGGAAAATTACGACCCTAATCTTTGCGGTAAAGTTGGTAGACCTCCTGTTAAACCTTCACCAGTTTGGATTGCAGATTTAGATAATTATCAAGTAGTCACCGTTTTCGGTGCTACCGCTGACCCTCGCAAAAAGTTTTTAGATAAGCTACGTCAAGATACAACTCCTCAAAACTATGCCCAAATTTTCCCTTTATGAAAACCATATCAACTGAAACTAATCACGTAGATACATTAATTATTACCGTAGGTACTCGTCAAGTCGGTTGGCTTTGTCAAGATGGAGTAACTCGTTCTTTTGGTGCAGATGGTAATAGTAGCTATCCAAGCCACGTTAACGAACTTTATCAAGAATTAGGAATTGAGCGTGGTACTTACCAAGAAAACGACAAAATCTCTCCTTGGAGTGCTAGAGATTTAGGTAAGCGGTATTACGAATACTGTGTAGAATGGCTTGGTGGTGACTTTAGCCAAGTTGAATTGCTTTTAGATCAAAAAATTATTGCAACTGGTATTAAACAGGGCCTCAAGCATATTATTTTATGGGGAACTGACCAACCAGAAACCGTTTCTTGGTCTTTTCGCCGACTCGATACTATTTGGTTAGCACAATTAATGGCAGGAAAAATTAAAAGTATTTTTCCTGATATCAGAGTTGATGTTCACGTACCAATTATTAATGCAAATGATAGCAATGCTATTCGTCAAGAACTAGAGCTTTTAGTATTAAAAGAAGCTTTGGATTACTTTTCTCCCTCTGGTGATCAAGAATTTGTATTATGGATACAAAATAAAGGTTGTGTGCCAACTGTTGCATCTAGCGTAGAAATTTGTGCTGCGGCTTTAGTACGTCAGTGTAAAGTATTTAATGCAAGTCCAAATGAACCTCCAGAGTTTTTTACTAAATTAGAAAATAATTTAATAACCGCTAATCATTCCCAAAGTTTTAAACTGATTCCAATGGGAGAGTATTTCTGGTCATTAGAAAGACTGCGAATTATTTCTGCTTGGGAAAGAGGTGATTTTGTCGAAGCTCAATTATGGTTAAAAATTCATCAAAATCTTCATCCAGTTTTATATAAATTAGCTGGGTTTTTAGCAAGATATAGCAACTGGGAATCTGACAGTGATTTTTTTCGCAAGTTGGGAGAATGGCTAAGTTCCAATGATGTCAATAATCTGGTTGATTCTGAGCAAATTGAAAGTTGGAAAACCCAACTCCACAAAATGCAATCAGACAACATAACTCAACTATGGGAATCTACAATTATCATAGAATTATGTCTTTGCCGAGAAAATTACACCACTGCGTTTATTCAGTTTACACAGCTTTTAGAACAGTTACTATATCTCCAATCAGAATCACACAACTGGGTTGTTAAAGGTTTGATGTTAAATAAAAATAATGACCCATCACTAGCAGAATTAATGCAAGGTTGGTGTCAATATAAGAAGTTGAATCAAGATAGTAACTGGTCTAAATTATTGTATGAAATTCGCCAAAAACGTAATAAAATTATTCATCAGGGTGAATTTATCACTTCAAGAAAAATTTGTTATGTCTGGGCTAATAATGGGTTTCCTGTAACATTCCCAGAAACGCCAGAAATTATTAAAAATTTGATGATGAATGTGCTGATGGAAATTAGTACACCTCCTAATGGTGATCAACTACTGATGCGATCGCTTTATCAATGGGGACTCAACCATCTTAAAGATGCTATTTAAGTCCGCTGCCTGGACAAGCTAAGTATTGGGGTAAGCTTCTCGTTCGAGAAGCATACGTTTGCGTTCGACGCCCCATCGATAGCCCGACAATGCCCCGTCATGACGCACAACACGATGGCAAGGAATTGCTACTGCTAAGGCATTTGCGCCGCAGGCCTGGGCGATCGCCCGCACGGATTTCGGCAAACCGATGCACTTGGCGATGTCAGTATAGCTCGCCGTCGAACCGACTGGAATCTTCTGCAACGCTTGCCATACGAGCTGCTGGAAGGCAGTGCCGCGGATATCAAGAGGTAAATCCAGTCCCAATGCTGGCGCTTCAACAAAGCCCACCACTTTCGAGACAATCTGCTCAAACTCGGTGTCCCCGCTGATTAGATTGGCCTGTGGGAATCGGTTTTGCAAATCGCGTGTCAGTGCATCTGGATCGTCGCCTAGAAAAATGGCGCAAATCCCGCGATCGCTTTTGGCAACGAGAATCGATCCCAAAGAGCATTCGCCGACAGCAAAGTGTATATCTGTATGAACGCCACCGGCGCGATAATTTGAAGGTGTCATACCCAATACCTGATCTGATGTTTCGTAGAACCGTCCGTTGGAGTTATACCCGGCGTTGTAAATTGCTTGCGTCACCGTGCCACTCTTGTTGAGCGTGTTCCGCACCCGCTTCTCACGATCAGCCGCAGCGTATTCTTTTGGCGTCAGTCCAGCGATCGCTTTAAACACACGGTGGAAGTGATAGGTGCTCAATCCCACATGCTTCGACAGTTGTTCGAGACTGGGTATTTCTTGGGAATTTTCAATGAGCCGACAAGCGATCGCAATTTTCGCGGTATGCTGTTCGAGCAACGAGGTCTGATCCGGCTTGCAGCGCTTGCACGGGCGAAACCCAGCTTCTTCGGCATCCTTGCAAGTCGCATGGAAACGCACATTTTCCGGTCGCGCCAGACGCGCGGCGCACGAGGGACGGCAGTATACGCCAGTAGTTTTGACCGAGTAGTAGAATTTGTTATCTGCTTTAGGATCGCGGGCGATAACTGATGCCCAGCGAATATCGTTCTCTGTTACCGCTGCAAGCTGGGCGTTTTTCGCTGAGATGTTCATAGCGTTCCTTTCAACGATTCGCGTTATGACTATAAATCTAACAGCGGTGTTTGTGCCTGGCACTCCGGTTCTTGCTTTCAAATTCGTATGGGTCTAAACATTTATTTTTTGGTGTTGTAGAGAAAGCGGGATGATTTGTCTCACGCAGAGGCGCAAAGGCGCAAAGAGGATGAGGAGTCATTTGTCATTTATTGGGACGCACAAGCAGAAGTTAGTTATTTTCCCCCTTTCCCCTTTGTCATCCTTGTCCCCAATCCCCAGCCCTCTAGCCCAAAAACAGCTTGTATGCAGGATTCTGGTTTTCATCCCAATAGCGATAGCCAAGGGTATCGAGAAAAGCTTGCCACTCTTTCATCTCTTGGGGAGGAACCTGGATACCGACGACAATTCGCCCGTAGTCTGCCCCATTGTTGCGGTAGTGGAACATACTAATATTCCAGTTGGGACTCATGGAAGTGACGAATTTCATCAACGCGCCGGGACGTTCGGGAAATTCAAAACGATAGAGTAATTCGTTGTGAGCCAGAGGAGAATGTCCACCAACCATGTGGCGCAGGTGTAATTTTGTCAGTTCGTCATCAGTTAAATCAATGGTTTTAAACCCGCAGGTTTCAAAGGTTTCTGCCATCTTTACCGCGTCAGCACGATTTTGAATCTGTACACCCACAAAAATATGGGCTTCTGTTTTATCGGCAATGCGATAGTTAAACTCAGTTAGATTGCGTCTACCAATACATTCACAAAACTGGCGAATACTGCCCCGTTCTTCGGGAATTGTAACTGCAAAGATGGCTTCGCGGCGTTCGCCAAATTCTGCCCGTTCTGCGACAAAACGCAAGCGATCAAAGTTCATGTTAGCGCCGCAAGCCACTGCAATTAACGTTTGTCCCTGGATTTGCTCCCGTTCTGCGTAGGCTTTGGCAGCTGCGATCGCCAATGCACCCGCTGGTTCTAAAATTGAGCGTGTATCCTCAAACACATCTTTAATCGCAGCACAAGTATCATCTGTATCCACCAAAATGATCTCATCTACATACTGCTGACACAAACGAAAAGTTTCTTCACCCACTTCCCGCACCGCTACCCCGTCAGCAAATAAGCCCACTTGGGGCAATCGTACCCGATGTCCAACTTTTAACGATTGATACATAGCATTAGCATCCACCGGCTCAACGCCAATAATTTTGATTTCGGGACGCAACCGTTTCACATACGCCGCAATCCCAGAAATCAATCCGCCACCGCCAATTGCGACAAAAATTGCATGGATGGGTTGCTGACATTGCCGCAGAATTTCCATGCCAATTGTTCCCTGTCCGGCAATCACATACGGATCATCAAAGGGGTGAATGAAGGTTAAACCCTTTTCCGCTTCCAGTTGACGGGCGTAAGTGTATGCATCATCGTATGTATCTCCATGCAACACCACCTCTCCCCCGCGTGCTTTAACTGCATCTACCTTGACCTGGGGCGTTGTTACTGGCATAACGATCATTGCTCTTGTTCCTAACTGACGAGCACCAAGGGCAACCCCTTGGGCATGATTTCCCGCAGACGCAGCAATTACACCCTGTGCTAGTAAATCAGTTGATAGATTCACCATTTTGTTGTATGCACCCCGCAGCTTAAAGGAAAATACTGACTGCATATCCTCTCGCTTGAGTAGGAGTTTATTATTCAGTCGTGTAGAGAGATTTGGGGCATACTCCAGTGGTGTTTCCTGGGCAACATCATACACACGGGCAGTCAGGATTTGTACCAGGTAGTCGCAATACATGGGTGTCAAGGGGTAGCAGATGACGGATGGATGATAATTTTACCGCTACTTGTGTACTTGTTTTGCAGAGGTTATTTGCGATCGCCATTACTAGCCTAGTTCAAAACTTCAACTAAATTTTATCTAGCTAAGACCGATAAACATCTCTGCGATGTTTCACTTTAACCACAGTTACCAACAATAAATCATCTTGAATCTGATACACAATACGATAATTATTTAACCGCACTCTGTAGAAATTATCTGATCCCTCCAGCTTTACTACTCCATCTGGACGTGGGTTAGCTGCCAATTCCTCTAGCTTTGTCACTACTCGTTGTTGAATATCACTAGGTAATTTTTTAATTTGCTTTACCGCAGCTGGAGCGAGTTCTACTTGGTAACTCACAAACCCAGTTCTCTTTTGAGTTGATTTAAGGATATTGTACCTATCACTGCGGCTTCTTCTAACGCTGCTTTTGCATCTTCTAGATCCTCTTTGTCTTCCTTGGCTTTTAGAAATAATAAAAAGTTCAACACTTCAGAAAGAACTTCATCTGACATATTCTCTATTTCCTCAACGATTCTCTGTTTCGTGTTCATAAATTGCATCTTCACCAAATTTCCTATTAATACTAACCGCTAAAACTTTAGTGATAGATAATTGTTGCTAGAGTGTAAGTTTTGTCATCATGCTCTTAAATTCATAATTATTGCTGCTGAGATAAATCCATCAAATTCGCTAGCTTATAAACTATCCGCGCACCTACATTACCATCCCATTCAGCATCGCCAACTTCGCAGATATCAAAACCAATGATTTTGCGATCGCTATTTACTAATTCCCGGAACAGACAAAATGTTTGCTCTAATTCCAACCCACCAGGAACAGGAGTACCTGTATTTGGACAGAGTTTTGGATCAAGACCATCTACATCAAAGCTAATGTGAACGTATTCCGGTAAATGACTGATAATTTCGCGGCACAAATCAATCCAAGTTGTTCCAGAGTAAAGCTTTTGTTTAATGGCTGGGTCGTAATAAGCAACAATGCGATCGCCAGATTGATCAATTATTTGCACTTCATCATGACAAATATCGCGCAAGCCTACCTGTATTAACTTAGAAATTTGCGGTAGCTTCATCGCATTAAACATAATAGACGCAT
Source organism: Nostoc sp. B(2019) (assembly GCF_010091925.1). Taxonomy (GTDB): domain Bacteria; phylum Cyanobacteriota; class Cyanobacteriia; order Cyanobacteriales; family Nostocaceae; genus Komarekiella. The sequence goes on along the minus strand of NZ_WVID01000009.1, from coordinate 167,562 downwards.
GGGAAAACTCAAATCCCTCGTAGGCATCGCGTAAATCTGCGTGTGCGTCAATGTGCAAAATCCCAAAGTTGGAATATTTAGCTGCTAATGCTTGGTAATAACCTAAAGGTGAACTGTGATCACCCCCAATTACTGCTACTCGTTTCCCATTATTAATTGCTTCTTTGCACTGTGCAAACAGCCATTGATTTACTTGTTGACCAGCGTTATTAATTTCTGTCAAAACAGGTGTTAAATCTGGTGAATCTGCTAATTGTTTACCTTGTGCTAATCGTTCGATAATTTTTGCAGCTTCGGCGCGATAGTATTTGTTTTTCTCTAAAATATCTTGGGAAATTTCCGCCATAAAAATTCCCTGTTTCCAGCCATCAGGGTGATCGAAATCAAACAAATCCAGTTGAGTCGAAGCGTCCAAAATCTGCTGTGGCCCATTTGCAGTGCCAGCACCATAGGAAACGGTAACTTCCCACGGAACACCAAAGACAATCAGATTTGCAGACTCGTAATCGAACGGTAAACCCAAAAGGTTGCCATTGATTTCACCTACGCCGCTGGGATTGTAATCCTGAAGTTGATTACTCATAGAGTATTTTCTGAATTTACGTGGGTAGACAGCACGCTGACCGATGAACACCTAGATTGCAATAGCACAGGTTATGTTCTTTGGCAAATTGCGCTGTTCCATTGTAATCAAAAATCAAAATTTCTTCATTTGGCTCCATATCCTCATTGAAGTGTTTCCGTACCTGCTTAAATTTATTGAGAATAAAATTTTATTTATACACAAATCTTGTATCTAAAAGTGATCGTACAAAAGACAACTTTGATAGCTAAACTGGCTGTGGGGCAAGCTTTATCGAAACTATATCGGATTAGATATGAAATAGACAGGCAGATTGGGAAGCATAATATATAACCCTATATCGATTTATTTTTAGTGGTATTTGTTCCACTAGAACGTGAATCGAAAACATCTTGACAACTTGGCAAAAGGATGTTTAATAACTCATTTTTCGAGCAAAATCTATGAACTTCAATCACAAACTTGATCTATATTCATCCCTTGCTCATTTCAGATTTCTCAAAAAAAGTTATATCGCCAAAATCATGTTAGTGGCATTTTTAGGTACTCACGTACCACTTCTGACCTTACTTTTTAGTTTCGTCACATCAAACTCTTATTCTTTTGAGATGGCGGCGCGAGTTTTAGTGATTGCCCTTTTGGCTACATTAGCAGGTACGGCAGTCACCCTCTATGCATTACGCCATCTCCTCGCTCCGGTCATTTTGACATCTGCTGCATTACAAGACTATCTAAAGACCAAAACATTACCTGAACTGCCCACACAATTTGTTGATGAAGCGGGGACGCTGATGGCGGATACCTCACAAACTCTCCACAAATTAGATGAGTTAATCCATTACATCACCAACTACGATAACCTGACTGGATTACCCAATCGGGATTTGTTTCGCGATCGCCTTTATCAAAACCTATCCCAACCTCAGAACAGCCAGCGGTTTGTAACTGTTCTGTTGTTAGGTATTGATGATTTTACTGACATGAACCATGTATTGGAGCATGAGACATCAAATTTACTATTAAGAGCAGTTGCTCAGCGTTTGATTGGCTGTATGGGGCCAACAGATATTCTTACTCATTTGAGTCGAGATGAATTTGCGATCGCCCAAACAGATATTCCTTCTTTTGAGAGTATGACCAAGCTATCTCAGTTGTTATTGAGTACGCTAGCAAAACCCTTCTCTATAGAAGGCAACTCGATTCGGATTACAGTCAGCATTGGGATCACAATTAATTACCTAGATCAGCCTCATGGTGTAGATCAACTCTTACAACAAGCTCATATAGCGTTGTACCAGGCAAAACAGCAAGGGCGTAGCCAATATCAGTTTTATTGTCCGAAGATTAATGCTCAGTTGCAAGAACGACTAGCTTTAGAAAATGAATTATCTGGAGCGCTTGAGCGCAGCGAAATGCTAGTTTATTATCAACCTTTGATTGATTTGCAAAGCAGACAAATTACAGCAGTTGAAGCACTAATTCGCTGGCAACATCCTACCCAAGGTTTGATTTCTCCAGCAAAATTTATTCCAATTGCAGAAACCAACGGCTTGATCGTACCAATTGGTGAATGGATATTACGAACTGCCTGTGCTCAAAACCGCGCCTGGCATCTTGCTGGACTTCTGCCAATTCGCATATCGGTGAACCTGTCAGCTCGACAATTTGAACAACCAAATCTGGTGGAAGTCGTTAGCCAAATCCTTGAGGAGACAAAACTAGAAGCTTGTTATCTAGAACTAGAAGTAACTGAAAGCTTCTTGATGACTGATATTGAGCGATCCGTTAAAACCTTAAAACAGTTACGAGAACTGGGCATATCGTTGGCACTAGATGACTTCGGTACTGGCTATTCTTCTCTAAATTACTTAAAACGCTTTCCCATAAATATGCTCAAGATTGATCAGTCATTTGTGCAGGATGTGACATCAAATCCTGATAGTGCAGCCGTAACCAATGCCATCATTGCTCTAGCAAAGAGCCTCCGGTTAAATATTACAGCAGAGGGCGTGGAAACCCAAGAACAGCTTGACTACTTACAAATGCAGGGATGTGACGAAGGTCAAGGGTTCTATTTTGGTCGCCCTGTACCGCCTGAGATAATCACCAAAATGCTAAAAACTAGTTCTCAAAAAATAGAAGAGATATCCAACGACAAGCAGCTGTACGTCTACGCAGTTTAGGACTAAAACCTAATATAGTTCAGCAATTTTCTTTCTTCTTTCTTTCTTTCTTTCTTCTTTCTTTCTTTCTTCTTTCTTTCTTTCTTTCTGTGTCATCTGCGCCTCTACGGTAGCCTGCGGCAAGCCGCTACACGTCTACGTTAAAAAAAATGACTTTGGCAAAAAATGATCGCCTTAACTGAACTGTATTGGACTAAAACCTTGGTAACTATTTACTATTTTTGGAAAGGAAAAAGCTATTAAAACGGCGTCTTTGTTCTGAGATGTAATGTTTGTCCCAATTGTGGATGCTCAAAGCGAAGTTCTCTGGCATGAAGATGTAACCGACCGGCAACCGCATCACACCCATAGAGGCGATCGCCTAAAATTGTTACCCCAAGTCCTTGGGAATTGGCAGCGTGAACCCTCAACTGATGAGTGCGTCCTGTAAATGGTATAAACTCTACACGAGTGTAGTCTCCTTCCTTCCCTATCACCCGAAAGTGAGTCAAGCTAGGTTTACCGCGCTGCCAATCAACTTGCTGATAAGGGCGATTTTGAGGATCTCCCCACAAGGGTAATTCAATCACACCTTGAGCAGTTGTTACGGAGCCGGAAACTACAGCTTCATAAACCTTGTAAATTTGTCGTTGTTGAAATTGCCGACTTAGTTGGCGATGGGTTTGGCGATCGCGAGCCAGCAAGAGTATACCAGAAGTTTCCTGATCCAGGCGATGCACAGCCGCCAGCACCATGCCATCAGGTAACAGATTACGCAAGCGACTCACGACACTATCTTGGCGATCGCTATAACGACCGGGTACTGAAAGTAGTCCTGGGGGTTTGTTTACAGCAATCAGCCATTCGTCTTCATAAATGGGTATGACTCCCCTAGCATGGGAGGGGCTTAAAACTTCCCCTTCCCGATGAGGTAAGTTAGATTTTAATCCTGAGAGCAAAAACCCCATCAATGGCTGACAGCGCTCCGCACAAGCTCCATAGAATTCTCCTTGAACTTTGTCTTGATTCACTGAGGATGCTCCCCACCAAAACTCTGCCATTGCCAATGGTTTTAGACTATGTGTTGCCGCATAGTGCAGTAGTTTTGGAGCACAACAGTCTCCCGTCCCAGTAGGCATACCGAATGGGGTCAATTGCTGTAATGATAGAGATTGCCCGGAAAAATTAGTCAGGCTGTAGGCTGCGTGCATCTGAGCCTGCAATTGCTGGGATAGTGCTTTACGCTGTTGTTTGAGTTCACGCATCCGTTCATCGGTCGCTGTAATCAGCTGCTTGAGCGGCTGTAAGACTTCATTTTGCTGGCGTTTGAGTTGCCGTCGCTCAATTCCATGCAAACAGCTTTCTGCGTCGAGTTGTTCTAAGGCAATAGTCAGTGCTTCCCCAGTGACAGTTTCGTATAGTAGCTGACGTTTTTCCTGTCGTTGATGTTTGCAATGTCGATGGCGATCGCTCATTTGTTGCAACTGTAGCTCAAAGTCGCGCAAGAGCATTTCGTACTGCTGCCGTTCGGTCAACTGCTTCAGGGTAATGAGTTCTTGTTTAATAGCATCTAATTGGGCTAATGTACGGGCTTCTTCTAAAGCAACTTGGCTGCGTCCGGGAATTGGTGGAACCCAGCCATCAAAAATACCATAACCATTCAGAAGACCAGAGAAAGCTTTTAGTACGCGTTGTTCGCCAGTAGGTAGTTCAACTAGTAATACTCCATACATCTTACCCTCACGATTATGAAGGTCATTTTTGGCGAGGTGTTGCATTAAACCGTAGGCGATCGCCTCGACAATTGGAGTACGGGGTAGTCTTAGAATTTCACCACTTTGAGGACAATATCCTTCGTAGTAATAACTAACAGATAAATCACTGACTACATAATTAGAATTCATGAAATCTGAAAGCACGTGCAGAAGTACTGTATAAGGCATGATTTCAAATATGGCTAATTTCTATATCTGAAATTATTGCGTTTAAGCTTACTACTTTCAAGCATTATATATCACACGAGTTAACTTTCAGTTAACCTGACAGAGAGTTTACTGAGTGTTTTACTATATCCAAATAACACTAAAATCAGAGCGATCGCTACTCTTCCAGTAACAAATAACCTCGTCTTTCTATCCACAAAAGCGTAGACGCGGAGCGGCTTGTCGCCAGACATCGCTTTTTGTAATTCTTCCTGATGCAGCGATAACCAAAGCGGATATATAGATAGTAGATGCACCTTAATTAAATCACAGCCCTCAGCTTTTAGTTGAAGGCTTTTTTTTGCCAATTATTCATTGCTGAGTGTTAAGAATTTTGTAATGATAAAAAACTTTTTTCAAAAATCCAATTTATCCTGATGCAGCAAAAACTTAGATGGATAGATAAATAGTAGATGCACCCTTAAAAATTATTGCTCTCAGCCTTTGGCTGGGGGCTTTTTTTAGATCAACTTCTCATAACTAATAATTTATAATTTTGTAGATAAAAAATCATTTTGCAATAGGCGAGATTTTCCCGGATACAACAATAACTTAGATGGATAAATAAATGGTAGATGCACCCTTAAAAATTATTGCTCTCAGCCTTTGGCTGGGGGCTTTTATTATTTAAATATAGATGGTAGCCAACTGGGAGCTAACCAAAGTGCATAACCAATAAATGCAAATAGTAAGGTAATCAAGGCAGTGATTACGTAACTGATGCAAATTAATAAACCGTCAGATTCAATAGTGGCAACTGCTAAAAGTAAAATACCTACAGTGGGGATGGGATTTGTAAAGGGAATTGGTGAGATTAGCAATAGTGTTAACCAAGAGATACAAAGCCCATTAATTCGCCAAGTTAAAGGATGATGGGCTATTTTCGCTAACCGGGGACGGGCGATTTTTTGTGACACTTTGGTAAGACGTCCCAGGTTTTGTAAAAGTAACTGGGCAAAAGAACGAGGAAATTTGTAATTAGCGATTCTTTTAGGTAGCCAAGGCGATCGCCTCCCCAAAACCATCTGCACTGATAACAGCAAGCAAGCAGTACCAAAAGGCCCAGTTAAGCCAGGTGGCATAGGAAACAAAAAGGGCAAAACTAATAATGCAATTACCAGGCTAAATCCCCGTTCGGAAGTTTCTGCCAAAATATCGCCTAGAGTTAGCGATTGTTCCGATAAGCGTTGCAGCAGGGACTTAATGTCTTGAGAAAATCTCAGATGCATTTGGCGTGAGTTGATGCGAGTTGCGACACAATAACCAACTTCACTTAGTTAAACTAAGGTAAATATGAATACAAGCAGAGCTAATCCTTAAAATACCAAATTTTTAGAGTAGGGAGTAGAGGAGTGAAGAAAGAAAATAATCTCTTGACCCTTGACTATTGACCATTAACTATATTGGTTTCTTCTGGGGGTACTAGAACAGCTACCGCTTTAGGTATAACCCGGAAATGAGCAGGAGTGTAGGTAGTAATTTCACCATCGGTATTTATAGGACGAGGTTTACGTGTATAAACCTCTATTTCCTGGCCCTGAAGGGCGCGAACACCTCGCCAATGTATATGTCGCCCTTGTCGCATTGCGGGTAATAATAGTACAATCTGCCACCAATGCTCAATTTCTAAACTATAAAGATCTAGCCTTTGGTCGTCTATTGTGGCATCATGAACCACTGTCATACCACCACCGTAATAACGACCATTACCCACGGCAATTTGTACAGTTTTGACACGAAGCGATTTACCATTGAGCACAATCTCTGCACTAAAAGGTCGTGCTTCCCAAATTACTTGCAATGCAATGGCGGCGTAAGCGAATATTCCCCAACGGCGTTTGACTTCTTTGGTAAGTCGCTGGGTAATTTTCACACTCAACCCCAAACTAGCAACGTTGAAAAAGTGTTTGCCATTTACCCATCCTAAATCGATGCGTCGCAAATCTCCATAGGCAATAATTTTGCAAGCTTCGGATAAAGAGTTGGGGATTCCCAAAGTCCTCGCTAGGTCGTTTGCAGTTCCTAAAGGCAAGATTCCCAAGGGTAATTGGGTATCAACTAAAGCATCTACTGCGGCATTAAGAGTACCATCTCCACCACCAATAATTACCAAGTCAACTTGCTGCTGATAGCGAAGTATAACTTCAGAAAGATGTTTTGGGTCTTCTATAGGCTCCTCAATTACACTAAAGCCGAGTGTCTTAAGATAATTGATCGCCTCTGACAGACTCTTTTGTCCTTGGCGGGCGTGACGGTTTACTAACAGCAGTGCGCGGGAACTTATGGGCAGTGCCCTTTGTAGTTTAAATGTCCAATTATCTGCATCCATAGACTGTGCTTGGAGTTTACTATAAGAAAGTGTTTAGGCTGCTATGAGAGTTACCAATAATTTAATTTATCAAAGCTTATTATTTTGTGGCTGCTTATTTTTAAGTTTTGTTTTCTCTAGTTTAGCTTTATTAGGTATCGGTGTGTTAATACCTAAAAAATGGAGTAATTACTCACAAAACTACTGTAATTTAAATACAGGAATCCTAAATAATATGTAAAAAATTTTAAGTAATGTAGGGTGGGCTTTGCCCACCAAAACCTGGGTGTGGTGGGCAAAACTCACCCTACGTGTATTTCAAAAATCAAATAGGAGTTATATATTTGTATTTATAATACGGGTATTCATTCTAATATTATAGTGCCAATCAAAAATAATGTTTTTGATTGGTATCAGAATATTTTGATAGATAAAATAGGTATAGATGCGATTAATAATTACAATTATTTAAGTTTTAGTTGGGGAGATCGTGATTTTTATATGTCAACCCCTTCCATAGAAGATCTAAAATTATCTACGACTCTGAAGTGCTATTATGTGGCACTTGAGAAGTAGTTGTGATTAATGCCAAGTACAGCGTTGTGTCAAACTGTGGTCAGTAGGATTGGGTAAAAGGTTAAAGAGAAAAAGGGAAAAAGCTTGTTTTTCTTCCTTTTCCCTTCAACCCTATTCTCAGACTTAAAATGAGGTAATTTCAGATGACTCGTTGAACTAACGTTAAGTTTGATAACCGTAGGCGTCAGCATCATTCACTTGAGAGGGGTATTCGCCAGCATTAGTAGTATTTGCGCTGACTGCATAAGGATTAACTAGAGCAACAGCTTGTTTGAGCGCCTCTACACGATTCATAAAGAAATGATGTTGGGGTACAAATTTTGAAATTCCAAACTTTTCTAAACGTTGTTTTACCTTGCCAGCAGCACCAACTATCATTATCTGACGACCTTGATCATAAGCATCCTTGATGGCATTTTCGATCGCTAGCGAAGCAGTCACACCCAACATGGGCACATCGCTCAGATCCAAAATTAGCACGTCGGAATCTGCCATTGCTGAATGTTCACGAGCGATCGCTTTGGAAACTCCAAAGATCATCGGCCCACTCAAGTAAAATAGCAGGATGCGTCCATTAGCTTGATCTAGCAATTGTTTCTCTTCATTGTTCAAAACAATTGCATCATCAGTATCCGTAATTGTCTTCACTTCATGAGACTGTAATTGTGAAAGACGTTCGATAGTCAAGATGTTGGCAATGAAAACTCCCACACCGACGGCAACAATCAGGTCAACAAATACGGTGAGGAACAATACACCGTACATAATAATTGTGCCTTTCAAGGATACTTTATGAGCGCGTTTCAAAAAGCTCCAATCTAGAATATCAATCCCGACTTTCAGGGCAATACCAGCCAAAACTGCCATGGGGATGCTTCGAGTTAGACCCGCAGCCCACAAAACTACAATTAGTAAGATTAAGGCACGAGTTAGTCCAGATAATGCCGTTTTAGCACCAGTCTGGATATTAACCACCGTTCCCATTGTTGCACCAGCACCAGGTAGCCCACCACACAAACCAGATACTAAGTTACCGATACCTTGACCAATCAATTCTTTATCAGATTTATGTTCGGTGCGAGTCAAACTATCGGCAATAACTGCTGTTAGCAAGGTATCAATACAACCCAACAGTCCCAACATCGCGCCATCAACGATCATCACAGTGATTTGGGATGGGCTGAAGGTGGGCATTTGCAATTTTGGCAGCCCCATCGGGATTTCGCCAATTCGTCTGATTTCAATATTTCCGAAGAAGACAAGAGAAACTACAGTTACTACTACTAATGCTACTAATTGCGGTGGAGCGAAGCGTTTAATTTTCGATGGCATTAAGAAAATAATTGCCAAGGTCAGCAGTCCCAAAGCTGTTTCGGCAGGATTTATATTTGCTAACAGATTGGGCAGATTTTGCACCATTCCAAGCACGCCACCTTTAGGATTTGGTTGTCCGACAAAAGGCGCAATTTGTAGAATGATTAGAATTACGCCAATCCCAGACATAAATCCAGAAATTACGCTGTAGGGCATGAGGGTAATGTATTTCCCCAGCTTAAATATTCCAAAGAAGATTTGAAATATCCCGGCGAGCATGACTACAGTAAATGCCATTGCTAAGCCATTCTCTGGGTTATTTGCAGTCATTGAACTGACAATTGCAGTCATGACTACGGTCATCGGCCCAGTTGGCTCAGAAATTAGGGTTGGCGTTCCACCAAATAGTGCAGCAAAAAAGCCAACACAAACAGCACCGTAAAGACCCGCTACGGGCCCAGCACCAGAAGCAACACCGAACGCCAGCGCCAGCGGCAAGGAAACGATCGCGGCAGTTAAACCACCAAATAAATCGCCTCGCAAGTTTCTAAAATGGATAGTGTTGGTCAATGACATATTGAGGTATTTAAAAACAAAAACGCAAACATCATATTGACTTATAAAAAATGCGATCTACTTTGAGTAAATTTCATTTTTTATCTTCATTAAAATTACTGCAAAAACAACATAATTTTCTTGCAGTGCCAAAGGCGATCGCGCCTTCATAGATGGTATGCCTAATACAAATCTCAAATTGAGAAAGCTAGGGCAAAATACAAACTAAAAATTTGGTTATAAATACTTATCTAAATTGCAAGCGTTATTTATAACCATCATTCATTGGGATGTTTAAATTAGCTTACAGCTTTTCAAGCCAATATTGTTAATTATGCTTTTATCGTTATTGAATTGCAATCATAGAGAAAAGTTTATATGTTTTTGCAGTTTCATAGTTTTATGATTGATAAATCATAAAAAATTTACAATAACCATTAGTTTTAATCTATGGTTAGTTTTACACTACTGCGATCGCTAACGATGCATTTGTCATCGTGATAGGGCATGAGGTCATCCCTGTCAAGATGGTGAAAAATCTGCTTTATCGGTGCAATTAATAAATGATTTTACTTTGTGTCTTTGTATCTTTGTGGTTTATGAAATGAATTTTTGTCACTACAAAGAACATCAAATGTTGAATGCTACGTCTTGACAGGGTTAAACATGAGGCTATAACCAACGTTGTTGTTTAACGTACAGAATACTACCAATCACAATTAATGCCATCACGATCATTACAGTAGGATAAGCCCAAGGTTGATCTAATTCCGGCATATATTTGAAATTCATTCCATAGACGCCAGCAATAAAAGTGATTGGTAAAAATACGGTCGAGAGCATAGTTAGGCGATTAATTCGTTCGCTGGTTTTGCTAGCAATATTATCGCGTTGAATTTCCATTAATTCTGACATCCAAACTCTTAAAGATTGATATTCTTGCCAGAGATTATCAACGTTCTGAATTAATTCTTGATTGAATAGTAATTTTACTGGCTGGCTGATCCATTGGAAATCTTCGTAATCCATCATAGCTAGCAGTGACTTGATGTTTTGAAAATTACGGCGTCCGAAACGAGTCGATTGCCTCATCGTGGCAATTTTTTGGTAAGTTGATTCATCACCAGAATTATCTAAAACTTCATCTTCTAAATCATCAAGTTGTATAGAAATATAGTCAAATACAGTATGGTAATTATTCAAAATATCTTTGAAAATGAGATAAAAAAGATAGTCAATTCCCCATTTTTGTATATCTATGGTGCGTTTTTGCAGATTATTAGTTAGTGTAGTTAATATTTTTACTTCAGTGATTTCAAATGTGATGATAAAATTGCTACCAACCACAATACTGCCACGCGCTACCTCAAACTCCCGATTTTTTATTTGATGAGTCAGGATTTCATAGCTGTCAAATAAACAATCTTCTGTATCTTCATCAATTCCTATAGAGGAATGGTTGAAAATCATGTCAACACGAGATGGATTGAGTCCAAAGTGCTTGATAATTTTGGCTGTTCCAGTGCGATCGCGAAAGTGAATACAGCGCAACCAGATATTATGAGAACCATCAATCCTTTTCAACACCGTATCCACATCCCAACTGGTGAATAAATCCAGGTTATTCTGAGAAAAGGTGAGGAGAGTTAGCATATAGCAGTCCTAATTGAGTCGTGAGACACGGTATAATACGTTGCTCAACAGTAGGATACGACGAAAACCGCTATAAGTCGCTATACTTTTAAGCGATGGGCAAGTGCGACCCATTCGTTTAATCGTTCACAATCGATCAACTCAAATCCAGCCTCTATTAATGCCTGAGCAACATTGTCCTCATGATCCGTGGTAAAACCGGCTGTAATCAGTAGTCCTGTGTGTGCATCAGTCTGACGCAGCGCCCGCTGAAAATCATTAGCGAGGGCAACATGCATCCGTGCTAAAATGTTGGCAACGATGAGGTCAAATTTCTCTCTAGCCTCGATTTTTGGTACATTGTCGATGGTGTCTCCACCCATCCAATGCCCTAAGTCGCTTCCACATCCTAGACTTCCTTTCATCACTGTTACCTGCTGCTCTACGCCGTTAAGATGCACAGCGTCCTGAGTCGCTTCCACAGCAATACTATCGTTGTCTAATGCTAAGACATTTGCTCCTAGCTTGGCGATCGCAACACTTAAAATACCTGAACCTGATCCCAAATCAAGAACATTCATCGTCGGTAAGACGTACCGCTCAAGCATTTGCAGGCTAACAATGGTTGCTGGGTGTAAACCACTGCCAAAGGAGAGGGTTGTCTTCAATCTCAAAGTTATTTCGTCTGCTGCTTGAGATTGATCAGGTGCATCAGGAGTTAGCACAATGAACCGTTTTCCAATCCGATGAACAAGGGGGTTGAGTATGTCTGCGTTTGTGGGCTTTTGATCAACCACAGTAGTTTGTATTGCTGTTGCTAATCCCGTACGGTGCAAGGGCGATAGTAAATTAACGATTTTTTCTACACGTGCCCGTGAATGGACATCATAAGCTAGATATAAGTGAATTGTAAACGTCCACTGAGCTTGGTTCAATTCAGCATATTCTGTGATGTGAACATCATCAATATTTATAGTTTCAGCAACTAGTGTACAGACCCAATCAACCGCCTCGTTTGTTGTATCGAGACTTAATTCTATCCACGGCATATTTTCTTCCTCTGGCGTAGCTGGATCGCTGTAAAACAAATATTGACCGCAAGAGTCAAAAGTTTACCGATGACGACAGCTTTTCAATCGTAACTGATGCTTGAACACACTTTTTGGGATTAGGCGATCGCTTCTCTCAACTAAAAGATCGAGTAACAAAGCCTACCTTCGCAACCGACCAAACCCTTAATTTTCTTGAGTCTGCCTACAGAAAAATCATCTATTGATAGATTATTTAACAACAGATAAATCTGGAAGCACCATTAGATAGAATTCCCTTGCTGAGCAAAGCAGGAAGTATTTTAACAATGGAAATTAGGTGATTACGATCACACTATTTTTGTTCACACTGTTGACGTGGTTCTAGTTACAAGTTAGAGTCTGAAGAAATGTAAATCAGTCTGCCTAATCCGCTCTCTTCCCCAGTAAACATTTGTTTACGAGAGTCAGTTGGAACGGAGGAACCAAGTTTGGGGCGTATCTGCAAAAAAGATTAAGGACTAAAGTATGAAGCACAAACTTCAGACCTCATTCTTTCCAAGAGGGATATCTCTCAGTCCTAGCCCGTCAGCTAACTTCGTCGGCATTGAGAGGAGATTGAACGAGCAGCATTTTTACAAATATGCTTTGTTCTCGTTGGTGTCCTTGGCTGGTAACTTTACGCTTCGTTATATCTGCGCTCGGCCTTGAAGAAAAGCTAATATTTAGCTTGATTTATGGCGTCTGAGGCAGGATTAGTTGCCTTGAGGTAAAACTTGACTATGTTCCAAAATTACAAACACCGCATTGCCTTCATCTCTGTTGATGGTGATCCTGCTGTTGAAATCGGCCAGGAAGAAGCTGGGGGACAAAATGTGTATGTGCGTCAAGTAGGTTATGCACTAGCCCAGCAAGGTTGGCAAGTAGATATGTTCACACGTCGCAGTAGTTCTGAGCAAGCTGCGATCGTTCAACACAACCCGAACTGTCGGACTATTCGGTTGAAAGCTGGCCCAGCTGAATTCATCGGGCGAGATAACCTGTTTGACTATCTACCTGAATTCATCGAAGAATTTCAACAATTCCAGCGGCGCGAAGGATTTTGTTACTCCTTAATTCATACCAACTACTGGTTATCATCTTGGGTAGGTATGGAATTGAAAAAGCTGCAACCGCTGATTCAGGTGCATACTTACCACTCTCTAGGAGCGGTCAAATATAGAAGTATTAGTGATGTCCCCTTAATTGCTACCCAGCGATTAGCTGTAGAACAAGCCTGTTTGGAGACTGTAGACCGTGTAGTTGCGACTAGTCCACAAGAGCAGAAGGACATGCGAATACTCGTTTCTAGCAAGGGACAAATAGAAATGATTCCTTGTGGTACGGATATTGATAAATTTGGAGGAATTCAGCGGTCTGTCGCCCGGGAAAAGCTAGGAATTGCACAGGATGCCAAAATGGTTCTCTATGTTGGTCGTTTTGATCGGCGTAAAGGGATTGAAACTTTAGTCAGAGCCGTTGCCAAATCTAGTTTAAGGGGTGAGGCTAACCTCCAGTTAGTGATTGGTGGTGGTAGCCGTCCAGGTCAGAGTGACGGAATTGAACGCGATCGCATTGCCAATATTGTCGCAGAACTTGGGCTAGAAGATTGCACAACTTTTGCTGGTCGCCTAGATGATAATATTCTTCCCTTTTACTACGCTGCTGCTGATGTCTGCGTAGTACCCAGCCATTATGAACCTTTTGGTTTAGTCACTATTGAAGCAATGGCTAGTCAAACACCAGTTGTAGCTAGTAATGTTGGTGGGTTACAATTTACAGTCGTACCTGAAATCACAGGGTTACTTGCGCCCCCCAAAGATGAAGTAGCTTTTGCCGCTGCCATAGATCGTATTCTCATCAACCCAGCTTGGCGAGATCAGCTAGGTCAAGCTGCTCGGCAACGCACAGAAATTGCCTTTAGTTGGTATAGTGTGGCATCTAGACTGACTCAGCTATACACTCATCTGCTAGCTCAGACCGCACCTACACCCAAGAACCGGCCACGTATTGCAGCTTAAATAATCAGATAAGATACCTCAGATCCCCCCAGAACCCCGACTTCTAAAAGAAGTCGGGGTTCTTATGATCGTTCATGTTATACCAATTTAAAAAAAGAATGTGACAGATAGACCATGTAGAGACGTTGCATTGCAACGTCTCTACTAATTGAATCAGTATTAGTTCATGTTAAAAAAAGCAAATATTGACAAACAAATTTTTCCAGCTTCGATAAACTAAATAAATAAAGGGTGAAGAAAAGAGCTTTAATTCATCAATTATCTTCTACTAACTAGTTGCAAACTTTGACAAAGAATTGTAGTTAGTTAACAGTAAACTTAAACATTCTTCTGGGCATCTAACATATTAGCTAATTTGTTGGCAAAAAATGCCGTAGCTAAATTATTAAAAAATTCGGTTTTGGCGAAATTGCCTTAATACCGATGAAAATCCTTACACTTTTTCCTTCAGGTTGGTCTGCTTTGTTTTCATTGATTGAAAATTTCAAAGCTAGGTGAAGATCCGCCGAAGGTTTTGGCATTTATACGCATAAAAAACGGTGATGAAAAACCAGATCACCGAAATCAACATTGCTAGAGGAGGCTGAGATGGAAATCTTCGATTATGTGATTCTGGGAGCCGGACTAGGTGGACTTTCGGCCGCAGCCTGTTTAACTCGACAAGGCTACCGGGTAGCAGTTCTAGAGCAACATTACTTACCTGGTGGATGCTGTCACACTTTTGATTATGGCGAATATAGTTTTTGTGCTGACGTGCATTACATTTCTCAATGTGGTGAGCGTCAGACCATAGGTCAATTTCTCAACTATATTCAGCAGGATGTCCCTTTTAATAGTCTTGATCCAGACTGCATTGATCGAGTCATCACACCAGAGGCAGATTTTAAAATTCCCTTGGGATGGGAAAGTCTGCGATCGCGTTTACTCTCCACATTTCCAGAAGAGACTGATGCCATCAATCGATACTGTAACGAAATTCAGCAACTTCATCAAGAAATTCGCAGCTTAGTGCGAGAAATACGCTGGTTTGATCAGAAGTTGTCTGACTGGTTAAAGTTGCCAAAATATTTGAATCTATTTCGGAAGCGGACTTGGACTTTACAAGATTTATATAACTATGTTGGATTGTCGCCCAAACTGCAAGCAGTGCTGGCGGGACAAAGTGGCGACTATGCATTACCACCGCAGGAGATTGCACTACTCACCCACACTTCCCTTGTTTGGGATTACTCAGAAGGTGCTTACTATCCAAAACATCACTTCAAACACTTTGTTAACAGTATTGTTCAGGCAATTACATCAGGTGGAGGTGTTGTTAAGTACTCAACGGCAGTTAACCACATCCAAGTTAGTAACCACATTGTTCACAGCGTACTTACTGACAACGGGACAATCTACCGCGCCAGCAAAGCTTATATCAGCGACCTCGACCCCAAATTAACAGTAGAGTTGATGCATGATCCAGAAGCTTTGAGTTACAGGGAGCGTCAACGTCTTACCAGATACGAATACTCAGCCAGTGCTTTCAATATATACCTGGGTTTAGATAGCCGCTTCGATCCTCAACGCTATGGTATCGGTAACTGGAATATCTGGTACTACCCGACAGGTGACTTGAACAGAGAATATCAACAACAATTGCAAGGTGATCTCAGCCATCCGTGGATTTTCCTCTCTTGTCCGACGATGAAATCCAGCGAGCCAGGGATGGGGCCAGAGGGGCATCATGTCCTAGAAATTGCCACCGTCTGCCCTTATGAACCTTTTGAACAGCTGCACAAAACTAACCCGAAAGGGTATAAAGCCAAAAAACGGGAAGTTTATCAGCAAATCATGACTAATGTGCGGGATTTGATTCCAGATGTGGACAGCTACGCCCGGATGAAAGTTTATGGCACACCCACTACCAGCGAATTTTATTTAGGTCAACCGCAGGGTAATATTTATGGTGCAAAATTAGTGCCCAAACAGGTTGGTTTAAATCGCCTCGGATATACGACGGAGTTGCCTAACCTCTTTTTTGTGGGAGCGAGTGCGGGTTATCCTAGCGTACCTGGTGTAATTGGCAATGGTATGGATGTAGCGGAACTCCTGACAGGACAATCAGTGTGGCGGAAATCTGAAACACCTCAGATGGCAGCAGTTAGCTAAAAATCTTTGCAATTTAACGAGCATTCAAGCATTTTAAGAAAGCAAAATGCTTGAATGCTTTTTTATTTGGATAATTCACCCATTCATGACAGCGATCGCTATTTAGCAAAAGCCATTAGGCCCCTATACTCGGATGGCAGTGGCAATGCTGTGATGCTTATTGATACTCATTGCATATCCCTCATGGGGGGGAATAACATCTCATCCCTTAAGCAATTAATTGCACAGATGGCACTCCAACAGTACTATCTGTCCTATCTAAATAGGATAATTTCTTGAGATAACAGCTCATCTATTGCTGATTTAACAATAGAATTAGTTTGACCACTACAAAATTCCATCCTCTTTCTGTCTGAGATATTAACTTGAGCTATAACCCTTGCACACAGCTTTGTAATATTGACATGGCATATTTATCAATAAATTTAATCAATACTCTCTTACAGCGTGAGCAGCACTGTTATTCTTCAGTTTTCTCACGATAGCTTTCACCATATCGTTTTCATGTCAATAACATAATTAGAATTGACGAATTAACTATGCGATTTAAAGATCAGCTTATTGATTTGCCTACTTTGTGTCATGTTATTGATCGTTCTCCATTGACGATTAGCCCTGATAGATCTGTAGTCGAAGCCATTGCATTAATGAGTCAGAAACGAAGTAGCAATTGTGGGCTGACAGATTTAAATTCGTCATGCGATTCAAGCTGGAGTCAGCAAGTAAGTGGCTGTGTCTTGGTCGTGGAGCGATCGCAGTTATTGGGAATATTAACTGAAGAAGATGTAGTAAAAATCACAAATTATCATCAAGATTTATCCAAGGTGACAATAGCTGAGGTGATGAGGCAGCAAGTTGTTACCCTCACACAATCAGGTTCTCAGGATATCTTCACAGCCTGGTCGTTACTGCGTCAGCACGGAATTCGCTATCTACCCATTTTGGACTCGGAGAAGCAATTAGTAGGAATCGTCACTGAAACTACCTTGCTGCACGCATTTGATCTTGTGAAAATGGTTGGGGTTGTTGAAGGGTTACAGCAATATTTACAAAAACCCCCAGATGAATTAGAGCACGCCAATCAGCAAATAAAGGAAGTCTGCTGCCAAACTCATAATTATTTAAAACGATTGGTTGAGGGACAATTACCCCAAGTCATGCAAGTCAACGAGGAACTTCAGCAAACCCTCGAAGAACTTAAGGTAGTAGAAGAGGAACTGCGCCAACAAAATGAAGAACTGTCTGCTGCTCGTGAGAAAGTAGAATCGCAGCGTCAGCGTTACCAGGATTTGTTTGAATTTGCTCCAGATGGTTACTTGGTAACTGATACAACCGGGATCATCAAAGAGGCTAACCATGCAGCAGCAACCTTGCTCTGTGTGCAGCAAAAATATCTGGTGGGTAAACCATTGATTTTGTTTATTGCTCAACCAGACCATTCCACCTTTATCGCCCAACTGAATAATTTTCAAAAGACACAGGACTGGGAAATTTATCTACAGCCGCGAAGAGGTACACCTTTTCCGGCAAGTATCAGGTTAGCTGCGGTGTATGACTCACGAGGCCAGCGAGTTGGTTGGCGGTGGTTGCTCTGCGATATCACCGTACGCAAGCAGGCAGAGGAAATACTGCACCGAGCCACTGAGGAGTTAGAAAGACGCGTGGCTGAACGTACGGCTGAAATTGTCGTGGCTAACACGCTGTTGCAAGAAGAAATCGCCGAGCGTCAACGGGCCGAGGAAGCATTGCGGCAAAGTGAGAAACTCTATCGCCAGCTAGTTGAAAGCCAAACCGATATGATTATCCGTATAGATTTGCAAGGGAAGATTACCTTTGCTAATACAGCGGCGTGTCAAACATTAGGCTGGCAATTGGATGAATTGCGTGGTCAATCGTTATCTGAGTTTTTCCATCCAGATGAATTGCCTCAAGCGATGCAATACATGACGGCCATCCTATCGCCACCTCATTGCTTGACTATTAGAGAGCAACGCACATTCACAGTTAACGGTATTCGCTGGTTTGAATGGAACCTGTCCGCAATTAAGGATGAAACAGGAGAGGTTTTTGAAGTTCAAGGAGTCGCAAGAGATATCACTGAGCGCAAGCAGATGGAGGAAGCACTGCGGGAAAGCGAGGAAAAATTTCGTCATTTTGCCGAAAACACCCATGCACTGATCTGGATTGCTGACCCAGAAACGGGGGAAAACCTGTATGTTAATCCTGCTTATGAAAGAATTTGGGGTCGCTCTTGTCAAAGTCTGCGTGACCAGCCTAAATCTTGGGTAGGCACAGTTTATCCAGAGGATCGCGATCGCTTGATGGAAAAATTAAAGCGACAGATGCTTGGTGAAGGTATCAGTGAAGAATATCGCATTTTGCGACCTGATGGATCGGTGCGTTGGATCTGGGATCGCGGCTTTGTCATGCAAGATGAACAAGGAAACGTTTACTCCTATGGTGGCATCGCCGAAGATATCACAGAACGCAAGCAAGCAGAAGAGTCACTGCGCCAGAGTGAGGCGCGATTGAGTTTAGCCCTAGAAGCTGCCCAGATGGGTATATGGGACAGGAACCTGATCACTAACCAGGGTATTTGGTCTGCCAATATGGGGCCACTATATGGTCTGCCAAGCGGCACCTTGTGTCCAAACTATGAGGATTATCTCAATTTAATCTATCCAGAAGATCGCAAATTTGCGGCTGAGGCTTTAGCTCGCGCTCTTGAGGAAGGAAGCGGAACTGTGGAATATCGGGTCGTCTGGCCCGACGGCAGCGTACACTGGTTAAATTGCAGAAGTCAGGTTTACCATGACGAAATTGGTCAGCCGATACGGATGATCGGTATAAATAGGGATATTACAGATCGCAAGCAGGCTGAGAAAGCCCTCATAAAAAGCGAAGAACGCTATCGTTCAGTCGTGACAGTCATGCAAGAAGGTGTTGTGCTACAGGAGGCTGATGATTGCAGAATAGTTGCTTGTAATACCAGCGCTGAGCGCATTCTGGGACTGAGCGCCAACGAGATGATCGGACGAACCCCTGAAGATCCCCGTTGGCAAGTTGTTTGTGAAGACGGCTCTCCCTTCCCTAGTGAAAACTATCCACCAGTAGTCACCTTATGTACAGGCAAACCTTGTTCAAATGTAGTTATGGGAATCTACAAGCCCAATAAACAACTAGCCTGGATTTTGATTAATTCCCAACCCCTGTTTCAAGATAATAACCCAATCCCTTATGCAGTAGTCGCTTCATTTTCTGACATTAGCGATCGCAAGCAAGCAGAACAAAAAATCTACGAACAAGCAGCTCTACTTGATATCGCCACCGATGCAATTTTAGTCCGAGATTTCAAAAGCCAAATTTTATTCTGGAATAAAGGTGCAGAGCGTCTGTACGGTTGGCAAGCAACTGAGGCTGTGGGAAAAGATCCCCAGGAGCTTTTATACAAAAAAACTTCGCCGGAATTGGAAATAGCTTTAAAAAATGTAGTTGAGTTTGGTTCGTGGCAGGGTGAGTTAAATAAAGTTACCAAATCCGGTCAGGAAATTATCGTAGAAAGTCGCTGGACATTAATGCACGATGCTGCCGGAGAACCGAAATCCATCCTCAGCGTTGACACTGACATCACAGAAAAAAAACAACTCCAAGCCCAGTCTTTCCGCACCCAGCGATTGGAAAGCCTTGGCACTCTTGCAGGTGGCATTGCCCACGACTTGAACAATATACTGACACCAATTTTGGCAGCAGCTCAATTAGTACAAGGAAGATTTGCCCAAGATGAGGAGCGCTCTGGGCAACTACTCGCACTTGTAGAAAGCAACGCCAAACGCGGTGCAGCTTTAGTGAAGCAAGTCTTATCTTTTGCGCGAGGATTTAAAGGAGAACACACAATTCTCCAAGCAAAACATCTGATTTCGGAAATTACTCAGATTGCTCAGCAGACATTTCCCAAATCTATTGAATTTTCCATAGACATAGCAGAAGACCTTTGGACTATCTCTGGAGACATTACACAACTGCATCAAGTACTGATGAATCTGGTAGTAAATGCCCGTGATGCAATGCCAGACGGCGGTAGTATCAAAATTTCTGCCCAGAACAAGTTCATTGATGATGCATATACCAAAATGAATCTTGAAGCCACAGTTGGGCCTCATATTGTGATTACTGTTGCGGATACTGGAATTGGGATGCCGCCAGAAATATTAGATAGAATTTTTGAGCCATTTTTCACCACAAAAGATGTCAGCACAGGTACAGGATTAGGTCTTTCAACTACGCTTGGCATTATTAAAAGCCACGGCGGTTTTGTCAAGGTGTCTAGCCAAGGAGTTGAACAAGGTAGCCAATTTCGGCTGTTCTTACCAGCGGTGCAAGCAACCCAAACCTTGAGTACAGACAATCTAGATATGCCTCAAGGACAGGGAGAATTGATTTTAGTTGTGGATGATGAAGCCCAAATTCGTGAGATTGCCACAATCATCCTGGACAGCCACAACTACAAGAGTCTCACCGCCAGTAATGGCATCGAGGCGATCGCCCTCTATGCCCAGCACAAGCATAAAATCAATACTGTACTGATGGATATGATGATGCCAGAGATGGATGGAATCACCGCCATTCGCACCTTGCAAAAAATGAACCCACAAGTTCAAATCATCGCTTGTAGCGGACTACACTCAACTGAGTTCTTCACTCAAGCTGCTGGGCCTGATATCCAAGCATTTTTATCAAAGCCCTACACAGCCAGAGAGTTATTGACAAGCTTACACCAGATACTTCGAGGCTAAAGTTAGGGGACTGGGGACTGGGGTGGCAAAGCAAATAAATAACCACTGTCTCTTGACCCTTGACAGAATCTTAAGATGCATAAGTTCTTAATTGGATGATTCCCTCACAAGTTCCTCAAATTCTTTTCCTAAATTGAGACTTTAATACCATTTCACGAAAATCCTGATACAGCTCCCCCAGCTTACCTAGGTAAATTTCAGCTTTTACCCTCTCTTACAAAGTTCTGATGCCTGCGGCGGGCTGCGCCAACTGATAGCGCAGCGTAAAGCCTTCTCTACGAAACGCTGCGCGAGGGGTACGCTTAGAGCGACGTAGGAGCGTCGGAAGCCTCTCTAAGAGACGCTCCGCGAACCGCTCAGACTTTGCGCTTTTCCCTTTCCCCCTTAACCGAAAGGTATTGCGGTGCGTGAGCAAAGCTTTTCTTTTCAAGATTCATTACTGGGAGTTTGAGTCTGATGAATGTTGTTAGGAAGATTGATGATTTAGCGATCGCTGGACAAATTACCCCAGAGCAGTTACAACAAATAGCTGATGATCGTTATAAATCTCAAAAACTTCTTATTTATACTTTACCAAGTGAATATCAGTCCTTAATTTGAAAACTATAACAATCTAAAATGCAAAACAGGGATTGAAAAATGTCTAAAACTATCGTTAATTTAACAATGCCGTTTGTTATTCAAGAAATTGAGGATATTTTAGAACAATATCCTCATCATCCTTATCAAGAAGCTTTTGCAAACCCTGATTTTAGGCAGAATTTGATTGCTTATACTTTAAATAGAATTCCTAATCATTACCTAACAGTTGATGAAAAAGAAAAAGAGCATTTGATCAGCTCAGACTCTCTGCGTTACTGTCTCGAACAAACCGTACATGTAGAAGCCATCATTCGCCAAGGAATTGAACAAATTTTATCCGAGCAAGCAGAGGAGATAAATCGGCATATTCCAGACGCAGTTGATCCTTCTCATGTTGCATCTGATTGGTTTGGCTAGTCTTGTAATTCTTATACCGCCAGCGTTTTGTTGATTGGGAATGGATGATTCTCTTACAAAGTTTAGCGGGATGGAAACCGACACCGCCGCAAAGTCTGCCGGATGGAATCTTCCACCTGGCGAGCTTTGCAACTTTGCGCTTATTTACGCCGTGATGTACTAACTAGTGATAAATGCCTGTAAAAACGTGAATTTTTGATAAACGCAATTAAAATTATTAAAAACAACAAGTACAAAGATTTGGTAACTAGTACATCATGGCGGAAACTAAAAATGCATCTTGTTTGACATTTTGAATTCCGCGGATTTCTGCAAAGAAATCAGCCACGCATAACGTCTTGTAAAAAAGCGTGACTAGTTGTGTTTGTGCAGTTTATTAAGTCTGTACGAAGATAATTCTGTAATCTTTGTGTCTGAATAAAGTGGTATATTACTGTCTTGGCGATCGCGCTGTTTTTTGTCTAAAGTTTCTAAATAATCCAGGTTATTATTACCTAAAACTTTAGATGAATCTTGTCTACCAGGGCTACTTAAGGTAGAATTCATGGTTGCTTGTACTTGATGGCTAGATCCACTAGGAGGCTGAACTTGGCTATTTTCTTTTATTAAACGGCTGTAAGTTCGTTGGGGAATAAAGTGGAGTGGATTGTAACCAACGAAACGCAAAATTAGTACACAAGCCCAAGAATATCGACCATCGACAATAGCTTCGACGACCTGATTCAATTGTTCTGGACTAATGGCTTTATGGTAATTTGCCTGAGAAGAAGGAATTTGGTAGTTCATAACTAACCCTAATATGACTTGCCTAAATTGAGGTTGCTAAATTCAACCCACCCTCTTATGGTCACTAAATAGAAGCGGGCAAAATGTCCGCAATGCGGTAGTGACAGATGATAATTTCGGCAGTGGCTATCTGAACAGCCTTAAATCTGATAGTTTGATGATTAGACATCTTGCAAACAAACGCTATGAAAATTCATAGTAGTTTAGCTTTAACCGCCAATATTTTGGTAGGTAGATTTGCAGAAAAATAGTTACTTGATATACAGAATACTATTTTTCTATAGTCACTTCAGCCAAGTTGGCAGATTTTTTTGGATCTTGTCCACTTTTGATGATCATGAAAAGGGGATGTTTCTAGTTTAGTGATGGCACGAAGTGCCCGCCAAGGGCGATCGCTCAAATTACTTTTTTGCTGTTAATGGCTGCTGACTCAATTGCATCACAAGATTTTGGGGCAATCTTTAACAGGTGCAAGGAAGCATTCTAGTTGCTCACGGTGAGCGTTCCATCAATATTTTCCGCACCATTTTGCAAACAACTGCCAGATAGCCTGAACTACCCCACAGATAAATCTGGGGGGTTCCAACTCACCGCGTGAGTTTCGTTTACCCTTAAAGCTTCCGACTCGTGTATGAGTAGAAATCATTATGCAGTTGACGGTTGTCAGCCAGGAAAAAGTGTAGGTGCAAGTTTTGAATAAAGCGATCGCATCATCTGATCGCTTGGAGCAACAGATGCTCTCAACCTCGACGGTGGTGGCTCGACAACTATAACTATTAACCAGCAACTCATTACCTTAATCATGACATAAATAAAAACTTATCTAATTTTAAATTAAATTTATGCTGATTTTAACCAGAAGATTAATTAGCTATTTTAAATTTGTTCATCTCCAGATTAGTTTTTTTAATTAATTAACTTTATGGATATTGCTGAATTGAGGTATGAATCTGGATGTAGAGATATGCCAACAGAACGTCTTTACAAATATTTTGGTATTACGTTAAATATTTTTAATAAATTAAATCAGCTACACTAAATAACTTGTTATCTGGCATTTATTTGATTGTAGGCATCTCAGCAAGAAAATAAGTGAAATTCTTGCTCAGAAATAATTTTAATCCCAAGAAACAGGAATTTTCCACATAGGATTTTTCAGATGGTTCAAGTCAACTTTAATGTTTGGGGTAACGGTTCTATCAACCGTTCGGAGCGAATTAATTCTGACGCGCCGACCTATGTTGTTATTCATGGTTATCAAAGCACTGGTGGCAACGCAGGTAATAACTACAAACCCGCTAGCTGGATGGGAAACATAGCCCAGACCATTCGACAGCGTGAGTCTAATGCTAATATTATTTTGGTAGATTGGGAGGAAGGAGCTAGCTCCTTATGGTATCCCACTTCCGCGGGCAGAACACGCGATGTCGGTAATCAATTAGCTACATACTTAATAAATAATGGTGTAGATCCCACTTACACTAACCTGATCGGGCATAGTCTAGGAGCGCACATTGCTGGATTTGCTGGCTCTGCTTACCGTGAATCTACTGGGCGTTCTCTTGCTCAAATAGTAGGACTAGATCCGGCAGGGCCAGAGTTTGAAGGCAAAGCAGCAAGCGATCGCTTAGATCCAAGTGATGCTACTCGCATTGTATCTTTACATACTAGTGAAACTCTGGGCTATGATACTCGCTTGGCTACTCTAGATATCTACGTCAACTGGAACGACCTATTCCAGCCCGGACAGTGGAATTTTGCTGGCAATCATAGCTATGCTCACACCCTCTATACAGAATTACTCCAAGGCAATAGCTTTACCCAGCCCAACGGCATTCTTCTAAACTTAAACACAGTAGTCAATGCTGGATTTACTGGGCAGAACGATGCCAGAACTAAAAACAATAAGGGTATTGTTGCTCTCAATCTTTTGGGTACTGCTAACAACGACACCCATGCGGGTGGTGCAGCCAATGATACTATCCGTGGTAATGCAGGAAGTGACTACATTACAGGTGGCGATGGTAACGATTTACTCTTTGGGGATAGTGGTAACGATATTCTTTATGGTGGACGTGGTAATGATTCTGTCTTTGGCGGCACTGGTAGCGATCGCCTGTTTGGAGATGAAGGTAATGACGTGTTGACAGGAGCAGATGCAGCAACAAGAGGTGTTGGTGAAATAGACCGCTTGACTGGTGGCACAGGGAGCGATCGCTTTGTGCTAGGTACTACTGTAGGTGTCTTCTACAGTGATAGTAATACTAGTACTTCCGGCTTAGACGACTATGCTCTAATTGCTGATTTCAATATTTTGGAAGACACGCTCCAATTGTCTGGCTCTAACTCTAGTTATAGCTTGGGAGCAGTGCCAACTGGTTTGGCTACAGGTATAGCCTTATTCCTGAATGAAACTAGTCTAGAACTAATTGCTATCATTCAAGGCTCTACTAACCTCAGCCTTAGTGCCAGCTATTTCCTAACTGTCTAAAACATCATCTCAAAAATCCACAATTCCCACTCCGCCTCAGTCTCCAGTGATTTGTCCTCCAGCGCGGCGCGGGGAGTATCTCACTTATAGATTTTACCGTAGCTTCTACTTCAAGAGTACCGCGACGCATACTCAGGTAGTGCTGGATAGGTTTATTGGTAAGCTGAGATTATAGTGATCTCCGACAACAGACATCAATTGCGTAGGCATAGCCTGTCGTAGACATCGCTACCAGAGCAGTTGGATAGGCAGAACATAGTATAGGGCGGCAATGCAAAAATTCCTTTTTAATGACAGAGATAGCTTTAAAGCGCAGGCCCTATTCCTTGGTAAGGAGATTAGCCTACATACATTGGAGAAGTACATCTGTTTGGCGACCATGCCACTAATGGTTACAGTAGGTGAAAACGGCTGTGCGGTGCTGCTGGGCTATGGTGCAGTTATTCTGTTTAACCTTGACCCTGTGGAAAAGGTAGCCTTCTTGACCGAACTATCCTCTCAAGTTAGCGAATCTTTTGCTAACCCGGAGACGGAAGAAGTGGAAGTTCAGCTTAACATAGCACAGAGTGAGCGAGTTAAGGAGGGAAAAATTTTACTGCATGAATTTAGTGTAGAACGCTTGCAGATAGTGGCTGATATTCTCGCTAAGAGTGTTGTGCTATCTCATTATGAGACTAGTTTAGCGACTGTATTTGATCAAATTGAACCATTTGCAGCTAGTCTCCAGCGTGAAAACAGGAGCAGACGCCAGAGTCGGGAATTACTGCGTCAACTTGGCACTACCCTGTTAGTTCAACATAAGATTGTGGGTCGAGTAGAGATCATCGATAAGCCGGAGATACTTTGGGAATCTCCACAGCTAGAAAACTTATATCTGCGCTTGGAGGATGAATACGAAATTCGTGAACGTCACAATGCCTTGGAACGCAAACTAGAGCTAATTTCCCAAACCGCACAAACGGTGCTGGAGTTCATGCAGCATAGCAGTAGCCAACGAGTAGAGTGGTATGTAGTGATTCTGATTGTGGTAGAGATTTTGTTGTCATTGTACGACATCATTTTCAAAGGCTAACGCGAAATAGGAAAACGAGAACTTGAAAGCACTTGGGAGAGTTGAAACGCCCGTTTTTGAATTGTAAAATGTAAACCGCAAGAAATTCCTCTATTCTTATGACTGTAAAACTCCAGACCGAAAACGACAAATTACAGACAAGCACTAATATAAAGATAAATCAAGAAACAGAAAACGAAAAAGTTCTATGTTCTCATTGTCAGCGCACCGCTACGAACGGTATTAAATGTAAAGGGATTTGTGTGGCTGACAATGACTATTAAGATATGAAATGACCGAATAATTATTAATTCATAATTCATAATTCATAATTCATAATTTTGGGTACAGAGCAAATCAATTGATTGATTGATAAAAATAAATTTTATTCCTCATCTGGAGTTAGGCGAGAGTAACTTACTTGCTTCTCGCTTTGCATGAACTTTTGTAACGAATTGCAGAATTCTGCACTACCACAACCGAACCGTCAATAGAAATACTCAAAGCAAACTCCATATTACGGAGGGAACAATCTAAATCAAAAGGCAACACAACTCAGTTTGTCTTTTCTGGAAAAAATTGGCTTGTAACTTTACCCCAATGGTGAATAAAACTGGAGGAACAAGGAGACTTAGATAATGAATGAGGGTTTTGAGAGTGCTTTATCAGGCGATGACTTTGATCAGTTACTTCAACGGCTAGTAGAAGAAGCTCAACAACACCCACCTCAGAGTCCTCAAAGACAGCGAGCCTTACAAAAGTTGATCAGTGAAATTTTGCAATCAAATCGGCTGCGTCATCCCCAAAGAGATTCATGGCTGCTTAATCTTTACGAAGACCTTTATAATGAGGCACTCCAGAAAACTTTGCTGGAAATCTGTCAAAAAATTGATCACTACAATTCAGAACATCGAGTGATGGCATGGGTTAATTTTCTCTTGAAAAACCGCTTTATTGATGTGGTCAATGACTATAAAAAACAAGGAATAACCTATATTCCTAAATCTGAGAAAGAGCAAATAACTTGTTTTCTATTTTTGGATGACTTAGAACAGCGCATACCAGTAGAGGATACGCGTTTTGATGATGAATTGCTCCGACAATTTCTAGAGGACGATCCAGAAAATTTGCTCAAAAATGAACGACTTAGAAATAATTCCGAAGTTACTTTTCAGTATTTAGCTTTAGCAAAATTTGTTGAAGACAAAACTTGGACAGAAATTGCCGCTAACTTAGGAATCTCAGTTCAAACACTTTGTAGTTTTTTCAATCGCCGATTGCAGAAACTCATGCCTTATTTCAAGAAATATTTATAGGAATAATTAGAGAAGCACACAGAGAGATGACGATGAGCCAAACCGCTGAACCTTTGATCTTTACAGTACCGCTATCTTTTGAGGCACATTCGCTTGCACAACAGTTTCGTAGTTGGCATTCTAATCCTCAGAAAGCTAAACAGGTTTATCTCAATACTTTGGCGTTGTATGCAGTTGATTTTTACATCCGCTGTCTAGGATTTGAGACAGATTTAGAGCACAGTGATAGTCACAATCCTATTTGCTTAAAATTTATGGATGTGGCTGATTTGTTAGTTAAACACTTAGGCAAGTTAGAATGTCGTCCAGTGCTACTGGATGCACAAGTCTGCCAGATTCCTCCAGAAAGCTGGTCAGACCGGATTGGCTATGTGGCTGTCCGGCTCAGTCCATCGCTGAAACAGGCGACGTTGTTGGGATTTACTCAAACAGCATTAGCAGAGATGCCTCTTAGTCAAATGCGATCGCTTGCGGAGTTTCCAGAGTATCTTTATCAAATCCGGCAAGCCGCATTAACTGCTCATGCTGCCTCACCTAATAATACAGTAGTGAAGCTGAGTAATTGGTTAGAAGGATTATTTGAGGCTACCTGGCAGGAAATTGCAGCTTTTTTAGAGCCGACAGCAATTCCATCTGTCAGCATGAGACGTACAGTAGAACCTTTTGTTACAAGAGGCAAGCTGATTAATTTAGGGACTCAACCGACGCAGCAATCAGTAGTTCTTGTGCTTACACTTACTCCAGAAGATGAGCAGGCGATCAATATTATGGTGGAGGTATGCCCTACAAATGGTCAAATGTATCTAACAGAGAACCTCCAAATAATGGTTTTAAATGAAGAGGGAGTTGCTGTCATGCAAGCGATCGCTAAAGGTACAAATCAGAATATCCAATTTCACTTTAGTGGTGAACCAGGAGAACGTTTCAGCATTAAACTGGCACTAGACAATACTAGCGTCATAGATGATTTTGTCATTTAGAAAAATGACTGAGAAATAAATAATTATTAATTAGTAAGTGTTTAGAGTCACTCAGAGAGCTACTACACAGTTGCAGGTGTTTTAGCCTGGTGATTACTGTGTAACAGGTGTACCGTTTAAAGTCATCATAGGATCGCGATCGCAAAGGCTAATATCAGCTTTCCAACGGGAAGGGAATTTAGGATCAATGAAAGTGACTTTAAATCTGCCCCAATGATAAGTAGGTTTACCATCTGCCCCTTCTCTATAGGTATCGCAACGTACCGATGAAGACTTTTGTACCCAATAGCCATTGTATGAACTTCGGTCATTAAACACTCCTGCTAAACCATCAATGAAGATTACTCCATCGCGACCATAGCGCCACACGGCAGTTTTATTGCGATCTTCTTGATAAACCACTTTATATTCTTCCGTTTTCCAAACTTCATCTGCTAGAGCTTTTTGAGGCGCAGCAGTGCAAATCAATAAGGCTAAGGTCAAGAAAAAATAGTTCTTTTTCATAAAATTGACTTTGATCAATTCAAAATTTGGCATGAATTACAAGGTCAATTTTCTCACAATTTTATGCGCTTATTGCGAAAATCAAAGGTTTTTGCGGCTAAAACGCATATATTGCCGCGAGATTAGATTGTAAAGTCGGTATATTTTATTCAGATT
Source organism: Nostoc sp. B(2019) (assembly GCF_010091925.1). GTDB lineage: Bacteria > Cyanobacteriota > Cyanobacteriia > Cyanobacteriales > Nostocaceae > Komarekiella. The sequence goes on along the minus strand of NZ_WVID01000009.1, from coordinate 138,135 downwards.
ACCGTTTAGGCATAGGATTGATAGCAAAAAATTGATTAGTAAAGTTTAGATTTGCTTAAGCTTGTTTGAAGATATATTCCCTCAAGAATCAGAAAAACGCGATCGCCAATAGCATAGAATGATTAAAGTTATTATTCTTCCTCTGCTCCCATGCTGTCTCAGTGATGAGTCTTCAACTGAACACGATATGAGCCAATCGGTGAACTCCTGCTTTTATTTGCTCCTCATCAATGTCAGCGTAACCTAAAACAAATTCACTACCAGGGCTATCTTTTAAGTAATAAGGATGTGCAGCACCAATACCCACGCCAGCTAGTGCAGCACGCTGGATTATTTCTTCATCACTCAAAGTTGTATTTATTTTTACTATTAGATGCATTCCGGCATTTTCCCCTAGTATTTTGATTTTTTCACCGAAATGGGAAACTAAGGACTGCACTAAAATTTGCCGCCGTTGGTCATAGAGCGATCGCATCCGCCGGATATGGCGTTCTAAATGTCCTTCGGTAATAAAATCTGTAAGGGCGTGTTGTTCCAATAAACTAGATTGGCGATCTGCTAGCCATTTTGCACGGGTAAATACATCTACCAAATTATGTGGCAATACTAGATAACCCAGACGCAGAGCCGGGAAGAGTACTTTAGAAAATGTGCCAACATAAATTACTGAGTTACCCTGATCTAATCCTTGCAATGCTGGGATGGGACGCTCACCATAACGATACTCGCTATCGTAATCATCTTCAATAATCATCGCTCCTGATTTCTGTGCCCAAGCCAGTAACTCTAATCTGCGGGGGAGAGATAGTATTACCCCGGTTGGAAATTGATGGGATGGGGTGACGTAGATAAGTTTTATGTTTGGGATTGTACCTGTTGTCAGATTGCTGACTAATAAACCTGATTCATCTACAGATACAGGAAACAAACAGGCTCCCTGCGCCAAAAAAGTCCGCCGCGCTCCTAAATAACCAGGTTCTTCCACAGCAATCCAATCACTTCGATCAATCAGCAGACGTGTGATTAAGTCAAGTCCTTGCTGGGAGCCGCCAACAATAATGATTTGCTCAGTACTACACTTTACCGCCCTAGAGCGAGCCAGATAAGAAGCGATCGCCTCTCGTAACGGTCGATATCCCATCGAATCGGTGGTATAGTCCAGCACATCTGCACTAGAACGACAATGGCGAGATAATAGCTTGCGCCATAAGTCGATGGGAAATCTGTCAAATGCTGGTCGTCCATAACTGAAGTTGATCTGTGCTTGTGGTTCTGGGAGGCGAAAGAGGGCGCGGTTAGTCAAACCCGCACCGTAGGTTGATAGGGGTAATGATAAATTAGCTACTTTAGACGTTGACTGAATTGGTACAGTATTTAATAGGTCATCGGGGATTTGATGACAGACAAATGTCCCTGATCCCGGAGTTGCTTCCAGGTAGCCTTCACTTAGTAATTGTTCATAGCTTTGGGTGACGGTAGCGCGGGAGATACCGAGAGATTGGGAAAGCGATCGCGTTGAAGGCAGTCGTTGTCCAGGTACTAATCTTCCCAACAAAATTGCTTGACGCAGTTCCTCATACACTTGGCGATGTAGTGGTAAAGCTGCTTGTGGGTTGATGGTAATTACAAAGTCCATCTCAATAGAATGTCCAGATACCTGGGGTGATCAATTCAAGGTTAATGGACGACAAGGTGATACGTAATCGCCTAAGTTCGTAATTCCTGTGGCTTAATCTCCCAATCTTGTTTCTTGATTCTCTCGGTTGCGAGCCGTGCTAGCTTTTCTGCAACCTTTTTAAAAGTTGTTTTGTTCCTGTAATTAGGAGATGGCTCAATTTGTGCATGAGAAATATTATCATCGGTTGGCCTTGGGCAGACATCAATTTTGTAATCAAAAAGTGGGTTGTCTTTTTGATCATTTTGAGAAATATTTATCATCCGAACTTCACCAGTAATTAGACTAACAACACCATCATCTGGGTTTTTCTGTGTGCATTGGGGGTCATAATCACAAAGCTTTGCTCTGTCAACAGAAGGAGCTTGATTTCTATCTGTAAACGCTTGTGAGCTAAGTTCTAATCCAGATTCTCCTATGCGGTAATATTTGTCTAATCCACAAAAAATGCATCGATACAATAGCTCATCATCTGTAACCACATCGCTCACTGCAAACCTCTATGAAACTAGCCATTTCCAGAGATCCGCAAGTTCAGCAAGTGATGTTGCTGAGCCATCTTCCATTTCTTTGTCAATGTCAGGGCCCCAAACTTTGATGTATTCTGCGGTATTTCCAAAAATATAAACAGTTAACTTTTTATTTTCGTACCACCATTCAAAAACTATTTCTGAGTCAATGCTCAGATTCACCAGCGGCTCACACCACCACATTTGGTCAGATATAATAACTGTGCGTAGTTGCTCTAACCATTCTAGGGTGTATTTATAAGTTTCATTGTCCGCTCCTAGTTCAGCAATTCTTTTGTAAGTTTTGTGAACTGGTGAATATCTCCGGCTTGAAAGTTGTATGACTGCATAACAATTAGATTGCTCAAAGATAGATTTGACTCTTTCAAGTGAAGAAGTAATTATCTGAGGTTGATATTTCCAACTCTTTACAGTTGAAGTTCTGTCTATCTCAAGAAAAGCAATATCGATGTTTTGTCCAATCGATGCACTTTGTAAATCTTTTACTGATTGCGAAATTGCAGGTTGAGTTAATTTGCTGGGTATATTAAATAGCGCAGTTGTCTCTAAATGGCAATGCTCGTCGGGAGCATAATAGTAAGCTTTACTTAACAACATCGAACAACTCCCTTGTGCGATCAGTAATTAAACTCTCAAAGACTTTTCCTTCTCTGCTCTTTAATTCATGTAAATTAGAAAGCACTTCTTTAAGGGATAGAGGTTTTTCTGCCCAAGTTTGAGAAACTTCCAAATCAAGTATAAATACAACTTGTCCAGATGGCGCTCCGGTATCCGACAAGGTTATCGCTAACCTAATTGGAATATCTTCATATATTGATTCAGTTCGCGTCACAAATCCTGATATTTTGCTTGGAACGCCATCCGGCAACTGGGGATATATAGTGAAATATTCACTAAGCTCAACTGCCTCATCAACTGAAATAACTATTTGATTTATGTAGCGAAGACCAAGGCGAATTACGCCAACAGGTTTAGCAACTTCTACATAAAATTGGAATGCTTGATCAATTCTGTGACTAAATTCCTCCCACCCTTCATAAGGACTAAGGCTATGGATACTCAGTGTATCGGGCCCCACACCTACTAATTTTCTGGCATCGGCGGAAGGAAACAATAACTTGGTTAGTCCTTGTGTTACCGTAAGCTCAGCGTTGGCAGGCATCTGCCCGGATTGAAATTCCGTTGCTATTAGGTTTTGCTGCTGTGGCTCACCTGTGTATAAATCTCTTATTTTTTCATATAACAAGCCTGGCACTGTAAGGTTCCATGCTTGTCCAGGAGCAAAGCGAAACTCACAGACCGCCTCTGCTATTGGTGGATTGCGATACTGACGGCGTGTCATAGATTACCTAAATTCGGCATAACCTCACATTTGAATCAACTACAAATTTAATACAAAAAATAACGAATCTTGTTCACTAATCTTAGGGTATCTAAGACTAGCTTTGTGAAAAGTTATTTAGAAACTTACAATCCTGTCTTCGCAACAGTTAACCTCTCTTCATGTATTATTTACAAAGTAAAACTATTACTCAGAAAGCTTTTGGTTGCTTTAGCTATAGATAATGTGCAGTGGAATATTGTCAACAATATTAAGACTTACGCACACTCGACGAATTCTTCTCTACGAAACCAAGGCGAACGATAAATTAAGCTTTTTGGCAATTTTTGCGTAAGTCCTTAATATTCTAAATGGACTGGTACTTTAGTCAAAAAGTGGCACTTGTATCATGCCATTTTCATAACTACTCTAGCGATGTAGAGTTAAAAATTGCTAGTCATGCATCAACAAGAACCTCCCAGCCAAAGAACGACTATCAAGCGCATACCTCAACGAGGAAACTATGAACGTGACACCATCTATCAAATTTTGGATGAAGGATTAATTTGTAATGTGGGCTTTGTAGTTGACGGACAACCTTTTGTGATCCCCACAGCCTACGGACGAGTTGACGACACATTATATATTCATGGGTCGCCTGCTAGTCGGATGCTGCGAAGCCTTCAAAAAGGCATTGATATCTGCGTGACAGTTACCTTACTTGATGGTTTGGTACTGGCGCGATCGGCGTTTCACCATTCAATGAACTATCGTTCGGTAGTAATATTTGGTACAGCAGAACTTGTACAGGATGCAGAGCAAAAATTAGTCGCCTTGAGAGCATTTACAGAACATGTTATTCCTGAACGTTGGCAAGAAGTGCGATCGCCTAGTCGTAGCGAGTTGGCTGGAACTTCAGTACTATCTCTACCTCTAGTTGAAGCTTCCGCAAAAGTTCGTACTGGTGGGCCTAATGATGATGCCGCTGATTATGATCTGGTAGTATGGGCTGGAGAAATTCCCTTGCAGTTAACAGCCACAGCACCAATTGCAGATTCGCGTTTACCCTCTCAAATCGAAGTTCCTACCTACGTTAGCCACTACAAGCGTAGACGCGACGATCACCGCTTGTTATCAGACATCGGCATTTAGGCCTTGCTAGATAGCCAGCGAAGACCTAGGCTGAGAAGATGGGAAATTTGCAAATATAAATCAGACAGTCTATGGCTAAATTTTTTGACTGTATTACTGAGGAACTGCAAGAGTTTATTTCCGCCCAACACCTTTTCTTTGTTGGCTCTGCACCCCTGAGTCCTACGGGTCACATTAACTTATCTCCCAAAGGATTGGATTGCTTTCGCATCCTCTCGCCTAACCGGGTAGCTTATCTAGATCTTACAGGTAGCGGTAATGAAACCTCAGCGCATCTGCAAGAAAATGGGCGGATCACTTTGATGTTTTGTGCTTTTAAGGAACCCCCGTGTATTCTGCGTCTCTACGGACAGGGACGTACGATTTTACCAATTTCCCCCGATTGGAACGCTTTATACTCTCTGTTCTCGCCGCTACCAGGAACTCGTCAAATAATCGTCGTTGATATCGAGAAAGTGCAAACCTCCTGTGGTTTGGGTGTACCACTTTATGAATATCAAGGTCAACGCCAGACTATAGTAAACTGGGCAATCAAAAAAGGGGAACAGGGACTTCATGACTATCAACAACAGAAAAATCTCGTCAGTATTGACGGTTTATCGACTCCACTGAGTAAATTACCTTAACTTTAACAAAAGTTGACGAAACCGTAAAAACGGTGAACGCGGAGCAATGTAGTAGATACTAACCCAAATAAAGGTTGTAGCGCACGCTTTAAGCATTATCTACTCATTGACAAATAACCTTATGGGTGAAACTCCTATTCTACTACGTTGCTACCCATTTATTGCCAAAAGCGATGGCTACAGCTGGCTACGCCTCGCACATGTTTACTATTGAAAATAAACTTTACAGAATCAATTGCACAAAATTAATTATTTGGACAAAATTGCTTTAAACAGGTCTTTATTAAATACTACTTTCAAAGTTTTTATAAATAGCAAAAAAATACATTTGATCTAAAACTGGTATCTTTATCAGACCTAAATCTCTGCTTTCTGTCTTGAGAAATATGATTTTCATTGAGATTTTTTCAGACAGATAAATTTATGTATTTCACATATAAAGCTCCAAGATTGAATGTATCTTGGAGCTTTATAACGGTTCCCAAGTATATGAGGGACATATCAAAACCTCACCCTCAGCCCCTTTCATTATTAAGGAGAGGGGAGGTAAAGCAAAGCTTTATCGGGGTGAGGTCAATCTATATCTCATCAAATTAAGAAACGCTATATTGTATTTAAATCGGAATCTCTATAAATAAACAAGTATCATCTATTTACTTATTTAATCCTCTTTATCACCTTTGCACAAAAACTATTTTCTATATAAATAAATAAAGTCCGCTTTCGCGGACTTAAGTAAGGGCTTCTGTCACTTTTATCGGCTACAATCATGTATGGAACATGATGCTTTTATTGTTGATTATTAACTCTGAAAAATCAAGCCTATTCAATCAAGTTATTGGACATAATTACTTGAATTATATCTCTTGCTCTAAAAGTCAAAATACTTTATTTTTTTAATTAATACAATAATGTTTATTATGTGAACTTTTATAAATTAAACATGATAATAAATGCGATTTAGACTAACACAAATTCATTACTTTATACAATAAACATTTCAGACTAAATTGAGAGATTTATGTCTTTTGGACTTGAGAATTTACCAAATTTTTCAATTAAAAAGGTAAATGTGGTCAGGTATAACAGCCCCAGGAATGAATTTCCACTCCTGGGGTTTTATTTATAGCCATTTTTAAATGAATGAAATACACCTACTCTCACTAAAGAAGTTAGGATATATTTAGTCAGTATATCGACGCGGTGTATAAACCCAGAAACTACCATCACTGCGTCTGATTGTCCGAGTTTTTGTTGAACCGATGAGAATAATTGTTCGCATATCCGCTGCTGTTGGTGTTAATTGACTAAGAGCGATCGCCTTGACTGTTTGTCCTTGTCTACCAAGATTCCTTGCCAGCACTACTGGTGTATCTGGTGTTCTATATTGCAGCAAAATATTTATGGCTTGTGCTAATTGCCAAGTCCGCTCTTTGGAAACAGGATTATAGAAAGCAATTACGAAATCAGCTTGGGCAGCAGCGGCAATCCGTTGTTCAATAATTGACCAAGATTTTAAGATGTCTGAAAGAGAAATAGCACAGAAATCATGTCCAAGGGGAGCACCAATCGCCGCCGCCGCCGCTTGCATAGCTGAGATGCCTGGTGCAACTTGAATGTCGATGCTGTCCCATTCGGATTTGGCATCGCGATCAAGTACTTCAAAAACTGCTGTTGCCATCGCATAAATACCAGGGTCGCCAGAAGAAACCACCGCTACTGATCGCCCTGTTGCGGCCAAATCAAGCGCCATTCTGGCTCGCGCTTCTTCTTCTCGGTTGTCGGACTCATGTCGTTGCTTGCCATCACCCAGAGAACCAACTAAATCTAGGTAAGTTTTGTAACCCACTAGGTCTGTTGCTGACTTGAGTATTTCTTTTACTTGGGGAGACATCCACTGTAATGCACCTGGGCCCGTGCCAATAATCGCTAACCGCCCGCGTGGCTGACCTATGGTGTTGGGGTCAACTGGTTCGGGGGCAATGGCGATCGCAAGGTGGGGAGAGGGGGAGAGAGGGAGAGGGGAGGATATCCCTGTAGCGGCGATCGCTACTGCTTGGGCGGGGCTGTAACCTTGTGATAGTAAACTTTTTAGTTGATTTGAGGTGAAAAAGCGAGTAGGCACTCCCAAGACCCTAGCCACGGCATGGATAGCCGGGTCGCTAGCAGCGCTGATGGGTGCAAATATCCCGGCGACGGATGCGGGTGCAAGTTCAGCATCAACTAGTAACTGCTGCACTAGAGCTATTGCTTCATTTTCACAGCCGATGATGTCGCTGATGGCGATCGCTATAGTTGCCGGGTGATAGACTAGACAATCGGTTGTAGGAGTCACCAAACGTTCTGTAATCCGAATGGTTAAATCTCCGTTAGGGTCAATAGGCAGTTGACTATTGCTCAACCAAGCTGCTCTAGCTTCCAAATTTACTTGCGCCCCAGCTAGTAAGTCTGAGATAAATTTCTTAGCATCGTCTGGGTTTGCTAAATGGTATCCAGCAGGAGGAGACAACAGTGCTGCGCGAAAACGCAAGTCGCCTGTGGTTGTGATTGCTGGTAAAACATCCAGTACCTCGGCAATGCGGCGTGCTAAGTCGTTTACCCCATTGAGTCCACCCAAAAGGGGAACAACAGCACTACCATCCTCAGCTACAGCTAGCACAGGCGGTTCCTGCCGTTTATCCAAGAGCATGGGAGCTAGGGTTCTAATCAGAATGCCGGCAGCACAAATACCAATCAGTGGCGTTCCTTGAGCGAACAACTCTCGCAGCGTTTCGCCAAAATTTGTAAAACTGACATCAACCCCAGACGTGCGACCCGCCAAACCGTATAGCGTTGCTCCAGGCAAGATGCTGATTATTTTGCGTGCTACTGTTACACTATTTTGACTTAGTACTACAACTGCGGGTGCAACTTTTGTCATCATAAGAGTTATTGAACTTGATAGAGATATCTTCTACAACTTGATATCCTTCAAATGAAACCACAGATGAACACAGATAATTCAAGCACGAATTTTTGCCAGAGTTTTGATAGTGCGATCGCGCCACCGATAGACCACTAGTGTTATGCTGCAAACTTTACAAATAGTCACTCAGCCATCTTCTGCTCAAATTAATTTTATCGATGAATTTTGTTTTACTTTCTAGTTGGCAACACACACTCCAAATCTTTGGCGTTGATCAAGTAGCAGCCAAGAAAGCCTTTACTCACTTGACTGAAGCTTACTCTAACCCAAGTCGCCACTACCACACACTAAAACACATTGCCTACGTTCTCAGCACAATTGAGACTTTGCAAGCCTATACTCAAGACTTGGCTGCTATCCAACTCGCTGCTTGGTTTCACGATGTAGTGTATGACACTCAGGCTAAAGATAATGAAGAAAAAAGCGCAAACTATGCTTGTGAATTGTTGAGTAATTTGGGTATTCCGGCAAGTACTATAACTCATGTCACCCATCTCATTCTCAGCACCAAACACCATCAAGCTGCTGTGGATGAATATGATAGCCAAGTCTTACTTGATGCAGACTTAGCGATTTTAGCTGCTAACCCAGTCAAGTATCGAGAATACGCCCAAGCCATTCGCCAGGAATATGCATGGGTGTCAGAAGCCGAGTATATTAATGGTCGTAGACAGATTTTAGAGCGATTTTTGCAGCGATCGCAAATCTATTTTACAGATTTGATGTTCGAGGTTGCGGAACAATTTGCCAGATCAAATCTCAAGGCGGAAATTTACATCCTTGACCAAATAATTCATAATTCATAATTCATAATTCATAATTGAAGAATGGGTACAGACCTGCTCACTGAATTCAAAATTCAGTTTGAAAAGTATTAGGCGAATAGAATTCGCTACTACACAAACTAAGTCCACCTGCGTGGACTAACGAAAAATCAAGGATTTTTAACCCACGGAGGTGGGTAAAGTCTCGTGTAGCCAAGCCACTGCGTTGGGGAGACAGCGCCGTGGGCGGGTTTCCCACGCCACTTGCCACAACGGGGGGAACCCCCGCAAGGCAGTGGCTTGACTTGAGGCGACTGTCGTCGGGTTCCCCGACTTGTAGCAAGTGGCGCGCGACTTCAAGTCGCCAGGGCTAGTAATAAATTAGACTTTTCAAACAACCTCTTAAGAAATAAACTGCTTTAAATTAGTTAACTTTAATAGAGCAATTGTTCCCACTGTAGAAAATACTACCAATATACTTATGATTAAAAATAATATATTAAAAGGTATTCCAATATTTATGTTGACTGGATAATTTATAATTAACAAAATAAACAAATACTGCCAGTACTTATGTAATACAAACAAACCAAGCGAATATTTCGCTAACTTTTGAATGATCCAATTACCTTTAATTTTTAAAGGATGAATAAAACAGAATAGAGTTAATGCTCCACAAACCACAGAAATTCTGCTATAAATTCCTGGAGAATAGTTATAATAACGTAAACAGATGTCATGCACAGAAAATAGTATATATGCAGCTAAGTAGTAAAATTTAAATCTTACTATTTTATTTGTATAGTTAACTAATGCAAAAGCTATAGGGACATAAATCAGAAAATTCCTAAGATAATAGTAAGGGACAGAAAATTTTGGTAAGCTAGTTAGCTCAAACAATATCAAAGAAAATATTACGATTATGTAAGATGATAGTTTTTTGTGATTAGAATTGAGACTTTGGTAGAAATAAGCAAAGATAGTTAAAATAATTAAATTGAAAAGGAAGTAGAGAACTGAATCGCCTACTAAAGGTAGAACTGGCTCTATCCCTATAATAATATCCCAGGATAAATCTGGAAATCTAGAACTTATGATAGTAGCAAATACAATTTGTATTACTGACCAAAAAAGAAATATACTACATAATTGTACCAGTCTTGTTTTTGCATAGTTTTTAATACGAACTTTCTGAAAAAATAAATAAAGAGAAACAATATAAAATATGGGAACTGCAAGAAGAGTTAATTGCCAATTAAAAGTTTCAACTAAGCTATTAAGAAAATATACAAGTGTATGATTATCATTTCTTATAACAAATCTAACTGGTTGTAAATGCCAAAATAAAACCAAAATAATGCTAATGGCTTTTAAAGTATCTAATCCCTGATCTCTTTCTATTTTCATCAATTTTTTACACCTTCATATAATTTTAGTTAACTAAGCTTAGAGAGTATTTATAAAGTAAATATTAAGTAGGGTGTGTTATGGCTTCAGCCTAACGCACTGCTAGATCACATGATGCGTTAAGCGATCGCATGATATTTTTCATGGCAAATGATCTCGAAATATGCGCCTAACACACCCTACGGTCATTTGATTTTTACTTGATAAATGACCTCTTACTAAATAAATTGATGCTTAATCCAAAGGTTTTCTAGTTGATATATGTTTAGATGGAAAAGCCACTGCGTCTAATCTCCACCTAACACAATATCCAGCTAATCAAGAAACTACAAACTAATCGTCACATCAACGCAAAAACCAGACCCAGTATTAAATCTTAACGTCTGCCACCGCCACGATAAGGCACTTTAGCGCCTTTTAGGTTTTTGTTAGGTATCAACACTTCTTGAGGTTGCTGCTGAATTTGTTGCTGTGCCAACCTTACACGGGTGCGAACTCCGAGATCTGCGTCTGTATCAATCATTTGCTGAAATCGCTCTGTAATGCGCGACACTGGCGACTTGTCGCCAGATATCGCTAGTGTTTCTAAACTAGTCACTGCTGCATAGCGTACTACCCACTCTGGATCTTGAGAGATTACTAGTAACGCCTCTAGTACTTGCGTCTGAACAGATTGCACTTGATCAGGTGGTACTTGATGCCAGCGCAAAGTACCTAATCCTCTGGCAGCTGCCCGCCGTACACTTAAGGAAAAATCGTTTTTTGCTGCCTCTAGCAAGGTATCCAGTGCTCGGAAATCGCCAATACCTGCTAAGGCACGAATTGCCCAGGCTCTAGCCCCATAGTTGTAGTTATCAATGAGTTCCAATAGTGGCTGCACTGCGACTTCACCAATCGCTATCAGTCCATCTACCGCAGCCACCGCAGCCCCCGGATTGTTGTACCCCAAAGCTGCAATCAGAGTAGGAACAGATTCTTCTATACCGGCTGCTGCTAACTGCTTGACTGCCTCTAATAAGCTATCTGAGGAATCTGCTGCTTCCACCGCATGGATTAGTTTTTGAGCAAGGGCATGATCATTCATAATAATTTTTCAATAGTCATTAGTTGTCAGCCAATTGTAGCTTAGGTTCTATTTAATACAATAAAGGGACTCTAAGTTATGTCTTACAAACAGATTATGAAAGATTTAGAACAACAAATGAAAAAATTTTATGGTAAAAACTTGGAACAAAGAAAAAACTGGTATAGCGGAGTAGCAGATGCGTACAATAAAACAAGACCGCGCTATCCTCAAGAGCTAGTTTGTCGTGCTGTAGAGCTAGTAAAACTTCCCACGGATGCAATCATTCTTGAAGTAGGATGTGGGCCTGGGAATGCAACGATCGCGTTTGCTCAATTGGGTTTCTCAATGGTCTGTCTGGAGCCAAGTCAGGAAGCTTGTCAGCTAGCGCAACAGAACTGTAAACAATATCCATCTATAGAGATTAAGAATACTTCATTTGAAGAATGGGAGCTAGAAGCTAAAAGATTTCATGCTGTTCTGGCTGCAAATGCTTTTCATTGGATTCCGCCTGAGATTGGCTATCCAAAAGCTGCTGCTGCACTGCAAGACAACGGCTCTCTGATTTTACTGTGGAATATGACTCCTCAGCCCCCGTATGAAGTTTACCAAGAGTTGCATGAAGCCTATCAAACCTATGCTCCTTCTCTGGCACGTTATGAAGATCAGGAAACTCAGGAACAGATCGTCAAAGGATTTGGACAGAAGGTCATTGACTCAGGTCACTTCAAGGGCTTAATGTCCGAACAGTTGGCGTGTGAAGTCACCTATAGTATTGATGATTATCTGACGCTTTTGAGCACTCTCTCAACTTATAGGATGCTAGACCCACATAATAGGGATGCTTTGTTTGAAAGTTTCAGGGAAGTTCTAGATAGAAACTGCACAAACAGTATCCAGATTTCGTATCTCTCAGCTTTTCACGTTGCTCAAAAAATATAGACCATCAGAGTCTTGAATTATGGGGCTACAATCAATACTTTCGGTTAAAGGAGAAAGGGAAAAGAAGAAAGGCTGAAATTTACCCCTTACCCTTTACCCTTTTCCCAGACCACCAAGAAGATAAAAAGTGTTTATAAAAGAGGATATTGGTACTACAATAGCGAGTCCATCAAACTCATGACTCTAATAGCACCTTCTGATAAGGAGCTTGCTGCTGTCTGATGCACTTGATGTTCTAATAATCCTTTGAGAGCAATTAGCTTCAGGCTGTTTTCTGCCAGAGTTTCGGCGATCGCCTCCGCTGCCGGTAGGTATCCAATCGCTCCCAAGTCTGCCAGTACTGCTCGGCGTAATTGCAATTTATCACCATTTAAAGCCTGCACCAGCCGTTCTCCATAAGCTGGTTCTTGGCTTAATTGATACATGGCTCTTGCCGCAGCATATTGCACTAATTCTACTGGATGCTCAAGAAATGGCTTAACCAAAGGGATGCACTCACTAGCTCTCAAGGTTCCCAAGGCTTCTAAAATGGCGTCATAAGGTTGAGATAAATCAGGCTGTAATATTAGTTGCTCTCCCTGCAAGCCTATTTTCAATAGCTTGATCAGGGCTGGAATACAAACCGGATCGCCCAGCATCTCTAAGGACTGCGCGGCTGCTTCCCGCACATAAAAATCTGAGCAGTCTAAACACGCAATTAAAGGTGATACTGCTTGGCGATCGCCCAGTTTTCCTAATGCTCTAGCTGCATTCCGGCGTAAAGGATATCCGCCTTCCGGTGTCCTGTCGGCTTCGTCCTCTAACGCTCTGATCAATCCTGTAACAGCAGCAGCTTCACATACCCGAAACCTGCCCAACCACCAAGCAGCATAAAATCGCAGACCTAAATCTGCACTTTCCAGATTAGCGATCGCCTGCTCCACTGTCAAAGACTCACCATCGGCAGAGTCACCTCTCGGTGATAAATCTTCAAAATTCTGGGAACTGGAATTCATTCAGAAGGAGCGTTTTGTGTGTTATCTGTTTGACTATCAGCATTCAATGGCTGAATGTTGACTATTTTGCCGCCCAAACGAACAATCCGTTGCATTTCTTGATTCATCCTGTGCTCTGGTACTGTGATAAACACAGTTGCACTAGAACGAATGGGATAGTCTACTTTGTCCGTTTCTTCGCTTTGGCGTAGACCGACTACTTCATAACGAAAGTAGCGGCTACCAGTTCTACCACCGATAATTTGTCCAAGCATAAATTAATTCCAAATTCAGTATTGTCATTAGTCCTTTGTCTAAAACGAATGACTAATGACCAATGATATCTAAAGTGGCTTCACACTAGCGATTTTACCACCTTGCTTAAGCACTCTCTGGTAGTAACCAGATAGTTCTTCATAAGGTATGATTACAGCTTGGTTGACACGGCGGATGCTAGGATAACCTGCTCCAAAAACGCCTGCAACTTCAACGCGGTACATTCTGCCTTCTTTACCAAAAGTTCCTGCACCACCGAAAGTGCTGTTGGGAGTAACGCCTTTTCCGGGAGCAACGTAGGCAAAGCCTGAGCTACCACTACCAGAGGGAGGAACAACGGAGGAAGAACTATTGCGACCTAATTCGCCAGCAAGACGGGAGGAATTGCCTTTGAGTTGGGCGCGATCGCTACTAGCATAGCCGCGATAAAGTTGAAATATCCGGCTAAATCCCACAGTTTTCTGCCCTTGTTGGGTTTGAAAGCCGCGATAGTAGGGCACAATATTTTCACCAAAACTAGCCTGATACTCTGGCGAATCAATATAGGAATCAATGTCGGCTTCGTACCCTTTGTTTTGGTATAAGTCCAAGTGATAGATCACCTCAGACTCATCATAAGGAGCGCGACCTAACAAATGTTTATAATTCAGCTCTATTACGCGAGTTTGGAAACTGTTGTAGAAAAACTTAGATTTGTACAGTTCTGATTTAGCTACTTGACGGACAAACTCTTGTACTGTAGTCTTACCATCACGCAGCAGAGATTCAGCACTTGTGAGCCGCTCAGATTTCATTAAATAGTCGTTGCCCAACAACTGACGATAGACGGCAGAAATTACTGTCTCTATCTCTTCTTTAGTTGCATTCAATCGCAATTCTACAGGAGCCATATCACTAAAAGCTTCTGTTCCCAGACGGGACGCGGCTGTTGTAATAGCCATTGGTAATTCTCCTTTTGTAACTTAGTATTTGGTGACTGGTGACAGGGATTGGGTATCGGGGATTGGGTACTAGAAAATGGGAAAAATCTTTTCCCTGTCCCTTCTCCTTTGTCCTTTGATTTTCCAGTCTCCAGCCCCCAGTCCCCATTTATACGGGTGTGATGCTAATCACTTTACTACCCTTACGATTCAGTTGTTGCAACTTACTAGAAAGTTGCTCGTAAGGCACGACTAATTCTGAGGTACTCCGCCGTACTACTGCTGAGTTTGGGGAAGCCGCTTGTAGTACCCTAATCCGGTATGTTTCTCCACGATTACCTGTAGATGTACCCGTTAATGCTCCTGTAGAGACTGGGTAGATTGGTGAAGCAAGATTCTTAGCCACTTCCCAGGTTAAGCGTCCTTGTTTTTGCCCTGGAGCGCGATCGCTACTGGCATAACCCCTATACAGTTGGAACATTCGGCTATAACCAACGTTTTTCTGTCCTACTTGGCTTTTAAAACCACGATAGTAGGGCACAATATTTTCGCCAAAGCTCTCTTGATATTCTGGTGAGTCAATATAAGAGTCTATCTCTGCTTCATACCCTTGTGAGTTGTAAATCTCAACGTGGTAAGTAATTTCTGACTCATCGTTGGGTGCGCGACCCAATAAATGCTTATAATTTAGCTCAATGAACCGAATTTGGGAGTTGGAGTGAAAAAACTTCTCCCGATAGAGTTCCGATTGAGCGATCGCCCGTACAAAACCCCGAACTGAGATCAAACCTTGGTGCAACAGTGATTCAGCACTGACAAGTCGTTCTCCTTCCAGCAAGTATGCATTACCCAAAACCTGACGGTAAGCTGCCCGGATGATTACTTCCACATCCGCTTCTGTTCTATCAGGACGTAGTTCTGCTAGTACTGAGTTTTCATAGGGCCCAATCCCTAATCTTGCTGCTTGTGCCAAAGCTGCCATCTTAAAACCTCCCCAGTTTTAACTGCAAAACCGAAAACTTTTTAGAAAATTTTTTTCTAGTCTTTTAACAGTCTTTCTTTTGAAAATAAAACTGCCCAGAAAGGCAAACCAACTCCTAGCTAATTGCTAACAGAGCTTGTTTCCCTTTCCGGGCTAAGTACACTCTCTAGCTTAGAGCGTTAATTGCGTAGTCGATGTAAGAATTGGCTTCTACTGCTGGATCGCCACTTAGACCGTGGTTAGCCTTGATGTACTTCAGGGCTTCAACGTACCAGCTAGGAGACAGGTCAAAGGTGCGGTTGATTTCAGCTAAGCCGGAAACCAAGAAATCATCCAATGGGCCTGTGCCGCCTACAACTAAGGAATAGGTAACGATCCGCAGGTAATAGCCGATGTCACGCACGCACTTAGCTTTACCAGTGTTGGTAGAAGCGAAGTTAGGGCCTTGCTGTTGGGTGGTGTAAGGGAATTTGTTGTATACCGCTTGAGCTGCGCCTTCAGCCAAACGTTGAGCGTTGGCGGTCAAGCTTTTTGCTGCTTCCATGCTAGCTGGAGCTTGGCGGAAACGACCAAAAGCAACTTGAAGTTCTGTGCTGGATAGAAAGCGACCTTGAGAATCTGCGGCTGCAACTGCTTCGGTAAGAGGTGTTTTCATGGGTTTGGTATCTCCCTTTTTACAATCTTGTTGAAATTTGTTTTGTCCAACTGACAATTGTCAGTTAATAGCTAATAGCGGCAATTGGGTTTAGCCTACTGCTGATGCTGCGCGGTCAAAGTAACCAGCAACTTCAGACATTAGAGCACTGCAATCGCCTCTGGTGATACCGTTTGGATCACCAGCAATAGCTAGGGCAGCTTCTTTCATCTTTTGCACGCCAACTGCTACAGAAGCGCCAGGAGTTCCTAGAGCCAAGTAGGTTTCGCGCAAACCGTTCAGACAACGATCATCCAATACACTTGCATCACCCGCGAAGATTGCGTATGTAACATAGCGTAGGATGATTTCCATATCCCGCAAGCAAGCTGCCATCCGGCGGTTGGTGTAAGCATTACCACCAGGAGCAATCAACTGGGGTTGTTCAGCAAACAGAGCGCGAGCCGCATTTGCAACAATTGCAGAGGAGTTGCTGGTAATCCGGTTGACGGTATCCGCACGCTTGTTGCCATCACGAACAATGGCGGTCAGAGCATCCAACTGAGCGGCGCTGAGGTATTCACCACGTGCATCAGCTTGGGAAACTACTTTTGCAAATGCATCTAACATTGCTTAAATCTCCTAATTTGCTTAGTTAACAACTGTTTTGTTCAAAACTGAAGGCTTCAGTTGAGTAAGTTTTGATGTCAGACTGTCTGAGCCACTTGGAAAAGACCAACAACAGACATCCAAGGTATAAGTTTAAGGTTTCCAGCGTTTCTTATTAAATTTTTTTTTACAAAACTTCAAATTTATATGAGCGACTGGAAAACCTGATTAAGATGTCGTTTTTTCCTTCCAAGTAATCTTTATACAATGCTGCCGTGTCATTGTTTATTACAAATTATTGTGATGTTTTTTAATTTCCTTTACTAAACTTAATACTTTTGTCTGTGGTTATGAGAGCCTGGTGTCTAAAATTACACTTAAGTACCAGGATTAACCAATAAAATCAAACCAAAGGTAGAAGGCGGGAATTGGGACTGGGGAATGGGGAACGGGAAATGGGGAAGAGAATAATTAATGACTCCTAATTTCCTATCTCCTGCTCACTGGACGGCTGTCAATTTTCTCTCTAAGTCAAATAAGAACCCGTGAATATACTCCTCCGTCCATTCAGCCCCATAGAAGCGCTTGAACATACCTCGTGCGGGGTCTTTTTCAGACCGATATCGTAGGTATCGCAGTTGCGCTTGCTCAATGGTCGCTAAATTTTGAGCATCAGTTATAGGTTCTGCTTGCTCCACGAAATCTAGGTAAGCTTTTAGATAGTCTTGGAAAGCGGCGAATACGTGAGTTTCTACTACAGCAGTTTCTTGGGGGCGAGTCCAAAGGAAAGCGGGAGAGAAAAAGGGTCGTGCTTCTTCGGGAAAATCTCCTCCCCAAGTCAGATGCAGCTGATGGGTGTGAAAAATTGCCAAGATTGGTTCGGTATATTTTGCTTGATATGCTGGATCATCCCGAAATAGGGGCTGCATATCTAGGGCGATTAGGTGTCCTCCTGGCAATGTCACCAAATCCGCACCGAAAAAGGGTAGGTCGTAGTTGAGACGTGGAAAAATTACAAAATTGAGCACTTGTAACGAATTGCCACCCTGTACGTGAGCTGCTCGAATTTGCCGCAATTTTGCGGTTTGAAAGGCGTAACTAGTGGTGACAACTTCTTCCTGATTCTTTCCCTTGCCTACAGTAGCGCTCTTGGACTCAAATCCAGTGGGGATGGGATAGGGTTGCAAATCCAGGCGCGATCGCATATAGGAAATTGCATAGTCGAGAAATGGCTGATAAAGTGTCATCTTGAAGTATGAAGTGTAAAGTTTGAAACAGGCACAAAAATATTTTCTTCTTTCTCCTCTGCTCCCCTACCCCTCCACTCCTCCACTCCTCAACCTCTGCGGTCATCTTTTGCTCGTACCAACTGCTAGGGGAACAGCGTCTTCAAATAAAAATTCATGCAGGAATCGCTCTGCCCATTCCTGACCAAAGTAACTGCTAAATAGACCAGATGCCGGATCACGGTCTGCACTATATTGGTCATAGTCTTTTTGAGCTTTGATAATCCGCTGGATATCTTCTGGATCTTGCAGAGGTTCTGCATCTGCTAGCATTTGCCAGTACAAATTTAAATAATCCTGAAAAGCTGCAAAGACTCGCGTCGCGACTGTTTGAGGGTCTGTTTTGGCAAACAGTAAATACTTAGAAAAATACTGATTGGCATCATAAAACTTCATTTCTAAGTTTTGTGCCAGATCTGGGTATTTATCATGCAGAGATTTCAGTGGGACTATGTATTTTTTTTGATAATCTTCATCCTGAAATAAAGGCTGAAAATCAAGCACAATCAGATTTTTAACTTTACCAAAAGATAAAAAATCAATTCCTAACAGCGGTAAATCGTAGTGATGGCTGGGATAAATTACGCTATTAAAAATTTGGGCACTTTCCCCTGCATCAATGTATGTATAGCGAATTTTCCGCAACTCTGGGCATTGATAACACCAACTGCGAATAGTTGCGGGATTTCTGCCGCGATCGCTAACTTTGAATTCCAAACCAGGCTCAATTGCCCTACTTTGTAAATCAAACCGCCCAAATAGCTCTTTTTCCAAAAATTCTAGGAAAGGTTTATACATGGAGCATGACTTGTTAACCCTTCGATAGAAAATAAGGGATGTGTATTATGCAAGTCTCATTTCTTAGAAACAAAGCAACATTCCGTAATGGTCATTTGTCAAGGGTCAAGAGGAGCCAGTCACCTGCGAAGAGAAGTTGGAGCGGAGGCTTCCGACGCTCCTACGTCGCTAACGCTGCGCTATCCGTTGGCGCAGCCCGCCGTTGGCGAAGCCTCTCGTAGAGAAGGCATCCAAACTTCGGGGGGTTCCCCCCGTTGAGTGAACTGGCGTTCAAGAGTCAGTATTTATTCTCCTCCTGCCCCTCTGTCCCCTGCCTCCCACTAATGTCTCGCATGATTCCGGCTGATCATTTGCTCTAGCACTTCTTGGGAAACACAGCGGCGCTCAGAGCAATAAGTCATCAAGTTGACTCCGTTCATCATCCGCACGGTACTGACCCTGACGCGAAAATCATCCGTAACAAACCAACAACGCTCTTGACCTTGGTTATTTTCATAGTCAGTATCAATAGTCAACACTCCATCATCAGCAAATCGATACCGACTCACAACTGGAATGCTCTCAACATAGCCTTGATTGCGAATTAGTTTTCCAGAACGATTTGTTTTGTCGTCAGGAACATCAACCAAAATGGCAGCATTATCAGTATTCAACAGCCTCACATCTAGGTTAGCCTGCCATGAAAAGCTAGCACCTCCCGTTGCTTGAGCAGGGTCTATCCCTTGCGCTGTACAGACTTCCTGAACTCTTGGATCATCCTTTTCTAGAACTGTAATTGTCAAATTCGACTCCCCCGACTCATCCGCCGCAGAGTCAAAGTGATGAACAGAGCGTTCTGTAAACCATGTCCCTTCACTTTTACGAAAGAAGTCAAGCATGGTTAAGGGTGGTATTAAATACATCTTTTCTTAAACCTCATTTTTTAAAAGTTAGGATTTTTGAGTCAGGAGTTTAACTTACAACTCCTAACTCTTAACTTTTAGTAGGAGTAGCGCTGCTTTAATTGCGATTAAATTTCATCTTTCGCTCTAAAGTGTAGAATACTCCAAAAGTCTTCTTTTAATCAGATGATAAATAGTGAAATTCAACTTATTACTAGCGATGCCTACGGCAATAGATTAGCCGATCGCCCCAGTCCAACTCCAGAAATCTTATCAGCCCTAAAAGCTGGACTTGCTCTGGAAAAAGTAGATTTATATCAATTCAATTTGAGAAAAGCCGATTTACGACAAGCTAACCTAAGTAAAGCCAAGCTACTAGGAGCCGACCTTAGCGAAGCGGTATTAACTGATGCAAATCTGAGTGGGGCCGATCTGCGAGGAGCTAATCTACGGGGAGCCGATCTAAGTGGAGCTAATTTGCAGGGAGCTTATTTAAACCGTGCTGACCTTGAGCAAGCAAATCTCAGTGGCGCAAATTTAGAGGCAGCCAAATTGCAAGTAGCACGTTATGATACACAAACGAAATGGCCCCAAGACTTTAACTACAAAGCTTCTGGAGCAGTGGGGCCTGGTGCTAATTTGAATGGTGCTTTTCTCAATACAGCTTCTTTACGGGATGCGGATCTGCAAGGTGCTAATCTGCGTGGAGCCTACCTGAGTGGTGCTGACTTGACAGGAGCTAATTTACAAGGTGCGGCTTTGAGCGGTGCTGATTTGAGTAAAGCCTATTTGACAGGTGCTTGCTTACGGAATGCTCGATTGAATGGATCTGACTTGCGGGGTACGGATCTGCGAGCAGCTGACTTGAGTGATGCAGCGATGGAGCATCTTCAGAGTATCGCTGGAGCAGATTTTACTCTTGTGCAAGGACTCACGAACGCCGCTAAAGCTATGCTTCACAGCCTTCCACCTTCAGAACTCGATGTCTGGAACGCCTACACCCGCAGAACAACCCGTGAAAGTTTGAGTAGTTGACCAGTTGTTCTGTAGTGATTTTATAAAGACTGCCAGTTTTGTTTGAGGAGTGCTAAAAATGTTGCGTATCCTTCAGAAAAACCGGGCGGATCAGGTACAACATATTGGGGAAAATCTTTATACGATCGCCAAGGTTCCGAAGCATTATGCCGCAAATGTAAGGCACATTCTGAGGAGCCTGGTGGTCGCCAAGTCATTTGTCCAGAGGGGATATCAGTCACAAATGTCTCCTGATATTGAAAAAGTTGATCTTTTCTTCCAGCTTTTGGCAGACTATCCAGATGTTTTTGTCAAAACTTATATGTTTTCGGTAAATTTTTGATATTGAGAATGTATTGGCTAATGCTCACGTGAGTTTTGTAACATCCAATAAATCCTGAAATCTAGACCTTTATTGTGGCGACAAGTCTTCTAAAGTAGCTCCAACAACTCGATGATCTGCATCTTGTCTGAGTTGCTCTAAGGCTGCTTTTGATTGTGGTTGGTCAAATCGTTTGAGAGCATAGGCTACTCGTACACGCATCCGCCAAGATTGATCATTCATTAACGTCAGCAGTTGGGATAGTGCCGCAGCGTGTTGGCTAGAATCAGCTAGTAAGCCGAGTGCATCAACAGACGATTCTTCAACTGTGAAGTCTTCATCTTTTAAACCCTGAACGCAGATATCAAATAGTTCTTCAGGACAGTCCATTTCGGCTATAGCTGCCAAAATGCTGCGCCGGACTAGCCAATGGTCATCCTGATAAAATGCCAGAACTAGATGAGAAACTGCGACTCTGCCAAATAGTGATAAAGAATTTGCTGCCTCAGCTCGCACGTTAGGAGTATCGTCGAACTTCATGATTTGCATCAAGGCGGCAAAAGATTCTGCTGATTGTTGGCTACCCAGACCTCTTGCCACAAAGGAACGTACCAGAAATTCTGAGTCTTGAAGTTTACTAGTTAATAGAGGAACTGCAACTTCTGATTCATAATCCTTGAGGGCGGCGATCGCCTTCAAGCGGTACTGAAAATCTGGATTCTTCAGTTCAGCTTTAATTTGATGAATTTCCATACAGGCATTTGGTAGGGTCATTCTTTAACTTTATTTTATTGTCAGCTTTGCTGAGTGGGAGCATTCCCATCCAAAAGCTGCGATCGCCATATTTCAAGATCTCAATTTTTTTGTTCGTAGTGAGAACTTTAGTCCTTATCTTGAGGTTATTAACCGTACCATTGTCTGTAACACAATCACCAATTCAATACTAAAAAAAATCTGAAATTCCCATAAAGCATCATTTAACTTAATAATTTTTAACAAATATAGCTTCAGCATCGTATCAGAATGTGTAAAGTCACAGATGTAAAATCTCAAATCATCAAGATTAAAAGAATTTAAAGGCTTTATCGCCCTTCTTGGTCATAATGATGTAAAGTTTTTTAACATCTGCTGAAATTATTCTCATAAAATTTTGTTGTTAACTGGGAGATAGTTTGAATGGCGTTCAGACCAGTATCACGATTGGGCGTCGCTCTTTTTGAACTCTTCCAGAGGAAGCTTGCAAAATCAGCTACTTTTTCAAATCACTTTTGTAATGAAAATTACCGAATTCTTTGAACAATCAATTGGGCAATGGCGATCGCAGCGTAGCGGTCATCATTTAGCATTCGCTCACTTTGAAGAAGTGCTTTCTACGATTGACATTGAGGCCCTTACCGTCGAACAATCGGAGGTTTTGGAAATCTGTAAATTGTATGACGTTGACCCTGCAAGTATCACCCACCCTTTTCGGATGACTTGGGAGGGAGAGTCAGACTGGGACGATAAACCGCTTTCTGGTAGTACTGTACTAGTGCCAATTCCCGATCCAGAAAATCCCACTAGAGGTAAACTCTTGCGGGATAAGGGATACGCGGAAACAATCCCAGCAGTGAGCAAATATCACCTAAGTGACGATGGTATTTTTACCCTGCTAACAGAGTATGACCACGCTGCTGCTGAGGAGCGAATTTGGTTTGCTAACCCAAATCTCAGATTTCGGGTAGCGATGATTAAAACCAGTGATGGTAAAGGGGTGACTACAGCTTCCTTTTCTTCAGAGATTCGTTCTTTGTCGAGTCCAGCCAGTTAATAATCTTGAGTTAAAGCATAAAAGAATCATTTAGTTTTGTCTTGTTGCTTCTGAGGTTGAATATGACGATAGCGCCGAGTGGTTCTAGCACCAACGCTAGCGATTTGCTCACCTTAGCTTGTTGGATGGCAGGAGATTTTAGTAACCACAAGCAATCTTTTGCAAATCCTCAACTTTACGCTCACATCCACATTTTTTTTCGTCCTTTACCATTTGATTTTTTTTCTGCCATTGGTTTTTATTCTGAGCAAGTATATGACTACGATTTATGGACACCCTATCGTCAGGGAGTACATAGACTAGTAGATTGGGGCGATCGCATCTATATCGAAAACTACAGTCTCAAAGATCCTGTGCTTTATGCAGGTGCAGCTCGTGAATTAGATATCCTCAGAACTATCACCCCAGATAGTATTGAACGGCGTTATCACTGCTCAATGGTTTTTCACCGAGAGGGTGAAATATTTCGGGGTAGTGTAGAGCCAGGTAATCAATGTCTGATTCCGCGCAATGGTCATCAAACATATCTAATCAGCGATGTAGAAGTAACCGAGCATACTTGGATCAGTCTAGATAAAGGTATGGATGTTGAAACCCACGAACAAATATGGGGTTCAAAGGCTGGCCCTTTGCGGTTTGAAAAACAGGAAAGTTTTGCCGATGGATTACATGCGGTGAGCGGATTATATTAATTCAGCTTGAGGCTATTGAAACTAAAATGTTGCCTCCACAGGCTGAAAAAAAAATGCGTTGCTGGATTCGCAGTCGCCACTTGATTTGTTCCGGTAACTTTTTTATATTCGAGACATTAGAATATACGACGATTGAAAGATTTTCTGAATGTGTCGCTTCTTTAGGAGGATCAGTAATATCTGTTGACTCAGTGAATAAAATTTGGATGGGCGATCATCGCCAAGTCATTCTATATCAGGCAAAAGCTAGTTTACATACGCCTCATCACACTTTGAAACAATACTGGATAAAATACGGTGGTTTCTACACTAGATTTGATGAGCGTGTTTAAAAAAAAATAGATAAGTTGACATAAAGTTAACAGTCGGTGACGGCTAATTGTTAATTGCTAATTGCTAGTTTTTTCAGACCATTAGCTGTTAGTTATTAACTGTTAACCGTCGAATTTTGTTAGAAAATGTAACTAAAAAACTCCCCAAAACTTGATAACTTAATGCTGACTGTAAAAGGGATAAGAAAATGTTAGTGCTTATTTGCACTATAAAAAGCTAACAACTACTTAGCTCTCATTACCTTTAAAAATATTGTTTTTTAGGAGGTTGTTGAAATGGTTAGTAGTTTTATCAACCCTGTGATTAGTAGCGCCTCGCAATTGGGTGTGGGATTGTTTGAAGACTCAGACCCGATTCAGCAACGGATAGGTAGCTCTGAAGAAGAATTTGAAACCTTGATTAGAGCCGTTTATAGGCAAGTTTTGGGCAATACCTATGTTATGGAGAGTGAGCGACTCATAGTCCCAGAGTCGCAACTCAAGCAGGCTGAACTTAGCGTCCGCGAGTTTGTGCGTCAAGTGGCTAAATCGGAACTTTACCGATCGCGCTTTTTTGACAATTATCCTCGTTACCGTGCCATTGAACTTAATTTTAAGCATTTACTTGGTCGTGCGCCCGATGACCACGCCGAAGTGGTACATCACACTAACCTATTGGATGAAAGCGGCTTTGCCGCTGAAATCGATTCCTATCTTGATAGTGATGAGTATAAAGCGGCATTTGGTGAAGATACAGTACCGTTTTACCGGGGTTACAAAACTCAAACAGGTAAAAATCTGGCTGGGTTTACCTACCTGTTCCAACTGCTGCGCGGTGCTTCTAGCAGCGATCAATCCAGCGTTAAGGGAAGCCGCTCTGGGCTGAATCACTCACTCATCACCAATACTCCCAAAGCGATCGCACTACCTTTGGGTGCAACATCAGGTGCTACTACGGATATCAATAGATTCCTAGCGAATATCCTTAACCTCAAGTCTCAGCCATTAGTCACTCCTACCCGAACCAACCCAACTATGCAAACCCTCTCAGACAACGAAATCAGACAAAGCCAGTATCAAACACTTTCCGAGACACAACCAATTGAACTATGGTTTGGTGCTTCAGATGATGAAATCGAAATTGTGATCCAAGCAGTTTATCGGCAAGTATTGGGCAATGCTTACGTTATGGAAAGTGAGCGGCTCATCGTCCCAGAATCCCAACTCAAGCAAGGTGTAATCACCGTCCGCGAATTTGTCCGCCAAATTGCCAAGTCGGAGTTGTATCGCTCTAGATTTTTTGACAACGTTTACCGCTACCGCGCCATTGAGTTGAACTTTAAACACTTGCTAGGTCGCGCTCCCGATGACTACTCCGAGACAATTCATCACAGCAACATTCTGGATGAACAAGGTTTTGAAGGGGATATTGATTCCTACCTTGATAGTGACGAGTATCTAGATGCTTTTGGGGAGAACATCGTGCCATATTACCGGGGTTACAAAACCCAAACAGGCACAAAGATATTGGAATTTACCAATATGCTGCAATTGGTGCGTAGCAATTCCAGCAGCGACAAAAACCTAGCATCGAATAATAAGCCCCAGCTGGTGCGATCGCTCATTACTAATACCCCTTACGGTAAGCTGAAACCCACAGATGTGAGTGCATTACTGGCTGATCTATTCAAGCCTAAGCCAGATGCTCAAGTTAATACGTTTGTTGCAGCTCGCACACAAGCCGAACAAGGCTTGCGACAAAAAATTCAAGAGCAAGAAAGCCAGATTGCAGCTCTGCAACAACAACTAGCAGACTTACGATCCTTTGCTAGCATCGGTGCGACACAATTTAGCAGTAGTTGGCAGTCTTCCAGTCCTGTGACAAGTACAGACGAATATACATCTCTGCAACAACAAGCTGACGCCCAGGCAAAACAGATTGCTTCTTTACAAGAACAGATTGCAGATGCTCGACGGTTTGCCACAATTGGGGAAGCCCGGTTGAATAAGTGGCGCAGTCGCGTTTTTAATGGCTAATATCATATTCGGTTGATTAACCATAATATTTAGAACCCCACCTCTAGCCTCTCTTCGCAAGCAGTCAAGGAAATCTTGGCGTCAGCTAAAAGCGTGGTGGGGTTTTATGATTTCGGTTGTGCAGCTTGCCTAACAACTTTTTCGTCCAAACCTAAAGCTTGAGCTATCTGCTCAATACTTAACCCTAACGCCAACAACTGAGGTATTGTTTCTAACTTGCCTTCTAACTTGCCTTCTAACTTGCCTTCTAGCTTTCCTTCTTCTTTACCTTCCTGTTTGCCCTCTGTAAAAACTTCTTGGTAAAATCTAGTTTGCTTTAACTCACTTAATCCAAACATTTTCGCCATCTCCTCCCGGCTCAAGCGCGGCAATTTGTAGATTAATATTGTTTCTATCAATTGTATGATTTCCCGCTGTTGGGCGGCATCCATGATTTCTTGTCGGGCGCTATTTACTATTTCTATAGCTTTTGTTGTCGCAGTTGATTCTGGTTCTACAATTAATTTTACTGTCTCAATCCCGATTGATGACTCCATCGAGGTTAATTCATCTAGGTAGACGCGAGTTACTCTTTGTGAGTTGAGTAATTCTGTGTATCTTTCTGTATCTCCAGTATCAATGCTGCGATTGGGAAAGATAACGACACTACGCCAAGTGTTAGTTAATTCGGTTTTATCGAGATAGTTAAAGATTTCGGTAAATAAACGTGAATATATTTTTTTGTCTAGCTGAAATTGAACTTCGGCGAAATAAATCGGTAGTTCTGGTGCATTTGGGAGGAATACGCCATCGATTCTAAATGCTAGTTGCTTAACTTCAACTGAGGAAAATTGATAAGCGTTAGCCAGTTGTGGCGGCTGGTTGATTAGCTCAAAGAAGGTGCTGGGTAAGCTTTGAAAAATGCGATAAAAAATACTGTCGGTTTTCAAGGAAGCTGGTTTTTCTGTTGATAAACGTATTTTACAGTTAGGCGATCGCCTAATTATCAAACCTGCAAAATCAAGGACGGGCAAGACGCCCATCCCTACTAATTATGACTCGTCGCTTTTGCTCGAATTAACCAGTCAGCATCGGTAGTACACTTTTCCCGACCGGATGAGTCTCCTAAGCGGTTTAGGGCCAATAAACAAGCATATTTCAAATCCCAAATTGGCGTACTCAAGCAAGTTTTGAGTTCGGTGACTGCGCGTGAATCGCCCAATTCGCCAAGAGCGATCGCACAAGCAGTACGGGATTTTTGAAACTGGGGTTCGCGGTTGTGCAGGTTTTCCACTAACAAATCGTAGCCAGAAGTATATTTCAGCCAGCCCAGAAGTTTCATGACATGATAGTGAGCACCATAATCGTTATAGGCTTTGTTCATATAAGTTGCTAGCAGTGCTTGGGGTGCTTCCTGCAAATAGACATCTAGTAAGGTTTTTGTTGCTAAATAGCACCGCCCAAAATCGGTTTGGTAGAGTTCGTCAATAACAAAATTTAGTAAAGGGGTAACGTCGTACTCATGTACCAGATCAATGTTGTTGGGATGATCGTATAGCACTTGCTCTAGATCGGGCTGAACTTCTGCAAATGTAATTTCACCTGTGGGAACACCTGCATCTAAAAGCATCCGTAATGCTCGCAGTCGGAACACCAGAGAGACAGGACAACGAGCAATTTGTGGGATGGCTTTGTAGTAGTGCGAATCAATGAGGTCTTGAATGCAACTGCGCCGTGTATTAACGTTGGGACTTTGCAGCAGCGCCATTACCTCAGTGATTTGAGAGTAGTCACCCGTGAAGCGACAAACTGTGGCGATCGCCGCACTACGGGTAGGTTCGTCCTCAGCTTGCGTAAATTTTTGCACACGTTCTAGAGCCTGCTTATAATTAGCATTAGCCAAAGTATGAATAATCACCCGATAGATTTGGCCTGGTTTATCCAGCAGTTGTGCGACTTCTTCGAGAATTTCTAAATCTTTAGTCCCGATTTCTCCAATTGCCCACACGGTATTTTCAACAGTATAAATATCATCATCCTTAAGGCACTGTCGAATTACAGGTAATGCCGATTCCGCTTGCAATCGTCCCAGACTTTCTACAGCTTTGCGTCGGACAATGCGGTGATCTAATTCAGCCGGGTTACTAGTTTCAATTGCACGCACCAAAGCTGCAACTGATTGCTCAGTTGGGAAATTAATCAGATGTGAAACAGCAATGTATTTATCAGTAGGGTCTTCGAGTTGTTCTAATGGTGTATCGATGATTGCGATCGCTTGATCTTCTGTTAAACCAAAAATTTTAAAAAAACGTTTATCCATTGATTTATCAATGACTGAGGAAAGTTACTCGAAGGTCACGTTTACTATCGTACTAGGGACTGGAGACTAGGAAATAGCGGTAATAGTAGGTGATTTTTCTCTTAACTTCTACCAATTAGGAGGCTGTATTCAACCACACCTCCTTTTTTTCTTGAACATGACCGATTGAGTCTAAACTCCAGTTATCTGGGACACAAGAATATTCAACACACTATTCGCTACACAGAACTAACGAGCGATCGCTTCCAAAATTTTTGGCTCGACTGAACCTAGTTTTGGTTCAAAATTTCTACAAATCAATGCTTTCAGCCGTCTTTCTTTACAAAAATTTACAACGTGTCCCATTTTGCATGTATCTCGGCGGCCACCCTGGTTAGCTTCCAACACCAAAACGAAGACTTTTAGGGGTAAAGTGCTAAATCCTTAACAATATTCGGTACTTTCTCTCATTACTTTGCACCTGATGACAGCTTCCGTAACACTACCCCAATGTAGTTAGGCTGCTTCAGGTTACTGCTGATATGAGACAGTACTTGGAGGCTCCGCCGGTGAGGTGATTGATCCCTAACTGCTCACGTATCGTCACGATTTGACTCCCATTGTGTCGTCTTCCGTGCCAAGCTGAAAAATGCTCTGATTACTGGTGAGGAATCATGCTGCCGCCAAGCAAGATAGAGACCGGTCTTGGGTATCTGCTCTTGTAAGGGTCTGTAAATGACTCCGCTTCTGTGGAAGTTTTGCATGGAGGCAGGAACGATCGCAATGCCCAGTCCTGCTGCAACTAAGCCGACGATCGTTTGCATCTGAACTGCCTCTTGAGCAACTTTCGGACGAAATCCAGCTTGTTGACAAAGGTTAATAATCTGCTCGTAAAAGACGGGCCCCATTTTGGCAGGAAATAGAATAAATAATTCATCTGCCAATGTGGAAAGCGACACTTGAGTCTGGGCAGACAACGGATGGGTTTCTGGCAACGCCAAGACCAATGATTCTGGCAAAAGGCATTCCACACTCAAACCTGGTTCGCTGATGGCAGAACGAACAATGCCGATATCAACCTGTTTGTGATGCAGGGCTTGAATCTGTTGAGCAGTCGTCAGTTCATGCAATCGCAGTTCTACCGCCGGAAACTGTTCTCGAAAGACCCTTACAATCTCTGGTAGTAACGTATACATTGCAGAGTCAACAAAGCCGATCGCCAACCGTCCAACCTCACCCCGCCCGATCTGTTGTGTCACTTCGATTGCCTGTTCGAGTTGCGCTAACACTCCATAGGAGCGCTCTAAAAACACTTTGCCTGCTTCAGTCAGATGCACTTGCCGCTTCGTTCTCTCAAACAGCTTGACTCCTAGTTCATCTTCCAAACCACGAATCTGCTGACTGAGCGGGGGTTGGGAAATGCACAACCGCTCCGCTGCTCGACTAAAGTGTAGTTCCTCAGCCACCGCGATGAAGTAGTGCAGGTGCCGTAATTCCATCGTACTTATATGTTTAACCTATTAATCTTAGTCAAATATATATTGGACAGTCGTATGGCTGTCTCCTATCGTAAGAAATATGAGGCGCGTCTCATCGTTTTTGTATTGGAGAAAACAAATGAACTCAGACAGAAATCGTGTCGCTCCTAAAGTTTGGTTGATTACAGGATGTTCAACAGGATTCGGACGTGCCCTAGCAGAAGTTGTGTTGAAGAAGGGCGATCGCCTGCTGGCTACTGCTCGCAAACCAGAGCAACTTCGCGCTTTGATTGAGCAGTATCCAGCGATCGCCAAGGCTGCACGTTTGGATGTAACATTGTCCCAAGACATACAAGCAGCTGTTGATACAGCAATCGCCACATTTGGTCGAATTGATGTGCTGGTCAACAATGCTGGCTATGGATTAATTGGAGCACTTGAAGAAGTCAGTGATGTTGATATTCGCCAACAGTTTGAAACCAACTTCTTTGGGGCACTCCGTCTGATGCGAACTGTCTTGCCTTTGATGCGTCAGCAAGGCAGCGGTCACATTGTAAATATGTCATCCACAGCAGGATTAGTGGGATTTGGTGGAAGCAGCATCTACTGTGGCACTAAATTTGCCCTGGAAGGCGCGTCTGAAGCCCTGGCTAAAGAAGTCGAATCCTTTGGAATTAAAGTCACTTTAATTGAACCTGGGGCATTTCGCACAGACTTCAACGGACGCTCTTTGGCAGCAGCCGAACAATCCATTGATGCTTATGTCCCGGTGAGTGGTGCTTCATTGCAGTGGTTCAAAGATATGGATGGTAAGCAACCTGGCAATCCACGATCAGCGGCGCAAGCCATAATTCAAGCTGTGGAAAGTCCTCATCCACCGATGCGACTGGTATTAGGCACGGATGCTATGAGCCTGATTCATGAAAAACTGGAATGGATCAAAACGGATTTGGATGTTTGGCAGCAGGTGACTGTAAGTACGGATTATACAGATAGTAACAGTGAGGTAATAGTTGGGTAGCTAATACCAGTTCTCTTTGAAGGCGCACAGAATCGTAGGTTGGGGAGCCACTTGCACAGGAAGGGTTTCCCGACTTGAGGAGCCAGTGCGT
Organism: Nostoc sp. B(2019); assembly: GCF_010091925.1. Taxonomy (GTDB): domain Bacteria; phylum Cyanobacteriota; class Cyanobacteriia; order Cyanobacteriales; family Nostocaceae; genus Komarekiella. Next base: position 107,276 of record NZ_WVID01000009.1, on the reverse strand, counting down.
TGCGGTGAGACCAGCGCTGCGGGAGGGTTTCCCTCCGCAGGCGACTGGCGAACCCGAAGGGAGGTTCCCTCCGTTGTAGCAACTGGCGTCAAAGTGGCGTTTGAACGGCGTGAAACCCAACGAGTGCTGGATTTTGTTGGGTTTCGTTTGACTCAACCCAACCTACAGTTATATGCAAGTCTAAAGAGACTTTCAACTCAACTAGGCGCGATCGCCCCAACGGTTCGGAAGATAGATAGAGCCAGTCCACCCTCTACCCTTTAGCCTCTCTTTAGGATGTTATGCAGAAACTTTCGACCTATCCACCCAAATGAGCGTATTATGCGGAAAGATTCGGCTTAAACAGCAGCTTTGGAGTATTATACAGAAACTTTCTGTCTATCCGCCCACTTCGGATCTTAGGCGGAAACTTTCTGTCTATCAATTGTTAGGCCCTACTGCGTATCCTTCACCACACCACTTATGTCAGATCAACCTACACCAGAAATCGAACTGCTCCGCGCGGCCTACGCGGCCTTTAACGCGCGGGACATTGACGCCGCCCTCGCCCTCATGACTCCGGACGTGACCTGGCCGAGAGCATTCAAAGGCGGTTTTGTCCGTGGACCTGAAGAAGTCCGCGCTTACTGGACGGAGCAATGGAGCGAGATCAACGGGCACGTGGAGCCGGTGACTTTTCACCCGGAGGAGTCCGGGCGTATCTTGGTCGAAGTGCATCAGGTCGTGCGCGACCTGGCTGGAGCCGTTCTTGCCGATGAGCACGTCGGTCATCGTTTCACCATTTCGCAGGGCTTGATTCAAGCCATGGAAGTCTGTCCGCTTCCATCGTCCGGCCACAAAGCCTAACACGGCGCTCGATCGAACGCTTCAGGGCAGCCACCCCGGTTCCGTTCTTCACACCAACAGGCGCCCTGAAGCGTCGCTCAGCTTTGATCCGTTAGCTCACGTCAAGAAGCAACCTCCAGATTTTGCGGATGTTGCGTTTTAAGGACTGGGCTTGTACTTCGAGATGGTCTTTCGGGAAACAATCGAGATTATTGGTGGGAGCGTAGTGGGGTTGATAGGAGATAAAACCAATACCGAAAAACGCAAGTTAGTAGTTAAGGCATTACTGATTGTTGACGAAAGTTCTCCTACCTACTTCTTCAAAAAGGTTTACGAGTGGTAACGCAATCTGAGAAGATCAGAATATATGCATTTGACAGTTGAACACTGACAACAAATCATCACATAGATACGTGTTTAGGAAACAACAGATATGGATGAAACCTCAAAAATCATATCAACCGATAATGTAACCGCTCAAGATCTAGCAGAGGTCATTGAAGAACTAGAGCAATATCGGGAACGTCTGGTTAGAGAAACTACGGAAGCGGCAAAACGGGCTAAGGTGATGAGGGTAAGCTTAATGGGGCAACTGGAGCCTGAGCTTGCTAAGATTGACTCTGCACTTCAGGAACTCCGCAATCAACAGGCCAGCCTGATGGTCAGTAACTAGTAATCCATCTTGATAATTTAGCTATAAGTGATATGCTCAAATCCGAAACTCAATCGGGTGGAGGTTCGCTACATCTGTCCCAGATAGAGACTGATGCCTTACTTGAGGCGGTCAGTGAACAACTAAGCCTGAATACCTTCAACCCGAATGACCAACAAATCCTGAAGCAGATGGTTGAAAGTCTGGGAGACTCACGGGGGATGGTACGCTTGAGTTTCGCGGAGGCATTGGGTAAAATTGGCAAGCCTGTTACCCCGTTGTTGCTGGAGGCTGTGGCAAATCACCCAAACCCAGTTGTGCGTAGAGCCAGCGCCAAAACCCTAACACTCATTGCTGATCCAAAAGCAGTTCCGACCTTGGTCAACGCCCTCTTAAATGATCAAGATACGGTTGTCAAAAACTCCTGTGTTGGAGCGCTTGCTAGAACGGGTGAGGCAGCAGTACCAGCATTGCTCAAAATTTTAGCATCAACTGAATATCCCGAAAGTTCCAAGGGCCTGGCGACATGGGCGTTGGCGTTTATTGGTGCAGAAGCGAAGGAGTATGTATATCGAGAAGTTGACTCTGACTCGCCCGAAGTTCGTGCTGCTGTGATCGGTTCAATCGCAGCGATCGCTCAGGAAAATCCAGAAGCGGGAGCGTTCGATATTCTGATGAATGCTCTAGCTGATCCGGTTTCATCTGTGCGATGCGAAGCGACAACTGCCTTAAGTAACCTGAAGTATCGACCTGCGGTTCCCCAACTAGTTGACTTATTAAAAAATCATGCTGATTGGGAAACTCGAAGAGCTGCGGCTCTGGCATTAATGAAAATAGGCGATCGCGCTGCCTTAGAACCCCTACAATCTGCATTGGCTCAGGAAGTGGAAGCACCAGTTCAAGCAGTGATCAAGTTGGCGATTTCTCAAATTGAGAAACAGTCAGAGGAAGACATCTGGGAATAAGGCAATGAAAGGCAAATGGAAAAATGACTCTTACTTTTAACCAAGCTGCTTACAGTAATCTGCTAATTGAAGTCGTTCCCAAGGTGATTGAGACGGAACAAGAGTATGATCGCGCCTTAGCAGTGGCAGAGCGGCTAACGTTTGCCAAGAACCGAACTCCAGAAGAACAAGCTATACATAAGCTGATAGTAACGCTGATTGAAGCGTATGAGGCACAGAATTATCCAATGGAAAATCTGTACCGCATGAAATTCTTCAACACATCATGGAAGTCAGTGACACCCGCCAAGCGGACTTAGTGGGTATCATCGGATCTAGCGGCGTGGTGTCTGAGGTTGTGAACGGCAAGCGGTCAATTAGTAAAGCACAAGCTAAGGCACTCGGAGATTACTTCAACGACACACACTAAGTTTTTTCTCTTCTTCGGGATTAGTTACAAGGTAATCTTTGAGGCGATCGCACCCTTCATGCAAAAGTTCATTTAGTCCTCTAACGCGCCACGCGATCGCCGTCTTATCCTCATTGGCTGTAGCTAGTAGTTTGCTATCCGGGCTAAAATCTGCGCTTCTCACACTGCCTTGATGACCCGTAAATTCTGCTACCTGCTGCCCTGATAAATTCCACAATCTAGTTGTATAGGTTGCTGAAGATGTAGTTAGCAGCTTGCCATCCCGACTGAAAGTTATTTGTGTGACTCTGCCTTCATAAGTCTTAAATTCTTTTAACTGATTTCCTGCATAATCCCATAACCTAACCGTAGCATCATCTCCAGCAGTAGCCAGTTTATTTTCTGTAGGGCTAAAACCGACAGTATTAACATAGCCCTTATGACCTGTTAATTGTTTAGACAGCTTACCACTACTAATATCCCACAGTAATGCCGTCCCATTTTCTCCAACTGTAGCTAGCAGCTTGTCATCTGGACTAAATCTGGTAGTCTCGACTTTACCTTGATGGGGAAATTCTTGTAATTTAATTCCTTTAAGATCCCACAGTTTCGCCATGCCATCATCTCCAGCAGTAACAAGTCTATCTCCTTTGCTATCAAAATTGATACTCCGTATGGCTTGAGAATGTCCCTCGAAAGGTTTCAAAGGCTTTAACGATTCTCCTGTGCGCGTCCAGAGCTTAATTGTGCCATCTTTCCCACCTGTAACAATCAGGTTTTCTGCTTCTTTTGGGCTAAAACGCACACTATTGACACCGCCTTGATTGGCTTTGAATTGTCTTATCAGTTTCCCCTGAAGGTTCCAAAGCCTAATAATATCATCGTCTGAAGCTGTAACTAGTAACTTGCCATCTGGACTAAAACGCACACTACCAACAGCTTTTTCATGCCCCTTTAGTTTGATTAAGGGATTTGTGGGTTTAATTAATGATTTTCCTGGAACTGCCCAGAGCCTTACTGTACCATCATCTTTTCCGGCGGTGGCAAGAGTATCGCCCTGTTCATTAAACCGGATGCTCACAACACTACCCTGATGACCCAGAAATTCTGCTTGTAGTGTTGCCTTAAAATTATTCCATAGCCGGACTTTGCCATTGCTACCTGATGTAGCAATCAAACCATCATTGCGAATACGAACTGTTTCAACACCTTCTTGATGAGCCTCAAATTTTGCCAGTTCTTCTCCAGCAAGATTCCACAGCCGAACTGTACCATCATCTCCAGCAGTAGCAACTTGCTTTTTATTGGGGTAAAACCAGACACTATTAACACTACATTTTTTAGTATCCTTGACACTGCATTCATGACCCTTAAATGTTGCCAATTCTGTTCCCTTGATATCCCAAAGTTTTGCCAAGCCATCCTCTCCAGCCGTGGCAAATTGCTGAATATTATCAGGATTAGGATTGAGACTTTTGATACTTCCCTGATGGGCATTTATTGTTAAAAGAGGTTCTCCATTGAAACGCCACAATTTGACTTTGCCATCATCTCCAGTTGTTGCTAGCAGGTTGCTTTTGGGTAGAAAACGCACATTGTTAACACTACATTTATCATCTTCTTTTGGTCGGTCGTATTCTCCTAATTGCTGTCCATTCACACACTTATGATGCATGGATGTTATTAAACGAGGTGATTGCTGTGTTGAGACATTCCACAGTTTTACCCAGCCGTTAGTTGCACCTGTAGCTAGTATTGTTTGATCTTCACTAAAATCGATACTTTTGATACTGTTATTGTGCAGTTTAGGCTTTTTCAATTCCTTTCCCTGGAAATTTCGCCACGTAACCGTGCCATTTTCTCCACCAGCAACAATTACTTCCTCTTGTTTGTCCTTCTTAAGAAAACGAATACTGTTTATACCTCTTTGGTAAGTATTGATTTGATTTGTTTGATGAATATTATCTAGAATCTTCTGCAAAGCAAGCAGCGGACTTGTGGTTGGACAGTCTTGCAAACATTGATTATTCCAAAAAACCATCTTTTTGACTTCTTGTCCGGCTTCCATTGCTGACACTAAAGCTTCGATTTCTCCAGCGCCAGATTCAAAATTTCTTAAAGCGGTGACTCCTGAGCCTTCAACCTCGGCTGTCCATCGTAGCCAAAAAGCGACCATAGCTAAGATTGAGACTACCACTAAACCGCTGGTCAGTCCAAATAGAGTCAGTTTGCGGCGGCGTTCTTTTTGCTGCCGATCGCGATCGCGCAATGCTAAACTTTGCTGAATAAAATCTTGCTCTGCTTGACTCAATTCATCTCGGCGTTGCTTGAGCCAGTTTTCCGCTTGTCCTAGGGGGACACCTCGCAGTAATGGCCCTTCATCTTTGCCGGCATTTTCCCACTGACGCATTCTAGAGCGTAGTAATTCTTGCCAAGTACGGAAAGAGCGATCGCTCTCCATCCATCCGTGCAGTCGTCCCCATTCCCGAATCAAGGTTTCATGGACAATCTCTACTGTTTCCTTACCAGCAATTTCATCAAGTCCAGTCACCACTAGCCGCGCATCAGCCAGACGCTTAACCAAATCCCAATTATTGTCTCCTACCTCATTTCTAGTAGCTAGTCGGCGGGTGTCTTCTGTCCCTTCCCCAGGCCGTACCAGTTGGACAAATATTTGCTGTGCTTGTTGTTGCTCCTCTGGCTTGAGCTTGGCAAACTCGGCTTCTGCATGGTTCGCCAACGACTTTTCGACACCGCCGATGGCTTCGTAAGCAGCATGAGTCATCTGGCGATTTTGCTGCTTTGCCCATAGTTGCGTCAAAGTAAACTCTAGTAATGGTAAATTACCTGGTGAATCTGCCACCGCGTTGAGAATCCGTTCTGCAAGACCCTCTTCTAACCTTACCCCTTGTTTGTTTGCAGGTTGAGCGATCGCTTGCTGCAATTCTTGTTGGTTCATTGGAGCAAGTTTTAAATCAGCATTCTGCAAAGCATCAGCAAAGCGACGATCAGAAAGTGCATACCCCAAAAAATCAGCCCGCAGAGTCAGCAAAAGGGTAAAATTCTCTACCAGTTCAGCCGCTTCTAGTAATTGATTTAAAAATAATTGACGCTCTTTAACATCTGAGCAAGAAGCGTAAAGTTCCTCAAATTGATCGACCACCAGCAACAGGCGTTTATCCTGGTTCTCTGACAAAATTCGGGATAAAACAGTATGTGCTGCAACTTGTTGCGATCGCAATCCCCGAGCTAATTTTCCTGCATCAATATCTTGTTGCGTCTTTCCCTTGTCTGGTTCACGCAGGCGAACAATTACTGCTGCGAGTTCATCTACAGGATGCGTTTTTGGGCGAAAGAATTCGATGAGCCAATTGCTTTGCTGGCGTAAATTAGGAATCAAACCGGCAAACACTACACTAGATTTCCCACTACCAGACGCCCCAATTACTGCTATCAATGACTGTTTTTGGACTGTATCTACAAGTTTCTGGGTAAAAACATCCCGCCCAAAGAAAAATTGTTTATCTTCTTCCCGAAAAGGAAATAAACCGCGATAGGGACAAGAAGCAATAGCTTGCTCACGCAACACAGACCATGCACTCACCAACACCTGTGTGGGAATCATAAACCCAACTTTGGCTTCTGGTCGGTTGATGTCTACTGCTACTGCTATTCCTGCTATACCCTGAAGCTCACCATCCCATATCGGCGCACCACTGAAACCAGGCTCTAATCTATAACCTGGTTGTTTGACATCCTCTAGCTGCACCCAACCTTTAGCTGTGCGTCCGCGTAAAACGCCAGTAGCCCAAACACCATCTGGTTGTCCAGCTGGAAAGCCCAATACTCGGAAAGGATGTCCCGCCCAATCATCAGAGGTAATTAATGGTGCGAGTGGAGCCTGATTTGGGAGAGAATGTTTTAATTCCAATCCGGCAATATCTTCTACTTCCACATCAGGATTCACAGGTAGCCAGAAAACAACCTTAGCTTTGAACAGTTGCTTAGCCGCCACTAGGGGAAAATCCAAGGTGATTTCTGCATCTGGCATTTGGGTAGTTTTTCTGGGGAGTCCCAAAGCATCAGCAATCACATGGGCGCAGGTGAGGATATATTTTTGGGATAAGAAGCCAGCACCGATTACTTTGCCACTGTTGGAATAAATCCTGACAACAGATAACTCAAGCGGTGCGGTCATCTGATGACTCCCGTTTCCACTTTAGAGTAATTTCATAATTAACCTCGCCATTACCAGAAGCCACAACTGCACCTAGTTGAGCGCTGATTTTAATACCAAACTTGACTTCCACTTCATCTGCTGGCTGGTGGAGACTACTCATCTTTGCAATGATTGCATTAGCTACAGGCTTGACAGTTGACAAAGCTGACTCGAAAGTCTGCGTAGCTTTTTCGATCACTTTATCTCCTAAGCTAATGCGATCGTCAATTTGTGCAGGTTCATCAACTTCTATAAGGATGGATTCGCCGCTTTCTAGAGGAAATTCTACTATATGTTTCACAATAAACTTATTTTAACTTTGCGTAGCTTCAGCTTTTTCCAACAGTGTACCTTGCTAAATAGGTTTGTAGTATGCGCTTTAGCGCTAAAGATCCTCACCCTCAACTTTAGGCAGGTCTATTAAAGCTCAAAACCCAGTTTTCACCTTCAGAACTCGGAACTTCGTGCTCAGAACTCGGAACTTCGTGTTCAGAACTCGGAACTTCGTGTTCAGAACTCGGAACTTCGTGTTCAGAACTCGGAACTTCGTGCTCGGAACTCGGAACTTCGTGTTCGGAACTCGGAACTTCGTGTTCGGAACTCGGAACTTCGTGCTCAGAACTCGGAACTTCGTGTTTAGAACTCGGAACTTCGTGCTCGGAACTACAAATCCGACAAGATCCATACGCAAAGCAGCCAGAGTAAAGTGGGCATTGTAATGCTCACCCTACAAGCTAAGACTTTTAAAAACACTCTATTATGCCAGTTAAAAAGCCGTAATGTTAGTTCCATGCACAAGCTTGAATATAATGCTACAATCCCCCAAGTGTAAATTGAGGCATTAAACAAGCTCAACTAGACTAAGTACTGTCATACCAAATTAGAAAAAAAGTAGCAGCCCCTACTGAAATTAGGAATAAATCCGCTCATCTCAGGCTGTCTTCACAAAATTCACAAATAGCTCATGCAAATTCTGATTTATTCCTATAACTATCATCCAGAGCCGATTGGCATTGCCCCCTTAATGACTGAACTAGCAGAAGGACTGGTCGAGCGGGGTCATGAAGTGCGGGTGATTACAGGAATGCCCAACTATCCTCAGCGCGAAATTTACGATGGGTATCGGGGTAAGTGGTATGTTACTGAACAAAAAAATGGCGTCACTATCCAGCGAAGTTACTTACGGATTAAGTCTAAACCCAACCTTGTGGATCGGCTGCTCCTAGAGTTGAGCTTTGTTTTCGCAAGCTTGCCACAAGCTCTCAAAGGCAAACGACCTGATGTCATTATATTAACCGTTCCACCTCTACTAGTTACAATGCCAGCAACTCTACTTAGCTGGTTATATAACTGTCCAGTCGTGCTAAATGTGCAAGATATTTTACCAGAAGCAGCTGTGCGCGTCGGGCTGCTGAAAAATAAGAGGATGATTCAAGCACTTGCAGTTCTAGAGAAATTTGCATATCGGACTGCACACACAATTAGCGTCATCACCGATGGGTTTAGTGAGAACTTAGTGAATAAGGGAGTACCTGTTAATAAAATTGTTTGTATTCCTAATTGGGTGAATGTAAATTTCATCCAACCTTTACCCAAGGAAAACAATTCCTGGAGAACAGCGCATCAACTCAATGGGAAATTTGTGGTACTTTATTCAGGTAATATTGCTCTAACACAAGGTTTAGAGACAGTAATCGAAGCAGCAGTTCGCTTGCGTCAAATTAAAGAAATTGTCTTTGTAATCGTCGGTGAATCAAGAGCATTGCAAAGATTGCAGAAATATTGTCTATTAAATGGGGCGGATAACGTTTTGCTGCTACCGTTACAACCACGAGACAAGCTACCCCAAATGCTCGCAGCAGCCGACGTGGGATTGATTGTGCAAAAGCGTAATGTGATTTCATTCAACATGCCTTCCAAAATCCCACTGCTGCTAGCCAGTGGTCGGCCAATTGTGGGTTCAGTTCCCGATACTGGCACTGCTGCTAAAGCAATTCAACTGAGTGGTGGTGGTATAGTTGTTGAACCAGAATCACCCGATGCTTTGGCAGATGCAGTCCAGGATTTATATACCAATCCTAATCTAGGGAAGAAGCTAGGTAAAAAAGGAAGACAGTTTGCTTTAGAAAACTATTCCCTGGAGCAAGCACTTGATCGATACGAGGGATTATTTTCTCATGTTGTTGCCAACCAAGCAGCAACTTTGGGTATCTTGTCCAAGTTGGATTCTCAAGAATCTGTTGTAGATATTTGAACTGGGGATTGGGAAAGTGGGAGCAGAGGGGCAGGGGGGCAGAGGAGCAAGGGAGCAGGGGAATAATTATTGAACTCTTGACTCATCACCCAGCACTCAGCACTGTCCTAACATATCTGACTACGGTTATAAAAGAGCATAGTCCCAATATGCTGTAAATAAAGCTTTTTCAGATTAGAGTAGATTGCCAAAGTCGAAATCTAAAAAACGAGAAAAAGAAGATGTCTAATTCTGAGTTCCCTGAGTCCCCCATTCCTCTTGAAACAGAACAGCTGGCTATTACTGATTGGAGTCAGCCTCAACAACAAGAGCCACCGCCAGAGCCAGAGCAACCACCCAAGCTTCCTGAAAAACGACGTTGGCCTTTGCTATTGGGAATCGTCTTGTTGATTACAGGTTTAGGTTTTGGTTGGCGGTTGTGGCAGACTAGCCGTGCTAGTAACGCACCTCCAGGTGGTGGAGCTGCTGCTGGTAAAACTACAGGAGTTCCTGTAAAATTAGCAACTGTGGAAACTGGAACTGTACAGGAAAGTTCGGTATTTATTGGTACATTAGAGGCTCCACGCTCAGTGGGACTAAAGCCACAGATTGAAGGACGAGTTACTCGAATTTTCTTTCAAGAGGGCGATCGCGTCAAGCAAGGACAAGTTGTCATGAGTCTGCAAAGTGATGACGCCGTAGCTCAACTACAACAAAGAAAAGCAGCACTAGAACAAGCTCGCGCAAATCTTGCTGAACTCAAAGCAGGTACACGTCCAGAAGAAATTGCTCAAGCAAAAGCTCAGCTAACTCAAGCTGAAGCTCGCCTTAAAGATGCTCAAGCCGGATCACAACCAGCAGAAATTGCTCAGGCTGAAGCTCAAATTGAGTCAGCCAAATCTGATTTGGAATTAGCAAAGTCACGAGCAAAGCGCTACGAACAGCTAAGAAAAGAGGGTGCAGTTTCCCAAGATTCTTTAGAAGGATATACCAGAGAACAGCGCAGTGCGGAAGCTGCACTTGTCGCCGCTCAAAAACGCTTAGAACAACTGCGTCAAAGCAGAAGTTCTGATGTCAGCGCCCTAGGTGCAGCCCTTGAACAACAGAGACAAAACTTAAAGCAACAGGTGAATGGCCCCCGTTCTGAAGTGATTGCTCAGGCGCGATCGCAAGTAAATCAAGCAGCGGCTCAAGTCCAAGCAGCACAAGTCCAACTACAATATACAAATGTCTTTGCTCCTTTTACTGGCACTCTCGGTGACATTCCAGTAAAGGTGGGAGAGTATGTGGCCAAAGGAGATCAACTAACCACACTTACCAAAAATGATTCTTTGGAATTGAATATATCCATACCGCTCAACGAGTCTAAACGGTTGCGCTTAGGATTACCGGTGCAAATGCTGGATGCTCAAGGCAAACCCACAGCAACGGGTAAGGTGAGTTTCATCTCCCCAGATGCTACTTCCAATTCGCAAACAGTTTTGGCTAAAGCCAACTTTGACAATTCCAGTAATCAACTGATTAATCGTCAGTCAATAGAAACGAAAGTGATCTGGGAGGAACGCCCTGGAATTAAAATTCCAGTTATAGCCATATCTCGCTTGGGTGGGGAGACTTTTGTATTTGTGGCTCAAGCGCCAGAACAGCCCAAACCTGGAGCGCCATCCTTAGTGGCTCAGCAAAAACGCGTGAAGTTGGGAGCGATCGAAGGGAATAATTATCAAATTCTTGAAGGGTTGAAGGCTGGAGAAAAAATTGTGGTTTCAGGCATTCTCAACCTCACTAATGGTGCTCCTATCACGCCTGCGTCTGAATAAACGAATAACCAGCAGCCGCAACCCTAACTTTTTTAAACGTCTATCGGCATTGTACAAAACTGTGACAACGCCTAAGCAAACCAAGACAGATAGAGCATGTAGAGACGTTGAAATGCAACGTCTCTACAGTCAACTATTAAATAACGCCAGAATTAAATCTTGTCTAACTTCTTCTAAGTCTTTTGGCGTGAGGCTTCGGCGCGTCTATTGATTTCTGGCCAGTTGACTACATTCCACCAGTTATTTAAATAGTCAGCACGGCGATTTTGATATCTTAGGTAATAAGCGTGTTCCCATACATCATTACCCATAATTGGAAACAAGCCTTCTGTAATTGGGCTATCTTGATTTGGTGTACTGGTGATTTGTAACTGACCTTGGGGATTACGTACTAACCAAACCCAACCACTACCAAAGCGATCGCCTCCCGCTTGATTAAACTGTTTTTTAAATGCATCAAAACTACCAAAGCTTTGGTTAATTTCTTGGGCAATGTTTCCTGTTGGTTGTCCACCACCTTGAGGACTCATAATTTGCCAAAAAATCGTATGATTAAGATGACCGCCACCATTGTTACGTACCGTTGTCCGAATATCTTCAGGAACGCTATTCAAATCGCGCAGCAAAGATTCCACGCTGCTATTTTGTAGTTGCGGATATTTTTTTAAGGCATTGTTAAGGTTATTGACATAAGCTGCATGATGTTTATCATGATGCAGTTTCATAGTTTCTGCATCAATGGCTTTCTCTAATGCATTATAAGCGTAAGGTAATGGCGGTAACTGGGCAGGATTTGCACTTAGTTGACGATCAAGAACAGCTACCGAACGTGTGTTGGTTACAGGTGCAGTAGTTTGTATAGGAGTTGCTGTAGTGGTTGAAGGCGATGTTACCTGTTGAGGTTGGCAAGCAAATAGAGTAGATATTAGTAAAATTCCTGTGAAAAACCAAATAACAGGTTGCCATGAAAATGATTTCATCAACTATTTTTCCTACGGAAGAGGGTATTTTGTTATATTACATTTCCTTTAGGCAATTTGTGCCACAATTCTTAAAAGTATTGAGTTGATGATTGTCAGGCAAATTGAACCCAGCAAAGCACTCCAAAAGCCATAACGCAATCTAAAACCAGGTACTAAAGCTGCTGCTAAACCAAAGATTATGGCATTTAAAACAAAGAAAAATAGTCCTAATGTAATGATAATAAATGGTAAGGTAAACAAAGTAAGAATTGGCAACAAAATAGCATTCAATAGACCAAAAACTACGGCAGAAATTGCTGCTTTACCAAAACTGTCTATTTCAATTCCTAAAAATGGTAGTCTAGCAATAATCAAGAAACTAACAGCAGTAACTAACCAGGTAAGAATTAGACCTAACATGATTATTCCTCTCTTTTTTAAACTATAATCATCTGTTTGATCACAAATTGCATCTATATATAGATATAGTATTAAAAGTAGATGTGATTCAAAAGTGACTGTCATTCAACAGGAGTGAATAAATAGGGACTGGGATGATTTTTCACCTCTCTGTGCTGATTCCCTTATTTTTACTGCGATCGCTAACTAGATAATGGTCTTGCAACTGTGTAAGACACACGATAAAAACCATACTCACAAAGAGTAAGTAGATGCCCAATTCGCCAAGCAGCTGAGTGGCTTTATAATAACGCCCACAAGAACACGAAGTTTCCCACCGCTTTCAATAAAGCTATTATCTACAAGCAAAACTCTTGATAGATATATGATTATTTGAATTTTGCTATACTTAATAACACTGATTTTACTGAATTTTTCTGTAGATGTTTTCATGATTTTATGAATAGCTTTCATCGCTTTCGGAACGCTGCTGTCATCCTGATGATTGTTGCAATCATGATTCTAGGATGCTTTTTAACTACTGAAATATCGGTGCAAGCTCAATCAACACCAACAGATATCATTACAGTAGATGGTCGCAAGTTATTTGAAGTCACTGAAGCAGGACAATTTAGTGCTGAAAATCGCGCTGCTGATGCCAACTTAATTTTAAGAGAAGCAGTTCGTTCCCCAGATTCCGTAAAGGTGGAGATTGTAGAAAGTAATCAACTACCCGTAATTTTGGTAAATAGCCGCCACTTACTGACAGTAACACAACAAGATACTCCTACTGGCAGAACAAAAGAGGAACAAGCAAAAATCTGGGCGCAACGAATTACTGAAGCAGTTCAACAAGGTCAAGAAGAACGAAGATTAAGTTATTTTTGGAGAGCAATATTACTAATAGTTTTGTCTGTATTTGGTGCGATCGCTCTCCATTTACTTTTGGGTTGGGTTTGGCGCTATTGGTCACGGCGGCTAGTTCCTAGAGAAGCAAATCACCCCGAAACTGGAGCGCAACCCAAAGGAATTGAATTATTTTTACAATTAACGCTGCTTGTAGTGCGATCGCTCTTGTGGATCGGAATAACTATTTATATTACTGACTTATTCCCTTTCACACGAGAATGGAGCAGGCGCATTGCCAATATTCTTTGGATGAGCTTAACATCACCAGTAATTAATATTGGAGAAAGCTCTTATTCGGTAATCAATATAATTATTTTTATCAGCTTATTTTTTGGAGTCCTGGCTATTGCTGGAACTCTGACTAATTTATTGCGATCGCGCGTATTACGTATTACTAATGTTAGCCGTGGCGTTCAAGAATCAATTGCAGTTGCGACCCATTACAGTTTGATTTTTATTGGTACAGTTTTGTTGCTGCAAATTTGGGGTTTAGATATCAGTTCCCTAGCAATATTAGCCAGTGTATTTGGTGTGGCGATCGGGTTTGGTTTACAGGGAGTTGCTAAAGAGTTGGTCAGCGGTTTTGTAATTACCTTTGAGCGTGCTATTGCAGTTGGGGACTTTGTAGAAATTGGCGAGTTTATGGGAACAGTAGAGCGCTTAAATGCTCGCAGTACTTATATCCGCACTTTAGATGACATAGTAGTGATTGTTCCTAATTCGCGTTTATTAGATACAGAAGTAGTGAATTGGAACCATCAGAGTTCGGCATCTCGTCTGGTATTGCCTGTGCGTGTGGCTTATGAAGTAAATATTAATACTATACGTTCTGCATTATTAAAAGTAGCACGTGAAAATCATGATGTATTAAAAAAACCAACACCTCTTGTTTGGTTTCAAGGGTATGGTGAGGATTTTTTAAATTTTCAGTTATTAGTTTGGATTTCTAAACCCCGTAAGCAGTTTCAAATTAAGAGCGATTTATATTTTCAGATTGACGAAATACTGCGACAAGAAAATATTCATATTCCTTTTCCACAACGCTCTCTAAATTTGCGTTCTGGAAGCTTACCATTGGAACTTTCACCCCAACTAGAAAATTCCTTATCTCAACTTTCCGAAGGTTTGATTGCTTTGTTAAAAAGCCAGTTGCAGACAGATAACTCAAATGGTGCTAATAATCAAGCTACAAAAACTCAAGATGAAAAATATAATTCAGAGTAATTTTATCGTTTTTTCACTTGAAAGCCTACATCACAAGCCTCTTGAGTTGACTGATAAAAAAGTCACGCCGCAAAGCGGCAATTGGTCACTTTGATAAGTGTTATTCCAATTCTCCAAAATCAGACTACAGATAGAAACCTCAAAACCCAGATGAAATATGACTTTCATAATTATGAATTATGAATTATGAATTGGTATTATTATCCTTTACCTTCTTGCACTCATTAATTAGGTTTATTATTAGAAATTTTGGAACCCCAAAAAAACTTTTTATTTGTTAGAGGACTATAATCACAGCAATTAATTGCTGCTTTTGTAGAAACAGTGGAAGGATTTACTGCACACTGAAGATAATTGTTGTTAGAAAAAAACGGCAATTTCTACAGGGAGATTGATGTAAATTATTTAGTTTGTTAGTTTGATGAAACAGATTACGTTTATGAAAAATAACTATTCCTGCCATTGCGAATAATACAACAGGAGCGAAAATCAGGGATAAATCGGGAGTTGTTGCTGCACTTATATTCTCTCCACTCAGCTTTTCGCCATCAGGCTTTTCTGTACTTATTACTCTAGCTAAGTTTGTTTCACTCAATTTCAAGAAATTAGGATTTATCTCGCCTGGTGTATGTTGTCCTAAAATTTCTTTCGCTGACATATAATTCACCTCTTGATCATAAGTACTTACTTGCTGCTATTGTGTTACTTCTTGACAGAAAGTCTTGGTAATGGTGTGCATATTAAAAATTAAATTGGCAACCATTCTGGTAAATGTGGAGCAACATAAAGCTGCCTATTGGGAGCATCTGCTTGTAAACCTAGCAACGCTTGCAAAAGTCTTTTGACCACACGCGCTGCGCGTTCAGGACTGACTATACCACTCCAAAGACAATGACCTGGATTGGAGGCAACAGTACGAACGGGTTGTTTTTCAGAGTCGAGAGCTAAGGCATAAAAGCCTAAATAAAGCCTAAATCCTCACACCAAAACTGTTTCTCAAACTTTGCTTGCAGTTCGCCAGCTTTGGTGCGTAGTGTACTAGCGTAATTGCTTTCTCCTAAAAAATCAAAAGCTTCTGCCATTCGCATATATGCATCAAAAGCTAATTACGCAACCGATGATATTTAGATAATTAGATATAGCGGTTCTCACTTGAGTGAGGTGAGAACCGCTATAATAGTTTTGTGTCACTAGATAAGCCTCTATTAAAGCTTATAAGAAAGTGACATAATCTCTAACTGAAAAATATCAAGTCAGAAAAATTTTGTTAGGGCGTATTCGGGGTTACAGTTGGAGTCGCAGCTGGTGGTACTGCTGGTGGCGCTCCTGTTGGTGTTGCTGCTGGTGGTACTGTTGGGGTTTGTGCAGCAGGTTCACAGGCTCCTAGAAGTATGCTAAGTCCAATAGATGAAGCGAGAAAACACATTTTTCCGTTCATAAATCCTCCTTTGAGAATGAGAAGTTAAAAGCTAAAATTTCAGTCTATTTAGAAGTATTTGGCATAGGCAATCCATATTTAAATACTTACTTGATCGTGAGGGATTTGGTAAATCTTGGCATCCGTCGTTGGTCATAACACATCATTTTCAACTTAATAGTTGTAACGAGTGATTACCGAGTACAAACGTATAAAACTAAGCTTGCAAAACTATTTGTCGTTATTCGTAATGGGCTACGCCTCGTTGCGCTAACGTAATTGAGATACGTTAGATTTATTCTGGTTTCGAGATGATGGATCTGTAGCCTGAATGTCAGACTCTTCTACGTGATGGTTGGCGTTGTGGCTTACTGAATGCTGTGATATTTTCTACAAATTGCAAGGTACTGTTAACGACGCGATCGCCAGCCGTTTGGCGTGTTGACTCTTGCAGATTACGTAAACCATGTAAATCAAGAAAGCTAAATCCGACTTTTGAGAAAAAGGGAAGTAGGCAAAACAAGAATGTATCCATAGTTTGGTTTATCCAACCAAAACCACTAGGGCCAATAATCCAAACAGTTGGGTAGCCAATCCAAAGCACTGTAAAATAAGTAACAAGTTTATCGTATAAGTTTGATAATTCCGTCCCTTGAGTTCTAGTTTTGGCGCGTAATGGCCCCCAAATACCCCAGAGAACGATTACAAAGGCGAAAACCCCGCAGATATACCACAAATATCTGACCCAATTCCGTTCGGATAAATCTGCAATTAACCCAGTGGCAATTACAACTACCTGAGTACTCATCAAAAAACCGATGAGCGTCCAATCTTTTTTGATAAACTGCATCGCTGTCCAAGATAAAGCTAGCAGCAATAAAGGTGTGGTGACAATCCAATCAACATAACGAGCATAGTGTGCAATTTGACCCGCAGCTTCAACTTTCCCCTGACCTATAGCCATTGCCATGTAAGCGAGTCCTGACCAAATTGGGATGAACATCGCAACCAGATATTCGTATTGGGGAACACCGCGCGGATTGCGGCTAAGTGACCAGAAATGCAACGCACCGATTGCCATTCCAGCAACATAAATCCAGTGAAAAATAACCTGTAAATCCATAAGGCTATCTCAGTAGAAAGGATAAATTAGATACAAAAAACTGACATTTGACAGAAATATCACTATGAGTGAAAAATTGATAAAATTCTAACTACATCACCATTCAATTAAAACTGTTATTCCTCGTTCCTCTCTCAATTGAAAGAACTAATTATTACTTAGTTTTATTGAAAAGACTTTAGCTAATAACCTAGTAGTTCGCTTGCGTGAACTTGGCGGGGTAATTCTGTCCACGATTAATGGATTAAAACCCTTTACTAGTCGTCTTTAGACAACTTTAGCTATTAGCCTTAGAATTCATCCAAGGCGGTTTTTAGCAGGGGTGCAAAATCTCAGTTTAATGTGATTACCTTCTGAGCTTGACAAGCAAATGTGACTAGAAAGTGACGAATCATTTTAAATTAGTAAACATAAAATTTAAAAATAACTTTTCTGTTTTAGTCTGCTGTCACTTTATACTCACATTTATAGTGCAGAAAATAGTAGAGACGTTACATGTAACGTCTCTATATGTGATTCATGAAAATGCCAACTGCTGTATATGCCAGCACATAAATCCCACACCATTTTTTGGTTTTGCTTAAAAACTACTTTGTCAGCATTCTTATTGTTGAGTGCGATCGCTTTACTGCTGCTTGCATTATTCACTATTCTTAAAGTACCTTCTTTCGTTATTGGCAATGACACACTTTGGTTATTGCGTTGGCGCTATGAACCAGATGCTAGTTATGTAATTGCCTTCAATTCTTGGTTTTTATTTGCCATAGCAGCTGTTGTTGGTTTTATAGGACTTTGGCTAAAAAAGCCTAAGCGGCACAGGAGAAAGACAAGATGAAACTAGGGCAATGCTTGGGTTTACTGGCGCTATTTTTTTCGCTCTACATTATTTGGCAAATTCGGCAGTTAGTGTTACTGTTATTCACAGCTGTAGTGCTGGCAGTGGCGATTAATCAGCTAGTTTGGCGATTTCAGCAGTCTGGAGTCAAACGGATTTGGGCTGTTTGGTTGAGTTTGGGTATTATCGTAACACTGCTAGTTGGTGTTTTCTTGTTGATTGTGCCGCCATTTATCGAGCAGTTTCAGGAATTGGTGGTGCTTTTACCAACTGGAGTAGATCAAATTCAACGGGGTATCAACTGGTTAGAGGAACGCATTCCCCAAATCTATTTACCGGAAATTCCTGACATCAATGGTTTAATTGAACAAATACAGCCTTGGATTACAAATTTATTACAACAGGCGATCGCTTTATTCTCTACTTCTATAACTGCAATCTTAGAATTTCTCCTGGTTATAGTTCTAACTTTAATGCTACTTGTTAATCCGCAGCCCTACCGCAGAGCCTTTGTACGCGTCTTTCCTGCCTTTTACCGTTCGAGAGTTGAGGAAATTCTCTCCCGTTGCGCGGAAGGTTTGGGCGGTTGGACAATCGGTGCTTTGATTGAAATGGTATTTATTGGTGTTCTCTGCGGACTTGGGTTATGGATTTTACAAGTACCGCTTGTACTAGCTCATGCAGTCTTAGCAGGATTACTCAACTTTATTCCCAATATTGGCCCAACTTTGAGTGTAGTGTTACCAATGGCAATAGCTTTTCTTGATGCACCTTGGAAAGCCGGGGCAGTAATCATTTTATATATCATAATTCAAAATATTGAAAGCTATTGGCTCACCCCAACTGTGATGGCAAAACAGGTAGCGCTATTACCTGCTATGACACTAACGGCGCAAATTGTCTTCGTTACCCTTTTTGGCGCTTTAGGATTACTGATGGCGATCCCGCTGGCGGTAATTGCCAAGATTTGGATACAAGAAGTGTTATTTAAAGATATTTTAGATAAGTGGCGGCAAGTTCCTTCATCAGGTTCTTACTAACAAAATTGTCTAGACCAATTAGCGAATAATGGGGTAAGAAGGCGTTGTGATAGAAAAATTGCAAAACCGCTTTCGGAATTTTAGAAGGAAAGTAGCTGAGCCTGTCAAAATCCAACAGCTAGAAACAGAGTTGCTAGCAGAATCAATATTAGACTCATCCTACCTAGTTTTGATTTTTGGCTCCTGTGCCATAGCTACTTTTGGTTTATTGTCCAACAGTAGTGCAGTCATCATCGGCGCTATGATTATTGCACCTCTGATGTTGCCAATTCGAGCTTTAGCTTTTGGTGCGTTGCAAGCGAATGTGGTTTTATTTCGCCAAGGAATAATTTCTGTAGTAGTAGGGACAATTGCGGCAATAGCGATCGCTTACAGTTTAGGATTATTTACGCGTCTTCCTAGCTTTGGCAGTGAGATACTAGCACGTTCCGAACCAACACTATTAGATTTAGGGATAGCCGTAGCCGCTGGAAGTATCAGCGGCTACGCTAAAGTTGAGCCAAAAATTTCTGGAAGTTTGGCGGGAACTGCAATTGCGGTTGCGCTCATGCCTCCTGTTTGTGTGATTGGTTTAGGGTTATCACAGGCAAATTTCTCACTCAGTTTCGGAGCAACCCTACTCTACCTAACTAACCTGTTAGGTATCACTCTTTCCTGTATGCTCACATTTCTGATAGCAGGTTACACATCTGTACGTCGAGCGCGAAAACCCCTGACTTGGACTTTGGCTTTAACCGCAATTCTTCTAATTCCTTTGGGTGTCAGCTTCTTCCGACTTGTACGGCAATCCCAGCTAGAAATCAGCGTCAGACGAGCATTATTAAACAAAACTGTTACTTTTCAAAGACTAGAGTTACTTACAAATCAAACAAATTGGCTAACTAATCCACCACAAATCCGTCTAAATGTGCGAGCAAAGGAACCTGTAACCCCTCGGCAAGTGCAGTTATTGGAAGAGTTTATTGAGCGAGAAATGGGACAACCTTTCACTTTAATTTTCCAAGTTGGTGAAGTGGAAGAAGTGCGGCGAGAAAAGTAGTAGACCATTGTAGAGACGTTGCAATGCAACGTCTCTACTTGTCGCATTATTTTTTTAAATTGGTATTAGATTTACTGGAATTTATGTTGTAGTATCTGTAGTATGAGATAGTGAATTGAGAGTCATACATGAACCAGTATCACTTTAAACAATCATTCTCTGCTGACCCTGCCTTAAGCAATAAGCTTTTTGACTTGTTGGAAAACACATTTCCTGGACTCAGCAGTATGGCAGAATGTGGCAGAAAACTAGGTGCATCCTGGGAAACAGCTTCGACACCGTTTATTCGGTTTCATGATGATATAGCCATTACTCATGTGGGAGTATTAGAAATTCCCATGCAAATCATGGGGCAAAGGTTAACTGTGGGAGGAGTCCATGCGGTAGCTACCCGTGCGGAGTTTCGCAGGAGAGGCTATTACCGTCAAGTGATGGAGGAAGTTCTGGAATATTGCGACCAACATTATGAAACACTGGTACTGACAACACCGCAACCAGAGTTTTACTTACCTTTTGGCTTTCGTATTGTGGAAGAATACATTTTTAAAGCCAAGTGTGACTCTATAGGTGGCACTGATGGCTTGAGAACTCTAAATTTTGCAGATATCAAAGATTTCACATTGCTGCACAGACTTTTAGAAACACGCACACCTGTATCTAATGTAGTTGGGGTAGTCAAGGAAAAACCCGTGTTTTGCGTCAATGAAGGAAGCCGTCCCTTATACTATGCGGAGGATTTAGATTTAATCGCTTGTATGGAGATTGAAGATAGCAAACTTCATCTTTTTGATCTAGTCGCAACGCAGATATGCTCTTTGCAAGAGATTCTGGCTAGAATATCTCAACCCATTGCAGAGGTAGTGATTTACTTTAGTCCAGAACGTCTTGATGTCAAAGATGTGCAATCATTTCCTCATGAATTTGATGAAACTGTGCTGATGGTTCGCGGTACATTTGCAGCGGAAGGGGAGAAATTTATGCTACCGCGTTCTGCGAGATGTTGAGGAAAAAAGGATAGTCAAAATAATTCATAATTGATAATTCATAATTCATAATTAATTATTTGGTCAAGAGAATTAGAGCATAATTAAACCTAGTCGCACACCTACAGCAACAGCCTCAGTACGGGTGGAGACACCGAGCTTTTGAAAAATGGATGAGAGATGAAATTTAACTGTATGCTCGGAGATGTGCAAATGTTTGGCGATCGCCTTATTACCCAACCCAGAACCGAGCATACCTAAAACCTCTATTTCACGTGGTGTCAAGGTTTGCACAGGTACTAGTACTTTTTCTCGCACAGAAAGCAACTCCAAAAAATCTGGGTGTAGCACTACTAAACCAAAAGCGATCGCCTCAACAGCAGCGACAATTTCCGACTCTGTACTGGTGCTAGGTAATATACCCCGGACACCAGAACGTAACGCCATCTCCAAGTCGATGCTGTCAAGTTCCTCAACAATTACCATAATTCTCAATGGGTATTGCTCCTCTTGAATAAGCAGCAGTTTTTCCCACACCGATTGTTGAAGATTCCCGCTCAAATCTAGTAGCACTACATCGGGTTGTAGCCCAACTTCCCTTGCGAGGACATCCAAATCGGATGCACTTCCCATAACCGTCAGCGTAGTAGAATTACTAGTCACCACAGCTGATAATCCTGCTCGCACCACAGGGGAAGTAGCAACTACCATGACTCGGATCATGTTGCCTCCACAGCATTCCCACTCTGCACCGCAACATACACAACAAATTGCTGTCCACCGCGCAGTATTTGTAGGGGAATTGATTGGTTATTGTTGCTTTGATGGAGATATTTAGCTAAGTCGTTGGGGTTAGTAAATAAACGCCCTGCAACTCCAATTAACACATCACCGATTTGGACTCCAGCGGTTTCTGCTACACCACCAGGTAAAATTGACAACACTAATAAACCCAAGGTGCGTCTGTCTAAAAGCACAGGTTGCAGTGTTACTCCCAGTTGTGGACGACTATTACCGCTCAAAAAACGGTCTACAGTGCTGCTAGGGACTGCTACGGCTAAACCATTGGCAATCATAGTGTTAATGCCTACGACTCGACCGAGACAGTCAGCAAGTGGCCCCCCAGAATTACCAGGATACAACCGCAGATCTGCCATTACTGCCCGCGAATTATTGGCACAGATAATCCCGGTAGTTACAGCACCACTGTCTGCAAAAGGATTTCCTACTGCTAAGACTAATTCACCCACTCGCAGCGCTTCAGAATTGCCAATTGTTGCAGCAGTTAAGTCAGTGGTAGCAATTTTTAGGGCTGCTAAATCTTGTTGTGGGTCAAAGTGTGTACGTAGTGCGTTAAATTTTCGTCCGTCTGACAATTCTACAGTGGCGTTGTTGCTAGTGGCTACGTGGGCATTAGTGATAATTAGTCCGTTAGGTTGCCAGATTACACCGGAACCAATTCCTAGAGAACCGCTGTTTATTTTGACGGTGCTATGGCGTAGGTTTGTGGCTAGTGCTGTTAATTCAGCGGCTATGTTGGTAAATGTTGTGTTTGCCATGTTGTACGATTTTTGGCGTTGTATGAGTGTTTTTTGTCTCACGCAAAGGCAAGGCAGCGCGGTCTTGGGGGTTTCCCCCATGAGCGACTGCCGCGCAGAGGCGCAAAGAAGAGTTTAATTTTAAGGCTCTATTCGGTGTGGTTTTATGCAAAGCTGTTCTGAACTCGGAGTTTGGTGTTCTGAACTCGGAGTTTGGTGTTCTGAACTCGGAGTTTGGTATTCTGATCTCGGAGTTTGGTATTCTGATCTCGGAGTTTGGTGTTCTGATCTCGGAGTTTGGTGTTCTGAACTCGGAGTTTGGTGTTCTGAACTCGGAGTTCCGTGTTCTGATCTCGGAGTTCCGTGTTCTGATCTCGGAGTTTCGTGTTCTGATCTCGGAGTTTCGTGTTCTGATCTCGGAGTTTTGTGTTCTGAACTCGGAGTTTCGTGTTCTGAACTCGGAGTTTCGTGTTCAGAAGCTCAACGTTCGAGTAAAAAGGTCGAAGTTCTAAATTACGAATTACAATGGTCGTTCACCAATTGCGATCGCTAACTCAACTAACACCCCACCGCGTACAAGTTGGACTTTGACGGTTTGACCAATGCGATCGCCACTATTGAGAAGTGCTAGGACATCACCAGTATCGTTTACTGTAACGCCATCAAATGTTACTAATACATCCCCAAGCAAGACGCCTGCATTGTCAGCGGGCCCGGAAGGTTCGACGTTGACGACAATTACTCCGCTAGCAGAAGTTAAATTGAGGGCAGTTTTGAGATTTTTTGGTAAGCGTACAGGTTGCATACCTACACCCAAGTAACCTTTAGAAATGCGTCCTTTTGCTACCAATTGGTCAACGATGCGATCGACTGTGGTAGTGGGGATAGTTAGAGCAGTACCGCGCCGTCCTGATGTATTCATGCCTACTACATAACCAGCGGCATCTACGAGGGGGCCACCTGCAAAGCCGGAGTAAAGGGTAATGTCTGGACGAATGAATTGGTCAATATTACCACCGCTCATGCTTCGCCAAGCACCACTAACTACACTCACCGCACCCATCGCCGCTCGCAAGTCACCTTCGCTACTTCTTGCTAGTCCTAGTACCAAATGACCAACTTTGAGCATTTTAGTATCGCCAATTTTTGCCACGGGAATTTCTGCATCTTGGAGTTTAAAGACAGCTACATCGGTGCTAGAGTCATGACCAATGGGTGTGACGGGTACAGTACTACCATCTGATAGTGTAATGGTGATTTCCTCATAGCGCTGGAGCGACTCATCAGAGGTAACAATGATCCCATTACGCCAATGAATACCGCTTGAGGAAACGCGTCTACCCGCATTCACAGCAACCACCGCAGTCCCAGCTTGCTCTACGGTGTCAGCTAAACTGTTAGACAGAGCCAGTAATGAAGACATAAGATTTCTTTGCGAACGTTCCTAGATGCTCATATCTTGCCGTTTTCTCCTTACCGATCACATCAGAAAAATGGGCAGAATCTCCCCTAGAAAAATAGCTAGGTAAGAAAGCAGGGGGAGCAGAGGGGGAAAATTTCTTCCCATTCCCCTTTCCCCATTCCCCATTCCCCATTCCCCATTCCCCATTCCCCATTCCCCAGCCTAATTGAATTGCCGTTGAATACCTGTAAATGCTGCGGAGAATAATGCTGCAATTACACTTGCCATAATTGCAAGAACTACACAAGCGCCTAAAGCTCCCAAAACTATCACTACCCCATCTTGCTCAATCATGCCTAGACTAATTACAACTATGGCAACAGCAGGCGGTAGATTACCAAAAGGTATTGGTAGTGCAATGACAATGGCAAGGATGAGAAACAATAGTCCCAAAAGGCGTTGTCCCAGAGGTGAAGCGACGAATTTCCAGCGGGGACGAACTACACTCTCGAATTTTTCTAGGATTGAAAGAATTTTATTGATAAGTTTCTCAAAATCTTTGCGTTTCAACGAGCGATTAGCTATCCAACTTGGTAGCCTAGGTTTGTTAAAACCTAAGATCAACTGTACTGAAACTATCATTAAAGGTAGACCGATAATTGCAGAAACTCCAGCGATAGGTAGTGGTAAAGCTTCTGGTAACGCGCAAAGAAGTAAGACAGGAGCAAAAGCGCGATCGGCCATATCATCTAGCAAATCTCTGAAGTATAAACGCTCTCCTGAATGGCGTTCTAAGAAGTCCCGTAGTAATTTAGAGGTCTGCAATTCTTGTTTTGACATGCTTTGACGGTCTGGGGTTAAAAGGGATTAGGCGATCGCTATTAAGAATTAAGAACAAAGTCAACTACTGAATTTTATAGCCTGCGTTGAGGCTTCAATCCCAGCCCATAGTAAGACTTTTGATTTTCTTGTACTGTGTTTCAGGAAGTAAAAATTCACTGGAAGCAGAAAATAGCTAGTACACTACAGTATAAAAAAACACCCATTCCCCATACCCCACACCTCTTGTAGGTGGAGTTTTTTATATCAAATTTTCTTCGATTATTTCCTCAAATAGCTCGTCCAATAATTCGCCTGCTTCCTCCAAAGAACTCAACACTCGATAAGCTAAACGTGCTGTTTCAGGAGATGGAAATTCTATATCAGGAACCATAATTACACACATTCCAGCCTTAAAAGCTGCTTCCACACCTACAGATGAATCTTCAAAAACCATACACTGCAAAGGAACAACATTAATTGCGCGACTAACTTCTAGAAAAATATCTGGAGCGGGCTTGCCCTCGGCAACATCTTCGCTCGTTACAATAGTCGTGAAATATTGCTGAATACCTGCGTTGGTTAAACGTCGGATTGTTCTGATTCGAGATGTCCCAGTTGCCAATCCAATAATTACTCCTAAGTTATTCAGTCTGTTGAGCACACTTAATACACCAGCTTTTACTGGCAGACCTTCTTGCATTTCTCGCTCATCGCCAATTTTAATGCGTTGTGCTGTCACCGACTCAAAAGGAAAGCTTTCTCCATATCTTTTTTTTAGTATTTTTTCCCGCCATGATAAGTCTCGGCCGACAAACTCATTATAGAAATTGTCACTCATTACGTAGCCATGATTTTCTAGGGCCTGCTTCCAAGCCCATCGAGCAATACTTTCCGTATCAAAAAGCAGACCATCCATGTCAAAAATTGCGGCTCGGAAATTTGGTGACACATTAAGTCCTTTGATTACAGCTTGACAACATCGAATTATGTAATTATGCCCTTCTTGGCAGTCTGAAACTTAATTAACTTAATAATTGTAAGTGAAATCCAACAAAGGCTTGAAAACGTTAAGTTGCACTCCAGGAAGCCACCTTTGGTGTCTACGTTCCTCAACCTACCTACATATAGCAGATTTCAGGTAAATGAACTACATAAATAAAACCCGAAACCCTGTAGAGACGTTACATGTAACGTCTCTACATATAACGTCTTTAATTTGCGTACCTAGTGGCATAAATCCTCAAACTTCCTCTAACTGAGATGAGGAGAATGGAGCATTGCTTTTAAAATAAAAACAAGCTAAGCAAAAATATGGTAAATCTCAATCAATCTGCCCTTAACTTCAAATCGGAAGCAATCAATCTGCTTACTCCATCTAGCAAATTACCTTTGTATGGCAAGAGAATTTTAGTCACAGCGCCAAGAAACTATGCTTCTAGATTCTCTGAACAAATCATTAAAAAAGGAGGACTTCCGGTTATCATGCCAACCATCGAAACCTGTCATTTGTTAAACTACACTGAGTTAGATACTGCTCTTAGAAAAATAGATGCATTTGACTGGATTCTCTTTACTAGTAGAAACGGCATCACTGCATTTTTTGACCGGATGAATGATTTACATATTTCCACATCTGTGCTGCAAAATTGTCAATTGTGTGCCTTGGGAAAAGACTCAGAAAGCTTATTATCTTTTTGTGGCCAGGTGGATTTGATCCCAACAGAATCTAGCCCAGCCGGAATTGTGGCAGAATTAGCAAAAATTCCCCAAATTAATCAGAAAAAAGTGCTAATACCTGCTCCTGAAGTTGTTGGTTTGCCTGAGCCTAATGTCATACCAAACCTGATTTCAGAATTGCAGAAATTGGGTATACAAGCAACTCGCATACCTACATATATTACGCAGGGCTTAGACAAAAATATATATAGTGTTGAATTAAATCTAATTCGTCAAGGAATTATAGATGTAATTGCTTTTAGTAGCACGGCAGAAGTGGAAAGTTTTTTGACAATGGTCAACTCACAAAATGATTATGAACATTGTGTTGTTGCTTGTTTTGGGCCTTATACAGCTGCCAATGCTCAAAAGTTAGGTGTAAATGTCTCTATCGTGTCAAAAGATTATAGTTCATTTGAGGGATTTGCTGGAGCGATCGCAGAATTTTTCACTTTGGCTTCCAGATAAAAAAGCCAGATTATGGTAGCTTTCAATCAGATATCTCTCTGCTCGTATAATCTGACTTATCTGAAAGACATAAGGTAACGAACAAAAATGGAATTTGACTTTACAACCACTCTTGGGCTAGTAGCAGGAGTACTGACGACTATCGCCTATGTACCTCAACTCATTAAAACTTGGCAGTCAAAATCAGCCCACGACCTTTCTTGGAGTATGTTAATTATTCTGTGTACAGGTATTATTTTATGGTTAGTTTATGGTACTTCTGTTCACGATGTACCCATCATTGCAGCTAACGTTGTCACTTTAGTTCTGGCTTCTGTGATTTTGGTGCTGAAGATCAAGTACAGGTAAAGTCTGGACTAGTAGCACGTAAACCCGTAGTATCGAAAATGGAGTTTATGTAAGAGCGGGATTGTTGCATGGCAACTTATAAAGTCAGATTATTTAACAAAGCTGAAGGGATAGATGAAACAATTGAAGTTGCTGACGATGAGTACATCCTAGACGCTGCCGAAGAACAAGGTTTAGATTTACCCTACTCGTGTCGCTCTGGTTCTTGTTCTAGCTGCAACGGTAAGCTAATTTCAGGTTCAGTTGATCAGTCAGACCAAAACTTCTTAGATGACGATCAAATTGCTGCCGGAAATGTCCTAACCTGCTATGCCTATCCCACTTCAGACTGCACCATCGAAACCCATCGAGAGGATGCGTTAAACTAACAAGTCTGTACAAGCACAGTAATTCTCACTAAAAAGCGCTCTCCAAAAGGAGAGCGCTGTTAGTTTAGTTTGACGGCATTGATTACATATCAAAGTGCAAATTAGCCAGCTGATGCCAAATTAACTTTGACAACTTTGTTCTTTTCTTCTTCAGCTTTGGGTAGCGTTAGATTCAAGATGCCATCTTTATATTCTGCCGTAACATTGGTATTTTGAATCCGAGCAGATAAAGGAATTACGCGTTGGAATTTACCATAGTGAAATTCGCTCTTGATTACACCTTTCTCTTCAGTTTTAGCTTCAGACTTTCGCTCACCACTCAGGTATACGGCATTCTGTGTAACTTGTAAATCCAAGTCTTTAGCTTCAATTCCTGGAAGTTCTAGTTTCAGATGAATTGCATCTTCAGTCTCTTTTAACTCAGCAGCGGGAACTCTGGAGAAGCTTCTTTCAACGAATGCGGTTGGTAAGGTGTCTTCATCAAATAAGCGATTAATTTGACGTTGCATTGCATTAAATTCTTGCCAAGGGTTCCAACGTACTAGTGTCATATTTTTACCTCGTATAATGTGATGAGTATTTTTGTGACCAACCAATTCAGGATTTAATTCCTTGCTTTGTTCTCATAGTAATAAGAAATAATAGTGGGGTAAATTCGGTTTTTATCACTTCGTTCATGATGATTTCCGAACATCAAACAAGGTACGGTAATCTGAAATATTTCGGGTTCGGTAAACTCGACAAAAGTAGACTTGAAATATTAATGTAGGTTTTGGTTATGGTGAAGAGAAAGTAGATGCCATAAGCCTCAAGCGGTCGAGCAGAAAGGCTTTCCGACAATGCCCACTCTGACGAGCATAATTTAGCGCCGTTTTATGTGAAACAATACAAAGGATCTCAATTTGGGATTATGAGCAAAATATTGAGAGATTTATGCAAGTAATGGTAATAGTTGAACTTATTGCTTTTTTTAATTTTGATAGAGATAATAAAAGACTCATAAGCAAACGTTCATAATATATATGTCAATAAATTGGGTTTACTTAATTGCAGCAATCCTCTTTGAGGTTTCAGGCACAACTTGCATGAAATTATCGCAAGGATTTACTAGAATAGTCCCTTCAGTATTAATATTTGTCCTCTATGGACTTAGTTTTACTTTTTTGACACTTTCCCTCAAAAGACTAGAAGTAAGTGTAGCTTATTCTGTCTGGGCTGGATTGGGAACTATTCTAATTGCTACCATTGGAATTATCTGGTTCCGTGAATCTGCTACACTCATCAAGCTCATATCGATCGCCTTGATAATCATGGGTGTAATCGGCATAAATTCAGGCAAATAAAAAATACCTCGCCTTCGTCAACATAGGCGAGGTAAATAAACCAAAACTGATCATTTTACTTGTTGCTGCTGTAAAAAATACACCAGCAATTTACGTTGTTCCGCTAGCCTAGCAAAATGAGCAGACTTTGCTAAATGCTTTTGAAAATATAGTAAACCTCGGTATATATAGCCCACAAGTAATTGACTTTTAATACTTTAACAGAGGCAGTCAAAGACATGTAGCCAATTTGGCTGGTTTCTTTATACACTGAACGAGGAAAAATATTGGTTGTTGGTATTAATAGATAGGGGTCATTAGTCAAGAGTCAGGAGATAGTGGTTTATTTATTCCCTTTGTCTCCCTTGTCCCCCACTCTAAATTTGCAACAGCCCCTCTGGATTCACTGATAAAAGCGATCGCCTCTGCAAACCTTCACGGGATAAAATTTCATTGGCTGCTAATAAGCCACTACTAACAGCCCGTTCCATTAAGCCGCAAGGGAAAGGCATTTTCACCCAATCTCCTGCAAACAATAAGTTAGAAACACTAGTACTAGTTTCTGGACGTTCTGCATAACTGTTTGGCGGATAACCCGAAAAGTTATTTTGATTGACTAATTCCCGATGCAGTATTTTTGCTTGCTGTAACTCTGGAACAATTTCATAGAGTTCCTGCTCAAATTTCGTTAACAAAGCTTCTTGGGTGGGGAATTCTTTTGCTTTATAGCAGTAAGCGTGTAACTCAACCACGCTACCACCAGTACGTTTAGCCCATTCGATGAATTGTTCTTGAATGCGGTGATAAAGGGTGATACTGTCTGTGAGTTGATAACCAGATAAAGAAGTAAAATTACTCTGTTCCCACTCAAAATCGCGGTCAAACCAGAAACGACAAACAGCAAACGGATCAGCGATACTTAACTTTTCTACTTGCGATCGCACTTTTTGATCTACATCTCCACTCACTCGCTTCCATAATTGTTGCACTCCAGGGACATCAGTAGCTAAGACGTAATAATCTGCTTGAATTGTCTCTAGTGATGTCGATTCCTGATTCGTTGCTACTAGTTGTAAATCATCATCCTGCTGTTGTAGTACTTTAAACTTAGGTAAATCTCGTTGTGCAGGGCCTTTTACAACTTTACCATCAGCAGTAAAAACTGCTCCATGACAAGGGCAATGAAACTTGTTGTCTGCTGCTATTTGCACTGTACAACCTTGATGAGTACAGGTAAGAGAAATTGCTTCTTTACCCCCAGATGTTACAGCAAATACTTCATCAGCCGCACCAAAATATTCTATCTGTTTGTCAGTAACAACTGAATTCCGTTTTACCCAAAAGGGCACATTATTTTGATTACTACCAACGTAATATTTTAGTGCATTAATCTTACCTTTTACAGCAGGAATTTCGCTTACAGTTGCACCTGTGATAATTTTGCCACCATGACGTTGGATTTCTCTAGCGATAGGTTGTACTAAACTTGTTCCCATATCATCTTTAGTACCATTAAAAGCTAGCCCTTCAGGGTTGCCAAAAAAATAAAAATGGAAGAATTGCATGAGTTCTCCGACACTCATCACGTCTGGTGCATTCAAGCTAGATTTGGCGAAAGGTAGAAAATACAAGTCGTATAAACCTTGGGGAAATTCTGTTTTTACCCAATCAGCAACAGATATGTTATCGAACCGTTGATAGTTCTTTTCTCTCTGAAAACCAGTAATTGCTTGAAAGACTTGTAAATGTTTGATTTTTGTGAGATTAATTCCCCATCGTAAGCGGTTGGGAGAAGCGATCGCTAAATCTATAATATTCCAAGGAAATGCAGAATTACTGGGGCGAAATACCTCTGGTTTATATTTTGAATCGCGGTAGACAACAGAATAAAAGTTTAATGATTGAAAATTATCAACAATCCCTAACTCGCTTACTATACTATTCAGGTTATAATACTGCGGAAAAAAGCCATGAAAGCCATGTTCCATCTTGAATGTTTCACCAGCAGCTTCTATTTCCCAACTCGCAATTTTACCGCCGAGTTGGGGAGATTTTTCTAAAAGTGTTACAACAAATCCCCGTTGACTCAATTCATAAGCACAAGCTAAACCTGCTAAACCACCCCCAATCACTACAACACTTTTACCTTGATTCAACATTCGTGGCAAGTTGAGGATATCTTTTTGAAAAACTGTTGGCTTTGGCTTAGTAAACCGGGAGTATCCTGTTAATCCGGCAATCGCACTAATGCCGAATAACTTGAGTAGTGTACGACGAGAGATAGATGATTCCAGTGAATTAAATAGTTGGCTCATTGGTGACAAAATTAACTCTTCACGATGAATTAATGGCTATGAGTTAGCAGATTAGTTGCAGGTTTTGCCCATTTATGTCTGAATCCTAAACAGATTCATTTTGACAGAATGAGAGAAAGTGTTGTAACTTTTGAGAATACTGCACTATCAACTTTATTAGCCTACATTTTTAATCGACAGAACATAAAGCTGTAAAATTTAGGTTAACAATTTGACAGTGTAATATAATATCTAATAATTGACTACTAAGCGTTAGGTAGGTTTGGGGATGTCAGGCGATCGCTCCTCTCCTAAGCAAGAGTCCTCTAGTGGACACAATCGCGTTCTCGATGAGGCCGAACGACTTTTCCGCACACGAGGTTACAATGCAGTGACGATGAGGGATATAGCTTGTGAGGTGGGAATTCGTCAGGCATCATTGTACTATCACTTTGCCAGCAAAGAGCAACTTTTTGTCGCTGTCACCGAGCGGATGTTTGAGCGTCACCGCATCGGATTACAACAGGCAATAGGAGAAAATAGTCATGATTTGCGATCGCAACTTCATGCTGTTGCTGGGTGGTTTCTTTCTCAGCCTCCCATCCATTTTTTGAGCATGGTACATACAGATATGCCCTTGTTGGCTGAGGAGAACATCAAAAAGCTTTCGGCTTGTTCCTACCAATCTATCTTTGAGCCACTTCGACAGACATTTATCCAAGCGCAAGAGCGAGGCGAAATTCGAGATATTCGTCCCAATTTGCTAGCTGGATTCTTTTTATCTGTGATGGAAAGTATACCATACACCACAACCTTTCCTGGTGCTGCACCCAAAGAAGTGATGGTAAATGAAATGATTGGCGTTTTGTTGGATGGGTTGAAACCGCAATAATTAAAAGGAGATAGGAATAGAAACACGATTATACTCTTACGAAAAACCGCTCTTTGAGCGTCTACGCGTCTGTACAGGAAATAGAAGATAAAATGTTGTCCCTGGACGACTTTCTCAATTACGAATTACGTAAAGCCTCCGGTATAGCTACGCTTAGAGCGTAGCCCATTACGTAGCTTGCTTCTCGCCTTTGGCGAGTATTATAAATTACGAATTACGAATTACGAATTACGAATTAGTATAAGTTGGTACTTACATATATCTATAGCGTAAACTTGGTAACACTAACGGATTACCAATATGCGTGTTCAAGTAGTTGCAGTTTCAATAGTGGCGATGTTAGTGGGTGCGGAAAATCCAGAGGCGCTTGCAGACTCCCAATCTTCTGCTCAGGATAGGACTGGTGGCATTGTGACATTGGAACCTAAGCGCGGGTATGCTAAATACGGTGATTATGTAGGCTCGACTTTAGTAGAGAAACCCAAAGCAGAAAGTGTTCAAAATATTGAGTTTTCTCAGAAAGTTGTTAACAATATCCAGATTCGTTTTGTTAATGACAAAGGCAAGTTAGTTGATGACAAAGGTCAGCCCATTCAGGGGCGTACCCAAAAAGATTTTATCATTGGTCTTTTGAGACTCAAACCTGGTGAGGTATTCCGTGAGGATGCACTTCAAGCAGACTTACAACGACTCAGAAGATTAGAGTCATTTGATCAAGTCAATGTTTTCCAGCAAGAAGATGCCTCTGGCGTTAACATTATCTATAACATTAAAGAGCGTCGTTATCCTGCTCTAAAATTCGGAGGCGGCGAAAGTGATGATATTGGGCTTTTTGGTCAGATAGGTTATGAAGATGCAAATATCAGCGGTCTTAACGATGAACTAGATACAACTCTTCAGATAAGTAGCAAAGATGTCCAGTTTTATGGTCAGTTCACTAGTCCTTATCGTCCTGGAGAA
Source organism: Nostoc sp. B(2019) (assembly GCF_010091925.1). GTDB lineage: Bacteria > Cyanobacteriota > Cyanobacteriia > Cyanobacteriales > Nostocaceae > Komarekiella. The sequence continues at coordinate 74,116 of NZ_WVID01000009.1, read as the reverse complement.
ACAAACCGTTTAGGCTATAGCATCAGAGGTTTTCGCACACGAGATTTATCTTCAACCTTCAACGAAGATATCAGGCTGTCTAACGGTGACAAAGTGCGCGAGGGACGATTTGGCGGTTCTGTAGCACTTTTAAAATCTTTCGATGATTGGGATACATCTGTAGCTCTTAACTACACCAGAATTAGCCTGCGCGATCGCGATTACAATGTGACACAAGTCGATAGATTAGGGAGTCCCCTTTCTTTAAGCGGTACTGGTATTGATGACCTGTTTACATTATCATTTGCTGTATCCAGAGATCAACGCGATCGCCGTGAAAATCCAACTCAAGGATCAATCCTCACCCTCAGCACTGAACAAGCGATTCCCATAGGACTAGGCAATATTTCCAGCAACCGACTACGCGGAGACTATATCCAATATTTACCAGTCAGCTGGATAGGTAACAATCAGTCAACTGACAATCCAGAAATGTTGGCGATTAATCTACAAATTGGCACAATCATCGGAGATTTTCCACCAGCCAACGCCTTTGATATTGGCGGACTAGATTCTGTACGGGGTTACGGTTATGGTAAAGTTGCCAGTGGTCGAACTTATGGCTTGGCTTCTGTGGAATATCGTTTCCCAATTATTCAGTCCATAGGAGGCGTTATATTTACTGACTTCGGCTCAGATTTTGGGTCTGGTAAAACAGTGCTAGGAGAACCCGGCGTACTACGAGGTAAACCAGGGAGTGGCTTTGGTTACGGCTTAGGATTACGAGTCAAGTCACCCTTTGGACTAATTCGAGGCGACTTAGGAATTAGCGACCAAGGAGAAGTTAGATTTGAAGTCACTACAGGTCAACGATTTTAATAATTAATTTTTACCCTGCGCCCCTCTGCGCTTTACTCTGCGTACCTCTGCGTTTAAATCTTCCTTCCCAACCCCTTACAAAATGAAGTATTGGCGTCAAACCATAGCTGTAACCCAGCGCATCTTAATTGAACTCTTGCGCCGCAGACGCAGCCTAATTTTTTGGAGTACTTTTCCCGTTTCAGTGTTAATCCTCAGCGGCTTTATTTTAGCAGAACGGGCAAAACTATCAATAGATGTGGCTTTTGAATACGCTGCACCCTCAAGCTTAGTAGGTGCAGCACTATTTTTTAGCTGCTTGGGTGGAAGCGTCGCAACCGTAGTTGCAGAAAGAGAACAGCAAACCCTCAAGCGTCTGTTTATTTCTCCTTTAAGCGGTACATCTTATTTTTTGGGAATTTTTCTAGCTCATAGTTGCATTGGAATTGGGCAAACACTCTTGGTTTATACTGTCGCCGCCTTTTGGGGTGCTAGCTTCAAAGGTTCAATTTTATTGGGACTCGTAATTATTTTATTGAGTATCGTTGCTTACGTTGGCTTAGGCTTTATTTTGGGTACACAATTGGCGCGTCGTATCGAAGATGTTAACGCGCTGGTAGCAGCTTTTGGGGTTCCTTTATTAATATTGGGCGGGGCATTTTTACCCAGTTCATTGTTTCCCACAACATTAATTAATATTGCCAAATTCAACCCCATTTATCACATGAACGAGGCTCTGGTAGGAGTTTCCGCTAGAGGTGATGAGATTGATCAAATTACATCACACTTTATATTTTTATTAGTGTTTGCTGCGGTGATGGTTTTAGGTGGATGGTTATCTTATCGGCGGATGTTGATAGTTGAAAGGCGACTGTGATTTAAAAGATACCCGCCGAACCGAGGGTGAGTCAGTTTATCCCATTAGCTGTCACCCGTTTGAAGCAAACAAATTCCACTCGGAGATAAGCGATCGCACAGTTTGATTATCGCTATACTCGAAATTGAGTAACCATATAAAATTTTTTAGGATGGTAATATGGCTTTCAGTAATTACAAAACTATTGGTGAAGTTCTTAAAGCGTTTCAGATTACCTATACTGAATCAAATTTCATCGGAGAAGCTCAGTTCAATGTTCCTGATTACTTCCGAGAAGACTTAGAAACAGTAATGCGGGAAGGAGTAGTGGATAACTCAGAGTTTGCTATTTGCGAAAACTTAATTTATCCAGTATTGAAGGAAGTGTGGAAAAAATACAGTAGTAAGTTTATTTTATGGAGTCATCAGTCATTAATTTATGACGAAAAACTATCAGGATTTCCTGAATATATTTTGGCTAAACGTTCTCCTTTAGGTAAAGTTGTATTTGACAAGCCATACTTCATTTTAGTAGAGGCAAAGCAAGATAATTTTGAAGCTGGGTGGGCACAATGTCTGGCAGAAATGATTGCTGCACAGAGATTAAATGATGAGACAATCACTATCTTTGGTATTGTTTCTAATGGCGATCGCTGGCAATTTGGCAAGCTGAATGATGAAATATTTACTAGAAATATCACATTTTACTCTATTCAAGAGCTAGATAAATTATTTTCTGCTGTCAATTACGCATTTCAACAATGTGAATTGCAGCTAAACAATCTGGTGGCTGCTTAAAAGTCTAAGTATTTCTCAATATAATATCGCGCTGATAAAATTGCTTCTACTTAGGCAACAATTTTAGCACAGCGAGAGATGGGAGAATCGTTACAAGTAATAAGTAGGTAGGCACAAATAATTAGAATATTGTAGGGTGCGTTACGGCTTCCGTAACACACCAAAAACTAGAAATGGTGCGTTACGCACTTCGTAATTTTAATTATAGTTTATTTAAATATTAGGTTAATTACAACTATGTTGAAAATTCAAAATTTAAATAAATCTTATAAGCTCATAAAAGTTCTGCAAAATTTGACTTTGCATATTGATTCAGGAGAAATTTACGGCTTAATCGGTGCAAATGGAGCCGGCAAAACAACGACAATTAATATTATTTGCAATTTACTCAAGGCTGACAGTGGTAATATTACAATCAATAATCAGCCTGTTTCCGATGCAACAAAAAAAATAATTGGTATTGCACCCCAAGAAAACTTACTATATAAAACTCTAACTTGTGAGGAAAATCTCAAATTCTTTGCTGATATTTATGGATTAAACCGGGAAACACTCCAAAAACAGATAAAAGAAACTTTGGTAGCTGTCAACTTATTAGATAGAGCAAAAAGTCCAGTAGAAACTCTCAGCGGTGGAATGCAGCGGCGATTGAATATTGCAGTAGCTTTGGTACATCAGCCAAAGTTAGTAATTCTTGATGAACCAACTACTGGGTTAGATATTGAGGCGCGATACGAAATTTGGGAGTTGATTCGACAACTAAAAAATCAGGGAATTACGATTTTGCTAACGACTCATTTATTGGATGAAGCGGAGCGTCTTTGTCACAGAATTGGGATTTTGAAAAATGGTCAAATTTTGGCTGAGGGTAGTTTAGCTCAGTTACGCACCTTGATTCCAGCACAAGAAATTGTGGTGGTGCAAACTGCACAGGAAGAACAAGCGATCGCCCGCGCTAAAGAGTATGGTTTTATACCACGACGTTATGGTAACGAGTTAGCTTTTTGGTTACAAGAATCTCTGGAATTAAAAGAAATTATTTCCCGGTTTGATGGGATAAAAATTGATTCGATTGCGCGTCAAGCTGTGCGATTAGAGCATATTTATGTGGAAGTAACACAACAAGATTAGAACAATTTCAAAATATTTTCCCTAGCGGTGTTGTCATTTACCAAATTCATATCTGCAATCTTAATTGCTTCCTTTTCTGTACCAGTCAAAATCTCATAGGGGATTTTTATGAATAAACCACGATAGGGTGGGCATTACAATGCCCACCCTACAAGCTGGATATAACTATACCGATTTAATTGGTATTTTTTTGGTATTATTGATTTTACCAAGAGTTAGTTTTATGAAATAAATCTCTGTCAGCGCGGTTTTTCTATGAATAGAAGACAAATTTTAGCCTTTGTTGGTATAACAGTTGCTAGCTTACTCTTAGTAATTGGCTTACCCTTGCTTACTCCTGCGCCTTTGGTAGCACAGTCAAATACCAGCATACTCGTGTCTGCTGCCGCCAGTATGAAAGATGCACTGGAAGAAATTAAGCCTGTTTACCAACAAAGTAAGCCGAATGTCAATATTAGTTACAATTTTGGGGCTTCTGGAGCCTTGCAGCAACAGATTGAACAGGGTGCGCCAGTGGATATCTTTATCTCTGCTGCCAAAAAGCAAATGGATGCTTTGGAAGAAAAAGGACTCTTGGTTGCAGGTACTCGTGCCAACCTCGCAAATAACCGTCTAGTCTTGATTGTACCTAATGATGTTATTGGCATCACCAGCTTTTATAATCTGACAGATACCAAGATTAACAAAATTGCGATCGGAGAACCTAGAAGTGTCCCCGCTGGGCAATATGCAGAGCAAGTATTAAAAAAGTTGGGTATTTTTGAGAAGGTTAAACCCAAATTTATCTTTGTTAACAATGTGCGTCAAGTTTTGGCAGCAGTAGAAAGTGGTAATGCCCAAGCGGGTTTGGTTTACGCTACCGATGCCACAATTTCCAACAAAGTAAAAGTTGTAATCGCTGCTGACGACAAATATCACTCCCCCATTGTCTATCCAATGGCAGTGCTCAAAAGTAGTAAAAATGTCGATGCTGCCAAGGAGTTTGTCCAGTTTTTATCTAGCAGTCAAGCCAAGATTGTACTCAAAAAATACGGGTTTATTGTGCGTTAATAGCTAACAATAAACAAGCGGGGAAAAGGGAAAAAAGCACCAAAATCTAGCGCAAAATTGTGTGCAGTTATACAATAAATTAAAATTAACTGTTATATGCTAGCAAAGCCTTTTACTTTTAAACTTTTGGCGAAACTTTACTGCCAAAAAAGCACCAGAGCGATAGGGAATTACCTGTGCTCAAGTGCGATTGATGCCCATCAAACGCAATGCTTGTAAAATAGCATAGGTGACTTCCTACGCCCTGCTTATTTAATTATTATGAATTTTCCCACGCATGGATGAAGTTTCTAAAGCTTCATTTGAGAGGTTGCCTTGTTCCTAGTCAGAGACTATGAATGCCCATTGTGAGGCTCCACCTTCCGTTGAAGCGGTAAAGCTGCTATGTAGAACATTTTTAGGTAGAACCTGAAAACGAAATTTTGAAAGGCTTTTGGTTTAAGTTGACATCAATGCTTGTCAGAAAACTTTCTTAATGAGAGCTTCGTAGCAATCGGCTGTAGCTCTTTTGACCTTTGTACAGAGCGATCAATCGCTCTCTGCGAGACGCTACGCGAACACTACGAACAAAAGTTTTATCTGACATTTACAGCAGACGACCAAACAAATTTCCATTAATTCCGATAGGAGATGTCTGATCGCTCCATCCACCATTAAAATCAATTTGCTGGGGTACTCAGCTAAATTAAAATTCTCAAGTTTGGTCACTCTGTGGTTACTTCTGTGTTGCCGACTATCAACGTCCTGAAACAAGCTACCAGTCCTGCTTGGATCGAACAAGCGATGTCTACGACGGGCTGCGCCTACGCAAACTTAGACATCATCTTACTCGACCACTCCCACTGCGAACGCAAGGCAGCTGGTGTAGCTTTGAACTTCATGTTTCGTTACCCTTCCAATACTAAAATGGTTCGGGAGTTAACAGCGATCGCTCGCGAAGAACTAGAACACTTTGAGCTAGTCAATCAATGGCTAGAACGCCGGAATATTCCCCTGGCTCCTCTACAACCACCTCCCTACGGTGCGGGTTTAAGAGCTACTGTGCGCCCCAAAGAACCCGATAGATTTTTGGATTCCTTACTAGTAACCGGCTTAATAGAAGCTCGCAGTCACGAACGCTTGGGACTACTAGCTACTCACTGTCCTGAGCCAGAATTAGCAAAATTTTATCATGGCTTAATGGCATCTGAGGCGCGACACTACGGTATATACTGGGTTTTAGCTGCTACTTACTTTAACCGTGAGATTGTCATGCAACGGCTTGATGAATTGGCAATTATCGAAAGTGAGTTACTAGCAACTTTGCACCCAGAACCTAGAATTCATAGTTAGTAGACTAACGCAACAGATATGAAGCTTCAGTTATCACACCTGAGACTGCTTGTCGCCAACTACAAAGATTCTTTTCTGTTTTACCGCGATTTGCTGAGATTTGATGTCGATTGGGGCGATGAAAATAGTGGGTACGCTGAGTTTAATACCGGATATGTCAAGCTGGGTTTATTCACAAAAGAATTAATGGCCCAAGTTGTCCCTAGTGTTGAACAACCTTCGTACGTTGCCAATCGAGACAAAATTGCTTTGATTTTCGCAGTAGATAACGTGGATGAAGTCTATCAGCAAGTAAAAGATTATAATGCGATCATTGTGACTCCACCTCAAGATCGCCCAGACTGGGGAATCCGCACAGCTCATTTTCGTGATCCTGATGGCAATCTGCTCGAAATTTACAATAATTTGGGCATCGTAAATTAGAATTCTGCCAGCAATTGTCTAATGTCTAAACTATGCTTTGCTGACTGAGTAGTGTTTATCCAACGATAGAATTTTCGACTTTAGTCCATTTTGATCCCAAGTCTATTTATTTGTTAAAGATGGGTCAGATTCCCGGCTTCTTTAAGAAGTTGGGAATCTTGCTGTTGTGACAAACTAGAGATTCACGCCTCAGATTTAGCAACACGAATTAAGATAACAAAAGAACATCCCTCTGAAGGGATGGTATTTTTTGTTTAGCGCTTCCGAAACTATAAGTAATTGAAATGAAAAATCATTATCGAGATTTTTTAATTCGTAATTGGGAAGAGAGCGATCGCACCAGAGCCGCCGAAGTCATCAGTTATGTATTATCAGAATATGGTCTGGGTTGGGAACCCAACGGCGCAGACCGAGATGTCGTGCAAGTAGAGGCATATTACTTAGCAACTGGCGGCGAATTTTGGGTAATTGAACACCAAAGCCAGTTAGTAGGTACTGGAGCATACTACCCCATAAATCGTGGGGAAAAAGCCGTAGAAATCCGCAAAATGTATCTTTTGTCAAGCGTCAGGGCTTTAGGACTGGGAAAATATTTGTTACAACAGCTAGAAGCAGCGATCAAAGAGCGTGGTTTTCAGCAAATTTGGATTGAAACTGCCAGCGTTATGGTAGAAGCAGTCAAACTGTATGAAAGCAATGGATACCACCTGACAACAGGTGTAGAAACAACACGCTGCGATCGCGTTTATGTTAAGTCACTGCGCTCAGATCATTAGTCATTATTTTTGGACAAATGACCAATGACAAAGCGCAAAGTCTGAGCGGAGGCTTCCTCCGCTCAGAACTTTGTAAGAGAGGACAAATGACAAATGCACACTTGGACTAAAAATCTTACAGGCTTACTCAATCTTTTTCTTCAATCCCATTGCCCTCTGTGCCAACGCGCAACTTCCCAGGAATTTTGTCAAAACTGTACCAGACAACTGCAAAACTGTCATCACAAAAACCCTAGTTCTTTATGGCGAGAGCCAGTACCAGTATTTGGCTGGGGAATGTACGGCGGTTCTCTAAAAAGAGCGATCGCCGTGATGAAATACGAAAACCAGCCCCAAATTGCTCGTCCTTTGGGTCAATGGTTAGCGGAAGCATGGTTATTAAATTTACCAAAAGGCTATCAACGACCTGTAGTAGTTCCTATCCCACTGCACGCCACTAAGCAAAAGCAACGTAAATACAATCAGGCTGCATTAATAGCAGAAAGTTTCTGCCAAACAACTGGGTTAAAATTGAAACTAAATTATTTAGTAAGGGTGCGAGAGACTGAAGCGCAGTTTGGCTTATCGGCGGGTGAGCGAGAAAAAAACTTGGTTGAAGCTTTTGCTGTTGGGCAAGAATTTCGTCACCTTTCAGATGTGCCAGTGCTGTTAGTGGATGACATTTACACAACTGGTGCTACTGCCAGATCTGCTGTGCAAACACTTCGTCAGCGTGGAATTGTAGTCTTAGGTTTGGCAACTGTAGCCACTGCCGTAAAAGACAGATAAATCAAGAATTCCTAGGCAAACTATGTCCAGGAACTCTATAATCGACCAAATTACCTTGTTTGTGTGTAAATATTGCTTGAAATTTATGAATAAAGGTTTTGCGGCGGGTTTGAGAAAAGTCATTATCGTTCCTGCCACGTTATTGGCAATAAGTATAAGTACAAGAGCGGCTATTGCTCAAAATAAGTTGTATAGTCCAATCCCATTAATTAATACTGCTGAACTTTCCGATACACTCTCTGACAAGGATATACCCACAGGTCAAGGTGGGTTTGCCCGTGATTACACCGTGAAGTTGGAAAAGGGCGACAATCTAGCGGTTGATCTGTCATCTGAGAGCTTTGACAGCATCATCACACTGTTAGCACCTGATGGCTCAACACTAGCAGAAAATGATGACGGCCCCGATGGCAGCAGCAATTCCCTACTGTTTACCCGCATCAACGAAACAGGGACGTATATCGTTCGCGTTCGGTCTTTTGGGGAAACTGGGGTTGGGATTTTTAAACTTAAGGTGACAAAGTTGCAGCCGATTAAATGAGGTGGGAATGGGGCATTGGGGAAAGGGAAAGGGGAAAGGGGAAAGGTAAAAATCATCCCTTTCCCCTTTCCCCTTTTACCCTTCGGGTTCGCCAGTTGCCTGCGGAGGGAAACCCTCCCGCAGCACTGGTCTCACCTTTTCCCTCTTTTGTATATTGGTTCGCACTTCCCCATTGCTTAAAAAGTGGTCATTACGCAGAGAAATAAGGCTTCAGTCCACTCAACGACTGCGCCGTAAGTATCTCCAGTCTGTCCACCTAATTTGTGATTGAACCATGCACCAGTGATAGTAGCGATCGCACTCCCTGCAATAATCATGCCTAGCGCCAAAAATAGGCGCTTTTTATCTATCAGCAAAAGTAAACTACTCAAACCTATTAGTAATAACAGTCCCGGTAACACATCATTGTAAGAACGAATGGCTTGTTTATGAAACGCACCTTTACCCGTTGGTTTTAGATAAGGATATCGGGCGATCGCTAATTGTTGTCCCCAGCGTCCCCACCCGCAAGCAGCCATCAACACCAGCCAACGGTTTTCTGGCATATCTGTTAAGGCAGTTGTTTTTAGTAGTAGTATGGCGATCGCTGCCATTGCCCCAAACGCACCTGTGGCACTATCTGCCATCACCTCCAGTCGCCTGTCTGGATCGCCCACTGCTAACCCATCGGCAGTATCCATTGCCCCATCTAAGTGTAGCCCTCCAGTAATGGCAACCCAAACACCTACTACCAAGGCGCTACGAGTTAATACTGGCATACCCAGATAATTCATCCCCACATCCCATAACCCTAAAATTCCCCCAATCATCAGCCCTACAGATGGAGCAAAACGCGCCACTCCTCGAAAGTCCAATTCATCCAAATTTGGTAGTGGAATAGAAGTATAAAATATAACGCTAGCTGCCAGCTTTAACAGTAGTTTTTTCCACCACTGTTGCTGTTTAATCATAATTGGCATCCCTGTAATACTGAGTTGCACAGATGTTAAATAAGGGTTAAAGGGAACTGGAAAATAGAAAATTATATGCCTTTACCCTTTCCTTTTTCTCCCTCAACCGAAAGGTATTGGGTAATTACCACATACTTCAGTTAAAGCTTTAGATAAGATTTTCTTGTATTAGAGATTCTTTCTCAAAATTTTGTTATGCTGTTCTCAGTGATATCCAAAAAAAGTTGGGTATAATTTTTTACAAAACGTAAATAACTCAAAAAACCACAATTCCATCAGTGATCTTTTTGTTTTATATTCTTTAACTAAGAACTTGCTCCAGGCTGTTAGACGATCGCCCTACAAAATTGATATTTTTTAGATGTAGGGATTCAACAAGCTGTTCAATTGACTGTTTAGCTGTGTTGTCGCGCTCCTTTGCTCAATTGCTATTTCCTTATGAGTCACCATCTACCCGACACCAGGATACCAGCTCCGTGCATCGTTAACACGGGCATCATTGTGAATAAGCTCGACATGCGGCGGTTGCTAGCTGATTTAGGTCGAGTCCACTACATCTACACCCACGGAGATCAGCTATTGAGCGAGGGTGAAGGGGATGTGATGGAAGTTTTTGCTAATCCGCAAAGGTCTACCCTAGTCGCTAACAATGCACTTTATCTGAATGTTTTGAGTTTTGATTACCTGGAACTCAAACAATCTCCGCAACAAGAAACCTACCTTGATTTGATGCAAGAAGGCGTGTGTCTGCGGCTGGTTCCCCACTCCACCCCCTTGCAAGAGCGACGAGACAGGAGCTTGAATGTCAGCGCTATAGAGGCGATGATGGAGCAAGTACTCTCAGCCCGATGGGATGCGGAAATTGACGATGATAGTTCTGATTCTTTCTGAATAGCGACTGATAGAGCATATACTTTGAAAGTTGGTAATAGGTTAGTAGTGAGTACTGAAATATTCACTAAGAGTCAATTACCAGTTTTTATATTTGTCGGTAATTTAACGAAATAGCATTAATTTTGCCTTGAGTGCCAATTTTTCTTTTCAACGTCTTGCTTGCTGTAGCCAAACAAAAGCTAGAGCCGGGGTATTTTTCACTCCTCACGGTCTTGTAGAAACCCCCAGATTTATGCCAGTTGGGACGCTGGCAAATGTCAAAACTATCACCCCTTCTCAGCTACGGGAAACTGGGGCGCAGATGATATTGTCCAATACCTATCATCTGCATCTGCAACCAGGAGAAGCAATTGTAGCTGGGGGTGGCGGACTGCACAAATTTATGGGTTGGAATGGGCCGATGCTCACCGATTCTGGTGGGTTTCAGGTCTTCAGCTTGAGCGAAATGCGAAAAATTTCTGAAGAAGGTGTAACCTTTCGCTCACCCCATGATGGACAAATTATTAATTTGACACCAGAGCGCTCCATCGAGATTCAGAATACTTTAGGGGCAGATGTCATCATGGCATTTGATGAGTGTCCACCCTATCCAGCTAGTCGTCAAGAGGTAGAAACCGCAACTGAGCGCACTTACCGCTGGCTAGAACGCTGTATAGTGGCTCATCAAAGTAGTGAGCAGGCATTGTTTGGGATTGTGCAAGGAGGCGTTTATTTAGATTTGCGCTCCCGTGCGGCTGAGGCTTTGGCTAAGCTAGATCTGCCTGGATATGCCATTGGTGGCGTGAGCGTGGGAGAACCGCCAGAATTGATGGCTCAGATTGTGCAAGTCACAGCGCCGCTTCTACCACCCGAAAAGCCGCGTTATTTGATGGGCGTGGGTACTTATCGAGAAATGGCGATCGCGATCGCATCTGGTATAGATTTATTTGATTGCGTGATTCCTACCCGTTGGGCTAGACATGGGACGGCAATAGTCCAGGGCGATCGCTGGAACTTAAAAAATGCGAAGTTTCGTGAAGATTTTACGCCATTAGATGAAACTTGTCCCTGCTACACTTGTCAAAATTTTAGCCGTGCCTACATATCTCACTTAGTGCGATCGCAAGAAATCTTAGCTTACACATTGTTGAGTATTCACAACATCACCGAACTAATTCGCTTCACCCAAAAGATTCGAGAAGCAATCTTAAGCGATCGGTTTGTTGCAGAATTTGGACACTGGCTGAGTGAAGCAGAGGAAGTAGAGGGAGCAGGGGAGGAGAATAATTATTGACCGATTACGACGATGAAATGGAAGAAGAGGAAATAGATTTACCTGACGATTAGCAAGGGCGATCGTTTGTAGCAGCGATCGCCTTCACCTAAAACTGAACCTTGAAAACTAAATACTCATAGACTGCTGCATTTTTTACTATCGTACTCAGCCCAGTTTTGAGCCTCTCTCAAAAACTTGCAGTCTAACTTTTTGTAGTCACGCATAGACTTGTCAAAGCTTTCGCTTGCTTCTCTAGACGGACGCATTCGCTCATGTTCACCCCAAAGAAATAAGAGTAGAAACACTACTACTACACTGAGCGCTAACCATTGCCCCTGAGTAAATTTCTTCCAGTCAAAAAAGTCCATAGGTATTGTTCTAAACTACCACCCTATGTTTCCCGCTTGAGGTTATTTTTTATTACGAACTTTAGATTTTTTGGTTCATGCCCAGCAGGGGCGGGGCGGAACAAATCTAAAATCCTCAAGCCCCGTACCCATACTTCGTCCCGCCACGCTAACGTGGTCGGGAGCAATCCAAAGGCGCTCGAAGACTCGCTAACGCTACGCTATCGGAAATCCAAAATCCAAAATTGTTTGACCCTTAACTTTTGACTCTTAACAAATGCCCAATGCCAAACCGTGTTAAGATATTTCTCAATTATGAAAGCTGTGTTGGATAGGTGGATTTAAACGAACATGGAAGCAGCACTTTTATTAGCAAAATTGCCTGAAGCTTACCAAATCTTCGACCCCTTGGTGGACGTTCTCCCAGTCATTCCCGTATTCTTTTTGTTGCTTGCATTCGTTTGGCAAGCAGCCGTAGGGTTTAGGTAAGTTAATCTCTTACCAACTTTTGGGACAGGTAATATACCTGTCCTATTTTTTTGTGGGATCATTTTTTTTATAAGTTTATATTTCTTAATATTTTGCAATGAATTAACATAGTTAAGTAAGATGTGAATCAAGTCATCTTAATACAAAGCTTTGAAAGCTAAGCTGACATAACAGTCAAGAGGAATCGGGTATGGGTAATATCAAATTTGTTAAAGAAAATAAAGAAGTAATAGCGGCGGATGGTGCTAATCTGCGGCTCAAAGCAATGCAAAATGACATTGATATTTATACCTTGATTGGCAAAATGACGAATTGCGGTGGCTACGGTCAGTGTGGTACTTGCATTGTCGAGATAGTCGAAGGACTAGAAAATCTTTCTCCCCGTACAGATGTAGAAAACCGGAAATTCAAGAAAAAGCCAGAAAATTACCGCCTTGCCTGTCAAACTTTAGTTAATGGTTCCGTCAGTGTAGTCACGAAGCCTTAAGTTTTGTAGAGCATCTGTAGCTAGTGTTTGAGGAAGTAGAAAATTTGGGCTAACTCTGTCATCGATGATGCTATCCTAAAGTTGTTGACTGGAAATCTAAGAGAGGCTTTCTTGCCATGCAAGTTAATGACCTAGGGTTCGTAGCGAGCATTTTGTTCGTACTAGTTCCCACTGTGTTTTTACTAATTCTGTACATCCAAACTGCTAGCCGCGAAGGTGGAAAAGATAATTAATAGTTTGTGTATAAAATAAAAAACCTCTACACCATTGGTGCAGGGGTTTTTGTTTATCAACCGCTAAATATATTTTGACCTTAAGAGGATGTTTGAAAAGCTAGATAATGGTAAATACAGACTCAAAAGTTTAAATAGACAAGTGTCTGGCTTAACCAATATCCTGCTCGTCCTTAAATTTAATCGTTGTTTGTATGATTTCACTGTCTCATAATCTAAAAAATAAACTATCCCAACCCTTAAAAATTGGCTCATTCGAGGTAAAAAGCCGAGTTCTCCAATCGCCTTTATCTGGGGTAACGGATATGGTGTTTCGTCGCCTTGTACGTCGCTATGCGCCAGATTCGATGATGTATACAGAAATGGTGAATGCTACAGGGTTGCACTATGTCAAGCAGTTACCCAAAATTATGGAGGTAGACCCCAACGAACGCCCAATTAGTATTCAGTTGTTTGATTGTCGTCCAGATTTCCTAGCTGAAGCAGCGATAAAAGCGGTTGCGGAAGGCGCTGATACTGTTGATATCAACATGGGATGTCCGGTAAATAAAATTACCAAAAATGGTGGTGGTTCTTCGTTGTTACGACAACCGGAAGTAGCTGAGGCTATTGTGCGGGAAGTGGTGAAAGCTGTTGATGTTCCAGTAACAGTGAAAACCCGTATTGGCTGGAATGACAAAGAAATCACGATTCTCGATTTTGCCAAACGCATGGAGGATGCAGGAGCAAAAATGATTACGGTGCATGGACGCACCCGCGCCCAAGGGTACAATGGCAATGCCCGTTGGGAATGGATTACCCGCGTTAAGGAAGTGCTTTCTATCCCGGTGATTGGTAATGGGGATATTTTCACTGTTGAGGCGGCAGTAAAATGTTTAGAGCAAACTGGCGCTGATGGCGTAATGTGTTCCCGTGGGACTTTAGGTTATCCGTTTTTGGTGGGAGAAATTGATCATTTCCTCAAAACTGGGGAAATGTTACCACCACCAACCCCAATTCAGCGCTTGGAATGTGCTAGAGAACATTTGCAAGCTTTGTGGGAATATAAAGGCGATCGCGGTGTACGTCAAGCCCGCAAGCACATGACATGGTATGCTAAAGGTTTCGTTGGTGCTGCTGATTTACGCGGACAACTAAGTTTGGTGGAAACGGTTGATCAGGGTTTGCAGTTGATTGATCGGGCTATTGAAAAACTGGCTAATGGTTATGAGCTAGAGGAAGAGATAGAATCTAACTTAGCGTTGGTATAGCAAAGATTTTAGAGTTTTACGCCAAGACTTTGCATCTTGGCGCGAAATAATTCAATCTGAAAAAGACCGAGCAAATTTATATAGAAATTGCAAATTCTGCCTCAAGTCTTTTTTACGGACGACGACGCAAATATCCTTCCGCTTCTAATTTTTGCAAAGCTCTTTTAGCAGCTGCTATTCCATACTTTTGACCAATTTCTGCTGATTCCTGCGAAATTTGAGGAAGAACACTAATTGTTTTTTTGCCTAAAGGTGTTTCATAAAACGCAATCATTTGTTTTATATCTTCATTAGTGAAATATTTCGCATATACAGGAATTAATTCATTCATCAGCTCATTTGGCTTGAGTTCTGCCAGAAAAGTATCCCAAGCTTTTTGAGGCACTTGCGGATATTGAGGCTTTAAGCTATCTACTAATTGAAGCATTATTTGCCGAGAAAGATTTTCTGAACCAGTTATCTTGAGTAATTGTCTGATGTTATTAGTTTTTTCTATTTCTTGAGTATTATTAGTAGGTGCGGTTGGATTCTTTGGAGTCTGAGCAAAAGCAACTCCATGAAAAATAGTTACTATTGAAAGTACTATTGCTGGAACTAAAAGCTTTATCTTCATTTATTTTGAACCTATTAGTATTACTCATTCTTTCATAACCTTTAACGTACGTAGGCTAGGATCTGCACAACCGCTGATAAATCCTCCCATCGCCTGGATTTGTTGCAGGTAGTCAAGAACAGGTTTGGTAATGATTTCTCCTGGCATTAAAACGGGAATTCCTGGAGGATAGGGACAGACGGTTTCAGTACAGATGCGATCGCTTGTCTTTGCCAAAGGTAATGTTTCACTAACAGCAAAAAAAGCTTCACGGGGAGAAAAATGCCAAGAATATCCCATCGTACTTACAAGATTTTGACAAATGGGGGTTCTTAAAGTCAAGTTAGTTTGGTGATATTTGGCAAGAGTGGTGAAACCTTGCACTAATTGCTCAATATCGGCATGAGTGTTGCCCAAACTAATGATAAAAGTGAGATGTTGTATTGATGAGAATTCGGCAGTAATACCCAATTTTTCATCCAAAATTTCATCTGCCTCAAATCCAGTTAAACCTAAATTAGAAACCGTGACAGTTAGTCGCGTTTGATCTAAAGCTATAAAGCCAGATGAACTTACCCCTTCTCTACAAGCGAGGGGAGTAGATAATCCAGAAACTTGGCTAATTCTAGTTCTAGCTTCTTGTGCAAGTTGCAAAGTACCAGACATCAGCATATTTCCGTACAATGCCATTTGCTGACGTGCTGCATCCAGCGAAGCTAAAAGTAAATAACTAGGACTAGTAGACTGTACGAGCTGCAAAGCTTTACTGATGCGATCGCTATCTATCCTATTACCTTGGATATGCAGCATTGATGCTTGTGTCAAAGCACCAAGTACCTTGTGAATGGATTGTACAGTTAAATCAGCACCACAGGCTAAAGCTGGGGTGGGTAATTCTGGATGAAAGGCGAAGTGTGCGCCGTGTGCCTCGTCTACGAGTAAAGGGATATTGTATTGATGGGTAATGTGAGCGATCGCGCTCAAATCGCCACAAACACCGTAATATGTTGGATAAACTGCCAAGACCGCTTTGGCATCAGGATGTTGTTGGAGCGCAGATTGTACAGCACTAGGCGTGATACTGTGGGCAATATCTAAAACTGGATCATATTCAGGGTTAACAAAAATTGGCATAGCACCAGAAAGAATTAAACCCGCGATCGCAGAAGAATGCACATTTCGAGGCAAAATGATTTTATCGCCCGCGCCACAGGTAGCGAGAATTGCCGCCTCCACTCCACAGGTAGAGCCATTGACTAAAAACCATGTTTGTGATGCGCCAAAAGCCTCAGCCGCCAGTTGTTGTGATTCCTGGATAACGCCTTGAGGTGCAAACAGATTATCTAAATCTGCTAATTCGGTTAAATCAGCGCGAAACACAGTTTTACCCAGTAAATCAGCTAATGGCTGAGAAATGCCCTTACCTTGCTTATGTCCTGGGGTGTAAAAGGGAGCGTGGGGACGTGCTGCATTAGCTTTTAAAGCGTCTAATAAGGGTGTTTGGTTTTGATTGAGCATTAGTCCTCAGCAAAAGTCAACGTTTTGAGATTAAACCACAGACGCGCAAACTTTTCGCTGTGTTTATCTGTAGTTCCTTTTTCATTCAGCACGGGCTAAACGCCCCGCTAACGCGCTTCAGCACTTCTTTACTCAGCACTCTTCATGGCAGATAAGTAGATCCTGCCAGTCAAACTTAACATTACCTTAATCCTTACTTGATCCTGAGTTGGTAGGTTCCTTTTGTTTAGTTGAGCAAGCTAGAGACGAGTCAAAACAAGCCACTAAATTTCTTTGTGCTACTCGCAACTGGCTCTCCTGAATGCCAACAGTATCGATATGTAAAGTAGGGGTGAATATGGAACAGAGAAATTACGCTCGCCTGTTATCTAATCAGTGCAGACGGCGGAGTTTTTTGCTGGGTGCAGGGTTTTTAACCGGGTTAGCAGTGACTAGCCAAGGACTTCCAGCATTGGCGAAATCGAGGTTTTCTGACTATCCATTCAGTCTTGGTGTTGCCTCTGGTGATCCTTTGCCAGATGGTATTGTATTATGGACACGGCTGGCTCCTGCTCCACTTTTTGGCGGTGGAATGCCACTAAGAAATGTTGTAGTGCAGTGGCAGGTTGCGCTTGATGAGAATATGAGGAAAGTCGTGCAACGCGGGAAAACGCTGGCGACTCCAGAATTAGCCCACTCGGTACACGTTGATGTGCGTGGGCTAGAGCCTGATCGTTGGTATTGGTATCAGTTTAAAGTAGGTAATGAACTTAGCCCCATTGGGCGAACTCGTACAGCTAGCGCATTCCATAGTTCCATCAGACAACTAAACTTTGCCTTTGTTTCTTGCCAAGATTGGCAAAATGGTTACTACACAGCCTATCGGCATTTAATTGATGAAGACCTTGATTTAGTTGTTCATCTTGGAGACTACATTTACGAATACGGGCCGCAATCCGGTGGCCCACGCCAACATAACAGCCCAGAAATAGTCACTCTTGCCGATTATCGCAACCGCCACGCTTTGTACAAGACTGACCCAAATCTGCAAGCTGCTCATGCAGCCTTTCCCTGGATAGTCACTTGGGACGATCATGAAGTTGACAACAATTATGCAAACTTGATACCTGAAGATGACCAAAGCCAGCAAGCCTTTGTGGCGCGGCGAGCCAATGCTTACCAAGCTTACTACGAACACATGCCATTACGCCAGTCTTCGTTGCCCCAAGGAGCAAATATGCAGTTGTATCGGCGGTTTACTTATGGTGATTTAGCTGAGTTCAGTGTCCTAGACACCCGCCAGTACCGCACTGATCAACCTTGTGATGATGGACTCAAGCCCCGTTGTAACCAAGCCTCTGATGTAAATGCTACTATGACAGGCTCAGAGCAAGAGCAGTGGCTATTTAAGGGGTTAGATAAGTCGCGATCGCGCTGGAATGTGATTGCTCAACAAACTATGTTAGCTGAATACGATTTTAATGCCAGCCCGGACGCAGAAGTGTTCAATGTGGATCAGTGGGACGGCTACGTAGCTGCACGTAATCGCCTCTTGAGTTTTCTGAACCAACGCCAACCATCAAACCCTATGGTCATTACTGGAGATATCCATTCTAGTTGGGTACATGACCTCAAGGTTGATTTTAGTAAGCCGACTTCAGCGACAGTCGGCACGGAGTTCGTGGGAACCTCAATTTCCTCTGACTTTCCATCTCAGTTCATCCCCCCGGTTCAAGCTGCTCTGAGCGACAATCCCCACACCAAGTTTTTCGATGGTGCATTCCGGGGTTATGTCCGCTGTAACCTCACCCCAGAACGCTGGCAAAGCGACTACCGTGTTGTATCTAGCATTACTGACTTGAATGCTTCTATCAGTACTCTAGCTTCGTTCGTAGTCCAAAACGGGCAACCAGGCGCACACCAGATGTAACCAAATCTTAACAGAGATGAAAAACCATGCTCACTTGCGGGCGTGGTTTTTGGGCATGGGTGAATAATTATAATACCCAATGCCCACTGATTGAGAGTGGTAAAATTCCCTAGTGTGCAGCAATTATTGCCATATATGCATTGTGTAACTTGGCAAATATTAGGTTCAATTGAGATTACTATTGGTGGCATTGCAGGGATGCGATCGCAACGTCAATATGACTTAGCACGATTGGGTGTGCGGTCAATAACTGAATAATTGCTCGCAGGTTTGATTACCGCTTGTATTGCTGGAGTATTGATATAAAAGATGGCAAACAAGTTAAACACAAATAAAGGTAGAAACCAGCATAAATCAGGCTAATTGCAAGCACATCTTCTAGATAGAAGATAAATTAGAATGGTTTGCATATTGTAACCTCAAAGAGTGTATGTAACTCAAAATTTTGGATGATAAAGTTATCCAAATTGAGTTTAAATAAATTGACATTTTTTTCATGTCATTCAGATTAAAAACGGCTTCAACGGCTTATTTATAAAGACTATAAACCTTACAAAACAAGGTTGTCCTTCTTTTTGCTTTGCGGATTGCTGATTACTAACTATCAATGTAAGCATTAATTTAAAAAATATGCAAGACCTCACCTATACCCCAAACGCTGCCTACATTTTAAGAAAAATCTGACCCGAAATTAATCAAAAAGGCCGCTCTAATGGTTCTGCTTCCTCTACAACATCTCCCTATTTGATTAACTTATCTTATTTCATTGTTTCATCGTTATATGCAGAAGTATTAGCATTCACCGTTATGCACAGGTGTAATGGAATTTTGAACTGCTGACCTTTCCCGATAAGTCTTGAAACACCAAAAAAGCGATAAAAAGCCATAAGTTTAAAAAGCTTATATTCTCAATTATTCTATTTTAATGACAATATTTTAACGAGATAGTAAGACTTTGAGGCTCTATTTTCAAAAGTGATCCCCACCCCTCAAAAAAATAGCGAAAAAAGTCATGTATTATGATTAAGTTGATTTTGACTCTCCTAAATGAAAAATAGCTCAACTAAGAATAAAGACTCAGATAGATGAGGACTATTCAGAAGGGCAAAAAACTAACTGGCAAAGAACTGTCAAGCGTCTAACCAGACAAGTCTGATTTTCATGGGGACTCGAATTACTAGATTTCACCTCGAAATGGTTTGAATCTTTCTTCCCCTCCAGCACACAGGTAAGTTAATTCTGTGCGATGCCTGAGTAGCAAGAAATAGTTAACCAAGCATAATTTAGAGGAATTCTTGAATGCCTACTATCATCGTCCAAAACGCCAACGATAAGGGTGCAGGTTCGTTGAGAGATGCGCTCGCCCAAGCTAAAGATGGGGATGTAATCGCATTTGCACCAGGGCTGGCGAATAAAACGATTAAGCTCACCAGCGGTGAATTATCAGTTAAAAGTGATATCACAATCGATGGTGCTAGGGCTAATAACTTAACCATTAGTGGCAACGATAAAAGCCGAGTGTTCTTCACAGCATACGGAACTGATGTCACTCTGAAGAATTTGACCATTACCGATGGATACAACAAAGGAAAAGGCGGTGCAGTTAGAGTTAGTTCCTACAGTGAACTAACGGTGGACAATGTTGATTTCAAAAACAATGTTGGTGGTCAAGGTGGGGCAATTCACGTTGGTTTTCGTAGTGATGCCACAGTGACTAACAGCACCTTTGACAACAACGATGGTACTATTACCAAAAATGGTTTTAGTGCAGGTGCGATCGCTAACGACAATAATGGATCACTAACTGTCAAAGGAAGTCGATTCACCAATAACCGTGGTCAAACAGGTGGTGCTATTTATACCCAACTAGGCCCACTCACTGTAGAAAATTCAGTTTTCTTGGACAACCGCTCAAAAGACGGAGCCGCAGGAATTTTTGCAGATGGCGCAAGTAATGGCGGCCCTAGGGCGAGCGCATCAGCGCCAGGTGGCACAATTAAGGTCAGCGGAAGCCGATTTGAGGGAAATGAGGGTGCTGGTGCAGGCGGAGCACTTTTTCTTTATGGCTACGGCAAAGATAAAACAATTGTTGAAAACACCCAGATTATCGGTAATAAGGTCAATACCGATTATAGAGGCCTTGCTATGGGAGGGGGAGCAAGACTCAATGGGAATGTGACAGTTCGCAATGTCACCTTTGCCGACAACACTTCCGAAGGACAAGGCGGTGGGTTGTGGTTAGATGGGGATACAACCTCAAAAAATGCGGTTATTAACCTTGAGAACGTTACCTTTTCTGGAAACAAAGCAACTACCGATAAAGGTGTGGGTGGCGCAATAGCCATTAATCCGAGCGCCGATGCTGAACTCAACATCAAAAACTCTACTTTTTTCAAAAACTACGCTCAAAAGAACGGAGGAGCGTTTTGGGTTGTCGGTGGTCAAGCCGTGAAACTCACCAATTCAATCGTTGCTAACAATACAGCAAATAATCTCACTGGCACTGGTCAGCAGACCGCGTTCCAGTTACGTGATGGTGGTGGGAATATTGAGTTTCCAGCTCCACCAAATAGCAGAAGCTCTAGAGTAACTGCCAATTCTCGAATTACCGACCCCAAACTGGGTTCTCTGCAAAACATTAACGGTGTCCTAGTGCATCCGCTGCTGGCGGGTAGTCCCGCCATTGGTGCAGCTGTTGGGGGCGTACCAACAAACGACAAACGAGGTTTTGAACGTGATGGCGACCCTGATAGTGGGGCGTATGAATTTAGCGGCACGAATAAAGGTACATCCGCACTGACTGGTAGTTCAGCTAATGATGTCTTAACTGGCACTTCCAACAACGATCGCATCCTCAGCTCGCAAGGTGCTGACAAACTCACGGGTAGTGGCGGTAATGACCAATTTGTCTACACTGATATTAATCATCGCGGTGATACAATCACTGATTTCCGAATCGGCGCAGACGAAATTGTTCTCACAGAGTTGCTCGACGACCTATTGAATAAAAATTACACTGGCAACGCAATAGCCGATGGCTATGTGAAAGTTACTCAAGGTAGTAGCGCCAAAAACTTCACAGTGCAAATTGATTCTGATGGCCCCGATGGCGGTAGCAGTTTCAAATCTTTCCTCACGGTGAACACAACAAATACAGGCACCTTAAATAGCGACAGCTTCGTATTTTAGAGCTTGACCCCTTTAACTAGTGATCAGTTTTTCAGTTAGAAATTGAAGTCTCTGACAAAAAATAAGTGGTCTGTTTCAATCCGAGCTTAAGTCTTTGCCTAAAATTTTGGTAAATTCTTCACTGATTTAACAGGTCGTGGCGATTTCTTCTCGAACTCTGCGTTGAGTATGGGGAGAAATCGTCTTTCCTATGCATCGATCTGCAAAAATTAACGCATCTTTTGTCTAACCTTGCCCTAGTTCCTCTTCCTACTTGAGGATATGGTGTCGTTTGGCGATCGCTTTGCATCTTGGTAAACTTTGCTGTCACTATGATAATGACGAGGAACTGTAAGCAAAAATGCAACTAAGCTTCGCACTATCGACCAACTTTGAGTAAAATGCAGCAATGGGCGCTTTGAATTTAGTGTGCAAAAACGCATCTAAGATGGTGTCAGTCCTCAACCAAGTAATTTTGGCTCATCTGCATATATTCAGTTTTGCTTTGAGGAACTAAATTATGGCTCAGGCTTTACATAAAATTGTTACATTTGAAGAATTTGTTGCTTGGTATCCAGATACACAACGCCGATATGAACTACATGACGGAGTAATTGTCGAAATGCCCCCACCAACAGGCGACCATGAAGGCATTATTGGATTTCTAGTTGGAGAAATTGTTATGGAATACAAGCGTTTACATCTGCCTTATTTCATACCAAAAACAGCATTTGTCAAACCATTGGAGGGCGAGTCAGCTTACTCACCAGATGTGCTGTTGTTAAATCGTCCCAATTTAGTAAATGAACCTCTGTGGAAAAAAGCATCTACAGTTAGCCAAGCAGCGTCGATTGCGTTGGTTGTTGAGGTGGTAAGTACCAACTGGCGAGACGATTATTTAAAAAAAGCCGCTGACTATGAAGCAGTTGGCATTCCAGAATACTGGATTATAGATTATGTAGCTTTAGGCGGTAGACGATTCATTGGCAATCCCAAACAACCAACTATATCGATTTACAGTTTGGTAGAAGGTGAGTACCAAGTCAGCCAGTTCCGAGGCGACGATTACATCAAATCACCCACTTTTGCAGAATTGAATTTAAGCGTAGAACAGATTTTTCAAGCTGCCATCTCAACTTAGGACGATTTATTCTACAGATGGTAGAAATAGCAAAGCTTTAATAGCGAAAGTTTACAGGATATTTCAGCCGCGATCGCACTCATATTGCTAGATTATCATTGGAAATCAAAATTAAGGGCAGCTAGCTGCAATCGACAATGGTATCTACTTCTACTTCTTTCTCGGATATTCAAAACCATTGGACACGCCGATTCATTGAAGCCTTGGCAGGGCGTCGCATTTTGAATGGGTATCCTGATGGGACTTTTCGTCCCAATAACTCACTCACCCGCGCTGAGTTTGCTGCTATTATCACCAAAGCATTTACGCAAATTCCAAAACAGCGACAGTATGTCCCCTTTGTCGATGTACCTAGCAATCATTGGGCAGCGACGGCTATTCAAACAGCTTACGAAAAAGGATTTATTAGCGGATTCCCTGATAAAACCTTCCGTCTAAATAACCGGATTACAAGGGTAGAAGTTTTAGTTTCTTTGGTATCAGGCTTGGGAATTGCCACGAAGATAAAACCTGACCTCTTGTCAGCACTGCCACAAATTTATCAAGATGCCGCTCAGATTCCAGAGTATGGCAGAAATCAGATAGCTATTGCAACTAGTGCTGGGCTAGTGCCTAATTTCCCAAATATTAAATTACTTAATCCCAATCTCGCAGCCACCCGTAGTGATGTGGCAGTTATTATTTATCAAGCTTTAGTTTATCTCGGTCAGGCAGAAAAGATTGTCTCTGTTTACCTGGTAGTGCCGCCAACATCCACACCCACAACACCAATACCCCCTGGTAGCCTAAAGCTAAATCATAGCCGGGAGTTTCGGGGGGCGTGGGTAGCAGCTGTGTGGAATGGTGATTGGCCTTCTAAAGCAGGACTAACTGCTGTCCAACAACAAGCTGAACTTACCGAGATTATCAATAAATTACAAGCACTAAACTTCAATGCCCTCATCTTCCAGGTACGACCGGAGGGAGATGCTTTGTATGCTTCCCAATTAGAACCTTGGAGTGCTTGGCTCACAGGAACTCAAGGTAAAGCACCAGAACCATTTTACGATCCATTGGAGTTTGCGATCGCTGAATGCCACAAGCGCAACATTGAACTTCATGCTTGGTTTAACCCCTACCGCGCCAAAACTAGTATTAAAGGTTCGCCCAATGTCCGCCCTCACATAGCTGTGACTAATCCAGAAGTTGTCTACCAATGGGGCAATCAGTTGTGGATGGAACCAGGAGCAAAAATCGTTCAAGACAAGGCATACAACGTGATTCTGGACGTATTGAAGCGCTACGATGTTGATGGCATTCACTTAGATGATTATTTCTATCCATATCCCATCGAGGGGAAATCTTTTCCCGATGATAAAACCTACGCTGCATATAAATCAGCCGGTGGTACACTCAACATCGGCGACTGGCGACGGGACAATGTTGATAAAATGGTACAACGCCTCTGGCAAGGGATTAAAGCAACCAAACCCCACGTTAAATTTGGTATTAGTCCCTTTGGTATTTATCGCCCCGGACAACCCCCTGGAATTACTGGGTTAGATGCTTACAATGTGCTTTATGCCGACGCGAAGAAATGGTTAGAACAAGGCTGGATTGATTACATCGCCCCTCAACTTTACTGGCGCACTGATCAAGCACAACAAAGTTACTCTGCGTTGCTCAAGTGGTGGACACAGGTAAACACAAAACAAAGGCACGTTTATGCTGGTAACAATCTGACAGAACCAAGTAACAAGAGTCGGGAGAGTGATGAGATTGAAAAGCAGGTGAAAATTAGTCGTAGCCAAGCTGGACAGTTATCACTAGGGAATATCTTCTTTAATCTCGGTGTTTTGACAGAAAATAGTCAAGGCATTGCTGATAAATTCCAAAGTCTGCTTTATAACAAACCTGCGCTACCTCCAACTTTGTCTTGGCAGAACACAACACCACTCCCCCCTCCCACAGGGCTACAAGTCAACAACCGTAGACTAAGTTGGCAGCCTGGAGATAATCAGCCGATTCGTTCCTGGACGCTTTATCGGCAGAGTGGAGATACTTGGACGCTTCAGCGAGTTTTATCTGCTGGTACAACCTTTGCCACTGTGCAACCGGGAACTTATGCGGTGTGTGCAGTGGATAGGTTGGCGAATGAGAGTGTAGGCGTAGTGATTTCAGTGAGTTGAGAGAATGTATTTTGTACGTACTGCTATTTACTGGGTGATTTATAATCTTGACCGCAAAAACCCGAATAATCAGCAAGGTTTTGAGTATTTACCACCTAAACAGTTAGTGGTTGATATCTTAGAGAAAGATAGACAAGTAGCTGAAATTATGGCAGATATCAAAGCCTTTTTAGGAAGTTAAATCAGGAGAAAGTTAGATGAATATCGAGCAAGCAGTGTTAGAAAGATTACGCCATTTACCTATTGATAAACAGCAGCAACTATTAGATTTTGCAGAATTTTTGTATCAAAAAACGACTCCTAAGAATTCTTTGCGAACTGTTAGAGGATTATGTGCTGATTTAAAAGTAGATATTACTGAAGAAGATATTGCTCAAGCACGTCAAGAAATGTGGGGGAATTTTCCTAGGGATGTCGTTTGATGACATCGGTGATAGCAGATACACACACTTTAATTTGGTACGTTTTTGACTTGCAGAGATTGTCAGAAGCCGCATTAACAGCATTGGAACAAGCAATTAATACAAGTAATCCTATTTATGTATCAGCTATCACAGTCATAGAAATTGCTTATTTAGTTGAGAAGGGACGCTTTGCTGAAGAGGTATTAACACGAATTTTAAACGCTTTGGATGACCCCAATGTAGGCATTGTACTTGCACCTCTGGATCGGAATGTTTCAGGAGCGATTCGGCAAATTGACCGGGTAACTGTTCCTGATATGCCTGATCGGATTATTGCGGCTACAGCTTTTTGTTTGGGTATTCCTTTAGTTACTCGTGATTTGCGAATTCAAGCTTTAACGACTATAAAAACTATTTGGTGAAAAAAATTGCCAAACATAATTGCTTGATGGTTATGATTTGCCTGAAGGCTCAGCAGCATGAATAACTTCTGGTTTCAGCATTGGTTTTACTGGTATAGCCTTCGTAAATGCTCAAATTTCTAGTTTTGAGATGCGCTGGATTGGTCAGCGAACGCTTTAAACTCAATAGCGTCGTGACTACAGAAGAGGCGCACGTCCTGACTGCGATCGAGCGATAACGCGCGTAGCCGATTTTGATTGAGCAACCGAGCCTTGCGGTCTACTTCCATCATCCATTGATAAGCACGTAAACCAGGTGTACAGTGGGGTTTGGCAGATCCCATCTCGTCTCGGTAAAAGTAAGCATCGCCTGCATGTAAAAGCCAGCCTGCCGGCGTCTCAATGGCGATACCTGCATGCCCCCGCGTGTGACCGGCAAGTGGGATGAGGAGAATCTCTGGCGGTAGTCCTTCGAGGTCACGTACTGCCTCAAAGCCGAACCAAGGTTCCCCTCCTGGCGAATAGTGCTTCCAGTGCTTAACCTCGTCCCACTGTTCTGGACGATAGCGCCCTCTGGCGATGAAGCCGTGTCGGTCTTGTGCAGTTTCAATCTCAGTCTGCATTACATGCACAGTTGCTTCAGGAAAATCCTCTAGACCACCAGCATGATCAAAATCGAGATGAGTAAGCACAATATGACGCACGTCTTGCGCGGAAAATCCGAGCTGCTCAATTTGAGCGAGTGCCGTGTATTTCTGATCAAACTGGATGCGGTTGAAATGAATGAAGAATGGGCTGAGCCGGGAGTAAGGCGAGTTGATATCGCGCAATCCAAAGCCAGTATCGATCAGAACAAGTCCCTGGTTTGTCTCAACGAGCAGACAGTGGCAGACAAGGTGAGCCGTTGGGCCGCGACTGAAGCCATCGAAGAGTGCCCCGCCAATTGGGCACATGCAACCACAATTGAGATGATGAATTTGCATGAATCCTCCGTTACGACTCTGAACCAAATAATTCCCGTGGACTGTGCGCTTCCAATCCTTAAAATCTTAGGGAAGCAAAAGTGTGATTACGTCTTTCCAAGGAAATATGGCTGTTATGTCTTTAAGGTTACTTTTTTAGATTTACGTATACATCAACTCAAAATAAACGTGCAGGCTTGTTTTGTAGCTGAGAAGCAATTAATTTTACTCGCTCAACTACAGTAATCATGTACCGATAATCTGGGACTTTCCCATTAGGTATATACCCTATTTCTTCAGCCAAAACTGAGGGAAACTCGCTCATAGCTTGGCGAATGTACTCTTGGCGGTTGCGTTCGACATTAGGCCCAATCAAAACCACACCCGGTGGAACATAGTGAGGGTCTGTATGGAGTGTGCGTAAATTAGTCTGGCCTGCTTGATTAAATTCTGCGATCGAAACAGCCCCAGCAGTTGCCTTTCCTTGAGTTACAAATTCTAAAACTGTTTTGGGTGTGGGTGCAAATAGTACTTCAGCTAATGTCAAACCATAAAGATTATAAAGAGGTAGATAATATCCTGTTGCTGAACCTGGTTGACCTAAAGCAACTATTTGACCCTGTAATTGTTTTAAATCCTGAATTGGATTATCTTTACGAACAACCAAGATTGAGCGCAAATTACTCACACCCAGTAAAGGAAAAAGCGGAACATATTGATATCGAGCGATCGCAATAGCTGCTAACCCTGGTGGTGCAAATACCAATGACCAAGCACGAGCCTGAAGACGCTCAATCGCATTGTTTTCGTTGAAAACAGGCTCTAGCTGAATGTATGCTTTTGTTTTTTCGCCTAAATAACGATTAAACTTAGCATATTGGTTAATAATCTCTTCGCCCCCACCATAGTTAATAACACCAATAGTTAATGCACCTTCAAAGGGTGGTGTTGATTGGCATGCAGCAAATGTCAAACCTAACAGTTGTAAAATAAATAAACGACGTGAAAATCGCAAAGGCATCACTAAATTATAGGTAAGGAAATAATTGTACTCTCAGGAATAACCTAAATAAGCTTAGCTACTGCTTAAGCTGGTTATGTTGCAACAAAAAATTAATATTTGTTTAACTGGTAATTAGCTGCTTTATTACAGATATAAATGATATTGCACAAGCTTAGATACCAGCTTTATTTGTAAAGTGGCATTACACAACAATATGTTAAAAAACTTAAAAAATAAACACTAAGTTTAATTTGCCAAAATAGTACTCTCTATAAAGATGCCACTAACTTTGACCCTGCTGTAGTCCTCCTTGAAGAAATCCCTGGGAACTGGTTAAAGCATTGACCGTCTAGAGTGAAAGTAAAAGTTAAGAATTAGGAGTGATGAGTGATGGATTACTAATTTCAAACTCTCATGCTTCTGGTGAAAAGCTTTCACTGCTCCCGTATGCTTACCCTTTTCATTCGGGGGTTACGTGGTTAACAATGGGTTGGATGTTTTTCAAATGATTCAACCTTATGCCTAGAACTCCTAATGAATATGCCGTATACCTCCTACTGGAAACCGGTCACAGGGAAGAAATACGTTTTTCGACTATTCAAGAATTTCAGAAGTGGTATAGTAGCGAACTTGTGCCAAAATCTGCTTCCCATGATTTTATTAGCGTGCCGATCAAGAATATTCAAGGGGAGTATATGGTAGTACGCCCATCTCGGATTGTGGCAATCCGAGTAGAACCCGTTTTTAGTTCTAGTGTTGAAAGATTCAACTAAATGATGAGAAAAACCCTTGCTTTGCTTTCCTTGATGGGAATTGCCCTTGTAAATCCACTCTGGTCAGCTGTTGCTCAGGTTCCTAACTTACTGCTGCCAGTACCGACTACTCCTGAGATCCTGCTACCGCCAGTCCCAACTACTCCGCAAATACCGCCACTAGAACCAGTCGCTCTGGGAAGTTGTGCGCCCCGGTATGCTTGTTTGGGATGGGATGAGCAAATTTTGGGTCAAAGAGGTAAAGCAGGCGATCGCAAAGCGCTATTGGCTTCGATTGACAACAGTCTGCGTTATTTGGCAAAAAAGGAGGCGATCGCAGCATATCAAAATTATCCGATTAAGGAAATTACTCTTGATCGCGTCCGTCGAAGTTTGCTCCGTTTCCGCCAACTAGTTGTTAGTTCTAAGTCAACAGCGCAACTACAAGCCGCTGTCCGTCGAGAGTTTGTCTTTTACAAATCCGTGGGCAACGATGGCAAGGGTACTGTTAAATTCACTGCTTATTACGAGCCTGTTTATACTGCTAGCCGAGTCAAAACCTCGGTATACAAGTATCCCCTTTATCGACTACCATCAGACTTCAATCAATGGGCTAAACCCCATCCCAAACGCATTGATTTGGAAGGGAAGGATGGTTTGCTAGGGGATAAAAGCCAATTGCGTGGTTTAGAAATGTTTTGGTTTCGCGATCGCTTAGATGCATACATGGTACACATCCAAGGTTCTGCTCAAATTAAGTTAACTAATGGTACAAAAACATCAATTGGCTATGCAGGTGGAACAGATTACCCCTGGACTAGTATCGGCAAAGAACTGGCAAAAGATGGCAAACTGCCGCTGGAAGGATTGACATTACCGCGGCTGATTAGTTACTTCCAAACACAGCCGCAGGAGTTGAATAACTATCTGCCACGCTGGGAACGGTTTATCTTTTTCCAAGAAACAGCCGGTAGACCAGCTACGGGCAGTATTCATGTACCAGTGACAGCAGAGCGTTCTATTGCTACAGATAAGTCTCTCATGCCTCCGGGAGCACTAGCGCTGATTTACAACTCATTTCCCTACCCTACCAGTGTTGGCAAACTAGAGCGTCGTACTGTCAGCCGTTTTGTACTCGATCAAGATACAGGCAGCGCCATCAAAGGGCCAGGAAGGGTAGATTACTTCATGGGGTCTGGTAAATTAGCAGGCGATCGCGCTGGTGTTACAGGCGGTAATGGTTCATTATATTATTTACTGCTTAGGGAATAGGGCATTGGGCATGGGGAAAGGGGGAAGGGGGAAAGGGAAAAACCATCCCCTTTTCCCCCTCTTAAGAGTTCCTAATCCCCAGTTCCTAATACGGGGGATAAGCAAAATCATCTTCATCAGCGTAAACGTAAGAGCTAGAAACCCCAGCCATTGCCATCTTGGGTGTTTCTAGTTTTACAGTTTCCTTACCAAAATCTTTGTGTTCTTCAAAAGTCTTGCAGATCATTGCAGACTCAAGCGAATCTGAGGCAATTAGGTATTGTGTTAGCGTCCCAACTGTAGGATGTTTGTAATCCACAGTTGAAGCAACTAGAACTGTATTTGGTTCAATGCCTCTTTCTTCACACTCAATTATGGGGCAAAAAATCCCGTGAGCGTGGAATAGCGGGCCTTTTGGCGTTAAAGGTTGCTTGCGGTATACAGCATAAGCCTTTTCTAGTTCAGCAACGAACCCACTGACGACTTTGCCTTGTTGAAATTCGCAGTAGGTTTTGCTGAAACTTGCTCCAGCTGCGCCATTAAGAGTTAATTGTAATGGTGATTCATGTAAAAACTTTTTATTTTCACCCACTAAAAAAATTAGATAGCGAGTAAAGGTTTTAAATTTAAGTTTATCTGCTAAAAAAGCATCATAATTTTCTTTGAGCGTACCCAGTTTGAGACCAGTTTCTCGGTCTTTGACAGACAATGGCCCCCGACGCACTATAACTAATTGGGGAGTGCTAGTAATAAAGACAGTTTCGACTCCAGAGCTAAATTCATGCTCCACCTGCTGCCAATTGTCATCTGGTTGAAAGCCAACAGCGTGGGCATTATCTAGCTTAATCGCCAAACCGTGAGGCTGAATGCCATCTGTGCCATACCGAGGATTGATCATCTGACACCAAGGAATGACTTGAGAAGGCGGTGCATTAAATTTTTCGTCTTCAAAGTCGAAATTAGCAGATGCTTTCATCGTTTTAGGCTATACAAAGTGTTTTATGGAACAAGTTTATCGGCGAGGCACTGATACTGGAGAGCCAGTTGTGTGCAAAGAGAAGTCTAAGCAGCGACTTTCTAACCATCAAAACTTTGGCAGTTTCCTATTGTAGCAAGTGGCGTCAAACTGGTGTAGTAATTTTTCCAGAGGTTAATTAAATAACCAAAAACTTTGCTAAACTTACCTATATTTTACTACTGTTGGCTTGAGCGAAATTTACGCCTGTGGACAAGAAGTAGCCAACTACCTGACGCAGCACGCAAAAAGGCTAGAAAGCCTTAACTCATAAAAAAGCGGGGCGTATTCCATTACAAATGATAAATTCTACCGATACAGCCAAACCCGCAATAGTGAAAGCAGTTGCTCGGTATCTACAGGTTTGGTAATGTAATCAGAGGCTCCAGCTTCGATGCACTTTTCGCGATCGCCTGGCATAGCTTTGGCTGTTAAAGCAATAATTGGCAGTGAGCGGAACAGTTGTTGCTGGCGGATGGCGCGAGTTGTTTCGTAACCATCCATTTCTGGCATCATCACATCCATTAAAACTATACTAATGTCGGGATTAGCTTGCAGCATCTCAATGCCATCTCTGCCATTTTCAGCAAATAGCACTTGCATTTGGAAGCTTTCTAATAAACTAGTAAGAGCAAAAATATTACGCAGGTCATCATCCACAATCAGAATTTTCCGATTAGCTAGTACTGGATCGGTTTGGCGCAGTTGCTCTAATATTTGACGTTTAGGCGGGGGTAAATCTGCTTGCACTCGATGCAAAAATAAGGCAGTTTCATCTAACAATCGTTCTGGCGATCGCACATTCTTAATGATAATTGTCTCTGCCAGCCCTCTGAGTTGGCTTTCTTCTTGCCGATTTAATTCTTTGCCAGTATAGATGATAATTGGTAGTTTCAAAAGGCTGGATTCTTGCTTAATCTGCTCAATCAGTTCAAACCCGCTCATATCGGGCAAACCTAAATCCAGGACGATACAATCAAAGCGATTTGATCGCAAAATTGAGAGTGCTTCTGCTCCCGTACCCACCGCCGTACTCTGGACATCGCTATTGCCGATTAGTTCGATAATACTTTGGGCTTGTACGGGGTCATCTTCGATTACTAAAAGATTTTTGACCTTACGCTCAATAAAGCCTTTAATTTCAGTTAATACCTGAGTTAGGTCTTCTGGAGAAACAGGTTTTTGCAGGTAGGTAATCGCTCCTAGCTGTAATCCCCGTTGCTGTCTGTCATCACTAGAAAGGATGTGTACTGGTATATGCCTGGTATCTGGTTCGCGTTTTAAACGATCAAGTACTGACCAACCGTCCATATCTGGCATCCGAATATCCAGCGTAATCGCATCGGGCTTAAACTGTTGAGCTAACATTAAGCCTTGTTTACTATTTAAAGCAACGAGCACTTTAAAGCCCTGTTCACGTGCCATTTCTAGTAAGATACGGGCAAATTTATCGTCATCCTCAATTACGAGCAAAATGCGATCGCCACTTTGAATTGTATCTCGATCATCTGCGACTTCATTAGGCAAATTCGGGAGTTGCTTCGCTGATAGAGATAAGTCTGAGGGTTGGCTTCCTGTATTTGGGATTTCGGAGATTGTCGGCTGATGCACAGAAGTCTGAGGCTTAGCTTCCTGTATTTGGGATTTCGGAGGTAGTAAGGATAAAACTTCCTGCCTTTTCCATTGCTCCTGAGTAGCTCTTTCCCCACTCCCTGAATAAGTCTGCGGTAGATATAGAGTAAAGGTACTTCCTTCCCCTGGTTGGCTAACTAGTTCAATTCTCCCTCCCAAAAGCTGAGCAAGCTCGCGGCTAATCGACAAACCTAAGCCAGTTCCCCCAAACTTGCGGCTGGTTGTGCCATCTGCTTGCTGAAATGCCTCAAAAATGATCTTCTGCTTCTCGACTGGAATACCAATACCCGTATCGCTGACTGCAAAAGCAATTATCGGACTGCTGTGTCCGTTGCCATCAAGTTGTACAGCCTCCGCAACCATGCTAATTTGTAGGTTCACGCTTCCTTGTTCGGTAAATTTCAAAGCGTTAGACAGCAGGTTTTTCAGCACTTGTTGGAGGCGTTTGGGGTCGTTAGAAATTACATCTGGTAAGTTGTCGCCCAATTCAATAGCAAAACTGAGTCCTTTATTCTGAGCAACTTGGCGGAAAGTCTGCTCTAGAGAACTCTGCAAATCTCTCAAGTTGATTCGCGAAATATCTACTGATAGAGTGCCTGACTCAATTTTTGCCAAATCTAAAATATCATTAATCAACTCCAGCAAATCCGTACCAGCAGAGTAGATTGTGCGGCTATATTCCACTTGTTTATCTGATAAATTGCCCCCAGAATTGTCTGACAAAAGTCGTGCTAAAATCAGCAAGCTATTAAGCGGCGTCCGTAACTCGTGGGACATATTCGCTAAAAATTCTGATTTATATTTTGAAGACAATGCCAGTTGCTCAGCTTTATCTTCCAAAGACTTTCTTGACTGTTCAACTTCCTGATTCTTGCGGGCAACTTCTCGGTTTTGTACCTCTAATAATTCTGCCTTTTCTTCTAGCTCCTCATTCAACTGCTGTAATTCTTCGTTAGATTGCTTCAGGAGAAATCTAGATTCTTCTAAATCGTGTGCTTGTTCTTCTAAGCGTTGATTGCTTTGCTGTAGTTCTTCTTGCTGGGTTTGCAATTCCTGTGTTAGAGTTACTGACTCTTGAAGCAGTTGTTGAGTTTGCACATTGGCAGCGATATTATTCAAAAACACACCAATAATTTCACTAAATTGCTCCAAAAATGCCAAATGCAACTCGCTAAAAGGCTGAAAAGATGCAAGTTCAATAACAGCCTTCACTTGCGTCTCAAACAGTATAGGCAACACAATAATATTTAGCGGTAAAGCTTCTCCCAAGCCAGAACTGATGCGAATGTAATCACTGGGAACTTGAGTCAGGAGAATTCTTTGTTTTTCTAAGGCGCACTGTCCTACTAGTCCTTCACCCAAGTGAAACTGATTTGCAACATTTTTGCGCTGTTTGTAAGCATAGCTACTCAACAACTTCAGCACAGGCTGGTTGTCTACCGAGTCCATTATGTAAAAAACGCCTTGCGGTGCTCCAACCAATGGTGCGAGATTCGACAATATCATGCGAGACACACTTTCTAGATTTCGCTGACCCTGAAGCATTTGGGTAAATTCAGCCAAATTAGATTTGAGCCACTTTTGCTCCTCATTTTTTTGAGTTGTGTTTTGCAGATTAATAATCATCTGGTTGAAAGTTCGCGTTAATACGCCAATTTCATCCTGGCGATCGCTGTGTGGTAGACTTACCGATAAATCCCCATCCCGAATATTTTCCGCCATATCAGAAACTTGTTGCAACGGTTTTGAGATATGTCGGGTTAGGAAAAATCCTACTAAAGCTAAGATTAAAAAAGATGAGGGAATTCCATAGGCAATGCTGGCGACAGTTTGCTGCGTGGCTGCTTCTGCTTTTTGAGAACGCTGCTTCAGCAGTACATTCTCTTCAGTCTCCATCGCCTGTAACACTTTCTGGATCTCATCCATCAACTGCTTACCACTGTCTGTCAGAATAGCTTTCTGAGCAGGCTCCAAGCCTTGGCTTTGCCGTAGATTAATCACATTCTTCATCACAGCCATCCTCTTGGTTATCAATGGCTGCAATCTATCAAGCCGATTTTGTTGGTTAGGATTATCTGCTGTTAACTTTTGAAGTTCTTTAATTTGTTGCTCCAACCTTTCCATAGCAGCGCTGTAAGGTTCCAGATAGCGCTGTTCGCCAGTAATGATGTAACCGCGTTGCCCAGTTTCCGCGTTTAGTAGCTGAGAATTGAACTGGTCTAGCTGATTAAGAACCTGGTAAGTATGTTTTTCTCGGCGCGAAGTTTCTATCAGTTCATTGGTGCTTTTGTAGGAGATTAGACCAATTGTAGTCAGAATTGCCAGGCTCAAGGCAAAACCTGCTCCAATCTTGGTTCCAATCTTCAAACTGTTTAACATTATCTAAGGTTATTATTTATGCTATCTCTACTTCACTCTCACTCTCAGATTCCCGACTTTTTAGAGAAGTCGGGAATCTTCTAGAAGTCGGAAATCTTGTTGTTCACTAACGACTTCGGATTGTTCATAATTTGCATATCTTTTGAGAGAAAATTAAATATTTAGTATATTATGATAACTTAAATATCTAATTTTACTAAGATGTTGTAGCTTTTATAGCGCAGTAATCAACCTAACAAACTCCAGATTTAGCGAGTAGATAAAGTGCTTAAGGATATAATATAAGCTAGTGGAAACTCCACAAAGTCCTTATCAAACTACTTAAGACTGAGATAGTAATTCTAACAAACTTAGGATAGATAAAAATATTTTAAGTCTAGTTAATTATTATATGCACATATTCAAATCAGTTTAGAAGTTATGAGGAGCAAGCTGTTTAGTCATCATGCTCCTACATTAATTCAGATTTTATCACTTGACCAGAACTAAGTTTTGTTATTAAGAACCTGGTAATCGCTTCTAGCTGCATTAACTACGGGTCGGCTATAGGTGCGAAAATGTTGAACCCTATGACTCTCTAAAATGGTTTTTGCACCTGCTATGTGGATATCTGTACCGTTCAGTAATACTAAATAATCACCAAGGGTCACTCGATGTTCATAGTATTTGGCTAGATCGTCAGGAATTTGTAATGCAGCATAGTTATCTTTGGAACTGCCGACATACACTTCAGCGAGTCCAGTGAGAGTGCTGGTGTCTTTAGCAACCACTGTTATGTGGCTCATCGGAAAGCCAGCCGTCCTTAGTTCAGTAAGGGCTTTTTCTATATCTTGGCGCTTAGAAAAAACACCAATTCCATACTTGTATCGACCACCTGGGGATAGAACCATATTATAAACGTCCCATTTTTGAATGCCACGGCAATGGAACACACTTTTGGCAAGACGAATATCTGCTTCTGTAGCTGTCACTATCACTAAATAGTAACCTTTTGATACTAAGTCGCTATAAGCCTGCGCTTGCGCTTCGGGAATTCCTAAACCTAGGAGCGCACCAGTTAAACTACCTGCGGTTGCACCGATCGCACCACCAGCCAAAGCCGTAGCGATCGCTGTTGCTTCGGCTCCAGCTAGTACGATTGGCCCTATTCCAGGAATCGCCAAAAGACCTAAACCAATTAGTAAGCCAGTCAGACTACCTAATGCACCCCCAGTAATTGCTCCAGCAGCAGCACCCTCCTCAGCTATATTGCCAGTATTTTCTTTAACTTCAATACCAGCAATATCACTTTGCTCTTGTGCGTTTCGCGCAATTACAGAAACCTTATGCATTGGAAAATTAGCAGCTTTTAGTTCCTGAAGTGCTAGTTCTGCATCCGAACGTTTAGCAAAAACGCCAACAGATCTTCGCTCTTTTTCTAATGTCATTTTATCTGTTTATTGCGACTAGCAATGTTTTACAATGGTGTTAGCTGAAGCTCACGAAATTATGCAGCTCTACGAGTCACTAAACCCCAAAGGAAAATCAATAGCATTGCACCAAGAACAGCAAATAAAATACTTCCGAGTGATAAAGCGCCTACGGATGCTGCTGCTGCTGAACCACTTCCTAACAATAGTTGTCCTAGATAACCCCCAACTACCGCTCCTAGAATTCCCAATACAATAGTGGATAAAATACCGCCACCTTGTTGTCCTGGATAAAAGAATTTGGCTAGCGCGCCTGCGATTAACCCTAAAACCAACCAAGCAATTATGTTACCCATAACAAATGTCTCCTCTTTTCTATGAAAATGCGGTTTTGTTCGCTTTTGACTATTTCATCTTAAAATTAAGTTACAAAATTCCTGATCTATCTAGCGAACTAATATCGAAAATCTTTAGATATTATTTGAATCCTCATTAGGTCATCTTTAAGATCGACTTTATCCAAATCCAGAATGTAACCCTTGAAATCTGGCAAAAACTCTGATTTCGTAGCAAAAATTTTCTACTACGTGATTAGTTTGGATCAAATCCGAAGAGACACAACTTAACTTATATAGTGGGTTTAACGTATGCGATCGCTTGTAACATCGCAGCAAGCCAAGATGACAATACCTAATTAATATAGTTATTGCGATCGCATATTGCTCCATGTAACATCTAAATTTACTACCAGATATTACATATATAAAAAATCGGTAAAAAAATCATTTTATTTATACTATCAAACCAATAGTTTGTTAATTACCAAAAAATAGGCTTTATATAAATAAATTAAATTATTATATTCTCGCAAATTATCATCTTTAATTAATTTAGTATAAGCTTTAATAATCAAAGCTTAATGCTATGTAATTTTTTCTTTAGATATAAACCCAAAGATAGAACTAGTATGTCTACTATCTAACGACTTCTGGCAATAGTAGGTAATTTATCAGTATATTATTTCTACAGAGTCTATCTGTGGGCTGAAAGGTATTCATCGAAAGATATAGCTATAGAACCATTGGCTTATATCTTTTGGCTACTTTATTTAATTCTCTAAGAATAACTAAACTTTTACAGAGCTATACATAACGGACAAAAAAAAATTTAATAAAAATAACTCCAGATAGAAGAATTAAAAGTTGCATAAATATAGTATATGAATATTGCATAGCTTGCTAAGCAACACTAACTAAATAAATTAGCAAACCTAGGAGTTAAAGATGAGTATTGAAGATAGAGCAAAAGCTGTTGCTAAAAATATTGAAGGAAAGGTACAAGAGATGGTTGGCGAAGTTACTGGCAACCCTAATGACAAAGCTGAAGGTCAAGCTAAGCAAGCTGAATCACAAGTTCGCCACACTGTTGAAAACATCAAAGATGAAGTTAAGAAATCTTTAGAATAGGCTAGAGGGCTAAAGTTCAAATTCCCGACTTCTAACAGAAGTCGGGAATCTAAAGGACACAAATTAACTAGCGCAATGTACTAGCTGGCATACCCAAAATATCCTCAAGCCTTGGCATATCTTCCAACGGAATTACGCGCCCTTCATCCTCAAAACCAACAATTTGATCAAAGTTTAAATACCGATACAAATCATCGGCAAAAGGATAAATCTTATTCGCCACAATATCCATATATTCCTGTACTGTGGGAATGCGTCCCAACAGGGCACAAACTGCGGCTAATTCTGCTGAACCAAGATACACTCGCGCATCTTTACCCATGCGATTATTGAAGTTGCGGGTAGAGGTAGAAAACACAGTTGTTCCATCAGCAACTCGCGCTTGATTACCCATACATAAACTGCATCCGGGCATTTCTGTCCGCGCATTTGCAGCATTAAAAATGCCATACACACCTTCTTCTTTGAGTTGGTGTTCATCCATGCGAGTTGGTGGACAAATCCACAAGCGAGTTTTTACTTCGCCTGCACCTTCTAAAACTTTAGCTGTGGCCCGATAATGACCAATATTCGTCATACAAGAACCAACAAATACTTCTTGCACAGGATCATTAGCAACTTCCGATAATAATTTTACATTATCAGGATCATTAGGAGCAGCTACAATTGGTTCTTTAATTTCGTTCAAATCAATTTCGATAATTTCAGCATACTCCGCATCTGCATCAGCTTCCATCAGTACGGGATTAGCTAACCATTCTTCCATTTTGGCAACGCGACGCAGGATAGTACGTGCATCGCCATAACCTCTCGCTGCCATGTTTTTCAGCAGCACTATATTAGAACGCAGATATTCGGCAACTGTCTCTACACTCAGCTTAATTGTACAACCTGCACAAGAACGTTCGGCGCTAGCATCGGTAAGTTCAAATGCTTGTTCAACTTTCAAATTTGGCAAGCCTTCCATCTCTAGAATTTTTCCAGAGAAGACGTTTTTCTTATTTTGCTTTTCTACCGTCAGCAAACCTTTTTGAATTGCTACGTAGGGAATGGCATTCACAATATCTCGTAAGGTGATACCGGGTTGCAATTCACCTTTAAATCTTACTAATACCGATTCTGGCATATCCAAAGGCATCACACCCAAAGCACCCGCAAAGGCTACTAACCCGGAACCAGCGGGGAAGGAAATACCCAAGGGAAAGCGAGTGTGAGAGTCTCCGCCTGTTCCTACAGTATCGGGTAGCAGCATTCGGTTGAGCCAAGAGTGAATGATACCATCGCCGGGACGTAAGGCGACACCGCCACGGGAGGCGAAGAAGTCTGGTAGTTCTTGCTGAGTTTGGATGTCTACTGGTTTAGGATAAGCGGCTGTGTGACAGAAACTCTGCATCACCAAATCTGCACTAAAACCAAGACAGGCGAGTTCTTTTAATTCGTCGCGGGTCATGGGGCCTGTGGTATCTTGGGAACCAACTGTAGTCATGATGGGTTCGCAAGATGTGCCAGGACGCACACCGGGTAATCCACAAGCTTTGCCAACCATTTTCTGGGCTTGGGTATAACCTTTACCTGTATCGGAGGGTTGCTGAGGACGGATGAAAACGGTGCTAGGTTCTAAACCAAGTGCTTGACGGGTTTTATCGGTGAGGGTACGCCCAATAAGTAGGGGGATACGTCCACCTGCACGGACTTCATCGAGAATGGTATCGGGTTTGAGGGTAAAGGTAGAGATGACTTCGCCAGCAGCGTTGGTGATTTCGCCTTTGTAGGGATGAATGGTAATCACCATACCAGTTTCTAGCTTGGTGACATCGCATTGGATGGGCAAAGCACCGGCATCTTCAGCAGTGTTAAAGAAGATAGGCGCGATCGCACCACCTAAAATATACCCCCCAGCGCGTTTGTTCGGTACAAAAGGTATGTCATTTCCCGTATGCCACAATACAGAGTTAATGGCAGATTTGCGTGAGGAACCTGTACCAACTACATCACCCACGTAAGCAACAGGATGCCCTTTTTTCTTTAACTCGGCAATTGTTGCTAAACTTCCCGGTTGCCGTGACTCTAGCATCACTAAGGCGTGTAAGGGAATATCTGGGCGAGTGGTGGCGCTTTGTGCGGGAGATAAATCGTCGGTGTTGGTTTCGCCAGGAACCTTGAAAACGGTGACGGTGATAGCTTCTGGTAGTGTGGGACGCCGGGTGAACCACTCGGCTTCTGCCCAAGAGTCAATTACCCGCTTGGCGAAGGGATTGGTTTTGGATAATTCTAAGACATCGTGGTAGGCGTCGTACACCAGCAAAATTTTGCTTAAAGCGTTGGCGGCATAAGCGGCGATGGGTTCTTTTCCTTGTCCCCCCATTACTAGAGGTGTTTCAGATGAGTCTGAGACGGATACAGTGGGAAATTGCAGCAAATCGATTAAAGATTGCACATTGTAACCACCTACCATTGTCCCTAACAATTCCACCGCTTCTATGCGCGAAATCAGGGGGCTGGTGATTTCTTTTTTGGCAATGGCGGTGAGAAACCCAGCTTTGACGTAAGCTGCTGCATCAACACCAGGGGGAATGCGATCGCGCAATAAATGTAATAATGTTTCTGCTTCACCCTCTGGCGGATTTTTCAGTAATTCACACAACTCTGACGTTTGCTTTGCATCCAAAGGTAAGGGGGGAATTCCCAGTGCTGCTCTTTCGGCAACGTGTTTACGATATGATTCCAGCATTCTGAACTCCAAATATTCAGCCAAACATTTTTTAAGTGTTTCTAATCACTTCCTAAGTTTCAGGAGCATTCAACCTTACAAATCTTTACAGGTAGAATTCACAGGAAGTGAGCCTCCTTACTTTAAGTTTTTTGTCTAGCGAGGACTTATAATTATAACTGTATAGCTATTTTTGTCGATAAAGCTATTTAAAAATAATTCTCTTTTCGTCTTTATTAGCTTGTTTGTGTGCTTATTTGTCAGATAATATAATTCGTTTGTCCACTGAACTT
This sequence comes from Nostoc sp. B(2019), assembly GCF_010091925.1. Taxonomy (GTDB): domain Bacteria; phylum Cyanobacteriota; class Cyanobacteriia; order Cyanobacteriales; family Nostocaceae; genus Komarekiella. Next base: position 33,526 of record NZ_WVID01000009.1, on the reverse strand, counting down.
CTGATCTAAGGAAGCCTTAGCTAAAAGTTCTCATTGCGTCACACTTCTATTATATATGCCCCAAACTTACACCGTGGAAATCCACCACCAAGGCAAAATTCATACTTTGCAAGTTCCTGAAGATGAAACCATCTTATCAGTTGCCGATGCCGCTGGTTTAGATTTACCAAGTTCCTGTCATGCCGGGGTTTGCACAACTTGCGCTGGTCAAATAACCGAGGGAACTGTAGATCAAACTGATGGCATGGGCGTTAGTTCAGATTTGCAAAAGCAAGGTTATGTATTGCTTTGTATCGCTAAACCTCTTTCTGATTTGAAAATTGAGACAGAAAAAGAAGAAATAGTTTATCAGTTGCAATTTGGTAAAGACCAATAATCAGTCAACAGTTATCAGTACACAGTTAGATTGATAACTGATATTTCCAAGACTGATAAATAACATAAGTATTTATTAGCACCTGATATCAGCTATTCTAGAAACTACAAATCAACAGGATTTAAAGCGATGACAACTCATTTTATTACCGCAGAAATTGACCTTCAAGAAACTCCGACAGAATTACAAAAAGTAATTGAAGCAGAGTTACAGAAACAAGGTGAACCCCTACGTTGGGCAATTACCTCTGTGGATGTTGCACAGCAAAAGGCTACTGTTGAAGCTGTTGTCACCAAAGGCAGTGCTGAGTAGAGACGCGATTATACTCAGCACTCAATATGCAACGTCCATACACTGCGATTTTAATTGTACCAACTGGCGTCGGGGCTGCCATTGGCGGTTATGCTGGTGATGCTTTGCCTGTTGCCAGAGTTATAGCACAGGTTTGCGATCGCCTGATCACTCACCCCAATGTTCTCAATGGCGCTAGTTTGTACTGGAATCTCCCCAACGCTTTCTATGTTGAAGGTTATGGACTTGACAAATTCGCCGCCGGATGCTGGGGATTAAAACCTGTATATACAAATAAAGTAGGTTTGCTTTTAGACCAAGGTATTGAGCCAGAATTGCAGCTACGACACTTGCAAGCAGCGGATGCAGCTAGAGCAACTCTGGGATTGACAGTAACAGATTATGTAATTACCGATGCCCCGCTAAATGTAGAATTACGGACAGCCCCATCGGGAGCTAGTTGGGGGACAATTGGCAACCCAGATAGCTTATTAAGGGCAGCGGAGATCCTAGTTAAAAAAGTTGGGGCAGAAGCGATCGCAGTTGTTGCCCGTTTCCCCGATGATATGGATGAAGAGGCAGTACAAAACTACCGTCATGGTAAAGGCGTAGATCCCTTAGCGGGTGTAGAAGCCGTAATTAGCCATTTGCTAGTGCGAACCTTTCAAATACCTTGCGCCCATTCTCCTGCTCTTTTGAGCGTACCCCCAGATCCAGATTTATCACCCCGTTCCGCCGCCGAAGAATTAGGCTATACTTTCCTACCGAGCGTCCTTGTAGGCTTGAGTCGCGCCCCACAATTTATAGTAGAGAAAGGGTTAGTTGCATCTTCACAAGAAGATATTTGGGCAGATCATGTAGATGCTGCGATCGTACCTGCAACTGCTTGTGGTAGTAGCGCCTTACTCAGTTTAAACCAGAGGCAATGCCAAATAATTACAGTGGAAGAAAATAAAACTCAAATACAAGTTCCTCCCCAGCCGTTGGGGATCAAATCCATACAGGTAAACTCATATTTAGAGGCAGTGGGTGTATTGGTTGCACACAAAGCAGGTATCAATCCATCGGCTCTCAGTTCTAGATTATCGTCTTGGTAGTTAGGAGACAAGAGTCAAGAGTAAGTATTTGTTCCCCTTGTGCTCCCCCTGCCCCTCTGCCCCCACTCCCCCACTCCCCAAATACCTGTGGTTGAACAACACAAGCAAGAGCCAGAAATTCCCTACCTGACGCGCTTCCAAGTACTTGGGGCGATGGGAGCGACTGCAATCATTTTGTTGATAGTCGCCAAGCTATCGTTATACTTTGGCAACTTTTCTTTATTTTCCTGGAAATGGGATGAAAGGGAATTGTTGCTAGGTGTAGGGTTGGGGATCATGATCACCGCGTTAAGTGGCTTAGCTTATCGCTTTTCTCCTCCCTACCGTAGAAGTGCAGATTATTATCTAGAACTGGTACTTAAACCCTTAGCTCTACCAGACTTAATTTGGCTAGGGTTACTGCCTGGTTTGAGTGAAGAATTGTTATTTCGGGGTGTGATACTGCCAGCTTTAGGTTCAGATCATACGGCTGTCATCGTATCGAGTCTTTGCTTTGGCGTTTTACACCTTAGCGGTTCCCAACAATGGCCTTATGTGATTTGGGCATCTATTGTTGGGATAATACTAGGATATAGTGCCTTGATTACTGGCAACTTATTAGTCCCAATTGTTGCTCACATTATTACAAATTTGATTTCTAGCTATTTTTGGAAAATGTGGCAATTGTCAAAAATTAAAAATTAAAGTTTGAGTCTGTAATAATTAGTGCGATCGCAGTTCCAGAGATTTTCAGATGGTAGACCAAAATAACCAGACCTAACCCCCAACCCCTTCTCTATGAGGAAAGGTTGAGTAGTCATCCCATTGATACCAACTTCAGCCAAGCGACGCAATTACTACCCTTTGGGGACGCTTTGGGCAAACGCTCGTAATGGCAAAAATACATTACCTTTGCGTAAGTTTAAGTTATCGACCGGAATATTAGGCAGATCGCGATTTTGCTAGGATAAATATGTTGTCATCACATTCCTCATCCGTAATACCAAAAACTTTTATGAAAGCAATCCAAGCCACAGGGAAGATAAATGCACAAGGTCAATTATCTTTAGATCGCCCCATTGAAGGCACTTCATCAAGTTCAGTACGAGTGATTATTTTATTTGCTGAAACAGAAGCAGATACAAATGAATTTTGGAAAAGCATCAGTGAATATCAGCAGCGTACTCTGATGTCAGCGGAACAATTAGAAAAGGGATTAAAACAGGTGTTGGCTGAGGCTGGCTACGATTCTAAGGAGAAAATTATTGACCTTGTGCAAGATGTTAAACGAGAAATAGCAGAAGAACGCCAACAAAAGCAAGATTGGATAGAATGACGACGATTCCTCAGTTGATTTTTTTGGATACTAATGTCTATTTGATTGGTGCAGTTGAGCTAGATAGTGCAGAAGGACAGATTTTGCAATGGTTAGGGTGGGAAAATCAAAGCAATGATAGGGTTGAGGTAGTGATTTCGGATGAGTTAATTGACCAAATCTCTAGAGTTGCTAAACGATTAAAGAATAAAGATTGGGGAGTGAAATCATTGGACGAATTTGGCAGAAATTAAAAGTTCGTTACGTCCAAATTGAAGACTCCAATTTGGCTAGAATGGAAGCACTAGGAGTCATTCCTCGTGAAGATTTGGGGATTTATTTGACAGCAAAAGAAGGTCAATCCCAATGTTTTATCTCGGCTAATCATAAGTTAATTAAGATTTTAGCTCAACAAACAGGAGAGTTTGAGTGTTTGACTCCAACCGCATTTGTGAGCAAGTATTTAATATAAATTAATCAACGGGAAGATTTATCGTCAGCTGCATGATTTAGTTGAGATGCTTGGGGATGACAATCTCAATTTTAAGATGCCCTCAACTCCTATACAAAGCAAAATAGCGATCACGCTTTGCAATCAAGCCGTGTTTGCAAAGCGTATTTGTGCCTATTTTTATGTAAACAGCTGAAAGCAGTCGGGAATCTGAAACTGTAACGGGCAAGAGGAGAAGCTATGTATTTTTACCTCATGCTTAGTGTCGCTTCTGATAAGTAAGCAGCCATAGCGATCGCCTGTGGTAAAATTCGATGTTCCTGAACTTGAATCCTGGCGTGGAGGGTTTCTGGTGTGTCATCTGGTAACACTGGCACTGCTGCTTGCATTAATATTGGGCCACTGTCCACTTCTAAACAAGCTATGTGCGCTGTACAACCAGTGATTTTTACCCCAGATGCCAAAGCTTGTTCAACAGCATGGACTCCCTTAAAACTGGGCAACAAACTAGGGTGGATATTAATAATCTTGTTGGCAAAGGCATCAATTAATACTTCTGTCACCAGTCGCATCCAGCCTGCCATAATCACCCACTCAACATCATATTTCTGCAACGTCTGGACAATTTGCGCGTCAAATTCTTCCCGGCTTTTGTAGTTGCGGTGATTCAATAAAACAGCATCTACACCTCTATTTTCTGCCCTGACCGCTGCTTTAGCTGAAGGGTTATTATAAATCAAAACTTGAATTTGGGCGTTTAACTGTCCGTCTTGGATAGCTTGAGCAACCACCTCAAAATTACTGCCATTCCCAGAAGCCATAATTCCCAGTTTCAAGGGAGCGCTTTGTGTAAATTGGTTACTAGAGATGTTGGGAGAAATCAGGCAAGCTGCATCAGCATTTGCTGGGAAATTATTACTCATAAAACTTCTATCTTACTAATAAATGCGAGCCTACTGGACATTTAACTTGTTGGAAATTATTGGAAGGAAGTGTTGGCGGAAGTGGTGGTTTAGTTGAAGGTTTATCAGTTTCACAAATAGCTGTACTTGTAAGAATTTCACCTTTAACTTTTTTGACAAATGTAATACCTGTATAGCTTCTTAATTCAGGTTTTTTGGCAACTGCTGTGCTGATTACACTTTGGGTTTGCTTGTCTTGGGATACTATCCGGTAACGGTAATTCTCCGTTTCTGGCTTAATATCAAGACCCAGTTGCTCAAGAGTTGTACTAAATTTTTGGTATTCCAGATAGTAAGCCTGTTGCCCGCGGTTTATAGTACCAATAATTTGTTTACCTTCAACTTCTGGCTGATTGGTTGCTTGATTTCCTCCTTTTGGGTCGATAAGTTGGATATTATCAGGCAATGTGGTAGCATCAGAAACTTTTTTGAATAGCGATACCTTTGGAGAAAAAGTTGTGGGTCTGGGTTTTCCAGGATTGGTTTCATCTAATTGCAGTCGCAACTGACCATCAGCAGTAAATTCAAAAATTGTCAATACTGGTTGCTGATTACTAGGAATTGTGACATCTAGATGCATGGGTTGTGGCGTCGGGTTGATGCGATATTTAACTTCGGCGGCAACAGGAGTATTAGAATTGGGCAACAAGATAAATAATTTGCCTTCTGGTGTAAAAATGAAAGTTAGTGTTTGAAGGGATGAAGACTCTTGAGTTTGCCATTGCCCCGATAATTTTTGGATAATCGGGTTTGTCTGCTTAGCTGGTTGAGATGGCGTTGGCCTTGGTGCTGTGGAAGGCTGAGCAACTACAATTGGTTCGAGTTTCATCAGTAGTATTATAAATACGCTAAAGCTAAGCAATTTGCTAGCGATTTGGAGTTTGCCAAAATAGGCGAATTTAAGCATTTGCGTAAAAGTCATTAGATTGACAGGATCTTAACAGTACTTCTGCGAATAACAACCTTACACTAGCCATCATTGCTATGAAAACAACCCGATCGCCTATGCAACTGCTGGATAATGATACTGTGGCTGCCTGGATTTTTCTCACACCAGCACTAATTTTACTAGGCGTCTTTATTATTTGGCCGATCGCCTATCTGTTTTACCTTAGTTTCACCGCTGGTAGTTTCACTTCATCAGGTACTTATTGGATAGGCATAAAGAACTATTGGCGCTTACTACTCAACCCCGATTTCTGGCAAGTTCTTGGTAACACTTTTTATTTTACCGTTGCCACCGTCATTCCCAGTTTAGTTATTCCTTTGGGATTGGCAGTGCTACTAAATCGCTCCATAGCCTTGCGGGGAATACTGCGAAGTGCCTATTTTTTACCCTCAATTATCTCGCTTGTGGCGGCTGGTTTAGGATTTCGCTGGCTATTTCAGACATCGGGGCCGGTTAACGGACTTTTAGCTTTTTTTGGCATTCCAGCAATACCCTGGTTAGGAGACACATTTTGGGCAATGCCAGTACTAATATTATTAAGCATTTGGAAACAACTGGGTTTTAATATGGTGGTGTTTTTAGCGGGGTTGCAAACAATTCCCCCCAGTCGTTATGAAGCAGCAGATTTGGATGGAGCAAACGCTTGGCAACAATTCTGGCATATTACCTTGCCCGGATTGCGACCGACTGTCATATTTGCAATTGTCACCACTGCGATTTTTACATTGCGGAGTTTTGAGCAAGTTTATGTGATTACTGGCGGTGGGCCGCTGAATTCAACTAATTTATTGGTTTACTACATTTATCAAGAAGCTTTTGGTCAATTTGATTTTGGCTATGCAGCCGCAGGGGCGACAGTGCTGTTAGCAGTGACAATGGTATTAGTGTATTTGCAGTTGCGAACTTGGAGTGAGGAGTAGGGGTTTGGCGTTGCTGAGTCCGGGTATGAATTTATCTCACGCAGAGGCGCAGAGAGTAGGAGTTTGAGATATTGAGTTTTCAATAGGACTTACCATACTCTACGAATTCTTGGCGTCTTGGCGGTATGCCTCCGGCACGCTACGCGAACGATAAATTAAGCGGCGTTAGCAACTTTTACGTAAGTCCTGTTCAAGTTTCGTACTTCAATTCAGCAACGCCAGAGATTTTGTATGAGCAAATGAGCAATTTAGCGGATCTAACTCAACTGTGCTACGAGTTGATTTTCCAACAGTGTGTCATTTGTCAATAAGTCCTCAACGGTAATTCGCAAAAAGCGTTGCTCATCAACTTGAAACAGGATTTTAATCCGATCGCTTCCTGGATGTCCAGTTGGTGTGAGTTGGGCTATTGTTCTAGCACCTTCTTGATCGTTGAGGGGTCTGACGGTGGTTTCGCCATTGTCAGAACGGCGAGTAATTAGGCGATCGCCATCAAAAAAAACTTCGGTGTTACCTGTATCTGCTCCCAATTCTCCCATAATTAGCTCAATACTGGGTTGATTCTCCAAAGACGCGCCTAAAACTAACTCCATTGGCTGACTCATGGGGTATGCCTGTCCAGCTTTAATAATCGGATGCCATTTGTGGCGTCCTTTGCGGCGATCCCAGTAGCGGACACCGTAACTATGGTAGAGAAAGTCTTTAATTTCTATGCCTTGAGCTAACTGTAATGCACCTTGAGCGATCGCTTCAAAAGGACGTTCACAACGAATTTTATCTGGCTCAAAATACTGTTTTACCCATGTCTGCACTGCTGGTAATTGCACAGTACCACCAACTAACAACACTGCATTAATATCTGCAAGTTCTATCCCCTGGCGTCTTGCTTGCTGCAATAGTGTCGTCATCGACTCATCAAGTAACTCAAAAAATGCGTGTTCTTTAAGGATATTTTCTAGGGTGTCGCGGTTTAGTTCCAGTTCATAACTTTCAAATGTTTCATCATCAAAATAAACTTCACTGGCTTGGTTTTGGGTTGATAGTTGAATTTTTACTTTTTCTGCGAGTCGCATTGTCAGGGGACTTACCGCCAGTCCTTGAGTTTTGGCAAAGTAATCTACTAACCAATTATCAATATCAGTACCGCCTAAATTTTGTCCGGCTTTTGCTAGTACGCGAGCAGTTTTTACCTTTTGCTTGGAGTCTTCAGCCAAGGATTTATTACCCCACTTGAGAATAAATCCTAGGGGTTTTGTGTTTGCTTGCACACCTTGAGCCAACTGTACAAGGGACAAATCCAAAGTACCGCCACCAAAGTCAATTACCAAAAGAATTTCTTGATCTGCTAAGCCATAACCCAAAGCTGCGGCTGTTGGTTCATCTAGCATTCGCACTTGTTCGACAGGGAGAGATTGACAAACTTTCCCCAACCAATGACGATAGGTTTCAAAGCTGTCTACGGGGACTGTTAACACTAAAGAATCTAACCCACCTTGCAGGGGTATTAGTTGCTCAATTACCTTGGTGAGAAACCATTGTCCTACTTGTTCAAAGGTGATGATTTGCCCATCTAGTTCGGGTAAGAAACCTTGGATATCTGCACCAATACCCCGCTTGAAGCTGCGGAAAAATCGTGTTTCGCCTTTGAGGTCAAAACCGCGATCGCGTACTTGTTGCCCTACTAAAACTTTACCCTGTGTTGCTTCTTCAACATAAACCAGGCTGGGAATCAATGGCGGATTTAAACTTTGTTGAATTGATAACCCAGGTAGATTTAGGGTTTCTGGCTGCTGGGTTACAGGATTCCAGCGAGTAATGACTGTGTTGCTAGTACCAAAATCGATTGCGATCGCCATATTCTTTTTCTGATCTCACGCAAAGGCGCAAAGGCGCAAAGTATTTTTTTATGTGAAATTATTGTCCCATAAGCCACCAAGAGCGCAAATGGGCGATCGCTTCTTCTTTGTGTTTGGCTTCGACTTCTATCCACGGTGCTTGATGATAGACACTAGGCATAGCAGTAATCAAATCACTATGTTTTCTGTCGTTGAAAGCCATTTCACCATTAGAAATATGTACTAACTGCCAATCTGGATTCGTCCAAGTTTCTCGCGCTGCGTAAAACATATCTGCTACACTCGGATGATCGTAGCTGTCTAGATTTTCGTGGCAAATATGGTGATGGGCATCGAATACCATTGGTATACCAGCTTGCTGACACACTGCTAAAATTTCGCTGGCACTGTAAGCGTATTCATCATTCTCTAAAGTCAAGCGGCTTTTAATTGCTTCTGGTAATTCTGAAATTACTTTTACCAGTTGTTCGGTGCGTTGAGATTTGCCACCATGAATATTCATTAATGACCAAGGCGATCGCGGTAAACTCAATAAGTCAAATGTCCGCGCATGTCGTTCGAGAATTTTGATACTTGTTTGTACCACTTCGGCAGAATCAGAACTCAACACTACATATTGGTCTGGGTGCAGCACCATTCTAATGCTTAATGCTTGCGCTCGCTGACCAATTTCGCCTAAGTTAGCGCTCATTTCCTCTAAAATATTTGCGCCGATTTCGTCTTCCATGTCACTCAAAGGAAACAAACCAGAGGACATACGATACAGCCGAATTCCGTTCTCCTGACAAAAGGAGAGAGCATCATGCAAACGCTGTAAGTTATGGCTATATAGTTCTCTTAGAGCACTTTCGCGATCGCAGAGAGAGAGTTTTAAGTAGCGCGTACGCGTCATTGTCCGAAAGCGCACTTGTTTGTCAAAGGTGATGCAAACTAGCCCTAAGTGAGGCGAAGTGCTTTTTTGGCACTGCTGTGTATTAAGTAGATTTTGGAGATGGATTGCGGTCATTAACTAAGTTTATCAACTGTTGCCCTAGTTTAAATTTAAGTAAATTGTGCAACTGAGTCATGAGTATCTAAAGAATGAAGTCCGAAATTTGCAGGATATAAATACCTGATACGCATCTTTTTTAGCCAATAGCTATATGCGCGTTCTTTTTACTCTTGGGCTGCCATTGAAATACATCTGCCTTATGGAGTATTTTCTGTAATTTATCTATAAATGTTTATATAGTTTTTTAATGATTTAGTAATTAAATTATTCAACTTCCAGTCTAAGAGATAAAAAAATCAAGCCATTGCAATGCATCCAAGGTGACTTAACCAAAGGGGGAATGTCAAGATTAGGAGATGTGCCTCTAGGCAGTGAAGTCAAGTACCTGAAATATTTATTAATATAAAGTAAATTCAGCGTCAGGAGTCAGAAAAAGTTTTTACCAGTCAATCACCAGATTCTTCACAAACGGAGCAGAAGATTATGAACAACCAAGAACCATCAGACTCTAAAGAATTTGTCGGAAATCTCAAGAATGGGATTTGGCTGTTTGGCCTCTCATCTTGGGTATTTGGCATTACCGATCGCAGTATTGCTTCATTTGCCGATGGCTATCTATCTGCTTTGGATCTGACGCAACTATTCACAGCGGCGACATTCTTTGTGGCGTGGCTATTTTTGAAGCCAACATCCAAGGCTTAGGCAATTCAAAATGCTAAAACTGAATAGCAATAACCATTCTGGCTAATGCATAACCAGGTTACATCAGTCTTGTAAAAATTCCGAAAGATCTGTAAAGAAGGACACTTTTTATCGCAATGGGGGGTGTGCTAAAAAGTGCATCTTTATTTTTTGCATACCAAAAAATCGGCGTTGTTCTGAAACTTCCTAGAATGACACCGATTTGTGATTAATCAATATTAACTCAGAATGGCGATCGCATTTTACAAAAAATATAATCAGGCCCGGCTCACACACCAAACAAGCTGCGCTTGAGCTAGCCTAGCCAAAATTGAAAAACTCAACCTGCCTGACTTTGCAAAGTTATTGTTAAGTTTCGGATAAAGTCCTGTAAAGATACGTAAATAAAACACAATGATCAAGTATTGTTAAATACGTAATATGTTAATAACAGGTTAATACAGTGTTACTTTAATTTTATCGATTTTTAATTATTCTCAGATTGAGGAAAAGATGAAAAATTAAATTCATCTTAGCACTGTGTTTTCAGGGATGTGATCAATGAGGTGCTTAAATAGTACTAAATATTTGCGGTTACCTCTCTATAAATTGTGTTTTTTGCCTTAATATTTGCCAATGCAAATATGATTAATTATTGATCAATAGACCGTAATATTTATCTGTCAGTAATGCAGATAGGGAAAATGATTTTTATGTTTATTTCTAGTGTTCAAGAAAAATTATCTATAACTACTATCGCATTAGCACTACTTGCTCTTGAAGCAGTGCTATCTTCAAGTAGAGCACAAGCAGCCATAATCACCTCGACCTTACCAGAATTCAGCGGTGAACTCTTTGATGAAAGCACACCATTTCCGCTGCCTTCGGTTACGGTTGGTACATTTTCGTATATAATTCCTTCGGGCGAACAGATTGTATCCGCATCTATTAGTGGTACTTTCGGTAACTCAGATGTTCCCAACAGTTCAGGCTTGAATCTCTTATTAGATGGTCTACAGGTGGCGCAGTGTGTAAGATTCGCTGACTGTTATTCTAATCAGATGCCAGAACAATTTAATTTCACTTTTTCTCCTGTAGATTTATCTTTGTTGAAAGATGGATCAGCATTGGTTACAGCAATTCAGACATCAGAATCTATTATTCGTTTGGGATCAACAACTTTGACACTAAAAACTGTTCCTGAACCTTTAACTATCTTGGGTTCATTAACAGCTGGTGGCTTTGGTGTGGCTTTGCGTTGCAAACAAAAGCAGCACCAAAAAGATGTTACTAAAGCTTAGGTTAATAACTTTAACTGATATCACATCTGCGTTTGAAAAAAAAATGTGATATCAGGATGAAGTTTAAATTTTACACTTATATTAGCATTGTTTTCCGTTCCAATATTTCACAATCTTGTTTAGTATAAATTTCTGCAAGATTGCTACCGAAACACAATTCTCACACACATGATAATAAAATAAAAATGAAAAACAATATCTTGGCAAAATTAGCTATTGCAACTACTGGAACTGTCTTAAGCTTGGCGTTATTAGAAGTTCAATCTGCTCAAGCAACAAATTTATATTCTATTACTGACTTAGGATCTTTTGGTGAATATCCTGACTTTACATCTGCTACCAAAATTAATGACGTTGGTCAAGTAATTTTTGATAACTTTCAGTACGATAAGTACTCTAGTGATGGGACTTTATTAAAACCAGCAACACAGCAAATTTTTTTATGGGAAAATGGTAATACAACTGAGTTAAAAACGTTTAATCGCTTAAGTAGTTCTGGTCTATTAGGCTTTCGTGGTTTTGTCAGTGATATAAATAATAGTGGTCAGATGGTAGGTGGCCGGACAGACTTAAATGGAGATCATCCTCTTTTAGGTAATCAAAATACTGTTACTGACTTAGGCTCTTTTAACGGCATCACTAATTTCAATACGGCACGAGCAATTAACGATTTAGGTCAGGTAGTTGGTGGTGCAATCACTACTAACTCGGAAGGTCAAGATCAATATTTAGGTTGGTTGTGGGAAAATGGTATCAAAACAGGTTTGAATTCTCCTAATAACCCATCTTTTTACCCTTCAGAAATTAATAATTTAGGTCAAATTGTTGGTACTTCTTTTCCTCTTAGTCAACCACCTATTTATGACTCTCATGCTGTTGTATTAACTCCAGATAAAGTAATCAAACTCCCTGCACTTAATGGTTCTTCGCAGAGTGCTGGTTACGATATTAACAACAAAGGACAGGTGATTGGGTATTCAGATAATGAAGCTGTATTGTGGTCTAATGGTGATGTATTTGGCTTAGGAATTCTTGGTTCTAATGTTAATACTTATAGTGTAGCTACAGGTATTAATGACTTAGGTCAGGTAGTTGGTTACTCAAGTATTTCTGAGATTTCTCCTCTAACTGGACAGCGCCATGCTTTTTTGTGGGATGGTCAACTAAAAGATATTAATAATTTAATAGCTTCTGATTCTGGATGGGAACTAGAGGACGCAGCTGATATCAACAATAAAGGACAAATTGTGGGTAGAGGTATATTAAATGGTCAATATCATGCCTATTTGCTGACACCCGTATCCATTCCTGAACCCGTTCCCGAACCGCTGACTATCATGGGTTCATTGACTGCTGCTGGCTTTGGTGTAGCTTTGCGTTATAAACAAAAGCAGCAACCAAAAGATACCACTAAAGCTTAGGTTAACAGAACTTTTCGCTTGTGCGTGGAATTTTTCGTACAGGATTTTGGTCTATCGCACAACAGAATTAAGTTTTAAATTTTAATTGAAATTCTTTATTCAACCTAAAAGGCTTTCTTATACGTATCTGATTTTAGTCCCATCGGACTAACTAAACAAACAATACGTAGTCTCATAGATAATTTAAATTACTCCGCTCGCATGAGGACAGGATTTTGAGATTTGAGACAATAGAACTGTAGAAGTTAAGTATTCAATAACTTCTAGAAGTGACGGAGATACACAAAAATGAAAGCGATATTTCTTACAGCAGCAGCTTTACTCAGCGCAGTAGCTCTAACTGCTCCCATCCCTGTAAAAGCTGAAAATACCACCCCCCTCCGGCGCTTGCTAGAAACTAGAGCATGTTTCGGATGTGATTTAACAGGTGTGAACTTAAAAGGCGCTCACCTAATAGGCGTTGATTTGAGAAAAGCAAATTTACAGGGTGCTAATCTTGAAGGCGCTAACTTAGAAGGTGCTGACTTAACTGGCGCAAATTTGAAGTCTGCTAATCTCACAGAAACTCTTGCTAGTGGTACTACCTTTGAAAATGCTAATCTTACTAACGCTAATTTAAGTGATGCTAATCTGCATAACGCTCAAGTAGATGGCGCTGTGATGATTGGTACTAATCTAAATGGTGCTGATGGCTTTGATATTAATCTTGGTATCGGAGGAGAAGAATGAGAGTTATGAGTTAAGAGTTATCAGTTTAAAAATGAAAACTCCTAACCACTAACCCCTAACTCTTAGGTTTTACTCTCCAGTAATGGATAGTTCATCCACCCAAATTTTGGGACAAACGCCCCCTGGAGTTAACTCCGCCTCTTTATCGATATAAATAATTGACTTCAAGAGTTCCAAAAAATCGCCCGCAACTGTTGCTGACTCAATACTTGTCCTAACACCCTTATTGACTAGCCAACCATCAAACGGCAAAGAAAATGAGCCTTGTAAAGCCTTAACTCCAGCATGGAGAGCTTGTAAATCATCAATCAAAATCACATTCTCAGAAGTTTCTAGACTAAATTCCTGCTCAGGAGTTGCTGCTGAGAAAACGTGATAAAAATTTGGACTAACATTGACTTTTGCGCCAATACTTGCATTACCCGTTGGCTTAGCATTCATCCTTTTAGCAGTTCCAGCACTGTGAAGAAAACCTGTTAAAACGCCATTTTCAATCAGCGAAATCTGGCGAGTGGGAGTTCCTTCGCCATCAAAAGTTTCTGCACCTACATTCGCTGGATGCAGTGCGTCATCATAAACCGAAAGCAGAGGGGAAGCAATTTGCTTACCTAAATCATCAGGAGTAGATAGGCTTTGGTTGTCCAGAATACTTTGAGCATTGAACAAGTTAGAAAAACCACCCAACAAACTTAAGAAAGCTTCCGGTGAGAAAACAACTCTATATTTACCAGTCTTGATTTTTTCATAGTTCAAGTGACTGATAGTTTTATCAGCAGTTTCTTTGATACAACCATTAATGTCTAAATTATTTAAACTCCGGTTGATTCTAAAAGCGCCTGCACTGCGTGGTTTTTTTCCTTCTTCCTCAGTTTTGCTATAAAGATAAACTGATGCTAACGAGTGAGATTCAATTCTGGCTGCGCCGTCGCTATTGAGATAAAACCTGTCAATATCTCTTTGCGCCAAGCCATTATAAGGCACACCTTTAATTGCCGGATGAACTGCCAGTAATTCTTTTTCAGCAACCAATAGTTTTTCAATCAGTTCAGCAACAGGTGCTTGAGGTGCTTTGTCTTCAGCTTTATTTGCAATGGGAATAGTAGCTTCTGGACTAAAATCAGGGACATTTTCCTTAACACCAAAAAAACTGGCTTCATAAGCAGTTTTTAAAGCTAATTCCAGCCCATTGGGATCTACATCTGTGGTGCTGGTAACACCCATTGTATTATCTTCATTCCAGACACGGACAGTAACACCAGAGCGATTTGAGGCTTTGACTTGTTTTGGCTCACCTTGATCTACTTGTACACTAGTTTCGTCTACTGTTGAGCCATAAATGTCGAATTTCTTGATGCCAAGTTTATTAGCATTGTCCTTGGCATAACTTGCTATTTCGTTGATATTCGGCATAGTCAATTTTAGATTTTGGATTTTGCAGCACAAAAAGTTTTATTCACTTTGTGCCTTTGTACGGGCAGTCCGTTCAAGTCGGGAAACCCGCCCACACGGCTGCCCTCGTCTTTGTGTTTTTATTAACCACGAAGACACCTTCTCTGCGAGAGGCTCCGCCAACGCAAAGCGTCTCGTAGAGAAGACACGAAGAAATTTCCTGTAAAGTAGAATTCTCTAGCGTCCACCTACGGTAATCGAATCAACTTTGATGTGGGGTTGTCCTACTGTGGTGTAAATACTGCCACTGATAGAGCCACAAAAACCGGGCGCGATTTCCAAATCTTGGGAACATAAGGAAATTTTGTTCATAATTTCCTTGGCTTCACCGATAAGGATGGCTCCCTTTAGTGGTTTGGTGATTTTGCCATTTTCAATTAAATAAGCTTCATCGACACTAAAGTTAAATTGGCCTGTTGCACCAACACTACCGCCGCCCATCTTTTTGCAGTAAATGCCTTTATCAACAGAGGCAAATAAATCTTCAACGCTGTATTCACCAGAATCAATATAGGTATTACGCATCCGGCTAGCAGCGGCATAGGTGTAATTCTGGCGGCGTCCACTTCCAGTCCTGGGGTGTCCGGTGCGTGAGGAACCTGCTCTATCTGCTAAAAAGTTTTTGAGAACGCCTTTTTCAATTAATAGGGTTCTTTGAGCAGGCATACCTTCGTCATCCATGTCAATTGTCCCAAAGGCATTTTCAGCACGCCCTTCATCCCAAGCTGTTAAACTTTCGTGGGCAATTTTTTCGCCTTTTTTGTCGGCAAAGGGGGTAGTATTGCGTTCAATTTGAGTGGTTTCTAGTAAGTGTCCGCAGGCTTCGTGGAAGATGACGCCACCAAAGTGATTCGCCATAATGATGGGGTAAGTGCCTGATTCTACGTAATCTGCATAGAGCATTTTCCCAGCGGATTCGGCTATTTGCTCGGCGGCTTTTTGATAATCCCAAGTTCTCAAGAAGTTAGCATCGCTAGTGTTACCAGCACGTTCACCGATGGAGGAGCGATTAGCACCATCAGCAGATAGCAGGTTAAATCCTACTGACTGGGTAAGGCGAATGTCACGAGCAAAAGTACCATCGCTGGCGGCGACTAAAACTTCTTGCCAATCCCGGAAATAGGTAGCGCGGCGTGATTGGACGTGACTAGCTTTTCGCTTTAGCTGGGCAGTACCATCAAGGAGGACTTCTCCCATTTCTCGGATGGAGCTACACAGCGTCAGCCATCCATCTTTACCTCTTTTGGTGGCGTAGTCTCTCAATAATTCCAGGTTGATTTCTGGGATGAAAGCGTTGGGAGCGGGTAGTTGTAATCCCAGGATAGAAAGACCTTTTTCTAAGGCTGCTTTCAAACCGGAAAATGAAAGGTCATTGGTGCTAACGTAGCAGTCGGCTTTGCCGCGAAAGACTCTGACGCCTGCACCTGTAGCTAGACTTGGTGAAATACTGGTGATGGCGTCGTCTTCTGCAAGACAACTGATATAGTTGCGACGCTCTAAGAATAATTCGATGAAGTCAGCGCCAGCGGCGCGTCCTAGTCCCAGGAGGGTAGCCAGAGGGGCTTCCCAGGTTTCATCGAAACGCTCTGGGGTGGAGGAATATTGTAGGGTGGGAAGTTGATTTGAGAGAATTAGCGTACTTGTAAGCATGGGTAGCCTCGTCTGCTGGCGTAATCAGAGATTTGACTGAAAAATCCTGGTTTGTTCACTCTAGCAAATTTACCCAGGTGACATCTGGCATGGCTTTTTGAAAAGCAACTTGGTTCCAGCTATTTTGCTTGATTTGTCCTGAGCATTTCACGCCTACGCAACTTCACCAAAATTCTGACTCGCCGCTTAAATGCTTCAAAGTCTTCAGCGCTCAATTTAGTTTTCTGCCATGTTGGGCGTTCCATCAAGCGCTCAGACCATTGATTCAGCTTGGGGTAATTACTTAGGTGAAAACCCAAAAGAGGTAATGAATGTACACCTATTCCAGCAACAATATCAGCTAAGGTTAACTGCTCACTGCCAAAAAATGAGCGATCGCCTAGCACTTGTGTGAAAAACTGCAATACTTTATCTATATTCTGCTTTGCCCGTGCAAATTGCGGTGAGTCTTCACTTTCATAAATTAGTGCAATCACTTGCGGAAATAATTCATTTGCAGTCACCATTTGCACCATCCGCACTATTGCTAATGCTTGAGGTTCGGTAGGTAGCATTGCAGGTGTGGGATATTTACTTTCTAAATAGTCCATAATTGCTAGAGATTCTACAATTTGAAAACCGTCATCCACCACAACCGGAATGTGATGAAAAGGGTTAATTGTCAAAAACTCTGGTTGTAGCTGATCACCATCTAAGTTAAGTATGATTGATTCAAAGGGAATTTCCTTTTCTAGTAAGGTAATCCACACACGGCGAGCGTTAGGCGAGAGGGGATTGTAGTAGAATTTGAGCATATAAAATTCCTGAAAAAGTTGATATTTTAATTTGTGCCATAGATTTAAAGATGGCTTTCTATATATTGATTTAGATGATTCACTGCTCTTCGCATGTGAATAGAATCTCCGTATAGCTTGCTCATCATAATCGCTCCTTCTAGAGTTGCAGTTATGATGGTTGCGATTTCATCGGCATTTACTTCAGGGCGAATTTCACCCTTTTCAATTCCTGTTTCAATAATTCGACAAATCAAATTCAGCCAAGAGTTCATCACTTGTTGAGTGCGATCGCGCAATGCAGGATGAGCATCATCACTCTCAACAGCAGTGTTTAGCAAGGGACACCCTCCCGGAATTGGCGGGTTATCTACAAAACCACTAAATACGCTAATAATTGCTTGAAGACGTTCAACTGCATGGCGGTTGCTTCGCAATACAGATCTATAGTGCCTACTAACACAGGCGATCGCAAAATCAAAAGCCTGTAGTGCTAGCTCATCTTTGCTCTGGAAGTGATTGTAAATTCCTCCTTTCTGCAATCCGGTAACACGCATAATATCTGACATAGACGAGCCTGCATAACCTTGTTGGTTAAACAGTTCCGCTGCTTGTTGGAGAATTCTAGTTTTTGTTTCTTCGCCTTTAGACATTAAAACATTTCCGACCGATTGGTCTGATTGAGGTTAGCATGACATTTGCTTGAGAGTCAAGTATTGGGGATTGGGGAAGTCCCCAATCCCTAATCTCTAAGCGCAGAGAGTTAGAATTTGCTCGACGACTTGAGGATTAACATCTTGGTGTTCACCCAAAGCTACAAAACCGCGCTTTTCAAAACGTTCAATAATTGTAGGAATGGTGTCTAGTCCAACACCGTAATTAGATAAGCGAGTGGGTACACCGATGGACTCAAAGAAATTGCGAGTTTTAGCGATCGCTTCCGTAACTCGTTCTTCTTCAGTGCCATCAACAATATCCCAAACTTGCTCAGCATACTGTAGGAGCTTTTGCCATTTGCGATCGCGCCGAATTGCCAGGGTGCTGGGTAGCACGATAGCCAAAGTTTGAGCATGATCTAGACCATGCAGTGCTGTCAACTCGTGACCAATCATGTGGGTTGTCCAATCTTGGGGTACTCCAGCACCAATTAACCCATTAAGTGCTAAAGTGGCAGACCACATTACATTAGCTCGTGCATCATAATCTTGAAGATTCGCTAGAGTTTTGGGCCCCTCGTCAATCAACGTTTTCAGGATTGATTCAGCCATGCGGTCTTGCAATGGTGCATTGACTGGATAAGTCAAATACTGTTCCATCACGTGAGTGAAAGCATCGACAATACCATTGCTAATTTGCCGCACAGGTAAAGAAAAAGTCGTCTCCGGGTCGAGAACAGAAAAGCGAGGATACACCAAAGGACTGGCGAAAAATAGTTTTTCTTGAGTTTCCCACTTGGTAACGACCGAGTTTGTATTCATCTCGGAGCCAGTTGCAGGTAGGGTCAACACCGCACCAAAAGGTATAGCAGCATTTACAGGCGCGTTTTTTGCCAGAATATCCCAAGGGTTGCCAACAAAGGGAACCGCAGCTGCAATAAACTTAGTACCATCCAGAACAGAACCGCCACCAACAGCAAGTAGAAAATTGATGCCTTTATTTCTCACCAGTTCAACAGCTTTTAAGAGCGTTTCTAGGTGAGGATTGGGTTCGATACCGCCAAACTCAATGACATCTCGTCCAGCCAACGCAGACTTCACCTGTTCATAGACGCCGTTAGTTTTGATGCTACCACCACCATAGGTAATCAGAATTTTGGCATCAGCCGGAATTTCCTCAGCAATATTGGCGATTTGACCTTTGCCAAATAGGATTTTGACGGGGTTGTAAAAAACAAAGTTTTCCATGAGTGATGAGAGGAGAGAATCGGATTTGACCTTGATTATTCTAATGAGTTTCATCATTGCCTCGCCTACTCCTCAATAACCACCACAATATTTTTCGGTTAAACACTACCAGCCTTCAAATTTAGAGACTGACATCACAAAATAGTCGTAGTAGCCTAAACATATATTTTCTTGTCAAAATCAATGCATTTTCCTCCTTGATTTTAAGATTGGAGTATGTAGGCTTAACTTAAAGCTCCTCCAGTGGATTTGGTAAAGCCACAGAGGTCAAATTACGACATTCAAATCTATTGTTTCAAACAGGAGATGGACTGTCATGACACAGCAAAATGCTGCCCAACTTTTTAAAGCTGTAAAACAAGACCAAGCATTAAAGGAAAGACTCAAAGCTATAGACGACCCGGAAGCTTTCGTCAAAATTGCTAAAGACCGTGGCTATGAATTTACTGTTGAAGAACTGCAAACTGAGATTAGTAAATTGTCTGAAGAGGATTTAGCAGCTATTATCAATCCAGGCTTAGCACCCAGACGGCACATTCATCCCAGGTAATTCTTGAATTGGGAGATTAAAGTGTAGAAAAAACTAAGCGGCTTAAATACACTTTTTACTTTAACTAAAAAGTATTGACAAGCATCCACCGTTATAGTTTAAAGCTTGACGGTGGGTATTTTATTTTATCTAAATAAGTAAGTGCAATTTTAATGTGTTACAGCTTACTTTGAACTAAACCACAATTGGGTGGGCAGTGCCCACCCGAAGTTAGATTTAAAACCTACTTAGCCGCAAAGTAGGCTTCTAACGCCTCAGAACCCCCAATTAATTTTCCATCGATAAATACTTGAGGAACTGTTGTCGCACCTGTAACTGCTCGTAAAGAGCGTGTGGTAATATCCTTACCCAAGGTGATTTCTTCGTAGTCTATGCCATTTTCCTTGAGCATCCCCTTGGCGCGGGCACAGAAGGGACAACCCACTTTCGCAAACAGGGAAACTACTTCAGGCTTCACTGCTTTGGGGTTGATATATCTGAGCATCGTCTCGGCATCAGACACTTTAAAGGGATCTCCTGGCTCGTCTGGCTCAATAAACATGTTGTCAATTACACCATCTTTCACCAGCATAGAATAACGCCACGATCGCTTACCAAAGCCCAAGTCTGATTTATCTACCAGCATTCCCATGCCTTCAGTAAATTCACCATTGCCATCGGGTATTAGTTTGATGTTTTCTGCCTCTTGATCCTTTGCCCACTCGTTCATTACAAAGGCATCATTGACAGAAATACAAACAATGTCATCTACACCGTTTTCTTTAAAAACCCTAGCCAACTCGTTGTAACCAGGGAGATGGGTTGATGAACAAGTCGGAGTAAAAGCACCTGGTAAGGAGAAAACCGCGACTGTCTTACCTGCAAACAGGTCATCAGTTGTGACATCGACCCACTGATTATTTTGACGAGTACGGAAGGTGACTTTGGGAATTTTTTGTCCTCGGCGATTGGAAAACATGATTTTGCCTCTTGAAGTAATCAATCCACTAATAACCCATGATGGGGGGATTGGTCTAATCTAACTGTCAATCAGTTAGCATTCATTGACAAACGGGGCGATCGCGGCGACAAATTTAGCGGTAGATTCGTATGGTAGGACATTGCGCCCATTCATTTTAATCCCACGACCTTGAGGTAAACAGGCGAGGTAGTCAGCTAAACGTTCATCTGGTGTTTCTTTTTTACCTTCTTGGCTGATACTCGATGCTGTTTCCCCGACAACTACCAGTGTTGGTTGCCCAATAGACGCGATCGCGCTACTATAATTCTGCCGCCAAAATCCTGCTAAAAAAGAAAATACTGCATGACGACTCTCAGGATTTTCTGCACCTGCGACTAAAGTATTCAACCACTCTGCATCGACAGCATCGTCTGAAGCGAAGAGTTGACGAGTCGAGAAAGAAGTTAAAAACTTTGGCGTGCGTGCATAGCGATAGAAAGCATTCCCAAAAGGCGAATCTAAGAGATTCCACAGCAGTTTTTGCTGCCATTCTGGTGATTGTTTGGTAATCACAGCCCAAGCTGGTGGCCCAGCAAGTATAAGTCCAGCGATTAAATTTGGTTCTTTTTGGACTAATTCGATTGCAACTGGCAATAAAGCACCTTGCACTACCACAATTACAGGTTTTTGCACTACTTTTTGTAAAAAGTATTGCAGTTGTTCTGCCCAATTACCAGGAGTATAAGCTACATGAGGCATTTCACTTTCACCGCATCCCAATAAATCAGGATTATAAATTGGATTTCGATGACCTGTGTTATGCCATTCGTGACAAAATCGCCGCCAAAATTGCCGAGACAATCCAACGCCAATAGGATGAATTAACAGCAAGGGAATACCTTCAGGCGTTGAATTAGTTGGTTGATGTTCGTAAGCACAGCGATAATTCTGCCAAGTATAAAACTCGGTGGGAGATGCTGTCACGAATGTGTTAGTTACAGCAGATGGTTGCATAATTCTAAGCTCTTGATATCTGCTAAAAGATTATCTGTGGATGGATAAACTGGTATCCGGCATCTTTAATCTTTTGATTAGATACCCAAACATTATATGGACGGTTGCTCTTAACAGAAGCATCCCATATAACTTTGGGTAAATTGTGTTTATCAAACAGAGTATCTAGGAATTCTCGGCTAGGGAGATGTGCATCATCCACTAAATTATAAACTCCTTGCAAGCGGTTGCGACGGGCAAATTCTATAGCACCAACAATATCATCTAGATGAATCCAATTCGTGACATCTTCGCCATTACCAGGACGAGTTGTACCAGGATATCTACTAAATATTTTTACCAATTCTCTACCAGGGCCATAAATTCCTCCTAAGCGCAAGATACAAACGCGAAGATTTTCATTAGATGCTGATAGCAAAACTTCTTCTGTTTTCCGCAGAATTTGGGCATTGACATTAGCAGGTGCAAGCGGTGTTTCTTCATCTACCCACACACCATTTCTATCACCGTAAACTGCATAACTGCCTGTATATATTAACTGTCTAACGCTGGGAGATTGCTGTAAGACTGAAACTAATGTTTTGGCAGTTTGCAGATAAGTTTCTTCATACGTATCTGCACCTTTTGCACCAATACTCAAAAGTACAACATCTTGATTCTGCAATAATGATTTTAGACCATCTCGGTCATTACCTTGGGTAACTATAACTCGTTGGGCAATTGGTTGTAGTGCTGGGACACGCTCAGGGGAAGTTGTCGTGGCGCTAACAATAAAAGCCATATTTTGCTGCCAATATTGAGCAACCACATAACCAACATAACCACAACCAATGATTGCAATGTTCATGACAATTTAGACACAAATAAATTAAACTGTTTTCTGGAATCAATATTTTCAGCAAATCAATGAACAGTGAACAGCCTTTCAGTTGCAGAGTTAGAGTACCCGCTTCTAAAAGCAGTAAGTTTGAGATAGGGATTTAGATTCTAACTCAAATTTTGATAACTGATAACTGTTTTAATTAAGTAACTGAGTAGAAGTAAACTTAATAATCCAAAACTAATAGTCAATATTACAAGAGTTTTTCAATATTGACTATTGACTATTTTGCTAATTCTTTCTCAATTATGGCAATTACTTCTGGTGAATATGGCTGAACACTACTTTTAAATCGAGCTACCACTTCACCTTGCTTATTGACTAAAAACTTTTCAAAATTCCAAGCAACAGGTTCTTTTGGTTCAACTGCGTTGGTGAGTCGAGCATAAAGCGGATGTAGCTGCGAACCTTTAGCGTGAACTTTATCAAACAGTTCAAAAGTAACGCCATAGTTACTCGTGCAGAATTTTACAATCTCTTGATTGCTTCCTGGTTCCTGTGCTCCAAAATCGTTGCAGGGAAACCCTAAAATACGTAACCCTGCTTCCTCATACTCCTGGTTCAACTTTTCTAGTTCATGATATTGAGAGGTATAACCACAGTAGGAAGCCACATTCACAATTAAGAGTACTTTTCCGGTGTACTCGTTTAGCTGTTTATCCTCGCCGTTGATGGTTTTGACTGCAATGTCAGAAATTGTGCCACTCATCTTGAATCTGATTTCTAGGGAATATTGCCAAGTTTCGCATATTGCAGGTACTACAAACTCGGTTTGCTTGGGGAAATCAAATTTGTTAGTCTTATTTTTAACTACTGATGAATCGTGCCATCAGGCATGATAGCCCCAGTCAAGTTAGCACCAATCAGTTTAACTAGCAAGCGATCGCCTGAGCGAATCCGCGCTCCTGTAAAGTCGGCTCCCCTGAGATCTGCTCCACTAAGATCTGCTCCAATCAAATTAGCAGCACGCAAATTTGCTTCCCTGAGATCGGCTAAAAGTAGGTTTGCTCGAAACAAATTTGCTTCAGACAAATTCGCTCCTCTAAGATTGACTTTGTGCATAAAAGTATCGCTGAGATTAGCACCACTTAAGTTGGCATAACTCAGGTTTCTGCCAGATAAGTCTTTGTTGCTTAAATTGGCTCGACTGTAGTCTTTACCGCTCAAGTCTGGGTTTCGCTTTGCTGGTTGCTCGGTTGGTTGCTCGGTTGGTTGCTCTGATTTTTTTTGCTGCTCCCGTGGCGGTGAGCTAGGCGCGATGTGATGCTTGACTTTTTGCGATCGCAATTTATCACGAGCTTCATTAAATGCTTTGAGCTTGTCTTGTGCTTTCTGGTGTAAGCGGAGATTTTCTTTGGGAATGCGATCGGGATGCCAAACAAAGACTAAATCTTTATAAGCCTGGTTCACTTCTTCAAGTGTTGCCCCAGGCTCCAATTCCAAGACTCTATAGTACCGCTCCAGCTCGCTCATACAACGTTTTGGTGGACAATCAACTTAATTATGAGTGATACAACCGTATATCGGCTGCATCTTTTCTCAAATCTCTTTGATGAACCAGCTTTTTGGCGGTAGCTAATCCAATTTTGTTCTCATCTCCAAATACAACAATTACTGAGTCACTGCATAGCAAATAATCTATGGAGAAGTTGTGTGGAGGAGAACATCCAAAAAAGTATTGTACAAGCTTATGGCGGCTTATGGCAAATTAACCAGGATTTAGGCAACTGCTAGGGTCAAGGTTTTTTCTGGATTGTTGACTTTTGAATGCCTCTTTTGTGTGCCTCACCACAGTTTGGCTCCTTTGGGAAACTTCTACAAAAAAGATAGCCGATTACGAATTACGTAGCTTGCTTCTCGCTGGAGGCGAGTATTACGTTAGCGTAGCCCATTACAAATTACGGTACTAGAATCCAGCCTTCAGTAGGGTTATAACTATCCCCACTAAAGAACCTAAAAGCAGTATCAGGATCATCAGGGCACTAATTGCAAAACCAACAGTCCGTTTTTCTGGAGCTTGATAGTAACCAAAAGCGTATAAAATGCGACTTATTATCCAAACTATGCCAATTACATTTGCCCAGACTGGGGATACGAATGAAGAGAATAACCAGAGGCTAGGCAAAAATAGGATTAGTTGCTCTACAGTATTTTGCTGGATACGCAGCGATCGCTCGAAGTAAGGGTTGCCCGATATTTGAGGAGCCGGAATCTTAAATTTTACTCTAGTTCTAGACACATTTACTGTAATACCAAAGTAAACAATTAAAGCTAAAACAGTTATCAAACTAGTCCCAGGTGGCATGCCGTAAACTCCTAATTGAAAAAACGTCAGATGCTTTACTAGCCGTCTAAAGACGACTTGAGCTATTAGCGATATGTTTATAAACTTATGGCAGTTGTTGGGACTGGTACAAAATCCCAAATTCATCAAACAATAAGTTTTGCAACACAACCCCTAATATTACAACGATGGTGTACTCAAAAAACTACTACGTTTAAAGTAAGTATCCGTTTGTCAATATTTCAGTATCAAAAGTTTGCAGACTTAGCGAGATAACTCAGTAGTACTATCAGTTAATTCAATCCAACAACGCTGGCGCTGAAATGGATAAGTCGGCAGTTGGAGACGGCGACATTGATAGTCTCGGTCAAAGTTAGACCAGTCTACCGATGCACCAAGCAAGTATAATTCCCGTAAACTCTCAAGTATTTGTTGCCAATCTGACTTTTCTTGACACAGACCGGGAAGTTGTAGTTCTACGTCATCTGACGAATAGTATTGAGAAAATTCTTCAATTTCCGAGTATATTTCCGAACTATGCTTAGAAAAAGTTTCCAATCCAGATGCAAATCTCTCTGACTGTTGCAAATGACTTAACCAATAATCAGGGGTAGCGATCTCATCTGTAACCAACTTGCCAGTAAGACTAGAAACTAAGTCTATACTGGGGGTTGAGTAAGTTACTGCTTGGACAATTTGCTCAAATGTATATTGTGTTTTGTTTGCTGTGGTTGGCAAAGTGGCAATCGCATTGCAACCATTAACAGCAGATTCAATTACTGCTATCTGTGCTAAAGGTATCTGCATCAAACCAGTTCTTGCGGTAATTAACTTTAGTCCATCTTCCAAACTGAAAACCCCAGCAACGCAAGCAGCGACATATTCTCCGACACCGTAACCCATGACAGATGAAGGTTTTATACCCCACGACTGCCATAATTTAGCTAGTGCATACTCTAAAGCAAATAAAGCTGGTTGGTTATAAGTATTTTTATTTATAGGTGAAGTTTTACCCGATACAGGGTAAAGAACTTCTAGGAGGGGCTTTTCTAAATAAGGACGCAGAATTTCATCGCAACGGTCTAGGGTTCGGCGGAAGACAAGCTGAGTTCTGTATAATTGTTGTCCGATGTTGACATACTCAGAACTCTGATCGCTGAATAAAAACGCTATTTTACGACTCTTGGGAGTTTGTCCTTGACTGCTGGCTAATCCCACAGTCTCCCTTCCTGTAACAAAAGCGCTCAGTTGCTTACGTAGCTGCGTGGTAGACTGTGTTACCACAGCAAGACGATAGAGAAAATGCGATCGCCCTGCATTAGCAGTAAAACAGACATCTTCTAAAGCTGCTTCAGTGTGAGATTGCAAATAGATTTCATAACGGGTTGCGAGTTCCCGCAGTGCCTTCTCACTTTTTGCAGATAGAGTTAATAGGTGTAGGGGACGTTTGCTATCACTAACTGCTGTAGAAAAAACGGGCGCTTCTTCCAGGATTAAATGGCTATTAGTACCACCAAAACCAAAAGCGCTAATTCCGGCCCGGCGGGGTGTTGTATCAACAGGCCAAGGTTGACACTCGGTGGGGATAGAAATCGGAGTCCCTACCAAAGAAATGCGGGGATTTAGATTTTTCAGGTGTAGGTGTGCTGGAATCTCTTGATGTTTGAGTGAGAGAACCACCTTAATCAAGCTAGCCATTGCAGAAGCCGATTCCAGATAGCCAATATTCGTCTTAACCGAGCCAATCCAACAAGGCTGATCTAGTGAACGATCTCGCATCAGCACTGTTTTCAAAGCATTAGCTTCAATGGGATCTCCCAAAGGAGTGCCGATACCGTGAACCTCAACATAGCTAATTTCGGCAGGTGCGACTTCGGCATTTTCCAGAGCTTCAGAAATTACTGCTTGCTGAGCCGGGCCATTGAATGCTGTCAGTCCATTACCTAGACCATTTTGGTTAACTGCTGAGCCTTTAATTACAGCCAGGATATTATCTTTGTCTTTAACAGCATCAGCAAGGCGCTTGAGAATAACTACGCCGCAACCTTCACCTCTAACATAACCGTTAGTACTGGCGTCAAAAGTCTTGCAGCGACCATCTGGAGCCATAACACGCGCATGAGAAGCAGCGATCGTTTCCTCTGGCGACAGAATCAAACTCACGCCACCAACTAGCGCCAGATGGGACTCTCCAGTCCGTAAACTCTGGCAAGCCAAATGTACCGCAACCAGTGATGAAGAACAAGCAGTATCTACAGCCATACTTGGGCCTCGTAGATCTAACACATGAGACAAGCGATTGGCGGCAATGCAATGATAAGTGCTGGGGCCGTGGTGAGCGTTGACGCGGGAAATATCCTTGCATATAATCTTGTCGTAATCATTATGGCTGATAGCGATAAATACTCCTGTCTTGCTACCAGCCAGCTTTGCTGGTACTACTCCAGCATCTTCTAGAGCTTCCCAAGCAACTTCTAGTACCAATCTATGCTGGGGGTCTATTAGCTTGGCTCTGCGTGGCAAAATCCCGAAAAAACCTGGATCGAATTGATCTACTTGATTTAGAAAGCCACCCCAGCGGGTGCTCATTTTGCCTGGTATACCTGGATTTGGGTCATAGAAAGCATCGATATCCCATCTGTCTGAAGGCACCTCAGTGATGGCGTCCCCACCAGACCGCAGAAGATCCCAGAATGACTCTAGGTTATCAGCACCGGGAAACCGACAGCCAATGCCAATAATAGCTATGGGTTCCATTTCAATATCTCTACTTATTTAATAGCTCGTGTTTCTACTAGTCTGTCAAAAAAAAATTTAGGAGTGGGGATTGTTCGCATCTGGCACAGAGTAGCCCTGCCAATGTATTTTTCTTAGTGTCTTAGTGCCTTTGTGTTTTTAAAAGTCAATTGATGACAAAATAATTATTAATGAAGCTCAAAAGGAACGTTGACATCAATTTCAGATTGGTCGATTTCTGGTAGTTCAGCATAGATAAGAAATCAACCCTGTTTGAATCTCTGCGTTGGTTAGGGGTTGTTTACCTGCATCTGTTGTAGCATTATTAGGTAGTGAAATTGTAGATACTTGTTGGATAGCCATTATGAAAATCTCCTTTGGGGTGTTGTCGTTGTACTAAATCTGCATTCAGGACTTGAATTGCTTCCTTTAGTTATAATCAGTTAATTTTGTGAGTTTTATGCATTTTAGAATATGCATTTAGAGAGAATTGTTAAGCGATCGCGCATTTAATTGATTGTAATTAGACAGCGATCGCTTGAGCCTGTTGGTCTAATTCTCGATAAGTTAGGCGAGCTAATTCTGTCTGTTCGTCTTGCAGAAAAATAAAAGCAATTTGATTTGGTTGGTATAGTGCTCTGTAACCAGTCGCCTTGAGACGACTTTAGCTATGAGACTGAGAATTCATTCTCAGAAGGCTGTTGGTAGGAGTGCAAGATTTCACTTTCAAAAAACTTCGCACCTGTCAGATTAGCCCCGCTCAAGTCACAGTAGTGAAAATTTACCCCTCTTAAGTCTGCTAGTGCTAGATTGGCTCCTCTCAGGTCTGCATCAGTTAGGTTAACTCCACTTAAGTTAGCCATACTGAGGTTAGCACCCTTCAGATTTGCTAGTTGTAGGTTTGCCTTAGTTAAGTTTGCCCTCACTAAAGATGCTTTAGTCAAGTCGGCTCCACTTAAATTAGCTTCATTGAGGTCTGCTGCTGTTAAATCAGCTTGAGTTAGGTTAACTTGACTTAGATTAGCCCAACTCAACTTGGCATAACTTAGGTTAATCTCACCCAGGTTCATTGATGCAAGGACTGTACATCTCAAATTAGCATTAACAAAATTCCTTTCTCCCATTGCATAGCGGCGCAAAAGTTGATCATTTGTTAATCTATCTAAAACGGCTTTTGAATCACCTTGGTAACACCATGTTGCTTGCAATAGTTGAGCAGCAGTATTAACAGCTACCTCGTCACACTTAGCCATCATTACACCATTACAACCATCCCACTGACCGTTAAGCATCAGGGCAATTTCATCCGCAGCAGTAATTGAGTTGAATAATAATACTGATTGTTTCTGCTCTTTAAACCAGCTATTTAAAGCAATCGATATAAGATTTTTCATTTCTATCACTTCTAGCGTCTTAAGGGACTATTAAGGCTCTAACTCTAAGGTATTAATAAACTCTGTTTACCTGCCTCTATCTTGGGTTATTTGTCCAATGTGAGTTCACCAGCCACGCCAACTTGCAGGCTTGCTTGACGTCAAGCTCAACGAGTAGCTGTATTAAGCTTAAAAAGCAAATAACCCTTTGGTAATTTTGTCAACCTAATTAATAATTATTAATTCCTAATTAAAAAGGTGTGATTCCCCTGCCTCTATGTGCAGCCCTGTTTCAGGCGGGTTTAAATCCCCTTTTTGTTCCATAATTATGAATTATGAATTATGAATTATGAATTTTTAAGTTATCTCCCCATAACCTCATTTCTCCATCGACTCATAGCTCTCAAATAAGCCGCAACTGGAATCTGGTAAACCTCAATAAAAATCCAAACAATAATTGACAAATGCGACAAGAAAGTTAATACCGTCCAAATATATGGCATCCAGCTAATGGGCACTTGTGGAGTAGGAGGAAAATAGTAAGCGACTACGCCAATTAGAGTTGTGGGAAGAATTACAAAAGCAGCAGAGGCTAATCCATAACCCCAACCTAATTCCATACCTTCCAACTGGGCTTCTGTCCAACCGAAACCATTCCAACGCCAAATTAAGGGAGGTTGCCGAGAAGGCATCTTGATTTGCTGTACTTCTAGGTTGACAGTAAAAATTTCTTGGCAAAAGTCACAAGCCATAGCCTCCATCAACGGCATATTAGAAATCTTACCTATCCGACAGACTGGGCAGGGGTAAACTCCGTGATAGTCGAAAGATGTAGCTAAGATTTTGGAACTGGGCATAATCAACTGGTGATCCTAAAAACTTGATCGGGTCAATGAGGACTTGGGTAAGAATGATGAATTTTTAGCATTCATTTTGGATCATTCAATTACGCGTTAGCCATGACCTAACAATATTGGTAAAGTTATGTAACTTTGGCAATATCTGACGACAAGTCGTCTTCTTCGTCTATGCAAACAAGCAACTAGTCTTGATTCCCACAGTTGTAATGAGTCTATCGCTTTTTTTGGGCGTTGTGGGGGTCTTGACACCGCCGACTGTTTCTGATAGCTTTTTGGATAAAGGTGTAAATTAAATGTTCTAAATAAGCGCCCCGCAAATGTTCAGCAATAATTCTTACTTTTATTTTTGGTTTAGGGTGGTTCACTGGGAGTGAATCGAGTTTCCTAATGGGAACCGCCCAGTGAACCGCAGAGCAAACTCTGCGGTTTTTGTTTTTTAAGGAGCATAATCTCATCGTGATTACCTATCTGAGTAACTATTTTTATAGCTTTTACTTTTGGCCCAGAATCAGTTCCGGGTAGATAGCGTCATGTCGATGAATCAGAACGCGCCCGGAACTTCTCAAAGGCCCCGGGCTTTTTTATTGTCTTTTTTACTACAAGGAGAATGGAACCATGATTAACGCTAAACTTGCTGCACAATCTCATACTAACCACCAAACAATCGTTAAACTTTCGGAAAAAGTCGCTTTCGGCGGCGAAGAAGTGGTAATTATCGGCGGCCCCTGCACCGTTGAGAGCTTAGAGCAAATGGAAACAGTTGCCCAAAAGCTAGCTACTACATCCGTGCAGGGCTTGCGTGGCGGTGTCTACAAACCGCGTACATCTCCCTACGCCTTCCAGGGTATGGGTGAGGAAGGATTGGAAATTTTGGCTATGGTGCGATCGCATCACCAAATCCCAGTTGTCACCGAGGTTATGTCAATTTCCCAAATTGAAGTAGTTGCTGCCCATGCTGATATGCTTCAGGTTGGTAGCCGTAATATGCAAAACTTCGACTTGCTTAAAGCTTTAGGGCAAGCTGGTAAGCCGATACTGCTCAAGCGTGGTTTAGCAGCGACAATTGAAGAATTCGTGATGGCAGCTGAATACATTCTCAGTCACGGAAATCCTGATGTAGTGTTGTGTGAAAGGGGTATCCGTAGCTTCGATGATTACACACGCAACGTCTTGGATTTAGGAGCAGTCGCAGCACTCAAGCAAATAACTCACCTGCCTGTGATTGTAGATCCTTCCCATGCTGTAGGTAAACGGGAACTTGTAGCACCGATGGCTAAAGCTGCGGTGGCTTGCGGAGCAGACGGATTAATTATTGAGTGTCACCCAGAGCCAGAAAAATCTGTTTCTGATGCACGTCAAGCGCTTTCCTTAGAAGATATGGTGCATCTAGTTGATAGTTTAAAGCCGATAGCGGCAGCTGTTGGGCGGAATATATCAGAAGCGATCGGGGTAGGTTCCAAACCCACCCCGATTTTTTGTGCTGCTTAAATTTTGGCCAAGGCAGAAAATTACTGTAGAGACGTTGCAATGTTACGTCTCTATTCAATTATTTCTTGGCAGACTAGTAGTAGTGTAAGAAATAACGCCGCGACCCGTTGAATTTTGTTGCTGCTAAAACTCGACCTTAACCCAGCTTTATCGGATCATGAAGAATGATTAAGAAAAATTGGTTTAGACAAACATGATGAAGATACTAGCTGAATTGATTGGGATTGAGGCCAAATTACAGATTAATTGGGTTTTGGTAAATACCTGCTTGCAGTTTGCCAGTTGGGGATTATTTTCACTTTTACTCGCTGAAGTCTTAAGAGACAGTTACCATGCTTTGTGTCACCAAGTCAGTTGGCTGGCTAAATGGCATAACAAGCACCACATGGCGTATCGTCGGGATTTATCGATAGTCTCCCTAAAAACGTACCAAGATTCCCAGCTCTATCACGACATTTTAGAGTCGAGTCTATTGGTAGCGGTATTGATAGTAATTGCCTTAGTTGTCCAGCAAATGGGTTTATGGTTAGGAGTAGCTTATGCTTGCACCTTCTTGTTTGGTGCATCCCAACGATATATCCTAGGAACAATTGATACAGACTACAACCACTTGCCAGGCCCTTTAGAGACAACTCCATCCGTTTGGTGGGTGAATCGTTCTTACCATTGGCGGCATCATTTTGATGATGTCAACGCTTACTACAGTGGAGTCTTTCCCCTAGTGGATAAAATTCTGGGAACAGGACTATCTCTTAAAGGTAAAACAATCGCTTTAACTGGAGCATCAGGTGCTCTAGGGCAAGCATTGGCTGCTGAACTTTTAAAGAATAATGCTAAAGTTGTCGCTTTAACCACTAATCCAGAAAAATTAGTGGAACAAGCTGGGATGAAGGTGATTCCTTGGCAGTTGGGTAATGAAGCCGAACTGAGGGATAGTTTAGAGAAAATTGATATTTTGATTATCAACCACGGAGTAAATGTCTACGCTAGCCGCACACCGCAAGCAATCAACTCTTCCTATGAGGTGAATACCTTTTCGGCGTTGCGGTTGATGGATCTATTTTTGACGACTGTAACAGGGCCACAGGCAAAGGCAACTAAGGAAATTTGGGTTAACACTTCTGAGGCTGAGGTTTCCCCAGCACTTAGTCCGCTTTATGAACTCAGCAAACGAGCGCTTGGGGAGATTGTTACCCTAAAGCGGTTGGATGGAGATTGCGTAATTCGTAAGTTAATCCTCGGCCCGTTTAAGAGTCAACTCAATCCTTATGGAGTGATGTCAGCACAGCAAGTAGCTCGTGCCATCCTGTTTTTGGCACGACGAGACTACCGAAATATTATTGTGACAATCAATCCTCTCACCTATATACTTTTTCCTTTAAAGGAAACTAGTACGTGGTTATACTATCGAATTTTTAGCAAGACGGCGAAGTCTCGCCTTGGAATCAATTCCAAGGCTAATAGCGAAAGTCTACTTTAGTAGACTCAGCAAAAATCTTAGTCCACGCTTCGTGGACTTGAGCTATTAGCCTAGAAATAAATTTCTAGGCGGGATATTGGTAGACGCCATACTTGAGTGTGACAAAAATCTGGGTAATGACAAGCGTGACATACTCCCTGCACCGCCCTTTCCTTCGGAACGCTACCGCGAACGGGACGGTGGGGGCTTCTAGGTGACTCTCCCCAACGGGTTGGACATTTCCCTAGCTTTTAAAAGGACGGGATGCCCCTCCGCCCTATGCTTTATATTTCGCGCCGCTAACGTCTCTACATTGGTATTCCCTGTATCTGATGCTTGTTGAGGGTCATAAGTGCCCTGGTACGTTGTCCATATTCTGTATCCTAGTAATACTAAAGCAATACCAGCATGACTGTGAATTTCACCAGGGTACTTGTAAGGCTGATCATCTGGAATGCTACCACCAATGCGAATGGTGAAGTTAGGCAACCATATATACAAACCAGGAATCAACAAGTCCATACTATAAAGTAATCGTTCTCATTTGCTCTTTTTTATCAAGAGCAGCAATTTTGGTTAATCCAGTTCTTATTGCACTTAGCATCTTTTAAATCCTGTCTTTACAGGGATTACATTTTAATATCTTTTGATTTATTTTTAGAGAGCTAAGGTATTTTGTATATTCTATTTTAGTAATATAGCATTTTATTAAATGTTAAAATAAACTTATTTATATAATGCATTTAA
The DNA here is from genome assembly GCF_010091925.1 of Nostoc sp. B(2019). GTDB lineage: Bacteria > Cyanobacteriota > Cyanobacteriia > Cyanobacteriales > Nostocaceae > Komarekiella. The sequence continues at coordinate 100 of NZ_WVID01000009.1, read as the reverse complement.
AAAATCCTGAATCATTGGATAAACTATAGGACTAGTATTTGATTTCTGAAAAAGCTCCGTACATCTGAAGAGACAGAAAATCAAACGTAGTATTTCGGAG
>NZ_WVID01000099.1 GCF_010091925.1 Nostoc sp. B(2019) | reverse complement strand
TCTCCACAATCACCTTGAAAACTTACACACTCAGGCATTAATTCCCCTTGCCCTTCAAAAATGAGCGAACGTACAGTAAACAATTGCGTACCAAAGTGTACACCCTGTTAAGTAATGCTAAAGATGCGTTATTTGACCTGATGGATGCAGTGTTAGTAACACGTAGTGCGTACTCGTTCGTCGAGTTATCAACATCACCAGTGTTTCGACGGCAATGGTCGAGCATTTATGAAGCTATAGAAGATGGCTTACCACCACGCTTTGAATTGATGCAGTTGTACATTGCACAGTTACCGCAAACAGGACAACTGGTTTTAGCAGGAGATCATACGGCATGGGGTCTTGACCCCATGCTAGGACACGAAAAGACCGTACCTACGAACATCAAGCTCAACCCATGTCTGGAGCAAAACCAGTGACAGTGGGGCAAGGTTACAGCACAATAGCCTGGATTCCAGAACAATACGGTAGTTGGGCATTACCATTGTTACACGAACGCATCACTAGTTTTGACAATCCTATTAGCAAGGCCGCGGCTCAACTCAAACTTGTATGTGAAAATCTGCCACAGCGACCAATATCATTGTGGGATGCGGAATATGGATGTGCCTCCTTTGTCAAACAAACTGCGGATATCAGTGCCGATAAATTGATGCGCTTACGTTCAAATCGCGTACTCTATCTTTCTTTTGTCACTCTAGGCAGAGGAAAAAGCGAATAAGTCTGCCCAAAGTGATAAAAATAGATGATTGTGCA
>NZ_WVID01000098.1 GCF_010091925.1 Nostoc sp. B(2019) | reverse complement strand
AGTTAGCAGAATCATCTCTAGAGGCTTTGGTTACGAAGCTAAATCCGCTCGTTGCTGCCTACGCAAATTGGATAGAAGGGCAAGCTGCTCGGATTGCTGATCCAACCGCCAAGCTGCAAGGCTATGAGGCGATCGCAACGGATGCCCTCGCAAACTGTACTCGCGCTTTAGAACGCATTCAATCTGGTCTAGAGTTATTGCAATCTGATCCACAAAGTTTTGAAGCGTTTCAGTTCATGAATCGCTCAATGTGGCAGCAGCGAGTTCATTCCCTTTATGCAGAACAGATCCGTCGTGGCGAAACGCTAGAACTCAGCACTATTGATATTTCTAGAAATCGCTCCTGGCGACCTTTTCAGCTTGCATTCATCCTACTCAATCTGCCAAGCATTACTGACCTCAATCATCCAGATCGCACTCATGAAACGCAAGCGATCGCAGATTTGCTCTGGTTCCCCACAGGCGGCGGTAAAACTGAAGCTTATTTGGGGCTGACCGCTTACACGATCGGACTGCGACGACTGCAAGGCACGATCGAAGGACGCTCCGGTGAATCGGGTGTTGCTGTGTTGATGCGATATACGCTTCGATTGCTCACCCTACAACAATTTCAACGCGCCACGGCTTTAATCTGCGCTTGTGAAGCGATTCGTCGAGAAGATCCTGCGAAATGGGGAAAAGAACCGTTTCGGATTGGATTGTGGGTTGGACAGAAAACAACTCCCAACCGGACTGAACAAAGTGAAGAATTTCTCAAACAAAAACTCGGACAGTATCAACCGACC
>NZ_WVID01000097.1 GCF_010091925.1 Nostoc sp. B(2019) | reverse complement strand
CAAGATTAAAAACTTGGACATAGATGCAAGTCCAGACTTCTCTAATAGAATTCATTAAAGAGATTTCTACTAGTAGTCTGCCAAGACAACTTTGCATGGTGGTCAGCAGAGGAGCGGAGGGGCAGAGGGGCAGAGGGGAAAGAACTTGGTATTTGAACTCTCCCCTGCTCCCTTGCTCCCCTGCTCCTCTGCCTGCCTCCACATAGCAATTTTGCATTGGTGAACCACTAGTACGCCCGACGCTGGAATAATTTTTCTGGAAAAATCTCTCAAAAGGGCTAACAATTAGCAGAATCCACAACGCTTAGGGGCACTGCTCTCGAAGAAATAGCAAGTTGGGTTAGCAAAAGACGAATCCAGCTTGCTGTTATGGATAAAGCGATCGCGCCCTGCTGCTTTTGCTTGATACAATGCTCTATCTGCCGTGGCAATTATTTGTTGGAAGTCAGAATTAGGCTGAGGAACTACTGTAGTTGACCCCGCACTCAGGGTTATATGAGAACAAAGTAGTGAATTGCGATGAGGAATTGCCAATGTGCGGACAGCACAGCAGATTGTTTTAGCAATATGAATAGCCCCAAGTGCGTCTGTATCAGGTAAAACAAGAGCAAATTCTTCCCCGCCATAACGGGCAACTAAATCCGCAGTCCGCTTGAGAGCATCTTTGATCGCTCTAGCAATTTTGACTAGAGTGCGATCGCCTGCGAGATGACCATAGGTATCATTGTAGGATTTGAAGAAATCAACATCGCACAGAATCAAGGATAGGGGCTGTTGTGAGCGTGTTTGGCGCTGCCACTCAAGGGAGAGATATTC
>NZ_WVID01000096.1 GCF_010091925.1 Nostoc sp. B(2019) | reverse complement strand
GAAGATGGTGGGATAAATTGACCATAAAAAATGCTAAATTAGAAGCATTAGTCACGGCAGTTTGGCTCAAGTTCATAAAATCTTCCAATCCCCAAAACTGCTTGGCATCCCTAAAATTAAACTCGATTTGGAAACGAAGTTTGTAATAGTCGATAATTTTTTCAAATGGCAGAGTTAGGTCGCTAGAAAAAAGAATTACATGGCTGGAAGCATTAGTTTTAAGATTGGTTTTGACCAAAATCACTACATTGAGAGCCTGGGCAAATTCTTTGTGAATAAGAGTGGCTTGATAAATACAGGAAAGAATCTCATCCTCAATAGCACTTTTACATAAATATTTGTCAGGTATATTACGATAGTCTAGCTTATCACCGTATTTACGACGAGAGCGTTTACTGGAGTCAGGATTTTCATAAGGGAAGTATAATGCTGAATCATGGCGCAATTTGGAAATTATGTGCAAGTTGACAAGACGTGCCATCTGCAAAGCATTGTTGTTACCAAAATGACCATCTACTACCAAGTAGGTCAGGGGAATAGAGTTAGCTAATAACTTGAATAGTGAACTAATCATTTTCTGAATTAGTCTGAATTCAGATGTTAATATCACTTGCTTTTTATTTTTGTTTTTACTTCCTTTTGGTCGCCCACGCCCACGTTTCTCTTTAGGTTTTGGTTTCTCGATTGTCGAGGTACTTTTTGTTTGAGTATCTTTCTTTATTACCTGTTCTATCTGAATCGGAAATGAGTGCCTCTGTTCAACGCTCACTAATGATAATACAAAGAAAGATAATCCTGATATCGGTTTATTGGCTAGGCTAGAAAAGAATCTATCTAATCCATAAGTCTTTTTACCCGATTTAC
>NZ_WVID01000095.1 GCF_010091925.1 Nostoc sp. B(2019) | reverse complement strand
CAAACTGACGAAATTGAAACAGGAGAAACAGAATGATACTGCAAGATAAAGTGGCGTTAGTCACTGGCGGAACTTCAGGAATTGGTCGTGTAACCGCGTTAGCGTACCCCTACGGGGAAGCAAGCTACGCGTAGCGTTCCGTAAAGCCTGCGGCATAGCTACGCTTAGGGCGCAGCCTCTCGTAGAGAAGGAAAGCTTAACGTTCGCGTAGCGTCTCGCAGAGAAGTTATCGCATTTGGTGCTGCTGGAGCAAAGGTAGTATTCTCAGGCAGACGCGATGCAGAAGGTGAAAAAACTGCCAAACTGATTCGTGAAACAGGCGCTGAATGCTTATACGTCCATTGAAACAAGTTCACTAACATCACAAAAATCTGACAAATCATTTTAAGAATCTGAAAGCAGTCAAGCATTGGAACTCAAGACACTTTAGATAGATAGAACCAGGAGTATTTAATCATGGTCAAAGAGCAAACTGTAGACGGACAAGCTTCTTTACAAGCAACTACCAATTTGACACCAGCCCAGGAGTCTTTGCAAGAACTTTGGGATGAGCATCTGCGGCACGAGTTTGACGCTCACAACACTGAAGATGCTCTCGCCACGATGGTTGAGGATGCTTACGTTAACGGCATTCCGGTAATGATTGGGGGAGTAGGGAAACCAGCACTGCGCGAGTTTTATTCCAAATACTTCATTCCACAGATACCGCCGGACATGGAGCTGACTCCGGTCTCGCGCACAATTGGGACCAATCAACTCGTCGATGAAATGGTGGCTAAGTTCACTCATACCATTCAGATGGACTGGATGCTACCCGGCATTGCTCCGACTCTTAAACGGGTTGAAGTGGCATTGGTAGCAATTGTTCAGTTTCGTGACGACAAGC
>NZ_WVID01000094.1 GCF_010091925.1 Nostoc sp. B(2019) | reverse complement strand
TTGGGGAATCACTTGTACCTCGGTTGCGGTGTTAGAGAAACTCAACCGCCCATCACCCACGGTATAGGTCAACCGACGGTTCACCCGATAAGTACCACCCTTTGTCTGCACCCACGGCAACATCTTTAACAACCACCGCGAGGTAATACCCTGCATCTGCGGTGCAGATTTAGTCGTCGTTGACAAATTACGGGCAGCTGCGGTACTCAAACTCAGTTGAGATTGTCCAATCTCAATATCCAAATTCAACTCAATAGATTCTGTCATCGCCTAATTTTCTAGTTACTAACAAAAGTGCCCGACGCCATAGATAAGAGGTTAAGGTTATAACGCTTTTGTCAAATTTCTCATTGACAAAAGTCATTTCGCCTTACCTCTCACGAATGCTTAACGCCCGATTTCGACATCTTCGAGGATGCCGAGTGCATCAGGAACGAGGACGGCTGCGGAGTAGTAGGCGGTGACGAGGTAGGAGATGATGGCCTTTTCGCTGATGCCCATGAATCGGACGGACAAGCTGGGTTGGTATTCGTCGGGGATACCAGTTTGGTGTAGGCCGATTACACCTTGCTTTTCCACACCGGTACGGAGCAAGAGGATGGAACTGGTGCGGGTATTGGTAATGGGGATCTTGTTGCAAGGAAAGATAGGTACGCCCCGCCAAGCAGGAACCCTGTGCCCGCCCAGGTCGATGCTTTGTGGGTAGACACCAAGACGGTTACACTCCCGACCGAAAGCGGCGATAGTGCGGGGATGAGCCAAGAAAAATCCCGGCTCCTTCCACACCGTGGCCAGCAGTTCGTCGAGGTCGTCGGGGGTTGGTGGGCCGTTACGTGTGTAGATGCGCTGTTTGAGGTCGGCGTTGTGCAGTAACCCGAAGTTGCGGTTGTTGATTAACTCGTGTTCTTGACGTTCCCGCAATGCTTCGATAGTCAGCCGTAGTTGTTGTTCGGTCTGGT
>NZ_WVID01000093.1 GCF_010091925.1 Nostoc sp. B(2019) | reverse complement strand
TATAGGAATCATATTTGATTTCTGAAAAAGACTGCGAGATAATACGGATAGAGAGATCTGTCTAAGAACGAACAATGATAAACCAGCATCTAGAAATGGCGATGCCTGCGGCGGGCGTAGCCATCGCAGAATTACAAGAATTTATAGATAGTCGCCCAGATGCCCGTGAACTCAAAAAAGCTTTGTCCGTGAAACTTGTTTATCAAGGTTACAAGTATGAAGAAATTCAAACAATTTTAGATGTGTCAGTTGGTTCAATAACAAGCTGGAAACAAGCTTACCAAGAACATGGAATTGTGGGACTGCGCTTAAATCATAAAGGGAGAAAAGGTTATCTGAGTGCTCAACAAAGAGAAGAAGTATTAAGTTGGTTGCAAACAAAGGAGATTTGGGAGCTTGGTGAACTTGAGTATAAATTAGCATTTGAATATGATCTCATCTACGAATCAAAACGAAGCTATTATGATTTATTTGAGGCAGCAGGAATTAGTTGGAAAAAGACTACTGGCTTGAATCCAAAAGCTGATCGGGAGGTGGTGGCTGAAAAAAAAACCAAATTGAAACATTGCTGGCAAGCAACAGACAGGAGATAGAAGCCCGAAGTCTGAGAGTATTACTAATAGATGAGTGTCATTTATTATGGGGAGACGTAACTGGTTATGTTTGGGGAAGAACTGACCAAGAAATAGCAACTAAAGTCGTTAACGAACGAGATAAACAGACATATTATGGTGCGGTTGATTATCTCGACGGAAAGTTACTCCTTAAAGCTTACAATGCTGGGAATTCTAATAATACAATTGATTATTTACGTTATTTATTAGACCAATCTCCCAACCAGCGATTACTTCTTCTTTGGGATGGTGCTTCTTATCATCGTTCACATCTGGTTCAGAACTTTTTAGGCGAGGTAAATCAAGGTTTACCTCAAGAGCAATGGAAAATTCATTGCATTCGCTTTGCGCCTAATTGTC
>NZ_WVID01000092.1 GCF_010091925.1 Nostoc sp. B(2019) | reverse complement strand
AACCGAGATTTCGTGACAGAACTGGGCGCAGATCGAGTGATTGATTACAAACATGAAGATTACGTAGAAGTCATTCGTCAAGAAACAAATGGACTGGGTGTGGATTTAGTTCTAGATACGATCGGCAAAGAAACAATTCAGCGTAGTTTAGAAATCATTCGTCCCTTTGGTAGGCTTACAAGCATTGTAGACATTGCAATACCGCAATCGCTTCTTGAAGCATGGGGTAAGAATCTGACGATTCATTTTGTTTTTTCACCCCAGTACCGAGCAAAATTAGAGGCTTTGACAAAACTCATCGAGCGTCATCAGCTTCGTCCAGTGATTGATTCAGTATTTTCTTGGGATCAGGTCGTTCTGGCACATCAGCGTCTAGAGCAGGGAGGAACACGGGGCAAAATTGTGCTGAAGTTTACAGAAGATTAGACCAGCTTTACAGCGTTAATAATTGCTAAACGGATCGGAGTTTGATTGTGTGCTGAAGGTCAATATTGATTGGAATAGGAGAAACATTGGGAATTGGTAGAGCAACAGCGTTAGCGTACCCCTACGGGGAAGCAAGCTACGCGCAGCGTTCCGAAGGAAAGCTTAACGAAGTTATCGCTTAAAGCATCCAATTGAACAGAGGAGAGATTCAAATGTCAGCCAAAAATAAAGCAATCTTAGAGGTGGCAAACGCGGCGATCGCGCTCGGGCAACAATGAAGGATTCTCGTTGTTCTGAAGCGATGGTAGGCAATGGATGCTTGCCCTATCTGAAGTCTGCTGCTTAACGCAGCATTGTTAAGACGGTGATTGTGATGCAACAGACAAAAACACATCATCAATTTACAACGGAGAAACCTCTCATCCCTTACATTACCGTTGGTCAAGAAAACTCTGCAACCATCGATCTCTACTACGAAGATTTGGGGACAGGGCAACCGATTGTTCTGATTCATGGATTTCCACTGAATGGACATTCCTGGGAGAAGCAGGTTTTTGCTGAATGCAGGATATCGAGTAATTACCTACGATCG
>NZ_WVID01000091.1:340-1042 GCF_010091925.1 Nostoc sp. B(2019) | reverse complement strand
ATGACCATCGCAGTTGGACGCGCGCCCAGTAGAGGGTGGTTTGACGTTCTAGACGACTGGTTAAAGCGCGATCGCTTCGTATTCGTAGGATGGTCAGGGATATTATTATTCCCCTGCGCCTTCCTAGCACTAGGCGGTTGGCTGACCGGCACAACGTTTGTCACCTCTTGGTACACCCACGGATTAGCTTCCTCCTACTTAGAAGGATGTAACTTCCTAACAGTAGCAGTATCAACCCCAGCAGACAGCATGGGACACTCCCTATTGCTGTTGTGGGGCCCTGAAGCTCAAGGCAACCTCACCCGTTGGTTCCAATTGGGAGGATTGTGGCCATTCGTAGCCCTACACGGAGCCTTTGGATTAATCGGCTTCATGTTGCGGCAATTTGAGATTGCGCGGCTAGTAGGAATCCGTCCATACAACGCCCTAGCATTCTCAGCCCCGATTGCAGTATTCGTCAGCGTATTTCTGATGTACCCCTTGGGACAATCATCATGGTTCTTTGCACCGAGCTTTGGTGTAGCAGCAATCTTCCGGTTCCTACTATTCCTGCAAGGGTTCCACAACTGGACACTCAACCCCTTCCACATGATGGGTGTAGCCGGAGTATTAGGTGGTGCGCTGTTGTGCGCCATTCACGGGGCGACAGTAGAGAACACCTTGTTTGAAGATGGCGAAGGAGCAAACACCTTCCGCGCCTTC
>NZ_WVID01000091.1:0-330 GCF_010091925.1 Nostoc sp. B(2019) | reverse complement strand
CGCCTTCAACCCGACTCAATCAGAAGAAACCTACTCAATGGTGACGGCAAACCGTTTCTGGTCACAGATATTCGGGATTGCCTTCTCTAACAAGCGCTGGTTACACTTCTTCATGCTGTTTGTACCAGTCACAGGCTTGTGGATGAGCGCCGTCGGCATCGTCGGTTTGGCACTCAACCTGCGGGCTTATGACTTCGTTTCCCAAGAATTGCGGGCGGCAGAAGACCCAGAGTTTGAAACTTTCTATACCAAAAACATTTTGCTGAATGAGGGCATCCGCGCTTGGATGGCTCCTCAAGATCAACCTCACGAACAATTTGTATTCCCTGA
>NZ_WVID01000090.1 GCF_010091925.1 Nostoc sp. B(2019) | reverse complement strand
CGTCTAAATGCAGCCTATGAAAATTCGGGTAGTTTTGTAGATTTCTCCAATTGGGAATACCTGGGTGTGTCGCCTGTCTTCAGTATCGCTATTGGTGAGAATACTAACCTGTCCTTATCGGGAGATTACATCTATAAAAGAAATGCACATGAATCTGGAGTTCCTCCTGTTGGCAGTGTATTACCGAATCCAAACGGGAGAATACCTCGGAACAGTAACTTTGCCGAACCTTCTGATACAATCGACCAAACAATTAGAAATATCGGATACCGTCTAGACCACAACTTTAGTAATAATTGGTCATTACAAAATGCGTTTCGGGCAACGGTTGCAGATTTCTACGAAAGAAGAACAGGTCCTATAGGTTTGGATTCAGACAATCGAACTTTATTTCGTGAAGTCGAAGAGAGCGAGCGTGGCACTAATAACTATATTTTGACAACAAATTTGGTTGGTGAATTCTCCACTGGTTCGATTCAACATCAGCTACTATTTGGAATTGATTTGAAGAGATTTGAATTTAGTTCATCAGGGAAGACTTTTGCTGCTCCATCTATAGATGTTTTTAATCCTGTGTATGGTCAAGAGCGAGGTGAGATTGTTTCCGACAGTGAGTTTCCATTCCTCACGGATTCGTTAGGAATTTATCTTCAAGACCAAATTACACTGACGGATAACTTGAAGGTGTTGTTAGGTGCGCGATTTGATGCTTTTACTCAGGAATTTAGATCTATAGATTTTATCGCGGGGACAGAAAGTATCAACTCCTTTTCAGATAGTGCAATTAGTCCTCGTTTTGGGATTGTCTATCAGCCGATTCAACCGATTTCCCTCTACGCCAGCTACAGTCAATCGTTTGTTCCGTCGAGTGGGATATCGCGCACGGGTTCAAATTTTAAGCCTGAGCGAGGCACCCAGTATGAAATTGGCATCAAAGCGGATATTACTGATCGCTTGTCTGCGACGCTAGCTGCTTTTGACATTACCAGGAGCAATGTGCTGGTTCCAGACCTTGACGATCCTAATTTTTCGATTCAAACAGGTGAGCAAAAGAGTCAGGGAATTGAACTC
>NZ_WVID01000008.1 GCF_010091925.1 Nostoc sp. B(2019) | reverse complement strand
CGATAACCGCTGAAAGCATCTAAGTGGGAAGCCCACCTCAAGATGAGTGCTCTCACTACTAAAAGTAGGTAAGGTCACGGGCAGAACACCCGTTGATAGGCGGTAGGTGGAAGTGCAGTAATGTATGTAGCCGAGCCGTGCTAACAGACCGAGGGCTTGACCTCATCATCATTTCTGGTTGTTAAATTCGCGTTACTTTGCAGTCTTCAGGGTTTTGTTTACCCAACAGGTTTTCCTGGTGTCTATTGCGCGGTGGAACCACGCTGATTCCTTCCCGAACTCAGAGGTGAAACGCTGCTGCGGCCACGATAGTTTAGGGGTTGCCCTACGCAAAAATAGCTCGATGCCAGGATTCTTAATTCAACTAAATCAAATACCCAGAACATAGTAGTTAATATGTTCTGGGTATTTTGTATGTAGTTAAGCTTTTACTCAGATAAAACGCAAGTATCCTTCTTCTGTCACTTTCCGGTTATTCTGAATAAAAGAATAAATTGCTTGAGAACGGTTTCCATAGCATCGCGTAAATTCTCTGATTTGAGTAACAGATTGCGAATCCTGCTTTTCAAAGTCGCCCAGCACTTTTCAATCCGATTGGGTCTGGCGAGTAGGGCGGTAGGTAAACTAGCTGACACCTGGCGGCTTCAATTAATTGGGCAATCCGACCGCCATAATGAAACGTCGCATTATCTACAATCACCCACTCATCCGGAATCAAGCAAGTTTCTAGCCAGGTTTCAAACACTGTACGGTTCGGTTACACGCCCCCTCAACCGTAAATGGCGCAATCAGTTGCCTATCTCGATACAAGCGCGGTCATATTAATACGACCCTGCCGCCGACCTGATTTGAGGTCGTAGAAGCGCTCCCCAACAAAGGAGTAGCCAGTTGGTGATGAGAGTATCCGTTACTAGGGCTAGACTGCGGCTTGGCTTGGAAATCTTCACTCTCAGCCCGCCGCTTCAGCCATAAGTCTATAGTGTTGCAACTGATTTGGAACATTTATTTGTACGGCTTCACTTATAGGATTAATCTGAACATCAAATGCATTCAATGCCATTGCATAAATGTAGTATTGACATGTTTAAGTATTAAGAATAGACTGTTTCCGATTTACAGGTGAACAAACCTGTAGGTATAAAGACGGAAGCACTGCTAGTAAAATGACTAACAACAATGACAACAGCTTCTTTAACGCTCAAAAACCTAAAACCTTTCCTCTCAGTTTGGTTATGGTCTTTATTATGTTTTTTACTATTCTCAATATTGGAAATACTGAACCTATAATTCCTATCTTGGGATTTCATGGAATCATCGATACTAAAACTTCTACTCGGCGCTTGTATCAAGGAGAGATGAACTATCCACGAGAAGATTTAGAGAAACTTATAGAGTATTTAATTATTCATGATTATTGGTTTTTAAGTACTGAAGACTTATATAATTTTTTCTTAAATAAATCTCAAGAAATTTCTGCTGAGCATCGGAATAGAAAACCTATTATGATTTCATTTGATGATGGTTATAAAACAGTACACACAAATTTACTACCCATTTTGTATAAACTTGAAAAAAAATATGGGAAAAAAGCAAAAATTGTTTTATTTATAAATCCAGGAACTTTGGCTAGTCAAAAGAATGCTGATTCAACTCATTTGGGATGCCAGGAGTTAAGAGAGGGATTTAAAAAAGGGTTTTATGATATTCAATCTCATGGGATGAATCATAAAAATCTAACCAACCTCCCTCGTCACCAGTTAGTTAATGAACTTTTGCAAGCCAGGACTGAATTGAGAAAATGTACACAAGATTTAGACATAGAACAAAAAGTAGCATCACATTTCGCTTATCCTTATGGAGCTTATAATAAAAAAGTAAAAGATTATGTATCTAAATATTATTTATCTAGTTATTTATATAATAACCAAATACTAAATTATGGTTGCTTGAAAAACTACTATAAAATTCCTCGTTTAATGGTTAACCGCCAAAAATCGACTACACAACTGATAGAAATGGCTCAAGGATTGTATCAAATAAAAAATAAAAACAAATGCTAGCACGTTATTTTACTAGATAAAGATAGACAGCGATCACACTTTTTGTCCTGATTATTCTTACTATACTCATTACTATGTTTAAACATTTTAATTGATAATAAACAAAATTTGATAAGTGCTTATGTGGCTGCTAGTTACGTAGATTAAAATTGTATTACATATCGCCGTTAATTTACTAAGTATGTGATAGATTTAGCTTGTACTACTGATACAAAATTTTGAAAAACGATAATTTAAGTTTTAAGGATTAAAAATTACACTACAGGAGATACATCAATGTCAAGTATTTTAAGGATAAAGGAAAATGTTGGCGATACTACTTTCAAGACAAAACCTCAACAAGTAGACAAGCTATTAAAATCTGATCCAACGTATGTAGCCAAAGCAGGTGAGTTATTTTTTGTCTCGGCTGTTGATCGTGGTTCAAGTGATCCTAAAAGTCCGAATTTTTATGCTGGTGATCACTGGAAAGTTACTTTCAAAAAAGAACTTCAGCCTAGGGAAGGTGGTAAACCAATATCAACCTGGTTTGTTTATCAGGGCCATGTAGAAGAATATAGGCTTATAAAATAATTTAAAGTTTATGCCGGCGCTGTGAACGCCTTCACTGCTTTTATAGGTAAGCTGTTAATTTTTTATGCACCCTCGGCAAAGTATCATTGAAATATTTTCAACTTTTGTGCAATTTGCAGCTGATCGCTTCAGTGGTTGGGCGACGGAATCAAACTTGCGTCGCAGTATCCAAAGTTGTGTAACCCATACGCCACAAGAAACTTCTGAATACTTTTGGGCGCTGTATTGGTACAAATTATGGCAGGTTGCTGAAACTAAGTTCTTAGCTAAGCAACATCTCACGGCTTACTTACAGGAATCTTGTTATTAGGTATCCCTAAAAACAGTTGCTAATTTTGCAAGTACCCAGTACAAGCTATCAGATTGTTTTCAGATTGCGATCGCCCAAGTTGATAAAGTCCTCAAAGGTTTTAACTCCAATCAAGGTTTTACCCTGAAAAATTACGCTAACGCCATTTTTAGCAGCGCTATCCGCGAAACTTTGCGCCAAAACCGCGAAGTGGATATCTGCACAGATTGGGGACTGTTACGGAAAATCACTAAAAAGCTTTTGGTAGAGTCTTTACAAAATTCCGGCTTATTGCCAGAAGATATTAATGCTTCCGTCCTCGCTTGGAACTGTTTCAAAACCCTATATGTCCCAACAAAAGCCGGTAGTTCTCGCCAGCTTTCTCGACCAGATGATGAAATTTGGGAGGCGATCGCCAAAGCTTATACTTCACAAAGTAGTCAGCAAATAAATCCGCAAACTCTGGAAAAGTGGCTACTAACTTGTGCTAAAGCCGTACGTAGCTATCGTTATCCCACTCCAGAATCTCTCAATACGCCCAAAGGTGGAGACGATGCATGGGAATGGCTAGATAATCTTACAGGAACACAACAAAAATCTTTAATCAACGAAATTCTTACTCAAGAAGAAGAACAAACTAGAATCTCTCAACAAACTGAGATTAACAAAATTTTAGTCACAGCGATCGCCCAACTAGAACCGCAATTACAAGAAATTTTACAACTATATTATGGCCAAGAACTGACTCAGGACAAAATTGCTAAAAAACTACAAATGCAACAATATACTGTCTCGCGGCGACTGAAGAAAGCCCAAGAGGCTTCGTTGCAGTCCTTAGCTAACTGGAGTAGAGATAATTTGCATATTTCTGTTACTTCAGATCTACTCAAAAGTATATGTATAGTAATGGAGGAATGGCTAATAAATTATTACAACAAATAGGGAATGATGAACAGAAAATAAGGATGATTTTATTTATACATAATATTCTTAATTGCTTATACCCAATCATTAATCCCTGACACCCGATCCCTAAAAGTTTCCCAAATTAACCGCCATGACTGCTGACACCAGCGTATTTATTTTTGCTAATCCAACAGACCTGATTTTAGAAATCCCAACCGCCACCCAAAATCGGGCGAATCCTCAAACACAGTCTTTTTCTAATCTGGCTTCTCGCTATCAAGCTTATATTAATGAACTTTGCCTAAGTGCTGTCTTACCTTGGTTACAAGAGGACTTGACACCACAAGCCAAGGTATGGCCTAATCCGACTGTTTTATCCAGTTTTTGGGAGCTAGTGAATGGAATTGCACTCACATCAGGCGCGAGTCGATTTATATTAGTTCCTAGTGAAACAATTGATTTAAGTGAATTGCGAGTACCCCAAGAATGGGTAGATATTCCTAGTTGGGCTGGTGATTATTACTTAGCTGTGCAAGTAGAACCAGATGAAGGTTATGTTAAGGTTTGGGGTTACTGCACCCATGAACAACTCAAAGCTAAGGGCAATTACGATGTCGGCGATCGCACTTATTCCCTTGATGCTACCGACATCATTAAGGATATCAGCGTTTTAGCTGTGGCACGAGAACTTTGTCCAGAAGAACTCACACGTAGAACTATTCAACAGTTGCCTACAATACCACAACAACAGGCACAAAACCTGATTGACCGTCTAGGAAATCCAGAAATACTTACACCTAGGCTGGCTATCCCTTTTCAATTGTGGGGGGCGTTAATTGAACATGGCGGCTGGCGACAAAACTTATATCAACGACGCTTGGGATTACCAGAACAGTGGTCAGTTCTCCAATGGTTACAAAGCGGCGTTTCCCAAGTTGCTGAAACTGTCGGTTGGGGAGAATTGCATCTAGAACTGAGTGCTAGGGCGCGGGGTATTGAAGAAACCCAACCACAACAAGTCCTCTCTCGTCAGTTGGCGATCGCAGGTCAAATATATGAACTAATTACACCACAAGGTGAACCAGAAGCAACTATTTGGCGCTTTGAGTTGCGTAACATCGCTGTTGGTGCAGCCATTCCTGGGGGTTTTAAACTCAGACTACTCACCGAAGATTTACAGTCCTTTCCCAACAATGAAGACATAGCCATAACTGCTGTAGAACAACTCTATGTAGAAGTTTCTCTAGAACCAGGAGAAGGCATAGTTTGGGAAATAGAACCCCTTCCTGAGAACTATGACCGAGAAATACTCAAGTTTTAAATATAGTTAGAATGGGTAATTATCCCATACATCCATTTAAAAATAAAAAGCCATGAGAGAAAAACCTAAACAACAAATGCGTATATGGGCGATGTTGTGTCATATCTCGGCTTTGTTAGCATGGCTATTATTGTTCTTTTTAGTATTTATCGGCATCCCTTTATATTTACCTCTGAATCTTTTAGCACCACTGTTAATTTGGCGTTTCAAAAAAGTCCAATATCCTTGGATTGATTTACAAGGTAAAGAATCTTTGAATTTTCAAATTTCGCTAACTTTTTATACATTAATAGTAATAATTTTATCCTTAATTCTGGTGGTAACTAGTTGTGGAATTGCAGTAACTAGCAATAGCACTGTCAATGAAGTAAAGACCACTTTAGATGGATTATTAATTATGTTCATGTCATTAATATTATTAGTAATGCTGCTACAATCATTTCTAGTGACTTTCGCCGCCATCAAAGCTTACAAGGGTGAGCATTATCGTTATCCTTTAACAATGCGAGTTTTGCGGTGAAATATATTGGAATTTTGTTATTCACGCGTTTAAAGCCCAGTAAACTACCCTATTTTCATTAGGGGTTACGTGCTATGCGTCTTATACAGTCTGCTTTATAGCCTCTTTGTCACCTCTTCCGCCGAAATCCTTTGTAAGCAAGCTTTTCAAGGCTTAACGGGAAAAGTCAGGTTGGAGATGGGGTTAACTTCTATGATGCTGGTTGCTTAGCTGCGTTTAATTCCTCTTGCAGCATTTTCTGGTAAACCTTTGGCAAAGAGCTACTAATGGAATTAGTTTCAATGCCATATCCTAAACTTGTCCAAGTGGGAGATAGTCGCCGCAAAACATCATTTAACTTTCCCTGACGCAGTAGTTGAGAAATATCAGTTCCCCAAACTTGCGAATCACTTAACCAACGGTAAACCACTCTATCTTGATACTCTGGTTGAAAACTATAAGTAGCCCAAAACATTAATTGCATTGGGTTTGGGTGATAACGGGGAGCTATGTGATACCAGGTAGTGTTGATGATTTGATATCTACCAGCAGCAGTGGAACAATTACCCGTGTTAGGGCCTGTGACAATTGTGACGCATATCTCAGGATGTCGGCTGAGGTCGTTAATTTGTTGTCCACCATACAACAGCGAATAGGGACGGCTGCTATTGGCCTCACTTGCTGAGATGGTTCGCATTAAAGCGCGGATATAAGGGTCGCCCCCTTTCATAACCAAAGGTGGCTGTTTGACTTCAAAGACAGGATCGGAAGGCGATCGCAGTTCACCATAAATATACCACTGCAATAAACACACCAAGCCGAGAAGCGCGGCTATTGGGCCAATAAGTTTTTCGACGCCTTTGAATTTAAAGCCTTTCAGAGTTTGACTCCTTCCTATTCGCTCTCTGTAGCTAACAACAACCATTGACGCACTTATTTCGGCAAAGTTCACCATCGTGAATGCTGCGATCGCCTCCAAGCCACCAAACAGCTAGGAATAAATACTCCTAAAACACCGATTCAGTATTCAAGATAGGGGCGAGAAAAACCGATTATTTCGTAGAGACGTTGCATTGCAACGTCTCTACAGTCAACGATAATTGGTCGTTTTACCGAAAAGAAATCAGATTTTTGCGATTACTGAATCGATGCTCTAATTCCTAACTCAGTACTGCTTAGACTGCACAATTCAACTCGCCAGCTTTTTGGGTAAAGCGGCGATTCTCCCGATAATCTACGGGACAATCTATCACCGCAGGCACATCTTGAGCGAGGGCTTCTTTGAGTATGGGAATCAAATCATCAGCAGATTCAACTCGGTAGCCTTTTAAACCCATGCTTTCGGCTAATTTGACAAAATCGGGATTGCCAAAATGCACAAAAGATGAGTTTCCTTTACCAAATTGATTTTCTTGCTTCCACTCGATTAACCCATAGCCACCATCATTAAAAATTAAGGTAACAAAAGGAGTACCGACACGCAAAGCAGTTTCTAATTCCTGGCAATTCATCATAAAACCGCCATCGCCAGTGGCCGCTACGACTTTGCGGTTAGGATGAACAAGCTTTGCTGCTAAAGCGCCTGGAATAGCAATACCCATTGCCGCGAAGCCATTGGAAATAATGCAAGTATTAGGACTATGGCAGTGATAATGACGGGCAATCCACATTTTATGTGCGCCAACATCAGAGATGACGATATCGTCTGGGCCCATTACTTGCCGCAAGTCATAAATTAACTTTTGTGGTTTGATGGGAAACCCTTCATCATAGGCGTGTTCTTCGTAGTCAGCACGAATATTTTCTTTTAAGCTGATCGCAAAAGGATTAGCTTTTCCGTGGCGATCTGCCAATTTTAAGATTTCGTAGAGGGAATCAGAAATATCTCCTACTACTTCTGCATGGGGAATATAACTACTATCAATTTCCGCTGGATTTACCCCAATATGCACAATTGGAATTTCACCATCGGGATTCCATTTTTTTGGAGAAAACTCTATCAAATCATAACCAATAGCAATTACTAAATCTGTGTTATCAAAACCACAAGTAATGAAATCTCTTTGCTGTAATCCCACTGACCACAAAGCTAAGTGATGAGTGTAGGGAATTACGCCTTTGCCCATGAAAGTATTAGCAACAGGAATATTCATGCTGGTAGCGAATTGCGTTACAGCATCGCTGGCCTGAGAGCGAATTGCTCCATTTCCCACTAAGATTAAGGGATTAACTGCCTGGGAAATTGCTGCTGCTGCTGCCCGAATACTTGCAAAAGAAGCATAGGTTTTTTCGCTATTATCCTTATGCAAAGGTTTGCCTTCTACAGGCATGGCAGCAATATTTTCTGGTAAATCGATGTGAACTGCACCAGGTTTTTCGCTTTGCGATCGCTTAAAGGCTTTCCGCACAACTTCTGGTGTAATACTCGGTCGCACAATCTGCTTATTCCACTTAGTAACAGGAGCAAACATTGCCACCAAATCCAAATATTGATGAGATTCGATGTGCATTCTATCTGTTCCCACTTGACCGGTAATTGCCACTAAAGGCGCACCATCGAGGTTTGCATCTGCTACCCCAGTCATCAAGTTGGTTGCCCCAGGCCCAAGCGTAGAAAGGCACACACCAGCTTTTCCTGTCAGGCGTCCGTAGACATCCGCCATAAAAGCTGCACCCTGTTCGTGACGGGTAGTAATAAATTGAATGGAAGAATGTTTCAATGCTTCCAAAACATGCAGGTTTTCTTCGCCAGGGAGTCCAAAAACGTATTGCACCCCTTCATTTTCCAAACACTGCACTAACAGTTCAGCCGTATTCATTTGATTTCCTCACTAGCGATGAACAAAATTGGGCATTGGGCATTGAGTTTTTTATCTATTCCCCATTCCCTATTCCCCATGTTCCATTCCCAATCACTTCACCCAAACAGTTTTAACGTTGACAAACTCATGTATACCTTGGATACTCAGTTCTCTGCCATACCCAGAACGCTTAGTACCACCAAAGGGCAATCGCGGATCGGATTTAACCATACCGTTGATAAATACCGCACCTGCTTCAATTTCCTCAACTAAGCGATCGCGTTCTTGCTCATTTGTTGTCCAAGCACTTGCACCTAAACCAAAGGGTGTATCATTAGCGAGTTTAATGGCAGCATCGATATTTGGAACCCGGAATAACAATGCTACCGGGCCAAAGAATTCTTCTTTGGCAATTGAACTGTCGTGGGGGATATCTTTGATGATCGTTGGTGGATAAAAGTTCCCCGAACGATCTGATAAAGGATGTCCACCTGTGAGGACTTTACCACCGCTATCAATAGCAGCTTGCACTTGTTGGTTTAAATCCTGGAGGATACCGGGGGTTGCTAATGGGCCTAAATCAGTATCTAGTTGCATGGGATCGCCTATTTTCAGCGCCTCGAATTTTTCTAAAAGCAATTTTTCAAATTTGTCAGCGATCGCTTCTGCTACAATAAATCGTTTCGCTGCAATACATGATTGCCCATTATTTAACATCCGCGCTGTAGTAGCTGTGACAACTGCTGTCTCTAAATCAGCACTTGCTAACACAATAAATGGATCACTTCCTCCCAATTCCAGGACAGTTTTTTTGATTTGTTTTCCCGCAGCAGCGGCGAGGGATGCGCCGGCGGGTTCGCTTCCTGTCAAGGTAGCGGCTTTCACCCGTTCATCAGCCATTAAATCGGCAACTTTAGCAGCACCTATCAATAGAGTTTGAAATGTACCCTTGGGAAAACCTGCCCGTTGGATAATATCTTCAATTGCCAAAGCGCACTGCGGCACATTGGAAGCATGTTTGAGCAAGCCGACGTTTCCCGCCATTAAGGCAGGTGCAGCAAACCGGAAAACTTGCCAAAAAGGGAAATTCCACGGCATAACCGCGAGAATTGCGCCCAATGGTTGGTAACGAACAAAGCTATGGCTGGCATCGGTTTTTACAGCAACATCAGCCAAAAAACTCGGTGCGTTTTCGGCATAGTAGCGGCAAACGGCGGCGCATTTTTCTACTTCTGCGATCGCGGCTTTGAACGGTTTGCCCATTTCCAGAGTCATCACTTTAGCAAATTCTGCTTTCTCTTGCTCTAGAATGTCGGCAGCTTTTTGCAAAGCGTGCGATCGCTTAGAAAAACTAGTTTGGCGATACTCCTCAAAAGCCTGAAGTGCCAAATCGAGTTTAGCGGCAATTTCTGCATCGTTAAGTGGCTCAAACGTTTTGAGCGTCTCCCCAGTGGCGGGATTAATGGTGGCGATAGCCATTACCTAACCTCCCGTTAAAAAATAGCTTCAGGTAAACTTCATAGTGTTACACATACTATATGTGTGGAAGCTACCATCTAAATTTTAGTCTCTTAGCCAAGAATTGGTGGCTTAATATTACAATTTTGCAATTAACTGAGAAACAAAATATACGGAATAACCGTGTATTTATCGTTAAAAAAATTTAATCAAAAAAACTATATGGCAGACTATAAAAGCAACCCATGATAAGCAAAACACATATTCTATATTGAGCTTTTGCAGACAAATTCAGAGAAAAAAACAAGTATTCTCCAAAAATGAAAAAGGAATAATATTTTTTATCTCCATCAATAAATCGAGTTGAACTGTCCATGAATTACGAATTACGAATTAGTAATTATAATGTGATGTTCCTGGCATTTCTGTATCTTGATTAATGACAAATGACTCTTGGTGCATTTTCGTTTGATAAACCTTCACCAATCGATCAATACCTTTGAAACGATGATCCCCCATTTCTTGGAAGTATGAAGGTTGCGAAAGCATTTTATAAGTGGCTTCGCTAATTATGCATTCACCAGGGGGACAGACTGCTTCCATCCGAGCAGCAAGATTAATCGTAGCGCCTAATGCCGTATAGTCTACTCTCTGCGAACTACCAACATCTCCCACCACAGCCTTACCACTGTTTATCGCAATACGTAATTGTAGAGGTTCGTGCCAAAAACCATTGGCATTGAGACGTGCTAGACGGGTGAGCATTCCCTTAGCCGCAGCAGTTGCGCGATCGGCGTGATCTGGTTGCGGCTCTGGAGCGCCAAAGAATGCCATAATACAATCTCCGATATATTTATCCAAAGTGCCGCCATAGCCGAACACTTCTTGTAGCATCTCTTCAAATAAATTATTTAATAATTGAGCGATCGCAGTTGGTGTTAACTTTTCAGAAATTGCCGTAAAGCCGACCAAATCCGCAAATAAAATGCTGATTTCGCTCTCTGCGGGAGCTAAACGACCACCCGGCAAACCGCCTACAGATATTAACTGCTGTACCACAGCTGGAGAATGATAGCGTTCTAGTCGGTGACGAATCACCTCTTCAGTTCTGAGTTTCTCTACCAACAACCAACGTTGCACACTAGAAGCTACAAGGTTTGCTAAAGCCGAAAAAAAGCTGAGTTCTTCCTCGCCTTCATTTGCCCAATGATAAGAAGAAAGATGGGCATCGGCATAAAGAACGCCTACAACTTTATTTTCATCCCATAAAGGCACTGCCATCGCGCTGCGAATGCCTTTGACCAAAATACTGTGTTCACTAGAAAACCGTTCATCCTTATGGGTATCAGCCGTTTGAATGACAACTTTTTCCTCAAATACCTTTTGACAAATACTACGACTAATCCAACTGCCATCAGCTGCAAGATGTTTTTGTTGGAAAATATTTCTAGTAGCAGCATTGACTAACTCCAACTGACCGCAACCACTGACATCAATTAATAATGCTAAACGGTCAATACTATCAAGGTAACGAAAAACGACTTGTTGCACCTGAGAGAAAATTTCTTCTATAGACGCCGCAGCACAGAGATTTTTAGCTATATCCACTAAGTCTTTGAGACGGGCAATGGTTTTGTCCTTATTGCTGATATTGCCATCTTTGCTATCAGCTTCAATCCATTGCTGTTGTAGTTGTTCGACATTGCGAAAGATTGTTCGCTGCTCATTATTTTCCTCAGCTAGCACATACTCAGGCGTCAACTTTACCGCAGGAGTGGCAAGTAGCACTGCTAGGCTAACATTGCCCAACCAGATAACATCGCCATGATGTAACTCTTGAGGACAGCGAATAATACATTGATTCACCTGCGTCCCGTTTTTGCTACCCAGATCCTCAATCGTCCACACACCGACAGCTGTTCTAACAAGCCGTGCATGATTGCGGGAAACTCCAACAAAAGGTAGATACAAGTCACATTCTGGCAACCGACCAATTGTGAATACATCTTGATCGACTGTAACCGTTGTCTTGGTATCTCCTTCTCGTAGGCATAGCGTGAGTTCAGTCATGAGTGTGATATGTCTATCCTGGAAGCTGGGGGCGCAAGCAAGTTTAATCTCACGTATACGCCAAGGGTTAACCCTTCACCTTTTCTTTATGACACTGATAACGGCATTACGACAACTGTATGTAGTAAATATCACTTAGAAACTATCTTCAGATATATAAAGAAGAATAGCAGGCGATCGCTACAAACAAGAACTTGTGCAGTAAGAACAATCCATACTACTGCCGAAACCGCAAAACTCTATCTTAAACTACAGAATTTTTTTGCCAAACTAATCAAAATCATCATTATTTCAGTAAATTAAAAGGGACTTATGTGTTCTTCACAATAGAACTATGAATTCTTCATGATTTATTGATCATAATTATCTCTGAGTAAATAATATAAAACCAGTATTCATCTTTTGCACAGTTAAACATTGCGTTTAAACGTATGTTAATGAAAATTAGTAATTGAAAACAAGTTGATTACTAAGCACAAAAATTACATGAAAACTTATGAATAAACGCCAAATTTTTCATCAAGCCTCTTTTAATATGCTGATTTTTATTACCAGCATATCATTAGTACTATTCGCTACACTTTATCCCTTTAATTTTTCAGTTCCAGATAGTTTCTCCTTGGCAAAACTTTTTGCCAGTTTTAACAATACCAGTTATTTTCAAGACCAAGTAAATAATGTTTTGCTGTTTATACCTGTAGGTTCCAGTCTCACCAGCCTTTTGCAGAGACTCAGAATGAAAATAGTTGTACAAATTTTCATAGCTACCTTGGTGAGCGCTGGCTTATCACTAACAGTTGAATTCTTGCAAGTATTCCTACCTTCAAGAACGCCCACCCCAGCGGATATTATGAATAATACGATTGGGGGAATGTTAGGTTTTATTTGCTTTTATCTATGGAATCATCAAAGTTTTGCTAACACAGTAGCGCATATAGAAAATAGTAAGTCTAGCCGTTCCAAAAAACAAATAGCAGCCTGTTTTTTAGGATATATATTTCTGACCTTTCTGATTTCGCTGTTTTGGCAAAGTACCACTAATCTGAGTAATTGGGATGCCAATTATCCGCTAACAATTGGTAACGAACGCACAGGAGATAGACCTTGGCAAGGATATGTATCTGAAGTTTATATGACTGATAGAGCCATATCAACAAATGAAATAGCACAGGGGTTAGCTGACTCAAGTTACTTTGATAAACTTGGTACTTCTTTGTTAGCTTCCTATCGATTAAATGATAAATGTTGCTATAAAGAACAGACTGGACAACTGCCAGAACTATTGTGGCAAGGACAGCCTTCAGATATTCAGGAAGGTAAAGGGGCTTTTTTAGGTTCTAGTCATTGGCTACAAACAGCCACTCCTGTTACCTCTCTCAGCAAAAGAATCAGTAAAACATCTGAATTTACGCTCAGCACTACCGTTGCTACTGCCAACAAAGACCAGTTAGGCCCTGCCCGGATTGTCTCAGTCTCCGGTAATTCTCAGCGTCGTAATTTGACACTAGCACAGCAGGGAAACAATTTAGATTTTCGACTACGAACGCCAATTACTGGAGAAAATGGGTCAGAGTTGAAACTGAACATACCTAATGTTTTTGTAGACACTAACCCTCATCACATAGTCGTTACTTATGCCAGAGCGACTATTCAAGTTTATGTAGATAATTTACAGAATTATTACTCTTTTAACTTACTAGATTTAATTCCTAAAAAGCAGAAAGTTTTTTACTATGCACTAACTTTTATACCTTTAGGAGTAGGCTTAGCCATAATAATTCTACTAGCAAAAGCAAAGTTGATGTTTTCTAAGTTATTAGTTTATGGCGGGATATTAATACCTTCTCTGATGCTAGAAGGTATTTTAATAAGTGAAAGTGGCAAACACCTCAGCCTGAAAAATCTATTATTAGGAATATTATTTACATCTGGAACTATGCTGATTGTGAGGATGCGGGCAGCTCAATTAAAAATGAGAAATTAACACTTTTTGATTTTCTGCCCACTTTCTCAATTCGGCGGTAATTCTAAAGGAAGCGTACCCAGCAATCCCTTGCGAAAATCTGTTAAAAGTTGCCTTGCAGCTCGCTCTACATCACCTTTATAACGATGCTCTGCTAAGGCGTGTAAATAGACATCTCCAGTGTGGGATATAGAGTCGAGATGGTAGCGAGACTGTAATGGTTTTTTCGGTAATAAATCAGGCGCTACAGCTTCTAGATAATTCAGTAAATCTACTAGTGCCGCTGCTACTAATTGATTATCGTAAGATGCTTCACCGATATCATCACATATCGCTAATTTCAAAGCTGCTTCTTGGTCTTCCATTCTTGCAGGGATAACACCAGGAGCATCTAGGAGTTCTAAATGCTCGGAAATTCGCACCCAGCGCAGTTGACGAGTTACCCCAGGACGGGCTGCACTTTCTACCACTCGCCGTCCCAACAGACGGTTAATTAAAGCTGATTTACCAACATTGGGAAAACCAATTACCACAGCGCGGACTGGACGAGGTAACATCCCGCGATCGCGTCTTCTTTGATTAAGTGCCACCCCCGCGGCTTGCGCTGCCTGCATTATTTCTGCTATACCTTTACCATGTTGAGCGTTGGTAAAATAGGGAACTTCTCCCTGACGCTTGAACCAATCTATCCAAAGCGATCGCACTTGCGGCGGAATCATATCTACCCGGTTGAGTACCAATACTCGCGCCTTACTCCCTACCCACTCACCTACTTGAGGATGGTGAGTCGCCAAAGGAATCCGGGCGTCTCGTACCTCTAAAACCACATCTACCCGCTTGAGCTGTTCTTTGAGATTCTTTTCAGCTTTAGCAATGTGACCTGGATACCATTGAATCAGATTTAATTTATAGTTTTGAGTTATAGCCATTTGTCATTTTTCATTTATTATTTGTCATTAGTAAAGACTAATAACTTTGCGCTTGATGTAAAATTAGACGATTACCATCGGGGTCATAAGCATAAATTTCTCTGCCGTGGGAAGCAATAGAAATATTTCCTGGTGGGGGATAGCCTAAATCGGTCAGGTGAGCGATCGCATCTTCCAAGTTACTCACCTCTAAACACAAACTTATCTTACTTTTGGCGATATTTGCAAACTCAGATTCGTGTTGCTGCTTTGGTTTAAAAATACCTAATCGCAGACTAGCCAAATGAAACTCAGCATAAATATTCGGAATTAGAGTTACTGGTTTTTGCCTTAGTAAATTGGTATAAAAACTTACCAAATTCTCAAAATTAATCGATGCTATAGTGGCGATCGCGTCAGTATATTGGAAACCCATACTTACCAAATATTGCCCTTGTAAAATATCGTTTTTCCATATATCTAGCCACCATAACATGATAGTTCTTTTTAGGATTTAAAACTCCTCCTCTCTGCGCCTCTGCGTTTTAGCGTAGCGGGGCGTAGCCCGATAAATCATCCCACAAATAACACCCCTTTTCAGTTACTTTGCTGTAGCTGGTTGATGTTGCAGATCTCGCACAGGATCACCCAAAGAGCGAACATTTGCAGCAAACTCTAACAAAATACCATCAGGATCAAAGAAATAAATTGAGGAAATAAATGTATTTTCGTCAACTTCTGGAGTATAGCCAGAAGGGACATCTGCATGGTGTAAAACAGGAGTCGTTTGTATACCTTTGGCAATCAGTTTTTCTCTATACTCCTCAACTTTTTCCAGTGGAACGTTAAACGCCAAATGATTTAATGAGCCATGTGCGGTGGTTGCATTACCAGTCTGAAAGGCATCAAGTCCCACAGATGCAATACCAGGTGCAGCTTGCGGTGCTGAGGGGAACCAGAAAAAAGCCAAAGCATCTCCATTACCAATGTCAAAAAAGAAATGCTGTCCACCATCTGGTAAAGCAATCGTTTTGATTAACTTTAAGCCCAAAATATTGGTATAAAAGTCTACGGTTCGTGCCATATCTTTACATACCAAAGCAATATGGTTGATTCCTTTGATTTGAAAATCTGTCATATTAATTACCTGTTTCTCAGATTTACTTTTGCCTATGTTTCTTTAAGCAGCATTTATCCTATCCCAACCAGTGTAGACATTAAACCGTTCTCCGCGCAGAAATCCAATTAAGGTTATTCCGAATTCTCTAGCCACAGACACCGCCAAACTGCTGGGAGCGGAAACCGAACAGACAATCGGAACTCCAGCAGTTGTAGACTTTTGTAAAATCTCAAAACTAGAGCGTCCACTAACCATAACAATATGATTATTTAGAGGCAATTCATCACTGAGCAACGCCAAACCAATCAATTTATCCAAAGCATTGTGACGCCCAACATCCTCCCGCAAGTTTAACAGTTGTCCTTGAGCATTGAAGGTAGCCGCAGCGTGTAAACCCCCTGTAGCAGTGAAAATACCTTGAGCAGCGCGGAGCTTATCCGGTAGGCTGTAAATGATTTCCGGCATAACCTTTAAACCTGCGGGAATCACTGGACAACCACGCATACGCAAAGCCTCAAGGCTAGCTTTACCGCAAACTCCACAAGCGCTGGAAGTGTAAAAGTGACGCTCCAAAGGTTGTAAATCTGGAATTAACCCATCTCTCAGTTCCACATTTACGATGTTGTAGCGCTGCTCACCATCAACTGAGTCATCCACACAGTAGCTCATGCGTTGGATATCTTTCTTACAGCTAATGACTCCTTCACTATAGAGAAAACCAGCAGCCAGTTCAAAATCTGCTCCAGGTGTCCGCATGGTAACAGCTACCGTTTTCTGGAGAGGGACAAGGCGAATTTCTAAGGGTTCCTCGGTGGTGAGATGGTCTTGGCGAAGACGCATTTTGCCATTTTCCACTACCCAGACAGTGGCTTTGGTTTTGCTACTAGTTTGGGTATTCATTTAAATTGACATTGAATTACCTTAACTTAACTATTACTACCAAATGTGGGTTTTAAGTTGAGTGTAGCAGTGGGAAAGCGGTAATATTAGGTTTGTTTTTCCAAGCGTACTACTGCATTATAATCAGGCACACCTTCAAGCGATCGCTTACTTTTATCCAATAGCACATTCCCTTCTGGCCAATGTACTTGCAAGTTGCCTGATTGAATTGGTGCGATATAAACTTCCCCGTGTAACTCGCCTAAATCATTTTTGAGAATTATGCGATCGCCATCTTGTAATCCCAACTCTACCGCATCCTCTGCATTCATTAACACTGCCTCGCGGACTGCCCCAGTTATTGCATCCTTGCGTTCTTGCACCATACTATTGAACTGCTTACCCCGGCGCGTTGCTACTAAAAAACAGCCTTCTGGTAATTCAATTTGTGGTGGCAATAATATCCCAAAGTGCGCCTTTCCATCTGGTGTGGGAAAATTCCAACCAAAGCACAAATGTGAGCCGCCATACTGAAATTGGTCGCCAGCTTGCTGCAAGTGTTGAATACCAGCATATTGTGGGACAATTTGGGCAATTTCTTGACGTATAGCAGCGGTGTCAGCAAAACTCAGCTTGTCTGCCAAATCTGGTTGCACCCGCCTTGCCAACTCCATAAACACCTCCCATTCTGGACGCGCTTCTCCAATGCGTGGCCCCTGAATTTCCGGGCTAAAAATTACTCGGCGTTCGGTGTTAGTTTCCGTTACTCCCCCAGGCATTTCGTAGCGAGTAGTGGCAGGTAAAAGTACCACCATGTCAGCTGGTTCCACTAACATCTGACTAGAGAGAACAATATCTACATGCACTCGTAGTGGTATTTGCTTCAGCGCACCTTCTACATAATCGGGTTCTGGTAACACCTCCAAAAAATTCCCCCCCACGGAGAACAACACATCTAATTTTCCCCGATGTGCTGCATCAATCATTTCTGGAGCAATTAAACCTTTACTTACTGGCACTTCAAAACCCCAACGCTGGCTTAACTGTGCAGCATTTTCTGGAGTGATGGACTTACCACCAGGAAAGACAGTTGCGTAACATCCCATCTCTGCACCACCCTGTACCCCAGAATGACCGCGAATCGGCATCAAACCGCAGCCTTCCCGACCGACAAAACCTTTGGTGAGAGCAAGGTTGATGATACTCCGCACATTATCTTCACCACATTCATGCTGAGTAATGCCCATGCTCCAAACAAATACAGCTTTGTTGGCGTCCCCAACCATTTTGGCAAAAGCATACATTTCATCACGAGATGCTCCCGAAAGCCGCTCTAAATCTTCCCAAGATTGGCTTTCTAGTGAAGCTTTGAGTTCTGCAAACCCAGCTGTATGTAAGTCAATAAATGACTGGTCTACCCAACCGTTGGCAATTATATGCTTAATTGTGCCATTTAAAAATGCTATGTCTCCGCCCATGTTCACCAAAAAGAAATCTTCAGCAAACTTGGTACCAAAAAGGGCACTTTCTGGAATCGAGGGAACCCAGTAGCGTTCCATTCCTGGCTCACGGTAAGTATTAATTACCACAATTTTGGTGCTGGCTTTTTTGGCGTAGTGGAGATACTTTACTGTGACAGGCTGATTATTAGCAACATTAGAGCCAATAAAGACTAACAAATCAGTACCAATCCAGTCTTTATAAGAACAGGTGGTAGCCGCCGCACCGAGAGCAGCTTTTAGCCCTGCTGTACTGGGAGAATGACAAATACGGGCAGCGTTATCAATATTATTACTTCCCATTGCTCGCACAGCTTTTTGGGTGGCGTAATAAGTTTCGTTAACAGTGCCGCGACTGGTAACGTAAAAGCTGAGGCGGTCTGGTGTGGTAGCGCGGATACGACTAGCAATTACCTCCAAAACCTCATCCCAGCTAACACGGCGAAAGCCTTTTTCCCCACGTTGACGCATCATCGGGTAGGGAAGCCGTCCTAAGTCTCGTAATTGGGCGCTTTTTTGCTTTTGTAACTGTGAGACATCTTTTAGCAGTGCAGGGTCAAAAGCTGGCATGGTATTCATCCGCAACAACCGCAGCCGGACATTGCAGAGATGGATGCCATCTAATGTCCAATCTTTCATTCCGGTTGTTCCTAAAGCGCAACCATCACAAACACCTTTGTCTAGAATGTTCCACGCATAGGGTAGTTGGTCACGAGATAGCCAAATGGCTCGAAAGACTTCCCAGTAATTGTTAGGGTACTGTTCGCCAATGCCGAAAGGCTTCCAACTTGCCCAGTTTGCAGGTGTCCAACGCTTTTTGGGTTTAGGCAACATAAGGTAGAGATGAAGAAAGTATTTGCTGAGTGTAAAACTAGTGTGCCACCGAAATTAGCCTGATGTCGTTTTACCTTTTTAATCTTCACTTTGTTGTAATCAAGTTGGTGAATAAAAATATCAGGAATACTTAAGTTGCACTATTTCTTTTTGCCTATACCTATTTGGGTATATGTATATATTTTATTTATTGTTTTGCCTATAAATATTCAGTAAACCTTAACATTAAATGATGAATTTTCAGTAAATTTATTCTTTTACATTCTATCTAGAGATAGAAGTAAAAATCCACTCTATAGATAGAGCCATTTAGATAATTCTTGAAGTTATTCTATAAAAAATTGAAG
Organism: Nostoc sp. B(2019); assembly: GCF_010091925.1. GTDB lineage: Bacteria > Cyanobacteriota > Cyanobacteriia > Cyanobacteriales > Nostocaceae > Komarekiella. The sequence continues at coordinate 277,870 of NZ_WVID01000008.1, read as the reverse complement.
CACTAGTAGCAAAACTAACACTACAAGATAGCTCAGATTTTTTTAAAGAAAACTAAAACGTTTAGAACTTTTCAATTTTTTACTTACTTTATCAACACCATGACTAACAAAAACGATTACCAAAGCTATAACCGCGAAGTCCAACAAGATTCATATAAAGACGCTAACGGAAATATTCACACTAACGTGAAAAAAACAGAAGAAACTGTTAACAATGTTCCTGTAGGGTCTAGCTCTAATTCCTACAGAAATGGTTATGTTGACGCTCAGGAAAATTTAGCGGCTCGTGATAATAGTAATGCTGCTAGCGGGTTGCTAGTTGGCTTGCTTCTCGCTTCGCTAGTGGGTTTAGTTGGTGGTGTTCTTTTCTTTCTAAATCAACGTAACGACACCCCAGTCCCAGTTACATCTCCAATAGTGGTTCCTCAAAAACCAGAAGCCAAACAACCTCCTGAAAAAGAAACCACTATCATCGAAAAAACTAGAGATGTGCTTGTTCCAGTTCCACAACAGCAAGCGCCAGCACCTCAAGCACCAGCAGCACCTCCTCAGCAAGACATTAACATTTCAATTCCTAATCCTGCGCCAACACAGGTTAATCAGCAACCAGCGCCTTCAATACCTGAAGTTCCTAAACAGTCTGAAAGCCAGAGTAATAGTACTTCCACTCAAGAAAAAAGCAATAATACTAATATCTCCACTCCTGCTCAAGATAAAGCAAATCAGACTGATGCAATACCCAGTAGCAATTCAGAGAAAACTGGCGCTAATGGTACAGACAATTCCGCTCAATAACAGTTAGAAAAAGCAGACAACTCCAGCTTTTAATTAGTATCCCTCTCCAAATAACGGAGAGGTTTTTTTATATTCAAAATTGCTGTTTTGTATAACCCCTTAAGTTAAGTTTATTTTGGCGTATTTATTAGACATAGAATTTGGATAAATAGCGACTGCGATCGCTATTCAAAATTAAACCTAATATTTATATGGTTTATATCCGAATATATACCCATAATATTAGCGTATGGTATCCTATAAAGGGGTAGTGTAGGGAAAATCTCAGTATTATCGGCAAAACCGTAGTTCGCTTATTGTCGGTAGATTACGCATACCAAAAGTAAATCCATGAAGTTGTTTGCATCAATAATTAACACTAGGAAAATTTCAAATGACCAGTAATCCAGGTGGTATTTCACAATCCAACACAGGTCAAATGTCTGGCGGAATGCAGGCAGCTATCGGCAATAATAATCAGCAGAATATGCAAGCTCAGACTGTACCTGCACAAAAAACACTTTCTCAAGAAGATGTACTCAGATTGCTAGGCGAAATTCAGCAGATTCTTCAAGGGTCTACTTTACCTGAAGATATTAAGCAAAAAGCTAGCAATCAATTAGGAGCCGCAGTTGATGAGGTTCAGCAGAAAGAGCCTGACAAGCAATTGGCTGCGGGGAACCTGAAACGGATGACAGAAACCCTTGAAGATGCAAGTAAAACTCTCAATGCAGGTCAAGGACTTGTAGAAAAAGTTCAACCTATTTTGATGAATTTACTTTTATGCAGACTCTCTATTCCAGATTAGGCTTAAATGTAATTCCCTTTCCAGCAGGAGCTACAGGAGCACAAATGGGAGGATGGTTTAACAAGGAAATAAATTCAACAAAAGATTTCGATCAGATAACTATGCGTATTCCTGGATTAGGCGCAGAGGTCTTACAAAAATTTGGAGTCACATCTGATAAACAACTAAGTGAACCAATCCCAATTGATAAAATTGCTGATAAAGTCAGAGATGGAACACTTGATGCTGCTGAGTGGATTGGCCCGTATGATGATTTTCAATTGGGGTTACATAATGTATTAAAATATTACTACCATCCAGGTTGGTGGGAACCAGGTACGACGTATGACGCACAAGTCAACACAAATATCTGGAAAAACCTACCGCCAAAATATCAAGAAATATTTAAAGCTGTTTGTCTTGAAACTCACATAAAAATATTGGCTGAATACGATCAGAAAAACAGCGAGAAGCTGCAAGAACTTATCTCACTAGGCATTCAATTAAGACCTTTTAATAATAAAATCCTACAAGCAGCTAGAGAAGAAACAGATGCCTTGTTAGAATTTCATGCAAGAAAAACTAAGTTATTTAAAGAAGTTTATCAGGAATGGTTAAAGTTTAAAAATCGGATAAAGCAATGGTCTAAGTTAAATAAAATCTAACTTTTGATAGTGACAAGATTATCAACTTTTTAGAAAGGTTAGAAATTTAAGCCTTTTGATGAGGCGATCGCACTTAAATCAGAAAATCAGCTAAGACTGCGATCGTCATCAAAATGCTACCTTAAAGGCAAGGTCACTTGCTCAAGTTTTGAGGAAAGCGCTATGACTACAACGCTATCTGTGCCTAATTCTATCGAATCCTTGCTGGGTAAAGAAGCACAAGACTTACTCACCTACAAAGCAAAAGTTTCTCAAGATTTACTACATTTGCCGGGGCCAGACTTTGTGGATCGAGTTTGGACAATTAGCGATCGCAATCCCCAAGTATTGCGTAATCTTCACCAACTTTATTCTACTGGTCGCTTGGCTAATACTGGCTATCTGTCGATTTTACCGGTAGATCAAGGCATTGAACACTCAGCAGGTGCATCTTTTGCACCCAATCCGATTTACTTCGATCCAGAAAATATTGTCAAGCTGGCGATCGCAGCAGAATGCAATGCTGTAGCTACCACTTTGGGAGTATTGGGTAGCGTTTCGCGCAAATATGCCCACAAAATCCCTTTTATCGCCAAAATAAATCATAACGAACTGTTGACTTTCCCCAATCAATTTGACCAGGTATTGTTTGCTGATGTCGAACAAGCTTGGAATTTGGGTGCAGCAGCGGTGGGTGCGACAATTTACTTTGGCTCAGAGCAGTCTACCAGACAAATTCAGGAAGTCAGCCAAGCTTTTAAACGCGCCCATGAACTTGGTTTGGTAACTATTCTCTGGTGCTATCTGCGTAACAACACTTTTAAACAAGACAAAGATTATCACATTGCCGCTGACCTCACCGGACAAGCGAATCATTTGGGTGTGACGATTGAAGCTGATATCATCAAACAAAAGTTACCCGAATGCAATAATGGTTATGGTGCAGTCGCCAAAGCTGCTGGTAAGAGTTACGGCAAAACCGACGAGCGGGTTTATACAGAATTGACAACCGACCACCCAATTGATTTGACTCGTTACCAGGTACTCAATTGCTACTCTGGACGTGCGGGACTGATTAATTCTGGTGGTGCAACTGGTAAAAATGATTTTGCGGAAGCAGTTCGCACCGCTGTGATTAACAAACGAGCTGGTGGTACAGGCTTGATTTCTGGGCGCAAAACTTTCCAGCGTCCGTTTGAAGAAGGGGTGAAACTGTTTCACGCCATTCAAGATGTTTACTTATCACCCGATGTAACCATAGCTTAGGAACTTCAAAATCAAAATCAGTCCCAGTATTTTTGTAGTTAGGGGGAGTGGAGGAGTAGGGGAGCAGTTGCAGTAAGTCTTTCCGCGAAAAGTTCTATAAACGGGTTTCCCAACCAAGGAAACTTTTCAAGACAGGTGAACACCGATAAATTATCTGTCTTGAAAAGTTTTGCGCTCCTGTTACCCGGACGCGCAAACTTTTCGCTGTGTTTATCGGTGTACCCTGTCTTGAAAAGTTCAGATCGCTATGCGGGTCTTACTGCCCAACCGTTCTTTCAGAACGGTTGCCTTGTGTCCTTTGGACACAAGGGAGAGGCGCAAAGCTTTGCGCCTCTCGGCAGTGATAAAGACCATCGGCGGAAGCCACCGCTCCGACTTTTCGCTGCGGGAAGCCGGTAAGCGTCTACATCTGTGGTTTTAATAAAAAACTAGGATTTTTGCAAGATTTATATTAAAGGGTAAGGGGTAAATTTCAGCCTTTCCCCTTAAACCGGAAGGTATTGGAATGGGAGCAGGCGATCGCTAATATCGCTGAAAAATTAATCATAATCCACCTTACTTTTTGTATACACGTAACTAGCCCAGAGGAAGACGTTATCTCCATAAGAGTTTTTTAGGATTTAAACGTTTGCTAAAAGATTCAGGAGTAAGTTTTTCTAATGTTGGAAATCCAGAGAAAATTTAATCAATTAAGTCACAAAATTACAATAGTTGTGCTAGCTGGATTGATCTGGCTGGTTAGTTTACCTGTGGCTTCAGTTCAGGCAGATGGTTATTATTCGGAAAAAACACATAAGGTAGAAGTAATTAAGCCTTTTTATGCCACAAAAGAGCGTAAAATAGCACAAACCGAGCCTTTCAAGCCTTATTATGCTACCCGCGATCGCCAGAAAGTAAAAGCCAACGTCCAAGAAACTACTGATGATTATATCGAGAGCGGAAAGCGAGCAACAGAAGTGATTCCTAAAGACATGGGAAGTGGAAGCAGCAAATAAAATCCCATAAATATGCTCAAACGCGTGAGGGTGGTCAGATCCCCGACTTATCCAAGAAGTCGGGGATCTGACTGCTAGTTAAGGAGTTATAAAAAGGCAAATCTCGGTAGAGATTCTGGGATATTCTAAGATAAGTGAAAGATTTGCCAAAAATAAAGTAAGAATGAAGCTGGCAGCAAGAGTAAGTAAGGTAACACCTTCTTTGACCTTAGCGATCGCAGCCAAGGCTAAGGCACTGAAGGCAGACGGCATAGATGTTTGCAGTTTTAGCGCTGGAGAACCAGATTTTGACACCCCAGCGCATATCAAAGCCGCAGCAGCGAAAGCTTTGGATGAAGGCAAAACCAAGTATGGCCCCGCCGCCGGAGAACCAAAGTTAAGGGATGCGATCGCCCACAAGCTTAAAACTGATAACGGTCTTGATTACAAGTCAGAGAATGTCATCGTCACTAACGGCGGTAAACATTCTCTATACAACTTGATGGTGGCACTAATAGATCCAGGTGATGAAGTAATCATCCCTGCTCCTTACTGGCTTAGTTATCCCGAAATGGTAACTTTAGTAGGTGGGATACCAGTAATTGTCGCTACAGATGCAACAACGGGTTATAAAATTACCCCCGAACAACTCCGCAAGTCAATCACGCCTAAAACAAAGCTATTTATCCTCAACTCCCCATCCAATCCCACAGGGATGGTTTATACGCCAGATGAAATCAAAGCACTGGCTAAGGTAATAGTTGATGCAGATATCTTTGTTGTCTCTGATGAGATTTACGAAAAGATTCTCTACGACGGTGCAGAACATATCAGCATCGGTTCTCTTGGTAAAGAAATTTTTGACCGCACCTTGATTAGTAATGGGTTTGCCAAAGCTTACTCAATGACAGGATGGCGTATCGGCTATTTAGCTGGGCCAACCGAGATTATTAAAGCCGCGAGTACCATCCAAGGACATAGTACATCTAACGTGTGTACCTTTGCCCAATATGGGGCGATCGCTGCTTTGGAAGGTTCCCAAGACTGTGTAGAAGAAATGCGCCAAGCTTTCGCCAAACGCCGACAGGTAATGTTAGACAGACTCAATGCTATTCCCGGATTAAGTACTGCAAAACCAGACGGCGCTTTTTATCTATTTCCCGACATCAGCAAAACTGGTCTAAAATCCTTGGAATTTTGTGACGCTTTACTAGAAAAACACCAAGTTGCAGTCATTCCCGGAATCGCCTTTGGTGCTGATCACAATATTCGCCTTTCCTACGCCACAGATATGGCAACAATTGAAAAGGGGATGGATAGGTTGGAGAAATTTGTCAAGTCGCGTATTTAGTTAGTTGTTACTTGTGAGGAGAATTTACCAACTCTCGAACTCTACCTTTTCCACTCAGAACTGGTGGAGTTCATTTTCCAAACTGAAGTTCCGAGTTCTGATATTATTTATAGCAGTCGAAGTATAGGTTAGGACAATCTTGATTACTCAAAACCTTTTACTAACTGGATTTTAACTCAGCACTCAGCACTTTGCTATAATTCCAGCACCATCAAGCTGAATTTTGCATCAAAGGGTATGGTTGAATCAAAATCTGTGCCGGAATCCCCAATTGTTGATGCAAACCCCGAATCATCTCCAAGGTTAGCGCCTGCTTGCGATGCAAAATGTCGGCAATTTCTGCTTTACTGCCAATAACAGGCTCTAATTCATCTACAGACAACCCACGGGATTCGAGATAATATAAGACTGCTTCAATAGGATCTGGTGCTTCGATTGGGTAATGCTTTTGCTCGTATGCTTCCACAAGCGTAGTTAAAACTTCCAAGCGGTCAAACTCTGGTGTATTTAGTTCCGCATCAAATAATCTTTCAATTTCATCAAGCGCAGCACGATAATCAGCTTCAGTGCGGATCGGACGGGTTTCAAGCATAGATATTACTGCCTCAAATACTTGTTGCATCTACGTTATCGTATTCTTTATGCGTTCCAAGAAAACGAATAAAAATAATTCCAATATCATAACGAACATGAACAATTAAGCGATAATCGTTACCTTTGATATTAAAAACAACACGGTTATTAGCAAGAATACTGGCATTGCGATAGGTACTTTTGATATTTGCCGGACTATCCCATTCTGCACGAGATGCTTCATCAAACCAAGCCTTTAATGGCTGTTCAGCATCGGGATATACTTCCCAAAACTTTCGTAATGTGCTGCGGGCAATGATTCGCATCATGAGATTATAATTACAACGATTACAGCACTGAGGGTATGACAATTATGCTTTTAAGGCTTGCAGCATAAGGATTATACAAGGGTGCATTATTCTAACTTTAGTGGAGAATAGATTCCGCATTCTTGTACAATCCTTGTTCCCCCTGCCTACCCGGCTTCTCTTCTCCTAAACCAACCCCATCTCCTGCAACCCCTGACGTAGCCTCTTCGCTTCTTCGGGGTTGTATCTTTCGTGAAGGGTGATCGCTTTTTTAAAGACTGTTAAACTATCTTGGTGATTGCCAGCTTTGAGCAATACTACACCTAAATTTTGATAAGCTTCAGCATAATTGGGGTTTAACTTGATTGCTGCTTGGTAAGAGGCGATCGCATCAGTCAACAATCCCATTGCTTTGAATATCATCCCCAAATTGTAATGTCCAACGACAAAAGTAGGGTCAATCTTCAAAGTTGTAGCGTAAGCATTTTTTGCACCGTTTAAATCTCCAGATACTTTGAGTAAGTTACCCAAATTGTTATATGCTCCTAATTTGAGCATGGGATAAATTGGCAACTTAATCGCGGCTTGATAATGAGAAATAGCCTGTGGGAAATTTCGCAAACGACTGTGAGCAATGCCTAAATGGTAGTGGAGTTCGTATAAAATATCGTAGTTTTCATCACTAGCCGCAACTCCTCGTTTTAGCAACTCCATACCTTGGCTAATTTTCCCAGTTTCCACATACAGCGCCCCCAACTTACTGCAAACATAGGGATCATCAGGATGAGTAGCTAAAAACGCTTCCATGGCCGCAGCGGCTTTGGCGTATTTGTTGTTTTGAGCGATCGCGTTTTTTTGATATCCTGTGTGTAAAATTGCCACCCCTGGTAAATAACCTACCTGCCAATTGGGATCTTTCATTAACATTGCGGATACACTATCATCCACCAAGGCATGATAAGGGCGTTCAAAGCGAATATCTGGGTGATTGCGAAATAGTCTGGAAATTAGGGAATAAGGAGATTGTTCTGCACCAACTTCTTGGCGAACGAGGTTGATTAGTAGATATTCGTCTCTAGCGATCGCCTCTTTTAACTGCGGTACAATTCCTGATGTCAGAACCTCATCAGCATCCAATACCAAAACCCAGTCACCTGTAACGTATTTGAGCGCTGCATTCCGAGCAGCACTGAAGTCATTGCACCATTGAAAGTGGTGGACTTTTGCACCGAATTGTTTGGCAATATAGGGAGTGCGATCAATTGAGCCTGTATCTACAACTACCATTTCATCTACTACTTTTCTGACACTGCTCAGGCATTTAGACAGTGTTGCTGCTTCATTTTTAACAATCATGCACAGACTGAGGCTCATATAATGCGTAATTCGTAATTCGTAATTTGTAATTCGTAATTAATATACACAGATAAATGCTGAATACAGGCAGTTTTGACTACATTGTCTAGTTTTACAAAACATACATACTTTCCCAACTTGATATCATAAGCTAATCATCACCCCCTTTTAGGTCATTCAAGTTTACAACTCGTTTATACCAGTCTCTTTGCTTCTACTTAGTACTTTAATTATGTGCAAAAATCAAGATTAAGAATCAGTGAGTGAGTAATTCTAGCGGAAAGGGTAAATGTAATGCAGGGTCAAACCGTGGGTGGACGTTACCAAATTCTCACTCAACTAGGACAAGGGGGATTTGGCAAGACTTTCTTAGCTCAAGACATGCAACGACCGGGAAATCCGCACTGTGTTGTTAAGCATTTTAAACCACTGTCTACCGATCCATATACTTTAGAGCAAGCCAAACGTTTATTTGACCTAGAAGCAGACACCCTAGAAACATTGGGAAAGTGCGATCAAATTCCCCAACTTTTAGCTCACTTTGAAGACAATCAAGAATTTTATTTAGTTCAAGAGTTTATTGTAGGTCACGACCTCAGCCAAGAAATACCTCCTATAGGCAACCTCCTAACTGAAGCTGAGGTAATTCAACTTTTAAAAGACATTTTAGAAGTTCTCGCAGTAGTTCATCGACACAATGTAATTCACCGAGATCTCAAACCTGCCAATATTCGGCGAAGAAAATCAGACAACAAAATAGTATTAATTGACTTTGGAGCAGTCAAACAAATCAGCACGCAAATAGCTAATTCTCAAGGAAAAGCAAGTGTTACTGTTGTGATTGGCACTCATGGTTATATGCCAAGTGAACAAGCCAATCAAGTCCCCAACTTGAGTAGCGATATCTATGCAGTGGGAATTATTGCTATCCAAGCCTTGACTGGAATTAATCCTGCTGTTGATGGCGGACAAAGATTACCCAGAAACCCCGATACAGGAGAAATTGATTGGCGAAACCAAGCACAAGTCAGCCCGGAGCTTGCAGGAATTATTGATAAGATGGTGCGTTATGACTTCCGTCAACGTTATTCTACAGCAGAGTCGGTATTACAAGTTTTAAATACGCTAGAACAAATACCAGTTACGACAATCGAGCAAAAATCTTTGCCATTTGCACCACCGAGAAAACTTTTGCTCACATTAGGAATAATAGCAGCAGTTGCTACAGCTATTGTATTTTTATCCCAAATAATCACCCCAGCGACCAAGTTTTTGACCTATGAAAATTCTAATTATGGAATCAAGATAAACTATCCTGAGAGTTGGGCAAGACAAGATGTAGCAAACCCTGTCACGGGAGAATTAGTTACATTCTTATCACCTAAACAAAGTGACGCTGATAAATTCCAAGAAAAGCTAACTATTAGTACAGAACCACTTTCTACCACCTTAGATGAATCTAGAGAGTTATTTATACAGGAAATTAAGAATAGTTTGTCAGGGGCTAATATTTTGGATACGAGTGAAACAACTCTGGCAAATAAAAGAGCTAATAAACTAGTTTTCACTGGAAAAAGTGGAGAGAATATTTTAAAAAATCTGCAAGTTTGGACTTTAAAAGGCGATCAAGCATACGTCATCACCTATACAGCAGCAATAGATGATTATGATAAGTTTGTGCAAACAGCAGAAGCAATGATTAAATCATTTGAAATTAATTAATTATGCAAGAGGCAGGGGAATTTTAGATTTTACAGCAGATTTCAGGTAAAGGAAGTACATAAATCAAACCCGAAACCCTGTAGAGACGTTACATATAACGTCTCTACGTGTGATTCATGAAAATGCCAACTGCTGTAGATTTTAGATTTTTAATTGAATAATCTAATACCAATTTAAAAAAACAATATGACAGATAGACCATGTAGAGACGTTGCAATGCTGTAGAGACGTTGCATTGCAACGTCTCTACCAAAGGATTTGTTGCAATCATTAATTGAATCGGTATAAAATCCGTTTTTGAAAGTTCTGAGCGAAGCGCAAAATTACAAATTCAAAATTGAATGAGCAGGGGAGTAGGGGAGCAATGACTCATTCACGAGTATCAAAGACTCGTCCACGAATATCAAAGACTCGTCCACGAGTATCAAAGACTCGCTCACGAGTATCAAAGACTCGCTCACGAATATCAAAGACTCGCTCACGAGTATCAAAGACTCGCTCACGAGTATCAAAGACTCGCTCACGAGTATTAAAGACTAAACTTCTGGCAGAATATTAAAACTTTCTCCTTAAATTTCACCTCAGCAAAGGAAAATCGAGAAATACAAGGTTGAGCTACTGCTGAAGCTTTTTAATTAACTCCAGCACTTTTTGGTAATCTTCTGTTTTTCCTTGTTCTTGAAAAAGGTTAGCTGCTTTTTGGAAATCTGCGATCGCCCATTGCTTATCTCCCAAGGCAGCGCGAACAATTCCCTTGCTGTAGTAAGCTTGAGCATAATTGGGATTAATCTTCAGGGCTTGGTTGTAATCAGAAATTGCCCCTTCCAAATCTTCCAAGTTAGAACGAGCGATTCCCCGGCTGTAATAGACATTGGCATAATTGGGATTAATCTTCAGGGCTTGGTTGTAATCGGCGATCGCTCCTTGCAAATCTCCCAAAGCAGTGCGGGCAATTCCCCGATTGTTGTAGGCTAAGGCATAGTTGGGATTAAGCTTAAGGGCTTGGTTGTAATCGGCAATTGCTCCTTTTTTGTCTCCTGAAGCAGAGCGGGTATTCCCCCGGTTGATGTAGGCTTGGATATAGTTAGGATCAATGTTGAGGGCTTGGCTGTAATCAGCGATCGCTCCTTGCAAGTCCCCCAAGTTAGAGCGGGCATTTCCCCGATTGTTGTAGGCTAAAGTATCTTTGACATTGAGGCGAATTGCTTCCGTTAAAGCTGCGATCGCTCCTTGATAGTCTTTTAACAAAGAACGAGAAACGCCCTGAATACGTATGGCATCTGCTTTGTTTCCTTGGGCAGCAAATAATTCTGTAGCTTTCTGTAAATTCTCAACAGCCTTCTGATTATCTCCAGACTTGCTGCGGGTCAACCCCAGCCTGTAGTAGGCTTGGGCTAAGTTGGGATTAATGTTGATCGCTCTGGTGTAATCAGCGATCGCTCCTTGATAGTCCCCCTTATCATACTTGTCCTCAGCCTGAATAAAAAAGTCATCAGCTTTCGGTGCTGTGGCTGTTGGTGTGCTAGGAGGAGTGACGCCCACATCTGTTTTAGCGTTAGCTGACAGTCTCAAAAAAGTATTAATGGGAACGCCCAAATTAAAACCTGTTTTGATAATAATATTGGGATTTTGGTCGGAAATTTGAAAGTTTTCCATAGTATCCCCCATACCATGAATTCCCACCACTTCACCTTTTTCATTCAACACCGGGCCGCCACTCATCCCCGGTAACGTATCATTGCTGTAGACTAAAGCGTAGCCATCACGCAGGGGTTTTGAGGCATTGGCAGTAATCTGCCCCGCGACAAAATTATAAATCGAGTTGGAAATTACTGCTGTTGCTTTGGGGAAACCTGCTACATAAGCTGTAGCGCCTTCTATGGCTTCATCCGAGTTACCGATTTTGGCAACAGCATAACTTTGCTTGCTGGTAAACTGCACAATCGCTAAGTCAACTTCTGGCAGCTTTTTCACAGTTTTGTAATCGAGTGGATAGCGCTGACCATCTGGGGTGACAATTTCATAGTTATCTTCAGTTTCGATAACATGCTTGGCTGTCAGCACAGTGTATATATCGCCCTCTCGCTGAATAATTACCCCAGTACCAGAACCGCTTGGATTGTCAATTAGTACAGTAATTGCTTTGGCAACCTTACTTACCTCAGTTGAAGATAGGGCGATCGCTGTTTGGGGTTGTACAAAAGCGATTGATACTCCCATCAGTGCTGATGCCAGTGCGTAATCAAATTTCATAATTTAATTCCCAATAGGCATTAATTTAACTTTGCGAGTAAATAGGTTTACTTTACTTTACTTTTTGCACCATACCCAACTTACTGTTAAAGCTTGTTGGTAATCATCTGTATTTTCTTTGTTCTAGATCAAGGTTAGCTGCTTTTCGTAAATCCGCGATGCCACCTGCTGATCTCCCAACCCAGAGCAGGCAATTACCCAGTTTACTAGAGCATCGATTCAGTAATCCGCAAGAACCCGATTTCTTTTCGGTAAAACGACCAATTCTCGTTGACTGTAGAGACGTTGCATTGCAACGTCTCTACGAAATAATCGGTTTTTCTCGCTCCTATCTTGAATACTGAATCGGTGTTCTAGGCGTGGGCATCGTAGGGCTAAAATTACCTGCTTATGTTTGCACCACTACTATCATGATCAGGTATGGTCTGCTAAGGCTTGGGAGCGAACTCATCTATTCCCCTACCAATGCTAATGCTTGATTTATCACGCGGTCAGATAAATACATCCCACACAGGCGTAGTTGTTCTAAAACTGGACGTGCAGCAGGAATCACCCCTCGTTGTTTGGCGGTAATAACGATGCCTAATGTCCCCCTTGAAGGAATTCCTAAAGTTGCAGCACAACGACGGGCCGCTAAATCATCCAGAATTACTTCTGTACCTAGATTTATATAGCCCCAGGTCAGTACGGCAGACTCACCTAGACCCAAATCCCAGCTTTGAATCACATTCGGGGTAGGAGGTGTTTCTTGCACTACCAGCCAATCAGTATTATTGAGCGCCACTGCTGTTACGTCTGTTGACCCATACGCCTGAATTTCTGCGGCTACAGCCAATGGAACAATAACCGATGAACTAATTACTTGTAATAAATCGAGAAACCCGCCTTTGGTCAAAAAAATCAATGGGGATGTGTTGATAGCAGGCAGTTCAGCCACGGTTTAACTCGCTCTGCAAATCATCAAAGTCAACAGCAAAGACATCCACTTGTTCACGGGCTAGGACGGCTAGAAAGTCTCGGCGGTTTAACCCAGCAACGTTGGCTGCTTTCTCCATTGAGATTTCCTGCTTCTGATACCAGTAGATAGCAGCAGCGAGGCGCATATCACGCACAAACTCTTCTGGAGAAAGGCGACGGGCGCTAAATACGGATTCTGGCAGGTTAATCGTGACTGACGACATAAATAAATGTCCTAAATTGCTGCATTAATAATATCAATCATCTCCTTTTAAAAGCGATCGCCTGCCCCCGGTGCGCCTATTGTGCAACCACCAACCACATTTGAGATAACACTCGCTCTGTGTCTGGATTTGAGCGATAGTAACTTACTTTGGTAAGTTACTTTAGTTTAAATTCTAAAACTAGCTAAAGTATTTTTCCCATGCCCAATGCCCCATTTACCGCTGAAGCTTTTTAATTAACTCCAATAGTTGTTGGTAATCATCTGTTTTGCCTTGTTCCAAATTGAGATTAGCGGCTTTTTGTAAATCTGCGATCGCTCCTTGTTTATCTCCCAGCTGAAAACGCGCAATTCCTCGACCAGTATAAGCTGGGGCAAAGTTGGGATTAATCCGCAAAGCTTGATTAAAATCAGTAATTGCTCCTTTTTTGTCTCCCAAATCAAAGCGGGCAATTCCGCGTCCGGCGTAGGGTGGGGACAGGTTGGGATTCAGCTTGATAGCTCTGGTGAAATCAGCGATCGCTCTGTTCTTATCTCCTAACTGATAATAAGAAATCCCCCGGCCCCCGTAGGCTTCGGCGTAGTTGGGATTAATCTTCAAAGCTTGGTTGAAATCAGCGATCGCACCTTGGCTGTCATCCAGGCTATTACGGGCAATTCCCCGATTATTGTAGGCATAGAGAAAGTTAGGATTAATTTTCAGAGCTAAGGTATAATCATCAATTGCTCCTTTCTTGTCTCCCAAGGCAGAGCGAGCCAGACCGCGGTTATTATAAGGATCAGCATCTTTGGAATTAATCTTCAAAGCTTGGTTATAGTCGTCAACTGCCCCCTGGAAGTCTCCTAAGTTATAGCGGGCAAGACCTCGATTATTGTAGGCATTGAGATAGTTGGGATTCAGGCGAATTGCTGTAGTATAGCTAGCGATCGCACCTTTAAAATCTCCTTGATCATACTTGTCCCCACCTTGAATATAGAAATCATCCGGTTTCGGTGCTGTTGTTACAGGTGCAGTAGGAGGACTAACGCCCACATCTACCCCAGCTTGAGATGAAAGTCTCAAAAAGGTATTGATAGGAATGCCCAAATTAAAACCTGATTTGACATAAGCAACAGTGGAATTGATTTTAGAGGTTTCGATATCCGCTTCATCTGCTCTACCATGAATTCCCACCAGTTCGCCTTTGTCATTCAACACCGGGCCGCCGCTCATCCCCGGTAATGTCACATTGCTGTAGACCAAAGCATAGCCATCACGCAGAGGTTTTGAGGCGTTAGCAGTAATTCGCCCATCGGTAAAATTGTAAATTGTGCTGGAAATTGCTGCCGTTACTTGAGGAAAACCAGCTACATAGGCTGTTGTACCTTCTGCCGAGTCATCTGAATTGCCTATCTTGGCAACAGTGTAACTTTGGTTGCTGGTAAACTGGACAACGGCTAAGTCTACTTCTGGCAGCTTTTTCACAGTATTGTAATCGAGTGGATAACGCTGACCATCTGGAGTGACGATTTCATATTTAGCTTGAGTTTCGATGACATGCTTAGCTGTCAGAACAGTATAAGTCTTGCCCTTTTGCTGAATAATTATCCCAGTCCCAGAACCATTTTGATTCTCAATCAGCACCGTAATTGCTTTGGCAACTTTACCCACCTCAGATGAGGAAAGTGCTACAACAATTTGCGGTTGCACCAGGGTAATTGATACTCCAATGATTGCTGGTACAAGTGCATAATTAAATTTCATAATTTGATTTTTAATAGGTATTAATCGACTTTACAAGTAAATAGCTCCATCTCAGTCCACACTTTTTATGGTTTCCTGAGCATCAGCCGTCAGCTCAAGAAAGCAGATAAGTAGCTAGACATAAATAAACTAAAGTTTGTAGTAAGGACTTTAGTCCTGATAATCCTTATTTTGAGCGATGAATCGCTCTCTTCGAGACGCTACGCGAACACTACGAACTAGACTTGAACTTCAGAACTCAAAACTTTGAGCTTTTCACTCGAATGTCCGCCTCTAATGCAGATGTCGGAATTGGTACAGCCCAACTCAAGCGAATAATCGTCTTATGCAACCGTTCATCTGCTTCCATGCCATCTTGAAATACAGAAGGAGCATCCCACAGAGGATAAGCTTGCATCCCATTCACACCCACAACCTCACCGCGACGATTCAACAATGGCCCACCACTCATCCCCTTTTCGAGATTATTGGTGTACCCCAGCTGATAGCCTCCTTCTAAAGGTTTGGGTAGCACCAACGAAATCTTACCTTTAGTAAACGCAAAGTCTTTGTATTGAGATTCCTCTTCAGCAGCCCGAAACCCAGCAACAAATACCTCATCTCCCACGGATGGAGGAGAACCAAGGGATGCCACAGCATAGATAGTGCCAGTACTCTGGAATTGCAATAAAGCTAAATCATTTTTCCCAAAGTTCAAGCCTTTGGATAAATTAGCTGTATGGATGCTACCATCTGGTGTTTGAATACGATACGGGGCGTCGCCTGCTTGTAATACATGAGCATTGGTCAATACTGTATAAACAGAACCTTGTTTTTGCAGCAAAATTCCTGAGCCTAAGAAATCTGCTGACAAAACTTTGACGGTGATAGATTGCGCTTGTTGGTATTGTTCTGACTGCGGAACCTTGCAATCAAAGCTTGTACATGGAGCAGAAATACTGACGACTGGCGTCGATGCTGACAGTGCCATAGATAAGCTGCCAATATACACAACCAGTGTCAGTTTACGCCAATTCATCTGAGTTCCTAGGTAATACGAAATTGCGCTGCGATCGCATCAAGGAGTATTACCTGAATCTTGATTGGACTCAATATTTTGTTCGACTGTAGCATTGTTTAGGTACGCATCAAATTCGATATTCAGCGCTTCCTGACTACTTTCATTCAGTACATTTCCAGCTACTAACCCACGGCGATTCAATAGCCTTCGCACAGTATCTCTGGCATTACTACCACGCCTGAGAGTGAATAACAAAGTGCTATCTGTACAAGCAGCGTTTTGATTAACAGCAGCACATACTACAGATTCTCCTTTGAGTATCCCAGTTCTGATGTACTTTAGAGTACCGTTGTCATAACTTCTTTGAAATCTGCGAGATACTTCTTGACAACGGCGTTCAACTGTCCACTCTGGTGAGAAGTATTCCTGAGAAACCCATCGAATCATTGGCACGTTCCTCCCATCTTGAGTACGAGCAAATGTTATTGGTACGCCCTTGCTCTTTCCACAGTAGAAGGTTGTGCCTCCAGCATAGCTAGGCTGACCGATGGTTGCAGTTGTGGTCAACACAGTCAGTGAAGCTATTGCAATTCCTGTCAACCCTTGACCAAATAACTTTAGTCTCATCATGAATGCGCCGCTTGCTAAAAAAAACATCAGATATATTACGGATACTTGAGAAAAAGTGACAATACTTTCTAAGTATTTGTTCCCGTTAATTGACCATATAAGTTACACAACTACTGTATTGTAAATTAAATTGCTCACATCAGTGAATAAAACAAATTTTTTACCCCTGGCTAAGCATTTCTTAATTAGCTATTACTTTTTCTTGATTTATACTAAATTACAATACTTAATATACATAATAATATCTGAAATGAAGCCTTCACTTTTTAAAATAAATACAGAATTACTCCGCCAAAAGCTTAAAGAAAACTTGCGATCGCTTAAGCAATGGTATTCAGATACACCAGAAAGAGCGCTCTTAGAGGCTTACCAAGCAGCTCAAAGCATTAGAAACATCGAAATACAGCATTTTAATAACAAGAAGATATCTCCAAAATCAGCAGATTATACTGAAAATGTAATGTCTTATTGGCAAGGATATCTAAATAAAAAGCTAACTCTTATCAAGGTAAGACTTGCAGAATTTCGGCTGAGCCGTGGAATCATAAATATCTCTAACTCTACTTTATTAGAAAAGTTAAAGTTTATTGATGAAGTACTAGAGAAGTATTCTATCAAAGATGAAATAATTAGCAACAGCCCAGCAATACCACCTTCGCAACCACTACAAATTCAACAGAGCGGAGTCAAAAAACAGCCAGAATCATCTAATATTAATGGCGTTAAAGTTCCACCTTTAACTCAAAAAACTGGGGCATTACCGAGGTCTATTGGCAGAACAATTAATAAAATTAAAGCTGATTTTGCACCGCAGGCAGAAGAAGATTTTCTGAGAAATTACCGGATTTCTAGAAATAGAACAAGAACTGCCGTAAGATTCTTGTTACTTCTAATTATTGTGCCAGTTTTAACTCAGCAATTATCTAAACACTTTTTAGTAACTCCCATATTAGATCGGATTAGAGGTGACAATGAAATTCAGATTTTTTTAAATACTGACATGGAAGTAGAAGCTCTCCAAAAATTAAAGAGTTTTGAAAAACAACTGAGATTTCAGTATCTACTTCATCAAGCACCACCACTGTCTTCAGAGGTAATTAAAGAAAGTGTCAAAAACAAAGCAGTTGAGATAGCCGGGGAATTCCGCTTTAAAAGTAATAGCGCTATTAGTAATGTTTTTGCTGATTTGCTCTCACTGGTTGCTTTTGGTGTGGTAATTTCTTCGAGCAAAAGAGAAATTGTGACTGTGAAATTATTTATAGATAATATTGTTTATGGTCTGAGTGATAGTGCTAAGGCTTTTTTAATTATTTTGTTTACAGATATATTTGTAG
The DNA here is from genome assembly GCF_010091925.1 of Nostoc sp. B(2019). Taxonomy (GTDB): domain Bacteria; phylum Cyanobacteriota; class Cyanobacteriia; order Cyanobacteriales; family Nostocaceae; genus Komarekiella. The sequence continues at coordinate 259,974 of NZ_WVID01000008.1, read as the reverse complement.
GATTTCACTCGCCACATGGATGGGAGGTTATTCTTGAAACATTGGCAGAACATTTAGGTTTACCAGCTAGTAGAAACGCAATATTTTTATTCATTGCTACATTTCCTGTAATTTTAGATACTATCTTTAAATACTGGATATTCCGTTATCTCAGTCGCTTGTCTCCGTCAGCATTAGCTACGTTGAAGGAGATGGATGAGTAAAACTCATTAGATTCCCGGAATCTTAACAAGTCGGGAATCTTGTTGTTCAATCTTCTAAAAACTCTTCTTAAAATCCGATTATTTATGATCTAATATTGCTCAATTTGTAAAAATATGACACACTTGTGCCTCTAATTCGCTAGGCTATTCATATCCTGGTTCTTTTCATGCTATGGATTTTGAAGGCAAAGCCACCGCTCCAACTGCTACAGACAACGTTGAATTTGCTCAACCAACTACTACTCGTAAACCCCTGGAGTTACTGCGAGATACTGAGGCTTTACTGCGTCGCCCAACTGTAGCAACTCTAGTGCCAATCTTACCATCTAAGCTGAGCAACAGATTCCAAGCAGCCTCATCTTTAGCAGATGACTCCTTAAAGGAACTGGCAACAATTGACCTAAACAATATTAGCGATTTTGATTTGCGACCTGCAAGAATTCTTGTTGGCTTAAGCTTTGTTGGTTTTGGAGCGCTAATGATATTAGTGCTGTTGCTTTACTTAAACACGTTACATCCAGAACTCAGTACGGTTGAACAAATTCGGCAATACTGGTATCAATATATTTGGTTTGTCAGCTTGGGTGTTGCGGGGATGTTTATCTTGGGTCGTGAGGCGATGCGTCCTATTCCCAAGCGACGAAAGTTATATAAGCGATAAATCTACGTGCATGAGCGCTGTTTTTGATATTTATTAGCAAAGATGATATGTAATAAAACTGAGTACAAGCACAATATTGGAGTCATTTTACATGAATCATGATGCTTTCATTGTTCCACCAGGTTCAAAGATTTCTTTGCAAAAAAATTATGACCCAGCTTATAAAACTCAATTTCATGAAAAAACTGATGCTCCAATTAAATTGCAGGCAGATATTGCTAGATTAGCAAATTACCAAAATATTCTTTATGCTCAAAATTCTTATGCTTTGCTAATTATTTTTCAGGCAATGGATGCTGCTGGTAAAGATAGCACAATTAAATATGTGATGTCTGGTGTAAATCCCCAAGGATGTCAGGTGTTTAGCTTCAAGGAACCCAGTGCGGAAGAATTAGACCATGACTATCTGTGGCGCTCAATGAAAGCTTTGCCAGAACGAGGTCGGATTGGAATATTCAACCGCTCTTACTATGAAGAAGTACTGGTAGCTCGTGTTCATCCAGAAATTCTTAAAAAGCAACAACTGCCCCAAATCCCAAATGGAAATCGGATCTGGAAGCAACGCTTTGAAGAAATCAACAACTTTGAAAAATATTTGGTAAATAATGGTGTTATCGTTTTAAAGTTTTTTCTCAATATCTCTAAATCAGAGCAGAAAAAACGTTTTTTTGAGCGAATAGAATCGCCCGATAAACATTGGAAGTTTTCAGCTAGCGATGTCAAAGAACGAGCTTTTTGGGATGATTATATGAATGCTTATGAAGAAGTTTTTAATAATACTAGTACTGAATGGGCCCCGTGGTATATTGTTCCTGCCGATCGCAAATGGTTTACACGCTTGGTAGTTGCTGATATTATCTGTACAAAATTACAAAAACTAAATTTAAAATACCCCACTATCCTTGAAGAACATAAACAGCAACTTTTACAGGCAAAACAAATTCTAGAGCAAGAAAATTAACTCCTTAACTTAACAGGAAAATACCGAAACTACTTAACTATACTGTATAATATACGCAGTTAAATATGAATAATTTCAGATTATTCAAAGCTATTTGTAACTAAGAAGTTTGGCTAAATAATCACAGCCGAAAAATCATGGCAAAAATGGCAGAAAATGCCAACAATCATCCACCTCAATTTGCTAATGCGGCCTTTGATATAGTAGCTCTGGCAGCTTCAGCAGGTGGGTTGACTGCTATAACTAAAGTATTATCGAATCTGCCCGCAGAATTTACAGCCGCGATCGCCGTAGTGCAACACCTAGATCCCAGGTATCGCTCATTAATGGCAGAAATTCTCAGTCGGCGTACGGCTCTAAGTGTCAAGCAGGCAGAAGAGGGAAACAACCTCACCCCAGGAATAGTTTATGTTGCCCCACCCAACCGTCACCTACTGGTCAACTGTGACGGCACGCTTTCCTTATCCCAATCGGAATTGGTACATTTTCTGCGTCCTTCCGCTGACCTATTATTTGAATCAGTTGCAGCCAGTTACAAAGACCGGGCGATCGCCGTTGTACTCAGCGGAACCGGTAGCGACGGAGCGATGGGTGTAAAAGCAATTCACAAAATGGGCGGTACAGTTATTGCCCAAGACGAAGAAACTGCCGAATTTTACGGTATGCCCTCCGCAGCAATTCAAACTGGCAATGTAGATTTTATTCTCCCCTTAAATGAAATCTCCAATGCTCTAGTAACTCTAGTCATGGGTAACATTTGAAAGAGATTAGAGATTGGGCATTGGGCATTGGTTTTACCCCCTCTCCCCCTCCTCCCCTGCTCCCCCTGCCCCCCTTCCTCCCCTGCCTCCCCTGCCTCCCCTGCTCCCCCTGCTCCCCCTGCCCCCTGCCCCCTGCCCCCTGCCCCTTCCCCTTCCCCTATGACTCCCACAGAAAGAGATCCTGAATTTGAAAATCTACTGGTTTATCTTAGACAGAGCCGGGGCTTTGATTTCACAGGCTATAAGCGTTCAACTTTGATGCGTCGTGTACGCAAGCGAATGCAGTCATTTAGTATGGAGAACTTTGGAGATTATCTCGATTACTTAGAGGTTTACCCAGAAGAATTCAATCTTCTCTTCAACACCATCTTAATTAACGTCACCGCTTTTTTTCGGGATACCTGCGCCTGGGAATACCTGGCAGAGCATGTACTACCCAATATCATTAGAGAGAAACAAAATTCTGACCAAATCCGCATCTGGAGTGCTGGCTGTGCCTCTGGAGAAGAGGCTTATACCTTAGCAATGCTGATGGCTGAAATTTTGGGAGCCGAGGAATTTCGCCAACGGGTGAAAATTTATGCCACAGATGTAGATGAAGATGCTCTGAACCAGGCTCGCCAAGCTGTATATTCAGCGAAAGATGTCCAGGCGGTTTCAGATGAACTGCGGCAAAAGTATTTTGAAACTGTAGGCAACCGTTATGTGTTTCGTCAAGATCTGCGCCGCTCAGTGATTTTTGGTCGTCATGACTTACTTCAAGACGCGCCGATTTCCCGCTTAGATCTGCTAGTTAGCCGCAATACACTGATGTATTTTAACTCTGAGGCTCAAGGGCGGATTTTAGCTCGGTTTCATTTCGCCCTTAATGATGCAGGCTATCTGTTTTTAGGGAAAGCAGAGATGCTGTTGATGCATTCGAGTCTGTTCACCCCATTAGACTTGAAAAACCGGATATTTACTAAGATATCGTCAGTTAATATGCGCGATCGCCTCCTAGTCATGGCAAATTCAGCAGATGATGAATCTAGCAGCCGTTTGTCTCGAAATCTCCGCCTGCGAGACATGGGTTTTGATACAGCACCAATCGCCCAAGTAGTCATTGATATTAATGGCACTCTGGTGATGGTGAACGAGCAGGCGCGAAGTTTGTTTGCTCTTTCACCTAGAGATTTATCGCGTCCCTTCCAAGATTTGGAACTTTCCTATCGACCATTGGAGTTGCGATCGCTGATTGAACGGGCTTATACTGAACGCCGCACTATCAATCTGACAAATGTAGAGCGTTATTTATCCAGTAACGAAAAGCAATATCTAGATGTGCGGATTATGCCTTTGCAAGACACTGACAACAGTTTTTTAGGTGTCAGTATTGCTTTTCATGATGTCACTCGTTACATTCAACTCCAAGAAGCACTACAACGCTCTAGACAAGAATTAGAAACTACTAACGAAGAACTACAATCTACTAATGAAGAATTAGAAACCACCAACGAAGAACTCCAATCTACCAATGAAGAATTAGAAACTACCAATGAAGAACTACAATCTACCAATGAAGAATTGGAGACAATGAATGAAGAATTGCAATCTACCAATGAAGAATTACAAACAATTAATAACGAACTCTCGCAACGGACTGTAGAACTCAACCGCACAAATATTTTTATTGTCTCTATTCTTAGAAGTCTCCAAACCGGCATAGTAGTAATTGATAACAGCTTTAACATCTTAATTTGGAATTACATGGCAGAGGATTTGTGGGGCTTACGGACTGAAGAAGTTCTAGGAAAATCCATCTTTAGTTTAGATATTGGGCTGCCCGTTGAGCAACTGCGATCGCCAATTCGTGAATCCCTATCCAAAAAAACGCAGTTTCAAGAAATGATCCTCGATGCCACCAATCGTCGCGGCAGACAAATAAAATGTTATCTAGCAATTACTCCTCTAATCGGTGTTGAGCTAGAAGGGGCAGTTTTAATGATGGTAGATATAGAGAAAGTCAGCAGTATGATTTCTTTACAAGAAATTGAAGAACGACGGCAACAACAGCAATAAATCAGTCTTGGGAAAAGGGAAAAGGATGAATTAGGCCGCACACCAGGGGTGTTAATGTAGCGGGACGAAGTACGGTTTTTACCTTTTCCCCTTCCCCCTGCCCCTTATCCCCAGAGGGGGCCCCACCTTCCCCTTCTTCATAAATTAGACTTTTCAAACAACCTCTAAGGTTAAAAAACCTGCTCAAAAGCCTCAATTAGGCGGTCAACTTCCTCAATCGTGTTGTAATGTACCATGCTCACGCGTACTATTCCATTTTGTGAAGCTAATCCCAAGTATTCAATTAGCCGTTTAGCATAAAAGTCTCCGTAGCGAATACCTATGTAATGAGGGTCAATTTTAACAGGGATAGTCGAGCTATCAATTCCATCTACTACAAAAGATATAGTAGGTACACGAGATTTATGGTTGGCCTTTAATTGACCGAGCACACGCACATTAGACTTGCCGTTGAGGTAGTCTAGTAAGCGATCGCCTATCTTCTCCTCATGCATACTAATTAAATCAAAGACCTGCACCATTTGATTTCTCAAATCAGGTTTAGTTTGATTGCCATAGTGTATTTGTGCTAATTCACTCAAATAATCACATAAACCTAACATTCCATAACTCAATTCAAAATTGACATTACCTAATTGAAACTTATAAGGAATATCCGTCTGATCAATAAAATAATGATTCAGACCAGGCATTTTTAACAAATGTTCTTCTTTACCATAAAGCAAAGCGTGATGTGACCCGTAAACTTTATAAAAACTCAAAGCATAGAAATCCACATCTAAATCTTGGACATCAACTAATCTATGTGGTGCATAAGCAACCCCATCTACACAAATCATTGCCCTACGTTCATGTACAAATGCAGCAATTTCTTTGATAGGGTTGATAGTTCCCAAAATATTAGAAGCATGAGTTAATGCTACCAATTTTGTGCGTTGACTCATTAATGGTTCTAAATCTTCTAAATGCAATTCCAAAGTATCTGGACAGATTTGCCAGACTTTAATCTTCATTCCTTGTTTTTCTAAAGCAACCCAAGCCCCAATATTGGCTTCATGGTCACAATTAGTAACAATAATCTCATCACCAGGTGTGAAGGTTTGGCTCAAACACATCGAGAGAACTTTCAACATCATTGTAGTCGATGGCCCCATGACCACTTCTCTGGGAGACTTGGCATTAATCAAAGTAGCCATTCCCCTTGTTGCTAATGCCAAGCGTTCTCCTGCTAGCTGAGAAATTGCATAAGAAGCACCCAACTGGACATCAGATGTCAAGAGAAATTCACTAATTTTATCTACTACTTTCTTTAAGGTTTGTGACCCACCTGCATTATCAAAAAAAGTCCATTTACCAGCTAAGGCAGGAAAATATTGACGAACTGTATCAAGATTCAAGACCAAAGTAGAAATCCTCAAGCGAATATAGAAAGATGGGTAAAATAACAGATGATGAAGGTTGAAATAAGAATTAAAAATTTTATTCTTAACTTTTCTTCATTCTTCATCATGTATTCTTTAGCCTAGCTTACCTTTTAGCAATTCATCCAGAGAGCATCTGCATTATTTCTTGTTTACAACTTGTTACGCCAGTCTTCTTAGTTTGTGAAAATACCTCTAGAGGGGGTGTACTTGAGATCAGAAAAAGTATCTAACTGAAGTATCTAGGTTGCAGCAAACATTTATGTTTTTATTCTTCACAATTTAATTCAAGTTTTTTGATAAGTTAAAGGTAGAGCCAAATAATTTATTATCTTGACTCTTAAGAGGTTCTTTGAAAAGTCTAATTTATTACTAGCCCTGGCGACTGGAAGTCGCGCCTATACAGACAAAACCCCGAAGTTCTGATGCCTACGGCGGGCTGCGCCAACGGAGGAAGCCTCCGCTCAGACTTCTCTCCACCTCCGTGGGTTAAAAACCCTTGATTTTTCGTTAGTCCACGGAGGTGGACTTGGTTTGTGTAGTAGCGAATTCTATTCGCCTAATACTTTTAAAACATCCTCTAATGCCTTGATCAAAAGCGAGGTAACGAGCTATGGATATTGCAGTTAAATACGATATTGAGGTTATCAAGGAAGAAGCACGTCAACTTGCTCAAAAGGGACTTGTTAACCGTCAGCAGCCAATCTATACTCTTTGTAAATACATTCCTGCTCATGATTGGGTATATTTTGAGCTTGAGCTAGAAAAGAACGAGTTTTTACTCAGAGATAGAATTATCGACCTACTAGATCATGAATATTGGGAAGATGATTGAAGCTGTGCCTAGAAGTCGGGACACGTTAATAACATCCTCAAGAAAATCAAAATTAAAAATTAAAATCTCAACATAAAAAGCCCTCGAATTAATTTGGGGGTTTTAAAAATAGCTCATTAAGTTGACCAACGAAGGGGTAAGAGTTAAAGGGTAAAGGAAAAACCCTTACCCTTTTCCTATTAACCTCGCCCAAGCTGTTTAAAGCTCGTAAATTTATTGAGCGAAATTTGGCTAACTAAAGGAGTGTCAATGTTTACGCTGTAATGGTTGCTAATGCCTTGTCAACAGCTTGCAGTGCAGTATTGACTTCTGCCTCTGTCACAATCAGCGGAGGTACGAACCGGACAACTTTTGGCCCTGCTGGTACGAGCAATACACCCTCGTCTATGGCGGCTTTGACGATATCAGCTGCGGTTAGCTGAGTGGATGCTTGCAACTCTAGACCATTGATCAAACCCCAACCCCGAACTTCAGCAATTTGATGAGGATATTTTGCGGCGATCGCTTTTAATCCAGCTCGCAACTGTTCACCTCGTTCTTCCACATTCTGTAAAATATTCTCCCGCTCCAATGTCTGACAGACACTAAGCGCCACTCCACAGACAAATGGATTTCCGCCAAAGGTGCTGGCGTGTTCTCCTGGTTGGAAAACATCACAGAATTTTTTGCTCATCATTGCTCCGATGGGGATACCGCCACCCAAGCCTTTGGCACTGGTGAAAATATCCGGCTCAACGCCAAGATGTTCATAACCCCATAATTTGCCACTGCGCCCCATGCCAACTTGCACTTCATCAAAAATTAGCAAAATGCCGGTTTCATCACAAATCTGCCGCAGCTTTTTGAAATAAGCAATATCCCCTGGACGTACCCCGCCTTCTCCCTGCAATGGCTCTATTAAAATCGCCGCTACCCGATAATCGCCTTCATCCAACTCGCTAACCGCCACTTCCACAGCGTTAATATCGTTGTAATTTACGTAGTGGAAACCAGGCACTAATGGATCAAAATATTTTTGATACTTCGGTTGTCCCGTTGCAGTAATTGTTGCCAAAGTCCGCCCGTGGAAACTGGCATTGGCGGTTAAAATAATCGGTTTTTCGATTTCTAGAACTGTGTGGGCATATTTCCGCGCCAGTTTGATTGCTGCTTCGTTAGCCTCAGCTCCAGAGTTGCAGAAAAATACGCGATCGGCACAAGAATGTTGAATAATCCATTTTGCCAATTCACCTTGCTCAGGAATGTAGTACAAATTAGAGACATGGTGCAGCTTTTGGATTTGGCGAGTCACCGCTTCTACCATAGCTGGGTGGGCGTGTCCCAAGGTACAAGTGGCAATTCCAGCCACAAAGTCCAGATATTCCCGCCCCTGTGTATCCCAAACCCGGCAACCAGCGCCCCGTTCTAGGGCTAAAGGAAACCGGGCATAAGTGGACATTACAGCTTCATTAAAGCTATCTGCATCAAAGGGACTAGATGCTACACCTGAGTCTGGGGGGATTGTGGCTTGTTCAACTAGAGTTTGTAGGCTCACTACCGCTCCTCCTAAGAGTTTTTCATCATATAGTTATTTACTAGTTTCCTAGAAATCTTTAAAAATTACTTTTTATTTGGCGCAAGTATACTTCCTATTAGGCTAACGCTTAGTATCCTCAAACGTGTGGTAGTGGTGAAAAATTTTGTACTCAACACTTGAGCAAAAATACCAACGTATTCAAAAAGAGTTAATGGCTGGGGCGATGGCACTCGGCGGTGTTTTCCTGATTGGGACTTTATGGTATTGGTTAGTAGAAGGCTGGTCATGGCAAGACGCGGCTTATATGACAGTCATCACCTTAGCTACGGTGGGATATGGAGAGACACAGCCACTAGGTAGCCGAGGACGATTGTTTACAATTGCCCTGATTTTGTTGGGTGTGGTCAATATCGGTTACATTGTCAATAGATTTACCGAAGCCATAATAGAAGGCTATTTTCAAGAAGGAATTCGGCTACGGCAACAAAAGCGATTAATGGAATCTTTGACACAACACTACATTATTTGCGGATTTAGTCGGACTGGTCGTCAAATTGCCAAGGAATTTCGGTCAGAAGGCGTATCTTTTGTAGTGATTGATTCCGAGATAGAATCTGTGCAAAGGGCGCAGAACGAAGGTTATACAGCATACCAAGGTGATGCTACATTAGATGACACACTTTTGAAAGTCGGCATTGAACGGGCGATTTGTATTGTTGCAGCCCTGCCTTCAGATGCAGAAAATTTATATACAGTTTTATCAGCTAAAACACTGAATCCAGAAATTCGGGCGATCGCACGTGCAAGTACAGAAGAAGCTTTACAAAAATTACAACGCGGCGGCGCAGATGAAGTGATCTCTCCCTATATTACTGGCGGGAAGCGGATGGCTGCGGCGGCACTTAGACCCCAAGTTTTAGATTTTGTGGATGGGATTCTCACAGGTGCAGATCGCCAGTTGTATATGGAAGAATTTTTACTCGACCCGGCTTTTTGTCCCTTTGTCGGTCAAACTTTACAAAAAGCCAGATTGCGATCGCAAACTGGGGCATTAGTTCTAGCAATTCGTCGCGTTGATGGCAATCTCATCGGTGGCCCCACTGGCGAGACGGTTTTAATGCCGGGAGATAGACTGATCTGCATGGGTACTGCTGAACAACTGCGTAGCCTCAACCAAATTCTAGGGCCAATTGGTTCGCAGAAGTTGCGTGAACCGAAGAATAGTTGATGTAGTTAGATCCCCGACTTCTTTGAGAAGTCGGAGATCTAGACGTATCAGCTTGACAAAGAGTCTAGCCACTCCAAAATATCGGCTTTGCTCTCTGCTAATCCTTTATAAACCAGTGACTCCGATGTCATAGACTCAATAGCAGCATGAAGCTTAGACCTCAACACAGAGTCTTTTTTAACCACGCCACAATCTCTAAAATAAGTACGAATAGTAAACAGCGCTGCTTCATACTCCGGTAGTCCCCAAATTACCTGTCGCTCAATTCGCAGGTAGAGCCTGGGGTGCTGCGGATCAAAGTTTCTACCCCGCCACTGGCTGAGTGAAATCCCAGACGGCGCTTGAGGATGGTGGTTAAGACGAGTGTCGGTACTCAAACCCCAAGCAAAGCGCACCATAGGTTTGTGATCAATCATCGTATTAGCGATCGCATCTGCTCGGCGATTGATTTTTTCGATACCTGCGACAGGTGCATGGATTGTAGCAAAGTCTTTGCCAATTTTTGCCTCGGCTGACCAGTGGTTGGGATAGCAAAGATGAACTGCACTCAGCCAGTTGCTACCATCAGCAGCACGGCAGATAACCGTTAAGTCTTCCTGCATCTGTGCTGCTAAAGCATCTAGGGTAGAGGCATAAGGTGGAAAAACTGCGCTACCTTGGACTTGCTGTAACTCCCAGTCTGCATCTAGGTAGAGGGTTTCTTTGGTGAGTTGACTATGGAATATCCAAGTATTAGCTATTGACTTTTGGCAGTAAAAGTGATTCGGGTATTCTTGGGTGAGGCGATTAATTATTAAACGGGCGATCGCTCCTGCCACAGCCTTAGAATAGTTGCAAGTTTGGTAGTACTTACTCAACCGTTCTGCACGGGCTAACAGCTTAGCCTGTCGATAGTGACTAAAATTATCATCAATTTGAAATACCTGCTGATCAGCCTCACCATTGCTCAAACAGTAGCCAAAAGGCATCATCCCTGGCTTGACTTCATAGCGTCCGCTCATTAGCGGAAAATAGCAAGGCGCACCGTCAAAAGCTTCGATTGTCCTAGTTTCCTGGAGTAAGTTTTCTAGAGACATAGATGCTGCTATGCGTCTTTAACATACCCATTTTTTAGCATACATGACGAGTAGAGGACAAAGTGCTGTTAGCGTAGCGGGGCGTTTAGCCCGTGCTGAGTAATGAGTTCTGAGTGGAGGACAAGAAGGAGAATAAATATTATCTCTTGTCTTCTAACTCTTGACCCTTGACCCTTGACTATCAACCAATCTCTTTCCACCCATGCATAGGTGCTATATCTTTAGTGACCCATTCGATGAGGACTGGGGGAGCTTCTGATATCAAGATGCTGGGATAAACTGCTGTACCCCAATTGGGATGCACTAGTACACAGCATTTGTTTTTAATTACTGGATAGTTGAGTAAAGCTTTGATAACTGCTGTGTCGTTGTGGGGAATTGCTCCAGGGTGAGACATTAAAGGATAGCCAGTACGGGGGTCAATTAGGTCTGTTAAATAACCGCGATCGCGTAGATTAAATACTAAATCGCAGCCAAATCTCATAAACTTTTCTCGTAAGCGTTCTTTTTCTGTTTCTATCTCTGCTGTACTTTCCACTAGTTGATATCGTGATTGCTGTAGGACAATCACTACCCATAAAAATGGTTGCTCTTTCCAATCTGGTAATATCCGTTCGCAGTTGGCACAGATATACTGGCTAGGGGCATGAATTGAAATCTGAACCGCTTGTCCCATGTTGCCAACCAAATTAATGGGACAGCCTTGCTCCGAAGCGTAAACTTTAGGATAGTTCACTAAATTTATTCGGTTTTTGCAAGTTTTTTAATTTGATCCTCGGTATCGATGATATCTCTTAAAAGTTCAGAAAAATCATCTTATTTCTATAAATAGTTTATTTTTATTTGAAGGAGTTGTTAATAATTTGGGAATTTTAATCGGATTTTTATGTTTTATTAATCTGTTGTGATGATATTTGTTGCGATGGCTATTGAAATATCGGCGCTCAAAATCTCAAAACATAACCACTATCTCAGCAAATTTGCGGTCAAAGCCAAAATGGCATAACTCTCAAATAAGCTGTCCTAAATAGGTGTCTGTTAAAGCAAAGCGTGTTAGAGTTCCGCTCAAAAATGAGCAGAAAAGATAAAAGTAATCGTGTCTGCTAGAAAAAGGTTAAGCTCTTTTCTGAGTTTCGATAGTACGCAACTAATTGAGTTTTAAAGAATTCACTGGAACTTCATCCCAAGAATCGACTGTCCGCAATCGCGCTACCCACCCTGCTGCTTTTTGCATCTCAGTCAAGTTTTCCTGAAAGGAATCATGACAATCTTTAGCTTGAGATTCATTACAACAGGCAATACAGGCATGAATCATCCCAGATGGATCAATTTGCTCATTCACCCAAATAGTCATGGAGTCTTACCTCAAAAAATTTAGCTAAAAAAGCGATTTGTAATTCTTAGAGTACTATCTATAACCCACATTCCACACCTGGGCATTTTGGTAGCAATTGTGCAGAAATTTACGCTCAGGGTGAAAGCCTTACTAGAACACTGAGTCAGTAACCAAACAGAAATAGGAACCAACTCAGTAGTATAAGTAAAATTTTGATAAATTTTTACTTTCGAGGCTCCTGTGTAGGCTTGCAAGATTGTCGTCAAAGCCAACTGTGTTGGTAGAAATGGAGGATGCCCTTTAGGACAATCTACATATATCTGGAGGGATAGCCAGCTTCATCTAAGCTTTGGATGAAGAAGATTCAATTAATTTTTTCAATTTTAGATACGCTTGTTCTGGTGTCAAAGAACCTGAAATCTTTTCATTAGGGATATAGAATTGCCAGCTATCTGGGAAGTGATGAACAACAAAAGAAGGAATTAGTCCTAGATTCAGTGCCTTTCTTCCCAATTCTTCTGCTTGTTCGGCTAAAGTGATTTCATCGTGAAACGAGTATTGGCTCATAAAAGTAATAGTTGTTATGTAGACGCGTGATCAAAAACTACTTGGTGTTTCCATTTTACCCAGTAGCGATCGCCTCTCGACAATTACTTTGAACTGAAGAAGCCAATAGAGAAAGCTTGATACTATCAAGTTTAAGAAGAAAAATATCGATTACAAACCTGTGTAGAGATGCAAAATATTGCACCTCTACAGCTGATTGCAAGGATAGATTACCTCTGCTGAACTAACTCAAAAACAAGTCTAAATCGGTTACTGCACCGAGACTGCTAGAAGATACCAACTTGGCATATTTTGCCAATACACCTTTACTGTAACGCGGTGCGGGTGCTTGCCAATTGGCACGACGACGAGCTAATTCTGACTCAGATACGTTCAACTGCAATAGGCGTGCAGCTGCATCAATGGTAATACTATCGCCTTCTTCTACAAGAGCGATCGCACCCCCAACTGCTGCTTCTGGGGCAACGTGACCGACTACCATACCATAAGTACCGCCAGAAAAGCGCCCGTCGGTAATTAATCCTACCGTATCACCCAACCCAGCACCGATAATTGCTGAGGTAGGAGCCAGCATTTCCCGCATACCTGGGCCACCCTTGGGCCCTTCATAGCGGATGATGAGAACATCACCTGGTTGAATTTTACCCGCCAAAATAGCAGCTAAAGAGGCTTCTTCCGATTCAAACACGCGTGCCGGCCCGGTAATTACTGGCTTTTTCACCCCGGTAATTTTGGCGACAGCACCTTCTGTTGCTAAATTACCTCTCAGAATAGCTAAATGTCCTTGGGAATACATCGGGTTATTCCAAGGACGAATTACATCTTGGTTGGCAGATGGTTCTGCTGGTATATCTGCCAATACTTCTGCAACTGTTTGACCGCTGATGGTGAGGCAATCACCGTGTAGTAAGTCATGCACTAGTAGCATTTTCATTACTTGGGGAATACCACCAGCTTTATGTAAATCAGTAGCTACATACTTACCACTGGGTTTTAAATCGCACAAAACGGGGACACGGGCGCGGATAGTTTCAAAGTCGTCCAGAGTTAACTCTACATTAGCGGCGCGAGCGATCGCGAGAAAATGCAACACAGCATTTGTCGAACCACCCACCGCCATAATTACAGAAATGGCATTCTCTATAGATTGGCGAGTAATAATTTGGCGGGGTAAGATTTGCTTGCGAATGGCTTCGACTAAAACAAATGCCGATTTTTCAGTACTATCAGCTTTTTCAGCATCTTCTGCTGCCATTGTAGAAGAATAAGGCAAACTCATTCCCAGGGCCTCGAATGCTGAAGACATGGTGTTAGCTGTGAACATTCCACCGCAGGAACCAGCACCAGGACAAGCACGGCTTTCTACTTCTAATAATTCTTTCTCGTCAATTTTACCAGCGCTGTATTGACCCACAGCTTCAAAAGAACTGACAACAGTTAAATCACGTCCGTTGTAGTGTCCGGGTTTAATCGTGCCACCATAAACAAAGATAGCAGGGATATTCATCCGCGCGATCGCCAGCATTGCCCCTGGCATATTCTTATCGCAACCGCCAATCGCCAGTACACCATCCATACTTTGTCCTGTACAGGCGGTTTCAATCGAGTCGGCAATTACTTCCCGCGATACTAGGGAATATTTCATCCCTTCAGTTCCCATCGAAATACCATCACTGATGGTAATTGTGCCGAAAATTTGCGGCATCGCCCCGGCATTTTTAACAGCAACTTCTGCTCTTTGGGCCAATTTATTGATCCCCATATTGCAGGGGGTGATAGTGCTGTAACCATTGGCAATACCCACAATGGCTTTATTGAAATCTTCATCTTTAAAACCAACTGCACGCAGCATTGCTCTATTAGGCGATCGCTGCACTCCTTGCGTCACAACTTGGCTTCTCAAATTCTCTGACATCTTTTTTCCTTCCCTGCCATCATCGCTTGTGTTGCGATTGTATTACCTGATTTTCTCAAAAGACGACACATAATAGCGTATCAGCCAGTATTGCAAATTCTCTGTATTTCGTATTTACAACGTGCATTTGTTGCTAATTCCAGGGTTAGATACAACCTGAATATTGAGCATATAGTTACTAAAGTATACTTCTGTGACATAGCTCTAACTACCTCCAATACCTATGTATAAGTATCATAGGCAGGTATTTTTTAGATGTCCAATATATATTTATGCAAAATTGAGACTTATAAAATATCAAAAATATGGAACTGCGACACCTGCGCTACTTTATCGCTGTAGCCGAGGAACTGCACTTCAGTAGAGCCACAGAACGACTGCACATTGCTCAACCTCCCTTAAACCAGCAAATTCAGCAGCTAGAAACAGCGTGCCATTCGGATATACGGAAAAATTACGTATGATCCTCCCGTGAAGGGTAGTTATACGGAAAAATGCTGTACAATCTGCCAAATACGGGTGTTATCAAGAAAATTGCTGTATATTCTGAGAGAAAGAAGCTCTAATGCTCTATTTATCGTCATCAAGAAAAAGATTATATGGAAAGTTTCCATAGAATAAATAGTTAGGCTGAAAATTATCGTTAGTTCTTAATCAATCAGGGAAATTATGTATCATCGAATGTAGAGAAATATATCTTTTGCTGAAATGAAAGACCTTTCAAAGAAAATAAATACGGTTAACTTTGAAGCTTCAGATCCTATCACTAAGGTTCTAGCGAAAGAAACTTCCATTTTCCCAAGATTTTATACAACTAATCTTAGGAAAATGTCCAAAATTGAAACTTCAGTGTGTCAGGAAGCATTTAATACGGTTATTGGTGAATTAAAAAACGATCATAGCAAAAATAAATTTATACGTAATGAAGAATTTAATCAGTCTTGGGATCAAATTCCAGGCGAAGTCCGAAACCTCATAATTGAGCTTCTAGAAAGATTTTGTGCTTCTGAGTACTCTGGCTTCATATTATATAAAGAGCTATCCCATCAACTTAAGGAGACAAACAGCATTCTTTCAGACGGATTTTCCTTGATGTCTAGAGACGAAGCCCGTCATGCTGGTTTTCTGAATCAGGCTTTCCTCGATTTTCATATCAAACCTTGTTTAGACTTCCTGAAAAAAGGAAGAAGAAAGTATACTTTCCTACCATTTTCGTGGTTTATTTATACTACTTATTTATCTGAGAGAATTTCTAGTTGTTATTACATAACAGTTTTCGAGCATTTAGAAGCCTTCCCTGAATACTCTATCTATCCTCTTTTTAAATTTTATAAGGCATGGAGTGAAGATGAGAATAGGCATGGAGACTTTTTCGGGGCAATCATAAAATCACAATCACAGCTTTCTAATGGTTTAAAGGCAAGATTATCCTGCAAGTTCTTTTTGCTATTGAGCTTCAGTATGATGTACTTAAAGTATAAACATCATAGTGAATTCTATATGTTGCTTGGTTTAGATGCTCGCGAATACAGTATTCTCGTAATAAAGAAACTTAATAAAACTATTAAAAACGATTTGCCGACAACTCTTGATGTTGAAAATCCGTATTTTTTTCAAAAACTGGATAATTGCATTTTACATATTGCAGAGAATGAAAGGATAAATGTATCAAGTCAGCATAAATTATTTCACATAATTAGGAAAATTCCGCATTATTTTTCTCTTCTATTAATTTTTCTAAGTCTATTTTGCATGAAATCAAATAATACTACTTTAGAGAATGGTCTAGGATTAGAAGATGCGGATTAATAACCTACAAATTCTTGGGCACTGGTGTAGTCTCTGCCAAGCCTAAGAGGATGTCTGAGAAGTCAAAAATGTCATGCTGAACGTAGCGCCAGCGAAGTGAAGCATCTCACGATTTAACGGGAAATCGGGATTCTTCACTCCACTTCGTTACGTTCAGAATGACAAAATATACCTTGCCAAAACTTTTCAGACATCCTCTAACAAGCGCCTGCACTCGGAACGGAGATTTACACTATTGTTGTGATGCAAACATTTTTCCCGTCCGGTGAGGCGCAGGCCGTTATGCGGCGCAGACGACAGCTAGCGTCACCGACTGCTTTCGACCCAAAGTTGACAATCAAAGATTAGAAGAAACAATCGATGAGCATAACGTTTTATTACGTCCCCATGTCTACATCGAGTATCACCGCAGCCGTTCTTGCAGAGCTTGGCACGCCGTGTGAGCGCGTGAAGCTCGACATCAGCGCAGGTGACACTAGAAAGCCGGACTTCCTCAAGGTTAACCCGAACGGAAGGGTTCCCGCGATCGTGCATGAGGGGACGCCGATTTGGGAGTCATCCGCCATCACGATGTACCTCGGTGAGATCTTCGGCGTGGAGTCCAAGCTTTACCCTGAGCCGGGGCCGAAGCGCGGCGAAGCGATGAAGTGGATCGCCTGGAGCAACGTCACGCTCGCCGAAGCAGCAGGACGATTGTCCGCGTCGTTGCCGACTAGCAGTGAAGGAGCAGTTCAGTCTAACTCGTTGGACTGGGTGTCCCCCGAACAGCGCAGCGCGATCGCAGTGGAGAAGGCAAAGGCAGATCTTGCCGTCTGTCTCAGAATTCTCGACAGCGGACTAGAGGGGAAATCGTTCTTGCTCGGCGACTACAGTCTTGTGGACACGCATCTGCAAGGCTTCGTCGGCTGGATCGGGACGATGGAGGTCGATCTGACGCCGTTCCCCAACGTCACGGGATGGCTACAGCGCTGTAGCAAGCGTCCAGCGATCGCGAAGCTGATGGAGGCTGAGGTCGAGAACGAAACCTAGAACCGCCCAAACCTGACACTTGTCACTTTCTCTTCTAAACTTTGTGCAGCTTTGCCAAAAAGTTTTTCTAATAATCTCTCTGGTAGTCTTGCTCTTGCTTGGCAATAAGCACTTGTATCAATTAATGGAAGGGCCAAGGGTTAAAGGTCAAAAGTCAAGAGTTATTTTCTTCCTCATCATGATTCTGCCCATGCAGCTTGGAAAAAGTCTCGCTCGCAAAACATAGCATAGCGATAAGTTGAATGGACTAGAGCTTTAGCAGTAGCGTAATTGTCAACCAAACTTTCTAATTGTTGCGCCAGTGGTTGAAAATCTGCACTGCCATAAGTACGAATCCAGTCTGCATATTGATGATTGGGGATGCCACTACTAGCCAACTCTTCTCCCAAAAAGGCATACAGACGCATACAGGGAGACATGGCCGCAGCAGTTAAACCCACATCTCCACCCCAAGCAGTTGCTAACAAAAAGTCAGTGTAGCGGCGCGTGGCGGCTCCAGGTTCTACAGAGTGCAAATTGACCCCCCACTGAGAAGCATAGCTTTCATGTAGCCGCAGTTCTTCTAAGACTCCACCAGCTAGGTTATGAAAGGTGGTGAAACCTATCCAATCAGGTGCTTTAGCTGCGGCTATGCTGTACGCGCGGGCAAAGGCTTCCAAGAAAAAAGCATCTTGCCCTACGTAGTAAGCAAACTTTGACTGTTCAAGAGTACCGTCGCCAATGCCTTGAACAAAAGGATGTTCTAGACAAGCTTCGGCTAAATCTTGATTTGCTGTCCACAATTCGCTGGATAAACTCATGAGTTAATGGTCAAGGGTCAGGTTTTTTGCGTAAGTCCTAATTAATTATTTTCTCCCCCTACTCTCTCATCTTTCTAAAAAGGTAAAAACTGAAGCAAGACTGAGCCAAGACTTCCCAAAAAATCGAAAAAACTGGGTTTACCAGTACTTACTTTCTCTGTTGGAGGTGTTTGCAGTTCTTTCATAAAAGCCTGTGCTGTTTGCATTCCAGGGCCATTATTTTGGGTTGTAAACATTTTTTCAGCAATTTGAGCATCTTGAAATGCACCTTGTCTGTCCAAAGCTTGGTAGCGGGCGACACCACGCGCTAAATAAGCACCTGCGTATTCAGGTTTAATGGCGATCGCTTGATTGAAATAACTGATTGCTTGCTGTTGGTTGCCTTTTTCTGCTTCTGCTACGCCCCAGGCGTAAAATTCCTCTGGTGTGGCAATTTGTGATGGGATGCCAACTGCACCTTGGAAGTTAGCACCATTTAGGTAAGCACCTTTAAATTCTGCATTCGTTAGATAGGTATTTCTCAAATCAGCACCCGCCAGATTTGCACCACTGAGTTGAGCCTCGCTCAAGTTAACACCAAATAAACCAGCACCGCTCAAGTTTGCACCCCTCAAATCAGCGCCGCTCAAGTTTGCACGGCTGAGATTAGCACCTGTGAGATTAGCGCCGCTCAAATTGGCTCCAGATAATTCAGCCAATACTAAACCTGCACTGCTTAAGTCACAGTTTTGACATTGTTTAGTTGCCAATAACTGCCTTACATGCTCAGAATTCGCTGCCTGGACGGTTGTTGATAAGCTGATTGTAGCTATAAATGTTGCTGTGGCAAAAATGTGGTTCTTCATATTCGGTGTCACTATAATCTCTTAATATTCAACAATGGCTGAGATTAATTTATACCCCAGTTTATGATATGAGCAATATGAATAGTTTGCCCTCTGTAGTTGTCTATATAGCAGGAGACAGGAGTCAAAATCATTACTATTCCAATTATTCACGGCTTCAAAATGCCCTAATCTATATGCTATGAGCCATATCACTTCACCGGGACTGTGATAGTATCATTTACTCCCTTATTTGGGAATAATAACTTTGTATATTACCGCTATCTAAAGAAACCAGCCCTCAGTAATCAACCGAGGGCTTTTTTTGCTTGGCAAAATGGCAGATCTCTAGATTAGAGGGTTGCTATGGTATTGAAGTGGATATATTCCATGCGAAAAGTACTGACTTGCATTGCCCCTGGTTAGCTACCGGGGGTTTTTATTAAAGTATGAGGCGATCGCACTGTTACAAACATTTCAGACGTTAATTTCTATTTGCGTTATGGTTGTGCGATCGCTAAATTGGTTGCTTTGTTTATTATCAAGCTGATACTAAGTGCTCTTGTAGACAAAAATAGCAAAGGAGCAGACAATTCACAATTCAACATTGTAAATTATCTGCTCCAATCTCACTACTCAGCACGGGCTAAACGCCCCGCTACCGCGCTTCAGCACTCAACTAGGGAGCAAGAGCATTACCCCGAATTAAGCTACCAATAGTTTTGGCAGTAATTTTCATTTGAGTGATGGGATTAGCTGGGACAACAGTCTTATATAAATAACTATCGAATGTTAACCGCTGTACATCAAGATCACCGCACATTTCTACAAACGCTTCGCGGGTGGCGTCAGAACGATAGAACACGCTTTGTAGAATATCCAACACTTTGTAAGTGAGTCCGTATTTTTTATCCCAACGCTTCAGATAAATCTTGAGATCCCCTTCTGTGGGAATACGGTTGCCACTGTTAGAAGCTTCTACAATTACTTCAGCACACATCCGCCCAGATTTAGCGGCAAAATAAATACCTTCACCAGATGACTTGGTAACGTAGCCAGCAGCATCGCCTACCAAAGCGATTCGACCGACAACGCGGCGAGGACGGGGATGTTCGGGAATGGGGTGCGCTTCTACTTTAATAATTTGGCCACCTGCAAGTTTCTCGGAAGCGCGGGCCCGGATACCGGCTTGTAACTGTTTGATGCTGGCTTTGTTAACGTGCATTGTGCCAGTACCGACAGCTACGTGGTCATATTTGGGGAAAACCCAAGCGTAGAAGTCAGTAGAAACGTCATCACCGACATACATTTCGGCGAGGTCGTTATAGTATGCCATTTTGTCTTGGGGTAAGCGAATGCGCTCTTGGAAAGCGATCGCATAATTGTAATCCCCAGCGTCCATTTCTTTGGCAATACGGGAATTTGCCCCATCTGCCCCAATAATTAAATCCACTTTCAGGGTTTTGGCAATCCCCTGTGCGCCGCCTTCTGTATGGTCAACGTAATGGATGGTATAGGGGTCAGTATTATTAGTGGGTATATCGAGTTTATGAACAGTGGCATTAATTAAATTTGCGCCTAGTTTTGCCGCACGATCCCGCAGGAAGCCATCCAGCACCTCACGGCGGCACATTCCTATATATTCATCTTCTTTTATCAGATTGATATCAACCTCGCGATTCGAGGGCGAAATCATCTTCATCTTCCGTACCCGACGGTCGATAATCTCTGGTGGTAAGCCAAACTCACTCACCATACAGAGGGGAATTGCACCCCCACAAGGCTTAGCATTGTCTAGCTTCCGCTCAAACAGATAGGTTTCGATCCCTGATGCAGCCAGTGTTTCAGCGGCAGATGAACCAGCAGGGCCCGACCCAATAACAGCAACCCGTAGTGTCAAAGGTCTTTCTCCCAATCTTCACATTTACCGAAAGCATCGTATCACGGTCTTTTGGCTGATTTTGCGCTCTACCTCCAGGTTTCGACTGAAATGCAATATACCTTAATATTTCGATACAAACAGTGCGATCGCTAATTGGGAATTGTAAATTTATCCCCTCTCTTGTTTCTATTGGGTCATTATCAAGTATGCAAAGTTCATTTTTCGATTCTCTGACTAAACAAGCTAGCATCGCTGCAATTACTAAATCTTGTTAATCCAAACGCAATTGTCTATGGTATATGTAAGACACGGTAAACCCAGCAAAAAACCGTAGATTAGTTGCAGAGGTAGTGACAGTGGGCATAGTAGTTGAGAACGTATCCAAGCAATTCGGGAGTTTCAAGGCAGTTGATCAGGTCAGCCTAGAAATTAAAAGTGGTTCGCTGGTTGCCTTACTAGGGCCATCAGGCTCAGGTAAATCTACCTTGCTACGATTAATTGCGGGTTTAGAAATGCCAGATAGCGGCAAAATCTTGCTGACTGGGAAGGATGCTACTTATCAAAGTGTGCAAGAGCGAAATATTGGGTTTGTGTTTCAACACTATGCCCTATTTAAGCATCTGACTGTACGGCAAAATATTGCTTTTGGCTTAGAAATCCGCAAGGCCCCAACAAAAAAGATTAAAGGGCGAGTAGAACAATTGCTGGAATTGGTGCAGTTGAGTGGACTAGGCGATCGCTACCCATCACAACTTTCTGGTGGTCAAAGACAACGGGTAGCCTTAGCAAGATCACTAGCCGTAGAACCCGACGTGTTATTGCTAGATGAACCTTTTGGCGCACTTGATGCTAAAGTCCGTAAAGATTTGCGGGCATGGTTACGCCGCCTCCATGATGAAGTTCATGTTACCACTGTTTTCGTTACTCATGACCAAGAGGAAGCAATGGAAGTCTCCGATGAAGTTGTGGTGATGAATCAAGGGCGTGTAGAACAGGTGGGGACGCCAGCAGAAATTTACGATAATCCTGCCACAGCATTTGTGATGAGCTTCATTGGGCCGGTGAACGTGTTACCCAGTACCTCAAGGATTTTCCAAAGCAGTGGATTCGATTCGCCACATCCAGAAGTATTTCTGCGTCCGCAAGATGTGATTGTAGAAAAGGTTGCCAACGGCGCTACTGCACCGGCGACAGTTAGCCGTTTGATACATTTGGGTTGGGAAATTCAAGTAGAATTAACGTTAGATGATGGGCAAGTGGTGACAGCACATTTAACACGCGATCGCTTTAACCAATTGGAGTTAGAACCGCAACAACGGGTGTATGTGAAGCCGAAGGATGCGAAATCTTTTCCTTTGTATTATTCGATTTAGGGATTCTAGATACTTTTGTCATAAGACAAGCGATCGCGCCTCAGCCATGTCAATTCCTAATGCTAAAATTAGCGTTGCTGAATCACAATATGAATTATGCGATGCCTACGGCGGGCGTAGCCATCGCCATATCCTCGAATTTGCTAAAGATCAGGCGAGCTTATTACTTGAGCTGAAACGATAGACAAAAATTTTCCGTATCTTCACTTGGTTTTGTACTAATTACAGGCTTTTGAGTATATTCCTCGGCGCATCTACACATCTTCATCAATCATCTTTTCAATTTTCGATGGCTTCGGTTTCAAACTGCACTTGGCGATACAAATGAGCAATAGCTATTTCCACATTCACCGATTCCAGCCGCAATATCTCGCCCAAATTATACTCCGATAGCACCCATTTTCCTTGTTCGTTACGCCGAAACACTTCCACACCCGGTTGAGCTACTTGTACTAAGACATATTCTTGCAAGGTTGGAGATTGGCGATATTTGGCAAACTTTTTCCCTCTGTCGGCTGCTTCTGTTGAAGGTGATAGTACTTCGATAATTAAGCAGGGAAATTGTACCAATTGTGGTTCGCGATCGCGCTGATCGCAAGTCACCACCACATCTGGATAAAAATATTTTTGCCCCGGTTCGACCTGCACCTTTACATCTACAATGTATACTTCACAGGAGCGATCTCCTAGGGCATCATCTAGAAGCTTAAAGAAATTTGCAGAAACCCGATTATGGTTGCGTGTACCACCGCTCATCGCCACAACTTCGCCATCCCAATACTCGTAGCGTAGCTCTTGGGTGGGTTCCCAAATCAGATATTCCTCTGCACTCATCAAAATGTGATCGGGTAAAGCAACCATCGGCGCGATTTCTTAATGATTCACTTTATCTAGGATAGCGAAAACAGGGCGTTTTTTTATTGCTACCCTGACTAAGCACTAATGCTCTAGCATTTTATCCCGCAGATGTTTAATGCGATCGCACACTGTGTCAGAATCGCTATTGTAGGCGATTATTCTGGCTAGAAGTGGTATGTACAATCAGATGTGTAGTAGATTAGGCGATCGCTTCTAAAAGAAAACTTTACCGTCATGCCTCAACAGACAACCTCAGCTAGCTAACGGCTCAAATCAGCGGCGACAAGTAACCTTGAACTCAGCACAAGTAGCTTACGACAGTCCGTTGCATCGCTCACCACAATAGCTTCATGGAGCATATTCCTCAAAGTCCTCCAA
Organism: Nostoc sp. B(2019); assembly: GCF_010091925.1. Lineage (GTDB taxonomy): Bacteria > Cyanobacteriota > Cyanobacteriia > Cyanobacteriales > Nostocaceae > Komarekiella. The sequence continues at coordinate 236,483 of NZ_WVID01000008.1, read as the reverse complement.
TGGCTCGTCAAAATCATCTGAAATTCTCACTAACCCCTTAGCGCTGCCAAACTTAGGAGTTGCTTTTACTGCGCTGAGCGGCACAATTTTGAAAGATGTCCCATCACTACGGATGATGATAACTTCTTCCCCACCTGCTGCTTCTTCAATGAGCTCTGCCAGTCTAGTCTCAGCTTCTTTTAAGCTAACTTGGTGCATTAATAGTTTCCCACAAAAACTGGTGTTTGGAATATAGTCTTTTTGTGAGGTTTTAGTTCAAACTTATTAAAGTCAATATACATAATCTTAATGCGATCGCCTCTTAGACTTTTCGCAATAATTCCCGAATAGCAATTGCACAATCAGGAAATACTAAAGGTGAAATTGTTACATCCTCTGCAAGTATGCTCTCACTGTGATAGCCATCTGGACTGGGAAGACGATACATATACAACTTGCGTCCAACGACATCTAAAACCCAGTAATCAATAATACCCGACTTAGAGTATGCGATCGCTTTGACTTCGCGATCATACTTGAGACTGGAATCAGCTATTTCAATAAGTAAAAACACTTCGGAAGCATTGGGATGGTGATCATCATAATCTGATGGATTGAGCTTCACCACTGAAATATCTGGTTCTGGTTCCGAGTAATCGTCAAGTTGCACTGGTGACTGGATTCTTAATAAAACTTTGTCACCCAAGCGTTGACGTAATAACCTTTCTGTGCGGGTAATTGCTGATTCGTGAGCAGTTCCTTTTGCTGACATTCTGATGATTTGTCCCGCTATTAATTCTAAGCGTTCTTCAGGATGAAAAATTCCCGTTTCCGCCATTTTGTGATATTCTTGAACACTAATTAGGCGAATATTGGTGAGCATAAGATTCACGTTAACGTCCTAATAATTTATCTCGCAAATGCTTAATGCGATCGCGCAATTTTGCTGCCTCTTCAAATTCCAGTTTCTTCGCCGCCTCTTTCATCTGTGTTTCTAACAGAGTAATCAATTCTGGAATTTGTTCTAAAGGTAGTTCATCTATATGTTCATCTACAACTTTCAAGTCAGTTGCATTCAACCGTCGAGATACATCTAAGAACGATAAAATCGCATTACTCGATTTTTTGATAATCGGTTGTGGAGTAATCCCATGCAGCCGATTATGTGCCGTTTGAATACCACGCCGCCTGTCTGTTTCGTCAATGGCTTTAATCATACTATCTGTCAGGTTATCAGCGTACATAATCGCTTGTCCCCGGATGTGACGCGCGGCTCTACCAATAGTTTGAATTAAGGAACGTTCGGCTCGCAAAAAACCTTCTTTATCCGCATCCATAATTGCTACTAAGGAAACTTCAGGTAAATCCAAACCTTCTCGCAGCAAGTTGACTCCAACCAATACATCAAATGTACCTTCACGCAAGTTCTGCAAAATCTCAATTCTCTCAATGGAATTAATCTCAGAATGTAAATACCGCACTCGAATACTGTGGTCTTGCAGATACTCTGTTAAATCTTCCGCCATCCGCTTAGTTAATGTGGTAATTAACACTCGCTCATGCAGGTCAACTCTATCTTTAATTTCTCCTAACAAATCATCAATTTGTCCTTCTGTGGGACGTACAGAAATTTCTGGATCAATTACGCCAGTTGGTCGAATTACTTGCTCAACTATATGACCTTCAGAAACTTCTAATTCCCAATTTCCTGGTGTTGCTGAAACAAAAATACACTGATTCACCTTTTGCCAGAATTCTTCTGCTTTCAAAGGACGATTATCAGCAGCGCTGGGAAGTCGAAATCCATGCTCAATTAAAACTTTTTTCCTAGCTTGGTCGCCGTTGTACATACCACGAATTTGTGGCACGGTAACGTGAGATTCATCTATAACTAATAGCCAATCTTTGGGAAAATAATCAATTAAGCACTCTGGTGGTTCTCCCGCTAATCTTCCTGCTAAGTGACGAGAATAGTTTTCTACTCCGTTGCAGTAACCCACCTCACGTAACATTTCCAGGTCATAACGTGTGCGCTGATCTATGCGTTGCGCTTCTAATAATTTTCCTGTTTCCTCGAAATCTAATTTTTGCTGTTTTAATTCGGCTGCAATATCATGACAAGCTACTTCTAACCGTTCTTCTGGGGTGACAAAGTGACGTGCGGGGTAGATATTTACCGCTTCCATACTCTTGAGAATTTCACCTGTCACGGGGTCAATATAACGAATGGCGTCAATTTCATCGCCAAAAAATTCTACGCGAATAATCCGGTCTTCGTACGCTGGGCCAATTTCTAAGACATCACCCCGGACACGGAATTTTCCTCGACCCATTTCTAAATCGTTGCGGCTATATTGAACCGATGCCAAATCTCGCAAAATCTGGCGTTGATTAACTTCCATACCTATTTGGAGGGGGATGGCAGCTTTTAGGTATTCTGCTGGCATTCCTAAACCGTAGATGCAACTGATGGAAGCAACGACAATGACATCACGGCGTTCAAAAAGCGATCGCGTCGCTGAGTGCCGTAACATATCAATTTCATCATTAATTGAAGCTGTTTTTTCTATATAAGTATCGCTAACTGGAATATAAGCTTCTGGCTGATAGTAATCGTAGTAGCTGACAAAATACTCAACTGCGTTGTTGGGAAAGAACTCTCGCAATTCATTACAAAGCTGTGCAGCCAGGGTTTTATTATGGGCCAAAACTAAAGTTGGCTTGCCAATTTTCTCAATAACTGCTGCTACTGAAAATGTCTTGCCAGTTCCCGTAGCTCCTAGTAAAGTTTGGTAACGATTACCATATTGGATACTTGTAGTGAGTTGTGCGATCGCTTGTGGTTGATCACCTGTTGGACTAAAGGGAGCTTGAAGACCAAATTCTGTCATACGGTTTTGCTGGAAATACCCCATCTCATGGTAACGATCTCACTTGTGCATTTGTTGCACCTAGATAGTCCAACTAAATAAATAGCAATAATATTTTACAAAAATTTACTATTCAAGTTTACTTATGTATAGATTTTAAAGATACTTATATCTACATGAGGTTTTTTAAGGTTAAACTCTCATATATAGGAAAAATTTCATCTTTCCCTAATTATTGTAAAATTCAGTTAACAAATCAGAGGTGTTCGGTTATGGCTATTAGCAGCGCTGGCAAAGCAATCAGTCCTCAGCAGAAGCTTGCCAAGCTTAAGGGAGAAACAACAGAAGTTGAAAATCACCAGGAAAAGAGCTTGAATGCAAATCAAGGCGAGTTAGGTACTGAATTGCCAGTGCAGGCGGATCATGGAACACTTGCTCTAGCTGGAGTTCGTCCTATAGCCAGCAGCGACTTGGAGTTTGCTCAAACAGTTGCAATTTCTGGTTTACGTCCCATTAGCACCAGTAGTTTTGAAGTAGTTGAGACATATCATGAAGCTGGCGATCGTCCAATTTCTGGCAATACGTTTCAAGTCGTTGACACTATTAGCTCATCTGGTATTCGTCCAATTGGCTCAAGTTCAATAGTAATTTCTGAAAACTATTCAGTGTTTGGGAACCGTCCCGTAGCACCAAATACTATTGACGAGTCTGAAAGTCTAATGGGTTTTCTAGATTAGACTAAAAAATCATCACCATAATTTTACTGACCCAGTTTCTTGACATAACTGGGTTTTTTAGTTAAAACTCATCGAAGTTCTGAGTATCAGCTTTCAAGAAGTCTGAGAGGTTATTTATTAACAATACATTAAGTAGCGGCTGTCTTGAGAGCGATCGCTACAAACTAAAAATACTCTTATAGAACAGGCGTCCTACCAGTGCTGATCTAAATGTTCTAATCGCTCTTTATCTCTATCTTTTAGCATAGGTAACTAAGCTGTTATTCATTTTATTTATATCGATTTAATACCTAAGATGCTTACCACGATTGCACTGGATGCATTTAAAACTTGAGATTTAAAATTTTAAATTGTTTAATATATCTTGTGGTAGAAGGCTATAACCAAAAGTTTAAGTTAGTTTGTAAGAGTAATAACAAAGTATTTCAAAGTTACAAATAACTTTGAAACTAACTTTCTATAAAATTAGGAGCGCAAAATGAGCACAGAAGATCGCGCAAAAGCTACTGCTAAAAATGTTGAAGGTAAAGCTCAAGAAGCATTAGGTAACGTTACTGGTGATCCAGAAGATAAAGCCGAAGGTAAAGCAAAGCAAGCTGAGAGCGAAGTCCGTCACGGCATAGAAGATGTTAAAGATAGTGTGAAAAAAAAGGTTGACTAAAACTCATACTTTTTTGCAGAAAGTTTAGGGATATCAATAGGTGTATTCTATTTCTGCAATGTCAAGTCATTAAGAACAGTAACTACACTACTTTAGATTTACCTTAGCTAGGTGATAAGAATAGTGGTTTGGTTTACTAACGGACTTTTGTAGAGACGTATTTAATTATGTCTCTACATTTTGCAAGCAACCTTCTACTATTAAAAAAGCAAAAAATAATTATAATTTCAATTAGCTTGAGCAAAAAAGCTATTTTAAATGTCTTTAAAATTGTTTCATTTTGGAGTTGTAAAAAATGATTCTGCTTCAGCAAAGCCGCAAAATATTAGCGACTTTTGTCTTGATTTTAGTTCTGATGATAACTACCGCCTGTAGCGGTAACGGTACAGTAACACAAGTTGACCGAACAACTAACCCGCCAGTAATTGGTCGAGATGTAACTTACGCGGAGTTGGAACGAGGCAATACTCCAACAGGACAAACTTTTGGTAACTGGGTTGTGCAAACATCTAGGGGACTAGTTAAGGATGCTTATGTACGTGATAACAACAAATTAGGCGTTGTTATTTCCCCTCAAGTTCGTCCTAATGAAGTGCGACCATTAGCAAAATCCCTAGTTCAAGGTTTTCGAAAAAACTTTCCTAATCAAGACTTAACGGTTTTAATATATGGGCCTGATAAGAAATTGATTTTGACTACTGAGTATGATACTCAGACTAATCAGGTTAAGTATAGCTAATTGCTGAATTTGCGATAAAAATTTGAAGAGAATCAAGCTTTTAAGGAAATTTAAAATCATCAGACTATAGCAACTACAGACAGTTGTTTAGACTTATCTCAAAATTCAAAAAATCCTAAGTTAAGAGATTTTGAGTCAAGTGATTAAAAAATTTGACGTAAAAAAGGAGATTAATAAAGTGACAAGCAGCGAAGAGTACAGACGTCACATAATGAAAGATTTGGCTGAGGGGGATGTTGAATCCCTAGATGCTCCGATAGCCGATACTGCGACTGAATATCAAAATTTTGACGATTTTGCTCAGCGGACAACATCAGATCAACGTCGGCAGTTATTTGGTAGGTCTTTGCATCCAGATCGAATTCCTACAAGCCAAATGGAGCCGGAATTACAAAAGGCGATCGCTCAAATTAAACCCAATGAACGAGATGATGTAGCACGTGCCTTTTTCAAACACTTGAAGCAAAGAGGACTTGACGATCGCCATCTAGAGCAACAGTTGGGACTTTCTACACACAACCCCAACCGGATGAACGCTGATGATGTGAGCAAACTGGCGTCCTTCGCCTATCACAGCCATCCAGACATTTTCCGCGAAGTGCTAGCTGAACAACCCGGTATTATCAAGTTTCTCAGCAATCCTATAGTGGCAGGGATTATAGGTATTGCGGCGGCTAAATGGTTGGGTAGTCGCAAGTAAATAAAAAGTTCTGAGTTGAGTACTTGTGTGTTCCCACTTGTTGCTTATGACTCATGACTCCAAAACTCTTTTGTAAACTAAGATTTCTGAGGTGGGTAATACCTACCTTTTTTATTGCCATTTTGAACCGTGCGGTGGAAATGTCTCGCTTGGATGAGTGGGTGCGACAAAATAAGTAAAAATAGGTCGTAGTTTGTAAAGGCGTACAGCTAGGTAGTTGTGCGCTTTTATCAGATGTTGGATACAAATGAGAAATGTTATAGCTTAATTTCTATACCCAAGGTAGGAAGGGGTAAACCACCCTAGCAAGTTATCACACTGATCGAACACAATAAAAATAAAACGATGAACCAGGTAGACTACCTTCGGATTAGCTTAATTGATCGCTGCAATTTCCGTTGTCAATACTGTATGCCAGAGGGAGCAGAACTGGATTATATTCTCAAGCAACAGATGTTGACTGATGAGGAACTGCTAACCCTAATTCAAGAGGTGTTTATCCCTGTAGGCTTTACCCGGTTTCGTTTGACAGGTGGGGAACCTCTGCTGCGTCCCCGTGTGGTGGATTTGGTAAAAGCGATCGCCTCTCTTCCCCAAACTGAAGACCTATCGATGACAACTAATGGGTTTTTACTTGCCCCGATGGCGCAAAACCTTTACGATGCAGGGCTAAGACGAATTAATATTAGCCTAGACTCTCTCGATCCAGACATCTTTGAACAAATTATTGGCAATCATGGTCGTCCCCGTTGGCAACAGGTATGGCATGGTATTCAAGCTGCTTATAGCGTCGGATTTGACCCACTGAAGTTAAATGTGGTGGTGATTCCTGGTGTCAACGATCACGAAGTTCTAGATTTAGCTGCCCTCACAATTGACAGACAGTGGCACGTCCGCTTTATTGAGTTTATGCCTATTGGCAACTTGCATTTATTTAGCGATCGCGGTTGGGTATCTTCAGCCGAATTACGACAACGCATCCGCGATCGCTGGGGCTTGACAGAATCCCAAGTTCGTGGTTTCGGCCCCGCTGATGTCTTTAAAATTCCAGGAGCAAAGGGGACACTGGGATTTATTAGTCAAATGTCGGAATGTTTTTGCGATCGTTGTAATCGTATGCGCCTCAGCGCTGATGGCTGGCTGCGTCCCTGCTTATTAAATGAAACTGGTCAACTAAACCTAAAAACTGCTCTCCGTTCTGGTATCAGCACCGCTCAATTACAAGAGCAGGTAAGGAAGTTACTAGCAATCAAACCAGAAATTAATTTCAAAGAGCGCAACTCTGGTGTTGCAAGTACATACGCCCGCACTATGTCGCAAATTGGTGGGTAGTCATTTGTTATTTGTCATTTGTCCTTTGCTAATGACTCAGGACAAATGACCAAGGACTATTAGGCTTGCCGTGAGTAGTATTCAACTACAAGCAGTTCGTTAACTTGTAGTGCTACCCATTCTCGCTCAATAACACCGTTGACTTTGCCAACCAACTTAATTTTGTCAAACTCCAGATGACTGGGGAGGTTGGCTAAACCGGGATATTGCAAGTTAGCTTCCACTAACTTCCGCGATTGTTCCCGATCTCTGACAGCAACTACTTCACCGGGACGGCACTGGTAGCTGGCAATGTTAACTACACGACCATTAACAGTTACATGACCATGATTCACCAGTTGACGCGCTGCTGGAATGGTCGGAGCTATACCCAGGCGGAAAACGGTATTATCCAAGCGCATTTCTAGCAATTGCAGCAGCACTTGTCCGGTAGAACCAGTAACACGTCTGGCTTTCCGCACATAGCGCAACAGTTGCTTTTCTGTCAGACCATAGTTGAAGCGGAGCTTTTGCTTTTCCTCTAGACGGATAGCATACTCAGAGCGCTTCTTACGGTTCTGACCATGCTGACCTGGTGGGTAAGCCCGTCTAGCGCTTTTACGAGTTAATCCTGGTAAGTCGCCTAAGCGGCGTACAATTCTGAGGCGTGGCCCTCTATATCGGGACATGTGTTTCCTTAATCTAATCCTGTTTAAATTTTACCCAGACGTACCATTTTGACACTCCCCTGATTATAAATCAGGGAATTCTTGGTTCTACGAGGCTGCTTGCTTTGACATGACGTATCCTATCAAAGTAAAGGCATCTTCTCCCCAAGCGTAAATTCCGGGTTGCCCCACCGTACTCGTACCAATTATTTGTTTCTGTTTATTTAGTTTCGTAAGCTACTCAATCGTGAGATTGGTTTACGCAGTATTTTCACTCTGAAATACTTTTTACGCTGCTTACTTATCTTTCAATCCACAATTTTAACATAATTAAGGATAAAATCAATTCTTGGCTAAAGCACGGACGTGTCTCAATGACAAGCCACATCTTCAAGGGTTTCTAACCAATTTCTGAATAAATAGCTAGAAATTATAAATTTAAATGGCTCGGCGGGGGACTTTTCGCCATAGTGTACTTTTAACGGCAGCAATAAAGCCTCTTAACGACGCTCGTATAACTTGGCAACAAGGTTTTTTTAATAATTTTGTGCTGGTTACTATTGGGGTTGGCTTCAATGCTACAGCCGAAATTCTGTTGTTACAGAGGATTTACAGGACATTTGAGTTAGCATAACTTTGGGTGTTTGGAGAACAGCAATGTTACAGAGCAAAAAAGTGGTTAGCAGAAGTAGAAACAAACAAGGCGGTTCTGCCTCCAGAATTTTGACAGCACCAGTTTTAGCTGTGGCTGGATGGTTGACAATGATCCTGCCTAGTATGGCTGTCACGGCTTCCTATAGCAATGATTACCGTGTCTGTGCTGCTCGACTCCTGAGTGTGGGCCTAACAGCACAAGCTGCCTCACAAGGTTGTGCAACAGCACTGCGTCCGAGGGACTTGGCTTCCTGTGTGGTTAAGATTGAGAGGCAGACGCAAATTGCAGCGGCGGATGCGCTTTCTTCCTGTGGACAAGCCCGCCGTCCCAATGATTTAGCCTCCTGTGTAGTTGGTATTAGCCAGAACACGCAAGAGGCAATTAACCCAGCAGTTTTAACTTACTGTGGTCGTAGTTTGTTACCTGTAACCTATGCTCAGTGTGTAGTTGGCTTGCGTAGCGAAATCGACGAATTGACCCCTGCCCAGGCGTTAGATACTTGTATTGATGCTAGTGACAGCGTTAGCGGCATTTCTTCGTCTACACCACCATCTAGACTACCTGCGGGAATAAATCCAACTTTTGATATCACCCCAGTTCCCACGCAACCAAGCGTTCCAGTGCAGCCAAGCGTTCCAGTACAGCCAAGCGTTCCAGTGCAGCCAGGTACTAACTAAATTACAGGGCTTTGCCCTGGGGTTGGCAAATAGCCAACCCTGTTTAATGCTAGGGCGTGATCAAGTCACCTGAAAATTTGCTTTGTTCAGCCATAGGCAACTAGGAGTAGTTCACTAAACAAGCATTAAAATTATCTGCATCTAAATTCCTGAATAAAATTTAAGGGCTTTTAGCACAAATACTTTGGTAAAGGTTGTTGATTCAAGAGTCATTGATAGTCTTGTGACTCTTGAATTATCAATCTTCTTTTTTGCCAAAAGCCGTCTGTAAAACTACTGCAATGCCACCATCTTGGTGATATTTATCTGCCCAAGCACGGATAATTTCATCCAATTCTTCCATAGCCTGCTCCAATCGTTCTGGTTGGATATCAAACTCTTCTAACAAGCGCATGGAATTTGGTCGCCTTTCTGCCCAATTTTTCATCATTCGGAAATACCGAGCAGTATCTTCCACCATGATATAAGTGCGCTCTTGATCGTCTGCTGGTGCATAAAAAGGACGAGTCAGAGCGTAGAAGGGCATTCCCCAGGGAGAATCAATGCGTGTTACTGTACCTGAATAAATCAGACGACGCTTGATATGCTCACCTAAAGCTTCACTTAAAGGCATTTGGTGCTCAGGTGGTAAGTCTTCTTGCGATCGCTTGTGCAAAAACTCAATCAAATCCAGAAACTCGAAAGAGGTAACTAACTGAGCGTCTGGCAGATTACTCGGTAGTTTCTGCTCAATTTGTCTTTTTTCATCGCTTGTCAAACTAGTACCGGGAACGCGCGATCGCCCTGGTTGCCAAGGATACTTCTCTAACCAGATATAAGGCAATTGAATCAGATAGCGAGGCTCCTGAGAACCCAGCATTTTCAGCAGTTTGCCCTCTGTTAGCGCTTGTCTAACTTCCTCGACAATAATTTTTACGCGTTTCGGCTCCAGGTGGTGCAAATGTCCTGTCATTCGCAGGTTTTGTCCCTGCTCTAGATAGGTCATGTAAATTGCACACTTTGCCGCCGTTGCAGCTGCATCTAGAAATGCCCCATGCCTGTGCCCACTCGTCCGCATGGCACTAAAAGCCAGATAAAGCATGATCTGATCCATCGCACTGGGGCTAAGACGTTTGATCAGATCTATGTCGTTACTCATATTACAGACAATTGAATAGCACGTTTACACGGTTATTAGTCAAGTGAAAATAGGTAGTATACACCCTCTTGAAGGCAATGTCTTTATTTCAAACTATTTAGTATGCAATAACTATGAGATTTTTGGTAGCCAAAATTATTATTTACGTATTTCTTCTGGCAAACAGGTAGAAACAATATTGTCAATATAGCTTTTCCTGCATTTAACCGAAAAATCACGGACATCGCCAAACCTCGCTTGATGCGATTTGCGTTCTACAAGTCAACTGTGTTCCCCGTAACTTAAAAAGCCTGTTAAGTTTCTCTGGTTTTCTCCAATGTCTACTACTCAAATTAAGATGACCTTGAATCGGTCTTGGCAACTTTTGGTAGTACACAGGTGGTAGGAATTTAGGAGGGAATTAAGAGGAACTCTCTTACTGGATGTAGCAACATTCACAGGGTATGTTGTGAATTATCATCTCGTTTACAATCTCCAGTAATATCTCGGCAGTATAGGCAGTTGAGTTGAGGGCAAATTGTAGACATCAAATAAAGCAGGTAATTCCAATTTCCAAATACCTTTAGGTTTTTCCAACATCATTACTTAACACCATAGCATTTTTTCTATAAAATAGGTATAAAGTAATGTTTAAAAAGAAATAAAGTCATGTTTTCTTAACCTAGATAAGTCATGGATAATTCCGATAATTTATACTTCCAGAAATCAAGGTTTATTGATATTTGGAAATATCCTAAAAAGCAAAACTTTTATTCATTCTTTTGTGCCGGCAAGGATGATACAGAACTCACTGTGTATCTACTCAGACTAATGTTTATGTCTACAGCACTATGACAACCAGAGAGTTAACGAGTAATTAAGCATAACAAAATCATATTTTAGATTTGGTTTCATGATTCTTTGCAAGATTTTACCAGATAAGTTTCTGATTTTTTCTAACAACAAAAAATTAGATTTTTGTCATTGGGCTAATTTATTTGCTGCTTTCAAGTAGGTTGCTGATCTACTGATTGACCTTTTTGAGAAACTCGAACTGTGTGAATCAATTGCTAATACCTACAGCAGATTACTTTACAAAAATCTACTTTCTGGGCATTTACGCGATCGCATCTGTTACCTGAAAAACCCGATCAATTTTGATATTGGCTGAATTTACCTCAGCATCAAAGATTTCCATTTGAAATTGGATCAAGGACGCGATTGGTCTGTTCAACCTCATTCTGTGACTCTATATCAAAGTCTGGATCATTAAAAGCAATTGCGAGTTTAGCATTAGAGTTGCTTGTCATCTGAGTACCTCAAATATTTAAAGGTAGTAAATAAGCTGTTGCGCTTTTAAATTGCACATTTTTTGTGTATCCCTTTGGGGAAGCAAGCTACGCGTAGTAGCGACCACAGGAGAAGTTTGTCAAAGGTCAAGAGTCAATATTTACTCTGGACTGGAGGACATTTGACGGGAGCTTTCAGAGTTTTTAGTTCTGCTCCTGATAGCCATCACACATAATTATGTAAATTAAACGAGCAACAGCTTTCTACAACACAATTATTTCTAATTACAACTTATACTTACGTGGTTCCCCCACGCTGATCAGGATAAATATACAAAAATCTCTTATAAGTGGTAAATATTAATCGCTTATTTATAGGATTTATTAGTTACTAAGCCTTCCAAAAGCTATAGCCGCAAAGATTTTGCTGGTGTATTTGAAACTTAATCCCATTGAGGTAGACTACTTCTATCTGCTCTCTGACAATGGGAATTTAGTGGCTGGGAAAACCTGCGATCGCATTAACTAAGAGGAGTTACGAGGGTGTACGTTAGCTTAGATTCTGAGTTGAAAGTGGTGGAAGTTCAGTAACTCCCACCGTGTATAAGGTGATTGCGACGCATCATTTAATTAGTAGAACTAGAAGCTTTAACCTGATTTCGCATTTTTTCCAAGCTGAAAGCAGCTGCGCCAAAAGTCACTAATAACACTCCCATAATTTGTACAATATCCAAGTTTTCTTGAATAATTAACCCAGCGAAAATCACGGTTAGAACCGGGACACTAGCACCGATGATCGGTGACTGTAAAGCACCTAAGTTACGCGTGCCAAAAATATTGAATAAATAGCCAGAGAGGGTCAATACACCCAAAATAAACGCACTCAAGACAAGTTCCAGCATCTTAGAGGGGTCAACTAGCAAGTTCCATTCGCCTGGTAAAGGTAGCATCAAACAGATAAAGCTCAACAGCAACATGGTGGCGAAGTTAATTAAAGTAAAAGTTACTGGATGTAGTTGATCAGCGCATATCCGCGTTAGGATGACGTAGCCAGCAAAAGCTGCTCCAGAAATGATTGCGGCGCTGCTTCCTAGGGAAATATTACCCATACCAGTGCTGAGAGAACCTGCTAAAACCAACAATTCACCGCAGCAAATCGAGGCGATCGCACTTGCACCCAATGCACTTGGGCGATCGCGAAACAAAAACCACCCTAATAGTCCGCTCACAATTGGATAGATAAAGAAAAGCGCGATCGCCATCCCAGTCGCTACTTGACCGATAGCAGTGTAGATTAGTACCTGAGACACAAACAAAAAGCACCCACTCACAACCGACATTACTAAAATCCGTTGTGTAGTTGCATTGGCAGGTGTAGAATTTCCTCGAACTGAATCAGCTAAGTTTTGGATATCTTGCCAGACTCTTGGATGTAGTATGGGAGCCAAAAGTACCATTAACGGTACTACGACCATAAACCGCAACGTCAAAATTAGTAGAATATTGCCCAAACTCGGTGAGAGCAAGCGCTCCACCTCTACCACTCCAAAAATTTGGGAACCTTCATGGAAAATTATTTTGATAGCTACGTTGTAAAGTGACGATATCACCGTTGACAACACAACTAGCAACAAACCTATCTGGATAGACGATAAGGTTTGGGAGCTAGGCGATCGCGAAGTTTTTGCTCTTTGGCGTGACGCTGGTGTAGTCGGAGGCTCTAGCGTAGTTTTACTCTTTGACAAGTCCTTGCTGAGCACAGAAATTGGTTCGGTGACATTTCGCCTTGGTGGCGGTTGTTTGACTCCCTTTTGTGGCGTTGGCGTAACAGGCGGCGATATATCGCTTTTTGACGATTCCTTGCTAAGGATAGAAATCGGTTCGGTGACATTTCGCCTGAGTGACGATTGTTTTGCTCCCTGCTGTGGTGTTGACGCAGCAGCAGGCGTGGAAATAGTTTCGTCCTCTGACAATTCCCTAGGGATAACAGAAATCGGTTCAGTGACGTTTTGCTTAGGTGGCGGTTGTTTTATTCCCTGCTGTGGCGTTGACGCAGCAGGCGGGGATACATCGCCCTTTGACAAGTCCTTGCTCAGGATAGAAATTGGTTCGACAACATTTTCTATTGGTGGCGATTTCGCAGCAGGCGGCTTTGGCGTAGTTTCGCTTTGTGACGATTCCCTAGAAATAATAGAAATTGGTTCGACAACATTTTCTATTGGTGGCGGGATTTTCGCAGCAGGCGGCTTGGACGTAACTTTGCTTTCTGGTAATTCCCTAGGGATGACAGAAATTGGTTCAGCAGCCGTTCTTGCTACTTCGCCAAGTTGTGGCGATGTCTCAGAACTCTTCTTTTGTGGCTCAGTCGGTTGCAACACAGTAGGCGCACTTACTGCTGCTGCTTTTCGTGAAGTTTCTTCTATTGTCTTTTCTAGTTTTCCCTGTAGGCGATTAACGAACTCCGTTAAAATCTCTTCCCCTTGCTGCTGCTGGCTATACATCCGAGACAACTGTTGGGAAAGATTACTTTGGTAGTTCTTTAGTTCTTGTTGCAGTGAGTTAAAGGTGATAGTAACAGTGTCATCCAGACTGCCAAACATGTGTTCGACTTTTTCATTGATCTCACCTGCTACCTTATTGCTCACTTCAGCTGATTTCAGCGCAGATCGTTCATAGGAATTTTCATCTGCTTGGGTTGCTAAAGTCGCTAGAGAGGATTGCAGTTGTGAAGATATATGCTTCGCCAGAACTTCTGCTAGCTGACGAATTAACACTTGCTGCTCAGTGATTTGACGCACCTGTTGCAAATGTTCTTTTTCCTCTAGCAAGTGTTGAATGTCATCAGTTAATCGGTTTTTTTCCGATTGAAGCCGCTTTACGTCTTCCTGCAACGATCTGATGACATTCTGCTGGAGATTTTCTAAATCCTCAACTACAGCCCAGAGGGCATTTTCTGCTGCTCTGGATAGCTCGCCTCTGGCTCGCGGGTTTTCTGGTTGCTTCTCGAATCGCCCCATTAGCTTCTAACCTCTAACACCTTGACGATAAAGCTGCTTCCCGTACACTTGACTGGCGCTCATACTAATTTCCTGTATTTTGTCAGATAAACTAAAAATTTTAACAGTACTTCCGCATTTCAACGTAATTCTGTCATTCTGAATACATGGTTGGCAAAGTTTGAAAAAGGCAGAGGAGCAGAGGGAAGAATTAAAAGGAGATTTCACCCGTTTTTAATTACAGGCGCATAAGTTAAAAATTGTGTGTGGGGCTTGTACCCCTGCTGCTGATCTCTTCTAGTCAAATTTGCCCCACTGTTTACTATACGGTGTTATTTTTGGCATTGATGAGCATCTGGTCAGTTTGATTTCTATCAACTATTAGCTAGTGAGATTTTTGCTCCTAAAAAATCTCACGTCAAATAAATACCTATTGTTTTAATGGCAATAGTAATTGTCGAAGACTTGCAGATGCGTGCCTTGCTACAACAAAATTATCTGACTTGTAAGACTAATCTGTAAATTAGTGTGGAATGTAACTTGTGTGACAGTTTACATCTTTAAATGCAGATTAGATTATCTTTACTATGGAAATTTAAAGTATTTCCATCCCCTGCACAATATTTTAGTAAATGAGCAGCCATTCTGCAAAAATGCGCTTTAACTTTAGCGTTGTAGCAGTCTATTTTTTGCTGTGAGTAAATATATTGGATGAGAAACATCAGGAAAATATTAATAATTATTAGAGAAATAAAATTCGGGCGATGCTAAAGATCGCAGCACTGAGAACAGCACTCACGGGAACTGTAATTAGCCATGCAGCGGCGATACCTTTTAGAGTTTTGAACTGAATAGATTTGATGTTTTGTACCAATCCAATACCAACTACACCACCGACAAGGGCGTGGGAGGTGGAGACGGGTAAACCTAGCCGGGAGGCTAGAAGAATGGTGGTAGCAGTGGCAAGTTCAGCACAAAATCCGCTACTAGGTTGCAAGGAAATGATGCTTTCGCCAATAGTGGCGATGACTTTTTTTCCCCAGACGGCTAAACCAGTAACAATACCAGCACCGCCAAGGATTAAAATCCAGATGGGGATAGTGATGCCATTTGTGGGTACGCTACCAGTGCGATTTATGTAGACGATCGCAGCTAAAGGAGCGATCGCATTCCCAACATCATTAGAACCATGAGCAAAGGCTACAAAGCAAGCACTCAATACTTGGAATCGAGCAAATAAGTGTTCAACGGGATTGGGGATTGGGGATTTCTTGCTCTTATTTTCTTTGTGTCTGTGATCATCTAGCTGCCTCCAACTGATGACAGTGAGTCCGACTGCTGCTAATGAACCTGTTAATAGTGGGATGTCGTGAGCAGGTATTTTGAAACCAAGCTCAACTAAAAAATTAGTTATCGGTTGAGTTAGCGAGGGTAGCACAATCACGCCAAACGCACCTAGCAGAACTGCACTCAACCAGGGAATCCACTCTTGCAACTGCACCAATTGATTTGGTTGATCCAAAATCCAGCGCTTAATTTGACTGTAAAATAAAGCCGCAATTGCACCACTGATAATCGGCGTTAAAATCCAGCCAATAGTAATCAAGCCAATTGATGGCCAATCAATTGCACCCACTCCCAAAGCTACCCAACTAAATCCAGCGATCGCACCAACAACTGCATGAGAAGAGGATACAGGTAAACCGCGTGAGGTGGCAATTTGTAACCATACTCCACTCGCCAGTAACACCGTTACCATCCCAGTCACCAATATTTGGGGCGTAGCGGCGAATAAAGCAGGATTAGTGATTTTTGTCGCAAGGGTTTCTGTTACCTCATGTCCAAATAATGTAGCGCCCGTAAACTCTAATACCCCAGCAATAATTAGCGCTTGTTTCAGGGTGACAGCTTTGGAACCAACCGAAGTTCCCATTGCGTTAGCAACATCGTTAGCTCCGAGATTGAAAGCGACGTAGAAGGCTAGGAGGGCGACGAAAAGTAGGGTAACAAGCATTTTGTCTAGGCTGAGTGGGGGAGTGGAGAAGGTAATACCAATAAAAAGAATGTGACAGATAGAATATGTAGAGACGTTGCAATGCAACGTCTCTACCAAAGGATTTGTTGCTTAGGGATAAATTAAGATTTTGTAAGTTTCCGCTGTGGGTGCGATCGCCTGTGCAACCGCTGCTGATAAATCTTTTAATGGATAGCGATCGCTAATCAGTGCTTCTACATCAATCCGGCGATTAAACACGATATCAGCGGAGAGATTTTGCAGGCGGTAAGATGAACTATAACTACCCATCAAGTCAATTTCCCGGCGATAGAGAATATTGGGGTTGACAGGAATTTCCACCTCATCGGGGAATTCCGCGAAAAACAAGATTTTGCCGCCTTTGCGGGTACAGTCAATTGCTTGAAAAAAAGCTTTTTCACTGGGGACAGCCAGCAGAGTGACATCAACACCCAATCCATCGGTAAGGGGGTGAATTTTAGCGGGTAAATCAGCATCACGAGCATCAAAAGCCGCCTCTGCACCAACACTCAATGCTTTGTCAATTCTAGAGGGCAGTAAGTCGGTGGCGATCGCTTTTGCCCCGAAATACTTCACCAACATAATAAACATTAATCCAATTGGCCCAGCACCAGTCACTAAAACAGTTTGTCCTGGAGCTATTTGAGCTTTTTTCACTGCTTTCAAGCAGCAGTTAGTTGGTTCTACAAAACTCGCTTCTTCAAAACTGATATGATCAGGGATGGGAATTAGCCCACCGTTTTGTACAATATGTCCTGGCACTTTGACATAATCGGCAAAGCCGCCACCACTGGCGTTGAAACCTGCGGTAGTGGAAATATTTTTGTAGACATTGCACATAGAAAAGTTGTCATTTAGGCAGTAAGCGCAACGCATACACGGGATGTGGTGCATTACCGCCACCCGTTGTCCTACTTGCCAACCTGTGACATTATTTCCTAATGCTGCGATCGTCCCAGCAGTTTCATGTCCAAAAATCCGTGGCGGTTCATACAAGGGATAACGAATTTTTTTAATATCTGACTGACACAATCCCACTACCCGCACTTGTACCAGCACTTCATCTGGTTCCAGCGTTGGGACTGGAATCTCTTCGTAAGACAGTTGATTGACGCCTCTAAATACCTGTGCTTTCACGTTGGTTTTTCACCGCTCAACGATACTAGATGTAACATTAGCAGTCAACGTTAAGCTATCGGGCTTGTGATTCTAGTTGATTTTTATCTTGTGTTGATAATTTAAACAACATGATCACCAAATTCAAAAGAGCTTACTTTACTAGCAAATTTAACTAAATTCGCTCCCTTTGTCTTACTCAAGAAAGAAAGTAATTCGGCAAGAGTCAGGGCGCGTCTTCTATACTTTTGAGACTGTTTACGCACTATTTGAACCATTTCTTCAGGGTAGTCATCGAATAAGTTACTCAAAAAGTCATCTGGTGATTGTGCTTTGATATTCCAAGGAGTCAAAGCTTTTGTATCGAAGTCTGTAAGATTATCGGTAACAAGAATATCCACTCTAGCTACCACCGCAGCAGCAAGAACATGACGGTCTTTGGGGTTATTTGTCATGACTTCCTTTAATCCCACAGGTACTTTAACCATTGCTTCAGGAAAAGCTGCTTTTATTGTCTCCTCAAGGTCTATAGCTTTTTCAGTAGAGATTTTCCCTTTAAGGACAAGATTGCCCATTGCTTCATCTAAAATTTCCTGCGACCAATAGGGTACGTACAAACCAGCCTCGGCAGTAGATAGCAAGGTATCTCGTAAATACATTGGAAATAGAACGCAGGCATCTAAGAGAACACTGAGCATAACATTTAACTGTTGTAATTACTCATCATCTTCATATAAGCCTGCTTCTTCGCTTATCTCAATTAGCTCCTGCAAAAGCTGGCTACGCTTCTCATCCCGTTGTTTCTTGTAATTCATTAAATCATCGAAACGAACCCGTCGATGTGAACCCACCTTAATGTAGGGCATTTCTCCCTGTTCTAATAACTTGATCAGGTATGGGCGTGATACGTTGAGAAATTCAGCCGCTTGTTGTGTTGTCAGTTCCCGCTCTTGGGTAACTATAGATATAGCCTTACCTAATGCCATTGCGTGAACAACTTGATGCAACACCTGGTACACCGAATCAGGAATGGTAATTTGTTCTCCGTTAGCTCCTACCAGTTTCGCCTGGGAACCTTTAACGCTAAGTATGCGCTCAAGTTCCTTGATAGGTTGAGCTTCTAGGTTTGGAGATATTACAGAATCTAAAGACACGTTATGTCTTAACATCATAAATTTGTCTCCTACTTTGTCGTGGGGCTTGTCATCATCAATGCAATTTACACACTGTCAATCCTATTTACAGTTTATCTTACCCACTACATAAACGAAATATCCGAAAAAAATAGCTTATTATCAAGATGCAGAAATTCTTAGGTCTAACCGTTGGCTTATCTGCTGTTATCTGCTTTATGCCTACAGTAGCCTTTAGTCTTCCGCTCTCAGAAAACCAGACATTAAACAATTTAGCTGAACAAGCTAAGTTAGAGGTTTCTAAAACTACAGGAATCTCGACTGACCATCTCAGCATAGCTAACACAGCAACTCTCGCTAATACTGGAATCACGCGGTTTAAGCTAAGAGATATTCAAGGCAATATGTATGATGTATCCCTTGATAGTGCTGGTAATCAAATTAGTCGGGAAGCGTTAGAGCAAGCTATTCAGGCAATCAACAATAAGGGCTTCGTCGGTAAATTAGAGGCTGAATTAGCTAATCGCATCGCTCAAGGAAGCAATAGCCCAATCAGGGTCGTTTTTTCTCTGAGAGCGAAAACAGTTAGGCCCTACGGGCAATCAAACCGCGCTGAGTATCAAAATACTCTTAGATCTCACTATGCGGTGATTCAGCAACCTCTTGTAAACCAACTTCAGGAAAGTAACCAGCGAGTCATTTATCAATCTCTTTATACACCAATGGTGGTGGCAGAAGTCACTCCTTCGTTAATCCAAGCGATCGCTGCTCGTTCTGATGTAGAGCGAATCTACCTTGAGCGACGGGGAAGTCCAAGGTAGAGCGGATCACGAATCGCCCAAGCAAAAACGGTAAATACCAGAATTTTACTGGATTCAGAAACTAATAATAATTATTTGCAATAATTTCTTTGATGTTGTAAGCTTTTCTCAAATATATTGAATATATTTATCAATAAGCTTTTACAGGAGGTTTGACACGTTGCTGAGCCTGGCTGGAAAAATCAGCTGGAATCAGATATGGCACGCAATACTTCTCGGTTAAAGGGGGAAGGTTTGAATTCACCCCTTAACCTTTTCCCAGATCATATCGAAAGGTATTGTAGCAACCAGTAGTTATTAGTTACAAAAATTCTTAATTAGTATATTGAGAGTTTATTCTATTTGCAGGAAAATCAGGATGTCTAAACTGCCGGATGTTCTTTGGTTAAATACAAGCCCTAGTTTGCAATACTTTTCTCAACCGCTGCTTTGTTACCTATCATCTCAAGTGACAATGCAAGAGTGGAAATATCGCCAAAGCCAAGATGAGGTAAGTTCACTAGATGCTGCTGTTGTTCTACTTCATGATTACCTCAAATCCTGCAATCGACCTGTTCACTTGATTGGTCATAGTACGGGAGGATTACTAGGACTACTTTATAGTCGTCGCTATCCAGAAACAGTAAAGTCTTTGACGCTATTAGCTGTGGGTGTGGATGCAGCGGTTGATTGGCAAGCTCATTACTATACTCACCGTCAGTTTTTAAGTCGCCAAAAGCTTCTGACTGATATGGTTTACAACTTGTTTGGTTATCAAGATCAATGCACTCTCAAGAGTTTGACATCTCTTCTAGAGCAAGACTTAGATTGTTCGCTCTCTCCCCATTCTCTTTTTGAGAGGGTAAGTATGACTGCAAACAGAGTTCCAGTACCTTTGATGGTTTGTGGTAGCTTAAACGATATTGTTGTTAAACCTGATGCACTGCAAGGATGGCGATCGCATTTAAAGGAAGGCGATCGCTTATGGTCTTGTTTGGAAGGATGGCATTTCTTTCACTTTTTCCAGTATCAACTGGTGGCAGAACAGCTACTCGACTTCTGGAAGTTTATACGTGTGTCAGATTCGCTGTATTCCTGTTTACGACTTTAGGCAGAAATAAATGAGAATATATCTCAAGAATGATTTGTTGAGCAAAGCAATTGTGAGAGGTTAATCGTGTCCTAAATTATTTGAGGCAAGTCTAGAAATGGTTGTGGCTTTAGATGATACCAAGCGTAGCGCGATCGCTACAGAGCTAGCAGATTTGAAAGCTATCCAAGAGTTGCTAATTGCTAATGAACAAAAAGTACTACCTGTTGTTAGCAACGATCAAGAAATTAGCCAGCGCCTAAACGACTTTCTCAAAGATGACCAAAAAAACCTCAGTGTTTGAGGGTCTAACAAAGTAATACAACTGAATACTCTCTCGACTTCTTGATAAAGAATTCTAATAATCTCTTTTGATTTAAGGAATCCGAATCGCGATCGCACTCAGTTTGAGATAAAAACTGGAATGTGATCGCTTTTTTTAGGACAATATGTCGGAACTCCTGTGAGGTTGAGCAATGGTTAATCAGACATACACAACTGATGTCTTAGTTGTCGGCGGGGGAACCGGAGGTACTGCTGCGGCGATCCAAGCGGCGCGACGGGGAGCCAAAACTATTTTGGTGAGCGAATTTCCTTGGTTGGGCGGAATGCTAACGTCGGCTGGGGTGTCTGCACCCGATGGCAATGAATTAGAAGCTTTTCAAACCGGGTTATGGGGTGCGTTTTTGCAAGAATTGCGACATCGACAGCCAGGCGGATTAGATAACAGCTGGGTCAGCTTTTTTAGTTACGATCCCCGAATTGGGGCAGAGATTTTTGCCGATTGGGTAAAGGAGTTGCTTAATCTGCAATGGATTTCTGGACAAGTGCCAGTAGAAGTCTTCCGCCAGGGCGATTTGATTACTGGCGTCCGCTTTGCTGATTTTACTGTCACAGCCAAGATTATTCTCGATGCCACAGAATTAGGAGATTTATTAGCTTTAGCTGAGATACCTTACCGTTGGGGTTGGGAGTTGCAATCTGAGTGGGGAGAACCAAGCGCACCACTGACTTTTAACTCTTTCACCAAAAGATATCCAGTGCAAGCACCCACTTGGGTAGTGATTATGCAAGACTTTGGTGAAGCCATCGCCCCAGAAATTCCTGCGGCTCCTAACGAAAATCCATCGCTGTTTACAGGTGCTTGGGATGGCTACGGAGCAGAGACATTTTTGAATTATGGACGTTTGCCTGGTGGTCGATTCATGATCAACTGGCCAATCTGTGGCAATGACTACGGCGAAGGAGTAGGGCGTCTGATAGATTCAGAACTAAGCAGAAGGGAATTCCTCCAAGAATGTCGCTGGCACAGCCAAAATTTTGCTCATTTTATCCAAAATAAGCTTGGTCGTCGCTATGGCTTGGCAGAAAAACTGTTTCCTTCTCCTTCTAGCGCTTTTGCGCTGCATCCCTACTACCGAGAAAGCCGCCGCTTAGTAGGACTAACTACTGTCCGAGAACAGGATATCTTGCCAATAGCAGGAGGTAGTGTTGCATCTATATTTAATGATGCGATCGCCAAAGACGTCTGCCTTGGCGTAGGCAAAGCCTCTGGTAGAGAAGCCTCTGGTAGAGAAGCGATCGCTTTTGGTAACTACGCCAATGACCATCACTATCCTGGGGTTCAGTTCCCACTACAACCTAAATCTCTCCGCTGGGGGGGGCGTTGGACTGGCACTCCCTTTACAATTCCTTACAGTTGCTTAATTCCAGCCACAACAGATGGTTTCTTGGTCTGTGAAAAGAATATTTCTGTCTCCCATATTGCCAATGGGGCCACTAGATTACAACCTGTGGTTATGGGCATTGGTCAAGCAGCAGGTATGGCAGCGGCGATGTGCGTTGAGTTAAACTGTCAACCAAGGGATTTAGCTGTTAGGGTGCTACAAGCCGCTTTATTACAGGATCATCGTGCAAAAGCGGCAATTTTTCCTTTGTTTAATCTTCCACCCAATCATTCGGATTGGCTGCACTGGCAACTGTATTACTTAGATAACCCACAAGCCTATCCAGCAAGTGGTCATTGCCCATCGTGGGATAAATCCTATGACTCTGGTTTTGACAAGATATTAATACGAGAAAGTCACTGCTTCCAAGGTATTTTACACCGATTAGATCAGCAAAACTACAGATTTACTATCACCACACCAGCTGAAAATCAAGGGCAAACTTGGCAGCTTGTGACTTTGCGATCGCATATTAATGAGCAATTGCAAATTTGTCCCCACGATCAATTAATCACAGTATGGGGTCGTCAAAATCACGTCGGTAATTGGTTATTAGTCGAACATCTAGACAGAGTACAAAAGTAGTTTATTTTCAGTAAAGAACAATACTTTTCTGCAAATTGTCCGGATATTCATCAAAAAGCTAAGTATCAGTGAATTGGAGAGTTCCAAAATAGACATCTGCTATGCGTGCTGCCATTTCACTTTTAGTATCGAGTCTGGCGTTCGGCCCCTTAGCTTCTAACTGCCAAGCAATGGTCAATCAATTATCCGATCAATTGCTTTCCACGCCTGATTCACAACAGTTGCTCTCGGCGAACAAAAATAACCCAAAAATTCCGTCTCATCGGGGTAGTGGACGCAGAGAGCTAACAGAAAATTTCGTAAATATCTATCCTGTTGTTTAAGTAATTTCGGGTCATGCTTCTTAATCGCAAGGGAATCAAAGTAAAAGAAAACAGAGTGTTGTGATGCTTAACATTTTTGACACTATCTCTGTAACAGAAATACAACAGTTGACACAGAAAAAACAAAGAGCGATCGCCAAGTCATTCAACTGTAAACTCTGTATAATATATAGTTGGCACGAACCCTTGCAATCAAAACGCCCACAAAATTGACTGCCTTTATCAAACGCATCACCAACTTTTCAAAAGTCAGACAAATATTGCTCGTATTTCGGGTAAGCTCTGCGTTTCACTCTTCAACCAATCTAGAAATAGATGTGACTTAGGGTATCAGTTAATCTAAAGTACATCTAATTCGCATATTTCGTTTGTTGAAAAATAGCTTAAAGCAACCTCATTTCACTTCTAAACAGATTTTCTCATGCGTCAAGTAGCTGCTTATTTGTATCAAGAAATTAATTTTCGTGGCAACTGTTCGGCATCTTTGACCGAAGCATGAAATACCTGTCGCCTCATTTGAGCTTGTCTAGAGCATGAATTCGCAGAATTAGTATAGCTTTGTTGCACTTACCAGCAAATATTACTCTTCTTGCTTGACGAACTATTAAGAAGGATCTACTGGATCATCTTAGTCATTTTATCCCCTAAGACCAGATGCGAAATTTTGCATTTGGTCTTTTTGGGTAAATTTGGGTTCTACAATAGCAAAGTCAGCTAGATTGACTGAAAGTACTAGAAACTGTCTAGCTTGCCAACCCGCCGCAGTTTTGCGCCATTTCAAGCTGGTTTATGAGCAATGAAATACTTGCTCGCAAAGTGGACTTGTATCTCAATATTCTCAAAGCCTGCTTTCTCTAAACGTGCTACCAAGTCATCAATAGTGTAATGCCGATAGTAGGGTTCATGGAAAGTTTCGGGGAAAGAGTCCATTAAAGACACCATTTCAGGTGAATCATTCAACTGAATTGAGTCACAAATAATAAAGACCCCTCCTGGTTTTGTCACCCGAAAGCATTGCTCAATAACCGTTTGACGCACCGCCGCTGGTAACTCATGGAAGAGGAACACAGAAGTTACAGCGTGAAAATAGTCATCTAGATAGGGTAACTCTTCGGCATTTGCTTGTACAAGTTGCGGCAATTCTCCTGGAATTTGAGACAGTAATTCATTTGCTTTACGCAAATAAGCTGGTGACAAATCTGTACCAAATAGAGATGCTTGAGGCAGCATTGCCCGCATTAACTTCAGAGTACGCCCAGTTCCACAAGCTATATCTAAAATACGGACTTGTCGTGGTGGAACAGATTCAAAGGCTTTCAACTCTTGCTTGAGAGGAGCAAGAATACGCCGCCGCATCGGATCGGCTGCACCACCAAAGAGAAGCTCTACTTGCAAGTCATATAAATTTGCTGATAGGTCGCTCAAGTAGCCATTGCTTTGGTGATGGAAGTTCTGCACATAATAGCTGGGATAACCATCCTTCTCTATTTCCGGCGCAAAGTCCTGATATTTATTTTGTTTAGCCCGTTCCCAGATTTGAGGTAAATCTACCCACACCAGTGGATAGTAACGGAAAAAGTCTTCCCAGGGGTTATCAAACAGCAAACTCTCTGGATATACACCATTTTGGGCATCTTGCCAGTCTGCTTCTAGCAGCTGATTCAATCTTTGTTGAAGTTTGAGTAAAATCTCGTTGGGGATAGGTTTGATCTTCTGTTCAAGCGTGGGATAGGCTAGGTTCCTTACCTGTGAACTAAGGATTTTGTGAGCTAGACTGAAATAATTTTTGCCCTGTTGAAGAGTCTGATAAGTCAGTTTAGTAAAAGTGTCAGACATAGAAATAGCTTGAGTTTTGAGTACTTATATTTATTCTATGTAAACAATTGTAACGAATAAATTATCTACTGTTGGAAAGGTACATACCCCAAAGCAAGACCCAACTAAAGCAAGATGTGAGTCGTCAAAGCTAGGTTGAAAGAGATTTTTCCCCCAAACACGAGAAAAAATCGCCACTTTTTCCGATAAATATAAAATTTTGTAACAAAATTTGATTCCGTAGCGTATGATACAGAATTTTTGCTATACTAATTAGGAAGAGGACAAAAATAATAATACATTCATTACAGTAATCAGGAGGACTATGGTTATGTCTATCGCAGAAAAATCTCGTGCGTTAATGGTGCGTCAACATCAGCAAGTCAAGAATCGTCAACAATCAATGTTGATGCGCGCTGCACAAGAACTTGGTCTACACGAAGAACTAGGGCATTACTGGAACCCCACTCAAGGAAAGATAGATCCCACCACTCGCTTGATTTATGGGCGCAGCAACGCCACCATGAGCTAGGTGTTTTGAGTGAGAGTCTAACCTGATAACTCTGCAAAAAAAGCCACCCTAGAGGGTGGCTAAACTTATGTTCTTAGATGTTAGATACGGCTGTTAATTAAGCATCGTAATAGAGGTTAAACTCATAAGGATGAGGACGCAGTTGCAACTGCTTAACTTCGTTAGCCAGCTTGTAGTCAATCCAATTTTCAATGAAATCTTCCGTAAACACGCCGGATTCTGTCAAGAAAGCGTGATCATTTTCCAGTGCTTCCAATGCCAGTTCTAAAGAACCTGGAGTTGAAGGAACTTTCGCCAGTTCATCTGGTGAGAGTTCATAGATGTTTTTGTCTAAGGGTTCACCGGGGTGGATTTTGTTCTTGATGCCATCTAAACCAGCACAAAGCATGGCAGCAAATGCTAAGTAGGGGTTAGAAGTAGCATCTGGACAGCGGAACTCTAACCGCTTAGCTTTGGGGTTAGTGCCAGACAGAGGAATCCGAACAGAAGCAGAACGATTACCTTGAGAGTAAGCCAAGTTAACTGGAGCTTCATAACCAGGAACTAGGCGCTTGTAAGAGTTGGTGCTGGGGTTGGTAATTGCCAACAGCGCTGGTGCGTGTTTGAGGATGCCACCAATGTAGTACAACCCCATGTCACTCAAACCAGCATACTTATCACCTGCAAACAGAGGTTTGCCATCTTTCCAGATTGACTGGTGACAGTGCATACCAGAACCGTTATCACCAAAAATCGGTTTTGGCATAAAGGTTACGGTTTTGCCATATTTCTTGGCAACGTTTTTGATGACATATTTGTAAATCATCAACCAGTCGGCAGCTTCAATCAACTTACCAAAGCGGAAACCCAGTTCGCACTGGCCACCAGTCGCAACTTCATGGTGATGCTTTTCAATGGGTACGCCGCATTTTGCCATCATCAACAGCATTTCTGTACGCATATCTTGGAAAGAATCCGTCGGCGCTACTGGGAAGTAACCTTCTTTGAAGCGTGGTTTGTAAGCTAGGTTGGGTTTTCCTTTTTCATATTTACCGGAATTCCAAGCACCTTCTTCGGAGTCTAAAAAGTAGTAGCCTTCGTTGGCAGTTTGTGCAAACCGTGCACTGTCAAAGATAAAGAACTCAGCTTCAGGGCCAAAGAAAGCTGTGTCACCAATACCAGTTGAGACTAAATAATCTACTGCTTTTTGGGCAATAACGCGTGGGCAACGATTATACCATTCCCCCGTACGGGGTTCCTTGATGCTACAAGTTATACTTAGTGTTGGCACATTCATGAATGGATCGATCCAGGCGGTATTCGGATCGAGTACCATCGTCATGTCCGATTCGTTAATCGCTTTCCAACCCCGAATACTGGAACCGTCGAAAGGTACACCATCAGTAAATGAACTCTCATCGATTTGGTCGTAGTACACTGTGAGGTGCTGCCAAGTCCCTACTGTATCAATGAATTTTAGATCAATCAGTTCAATTTTCTGGTCTTGGATCGACTTTAATACTTCTTGTGGGGTTGTCATTGTTACTCCTTCTGTAGCCAATTACTTAAAGTAAAACTAGAATCTTCAAAGCATCCTAACTCTGTTGATCTGAACCAAGTTGTGACACACCTAGAATATCCTCCTGAAATATCCTAGATATAGGAGATTGCAGGATTTTGTAGCTTTTGTTACAGATTATCTGGTTTACAGGTTAGATTAACCTTTCCTAACTGTCTGCACAAAACTGTAAAGTTCATCTCAATAGGGGTCAACTTTGGCATAGAATCCTTAAGTAGCGGATGGATTGTTTTTGTGCCGAATCTATATTTAAATAGCACAAATTTTTGTTGGTGCATAAAAGCAGCCAAATAAATATCAAACCATAGATAGCAATGATTGGGAGAAAAAAGAATGCGTGATGCAGTAACAAGCTTAATTAAGAATTATGACGTAACCGGACGGTATTTTGACCGGAATGCGATCGACACCCTTAAATCTTATTTTGATAGTGGTACAGCACGAGTACAAGCGGCGGCGGCGATCAATTCTAATGCAGCGGGACTTGTCAAGCAGGCTGGCTTGAAGTTGTTTGAAGAGTTGCCAGAATTGATTCGCCCTGGTGGAAATGCGTACACGACTCGTCGTTATGCGGCTTGTCTTCGAGATATGGACTATTACCTCCGCTATGCTACCTATGCGCTGGTTGCTGGTAACACAAATGTGTTGGATGAGCGAGTGCTACAAGGATTACGGGAAACTTACAATTCTTTAGGAGTACCAATTGGGCCGACGGTTCGGGGTATCCAGATTATGAAGGATCTAGTTAAGGAACAAGTAGCAACAGCAGGTGTGGCTAATGCTGCTTTTGTAGATGAGCCGTTTGACCACATAACTCGTGAGTTGAGCGAACAGGATATTTAGTATCTAGTCTTGGCAATTATAAATTGCAAAACCATACATACAAAGTTCGTGTAAATGGACTTAGTACAAATCGCACTTTGGCTTTATTAGCAAGGTGCGTTTACTTTTTTTAATGCAAAAAAACGATTTGTTGCTTGACAAATTAATTAGTAGTATGACAGAAAAAATACTGAAAATATTTTATACTTACTTTTATATGATGTTTATTATTGATATAGATAATTTTTAGCAATAGTTCTATGAGTATTAATGATCTAGAATTTCTGCACGGTGCGGCTTTTATTCGACTCCTCAAAGGAACATCTTATATATCTATAAGTTATTTATCTTCTATTCATTCGTCTCTTTATACTATAAAAAGCTCAAATCAAGAATCCGCTATCCTATTTAAAATATCGAAAAAACCCAATTCTTCATGGTCATTTAGCTTTAGTTCACACGAAGAAAGTGCGCTAACAAAATTCCATCAAACTTATCCTGATGTCAAACTGTTTATCGCCTTGATTTGTCATCGGGATGGTGTTTGTTGTCTATCAGAACAACAACTATGGACAATTATCGATCCTAGTGAGGGTTTAGCCAAGCAACGTGTTTCTGTAAAAAGAGAACTAAGAGGGAGTTATTATGTTAAAGGTACGGGGAGAGTTCCCTTAGAGCAAACAGTCCCTCAAAATAATTGGCCTGACGTAATTTTATCAACATCAAATAACCTATGACACACACTCCGATTAAAATTAATGGCTCCTGTATTGATAAATTAATTAATAGATTAGAGAAACAAATTGGACAAAAAGAAGCGAATAAACTTAAAGAAACCGCTATTGAAATTGTTCAAAGTTGTGTAAGATTTTACTCAGAAAATTTCGGTTATGGTGATGTGGGGGAAAATAGTACAGGTTTAGTGAGCCAACCTTATAAGGGACAAGACCCTATTCCCAATGGTACAACCGGACTCATTTATGGTCGAGTTCAAAGTGGTAAAACTAACACAACTATTGCAACTTTAGCACTGGCTCATGAAAATAATTTTCGTTGTTTTATTATTTTAACCTCTGATAATACATGGTTAGGAAAGCAAACGGCTAATCGTTTCAATAATCAAGTTCAAGGAGGCCCTGTTTTTTTTGATTGGGAAGCATGGAAAAAAGATCCTGATGGTTTTGCAGAAACTAAAGTTGCGCCCTATATCAAAGATACAGGTGTTGTATTAGTTTCTACAAAAAATGGTCATCACTTGGATAATTTATTGAAGATTTTAAAAGCAGCCAAGGTAAAAGATGTTCCTACCTTAATTTTTGATGATGAAGCGGATAACGCTAGTTTAAATACGAATGAATCTAAACAAGCTAAAAAAGGAAAAGACGCGATTGATGATAGTAAAATCTTTAAAACGATAGGTAAAATTCGTCAAGAGGTTACTAATCATATTTATATTCAAATCACAGCAACTCCCCAAAGTTTATTATTACAAAGTCTCCCTCATCCTTGTAAGCCAAAATTTTGTGCAGCATTACCAGAGCCGGGAGATAGTTATATGGGAGGAGAGTTATTTTTTGCTGATAAAAGTAACTATTGTTGTATTGTAGATGCTGGAGAAATTAACCAATTAAAGAAACAAAAAGGTGCAATAAATCCGGGTAATAAATGGATAATTCCTGAAGGATTAAGGCTTGCACTTTGTTGCTTCTTCTTAGGTTCAACTTACAAAATGTTATCTTCTGAAAAAGAAGATGATAAATATTCTTTTCTTGCTCATGTTTGTTATAAACAAGATATCCATAATGTATTAGAAAAGGTGATTAGTCAATTTGTAATTAATTTAGATCAAGCAATCCGAGAGAAGAGTTCAGATACAGAAAATAAACAAGCTCAAAAATGGTTAGAACAAGCTTATGACGAGCTAAATAAAACTGCTGATAATTTACCTCCAATTACTGAACTAATAGATGAATTAAAAATTCAACTAAGGCACGCAATCCCTAAAATCATTAATGCAAATAACCCCGAAAAAGAGCCTAATTATAATCCAGGTATGAATATATTAATCGGAGGAAATAGATTAGGTAGAGGTGTGACAATTAAGGGTCTAATGGTAACTTATTATGGACGTGATGCAAAACAAAAAGTAATGGATACGGTTCATCAACACGCTCGAATGTATGGTTATCGTCCACAATTAAAAGATGTGACTCGTCTCTTCTTACCAGAACATATACTAGAAGCTTTTCGTTCTATTCACGAAGCGGATGAAGCGATGCGTCAAGCAATTGGAGATGATATTCATAATATTCAACTTCAGCCTGTTTGGATAGGAGGAAATTTAAAACCAACTCACTCTAATGTTTTAGATCCTTCAGTCATTGATGTATTAGTACCAGGATCATTGATTTTTCCTCAAAATCCAGCCTATAAAAAAGATGAAATAGAGCATAATTTCAAATACATTGAGAACCTTTTAATAAATTACCAAGAAAATAATCAATATTATGAAGTGGATATAGACTTTATTATTAAAATCCTCAATTATATAAAAAGTCCTTATGTACCCTCGGAAAAATGGGAAGATAAACGTATCATCAAAGGATTAACAGATATAAAATCAAAGGGCATGACAAAGGGTCGTTTAAATGTTCGTAGAGGTGAAAGAAATAATAATCAAGGATTAGACATGGTGAGAAAAGACCCTTTTGAATGGATGTTTGGCTTCGGCTCAGGTAGGTGGTCATTAGAGGCTAAAGAGAAATATCCTGACGTTCCAACCTTAATTATTTGCTATCAAAAAGGTGAAAAAAGTAAGAGATGGGATGATTATCCTATATATTTACCTATGTTAGTTTTACCTAAACAAAAGTTTGTTTTAATGTTTAATTATGATGAGGATGAATAAGAGGGGAGATTAGTGTAAGTAAATGCGGGGTGGGGTTCAGGCTGTATTGGGATGATGTGATAATTGCTGTAAGTATTCGATAGATGATGAGACATCTAAGCAAAATATTTTTGGAAGAGAAGATTGGTTAAACAGCGACTAGATACACTATTAGTAGAGTTGGGTTTAAGCTCGTCTCGCGCCTTGGCACAGAGGTTAATTCAGGCAGGGGAAGTTAGTGTTAATAACCAGGTAGTTGATAAGTCTGGTACAGAGGTTGATGTTTCTGCTCAAATTAAGATTAAGGAGCGATCGCCTTTTGTTTCTAGAGGTGGTGAAAAGCTCCTCAAAGCTTTGACGGTGTTTGCTATTCCCGTAGTAGGACGCGTTTGTTTAGATGGCGGTATTTCTACGGGTGGCTTTACCGATTGTCTGCTTCAAGCTGGGGCAAAGCAAGTATATGGTATTGATGTCGGTTATGGACAAGTTGACTGGCGGTTGCGAAATGATTCGCGGGTAATTTTGCGCGAACGCACCAACTTGCGACAACTAAAACCAGATGAGTTGTATAGGGAAGATGACCCGATTCCTGATTTGGCGGTGGTGGATGTATCGTTTATTTCCTTAACCAAGATTTTGCCTGCTTTGTGGCAGCTAACTCAAGCTAACCGGGAAGCTGTATTGTTAGTCAAGCCACAGTTTGAAGTTGGGAAATCCCGTGTAGGCAAAAAAGGCGTTGTGCGCGATCCTAATGACCAAGCTGATGCCATTTTTCAGGTTTTACAGGCGGCTCAAGAATTAGGATGGAAATACAAAGGCTTAACTTGGTCGCCGATTACTGGCCCTGCTGGGAATATAGAATATCTTTTATGGTTGGGAATAAAAAGTGAGACACCACCGCCTGATTTAACGGCGATTAAGCAAATAACGCAATCAGCAACAGCTGATTTACGGAAGAATTAAACGTCGTAGATTAGACATTCTACTGCTTCTGGATGGCGATCGCAGTAGTTTTCCAAAGAGGTTTTGTTGTGTTTTGCTTGCTGTTGATGAGATTTTTCTGCTTGCAATTCTTCTACAATATCCCAGGCTACAGCACAATTGGCAGAATCACTACCACCTTGTTCACAGGTTGCACGAGCTTCACTAATAGCTTCGAGAATAGCTTGCTCAATAGTTGCAGTTTCAGCAGCTTGGTTTCCGTTTAAGCTTGTTGTCATGATCCTTTCACCTTGTTTACTGAGATAGATGGTAACTGTAGAGCTTCTAATGACCGTACTAAGCTCATATTTCCAGTTTAGATAGGCTTCACAAAAAATGCTGTAGTAAACACCGTCATTTTTTATCAAACTTGAGTGGGAATTTCCCTCTTGTCATCGTTGATTCAAAAAGGTATGAAAGCAACGTTGATCATTTTCTCAATTCTGCCTTTCAAACTGAGAACGTAAATCAATTGTCAGAGGAGCTTGATAGAAGTTGATAAACTCTAATAACCGGCAACAATTAAGAAAACAATTTTTAGTTATTCTCAATACTTTATTCCTAATTCCTGTCGCAGACGATACAGAATTGTATTTTGATCAACTTGAGAAAGAATTTCTTGAATGACGCTGCTAGCGCCCAATTGCCCCCAAGTGCAGCCTTTTTC
Source organism: Nostoc sp. B(2019) (assembly GCF_010091925.1). Lineage (GTDB taxonomy): Bacteria > Cyanobacteriota > Cyanobacteriia > Cyanobacteriales > Nostocaceae > Komarekiella. The sequence continues at coordinate 204,013 of NZ_WVID01000008.1, read as the reverse complement.
GAGATAGACTTGGGCGGCTTTACCAACGGAGTATGCGCCATAACCAGCGATACCAGCTTGGGCGATCGCACTACCAGCATAAGCAGTAATATTGGTGGGATTATCACCGCTAGCAATTGCAGCTGTACTCTTGCCCAAACCTAACAATAAACTACTGCCTAATTCTCCTAGCAGCAAACCACCAGAACTAAGTAAAATCGTTTTTAAAATCTTACTTGCTTCGTAGCTAGTCATCGGTAAACCATATAATCTCGCTAAAGAGCGAATTAAAGCTAAATCAGCAAATGTTCCACCGAGAATATCTAAGAAGGCAATGGGATTTAGCGCCACTGCTAAAGCTTTGTATTTGGTAAATTGCCAGATAATCTCTTCAGCTTCTTGTTCGCGTAAGTCGATGGTTTTTTGAGCGATCGCCTCTTCTGCATCTCGTGCTTGGATGAGTGCGTTTAAAGCTAGAAGCGATCGCCCTTCCCGATTTAGAATATTCAAAATTGTCTCTTTAAGTTCGTCTACTTGAGTTGGTGGTGTTTCCCATTCATAACTGATACGACCATCCGGCCATTCAACCCGTACTTCCATTGCTGCTGGTTCTGCCGCCACCATGACAATTTCATCAGGTAATAGTGGCTTTGCTTGGCTATGTCCTGCACCTAATTGTTGCAAGTTTTCGTAAATCGCTGCCCGGTCTATATCTGGGTATAAATCAATCTTGTTAAATACTAAAATCAAGGGTTTTTGTGACTGACGCAATTCTAGAAGTGCTTTATACTCAGTGCGGGTGATATCTCCAGAAACGACAAATAAAATCAAATCTGCCTGACGTACAACTTCTCGCGCCATTTGTGCCCGTGACTCGCCCTCGATTTCATCTAATCCGGGGGTATCAATTAACTCTACCAGTACCTTACCACCTGGCTGCCACCGCACAGAACGAGGCCACTGAGTGACACCATTCAGGGGCCCAGTTTGCAAAATCTTGTCTCCCAGCAAGGCATTCAATACTGCTGATTTCCCACGACTCACCAAACCAAAGGCGGCAATTCTAATCACGTTAGAGTCAAGCTTGTTGAGTGTGGAGTTCAAAGCTTCCAATTCGGGTTTCACCAAACCTGCTAATTCGGGGCTTGATGAGAGTTGTCCTGACTTGCGAAGATATCCATACCAAGATAGCGCTTGTCTGAGACTGGCGCGGGCACGGTTTAAATGGGTTTCTTGCAGATTACGCACTGGGTTAGGTTGATTCAAGGTTGGATACAACAGGCTACATATCCATTTTGAACTAATTCCAAACCTGATTAAACTAAAATCGATTTAAAACATGGGATTGTGTTGATCATCCCAACATTTGCGATCGCGCCAATTTCTACCACTATATTTACATTCGGAGGCATCATCTATCCAAGGAATCGATGTAGAGTAATGCGAAGATTCTATGGAAGTGAATAAGCTGGCAGTCAATAAAGGAAATATTGAAGATAAAGTTATCAATGTACAAATTGGTAGAGTGATCAAATATCCAATGAGTAGCACAGTGTTAGTGCGATTCCAAAATTTATCTAGTTTATCCAGACTATTCTTTGAGCTAGGTTTGAAATTAAAAAAAAACATAGTAGATGACCTGCCCGATGAATGCCAGTTTCTATTAGCCCGAATTTCCACGTACAAACATTATTGAGGCTGTATACTCTGGTGTCAAAGGTGCAGGTAACGACTTTTTGGAACTTTTACTTTCTATAGGTAAAAAAACGTTTTTAATGAAAATATGTTGAAGATGCTGGCGATCGCTCCTACGTAATTTCTGGTAAATTTAATCCACATCCAACTCTCGCTGATACTGCAAAAACCATTTGTATAGTTCTGGATTGTTATATGTCTGAGTCCACGAATCATGAGCGGCTTCTGGGTAAACTGTAAATTTCACATTTGCGTCGTGGGCTTTCAGTGCAGAAACCATTATTTCGGACTCGCTTAAGGGAACGACATTATCTTTTGCTCCGTGAAATGTCCATATAGGAAGATTTTTCAGATTATGTGCTACTTGTGGATTACCACCTCCGCAGATGGGCGCTATGGCAGCAAATCGTTGAGGCTGTGCTGCTGCTAAATGCCACGTTCCGTAACCACCCATACTTAAGCCTGTCAAATATACCTGATTTGGATCAATGGGGTAGGATGCGATCGCTTCGTCAAGAAGAACACTCAACCGCTCCACAGACCAGTATTCACCACGGGGACATTGAGGGGAAATAACTATGAACGGAAAGTCTGGTTGTTCTTCTACAATCTTTGCAAGGCCTTGCCTTTTCACGTCATCTAGGTTAGAGCCTCGTTCTACCGCACCATGCAAAAATAGAATTGTTGGAAAAAGCTGCTCTTTTGCTTCGTTGCAATCAGGCTCAAACAGCAGGTAGTTATAACTGTCAGAGTGAATAACTTTTTGTAGGGGCATAGTATTTGATTTGGATGTACCCACTACTCATGTTGAAAGGATAATTGGTTGGCGCAGAGACGTGCTTGCTCACGCCTCTACTTAACTAACACTAGTTACTACCACCAAACCCGGTTTCCATTTTCGTCAACTCGTGCTTGTCTAATTACATCAGAAATTTCTTCGGCATCTTTAACATGGTGAAGCGCCTTTTTTTCACCATCGGGTTCATCTACAACGAAGTAAGTTGGCACTGTAATATGATCGCCTGTAATATCTGGTGAATCAACAGCAACCTGCTTAGCCTTTTCTTCTATTGATTGAGGTTCATCTGCGATCACATCTCCCGGATTCGCGGTTAAATTTCTTTCCTTCACATTAGGCTCTGGTCGTAAATGAGTATCTTCACTGACTGGTTGATTAATTTGATTTTCTTGATTATTATCAGTCATGGCTTTTTCAATTAAAAAATCTGCTCTCTACTAAATGGTATTTTAAAAAATTAAAGGTATTAATAGTTCTTTCTCTGGAGAGAGTTTGAGAATAGATCTACAAGTTACATATCTTAGGTTAGATATTAAATCAAATATTTCTAAATAATCTCTTACTTTGGAAATAAAGAATAGTCAGAAAATTAAAATTCCCCAACAAACATCTTGACAAAAATCAATTTAATAAGAATGAAACTACAGGTTATCTGTAGTTCCAAATTCACGCTGCTTGATTTACTTCTTTGGTTGAAAGGGTGTATATTTCCCACCCAATGCTTCTACGATACTGCGGGTATTTGCCTGCATCATTTTGATGTAAGAATCACCATCACTACCCTTAGCACCAATTGAGTCAGAGTAAAGTTGATTTGGCGCTAATTTCACGCCTGCTTCTTGAGCAACGGTTTTAATTAAAGCTGGGTTGATTGTAGTTTCGGCAAAAATTGCGGGGACGCCAATCTTTTTAATTGACTCTACCAAGCGTTGGACTGTTTGAGCGCTGGGTTGTTCTTCGGTACTAATGCCAATTAAAGTCCCTGCGATCGCTATCCCATAAGCACGTCCATAATATTGAAATGCATCATGGGTTGTTACAAGTTTGCGTTTAGGAGCGGGAATAGTTTGAATCTGTTGATTAATCCAGCTATGCAACTGTTTTAATTCGTTAGTAAGTTGCAATGCATTCTGCGTAAATTGCTCTTGATCTTCAGGTGATAACTCAATCAAAGCATCCCGTGTTGCATTCACCATTGCGATCGCATTGTCTGCACTGCCCCAAACGTGCGGATCTGGCACAACTTCGCCTTTGCCTTTATCTAACTCCAAAGGTTTGACAACTTCCCCTACAGCTAACTGACGCGCCTTACCACCAGAGGCTTTCATTAACTTAATTAGTCCCGGCTCTAGGTTGTAGCCGTTGTACAAAATCAAGTCAGCTTCTTCTAAAACCCTACTATCTGCTGGAACTGGTTCGTAAACATGCGGATCAGTTCCCGGTTTGAGAATTCCAGATAGTTGAATTTCGTCTCCTGCAACCTCTTGTGTTAAATCAGCAATAATCGTGCTTGTTGCAACTACTCGCGGCTTTCTATCTCCCTTGGCAGTGTCGGGATTAGAGTTGTTTTGGGTACAACTGAATAAAGCCAAAGGCAAGAGCATTCCCAAGCAAAGTCTAAAAATTAGGGGAAAAAAAGCCTTTCCCTTGATCCTGCTAACTGGTGTTTTGCCGTGAGGATTAGATCTGTCTATCTTAAGTATTAGTTTCATTTATCTTGAACATTACTTCTATTTATATATTTTTTCATATTTCTCTCATTTTTATAGTAAGCTCAAGAAATGAATATTTAAGCAGACTTATGAAAAATGTCTCTATTTCCCCGAAATTTAGCTTATCTCAGGCAAATACAGGGAAATTGCCTGCAAAATTTGTCAAACCTATTGATATGAGTTCAACAGCAGCAATTAATATCGCTCATCTGGGGGTACACTACCGTACACAAGAAGCTTTAAGGGACGTTAACTGTGTTGTTAAACCAGGAAGACTGACGGGGATTTTTGGCCCCAATGGCGCTGGCAAAAGTACATTAATGAAAGCCATGTTGGGCTTGGTTCCCGTTAGCAGTGGTACGGCGCTGTATCAGGGTAAACCCTTAATGCAGCAATTAGAGAAAGTAGCTTATGTGCCACAGCGCAGCCAAATTGACTGGACTTACCCCGCCACCGTCTGGGATGTAGTGATGATGGGACGGGTGAAGAAAACAGGGTGGTTGCGTAGCTTTTCGACAGTTAGCCGCCAGGTAGCAAAAGATGCCCTTGAAAGGGTTGGGATGAGTGAATACCGCGATCGCCCCATTGGACAACTCTCTGGAGGACAACAGCAACGGGTATTTTTAGCTCGTGCGTTAACACAGCAAGCAGAGATTTTCTGTTTTGATGAGCCTTTAGTAGGTATCGATCAGAAAACCCAATCGGTGGTTTTTGAAGTCTTTCATGAACTCGCCGCCGCTGACAAAATCGTGTTAGTAGTCAACCACGACTTAGGCGAATCAATTACCCACTTTGATGATTTAATATTACTAAATCGTGAATTAATCGCCACAGGTTCACGCCAACAAGTACTTACAGAATCAAATCTGTATCAAGCTTACGGTGGTAAAGTAATGTACTTTTCTGATGCTGCGTAAATAATTCGTAATTCGTAATTAAAGACAGTTTATGCTACAAGCATTAATTGAGCCGTTGCAGTATGGCTTTATGCAGCGATCGCTAGTGATTGCGATTTTAGTTGGCTTACTGTGTGCCGTTGTAGGCAGCTACTTAATGGTACAGCGATTAGCTTTACTCGGTGATGCTATCAGTCACTCAGTTTTACCAGGACTAGCGATCGCCTTTATGGTAGGAGGGAATATATTTATTGGAGCATTTATTGCCGGGGTTTTGAGTACAATGGCGATCGCTTGGATTAGAACGCGATCGCCTATTAAAGAAGATGCAGCAATGGGCATAGTTTTTTCAGCATTTTTTGCCCTAGGCATCACCTTAATTACTGTAGTTCAAAAAGATAATAAAATTGACCTCAATCACTTCCTTTTCGGTAACATTCTCGGCGTTACTCTTGACGAAGTGCGAGACACTGCAATCATCGCTGCGATCGTTTTAATAGTGGTTATTTTATTATACAAAGAACTTTTATTTTACACCTTTGATCCTTTAGGCGCTCAAGCCGCAGGTTTGCCAGTCAATCGGCTGAACTTTGGCTTGATGGTGCTGATTGCTTTAACAATTGTCGCCAGTATGAAAGCCGTCGGTGTCATCCTAGTGCTATCACTTTTAATTACACCAGGAGCAACTGCTTATCTATTAGTTAAACGTCTTCATCAAGTAATGGTTTTGGGTGCGGTAATTGGTGTATTTTCTAGTATCAGCGGTATGTATCTCAGCTACTTTTATAATTTGCCCTCTGGCCCTGCGATTGTTTTAGTAGTATCAGGATTATTTTTATTGGCATTATTATTTAGTCCTAGACACGGTATTTTGATCCCAAGTGTGAATCAAAAATAAATTGGAGATCATCAAAATTTGTCTATTGATTATACAGACCATAAGATGAATTGACTTTCCATTGCTCATCATTTCTTTGCAGATATAGTAGACTTCCATACTGGGGTGGACCTGCTGGACAATAAGCAGTTATCTGAATTAATGCCTGAGAAAAATCGTGAGAAAAGCCTGGTCGAGTCAATCCATAAACAATAGACCACCGATAATCAGGCTCATTTAAAACTTTGACAAACTCTTCTTGAGAAATCAGAGTAACTTGCTGATTTTTTATATATGGAGTTAATAAGTAAGGTTGATTGTTGCTCAAGATTAAATTCTCGTAAGTCTCTTTTTTGAGATTAGGGAAACCATTAATCCTCATTCCAGAGACTATGATTTCTGGGATATGAAGATTTTCCCAAGAAATCTGATTTAGAGAAGTTTCAGTTATAACTTTATTAGATATTTCACATAAAAATTCTTCTTCCACATCGAAATATTTAATTACAGCAGAAAAAATCTGTAGTTCAGATTGCGATCGCATATTATCCTAAATGATTATTTTCAAATAATAGCTAATAATATTTAATTACTGAAATTGATATATTAAGATATTTTTATACAGAAAAATAATTCCCGGATCGGGTAAGCTGGCAACAGCAGTTTAATCCTCAAAACAATGATAACAAGTAGCCCGACAATTTTAGCCCTAGACTTTGATGGAGTGATTTGCGACGGACTAATTGAATATTTTGAGGTAGCGTGGCGTACCTACTGTAAAATTTGGTCGCCTGTTAACGACATACCACCAGATGATCTAGCTTTGAGATTCTATCGCCTACGACCTGTGATTGAAACTGGTTGGGAAATGCCTGTTTTAATTAAAGCGTTAATGGAAGGTATTCCTGATGAAAAAATTCTCCAGGAATGGGTAGCGATCGCCCCCCAGATTTTGTTAGATGACAAGCTACAAGCAAGAGACATTGGTGCAAAACTAGACAATCTGCGAGATGAATGGATTACCACAGATTTAGACGGTTGGCTGAGTCTGCATAGATTTTATCCGGGTGTGCTAGAAAAACTTAAGTTGACTATTACCAGTGCAAAGCTATATATCGTCACAACCAAAGAAGGGCGTTTTGTGCAGCAGTTATTGCAACAAGAAGGAGTAAACTTACCACCGACATCAATTTTTGGTAAAGAAGTCAAGCGTCCTAAATACGAAATTTTACGAGAATTAATCCAAGCAGCAGACGAAAAGGCTGTTAATGTATGGTTTGTAGAAGACAGACTTAAGACATTGCAGTTAGTTCAACAGCAAACAGACCTTGAAGATGTGAAACTCTTCCTTGCAGATTGGGGCTATAATACCCAAGCAGAAAGGGGAGCTGCCCAAAATGATCCGCGAATTCAGCTATTATCGCTGTCTCAGTTTGCTAAAGATTTCTCTGCTTGGTATTGAAAAAAAGCGTTAAATTATCAACAGCTTTAGCAGAGCAAATAAAATCTGAAAACCTATGCTTGATCTTACAAAACTAGCGCGGCAAATGCAGGGTTTAAGTCAGCATCTTACCTTAGAAGCTGCTGCCAGTCGCCAGCGTTTAGAATTGGCGCAACAACATCTAAAAAATGCTTACGAATGTCAACAAGATTTAATTGATCGCCAGGAGAAATGGCGCGATCGCATTCTCTTTGCTAATGCTACACCCATTGAGCCGCTAGAAACTTGCATTGATATCCCAGTTCCTCCTAAGATACACACCGTTATTGCTACCGATGGTTCGCAAATTTCCCCCAATCACCACGAAATTGCTTACTGCTATCTCCTAAATATCGGCAGAATAGTATTGCATTACGGACAAAACCGCCATCCGTTACTCGATAGTTTGCCAGAGGTATTTTACCGCTCGGAAGATTTATATATGTCTCGGCAATGGGGCATTAGAACCGAGGAATGGATGAGTTTTCGCCGCACCGCCTCGGAAACAACGGTGTTAGCAGAACTTGCGTGTGAGGCCAAAACAGAAGCGCCAGCGCTGGCGATGGTGGATGGTTCTTTAATTTACTGGTTTTTGGAACAGTTACCCACTGATGCACGCGATCGCATCTTACCCCCCATCCTCGAAGCCTGGCAGCAGATGCGTGATGCTCAAATTCCTCTGATGGGTTATCTTAGTGCCTCTCGCAACATCGAAGGGATGAATTTTTTGCGTTTGTCGGCTTGTATCCATCCAGTACCAGACTGTAAAAGTTATTGCCCAAATCAGTTAGAAAAAATACCCTGTAAAGTTTTTGAGCAGTTGCGAGATACATCCCTTTGGGCAACTCGGCTCAAACCAGGACAACGCGGTACTCTGTGGCGTAGTAACACTCCCATTCTCGAACTTTACGGTGATCAAACGATCTATTTTTGCTATGTCCACGTTGGCGCAGAAATTGCCCGGATAGAAGTTCCTGCATGGGTGGCAGAAAATGCAACCATGTTTGATCAAGCGCTGGGACTAATGTTGGCACAAGTGCAAAAAGGATATGGCTACCCCGTAGCGATCGCAGAAGCGCATAATCAGGCCGTGGTCAAAGGTGGCGATAAAGCGCGTTTCTTTGCTCTCCTCGAACAACAAATGATTAAAGCTGGGTTAAAAAATGTGGGAACTTCCTACAAAGAAGCCAGAAAGCGGGGGAGTATTGCTTAAATTAGGCTAATTTATGACTTAGCGGCCGCCTCTCCGTTGTAGTAAGGGCGATCAGAGTTTTGTCTGTGTAGCTACGACTGATAGTCGTCAGAGCTAGTAGCCATCAAGCCAAGACTTAATAGTTTTGGAAAAGGGCGTTCATTTGTCTTATCGGTATATCAATATATCAATTTACTGGTTACTTTTCTCAAACAGCAATATGTGTACTTGCCTGTTAATTTAGACAAGCAGCAATTTTCATTCGGGCAAATATAACTCAGGAGTTTAAGAAAAAGGGAGCAGTAGATAAAGTATGATTTTTCAACACTGCACAAGGTTCTCTGCAAGGATGTCGCTACTATTTGATTCTCTCAAACTGCTTTTATTCTGCTGATATGTTGATATTAACTTAATGATACTGCTTCTGCTTTACCAAATCTTTATCTAATTGCGGATCTTTGTATTCTTAATTGCTTATAAAATTAATATTTTATGTGTCCTCAGATAGACGAGCAGAATAGTAATATTATTTTTACTTATTGAAAAATAAAAAACTATCTCCAAAGCTTGATAATAATAATGAGACTTTATAATAACAAGAAAGCTGAAAGTTATACAGATAGGGGCTTGTCAGTATAATCAGCATACTGAAATTAACATTTTCAAAATATATCTAAAAAATTATGAGAAATAAATGATGCTTTTTATATGGCGTAAAAACCCCATATTTTTGAATAAACCGTAAGATTACGGCAAGGGTGTTGCATTATTATCCAAATAACTGTATTGTTAAAAGTGACTTTTCTAGAAAGCCCTAACAAAATATAATTCCAGCACAATGGAAAAAGTTTTGTCTTGCTAAATTAACAAATACTAAGCTTTTGTGTGTTCCATTATTGTTGATATCAGCAAGAATTTTGGGCATAGATACCATTAGTAGCCTATGCCTAAGCAATAATTCAATTACTGATATTTTAGTAACTATTGATACTCCTAGTGTTCTCTGGTGGCTTGGTTAGATAAATAATTTTGCCCTTATGGTACAAACCTTTAATTCAACAAGGAAAGTATTTCTATGGTGACGTTCAATATCATCAACACCAATGACAGGGGTGCAGGTTACATGAGGAATGAAATTAGTCAAGCTAGCAACACATAATGTGCAATTTTCCTTGCTAAAAATCCTAACCTATGCTTCTAAGGAGATTCTGGTTGTTATGGGAGCTAAGGAGGAATAAATATTAACTATGGAAGTCTTCTCGCAACCTGATTTTGCTGCTGACTTTTTACGAAAACCTTGAGATCTATTTCCAAATGGAGTTTTTTCATAATAGCTAATTCTCATTAAGGGACTTCCAATTAATAAAAATATCCAACTTGTAAGGGAGCCAGTGCGTTGCAGAGGTTTCCTAAGTTGTAGCAACTGGCGTTGCGTTATACCTCTGACCAACGCACCGTGACAGATTAGTCAAGATGGTGTGGTACTTGCTTCGCCATAGGGATACTTAAATGCACCCGACAAATAAGATTGGATAATTTATTTTTTGGTAGTCTCTGATACTAAATTATGAGAATTAGGAACGAGTCAATAGAGCTTTACAAAAATGATTTTAAGTGAAATTAATGCCATTGAAGAAATTTGGTAAAAAGTAAGGCCATTGACGAGTCCACACAACTCTTACTTACCATGATAAATAGACGATTTTTGAATGGGAAAAAGATTTTGGTAATTGAACCTGAAGTACAAACCAAAAATTTTTTTCTAAAATGTCTGAAAGCAGAGGGTTTCTGTACGATAGATGCTGAAAACGGTCTTGTTGGTTTTCAGCAGGCACAGCAAGAGCTACCTGATTTGATCATAAGTGAAATTTCACTTCCCAAACTTGATGGTTATAGTGTCTTAACTATGCTGCGCCAAAACCCTTCTACAGCAATGATCCCCTTGATTTTTGTCACCACTAAAGAAGCTCGATATGAGATTCGTAAAGGTATGGAATTGGGAGCGGATGACTATCTTACTAAACCCTGTACTGTAGAGGAATTGTTGAATGCGATCGCAGCCTGTTTAGAAAAGCGAACTATTCTCAAAAAGTGTTACGCTGCCTGTGAGATTCATCAGTTTCAACCATTTACAAAGCCATTACTAGCTGACATTCTCGAACCAGCAATTCTTAAGTCTACATTTCCGTCTAACTCATTGTTGGATGAAGTCTTTAGCTTTATTGAGGAAAATTATTATCAACAAATTACCCTCAGCGACGTAGCTCTTAAAGTTGGTTACTCTTCAACTTACCTCACCAATTTAGTGCGACGCCAAACAGGACAAACTGTCCAAAACTGGATTATTGAGTACCGGATGACAGCGGCTCGTACCTTGCTACTGAAAACTGACGAAACAGTAGAAACAATTTCTTTGAAGATCGGCTATCAAAATGTGGCTCATTTCTTCCGCCAGTTTCGCCAACATCACAAAACAACTCCCCACGCTTGGAGAAGAGAGCATCGTAATCAGCCTGATCAGAGACAAAAAGAAGGAATTGCTACTTTTAGCAAAGGATAAGTGATAGAAAACAACTTTCAAATACTGTATAAACTTAGTAATGATAAATACTTCTGAATTTTCTTAAGGTTCTTATGAAAGTTGGGAATCATTCTACTTTGGCAAAAATATCAAATAATGAGTGATCCTTGAGGTAAGCACAACGTATAGAAAGTACCTGACTAACAGATTCGGCTTTCTACGGTGTACCAAGAATTTTAACCTAATAGTACCAAAAAGTTTGAGAGCAAATTCTACCACTCCTAAACCTACGGAACAGATTTGCTCAAGTTTGTAGTAGCTGTTGATAATCCTTCAAAGATGAAATCTGATTCAACGCAGCACTGATAATCAAACTAATTTAGTCTGATCTAGCAATCATAATTTGGGGTTCAATATTTGGTGTTGCTGATTTAGAGTATGAAAAACCCTTGTAGAAAAGCAATATATCGTGTCTCTACATCTGGATTCCGGCTGTAACTCAGCAACACCCAATATTTTTACTTTACAAGCAGCAGAATTGATGTAGTTAGAACCTTGTAAAAGTATCAATCTATTTAGGCTGCAAATTATGATTATCCCAGCTATAGATATGTAGTTTAATGGTTTGCTTGGATAGTATCTGACTAAATGCAGGCTACTAAGTCAAAACTTGTAAGTGTATATCAAATTCAAACAATAGATCGAGAGAGGGTATCTAGTTTCGAGATAGTTGCACTACCTTGTCATCAGACTAAGTAGGCAACTCCGTCTTGCAGGGATAACTGTAATGCCATAGAGGTGCATTAAATGAGTACTTATTCCAACTGTTTAATCAACGAGTACCATTTCTCAACATTAGTTGAATTACTGAGTTACAGGGCGCAAAATCAGCCGGAACAGAAAGCTTATACTTTTTTGCACTATAGAGATACAGAAGCAGAATCACTGACTTATCAAGAGCTACATATCAAGGCGCAGGCGATCGCAGCCACTCTCCAGTCTCTAGATGTCTCTGGTGAACGGGCCTTGCTCCTTTATCAGCCTGGTCTAGATTATATTGCTGCCTTCTTTGGATGTTTATATGCCGGTGTTGTCGCTGTTCCTGCTTACCCACCCAGACGAAATCAAAAACTGTCTAGATTGCAGACTATAGCCGCAGATGCCCAAGCAAAAGTACTACTGACCTCTGCAACACTGTTAAATAACCTCCAATCTGCGTCCAATCAAGGAAGCCTAGAACTTGCTGGATTGCATTGGTTGGCAACAGATGAGTTGAACACTGACTTAAGTAACGCATGGCAACAACCAGAATTAACTAGCGATCGCTTAGCCTTCCTCCAGTACACCTCTGGTTCTACAGGTAATCCCAAAGGTGTCATGGTGAGTCATGGCAACCTGATGCACAACTCAGATGTGATCCACAAATGTTTTGGGCATACACCCGATAGCCAAGGCGTGATTTGGTTGCCGCCATACCACGATATGGGATTGATTGGCGGCATACTACAACCTCTCTATGGTGGTTTTCCTGTAGCACTGATATCGCCCGCAGACTTTTTACAAAAGCCTATCCGCTGGCTGGAAGCCATAACACACCATAGAGCTACTACTAGCGGCGGGCCAAATTTTGCTTACGACTTATGTATACGCAAAGTTACACCCGAACAACTGGCAAATCTAGACCTCAGCAGTTGGGAAGTTGCTTTTACTGGGGCTGAAACTGTCCGGGCCGAGACATTGGAACAGTTTGCCTCTACTTTTGCGCCTTGTGGCTTTCGTAAAGAAGCATTCTACCCCTGCTACGGCATGGCAGAAACAACTCTTCTGGTGACAGGGGGTGAGAAAACAGCTTTACCAATCGCTTGCAATATCGAAAAAGCAGCACTAGAGCAAAACCAAATTGTCAGGGTTAACGATGCTCAGACAGATACCCAGACAATTATTGGTTGTGGACAAAGTTATCCAGAGCAAAAGGTAATTATTGTCAACCCCGAATCTTTAACCCTCTGTACTCCTGAGCAAGTCGGGGAAATCTGGGTAGCTGGGCCAAGTATTGCTCAAGGTTACTGGAATCGAGATGAGGAGACACAGACAGCTTTCTGTGCATATCTAGCAGATACAGATGTTAGCGTTAACGCGATCGCAGCATCAGGGCCATTTCTTCGCACCGGCGACCTCGGATTTTTACAAGATGGCGAACTGTTTATTACAGGACGCATCAAAGATGTAATTATAATTCGTGGGCAAAATCATTATCCCCAAGATATTGAACTGACTGTTGAGAACAGCCATCCAGCCCTGAGACGCGGTTGTGGAGCAGCCTTTTCCATCGATTTCAAGGGTTCAGAGCGACTAGTTGTTGTTCAGGAAGTAGAGCGGAGTTACTTGCGAAAGTTAAACGTCCCAGAAGTCATCGCAAGTATTAGAGAAGCAGTAGTAGCGCAGCACGGGCTGGACGTTTGCGCTACCGTACTCGTCAAGAGTGGAAGTATTCCCAAAACTTCTAGTGGCAAGATTCGCCGTCTAGCTTGTCGAACTGTGTTTCTCTCTGGAAGTTTAGATGTTGTAGAGGATTGGAGCGAGAATCCTCAAAATAAGTCTAAGTTCATGAATCTGCAAGCTGAAGTTGATTCTATTTTAGAACAACTCACAGCTGGTAAACAGCCATGAATAAGATTCACACTATCCAAGAACAGACTAACTAATGTCAACACAACCAGATAATACATCTCAAAAGAAGCTCCTTTTGAGAGTGCATCAGGGGCAGAAAATCACGATCGCAAGTGATTACTTACAAACTATCTACAAGCGGTTAGCCTTAGCTACCTTCTTGATTCCTTTTTTAGGCGTGATAGTAGCAGTTGGACTACTCTGGTACTTGAAGATTAGTTGGCTGGAAGTGTGTTTACTGTTGAGTATGTGCGCCTTAACCACACTGGGAATTGAAGTCGGTTTTCACCGTTACTTTTCGCATCGTACTTTCCAAACTAATACTACTGTTCGGGTAATTCTCGCTATTCTTGGCTCTATGGCTGCTCAAGGAGGAGTCATTTACTGGGTAGCTCATCATCGACGTCACCACCAGTACACTGACCAAGTAGGTGATCCTCATTCACCACATCTGCATAGAGACGGAATTCTCGGACAGTTGCAAGGTCTATGGTACGCTCACGTGGGTTGGGCCCTTGATGGCGAAGTGACAAATTCTATGCTCTTTGCCAAAGACATACTCCGAGATCCTGTAATTAGTAAAATTAACCAACTGCACCACATTTGGGTAATTTTAGGTCTTGCTATCCCCACTCTTCTAGGAGGGATCTTGACATGGACATGGATAGGTGCTTTTCAGGGTTTCTTATGGGGAGGCCTGGTTAGAGTCTTCCTCGGACAGCAAATTATTTCCAGCACCAACTCCATTTGCCATCTCTATGGCGATCGCCCCTTTGATAACCATGACCGCAGTACAAACAACATATTGCTGGCTATCTTCAGTTGGGGACAGTCGTGGCACAACAACCATCATGCTTTTCCTCACTCAGCCATTGCTGGATTCGAGTGGTGGCAAATTGACCCAGGTACTTGGTTTATCCGCTTTCTAGAGTTTTTTGGTCTGGTTTGGAATGTCCATGTTCCGATAGCAGAGATGATTCAGGCCAAATTACCAGGACTTACGCACTCAGATCCCCCAACCCCCTTAAAAAGCAGGGCTGTTTCATTCCCTAAAAGGCGCTGATTTACAAGCGTTTCAAGCAAAAAAAACAGGTGACTAAAAAATCTGATTGGGCAAGAAAATGGTGAACGCACTTAAATTTGCTGGTTGAGGTGGTAGTTTTTCTTTTTTCCACTCAAGCAAATTTCTGACTCATACTCTTGACAAAATCCCTAAGAGATCGAATGAATCAGCCCTGCCTTTTTAAGGGGGGCTAGGGGGGATCTAGGTTTCAAGCTTCAGTGCGTAAGTCCTAATTACATAAATTACATAACTGAACCTACGGCAATTCTATTCCACAAAGCATACAGACTCATTAATACTTGCGAAGGACTAAACGATGGAAACACAAAATCTACAAGTGAATACTATATCTACGGTTTTAGAGAGTAACAAAGTCAATACATCCAAACAAATGCCAACACCTTCAGAAATTCAGGCTTGGATAGTTTCTTATGTAGCTAATTTATTAGAAGTAGATTCAGACGAAATCGACGTTACGATCCCTTTTGACCGCTATGGTTTAGATTCCTCAGCAGCAGTTGGTTTAACCGGCGACCTAGAAGACTGGCTAGGACAAGAAATTGATCCAACTCTTATGTATGATTACCCAACTGTTCAGGCTTTGGTTCAGCATTTAAGCTCGCAGTTAAGAACTAAAAGTTAATCTCAATTTTCTTGGTGCTCAAGCTCAAGAAAAGTAAAAAAATCTCAGTATTTTCACTGACTCTTTCAGGATAAAATATATGATCCTTGGAAACAAAACTCTAGATCCCCAAATTTCAGCTTCAACGCTGTCAGAAGCACAGGGAACAAAGCATTCTATAATCATCGAAAAAACTTTTCAGAACAACACTAACTCAGACTACACCGAGAAACTCAGAGACTTGGGTAATGAGTTTAACTACGCCAATAACAGTAATTATTACTGGAGTCCTCCCGAACTCTCACTTCTTTATGGCACGCCTCTCTACGATGCCATTACTCCCTCACAGAAACTAGCGCTTAATCATCTTTATTGGGTCGGCAACTATAACCATACTGCGGTTAGCGAAGCCACTACGAGTATTTACAACATGGTAACATCTGGCGTTTTTCGCGCCTTTGGTGGTTACGAAACCCTGTGTAACGAACTCGATTTTGAAACTGATCAAGAAAGTTATCACATTCGTACCTTTCAAAAGATCGGCTACAAAACGAAAATGGCCATAGTTGGTAAAACCATATTGGGAAATTCCCTTTATGGCAAATCAGATAAAGAGAATAATAACTGGCTTCGATCCTTAATTCCTCAGCCTGTGCAGAATTTCTTCACCTCATCAGGTAATGGGGACTCAACATTTTCAGAATACCGAGACAACGCCTTAAATGCGATCGCTAAGACGATGCTTAGTGATAAAAAACAGTATTACTCTCGGTATTTGCAAGAGTTAGAGCAAAGAGGCGAGCCAATTCCCGCACCAGCTGATGGTCTAGGAGGGCGAATCGCACCACGTCATTGGTTACGGTTTTTCACCATTCACTGGGGAATGTCGCCGTTTATGGCGTGTCAGTATTATTCCTTGCGCTATACGGCTAATGCGATTCTCAAGAACCAAGAATATCCTTATGTCAGATATTTCCGAGAGTTAGAGCAAAAAAGCGAGTATATCCCGACCCCAACAGCTGTCTCCTATTACCATTTATTAGACGAAGCTTTCCACACCACGATTTCTCAAACCATTGCCAAAGATATGTATAAGGATTTCCCGAAGCCAACTGCTTACGAGAAATTTGTATCTGGTTTGGCGATTTATATGGCGCAACGCAACCTTCTGAGCGGTCTTTCTGGAGTGTTACCTGGTCGCTGCGTCTACGATGACCCCATGCTAATGGTCTTTTACTACAAACTCTTGAAATCTCCTCTATTTGGGATGGAAACCAAAGAAGCCCTCGATTGGATGGAAAAGTGCTTCTGTCAAGAACACGAAGGCTATCATGTCGGACTCAAATATCATCAAAGCCTCCTGGAATTAATGCAAAGACTATTTAGTCGCCTAGACTATCAATGGAAAATTAACCGCGAAATGGGCATTATGGCTGCTGGAGGCTCGATTAGCAAAGCACTCCAAAAGAATACTCAGACTTTTAAAGAGTTCTCCAAATCGGTTATGGAGCAGGAGAGCTAGAGTACGACTTTCATGACTAGACTAGCGAGTTGATATCTCGCTAGTCAGCATAGATCAATACTATTGGGCAAACAATTTAGATGGAACCCATAGCAATTATTGGCATTGGTTGCCGTTTTCCCAAAGCGAAAAATCCCGAATCCTTCTGGAAGCTATTGCGTAATGGTAAGGATGCGATCGCGCAAGTACCAAAAGAACGCTGGGATATTGATGCCTTCTACGATCCCAATCCCAATACACCAGGGAAAATGAGCACCCGTTGGGGTGGTTTTCTAGAGCAGGTGGATTTGTTCGACGCTGACTTTTTTGGAATTTCTCGTGATGAAGTCGAGCATACAGACCCCCAACAAAGACTATTTTTAGAGGTAGCTTGGGAAGCTTTAGAAAATGCTGGAATAGTACCAACTAGTCTAGCTAGCAGTCAGACAGGAGTATTTATCGGTCTATGTACCATCGATTACCATAGACTTCTTTATAAAAATTTCTCTTGCATTGGATTACATAGTGGCACGGGAACAACTCCCTGCATTACAGCTAATCGCTTATCTTATTTGCTAGATTTGCGTGGCCCCAGTATGGCAATAGATACTGCTTGTTCTTCGTCTCTGGTGACAGTCCACTTAGCCTGCCAGAGTTTACGAAACGGAGAATCGAATTTATGCCTAGCTGGAGGAGTAAACTTAATTTTATCGCCGGATTCGACTATCTCCTCGTCTCAGACACGCCTGCTGTCATCTGCTGGTCAGTGTAAGTCTTTTGATGCCAACGCTGATGGTTATGTTAGGGGAGAAGGCTGCGGCGTAGTTGTGCTCAAGCGCCTCAGTGATGCTGTAAGAGACAAAGACAACATTCTCGCACTCATCAGAGGTTCAGCAGTTAACCAAGATGGGTTGAGTAATAGTCTTACTGCACCTAATGGACTCGCTCAACAGGCGGTGATTCGCCAAGCCTTGGAAAATGGCAAAGTTCAACCGGCAAAGATTAGCTACATTGACGCTCACGCCGTTGGCACATCCATCGGAGACGCCATCGAGTTTAAAGCTTTAAAAGCCGCACTCATGGAGGGTCGTGAGCCAGATAGACCCTGTTGGATTGGCTCAGTCAAGACAAATATTGGTCATTTGGAAGCTGCTGCGGGGATTTCTGCTTTGATCAAAGTAGTTCTGTCGCTGCAACATGAGGAAATCCCTCCTCACCTGCATTTGACGCAGCTTAATCCCTATATTTCTCTAGAAAATACTACATTTTCAATTCCAACGGAGCTTCAGAAATGGTATCGTGGGGAACAAAGTCGTTTGGCTGGTGTAAGTGCATTTGGTTTCGGAGGCACCAATGCTCACGTTATCTTAGAAGAAGCACCAGTATCAGCGCCAGTGCCCAGAGATGTTCAACGTTGCGGCCATTTAATCACACTCTCAGCAAAAACTGATTTGGCTCTGGGAGAACTGGCACAAAGTTATCAAGACTTTTTAGAGTCTAATCCTGATGTATCGCTAGCAGATGTCTGCTTTAGTGCCAATACAGGACGGACACATTTTGACCATCGTCTTTGTATCGTGACTGAATCAGTTGGGCAATTACGCCAGCAGTTAAGCGCTTTTATCGCTCAAAAGGAAACTACTGGACTGTTGCAGGGCAAGGTAAAGGGCAGAAAGCGGCCAAAAATTGCCTTCTTCTTCCCTGGCGAGGGAACAGAATCTCGCTCCACGGGATGGCAACTCTATAATACTCAGCCTACCTTTCGTAGAGCTATTGATCGCTGCGCTCAAATTCTCCAACCTTACTTAGAAAAGCCTCTCCTTGAGATTCTGTATCCAGCCACCAAAGAGAGTTCTGTATTAGATCAAGCTGCCCTCTTTGCTGTAGAGTATGCCCTAGCCAAATTATGGCAATCTTGGGGCATCAAACCCAAAGTAGTTACGGGTTATGGCGTAGGAGAATATGTTGCTGCTTGCGTAGCTGGCGTGTTTGATCTCGAAGATGCTCTAAAGTTGGTTACACAACGAAGTCGTTTAATGCAATCTTCTCTCCAGCCGGAAAAGATGGTGGAAGCTTTTGCAGAAATCGCCAAAGAAGTTAGCTACTCTCAACCACAAATTCCGCTAATTTCCAGTCTTCCTGGAGAACTGACGACAAAAGAAATAGCTACTGCTGAATATTGGTGTTGTCACTTGCAGCAGCCAGGGAAATTGACTGCTGGTATAGAGACTTTAGCAGGTGATCATATATTTTTAGCGATCGCTTCAAAATTAACTTCCATACCAGAGGAAGTGGGAGTTTGCTTATCTAGCTTGCATCAAGGACAAGAGGATTGGCTAGAAATACTCCACAGTTTAGGAGAATTATTTATTCGTGGAGCAGTAATAGACTGGTCTAGCTTTCACAGGCATTATCCTCATTCTCGCCTCCAATTGCCAACTTATCCTTTTCAGAGACAGCGTTACTGGTTTAAAACGACTGAAAATGGACAAAAAGAAATAACCACATTAGAACACAATAGTCAAGCTGAATTTGCTACCTTTTTCCACTTAGGAGAAACCCAACAGATAGCTCAACTTTTAAGGGAGACAGGTAATTTTTCAGAAGCCCAAATGAAATTAATGCCAGAACTATTAGAAGTGTTAGCTCAACATTTGTTGAAATAAGGGAGTAAATATTAATGGGAGAACAAACTTTGGAAAATCAACAAATCAGTACTAAATCGATGTCAACAGAAGATATGCAAGATTGGCTGACTTGTCAAATTGCCGAACAGGTAGGAACTGATCCTGATGAAATCGATATCCGAGCACCTTTCGACAGCTACGGTTTAGATTCTGTACAAACAATGAACATTGCGAATCTAGGAAAACAATATTTTGGATTACAGCTATCTCCGCTGATAATTTGGAATTATCCTAATGTTGAATCACTATCTCAATACTTAGCTGAAGAATTAAAAGCTTCGGAATTAGAAATGTTTGAAATTTGAATATTTTAGCCGCTGGGAAATTTATTTACAGAGTTGTAAAAACCATTTTTGAATTTTGAGTTTATTTATGAACGTATCAGAACTTTTGACAAATCTTACTCAGCAAGGTGTTCAGTTGTGGGCTGATAATGACAAGCTCAGGGTTAATTCTCCCAAGGGTATACTGACACCACAACTTCAGGCAGACATAACCGCACGTAAAACAGAAATTCTCTCTTTTTTGCGTGAAAATAACGATGAGTGCGACACTTTTATCCCCGATGGGCCGGGACTTAGCCTCCAGACAATTGGCCGTTTACTTGGTGGGTTCTGCCAGACATCACCTATACAATTCAAGTCGCCGATTATCGACCCCAACGTGATGGCGAAACAGATTAAAGTCACTTTTAGACCATTGCCAAAAGGCTTTAAAAATAAAATTATCTCCAAGTTTAGAGAAGAATTAGAACTGAAACTGCAAAACTATGGGGCGCAAATTGTCTCTTGGGAAGACGCAACAAGAGAGTTTAACTATGAAATCGATATTCCTCTGACTAAGTGGAAAAAAACTATTAAAATGAGGTTTGTTAAAGCGGATATTAATGGAGTAATTGATGTTGAAAGACCTGTTTATTTAAAAGACAAAATTAAAAGCCTTGTAGCAGAGAAATTTTATCAATTTTATTGTCGTTTCATCTTAAAAAACCGCAAAATGTCGGTTTCAACAATTGCTAAGTTAATTGGGTGGGCTGAAGACCATGCAATGCAACGTCTTGAAGATCCTACATCTACCTTGGTAATTTTAATTGCAGAACTAGATCAGAATTTTGTTGATTCACAAGTTCCATATCAACAAAAAATAGCCATTGGTGTAAATACTCTGGTGAAGACGTTTTCGGAGATTGTTATTGGCGTATCTGATAGCAATATTTCCATATTAAATATGAATCTTTCCGATTCGCTCTTTTCTAGAGAAAAATTTGATAATTTTGTTTTTAAATCATTAATTCCCAAAATTTACGTACCGATCGCGCCTTTACCAATGAGCCGATTTGAGGTAGGTAAATATGATCCTAAAGAATCTATTTATGCTGCTAAATTAGTAAAATTGAGTGAAAAATTAGCAGCAACAGGTTTATTTCCTTCTGGCTTTAAGCTAGGTGAAATTATTAAAAGGAAATCTCATAGAGATATTGTAGACTCGATTGTTAACGGCAGAACAGGTGTTTCTTACGGTTTTGTCGCTTATGCAGAAGCACCACAATATGTTGGCGATCGCGAAATATCTGAGAACGAATGGGAAAATTTATTAGCTGTAGAAGGATTGAGTAACAATGAAGTCCGTCAAAATGATATAGGTAGGCGATATGTAAAAACAAAAATAGGAAATCAATACTTTTATAAGCAAATTCCTGATATCTGGCTAGTAAGTTCTCGTTCTGGCTCAAATAAAACAGATTTAAGCCTTGAGCGCGATATTCTCAGAATTGGTTTAAAAAACAAATTATGTCTGCAAATACCGGAAGGAATCGATCCCGCAGTAGTAGATATTAAACCTTCTTACGATCTCTATGTTTTGGTTGGGATTGCTCTTGCAGCAGCTTTATACACACCCGAACTAATTAAAGACGGCGCACCAATGATTCATTTTCATGGATATCCTTCAAGGGATTGGTTGCAGCAAAACGAGTATTGCACTGGAGTCGATAATCCTTCTGTACCTTGTGGAACTTATGAATCAGGAGTTTTCAACTTTCTTGGCATTCATACCTTAGCAAGCAAAAATGACAACATTACTTTAGCTAGTTTGATCGAACCAGATCACGGAACAAACATTATCACTAGTGATTTGGAGTATCTATTAGCCAGATTAGAAACCGGAATTAAACAGGGACAAATCGAATTAGGCGGCAAGCATTTTGCTTCTTTTACCGAACTAGTTAATAACTGATAACTGAAATATGACAACTATAGCAGGTAAAACAGTAGTTTTAACAGGAGCCTCACGAGGTATTGGTGTATTTATTGCTCGCGTGTTGGCAGAAAAACAAGCAACTATAGTTGGTGTTTCTCGTTCGCAGGAAGGGCTAGATAAAGTATGTGCAGAAGTTAATGCTTTGGGCGGGAAAGGAATAGGCATTCGCTTCGATATTAGCAACGTGGAAGAACTCCCAATCTTGCTACGAAAAATTGAGCAGCTTGCAGGTTCAGTTGACATTTTAGTTAACAATGCTGGCATAGAAATATATCGAGCCTTCCCTGATTACTCTCTTGCAGATCTTCAGTCAGTTTTGTCAGTCAATTTACTTGCTGCTATGGAGTTAACTCGCTTGGTATTACCGAAAATGTTACATCAAAGTAGCGGTCACATTGTTAATATGGCCTCTCTATCTAGCAAAAAGGGACATCCTTACGACAGTGTTTATTCTGCAAGTAAAGCTGGTTTGTTAATGTGGTCTGATGCGATTAGACAAGAGTTGGCTGGTACTGGCGTAGGAATTTCTTCAATTTGTCCAGGATATGTTTCTCAACAGGGAATGCTCGCTGATACTGGCGTACCTGTACCAAGTGTTGGAGGTGTGTCAACACCAGCAGATGTAGCGAGAGCAGTAGTTAGAGCGATAGAGCAAAATCAGGCAGAAGTAATTGTTAATGGCAATCCCGTCACAAAAAATCTGACAAAGCTGTTATTTGCAGTTGAACAATTTTTTCCCCGATTTGGAGATGTAGTTAATCAGTGGATTGGCGTACCGAAGCTAAATCAAATGCGGATAGAAAATCAGATCCGCGCCGAAAATTCTCGAAAGAAATCGAGTTTAGTTAAATAAGCATTTAGAACAATCAAAAATAATCACTAGATAGAAATAAACAATAAAAACAATATATAGAGGAGATTGAATTAAATGAAAAAAGTATGTTTCATGATCTACGATATGGGCGCAGGACACCGCAGCACTGCCAATGCTTTAGTAGAAGTTATTAAAAGGCGAAAATTGCCTTGGGAAGTTCAAATAGTCGAAGTTTTTAAAGAAGTATTTGAAACAACTCAGCCCCAGTACATATATAACAATTTTGTCCTGAAAAAAAAGTGGGCAAAAATTATCAACGATCCCTTGTCAGTTCCTTTGTTCAAGCTGCAAATTCGCTTACGTCATTCTGCTTGGCGAAACCTTTTGAGAAAATATTGGCGCGAGCAACAGCCTGATTTAGTAGTTTCATTGCTCCCACTGGTAAACCGAGTGCTTTACGAAAGCTTACAGGCGGAACTACCAGATATTCCCTTTGTTACTTCAATCACGGATTTTGCTGATTGTCCTCCTAACTTTTGGATAGAAGCTCAAAAGCAATTTCTGATTTGTCCTTCCCAACAAACAGTTAAGCAGGCGCAATCTTGTGGTTATCCAAATGAAAGAATTTATCGGACTTCAGGCATAGTAATTCATCCTCGATTTTATGAGCCGGTGAGTAGCGACCGCCAAATTGAAAGACAACGTTTAGGACTAAAGCCAGATTTACCCACTGGCTTAGTTATATTTGGCAGTCATGGCTCAAAGGAAATGCTTGAAATTGCTCAACGTTTGGAGCAGTCATCACTAAATTTGCAACTCATATTTATCTGCGGACGCAATGAAGAACTAGCCAGAGATTTGCGAAATAGTCAAAGTCGTTTGCCGAGATTTGTTGAAGGTTTTACAAGTCAAATTCCCTACTATATGCATTTGTCGGATTTTTTCATCGGCAAACCGGGTAGTGTCGGAGTCAGCGAAGCTATAGCAATGAATCTGCCAGTGATTACAGAATGTAATAATACCATGACACTGTTTCAAGAACGGGCTAGCGCTGATTGGCTTGCAGATAACGGGTTCGGTATTGTAGTTAATAACTTTCGTGATATTAACCAATCTGTCACAGAACTCATCCAGCCTGAAAATTTTGCTCGCTATCAGGCGAATGTCAAAGCTTACAATAATCAAGCTGTATTTGAAGTAGTCGAGAATTTGGAAAGAATCCTGGAAAATTCCTACTTAAAATCTGCTCAAAAACCTCTGCCAGTTTGAAGATAATTCGAGTGTATCTCAAATTTTATCGGACAAATTGTCAGAGGCGATCGCATTTCAATTTCCACATCAAATAAAGGAGGAAGATGAAAAATATAGCAGGTAAAACAGTTGTTTTGACTGGCGCATCAGGTGGGATTGGAGCATTTATTGCTCGTGCTCTGGCAAAAGAACAAGCAACTATAGTTAGTGTTTCTCGTTCTCAAAAAGGTCTAGATCAAATATGTGCTGAAGTCGAAGCTGCGGGCGGTAAAGGTATAAGTATTCCATTTGATCTCAGCAAATTGGAAAAATTATCAGTTCTAACGCAGCAGATTCATCAACTTGCAGGCCCAATCGATATTTTGATTAATAATGCTGCAATAGAAAAATACCGACCTTTCCAGAACTACACCTTAGAAGATTTTCAATCTATATTGACGACCAATCTTCTAGCACCGATGGAGTTAACCCGTCTGCTACTGCCAAGTATGCTAGAGCGCAATAGCGGTCATATTGTCAATATTGCCTCTTCGGCTGGTAAAAAGGGAGCGCCTTATAACAGCATTTATTCGGCTAGTAAAGCTGGTTTGATAATGTGGTCGGATGCAATACAGCAGGAATTAGCTAGTACTAATGTCGGGGTTTCGATAGTTTGTCCTGGATGTACCGATGCCGGGATGTATCATGCTCTTGATATAACAGTGCCCAGTACAGCCCGCGTTGCTCAACCAACAGAAGTCGCAGACGCAATACTTCAATCCATTAAGCAAAATCAAAAGGAAGTAGTACTAGATGGAACTGCTTCCAAAATCTTATTTGCGATTTCACAACTTTCGCCGCAATTTGGCGATATGGTTTTTCAGCGACTTGGCGTGGTGGAGTTGAACCAAAGCTGTGCAGAAAAGCAAATGCAAGCGGGGAATCTTGTCTACAACTAAATTGCGTCCAAGCTTCTTACTTAGCTAATAAGCAACTTCTTTGAAAACGCAGCAAAAATGGTTAAAGAGCATTACGATGTCATCATTATTGGTACGGGTGCAGGTGGTGGAACTCTAGCAAATGTCCTCGCACCAAGTGGAAAGAAAATTTTAGTTTTAGAGCGAGGGACTTTTCTTCCTAAAGAAAAAGCCAATTGGGATTCTCAAGAAGTCGTTCAAAAAGACCGCTATCGAACTTCTGAAGTGTGGTACGACAAACAAGGCAAAGCAATACACCCACTTACACACTATTTCGTTGGTGGTAACACCAAATTTTACGGTAGCGCCCTATATAGATTCCGCGAACGGGACTTTGAAAAAGTCATTCATCAAGATGGTATTTCACCAGAATGGCCCTTAAAGTACCAAGACTTTGCTCCCTACTACACTCAGGCTGAAAAACTTTACGAAGTACATGGTCAGCGCGGTTTTGACCCGACTGAACCGCCAAGCAATGAAGACTATCTTTTTCCACCAATCAGCCACGAACCATACATTCAACAAATCAACTATGCTCTTAAAGATAAAGGCTTTCATCCCTCTTACCAGCCGCTTGGGATCAAGCTTAATGAAGTCAATCGTTCTTTAAGTGCTTGTATTCGTTGCGATACTTGCGATGGTTTCCCGTGTTTGATTGATGCCAAAGCTGATGCTGACGTTAACGGTGTACGTCCAGCAAAAGTTTATCCCAATCTCACTTTGATGACCGAAGCAAAAGTTTTGCGCTTACATACCAGTGCATCGGGTCGAGAGGTTACTAAAGTAGAAGCAGAAATCGCAGGCAACTGCCAGACGTTTTCGGGGAATATAGTTATTGTTGCTTGTGGTGCAATCAACTCAGCAGTATTGTTACTCAAATCTGCCAATGACCAACATCCGAATGGATTAGCAAATAGTTCTAATCTTGTGGGATGCAATTACATGGCGCATAAAATTGGGGCGATCGTGGTTTTAACTATCAAACCTAACCCCATAGTTTATCCTAAAACACTTGCCATTAATGATTTTTATTGGGGAGAAAAAGATTTTGCTTACCCAATGGGACACGTACAATCACTTGGCAATATCTCTAAAGAGAGAGCTGCCATTAATGGCCCACCTCTACCCAGCGCAATATACGAGGCAGTGGCGAATCGTGCTCTTGGTTGGTTCCTGATGACTGAAGATTTGCCAGATCCTAATAATCGCGTACGTGTCAAAGATCAGAAAATTTTTCTTGAGTATACAAATAACAATGAAGAAGCATTTAATCGTTTAATCAAACGCTGGAGGCAAGTTTTAAAGTCTATTGATTTAGATAAAAGAATTGGCCCATCCTCACTTTATATTACGACAAAGATGTCTTTGAAAGATGTTGGACATCAGTGTGGAACTTGTCGTTTTGGTGAAGACCCTAAAACTTCTGTACTTGATATAAATTGCCGCACCCATGATGTTGATAACCTTTACGTTGTTGATGGTGGATTTTTCCCGTCTAGTGCTGCATTGAACCCAACACTAACAATTATGGCGAACGCTTTGCGAGTTGGAGAGCATCTACTTGAAAGACTCAGATGACTAATTTATAGGGGTATCTCATAAGGTAACTACCTTTTTAAAATCGTTAAAATCCAAAACTTTAAATAGTAATATTTCCGAATAAAAACAAAAAGATATATACGTTGTCCAAACAATAATAGGAGTGAAATAAATGATATTTGATTGGCTGATCATAGGGGCGGGATACTCAGCTTGCGTAATGGCTGAACGCATAGCAACTCAGCTTGGGCAAAGAGTGCTAATTGTAGAACAACGAGATCACATTGGCGGAAATGCTTACGATTACTACAACGAGCATGGCATCCTAGTTCATAAATACGGGCCGCATATCTTTCATACTAGGTCAAAAAAAGTCTGGGATTATCTCTCAGAATTTACGGAATGGAGACACTACTATCATCATGTGCTTGGAGTAGTGGAAGGTAAGAAAGTCCCTATTCCTTTTAATTTAAATTCCCTCTATGCTCTTTTTCCGCCAAAATATGCAGAGAAGCTAGAAAATTTACTTTTAGAAAACTTTGGTTTTGGTGTTAAAGTACCCATTTTGAAACTGCGTGAGAGTACTAGCGGGGAACTAACCTTTCTAGCCGATTACATTTATGAAAATGTCTTTCTCCGCTACACCATGAAGCAATGGGGTGTGAAACCAGAGGAACTTGATCGCGGAGTCACAGGACGTGTTCCAGTTTACATCAGTCGAGATAACCGTTACTTTCAAGACCCTTACCAGGCTATGCCCAAGCTTGGTTATACCGAAATGTTCCGTCGGATGTTGGCTCATTCCAACATTAAAGTATTGCTGAACACAGACTACCGCGAGATTATCAACGACGTTAAGTTTAATCGGATACTTTGTACTGGGTCAATTGATACTTTCTTTGATTATATGTATGGAGAATTGCCGTATCGTAGCTTGCGCTTCCAGTTTGAGACTTTAGATCAAGAATCGTATCAAGAGGTTGGTACAGTTAATTACCCCAACGACTACGATATTACCCGCATCACTGAGCAGAAGTATTTGTCAGGACAAACCTCTCCTAAAACCACTTTGGTGATGGAATATCCTCAAGCTTATGTACCAGGAAAAAACGATCCATACTATCCTATTCTCAATGAAGATAACCGCGATCGCCTGAGCTTATACCTCAAAGAAGTAGAGAAACTCAACGGAACTGTACTGTTTGCAGGGCGACTTGGAGATTACAAATACTACGACATGGATCACGCAGTGGCTAGAGCGCTGGGTTTGTTTGAGAAAGAGATAGCTAATTCAATCTCATGAAGGTAATGAAGGACAAATACAGCAGTACAATAACGCAACGCCTTGAGTGTTCGATTTGTCATTATCGCGTCGATCCAAATGATGAATCTGCATTTTCTACATTCCCTTGTAATGTCAGAGCCTTTATAGACGAAAAGTTCAAGGTTTGGCGATGTCCCGATTGCCAGACAATTCATTGTCTAGATGTCGTCGATCTAGACCATTACTACGCAAAATTCCCTCTTTTTGAAGCTAAATTGACATGGATATATCAAATTATCTATGGCAGTTTATGCCGTCAGTTGACAAAGCATGGGTTTTCCAAAACTAACTCATTCCTTGATTATGGGTGTGGTGCTAATGGTCTGTTTGTAGAATATCTACGACAACACGGCTTTGCTAATTCCTACGGTTATGATCCTTACGCGCCAGAGGACGGTTTTGGTGATCCGACAACCTTACAGCGCGGGTCATTTGATTACATCTTGAGTCAAGATGTCATCGAACATGTTGAAGATCCTCATGTTTTATTAAGCAAGTTAAACAGTCTGTTGTCCCCTGGTGGTTATATTTTAATCGGTACACCCGACGCCGCTAATCTCAACCTCAACCGGCCCGACTTACCTGATGATTATAATTTTGTCCATGTCCCTTATCACCTTCATATATACACACGTGAATCCCTCGAATATTTAGGGCGTTGTCAGGGATGGGAGCCTATAGATTTCTTTGATCGGAGATTTGACGATACACCCTTATTTGGCTTCAATGGTCGGGCTATGAGCACGTATGTCAGTCTTTTTGACGGCTCAGTAGACACTGTTTTTGAGCCATTCAAACTAGGAAAAGCGTTAACCTCTTTTAAATTCCTCTTTTACGCTATTTTTGGCTATTGGCTCAGTTTTCATTCAGGAATGGCAATCATGTTCCGCAAAAGTATTTAATCCAATTTTTATCGGAAATTATTTGTATTTATGGAAACAACGCAATTACCCTCATCTTCAGAAAAAAAGTTTTTGATTAATGTTGTAACCGCATGGTACGGTGGAGCACATTATGCTATTTACTATGCAATCCGTTCAATAGTTGAGCAGCAACAATTACCCTGGGAAATCAGGGTTACTGATGTAGATGAACTAGTAGCAAACCTTGCCCAACAACAAAAGATAGTAGATATCTACAAGCTGCTAACGGGATTTACAGGCGGCGAGTTGTATAACAGGATGCTCAAAAGCGGGTGGACATGGCTTTATCCGCTAATCTTAGGGCTAGATAAACTACTTTTTAAGCTGAATTACGATGCTGGTGTCGAGTTCTTTGCTGAATATTGGCGTCAGCAACAACCAGATATGGTTATATCTTTATTACCTTTGTATAACAAAGGGCTATGTGAAAGCTTACAGAAGGGTAAACCAGACACCCCTTTAGTAACCATTTGTGTGGATTTTGCTGATTCGCCTCCAGGTTTTTATATAGAACCAGAAACCGGAAACTATATTGTTTGTCCAACTGAAAAAGCAGTAGAGCAAGCTACTTCTTTGGGAGTGCAGCCAGAGCGAATTATCAAAACTTCTGGACTGATTATTAACCCGCGTTTTTATGAACCGATTTTGAGCAATCGCCGCACTGAAAGAGAACGTTTAGGTTTAGATCCAGACTGTCTGACAGGAATTGTATTATTTGGAGGTTTTGGCTCGAAAGCAATGCTAGAAATTGCCAAGCGTCTAGAGTGTTTTCAACAACAACTACAACTAATATTTATTTGCGGACGCAATGAACAATTAGCTGTAACTCTACGCGAAAGTCAGGGTGTTCAAAAGAGGTTTGTCACCAGCTTTACTCAAGACATTCCTTACTATATGCACCTTGCCGATTTTTTTATTGGTAAACCAGGCCCGGGTTCCATCAGCGAGGCACTAGCGATGAAATTACCAGTAATAGTGGAACGTAATGCTGCTACACTACCACAAGAACGATACAACACCGAATGGATTCAACAGAAAAAGGTCGGTCTGGTTATTAAAAGTTTTCGGAATATTGATCAGGCAGTTGAAAAGTTTCTTCAGCCGGAAAACTTTGCTCAATATCGTGCAAATGTCGCCGCTGTGAACAATCAAGCTGTGTTTGAAATTCCTGGGATTTTGCAGAATATTCTCACTACTAACGCTCAAACAACAGCGACAGAATTACTCCAGCAGAGGTAGTGACAGCGATGAATTCAGTCGAGCCAATAATAAAATTTTAGTTTTAGAGTAAGGGACTTTTCTTCATAAAGAAAAGGTCACTATGGTTTGGGCGCTGGGATTATTTGAGAAAGAAATAGCCAATATAAATTCAAAAAAATCACATTTGCTAAACAACACCCCATAAAGAAGACTAATGAAAGCATTCTCATCGCGATCGCATCCCAACAAAAAGATTCAGATTAATGTTGTAACCGCATGGTATGGTGGAGCGCATTACGCCACCTATCATGCAATACGTGCAATCGTTGAGCAGCAACAATTACCCTGGGAAATCAGGGTTACTGATGTAGACGAACTAGTAGAAAGCCTTGCTCAACAACAAAAGATAGTAGATATCTATAAGCTCCTATCAGGAGTTACAGGCGGCGAGTTGTATAACAGGATGCTCAAAAGCGGTTGGACATGGCTTCACCCGCTAATCTTATGGCTGGATAAACTACTTTTTAAGCTGAATTACGATGCTGGTGTCGAGTTCTTTGCTGAATATTGGCTTCAGCAGCAGCCAGATATGGTTATATCTTTATTACCTTTGTATAACAAAGGGCTATGGGACAGTTTACAGAAGGGTAAACCAGACACCCCTCTAGTAACAGTTTGTGTGGATCTTGCCGATTCGCCGCCTGGTTTTTATATAGAACCAGAAACCGGAAATTATATTGTCTGTGCAACTGAAAAAGCAGTACAGCAAGCTCATTCTTTGGGAGTGCAACCAGAGCGAATTATCAAAACTTCTGGACTGATTATTAACCCGCGCTTTTATGAACCGATTTCAGGCGAACGCCGCACTGAAAGAGAACGTTTAGGTTTAGATCCAGACTGTCTGACAGGAATTGTATTATTCGGGGGTTTTGGCTCGAAAGCAATGCTAGAAATTGCCAAGCGTCTAGAGTGTTTTCAACAACAACTACAACTAATATTTATTTGCGGACGCAATGAGCAACTAGCTGTAACTCTACGTGAAAGTCAGGGTGTTCAAAAGAGGTTTGTCACCAGCTTTACTCAGGACATTCCTTACTATATGCACCTTGCCGATTTTTTTATTGGTAAACCAGGTGGTATTAGTATTAGCGAAGCGTTGGCAATGAAATTACCAATGATTGTGCAACGTAATGCAGCTACATTAATTAATGAACGATACAACACCGAATGGATTCAACAGAAAAAGGTCGGTTTAGTAATTAATAGTTTTCGGAATGTTGATCAGGCTGTTGAAAAGTTTCTTCAACCGGAAAATTTTGCTCAGTATCGTGCAAATGTTGCCGCTGTGAACAATCAAGCCGTGTTTGAAATCCCTGAGATTGTGCAGAATATTCTCACTAACGCTCAAACAACAGCTACAGAATTACTCCAGCAGAGGTAGTAACAGCGATGAATCAAGGTCGTGTGAAAGCAATCACGCTGGGGGCAATGTGTTTTGCACTGTTTATGACCAATCTCGACGACACGGTTATGAATGTGGCACTTCCCAAAATTCAGATAAGTTTGGGTTCTGGTGTGTCGGGATTGCAGTGGATTCTCAACGCCTACACCTTGCCTGCCGCTAGTCTAGTCTTGACGAGTGGGACATTAGGCGATATTTACGGGCGCAAACGAGTTTTCCTTTCAGGATTAGTTATTTTCACGATCGCTTCTATAGTTTGTGGTCTTGCTCCCAATCTAAATATTTTAATTGCTGGGCGAATTCTTCAGGGAATTGGTGCTGCTGCCTTAATTCCAACTTCTCTGTCTATCCTCACTCATACATTTCCTAAGCCAAAGGAACAAGCTAAAGCCATCGGTATCTGGTCTGCGGTGTCAGGGCTTGCCTTGGTTGCGGGCCCTGTGGTGGGCGGACTGTTAGTGGATAGTTTCGGTTGGCAGAGTATTTTCTTTCTGAATGTCCCACTCGGTGCGATCGCTTTTGGCATATCTTCCCGTGTTGTTCAAGAAGTGATCAATCCGAAAAAGCAAAGTCTTGATTTGCCAGGTTTGGTACTCAGTATCATCTTTTTAAGCTCGCTCATCTATGCGCTGACCGAGGGCAATAACGGAGTATGGCGATCGCCACTCATTGTGTTGCTACTGACAATTGCTGGACTTAGTTTTCTAGCATTTTTGTTTGTTGAGTCTCGCAGCAGCCATCCGATGCTGCCACTAACTTTATTTCGCAATCCAACCTTTTCTGTAGTCAATTTCGTCTCGATTTTGGTCTTTTTCACCATCATCAGTTTGCTGTTCATTTTCAGCTTATTCTTGCAGCAAGTGCAGGGGTATTCAGCAGCGGCAGCAGGTATACGCTTCTTGCCAATGAATGCAGCTTTTGTGACCGCATCGCTTTTTTCGGGATGGGTTGCGGCTCGCCTTGGGTGGCGCTTTGCCATTACGACGGGACTGATATTGGCAAGTATAGCGACATTTTTATTTATCCAAATCAATGTCGATACCGAGTATGGAGCAATATTATTGAGCCTTGTGCTTTCAGGCTTCGGCTGTGGCTTGACACTCGCACCTTTAGTAACAGTAGCTTTGAATTCAGCACCCTCAAGCAAAGCAGGAATTGCCTCAGCAGTGCTCAACATGAGTACTCGATTAGGTGGGGTTTTAGGAATTGCTATACAAGGAACGATTCTTACACAATGGCTGACTTCAGATTTGAAGCGATCGCTAATGTCTTGGAACTTACCTTCTAACCTTCAAGAGCAACTAATCGCTGATGCTTTGCACGGTGGGGCTAAAGTTCCCACTGACCTCCCAACTAATATTTCTTTGCTTACTTGGAATCAAGCATTTGGCAATGCCTTCGTTTCCGGGCTTCACGCTGCCATAATCGTCGCAAGTATCGC
Organism: Nostoc sp. B(2019); assembly: GCF_010091925.1. Lineage (GTDB taxonomy): Bacteria > Cyanobacteriota > Cyanobacteriia > Cyanobacteriales > Nostocaceae > Komarekiella. Next base: position 171,150 of record NZ_WVID01000008.1, on the reverse strand, counting down.
TCTTTTTGTTGGAGCAATATTAATTATGGTCTTTGTTCCATCGACTTTTAACCAATCTGTTAATCACTCTTCTAATTCTCAAAAACGAGAAAGACAGAGAAGTTAAATGAATGTTTTCCACCTAACGTAAATTACGCCCCCGTTGGCAAATTGTATTTCCAAATTAAACTCATTGAAACTTAGAGGTAAACCAACATGGATGATTTCAAATTTGTTGTCTCGCTATTTACTCCTGGCAGTGATCTAGCTACAGGAGACCCCAATTCAGAGTTTGAAGCCGTTTTTGCACGTGCTGGCAATGATGTTATTTACGCTTACGATCCTGGAGCAAACAATAATGAAAAACGAAATATTGATTTTCTCTTTGGTGACATATTTGATAATTCAGGAGCAGAGTATGAAATTATTGTAAATATTCAGAATAACCAAAAAGGTGGGAATCCATTACTTATCCTAGATAGAGATATACCATCAATAGGAAAAGACAGATTTGTTCTTGGCGATGAAAATCGACCCTACTATACAGATAATAGTGGTAATTCCGATTCTTTAATAACCAAAAATTTTCTTGGTTTAAACGAGTTCGCTGTAATTTATGATTTCAGCCCTGCTCAAGATACCATACAACTCAATGGGAAACCGGAAGACTATCGAGTAGTAGAAATTAATGGATTAAAGGTTGAAGGAATCGCACAACCTTTTTTTGGAGAAGCTATCTTTTCGCTACAACAGGGAAAACCTGACCTTGTTGCTTATGTGATTTCAAAGCCAGAAGTTGATTTAAATATAAATGACAAATATTTCAGATTTGTAGGTGAAAAACCACAAACAAAACCAAGTATCAAGAAGGTTGGTCAATTAGGAACTACTGGTATAGATTTCAGCCTTGCTGCTGCTACAGATAGTTCAGGCAATGTTTTCATAACAGGATCTACTAGTGGATCTTTGCAAGGAACTAATAAAGGTTCTACAGATGTCTGGGTAGCTAAATATGACAATAAAGGCAAGCAGTCATGGCTTAAGCAAATTGGCTCTGCTGGTGCTGATTCAGCTTATGCCGTCGTTACAGATAGTCAGGGAAATTTCTACCTCGCAGGACTCACTGGAGGCAATTTGTTTTCCACTAGAGAGTCAGAAAGTCAGGATGCTTGGGTAGCTAAATATGACAGCAATGGCAATGTTTTGTGGAGTCAGCAGATTGGAGTTAAATCGACTGGAGGTTATTCTAATAGTGCTTTTGGACTCGATGTAGATAATGCAGGCAATGTTTATGTATCGGGATTAGCAATTAAGGAAAATACCAGAAAAGACATCTTCAATTTTAATGTTCAAGATGATTCTTGGGTGACGAAGTTCGACAGCAGTGGTAACAAGCAATGGTTTACAGAAGTTGGAAGTTTCTTCTTTGATGAATGTTATGATGTAGCCGTTGATAATGAAGGTAACTCTTACCTTACAGGATGGACTCAGGGCTTAGTAAAAGAGTCAGACCCATCACGACAACTTTCAAAATACGATGCCTGGTTAGCGAAGGTAAATCCTAGTGGTGAAGTCCAGTGGACTCAACAGTTTGGCAGCAAAAATGAAGGTCTTGATTTTTCATGGGCTGTTGACACTGATAGTAAGGGCAATATCTACACTACAGGGTGGACAACAGGCGAATTAGGAACAAAGGACAAAAAAAGTAGTAAATCCGAGTCTTATGATATTTGGTTGACCAAATTTAGCCCAGATGGGACTCAACAGTGGGCTAAACAGTTTGGCTCAAAAGGTGACGATGGCACCTTTTTATCCGACATGGAAATCGATTCACAAGACAATATCTTCTTGACGGGATATACCAACGATAAGTTAGGAAAAGGCACTAAAGATTCATCTTATAATGCCTGGGTAGCAAAGTTTGACACCGAAGGTAGCAATAAGTGGATTCAACAGTTTGGTAGCAAAAACAATCTTGATTACCCTACAGGTCTTAGCGTTGTTGATGGCTCTGACAAGCTTTATGTAACTGGATTTACTGAAGGCTTTCTAGGAAAAAGTAGTGCGGGAGCTAACGGCGCAGGTGTGGATGGTTGGTTAGCTGAATTGGATGCGAAGAAAGGAAACTTAAAAAAATTTACTGGCAATGCCAAGGATGTCAATAGCATTAAAGATCCGAGTGCAATCCCTGTTATTGATGTCAGTAAAGAGCTTGTAACTGACGAAAAACTCCCCACTGGAGATAATCGCATTAACCCTGCTGCGGGGATTAGTATTAATAGCACTAACTCTACTTCGGCCAGAAGTGCTAGCACTAACACTAACAGTACACTCAACTATGGACAAATCGTTTCTGGCCTTGCGGATATGTTTGACTCTAATGCTAAAAACTCTTTCAATACAGTTTTGTCTGAGGGAGTTGCTAGTGGTAATGCTCCCTTCCTCAATAGTAATGATTTGAACTTTTTGCAATCGTAAATTTTGGATGGCGCGTTAGAGAGGTATGAGATAAACAGTTACATCATGCCAAGTCCAAGACTTTGAAGATAACCCAGAACTTTGTATATGGTAAATAGACCTCCTGCAAAAATATATTTTTGCACCTTGGGGAAAAGGTGAGACCAGTGCTGCGAAGAGAAGTTGGAGCGGAGGCTTCCTCCGATCCAAACTTCGGGGAGGGTTTCCCTCCGCAGGCAACTGGCGTTAGCGAAGCGTAAAGCCTTCGGCATGGCTTCGCTTAGAGCGACGTAGGAGCGTCACCCGAAGGGGTAAAGGTTAAAGGAGAAGGGTTGTAAGTCCCTTTTCCCTTTACCCCTTAACCTTTTCCCTGACTTTTGTAAGAAGTCTAATGACATACAGTTATTTTCCTGATATCCAATAGTTCTGAGGATATTGTCAACGATAGAATAGATAGCAATCATTTTCCCCTCAGAGCTTATCTCAAGAGGGGATTTTGCTTTGTCTCACAATTTATTTAAAATAGTAAGTAGTTCCAGCGAATCAATACTCTAATTAGAAAATTCTCAATTTGTATGACTTTTTCTAGACTTGCCCCCTTTATTCAAGAATATATTTATAATCACAATTGGACTGAATTACGACCAGTTCAAATAGCAGCTTGTCAAGTTATATTTGAAACTGATGCTCATTTGCTAATTGCTGCTGCAACTGCTGCGGGTAAAACAGAAGCAGCATTTCTGCCAGTTTTGACTTTATTACACGAAAACCCTGCTACCACCATAGGCGTATTGTATATTAGTCCAATTAAAGCTTTAATTAATGATCAATTTGAACGTCTCAACGACTTGCTTAAAGAAGCCGATATCCTAGTTTGGCATTGGCATGGTGATGTTTCTCAAAGTCGAAAAAACAAGCTTTTAAAAAACCCTCAAGGCATTCTGCAAATTACCCCGGAATCTCTAGAAAGCTTGTTAATTAACAAAAATCATGAGCTAATTCGCTTATTTGGTAATTTACGGTTTGTCATCATCGATGAAATTCATGCTTTTATGGGTTCGGAACGTGGTTGTCAAATTATTTGCCAATTGCAGCGCTTAGCAAAATTGACCCAAACGCAACCCCGGCGCATTGGTTTATCAGCTACTCTTGGTGATTACTCAATGGCACAAGAGTGGTTACGTTCTGGAACTGAAAAGCCAGTAATTACTCCGAAAATTGACGGAGTAAAACGCCAAATCAAACTAGCTGTAGAACACTTTTATAATACAAATGAAGTTGATGAATTAGAAACGACAGCCTACGAACATTATGTTTTTAATCTCAGTAAATTTCGTAAATGTCTTATTTTCGCTAATAATCGAACCCAAACCGAATCTATAATTGCATCTTTACGAAAAATTGCCGCAGAACAAACACTACCAGATATATATCATGTGCATCATGGTAGTATATCTGCTAGCTTACGGCAAGCGGCTGAAAATGCTATGCGTGAACCTAATAATCCAGCTGTTACTGCTGCCACCCTAACTCTAGAATTAGGTATAGATATCGGTTATTTAGAGCGAGTTATTCAGTTAGAATCACCTCTATCTGTAGCAAGTTTTTTACAACGGTTAGGACGCAGCGGTAGAAGAGGTGAAGCGGCTGATATGCGGTTTATTTGTGCTGAAAATAAACCTTTACCAGAAGCATCTTTACCAGAACAAATTCCCTGGCAACTTTTGCAGTGTATTGCGATTATTCAACTTTATTTAGAAGAACGTTGGATTGAACCGATAAAGCCGATTAAATATCCTTTGAGCTTGCTTTATCATCAGACAATGAGCATTTTAGCTGCAACAGGTGAACTCTCACCCGCTACTCTGGCTAAACAAGTTTTAAATCTGCCACCGTTTACAACTATTTCTAAAGAAGATTTCCTACTATTGCTACGCTATTTAATTGATATTGACCATATCCAGCGAACTGAACAAGGTAAGTTAATCCTGGGTTTGGCAGGGGAAAAGGTTGTCAGAAAATTTCAGTTTTATGCTGTCTTTGCTGAGCAGCAAGAATATATTGTTAAACAAGGAGCAACAGAAATTGGTAGTATCGCTACGCCTCTTCCTGTTGGCAATCAATTTGCCTTAGCAGGGAGAACTTGGGAAGTTGTAGAAGTTGACTTCAAAAATAAGACTGTTTCCGTTAAGCAAGCTGAGGGGAAAGCTAGTATTTATTGGCGTGGTGGTGGTGGCAATATTCATACAAAAGTGTTGCAAAGAATGCGGCAAGTCTTGCTTGAGGATGCAGAGTATAGCTACTTGCAAAATAATGCTTTGCAACGTTTACAAACAGTTCGCCAACTAGTACAAAATACTGGATTAGATAAGAAGAATATTGTGCAGTTAGAAAAAGGTAAATGCTACATTTTTCCTTGGCTGGGTACAGTTGCTTTTCGTACTTTAGAAAGATTGATCAATTCTAATTGTCGGGAATCTTTGGAAATTACAAGTATTGGTGGGGTGAATCCTTATTATTTAACAATTAAACTAGGCAAGGATCAATTTAAACATCTTTATCATGAAATTGTTTCCTTGTGCGAGCAAAGAATTACGCCAGAATATTTAGTCAGTTCATCTGAAGCACCAGAAATACAAAAGTATGATGAATTTATTCCTCACCCACTCTTAAGGAAAGCTTTTGCAAGCGATTATTTAGATGTGATTGAACTCAAACAGCAAGTGGCATTGTGGAGAGAATAGACTTGGGGTAAATTAAAACTTTTAACCCAAGTAATACGATGTATCGTGAGTGGCTGTCCATTCCGGTTTATAGGTTGCAAGAGAGCGCATATACTGAGCACGTTCAAAAGCGCTGGGATTTGGGCAATGTTTTTGACTCATACTCCCTTGCATTTGTTGTACTGATTCGTATTCGTGTTTTTGCATCCATTCGCGTATTTCCTGCTCAACGACTCGAATGTGGTTGATCCCATGTCGTAGCAGTACTGAGCAAAGCATCGTAATCTTAGCACCAGCCATGAGCATTTTTAGTGCATCATCTCCCCGATGAATACCGCTAGTTGCAGCCAAATCGGCGTGAATGCGACCATAGAGAATTGCAATCCAGCGCAGAGGTAATCGCATTGATTGCGGTGTACTTAACAGCACATTGGGTTCAACATCAAGGAGATTGAGATTAATATCCGGCTGGTAAAAGCGGTTAAACAGTACCAAAGCACCAGCACCCGCCTCATCCAAACGTTTTGCCATATTTGCCATATTGGTAAAATAGGGGCTGAGTTTGACTGCTATGGGGATAGTTACTGCTGCTTTGACTGCACCAAGAATATCAATATAAGTCTGCTCAATTTCATTACTCGTTAGTTCTATATCGGTAGGAACGTAGTAAATATTTAATTCTAGTGCGTCTGCTCCTGCTTGTTGAATTTGTTTGGCATAGTTTGTCCATCCACCAACGGATGAGCCATTGAGACTGGCAATAATTGGAATGTTTACCTTCTGCTTGGCTTTATAGATATGCTCTAAATAAGTTTCTGGCCCTACCCGAAAATTGATTGAATCAGGGAAGTAAGTCAAGGCTTCAGAAAAACTTTCAGTCCCTTGGGTGAGGTGATGATGGAGTTCATAGCGTTCTAGGCGCAACTGTTCCTCAAATAATGAATGCATTACCACCGCTGCTGCACCTGCGTCTTCCATCTGCCGAATGTTGTCAATGTCCTCAGACAGAGGTGATGCAGAGGGAACAAGAGGCGATCGCAATTTCATCCCCATATAAGTCGTAGTCAAGTCCATGATGATTACTCCTATTTTCAATAATTTCTGGCAGCCAAATACTGATACATTTGCCAACGAGTTTTTACATCTGCTTGAGCTTCTTTAAGTAATTGCTGTGCCGCTTCTTCGTTACTCTTAGTCAACATTTTGAAGCGGTTTTCTAGATACATATATTGTTCTAGCGGTAACTTTGGTGTGCGTGAATCAAGTTGTAGTGGGTTTTCTCCTTGCTTGATGCGGTCTGGATTAAACCGATACAGTAACCATTGACCTGAATCGACAGCAGCTTTTTGATTCTGCATTGCTGTACTCATGTTGATCCCGTGGGCAATGCAATGGCTGTAAGCAATAATTAGCGATGGGCCTTGATAAGCTTCAGCTTCCAGGAAAGCCTTGAGGGTGTGTTCATCTCGTGCGCCCATTGCGACGCTGGCAATATAGACATTACCGTAAGTCATCGCCATTAAACCCAAGTCTTTTTTAGGTGCAACTTTACCCCCATATGCAAATTTGGCTACAGCTGCTTTGGGAGTAGCTTTAGACATTTGTCCACCTGTATTGGAATAAACTTCAGTATCGAGAATGAGAATATTAACGTTGTGTCCACTGGCTAAGACGTGATCCAATCCTCCAAAGCCGATATCGTAACCCCAGCCATCACCACCGATAATCCAGACGCTCTTTTTCACTAAGTAATCAGCAATACTCAACAGTTGCTTGGCTTTGTTTGTCAGTGGCGATTGACTGCTAACAATTGTTTCTAACTGTTGCTTCAGGATAGCAATTCGTTCTCGTTGTTCCCAAATATCAGCTTCATCTTTTTGTTCGGCATTGAGGATACTATTTACCAGTTCTTCACCTACATCTGTTGCCAGTTGTTTGAGTAATTCAGCGGCAAATTCTGCTTGTTTATCAATCGAAATGCGAAAACCAAGTCCAAATTCGGCGTTATCTTCAAATAACGAGTTTGACCAAGCTGGCCCAAGTCCTGCGGTATTATGTGTCCAAGGTGTGGTGGGTAAATTACCGCCATAAATAGAAGAACAACCAGTTGCGTTGGCAACAATCATGCGATCGCCAAACAACTGCGTTGCTAATTTAATATAAGGTGTCTCACCACAACCCGCACAAGCTCCAGAAAACTCAAACAATGGCTCCTGCATCTGCTGTTGATTAATATGAGTCAGTTTCAGATGACTTCTATCTGGATTAGGAATGTTCAAAAAGAAATCCCAATTTTCGCGTTCTTGTTCGCGTAATGGTCTTTGCGGTTCCATGTTAATGGCTTTGCGGCGTAGTTCTGATTTATTCTTCGCCGGACAAACATCTACGCAAATACCGCAGCCAGTACAATCTTCTGCTGCCACTTGAATAGTATATTTCAAACCTTGCCAATCGTGGTCTTTGGCATTGGCACTCTTAAACGTTGAAGGTGCATTTTCTAACTGCTGCGGTTCGTAAACCTTACTGCGGATGACGCTATGAGGGCACACCATGACGCACTTGCCACACTGAATGCAGACATCTGTATCCCAAACGGGTATTTCTTGGGCAATGTTACGCTTTTCCCATTTCGCTGTCCCAGTGGGATAAGTACCGTCTACTGGTAAAGCACTAACTGGTAGTTCATCCCCTTCACGGGCAATCATTTTACCTAAAACATCGCGGACGAAAGCAGGTGCAGCATCAGGAATTGGGGATTGTTTTTCTTTCCCATTCCCTATTCCTAATTCCCTATTCTCCACTTCAAACAAATTCTCTAATGTAGTATCCACCGCGTTGATGTTCATCTGCACAATTTCGTCGCCTTTTTTGCCGTAAGTCTTGCGGATGGACTTTTTGATGGAGGCGATCGCTTCTTCTCGTGGCAGTACACCCGATAAGGCAAAGAAACAAACCTGCATTACCGTGTTGATTCTGCCAGCCATGCCTGCTTTACGAGCGACTTTATAAGCATTAATTACATAAAATTTCAGACGCTTTTGAGTAATTTGCTCTTGTATTGATGGTGGGAGATGATCCCAAACTTCATCATTTTCATAAGGAGAATTAACTAAGAATGTACCGCCTGGTATGATATCTTTAAGAATGGGAAATTTTTCGATAAATTCCCATTGATGACAGGCGACAAAGTTAGCTTGGCTGATTAAATAGGTCGAGCGAATTAATTGTGAACCAAAGCGTAAATGAGAAACTGTGACTGAGCCTGATTTCTTAGAGTCGTAGACAAAATAGCCTTGAGCATAATTGTTTGTTTCTTCTCCAATAATTTTGATTGAGTTTTTATTAGCGCCCACTGTACCATCTGCACCCAAACCATAAAAAATGGCTCTTATTATGTTGTCCGGTTCGATGCTAAATTCGGGGTCATAATTTAAGCTGGTGTGGGTGACATCATCATTTATTCCCAAAGTAAAATGATTTTTTGGATCAGCCGCAGCAAGGTTATCAAAGACGGCTTTAATCATCGCGGGCGTGAATTCTTTAGAAGATAAACCGTAACGACCACCAATAATTTTGGGCAGAGGGGCAGAGGGGCGGAGGGACATGGGAGAATCTAACCCTAATTTCTCCCCTGCTTCCCATGTTTCATGAATTGCATTTACCACATCTAAATAGAGAGGCTCACCAGATGCACCGGGTTCTTTGGTGCGGTCTAAAACTGCAATGCTACGGGTAGTTTCTGGCAAAGCGGCGACAAACCGCACAGCATCAAATGGGCGATATAGTCTTACTTTTAAAACGCCCACTTTTTCACCAAGGGCGTTGAGGTAATCTACTGTTTCATGTACAGCCTCGCAACCAGAACCCATCAGCACAATAACTCTTTCGGCTGCTGGGTCGCCGTGGTATTCAAATAGTTGATACTGTCGCCCAGTCATCTCGGCAAATTCATCCATGACTTTCTGGGTGATGTCTGCACAAGCTAGATAGTAAAGATTGACAGTTTCCCTGGCTTGGAAGTAGACATCAGGGTTTTGTGTTGTACCGCGCAAAACTGGTTTGTCGGGGGTGAGGGCGCGTGAACGATGGGCGAATACTAATTCATCGGGAATGAATGCTCGCAAGTCATCTTCTGTTAAAGTTTCTACTTTGTTAATTTCGTGGGAGGTACGAAAGCCATCAAAAAAGTGTAGAAAGGGTATTCGTGATTCTAGGGTTGCTCGTGTTGCGATTAAAGCAAAGTCTTGTGCTTCTTGCACTGATGCAGCACATAGCATGGCGAAACCAGTACCACGCGCTGCCATGACATCACCGTGGTCGCCGAAAATGGAGAGAGCTTGTGAGGCTAGCGATCGCGCGGCAATATGAAATACTGTAGGTGTTAATTCCCCGGCAATTTTGTACATATTAGGGATCATCAACAATAATCCCTGTGATGCTGTAAATGTAGTTGTCAGTGAACCAGTTTGCAAAGCCCCATGTACAGCACCCGCAACACCTGCTTCACTCTGCATCTGTACCACTGAGGGAACAGTACCCCAAATATTGGCTTTGACTTCACTAGCCCAAGCATCTGCCCACTCAGCCATTGGTGAAGAAGGAGTAATTGGATAAATAGCAATGACTTCATTGAGTCGATAGACAACTTGGGCAACAGCCTCATTGCCGTCTATGGTTGCAAAGCTTTTCTTGTTCATCTTCTTGCACCTGTATTTCCAAGGGCTATTAATGACTCAGCTGGATCTACTTTTGAGATTAGGATAAGAAGTTGAGAAACTTGTGAAGACTTGAAAGGTTTGTCTTGAAACTTCAATAACATTCATTGTCATTAAATACGGTTACAAGCGATTGGATGGAGATTTCCTGTCGCTATTCTTGGTGATGTGTTGTAATTTGGGCAATTTTTTGTAAAGCGATCACCACTCCAGTTTCGGCAATTGGTGATAAGCTGTAGCCTAATTCAAAGTTCACTCCTGGTACTTTTATCCACCAAGCTTGTGGACAATAACCATATATAGCTTGAGTCAGAGCTAAGAGCGATCGCGGATCGGCTGTATGTCCGGCGATGACGTTGGAAGATTCAGGTGAAAGGGATTGTACTTGCACCTGGGAACTTTCAGACATTAAACAAGCATCGATAAAGATTGCCAAATCACTATTAGCCAATACTTCAGCAAGTTCAGGGGTGAGTTGGTGGACAGCAATAGATTTCACGTTTGATAGATGTAACGCTTTAGCTACTCGTTGACCAATACCATCATCACCACGCAACTCATTACCATAACCAATTGCGATCGCGTAGCCCATCGCATTACAATTCATACTTTTTAGTTGTCTAACCCTATTTTGAAGTTAGACAAAAAACTTGAAGAACTTGTGAGCAGATAGAGAAGCTTTGAAGTAATCTTCACAGTTTCCTCAGATTGTTGACATATAACTAAAGCTGTAAGGCAACAGTACAACTGATAAATACTCTGTAGCAAACATTATGACTACAGGCGATCGCCCATAGTCAAATTATCTTCAGTCAAGAAAATAATTGTGATTTTTATTAATAAGCAAGTATCCCTATAGTCTTGTGAATCTTTTGTTTGGAGGAGATGATGAGCATAAGTGATGGAAAGAACTCAAACAATTCCGAAAATACTTTGTTTTTTACATTAGAAGTCGGATTATTGCAGCAAACGGTGTGCAATTCGGCTATGGTTGGTGGTGCTGCTTTTGTGTCACCTCCCACGAAAGATCCATGCTCTACACCTAGTATTACTTGCAAAAACTTCGAGCTATCTTCAACAGGCTTGACCGCCGAACAACGAAAAACCGCTCTGGGTCAACTGCAAAACTATGAGTCTAGGCAGAAAACTTACTTTCTCGGCTATCAAGTCAACCAAAGCCTCAACTACGAAGAAGACTTGAAGCCGTACCTCAACTACCACATTAATAATGTCGGCGACCCTTTCCAAAGCGGAAATTTTACCATCAACAGTAAGTTTATGGAGCGTGCGGTATTCAAAGGGCTACACCTGCACTTTCTAGTAGTTGATAAACTTGGGGAATTAACCAGCTTGAATGACGGAATTCAACTGTAAATCGTTGTTGTGGGTAGGTTTGTAGTAATTCTAAAAAGGGCTGAAGACGTTCAATATTAATATGCCAAGTATGAGGAAATTGAAATAAAATAGGGCCGAGCTTTTCTTGCAATCCAGATGCGCGTTCCATTAGGCAAGATAGCGGCTCGATCGGGTCTTTTAACTTCTTCATGTGGGTGAGATAGCGGCTACCTTTCACAGCAAAAAGAAAGTTAGATGGTGTTTGCTTGCGCCAAGTTTCAAAGACAGACCGTTCTGGCAAACGATAAAAGGAAAAGTTAATTTCTACAGTGGCAAAATGTTGGGCGTAAAATAATAGTTGCTGATCGCTAGGCAAATGTGGTGGATAGAAAATGTCCATCCAATGCTTATAAACCCAACCACTAGTACCGATTTTTAGCTTACTCATTCAGTTATCTCAGCTATATTATTCTCCTGATGTTTGCTTGCAATGTAAAATTAATTAAATTTGCTCGTAGTAAGCGGCTATAGCCCCATTCTAAAGGCTACAGCCGCTTACTACAAACCTTTAATATCCTTAAAATAATTTTCAAGCTAGTAGTTTCTGGCTGAATTTTTGGAGTTGAAATTGAACCCAATTACCGCCCTTAGCTATACATTGATGGCATATATCTCCATAACCTTCACCTTGGTCATTGCATACAATTAACCTGGCTTTATCTGTCTGAAAGTTTTGCTGGCAAATTAAACATATTTTGCTAATTTTGCCTGTATTACATTCTATTTGAAATTTCATGTCTCTTCTCCTGGTTAAATATAGTTAAATGAGGTGAGAATTATGTATTTTATATTTATATTTTTTTAAAATTTTTACATCTATGAAAGGAAGAGTATCACAAATAAAATTTATGTCTTATCAGCTTAATTTAACCGCTTTGCCAATGTAGCAAACAGAAGTATCATTATTAATTTTAATTTCAAACAATTCTACTTTTTTACCTTGAATTTGATTATTTAAGCCCTTGATTAGGATATTTCTCAATGTTTTAAAGCTACTCCCACCCGTCAAATCAAATCCTTTAATTTCAAAATCTGCAAAGCCAGACCTTTTCATTACTTCTATCATTTCTTGGGGTTTAATAAACTTCTTCCAGTCATGAAGCCCAGGCGGTATGTGCTTTAAGGTATCTTCTAAAAGCCAAATCATTATAAATTTAGACTTAAAATTTCTATTAATTGTGTCGAATAAGAATAATCCATTTGGTTTTAAAACTCTATAAGCTTCTGAAATAACTTTTTTCCAATTTTCAATATGCTCTAATACGTCAAAGCACAAGACAACATCAAAGCTATTTTCTTCGTAAGGGACGTTTTCAGCTAATGCTCGCTGGTAATCAATTTTTAAATTACTTTTTTTAGCATGCTCTTGGGCTATTTTAATTGAATTGAAAGATAAATCTATTCCAGATACATCAGCGTTTAGATTAGCTACAAATTCACAAGCTAATCCTCCTCCACAGCCAATATCTAAAACTTTCAATCCTTGCCAATCTGGCACAAATTTTGAAAAAAACTCGAATCTTGACTGATTAAGATGGTTAGAAAGATATAAAGTTTCGTCTTCCTTCCACCATTTATCTGCATTCAAATCGTAATATTCTAAGTTATTTCTTTTCATTTTTCTCTCTTCTGTATAAAACGAAGTTAATTACTATAGAACTTGATAACGCCAGATATCAACAGTGGCGCTGTTTAAGGGAGCCATTGTAATCCCTTATCCTGTAATTTCTGCTCGATATGTTGCATTTGATGGATAGTTTCTCCAGTAGCGATCGCATAAATTTCGGTATAGATTTTTCCGTATTTAACCTTCTCTAAAGCCGACAGAATAATCAAGTCTTTGCGATCTAGTTCTGGTTTTAAAGTCACTAAAATTGAATCTAACGTTCCTTCCATTCGATAGTCGCTGGAATATTTAGCCACTTCCTTTCCTAGTTCCATTAGGGTATTACGCTGCAAGCACAACGGAGTCGAGCCATTGACTCGAAAATTAGCATCGATCGCATAAAATTGTCCGTCTTGGTCTTCCAGCACATCAAAGCCAATCACGCCGAAATATCCCTGTTTGTGAGCATATTGACCAATGGCAGCAATCATCTCAAAGAACTTGCTCATGTCAGTGTTGCGGTAGTCAATCAGTCCGCCTAAATAATTGCCTTCTGGAGTGACAAGTTGGATGGTAGTGCCGATGAGGGTTATCTCTCCCGCTTTGTTAACATAGAACTGTACGCAGTAATTCTGCACCTCATTTTTGACGAACTCTGAGACAATAATCGTATCCAGCAACTTAATATTGAGATATTTTCTGATTTCTTCAAGGCAGTAGTTCAAATCGCTGGAACTTTTGATGATATAAGTGCCTTCTCCTGAGAGTCCGTGGGATGTTTTAATTAAATAGGGGAATTGTGGTAATTGAATCTCTTCGAGATTGACTTGGTGCAGATTGTAGCTCTCGTATTTTGGACATTGCACCCCTAATTCGGCTAGAGTTACTTTGCTAAGTAACCGGTAATGGGTGTCTGAATTAATAGCGTGTTTTTCAGAATTTAGGTGATCAAAGGGAAATAGAGTGATGAGTTTATCAAAGCGTTCGCTGTGGCTAAGATTATCCAAATAAGTCGAGCAATCCATCATTTCAATATTGGAGTGCTTGAAGCTAAAATGCTCTTGCCAGTAATCAATTAGGGATTTTGGCGGCGGAATAATCACAATTCCAGAAATGCGATCGCCTAACACAGCCAGATTTTTCCAAGGTTCCTTCTGACAAATCTTGTCAAAGGAGGTTTTGCTGGCTTCACTACTGCCATCTTGAATAAAATATTTTTTCCGGTTGGGATAAGCAGCCCAACTGGCAGTTGCAGGGTAATTTAAAATAAACCCATAAGATGTATCTGTGATATCTTCAGCAAACAAATCAGAAAGAGTACTCCCTTGAAAATAATGAAAGTCGTATTTTGACATCTACTCCTCCGAGAAACCGCATCCATAAATGGATGCGGTTGTTTATAAAAATGAGGTTTTTGGATTTTTAAGTAACACCAACTTGAAAAAATAAGGCTATATATTCCAACTTGAAAACTCAGATTTAATTTGGTTTCATTAATTAGGCATTACCAATTCGTAGCGAGAGGTAGCCCATTACGAATTGGTATGAGTTATTTCTTGGTAAAGGCAGCCACCTTGTCTTGTCCTACGGTCATATAAGCACAAGCCATGTGTGATGAGTTATATGCCCAACCAACGCGTCCTTGACGGTCTATGAGAATGCACCCAGCTTCACCTTTAACCTTAGAAGCCAAAGCGTCAATTGCCATCTGTGCGGCTTCGTCTGGGTGTCTGTCTCCAGTCAAAAAATCGATCGCAGTTTTAGCCAAAACCACCGGGATAATCGACTCGCCATCACCCGTTGTTGAGCAACCGCCGATTTTATTATCAGCGTACAAGCCACAGCCAACGATCGCAGTATCACCGACGCGGCCTTGTTGCTGCTTCGTAGTCCCGCCAGTTGAAGTACCAGCAGCTAAGACACCGCTAGCATCCAAAGCTACACAACCTATAGTGTTGGGACGATCAATCACTTCCTGATCTTCCTTCCACTGCTGCCATTGTTCCTCGGCTATTAAGTCTTCTTTTTTACACATTTCCGCACCGCAATCTACGGCGAAGCGTTCTCCACCCCGCGCTACTAGCAGCCTGGGTTTTTCATCCATAATTTTTCGTGCAACCGAGATTGGATGACGGATGCCTTGAACTGCTGCGTTCGCCCCTGGCGTTGGCGGAGCCATCGCTCCCCAACTTAATGAGCCTTCCATGATCGCCGCGTCTAACTCTACCTCTCCGTCGCTGTTGAGAGTTGCACCAAGACCAGCGTTAAATGTCGGGTCAGCTTCCAAAACGCGGGTAGCTGCTTCAACAGCTTCCGCGGCTGTACCTCCACTGATTAGCACTGCCCAACCAGCTTCTACTGCTGCTGTACAGCCGACATTGTTGGCTGCAATTTTGTCGTCTGTGATGGTTTTTGCTCCACCGTGAACAATGATAGTTGGTATCATATAATTCCTTGTTGTTAGTATGAATTTTGTGGGACTGCGATTGCCTTCACGGGTTCGTCAATTAATTGCAGCGATCGCACCTTTAAAGTCTCTAAACCCAAGCGCTGGGTTGCTGAAATAAATACAGCTTCGGGATAATCTTGTTGAACTCTAGCCAAGGTTTCGCTATCTACTTGATCAACCTTGTTAAAAGCAATCAAACTTTTTTCTGGAATCTCAGGCATTTCTTCGAGTATTTCCAGCACACTTGCAATGTGACTTTCCCAAGCTGGAT
Source organism: Nostoc sp. B(2019) (assembly GCF_010091925.1). Lineage (GTDB taxonomy): Bacteria > Cyanobacteriota > Cyanobacteriia > Cyanobacteriales > Nostocaceae > Komarekiella. The sequence continues at coordinate 155,555 of NZ_WVID01000008.1, read as the reverse complement.
GGGACAAATCCACAACATGAATCATGGCATCTGCCTCAACTACTTCCTCCAATGTGGCGCGAAACGCATCCATCAGTGGTGGTGGGAGTTCGTGAATAAACCCTACAGTATCAGTGAGCAAAATTGAGCGACGTTCTTGTGTTTCTGGTTCTGTAATTACTACCTTACGGGTTGTTGGGTCGAGGGTAGCAAATAGTTGATCTGCTGTGAAAACCTCTGCATTAGTTAACACGTTCAACAAAGTAGATTTACCAGCATTGGTATAGCCCACTAATGCCAGAACCGGAATTTCTTGCTGTTGTCGTTGTTGTCTAATACGGGCACGATGTGCTTGTAATTCCTTTACTTCCTGCTGTAACTGGTTTATTCGGCGCTGAATTGTTCGCCGTTCCGTCTCTAATTTTGTTTCACCAGGCCCTCGCGTACCAATCCCCGCACCTAATCGAGACATCTCCTGGCCGCGATCGCGCAGCCGAGGTAACATATATTCGAGTTGCGCCAGTTCTACTTGTAATTTACCCTCTTGAGTGCGAGCGCGTTGAGCGAAAATATCTAGAATTACTTCTGTGCGGTCTACAACTCGGATGCCAATCTCTTGTTCTAAATTACGGGCTTGAGATGCAGAAATATCTCGGTCAAAAACGATTAGATTAGCTCTTAGTTTTTGAGCCAAAAGGGTGATTTCTTCAATTTTCCCCTTACCAACTACTGTTTGAGGATGGGGGCGAGCGCGTTTTTGCCGCATTGTATCGAGTACAATTCCTCCAGCACTTTCAACCAAACGCACTAGTTCTGCAAGTCCATCTTCAAATCGCTGAACAGAAACATCTTCTGTCTGTACTCCTACCAGCAACACCCTGTCTTGATCAGAAACAAGTTCTTGAGATAGGAATATTCCATCCCCTGCGTCAACAATTTCTCTTTCCCACTCCTCTACTAGTTCATCAAATTCCTGTTCGGTTAGGTCATCCAAACTTAGAGGAGGTGAAATTACCCAAGGACTTTCTGAATCAGGGAAAAGGTAAGTTAGGAAAGCTTCTTTTACTTCGCTATCAATTGCAGTTAACATTACAAGAGCATCTAAGCGCTGACGCATCATTGCAATCAAAGCGGCTTCATCAGGTGACTCTGATTTAAATTGAGTAGCAACACAACGGATTCCGCTCAAGCGTTCTGCACTGCGGCGGGGTAATTCTTCAGGTGGAATTTGAGTTTGACTGGGTGTTCCTACAGCAACTCGAATAACTTGCCCACGCCGATTGATATAACAACAAATTGGGTGATGGATGTCTGTACTAATCTTGGCTAAGACTTGGGCAAATTCCGGCGTAATCAATCTATCTCCTGGTTGCCGTTGCTCGTAAAGCCGTTGTAATTGTTTGATTTGGCTAGTTTTTATGCCTTGAATGCTGCCATAAATATTTTGCATAAACTAATAATTCAAAGTCTAATTTTTTAACCTTATACTTTATATTTTCCTGCTTTTTCTTTCGATTTAATCTACCAAGCGAAATAAGCACATTAGCTTTTCCATAATGCCTATTTACCTTTTTAAAATTTTTGCACTTATAGCAAGTTAAAAAAAGGCTACAGATACCTTCTCTAGAAATCCAGATGAAATCTGAATTTATTAATTACGAATTACGAATTACCTATGTCTTCGTTGATGCCACTGCCAAGCATGGCTGATAATTTCCTTCAAATTAGGATATTCTGGACGCCAGCCCAGGATTTTAGTTGCTTTGTCGCTGCTGCCAACTAAAATAGGAGGGTCGCCTGGTCTGCGATCGCGTTCTTCTATTTTAATTTCTTTACCTGTTACTTCCTTAGCAGTTTCTATTACTTCTCTGACTGAAAAACCACTACCATTTCCTAGATTAAATACTTCGCTTTCTCCACCTTTGAGCAGATATTCTAAACCTAAAATATGGGCTTGCGCTAAGTCAGTAACATGAATATAATCTCGGATACAAGTACCATCTGTGGTAGGGTAATCAGTACCGAAAATCAAAATAGATTCGCGCTTACCAAAAGCAGTTAGTAGTACTAGTGGGATGAGATGAGTTTCAGGTTCGTGGTCTTCACCCAGCAACCCATTAGGATCAGCACCAGCGGCATTAAAATAGCGGAACCGTACAGATTTTAAATTATAGGCTGTATCAAAATCAGATAGAATTCTTTCTACCATCCATTTGCTAGTAGCATAAGGGCTAATTGGGTCTTGCGGATGTTCTTCAGTCAGAGGAATGAACTGAGGTACACCATAAAGAGCGCAAGTAGAAGAAAAGATAAATTTGTTAATAGATGCAGCAAGCATTGCTTCTAAAAGCGTCAGAGTCCCTGCAACATTATTATGATAATATTTGGCTGGATCGGTGACAGATTCACCCACAGCAATGTAAGCAGCAAAATGCATAACCGCAGTTATGTTGTGAGTTGAAAATATGTTATCAAGTAGGGCGCGATCGCTCATATCTCCAACAATCAACTTTACCTGTAAAACTTCTTCTACAAGTTCTCGATGTCCGTTCGACAGATTATCTAAAACGATTACTTCATAACCTGCGTTTTTCAGAGCTAATACAGCATGGGAACCAATATATCCGGCTCCTCCCGTTACTAAAATAGTTGACATAATTGGGGATTTAGTAGTGAGGACTAGCTAGTTTTGGAGGTTTGCAGTAAGTACTTTAGTGCTGAAAAAATAAGGACTAAAGTCCTTACTACGAACTTGCTTATTTATCAATTTAAACTTGAGAAAGTACTAGCTTCTTTCTTCCAAATAGCGAGAAATTGCACTGTCAAGGTGTGGCATTAATTCACCTCGATTGCTACCAAGAACGCTGTAAGCTGGGCGGGGAGCAATTAAACCAAGTTCTTGTGTAGGACGAGCAATTAGACTACTGACACTTACACCTGCTTTTTTCGCCGCTAGTCGTGCCAAGTCAGCCCAAGCAACAGCACTTTTGTTAGCCAAGTGCCATAAACCTTTCTCGCCATCAATCAATAAATCAAGGCTGGCATGGACAAGATCGGGTATGTATGTAGGCGAAACGATCGCATCTTCTGCTGCTACAAAAGTATTACCAGCAGCTAATTGCCGTAAGGCGATCGTGACAAAGTTGTATTCATCCCACGGCCCGAAAAATGCGCTGGTGCGAATCACCAAAGATGCAGGATAAGCTTGCAATACCAACTTTTCTGCCAAAACTTTACTGCATCCATATACATTGAGGGGCGCAACGGTATCAGTTTCGACATAAGGATTAGACTCAGTACCATCGAATACCAAATCTGAAGAAAAAGTTAGCAGTGCTACATGATGTTGAGCGCAAGCAGCAGCTAAAATCGCTGGCCCTTCAGCGTTTACCTTTAAACAAACATGGGGTTCACGTTCAGCATCGTCCACTCGCACATATCCCGCAGCGTTCACAACTGCCCACGGTTGCAATTCGGCAAGTAGTTTTTCGACGGAAGCAGGGTTGGCAATGTCCATATCTTGGCGTCTTAGCAGGCAATATGAAATTCCTCGCAGTTGACACAACCGAGCAAAAGCCTTGCCAAGAGTTCCTGTGGCTCCGACGATCGCCAGGGGACGATTGGAAGGGGAGGAAAGCGGGGGAGATGAGGGAGATACGCGACAACTGACGGCTGGGTATAATAGGCGCTCTTCTCGATGCCACCATCCTGGTGTATCAAGTAGTGGATGATTGGGTTTATGCCCAGTGGCTAAATCTCGTACCATCTTGGCGATCGCTGTTTGTCTGGGACGTGATGAGCGCAAATCGAACACGCCAGACTCGTAGTATCCTGCGGAGCGAGTCACTAAACTATTCCAATCGTAGCTGCCGAGAAGCGCCCAAGCAGTCACAGCGCGAACATCTGCACCCTGATTTCGTAATTCTTGCGCTGCATTCCACACTTCATTGAGCCAGCGTAGCTGTTCCTCGCGGGTGCAACTCAGGTGAACTTCAGTGATAGCAAGGGGCAGTTTATAACGTTCCCATGTCTCTTTGAGCAATGTCCGAGGCCCTGCCAAACCCTCAGCGCAAACTCGCACTGCCTCTACATCTGCATACTTGTCCCGTCCGTTACCTCCATGCGTCCAAGCTGGATAATTTTCTAGGTTTTCATCTAAAAAGCGATCGCTCGTCAGGTAATGGTTAATGCCGATAATGTCAGGCGGACAAATATATTGCAAAGATTCTTCAAGTTCAGACTCACTTACACCACAGTCGCGCAAGTAACCCCACATTGAATGAGTTGGGTTGATTCGACCGCACAATAAATCAAAACTTAACCAGCGACGTTCGTTCTCAAATTCTGCTTGATAAGCCAGTTTTGGTGTACTGTAAATTTTACCCAAATCCTCAGTTTGTACGAGTTGGGCATTGGGGTTGACTTCGCGGATTGCCAGCATCGAAAGAGCGATCGCTTTACACTCTCCTAACAAAGCACGAGCGAAAGTTAAATCGTCCCGTCCGTGAGGATACCAGTGACCGTACATCCCACTGAATCGCGCTGTTGTCAGTGGCTCGTTGATGGGTGTGTAATGCATAACCCAAGGATAGCGTTCTGCAACCGCATGGGCGAACACCGCTAGTTTTTCAGGAAATTCTGGATCTACCAAGCTGGTATCACGTGGGCCACTGCCATGATGCACTAATCCCACAATTGGACGGATGCCGAGTTCGCGCAAGCGCCCCAGGCGTTCATCTGCCCACGACCAATCAGCATTCTCCAAACCATTGGGCGCTATCCTCTCCCAAAGCACTGGATAGCGGATGGCGTGTATCCCAAGTTCAGCGAATAAATCTAGGTCATCCAAGCGGGTTGCATGACCATTGCGTTCTAACTGATCAAAATACTCTTCACCCACACGATTAACCGTACACTCGACACCAGCCCAAACTTCTAGAGGAAGTTGTGCTTTGTTACTGTTGAGCGTCGAGTTGAAAGCAGAAATCATAATTTACAACTCAAGCTGATATTTTATTTGATGGGTTATTTTCGAGTTTTGTAGAGTGTGTTATGCCGTAGGCTAACGCACCAAAAATCTAGGATGGTGCATTAGGACTAATGTCCGTAACGCACCCTACTAAATACAAAGCAGTCCTAATTACGAATTACTTAAGCCTTAACCGCAATTTGTTTGTACACAGATAGAGCCTGAGCGACACATTGATCCATGTTGTAGTATTTGTATGTCGCTAATCGTCCCACAAAATATACTCCTGGTGTTGTATCAGATAGCGCCTTATACTGCTTGTAAATTTCCTGATTTTCAGAACGCGGTACAGGATAATAAGGGTCTCCTTCAGCTTTGGGAAACTCGTAAACAATACTAGTTTTGGAGTGTTCCTGACCAGTTAAGTATTTAAACTCCGTCACACGAGTATAAAGCTGTTCATTGGGATAGTTAATGACTGGCGCTGCTTGAAACACACTCGTGTTGTGCGTCTCATGCTTGAAATCAAGCGAGCGATATGGTAATTTGCCGTAACGATAATCAAAGAATTCGTCAACAGGCCCGCTATAAACCATCTCGCGGCAAGGTATCGCTTTTTGGATTTCCTGATAATCAGTGTTGAGCATTACCTTGATGTTCGGATGATTGAGCATATTCTCGAACATCCGGGTAAAGCCGTGCAGTGGCATTGCCTGGTAAGTATCGGTAAAATAGCGATCGTCCCGATTAGTCCGTGTGGGAATTCTGGCAATTACTGATTTATCAAGTTCTGATGGGTCAAGTCCCCATTGCTTGCGCGTGTAACCCCGGAAAAACTTTTCATACAGTTCTCGCCCAACTTTGCTTACCACCACATCCTCACTAGTGCGGATGTATTCTATTGGTTCAGCAAGTGATTCGTAAAATTTCTTCACCTCAAATGAATTGAGATTCATGCCATACAGCTTGTTGATGGTGTCGAGGTTGATCGGAATAGGAACAAGTTGCCCATCTACACTTGCAAGGACACGATGTTCGTAAGACCGCCACTTAGTAAAGCGCGAGAGGTATTCAAAAATTTCGCGGGAGTTGGTGTGAAAGATGTGGGGGCCATATTTGTGGACGAGAACGCCATGTTCGTCATAATGATCGTAGGCGTTGCCACCGATGTGGTTGCGCTTGTCTACAACCAGCACTTTTTTACCAGACTGAGTTGCCAAACGTTCAGCAATGACGCTACCAGAAAAACCAGCACCGACGACTAAATAATCGAAGACAAAATCTCTGGTAATGATATTTGGTGCTTGTTTACCAGCCGCACCTGTGGAGTTAGCTTTGTCTTCACTATCACGGGCTGCAATGGCAGAGTCAATCAGCTTCATCATTGATGCCCAAGTCCGATCCCAAGAAATCTTTTCTAAAAAGACATCTACTCGACTCAACCATTCTGAAGCTTGGGTGTCTTCTTGCATTGCTTGTTCTGCGGCGTTGACGAACTCATCAACTGTATCTGCAATTCGCACCAGCTTCGATTCTCCGTAAGGACGAACCACATCTCGAATTGAGGTAGATACTACAGGCCTACCTGCGGCAAGATACTCTGGAGTTTTGGTAGGACTAATAAAGCGTGTTGACTCATTACGCGCAAATGGCAACATTGCTAAATCCCACCCTGCTAAATAGGCAGGTAGCTGTTTATAGTCTCTGCCACCGAGATAATGGATATTTTCATGCTGTGGCAGAGTTGCTGGATCGATTTTGACAACTGGGCCAATAATTACTAAATGCCAGTCGGGACGTGCTTGGGCAATACCTGCAAGCAGTTCGATATCCATCCGTTCATCAATTACGCCAAAGAAACCAAGACGAGGATGGGGAATATGAGCTTGATCTGCTGGTTCTTGAAGATTTCTGGCCTGGCCAAAGTGGGCCACATCTACACTGCTGGGAAATGCATAGACGTTGGGATGCTGGTTCACCTTACTTTCGTAAAGGCTTTGCCCGCCTGTAAATACTAAGTCTGCACGGCTGAATAGTTCAGCTTCGTAATTCTTTAAAGTGGGTGATGCTCCCTGGAATGCAGACAATTCATCCATGCAATCGTACACCACAGCTTGGGGTTGCAAGTGGCGGGTAAAAGCGATCGCCATTGGTGTGTAATACCAACAAATGTACTTGTTGATGTTATGCTCTGCAAACAAACCATCGATTAATACTTGTAAATCTGCGTTTCTCGCTTCTTCGCTTAAACCTTGTGGTAGGTGTGGCACAACCACAACTACTCCATTAGAATCTTTGTTTATATCTAACCTTGCTAAGGGTTCTTCAGAGAAAATTGGCTCCTCAATAAAGAACACTCGCTTCCCTTGAGCGCAGCGACTAAGAAGATGTTGTGGCCTTTGATAAACGAAATTCCAACGCAAATGAGATAAGCAAACTATATCAGGTGTGTCTTTAAAGTTTTCTGTTGATTGAACTTTTTTATTAGACGAAGTTAAATTCAACAGTGATGTACTCGATGATTGCGTTTCAGCTAGCTGCGATCGCTTTGTTTTACGCTGCTTCGACGAAATAACATTGCTGACACCGTTGTTTTTGACTTGAGATTTGTCACTTGTCATAGCTCGTCTCATTATTTAAATTATTAATTTTGACTAACCAAACGCTAATACCTTTTCTTTGCAAGGTAGCACCAAGATTAGTTTCAGGCAAAAGCTTGCAACATATTTTGCTGCTTTTCAATATCGAATTGGTATAATCAATACTTGGTTGTATTACTAACAAAATACTGTTTTCTGTCTGATTTTTTCATCTACCAAAATAAATATAAGATTACTTTCTTTATTAAGTCTTAAGCACTATATTTTTATCAATATCTAAACTTTAAAAGTAAATATTAATTTATGTAACACGGCTTTTTAGATTTACAAACCCATACAAATATAGTTGTTTTTGTCTGTTCGGTTTCGTACATTATTAAAATAATTATCAGTAGTCTGATTAATAAAATAAGCTTATTTATTACCTTATTTGATTACTCATACTAAATGCTTCAGCCTAATACTATATATAAACTACTTATTGTCAAGTATTAAAATAGTACTTTTTTTTACAAGAGAAATGTTAGTTTGTTACCTCGAATACATATTGTTGTAACAATTATTTTATAAACCATAGTAAATGAAGTAATTTCTCTTATTGTTGGTTTCTTGGAAACAAGTATTATAAATTTCACCCTGATGAGATATATGTTCTCTCAATCTTAAGATAGGTTAAAAGCTTTTTGACTGTGTGTAATATTGGTACTAATTCAATTCATAAATCTCACGCGATCGCTGCATCATTATAAGCGATCGCCTTTCTCTATCTCAGTATTTCTCAAATGAAATAGGTAGTGCAGTTAGTGTAGGCATTGATATTGAAAAGTCCATCTATTTATAGACATTAAAAAATTAGATTCTAATGACTTTTCAGCTAGCGGTTACTATTTCGTAAACATCTACATACTTATCAAGAGAAAAAAAATGGAAAACATTAACCAGGCAAAAATGATCGAGCGTTACATTGCTTTGGCTATCGGAATCATTTATTTACTTTTAGGTTTAGCTGGATTTGTACCAGCTTTGGTTTCATTACCAGGGACAAGCGAATCTTTTGTTCCACTTGATGAATCTGCTGGTGCTTATTCTGCGGGCTTTGGTTATATCTTTGGTGCAATTCCCACCAATTTTTTGCATAATATTGTACGTTGCGCCGTAGGATTGTTAGGAATTGCTTCTTACAACAATACTACCACTGCGCGTTTATTCAATCGTAGTTTTGCAGTTTCTTATGCTTTGCTGGCTATCATTGGATTGTTGCCTTTGGGTAAGACATTTTTCGGCTTAATGCCATTGTTCGGCGCTAATGTTTTACTTAATGCATTAGCAGCGATCGCAGCTGGCTACTATAGCGTTGTTATAGCAGCCAAAGTAAGCGGTGTTAATGTATCGCAAAATCTTTAAATTCAATCGTTGGTGATAATCTGCGGCATCCAGGTAGGGCCTTGGCAAAGAGGCCCTTCTGGTTTCCAGATCAGCATATCTAAGCAGATTTGCCGCTTATCCATGTTTTCCGTCCAAGCATGATAGACAAGATACTCGGTGTGACCATCCGGCCCAATAACGATAGAGTTATGTCCCGGCCCTCTAACAAAATTAGGAACAGACTTTAGCACTCGTGGCCCGTTTTCGTTGCCTGCATCAGAGTAAGGCCCCATCACATTGTCAGCAACGCCATAATCTACACCGTAGTTCTCAGTTTCCCAGCGTCCACCACTATAAAAGCAGTAGTATTTCCCTTCATGCTTACGAACACAGGGGCCTTCTAAAGTATGCCAATCATAGATTTCACCGTACATCAAACGGTTGGCTAAAAACCGTTGCCAATCGGATCGCGCACGTAAAACCACTTCCCCTTCACCAGCAAGCTTAGTCATGGTTTGGAGTTTGTCTACAAACAACGCTGTACCAACACGTACTCCATCCGATGTATCCAGAAAGTCGCGGGCGTAAAACAAATACCACTGTCCATCCTCATCCCGGAATGGGTGCGGATCGATCGCAAAAGGACAGGACTTTGGATCTACAAGTGGCTCACCAACATCTTGATAAGGGCCTAACGGAGTATCGCTTGTAGCCACACGTAACTGATGATTCTTGTCCTCGTGTCCCACAGAGTAGTAGAGATAAAACTGGCGATCGCAGTAAGCGACTTCGGGGGCCCAAAAATTATCGCCAAGGGCTGGATCTGGCCGCTGTAATGCGTTACCAACAAAATCCCAATTTATAAAGTCGAAGGAGCGTAATAGAGGAAAGACACACGATTTATTATTGGAGTTAACATTTGGTGCGTCCACTATTTCATCTACCGTTCCTTCTGCTTCTGCTGCACCAGTGCCGATTGCATAATATACTCCTTCGTGTTGCCAAACAAAGGGATCGGCAAAATAACCTTTGTAGACCGGATTAGTATAGGTTTGCATCTTAATATTATCTATGGAATGACAAAAATCCTTCTTTCATTAGTGGTTTGTCAAGTTAACGAAAGCTTGTTATGTAGTAAGCACTTCAGTGCTTAACACAAGGACTAAAGTCCTTACTACAAACTTATTTACCAAGCATTGTTGTCTTGAAAGACTACTAGTATTTGAAATTCACGTAAGTTTCGACTTTGTTTTTAGGTAAGCTTTCTACCAGCTGACACCGTAGCATCTGCTTTAGTTTTTCTGGGAGGCTTTCATAATAGTCTTGTGGGAGAGTCAAATCTACCTTTGGTGTGTGCAACCAATGCATGGCATAACCCATGACTACCATAGGTCTTGGCTGGTTTGTCCGATTTGGGGAACCCCGATGCAGTGCTAAAGGCGATCGCACCATCACGTCACCAGGCTGCATATAAAAAGATTCCATCTGAATTTCACCACTGGCAACCTTCTTTAATCCTTCTTCACGCGGTAATACATGAGTACCGCGTGCCATTTGGAATGGGCCGTTTTCTGCGGTTACTTCCACAAGGGGAAAGTTGACTGCTAGGGCGTAAAGTGGTGTAACTATGCGATCGCCTACGGCGGGGCGTAGCCCATCGCTAAACAACGGGCGAAAATCCCGATGGATTTCCTGATAATCTGAACCCTGGAATGGGACATCAACCCCTAACTGAACCATCACATATTCTTGGAAAAACACGCGCTCTAAGACACCCATAATCACTGGGTTGGCAAAAACTAATTCATTAGCGAATGGGTAAATCCAAGGTAAGGTCAGATAGTAGCGAGAAATTTCACGAGGAGCCAACCCACCTGGTTGATTGTGACGCTCGTAAAATAACTTTTCAAAAGCTTGTGTCCACTCGTCAATTAATTTTTGCTCAAAAACACCAGGAATTAAACAAATTCCGTCTTTATTCAGTTCTTGAGCAAATCGGTCTAGGTCGGTAGCTGAATATTTCGCTATACCGCCTATACTTTGAACCATCTTTTTTATCCTCTCCAACTTATAACTAGAGTCGTATTAATATCAGACTTCTAGGAGATTTTTTAATTGCTTGTCGATAGTAGCGCACTATTTTCAAAATTTGTGGCTGATACCAATTCTCCGTAACAATTAATTAAAATTAATTATGCTCAATTACTTCACAAACTAACTTTTTGACACTCTAGGCAATGCAACTACTACTAGCATTTCCGTGGAACGTGGATCGTCTTCAGGGGTGATAAAGTGACCCATAAACCATCCCCAACGATTGACACCTTCAACGGCTGCGTTTCCATAAACCACTTTAGGTTGCATCACTTAACTCCCAAGAAGGAACCAAAATTTGTCCGGTGTAACCTGCTTGTTTGTATTGTTCAAGGATATGGGTTGCAATACTTTTTGCTTCATCAGCCGCAACCAAAGCTACACAAGCACCGCCAAAACCCGCGCCTGTCAGTCTTGCACCAAATACTCCCGGAGTTTTTTGCAACAGTTCTACTAGAGTATCTAGCGCAGGTACAGACACTTCGTAATCGTCTCTCAAACTGGCGTGGGATGCGTTCATCAATTCGCCAAAGCGCTCAGATGTTACTCCCTGCAATACTTCCAAGACGCGGTTATTTTCTGTAACCACATGACGCGCACGCCGCCGTAGAGGTTCGGGTAGTTTTTCTATTACTTCAGCATCAGTAATATCTCGCAGTGCCTTAACTCCTAGCGATCGCGCCGCCTCCTCACACTCAGCCCGGCGCTGGTTATAACCACTACTTGCAAGGGTACGGGGTACACCGCTATCAATAACCAAAATCTCCGCTTTCTCAGGCAAAGGCATCACCCGGCGTTCTAAAGTCCGAGTATCTAAAAACAAGATATGCTCAGTATCAGCCAAGCTAGAAGCCATCTGATCCATGATGCCGCATTGCACACCAGCATAGTGAATTTCTGCTTGCTGGGCGAATTGGGCGATTTCAACATCATCAATGGGAAGGTTCAGAAGTTGGCGTAATCCTCGCAGCGTTGCCACTTCCAAAGCTGCGCTACTAGATAAACCCGAACCCATAGGAACCGATGATTTAACGTACACACAAAGCGATGGGATTGTGTATCCGGCTTTTTGCAAAACCTCAATACAGCCAAAAATATAACTAGCGAATCCAGACGGAGTATGATTGATATCTAAAATGCTCACTTGCTCGTTGAAATTTTCCGAGTAAAAGTGATGTTGGCGATCGCTACTCAAACCTAGCTGTACCGTCGTAGATTGAGGAATCGTAGTTGGAAGCACGAAGCCATCGTTATAGTCGGTATGTTCACCTAGTAAATTTACTCTTCCTGGCGCACTGGCTTGAGTTTCAGGTGATTTACCGAATACTTGTTGAAAATCCATAATTTTTAATTATACAAAGGTACAGGGCGTAACTTTCCTTCTACCTCAACACTAGCCAATCTGTTCTCCAGTGGCTTTTTGCCCAACTTGGCGATATCGCTCTAATTCGCTTGACATCATTACCCGTTTATGATTTAGCAGAGATGGGGGTTACGGCTTTTCTAAATTGGAGATGGGGCGATCGCGCTTCGGGTTGTCGCAGACATCGCTAATTATTTTTCCGCCGCCAGTTGCATCACGAACAAAAGACTCACGGGCAGCACCATCAGCCCAAGGGTTGATATGCACCTTAAAATTAGCGGGTAGTTCTTCATCCTTAAGACGCTGTGCTTCAATTTCATCCGTCAATACCCAAGCATCTTCAGTAGTTACTAATACTTCTGCTACGCCAGTTTCAGCAGTCAGCAGCACGGTGTTAGAAGCGCCAGTCGTCGCCCAAGCAAACCAGTCTGTACCACGCAAACGCACGTTCTCTGCTTCTGTTTCAGATAAGGCTTGCCTGATTAACTCTAGCTTCCTGGAGACTTCTTCGTTCATAGGAAAAACTCAGATAGATACAGATAATTATCAAATTCATCTGCGTTTATATGCGTATGTCTATGGTTTGAAAAAACGTGGGTACGGTATTTAATACCTTCACCAAAAAAAGAGATTGTATATTAAGTGCGTTAGCAAAGCGTAACGCACCCTACGCCTATTTCAAAAATCAAATATGAGTCCTATAGTTACTTCAGGTATTAGTATTTGATTTTTCACCTGGACGTTCGGTAGCAGGAGGATACTTAACGCTTTCTTCGACTCTATGGATCTCTGTGTTGGTTTGTTCTTCAGACAGAATATCTTCAGGGTTTAACGATTTATCCGCAGCATCATCAATTACTCCATTGGCATTAACATTGGGTTTATCAGAAGTGCCTTTATGGCTAGCATCTCCACCAGGCATAACTATTACCTCTCATCTTTATAACTAAACCTAAACACCCCCAGCCTAAACTCTTTTGTTTGGAGAAATACACTATCAAAAGGCTTATAGCAGAACTATCAAAATCTAGTCTGGAGTTATATAGATTTCCCGCAGGTGCGCCTTCCTTGGAGACTCACGTTAACATGATGATTCCACGCGAGAAGCAGTCTTTAAACCCAAAGTTTTTAAGCAAATCGGTTTAATAAGTCTGTTGAAAGGTCCCTAGCAACCTTTCAACACCATAGGTGACTTTCTTCAGTCCACTGCACCAGAGTTGTTGGGCTGCTGGCGCATAATCAAAGATGAACTACTTTTAAGATTTGGAGCCATCTTGATTTTCGCTTTTAATGATTTTGGGCTTTCTATCGTTTTTATCACTGCTTACCGCTTTTAAGTTTATTGTGGAGGAATTATCCTCGATCTCAACTTCCTCGGTTAAAAATGAACTAACTGTGGCAGGATCTTCAATCACAGGACTGGCTAAACTATTCTTGGCATTGCCAAACTCATCATGCTCCTGTTTTTGTTTTTCCTCACTTTCAATCTTGCCTACATCTTTAAGGCGCTGTACATCGCGCTTGAATTGCTCATAATTCTTAGTTCATCTTCACTTAAATTGCTATCGGGATTTGACAAGATACTGATAATTTCATTTATAACTTCATCTGACCCTGAATCACTAGCAGTATTTAGTGTTCTAGCTTGGCTGAATCTTCCAGATTTTTTATAGAATTCGTCCATTAATCCACGAATTCTCTTTCGTTGAGTAACTGAAAGAATCTCATATCTTGTATAACTAGCTTTTCCCTTTAGCTTTTGAACAAGCTTTTGAATTGGTATACTAGCAGGAAGCGCAATGTTACTCTTTAATCTGCGAGTCCCTGGCAATATGGCACTAAACTCATCTATTTTTTGAGGGTTGACTTGATGAGAAGAATACTTACCTTCACCTTCAGGAAGATAAATAGTGAGTGAATTACCACTTAGCCTGAACAGGAAAAATCTGTCAAAAGAACGGCTTTGAGGAATTTCAGAGAGTGATTTAATTCGCTTACATTCTATTGGGGATACTTGAGACCATTCTGTACCAAACTCTGGCAATCGATTCTTATCAGAGGTCACAAGGAAACGTTCCGAATAGCGGCAAAAATCCCTTGAACCAATTGGTTCATCTTTATAATCAGACCCTTTGATTGCTTTTTCAATTGCACTTAGTAGGTGAGATTTGCCTGATTCATTTGCGCCTACAACGGCTGTAATTTTAGGATCTATTGGTACTTGGATATAGGGATACCACATTTCAGTGTCATCAGCCTTAATAATCTCCCAAGGTTTCTTTTGAACCTTAGAGTTATGCTGCCTCATATAGTCAACATTAAATGATTTGTAAAATCTGATAAAGATGGATTCGAGGCGCATAAGTCAATACAATGATTATTTTATACAACCATACTTTATAGCTTATTAGTAAATTTATGTCAGTCGTACAAATACTCGAAAGCTCTCTCACATAAACCTAATTAAAGGAGTAGTAGACGTTTGTGGGCAAATGCTACTAGCTTTGTACGGGTTTTAATTCAGTATCTTTTAAGTATTTAAAAATTACTTAAAAATAATGTATTTTAGCAAAAATACGTAAACAAACAATATTGATAATAAAAGTTAAAAACCGTCCCCAATTAGAAGGAACGGTTAAGACAGTTTGTTGATGCACTAATTCAAGAGATGGACAACCCATAAATCCCTAGGGTTGTCAAGAATTAACTTACAGTTTCAAACCCTGTCACACAGAAATTGGTTCTTCAATATTTACCACCACAGCTTGTAGTTCTTTCGCTTTCTCCTCTGGTAAAGCATCATTGGCAAACATCCCTGCTGCAAGTTCAGTTCCCGCCAGATATTTCAGCCTTTCGCTTGTCCGATATGGTGGAAAAAACTCGGCGTGTAAATGCGCCTCTGAATGGGCTAAACCGTCAGTTGGTGCTTGGAACCAAGCCATCAAGTAAGGAAACGGGCGATTCCACAAACCATCATACTTGAGAGTGACAGTTTTTAACGCTTTGGCAAGTCCCCAACGTTGTTCCGGGGTAAGTTCTATAAAAGTGCTAACTGGCTGTTTTGGTGCAATCCAAACTTCATAGGGGTAACGAGCGCAGACTGGGACAAATGCGATCGCATACTCATCTTGATAAATAATCCGTTGATTGTCTGCAATCTCGTTCTCAATCAAGTCTTGCAGTAAACCCCGCTGATGTTTTTCATAATACTCCTGCTGCATTGACAGCATCCGCGCCGGAACGGGCGGTATAAAAGGATAAGCGTAAATTTGCCCGTGGGGATGGTGCAATGTTACACCTACCTCTACACCCTTATTTTCAAAGGGCAAGACATACTGAATTTGGGGATTTTCTCCTAGTTCGCGGGTGCGATCGCCCCACACTTCCAATAGCAAATCAAGATGTTCCAACTCTAAGGAACTCAAGGAGGCGCTGGCATCTTGAGTAAAAACTACTACTTCACAAGCTCCATTAGCTGGTAACGTTTCCACGATAGTATCAGGTGGATTGTTGGCTGTCGGACTCATTGAGGGAAAGCGGTTATCGAACACTGCCACGTCATACTTACCTTGGGGTAGTTCCGTTGGGAACTCAGGGTTGCTGGTAGGTGCAAGGGGGTTATATTCTGGGGGCGGCATGAATGTCCGCCCTTGACGGTGACTAGCATAAGCTACCCATTCGCCCCGCAAGGGGTGCCAGCGCAGGTGGGGATTAGCTTGCACTGGCTCGTTACTAGGGCTAGGGGCTTCTAACTGACTAGTAATTGGGTAGCGACTGTATAACTTTAGTTTGCGTCCGTCGGGCTTTAACAGCTTGTGGGAGTACATAAACCTTGTCCTGAGAGAGTTGCAGCGCGGATTGCCTCAATGGGAAATTTCGGCGTGCGATCGCCATACAATAAACCGTTAGCTTCTTGAAAGGTATCCGTTAATTGTGTGTAACAGAATCCACTAAATAGCTCAATGTTATTAACGGTTTCCAGCAGAGCAGCGTATTTCATTTGTAATTCGGAGATATTCGAGCAGTTTTCATATCCCCAAGCTTGCTCGGCATTAGGTTGATCAAGAGGGGCATAGGCGATGCCACCAAACTCGGTCAACATCACTGGTTGTCCCTGATGAGGATAGTTATCGAGGGTGAGAATGCGTCCCCCAGGACGGCTACGCTCAAATAAATCTGATATCTGAATATCCGGTCTGTAGCGATGGGCTAATCGTTCAGGCTGGCGTTCATAGTCGTGAATAGCGAGGATGTCGGTATCTGTACTTTCCCAACCATCGTTACCAATTACTGGACGAGTCGGATCGAGAGTTTTAGTTAGATGATACATTGCTAACACGTAGTTACGATGAGCTGCCGTCTCAACCAAATTTGGCACACCCCAGGATTCATTAAACGGCACCCACGCCACAATACATGGATGGCTAACATCTCGCTTGATAATTTCTGTCCATTCACGGGTCATCCGTTCCACGGCTTTCGGTGTGAAGCGGTAAGCACTGGGCATCTCTTCCCATACTAACAACCCTAAAACGTCTGCCCAATATAAAAAGCGGGGGTCTTCAATTTTTTGGTGTTTGCGTACTCCGTTAAAACCCATAGCTTTAACGAGTTCTACATCACGTCGTAATGCTTCGTCACTGGGTGGAGTCATTAAGGTATCAGGCCAATACCCTTGGTCAAGAACTAGCCGCAGATAGTAGGGGCGACCGTTGAGCATAAAGCGATCGCGCTGAATGCTGACGGTTCGCATTGCTGTATAAGATTGTACTTCATCTAAAAGACGATCTTTATCCCATAGCTGAATTTCAGCATTTATAAGTGTGGGCTTTTCTGGACTCCACAGTAATTCATTACGGCAGTCGTCAATACCCGGATCGCTCAGAACAATGCGGCGGCTAATTTCCCCGTTGAATACTTCATAACTATCGCTTGCTAACACCCGACCGTCAACGCTCAGTTTTACTTTAATTTGTACACCCGAAGTAGGTAAATTACCAGCCAGCCCAGCTTCAAACCCAATTTCCCACCGTTCGCAGTCGGGAATCCAACGAAGATGACCGATATAAGTCTCACCTACGCGCTCCAGCCAGACTGTCTGCCAAATACCACTCGTGCGAGGATACCAAATACTATGGGGTTTCAAGTGCCAATCTTGTTTACCACGAGGTTTAGCGAGGTCGTGCGGATCGTCTTGTGCCCACACTGTTACCTTGGTTGTACCACTGTCATTTAAGGCATGGGTAATATCGAGACTGAAAGAGGTGTGTCCGCCTTCATGCTCGGCTATATATTTATCGTTTACCCACACACGAGCGCGATAGTCCACAGCGCCAAAATGTAACAGTAATCTGCCGTCCCCTGGTGGCGTTTCAAATTCCCGCTCGTACCAGCAGTTTGGATGAAAACCGCGATCGCTAATCCCACTTTTGGTAGATTCGGGCGCATAAGGAACTTCTATATGATCAGGCCATTCGGTAAAATCGCTAGGTTCAACGCATTTTCCCTGGTCATCAAATGCGAATTTCCACAACCCATTTAAAGTTTGCCAGTGTGAGCGCTTTAACAATGGTCGGGGGTGTGCTGCTGTTAAGTCTACAAAATTACTGTCAGTTTTAGAGGCTAATTTAACCTCAAGATTCTCCAAATCTAACAATTTCATCAAATTTCCTCCCTATCCATAACTCAATCAACCCCTGCTATAGATTAAATCCAGACCCAAATATTGGATTCCAGATATAGCAGGAGTTTTAACGCGATCATTCATCGATCGGTTCGAGCTAGTAGTATTGTATTTTTTCGTAGCCAACACTGATACCTTCCGCACTTAAGTGTTGAAGTATAACAATAAGTTTATATACCCCTAGCTCGTGACATTATGGCATATACATTACTAATCTTTGCCAGCTTATCTAAAAAAGCACTAAATTTAAGTCGCTAATAACTATCATAAATCTGCCACACAACAAAATGGTTATCATGAAAATTTTATTTATTAAATTGTTTAAGTAGGGTGTGTTAGCGACAGCGTAACGCACCAAAACCTCGATAATGGTGCGTTACGAACTCCGTTCTAACACACCCTACAATACCTAATTTCGTTCAAAAATCAAATAGTAATCCTATATGATTTATTAGTAAATAAGCATTAGTAAACAAAAGAAAAATAACTGAAATCTGGTTATATTAAGAGGATAATGGAAGTATTCATTGAATATTGCTAGATAGGGTGAATGCGGTGATTGACGCCAAAGGAGGCATTGCTGTAGTACAAAGCAGTACTGTCCAACTGCTTAACTTACCTGTAGCTGGACTGATGAGTCATGCAAACGGCTACATGGTTACAAAACAGTATGCTACTCCAGTTTCGGCAATTGGTGATCAGCGCCTAATTCAAACTTCACTCCTGGCATTTGAGCTTTTAAAACCTTCCCTTTCTAACTTCCCTTTAATACAATAATCATGAGACAAGCTGTAAGGCGGTTCTATGTCTGAAACAAATTCTCAACAGATCATTAATACTGCCGTGACTCTCGTAGAGAGATATGCAGAGGGGAAACGCAATTTTAGTGGTGCGAACTTGGGTAATGCCGATTTGCAAGGTGTTGATCTCAAAGGATCTGACTTCAGCTACGCTGACTTGAGTGAAGCTAATCTAAATGGTGCTAATCTTAGAGGCTGTGACCTCAGCTTTGCAAATCTCAGTCAAGCTAATTTGCAAGATGCTGATCTTCGGGGGGCTTTGTTGTTTTCAGCCGATCTTCGTCAAGCTGATCTCAAGGGAGCGAAACTAGAAAAAGCAGATTGCGATCGCAACACTCATTTTCCCCAAGATTTTGATCCAGCGCAAGTGGGATTGCAGATTAAAGAGGGGTAGAAGCACGACCTACACAATCCCTCGATTGAGCAGATAATCTTGCTGATGTTTCCTAATCTCGCCAAATTTCATTTACAACATTTCCATCAGTCCCAACTAATTGAATATGCAAAGGCATTTGTCCTGCTGCATGAGTTGAACAACTCAAACAAGGGTCAAAAGCTCTGATTCCCGCCTCAACACGGTTTAACATTCCTTCAGGAATTTCTGAACCGTGAATAAAATGTCGAGCAATTTGAGCTACTGTGCGATTCATTGCCAAATTATTCTGTCCTGTAGCAATTACTAAATTTACTTTCTGAAGTAACCCATTTTCATCAACTTGATAATGATGGAATAATGTACCGCGTGGTGCTTCACTTACACCCACTCCTTCTAATTGATTAATACCAGCATCAGCACGCAATTTTGTAGACATTAAATCTGGGTCATTTATCATAATTTCTATGCGCTCAATGCAAGCCAGAATTTCAATTAACCGAGCGTAATGATAGAAAAATGATGAGGTAACAGTGCCTTTACCTCTGTCTCTAAATTCTCGCAATTCCACATCAGCTAAAGGCGTACCAATGTGACTACAAATATTCAAACGTGCTAGCGGCCCTACCCGATAAATACCACTATCTAAACGGCAATGATCGCTCTGGTCAGGATAACCCAAAGGACGATAGTAGGGAGATTTTAAATATGAATCTGGTTGAACTGCTTCACCAATAAATTCTTGATAATGAGTTGGATCGAGTTTATCAGCAATGATATTCCCAGCGCTATCTACAAAACGAATATGTCCGTCATAGTTTTCCCACAAACCGTCAGGAGTGACTAACCCCATAAATAAGCTAGTAAAATTCCCGAAGGTTTGCGCTTCTTTTTCATAATCCTTGAGTAAGCGTTTAAATCTACCAAGCGCATCTAATACTGTAGTACGTACTTCCAGGATGCGGTTCTGAATATGGGTGCGTCCTTCTATCGATAAAGGTTCGCGGACACCACCAGGAACCGCCCATGATGGGTGTATCTTGCGCCCTCCTAATTGTTCAATAATCTCTTGTCCAAATTGACGCAAGCGGATTCCGCCACGCGCTAATTCGGGTTCTGCTGCAATTAAGCCAAACACATTACGTTTTTGGGGGTCGCTATCCATTCCTAATAATAAATCTGGGGCGCTGAGGTGGAAGAAACTCAGAGCATGGGATTGGATAATTTGTCCCAAATTCATCAAACGACGCAGTTTTTCAGCAGATGAAGGAATTGTCACAGCGAGGATGCGATCGCCTGCTTTAGCAGAAGCTAACAAATGGCTCACCGGACAAATTCCACAAATTCGCGCCGTAATTCCTGGCATTTCCCAAAGAGGGCGACCCTCACAAAACTTCTCAAAACCACGAAATTCTGTGACATGAAAACGAGCATCGCTCACTTGTCCTGCATCATCCAGATAAATACTAATTTTGGCGTGTCCTTCAATCCTTGTAACTGGGTCGATAATTACTTTTTTGATCATGATTTTTCTGCCTAGCTGAGATAGGTTTAAATCAAAGTAATATTAGGTTTTGATCTCAAAATCACTAGCTAAAACACGCATCAGTGGTTCTTTTAGCCAAGGCGACCAAAAGGCATAGCACACAAGCCCTTCAGTATGCTTTTCTGAAAGTTTCCTAGCTCGTTCGATGAAAGGATCGTTTAAGCTAACTGTCCATTTACTCAGTTCAGCATTCTGGATATTGAACATCTCAACTCCAGCTACATCTGTAAATACAAGCGTCATATCTTTTGCATCATCAGTCTGAAAATGAACAGATAGCGTTCCATTAATTAAAGATATTTCGCCAATTTGCCCATCTACTAATTGTAAATTTGCCAATTTTTCAGATGAAATTCTTGGCTCTTTTGAATCTTTTAAATCTTGCGTCATATTTGTATCTTTCTCCGCAATTGCTCCCTATTTAAGCGCAATACAGCACGTAGAGACGTTGCAATGCAACGTCTCTACCCACTACACCAAGTGTCATAAATTTCCTTTGCTTCTGGATACTCCTCGCAGTATTCTTCCAAGGCTGTTTTCACAACTTTCTCTGCTCGTTGATGTGCTATCTCGGCTTGTAATTCCTCGATTACATCCCAAGCAGCAGCACATTCTTCTGAACGGATGCCTTTTTGAGCGCAAACGGCACGAGCTTTTTGAATTTCATCCTGAAGTTGTTGTTCTAGTAAGATAGTATGGGGTTGCTCAAGAAAGTTACTATTAGCTAGAATGTCAGCCAGGGAGATGATACCTAGTAGTTCGCCCTGAATAACAGGCGCTCTCTGCAAATTATGGTCGGCAAATAATCGTGCCACATATTCTAAGCCAAGGTCAGGATTGACAACGATACAAGGCTTGGTCATCACTTCATAAACACGCACCTTACAGGGATCTTTATCATAAGCAATCACTTTATACACAATATCCTTTTCGGTAATCATGCCGTAGGCATCCTGTTCGTGGCGACGATCTACAACCAGCGCTTTCCAGTCCCTTGCTCTTAAGAGTTTGACTGCTTCAGCCACCGTTGCTGAACTGCGAATCGTAGCAACATCTTTAGTCATAATGTCAGATGCTTTCAACATAATGTTCTCCGAATTTCTCATGAAGCTGATTCAATATGGGTTTAATAAATTTGATAATTTGAATATTGAGAATAAATTTTTGCAAAAAATATTTAAGTAGAACAGGGTAAAGAATTAAAGGTTTATAGTGAGAACTTCAGTTCTCAAAAAAGGACTAAAGCCCTTACTAATAACTAAATTCCGGCAAGTTTACATTATTTCACATAGGTTGTTTTTTTCAAGTCGTTCTACTTATCCTGTATATCAATAATTGGAAAATACTTGAGATATTCCATCTCAAGCTAAGAACGTGAGCTTTCTAGATTGTGTTGTGATTTATTAGCCCTATTGTGCAGCCGCATCCATTGAAAAGCAGTAATGTTTAATAATAAACCCACAAAGAATAAAAAGACCATCAAGGCTATCTGATACCAGAGAAGTGGCTGGACAAATAAATCTAAAACCACATGTAGTGAGTTCATAATGCTGTAAAAGATAGTTAAGCCAAAATGAATGATTCGATAACGCTTTGAATCAGTAAAAGCAGTAGCAATAATTGCTAGCATTGGTAGCACAAAAAAGCCCAACATCAACCACATAATTCCAGAAATATCATTGATGCTTGTGGCTGGTTGAGATTCGACAACAGGTAAACCGTGAAAAAGCGGTATTAAATTTAGTTGTGTATGAAACAGTGTTCCTAGTAGAAATACTGTCCAAAGAGCAATGATTCTTTCCCGATAATTAACTGGCATAATTGCTCCTACATTCTTTTTGTAATTACCTCACCTTCAACTTAGATAAAGAATCTGAGTAAGTTGTGAGGTTAACCAAACTTGATAAATTCACGTCCTTCTAGCTGTGGTTTTTCTCCCCTTAACAGCGGCTCTAACACTGCTTTAATCCGAGTTGCATCAGGTGGACACCCTGGTAAGTACACATCAACTGGTACTACTGTATGCACTGGTATCACCCGATCTAGTAAGGTTGGTACAATACCAGGTTCATGGGGAATTGTGCCGTGAATATCGACAGCTTCGATGTAACAACGCTGAAGAACAGGTTCAGCACTACCTAAAGGATTGCGTAAAGCAGTGACATTACCAGTAACAGCACAATCGCCAAAAGACACAAGAATTTGCGATCGCTCTCTCACCTTCCGAATCATTTCCAAATGATCCTCATTAGCTACAGCACCTTCAACTAACACCACATCCACCCCTTGCGGATATTCCTTAACATCAGCAAAGGGACTATAAACTAGATCCACTTGTTGTGCTAAATCAATCAGCCATTCATCCAAATCTAGAAAAGACATGTGACAGCCAGAACAGCCGCCTAGCCAAACCGTTGCTAATTTTAAACGAGACATTTTTTATCTGAGGGTGATAGGTGAATTTTGACCTTAGCACTCAGGACTTTAGTGCAACTTCTTGCCATTCCTGGACGACATATTGGGGGATTGAAAGATTGATGAAGTGTTGTTTACCTACAGGTATACCAATCAACAATTCTTTAGTTGGCAATTGAGGCAAAACATCCTTGAAGTCATACTGTCCAATAGTTGGTGCTGGTGCTTCATCTAGGAAAATATCAGGAGCAGTTAATACTTTACCTGTATCGGTAGTAATCTTCAGGGATAAGGGATGGTGCAATTCCTGAGAACCAGGAAATCCTACCAATCGGAGATTGATTGAAGATATTTTATTGCTATTAGAATGAACTCGCTGAAACAAGACAACTTGCCAAGAATTTCCCAATTCATCATTTAATTTTTGCTGTGAGCGATAAAGGATTTCTCCTGGCGCTTCTTCTAATTGAATAACAGTAGCAATCACCTGTTGAGATGTGAAGCTTGCTAAACCCAGGTATATATATATTGTTAATATTCCCAGCAATAGGAGCCACCAAAAGCTTTTTAAGACGCGGCGTAACATTAGGTTTACCTCATTGTGCTAATTCATGAACAGTAGCTAAATAAGCCATTGCTGCTTCTCCCGTGCTGTAACTAGGAAATCGAGTTTGGCGCGATCGCGTTTCATTTCACCGACGCTCGAACCTTTGTCAAAAAGCGCACCTGTAGGGCAAGCATTAATGCATTTGCCGCAAGAAGTACAAGTATCTGAGGTTCCCCAAGGCTGATTTAAATCAGTGATTACATGAGAATTTGTTCCTCTACCTGCCATATCCCAGGTGTGCGCTCCTTCAATTTCGTCACAAACACGTATGCAACGAGTGCAAAGAACACAACGGTTATGGTCAACGCCAAAGCGATCGTGAGAAATATCGACTTTGCGATCAGGGAAATGGTAATCCAAACGCACATGATCCATACCCATTTCAATCGCTAGGTCTTGCAATTCGCAATTACCATTAGCTACGCAAACTGAGCAAATGTGATTGCCTTCAGCAAATAGCATTTCGATAATTGTGCGACGGTATTTTTGTAGGCGATCGCTATTTGTCTCAACTTCCATACCCTCAGCAACTTCTGTCACACAAGCAGGTTGAAGTTTATTACTGCCAGCAATTTCTACTAAACAAAGGCGACAAGCCCCAACATCTGTAACCCCTTCTAGATGACATAAAGTCGGAATATGAATCCCTGCATCCTGCGCCGCTTGAAGAATGGTTTCCTCCTCACGGGCACTAATAAGTTTGTCGTTGATTGTTAAAGTTTTTACTGACATTGCCTCTAGCCTCAATCAGAATTAGCCTTTCGCTTCTGAAATGCCCTGCGCCTTGAGTTATAGACTAATAGTTTGAGGAACTTGTGAAGAGAAGATACGATTATCAACGAAACTCAGCCTGCTCAATCTTTGCTCGAAAGAACTCTGAGTAACGCTCTGTCCCAAACCACCAGCCTGCACTGATCCGGGAGGGTATTGTAAATCCGCAAAATGTGTATTCTTCTTGAAATTCTCCGCCAAAGGGGATGTAAATATAACTACCATCCTCCTTGTGTTCTCCCCAACGTGGTAAAGAAAGCTTCAGCGGTTTGCCGTCAAAGTCTGTAAACAGTGTCAGTGTTATAGGTTCACCATCAACCTTCAAACTAGCTTGGATAGTCTTCTCATCAATTGCCTTCCAAGTTACGTCACGTTGAGGTAACAAAGCAGAAGGTAGCCAAAAAAATTCTCCTGCGAATCGTCCAATGGCAGAGCGAGTAATATCAGGACTGTGGGCATTTACTAACGGAATTAGTCCCCAAAGGGCAAAGCGCATTCGACCCGACTTATTTGCATAGTAATCTACTCCCATAAATTTAAACAAACCGCTACCAATAACTGGTTTCCAAACAAATCCTTTAAGTGCTGAGGTAATCTGTTTTGCTCGCATCGGTATCCACGGTTTATCCTGTGCCATCCTACAACTGCCACTCATTTCCAAGCTGACAGAGGAAGCAAGAGGAGTTCCCGGTGCAATGCTATGCAAAAAGTAGCGCTGCACAGGTGCAGGTAATTCTGCAACCATGTCTTTAGTGAAACGATGTTCTGCTGGTGAAGATTCTAGCGATCGCCAAATCTGATTAACTTCTTGTTCATTCTTTACCCGGATAATAACTAGAGCTATGAATGCGATCGCCAGCAATGCACCAATGCCGAGTAAAATTTTTGCAATCATTTTCCTCACCCTTTTTCTTTTGACAATCGCGAATCTTTAAACCAAATCACTCTACGTTATTCTTGTTTCTCAACCACAATGGTGAGATGAGCAACCATTGCAATGCTGAGGAAGTTGTGAGGTTATCTAAGAGAGGAGGTTTTGTTTTGCCAGATGCATACACATGAATCATCCCGTAAAAACGCGATCGCAATTAGGAAGATCAACCCTTGATTCTTGTTAATAAAGGCATTCATCTTAACCTCTTTTTTAAGATGCTCTAATTTGGAATGTTTTTGCTAACTCTAGGTTTTTTACTCACTATCCTTCTTGTCCATTAATTCTCTAATTTTTCTCTCTTCCCAGCCTGAACCGAGGAAACCTGTGATGCCGAACACAGTAAATGCGTGGGCAACAACCGCGATTCCCCATCCTAGTAGAGGCCAATAGAACCACCAGCCTCCAGGAGTGAGGAAATCGATGATAAATAAGAGCGTTATTACTCCGATGTAAGTAAACAAATGAATGTAGAAACTTTTAATTACAGCTACTCGACGCTTGGCACGGCGGTATCTTTCGTCACTTTCCATTTTGTTTATCTCCTTATAACTAAAAGGTCTTTTCTTTCCATAAGTATGTTCGTAGAGTTGTTATGCAAATGGAAATCCCCAATTGCTACGAATTTGCTTGCATTGCCTCATCCATCACATCATCCTTGGATTTCTCAGCTTGAGCGCTTTGTTGGTAGCACTTGCTCATTATCTTGAGAAAGCCGAACGGTTCGTTAAGCGCGGCTGCTGTTGAAACACCACCCATCAAAGCTCCCATGATGCCAAATACTGCTGCATCTACTCCGGTGAGATAGAGGTTTTTTATCGGAGTTTTCGCACTAATCCATTTTTTGTTGAGTCTTGCAGGTACGCCTGGGATACCGTAAAAAGCTCCTCTGTAGCTTTGGTCAAAGTATTCTAAAGTGAGGGGCGTAGAAAGTTCGCAGTATTCGATTAATTCTCGAAAACCAGGATAGTGAGCCTCGACAAAATCTAGAAGATGGTGCGTGATTGTTTCTTTTAGCTGGTAATATTCCTGTTCTCGTCGCTTCCAAGCTTTGTCGTGCCATTTGGCGAAGAAATCGTAATCAATAAAGACAATAATTTCACCAGTGTGGGCTGTTTGCGTGGAGTCTTTGAGGGAAGCAAAGGAGATAAAACAGGCTTTAATACCTTGATGGGGCGCACCGCTTTGTTCTTGAAAGGCGCGATCGTGGTCGTAAGATGAGTACAACCAATGATTTTCACCTTTAAAACCCAATTTGGCGGGAGATTCTTTGAATCCTAAATACAGGCTAAATGCACTGTGAGGTTTGGGAAATTCTTGAATTTCTTTACGGTATGCAGACACCAATTCGTTTTCGACTGTGGCGGGAATCAATTTGGTGTAGGTATTGAATGCTCCAGCATCGGAAATAATAATCGGCGCATAAAATTCTGTAATTGGCGCATCGGATTGGTGTGCTTTTTGGACTTTTATACCCTTAGCTACACTGTCTTCGATAATAATTTCTGTTACTTGACTTTGAGTAAGTGCTTGACCGCCATTTCTTTCAATTAAAGGCATAATATTTTTGGCAATTTCCGCAGCACCACCTACAGGATAAAATCCACCTGTGAGAAAGTAGTAAACCAAAGTGGCGTGAGTCACAAAGGAACTTTCTGAAGGTGGTAAACCATAATCACCCCATTGGGAAGCCAACAGCGCTTTGAGTGTGGGACTTTGAAAATTCTGGTCAAGATATTCCTTGGTCGTCAATCGTGAAATTTTGCTGACTCTGGGTAAAAACAATTTTACCCAGGAACCTAATAAACCAGACAAAGGGTCTGCCATAGCAATTTTTTTCAGATCTGTAAAATACCTGATAATTGCTTTCTGCTCGTCCGGAAATATTTGGATTAAGTCAGCTTGAAATTTTTTCGGGTCGGAAGATTGGGCAAAAGTAAAATTAGGATAGACAAATTTCTCAAACTGATCGGGCATTTTGCGCCATTGCAATTTGCCGTCGGTGATATAGTCAAATACCGTCCGTCCTAATTCACCTTTGCCCATATTTCCTACATAATGAAGTCCTACATCCCATTTGAATTTATGGTTGCGTTCAAATTCGTGGGTGTATCCGCCAATAACGAAATGTTGTTCTAGAATTAGAACTTTCTTGTGATTTAATTTTGAGAGTATAGCAGCAGTAGTTAAACCACCCATGCCAGAACCAATCACAATTGCATCGTATTGATTTAAGTTAGACATTTTCAATTACCTCCAAACTTGCCGCCAATGCCTGCACATTGGCTTGAGGTCTAACGACCAAGATAAGCGGTCAAAATCGGATTTCCTGATTTTTGGGTTTCTCTTAAAAATTAAATCCAAGAGAATAGTAAGGCTAGATGTCTCTTCTCTATTGAGTTGTTCCACTAATCAACGTCAAATACTCATCGCGGAAATAACGCAAAGTACTAAATACCGGATTAGGTGCAGACTGACCAAGACCGCACAAGCTGGTATGCTTCACCATGTCGCATAGTTCTTCTAGCAATTCCAAGTCAGCAAAAGATGCTTTACCTTCGCTAATTTTCGTCAACAATTTATATAACTGCACCGTCCCCACCCGACAGGGAATGCACTTACCGCAAGATTCATCCATGCAAAACTCCATGAAGAAACGAGCGACATCCACCATGTTGGTTGTTTCATCCATGACAATCATGCCGCCGGAACCCATCATTGAACCAAGTTGAGTGAGTGATTCATAATCCACCGGACTATCAAAAGCTGATGCGGGAATACATCCCCCAGAAGGGCCGCCAGTTTGCACGGCTTTGACTACACCGCCATCTGGTACGCCACCGCCCATAGCTTCCACAATCTGCTTTAATGAAGTTCCCATCGGTACTTCTATCAAACCTGTGTTACAGATTTTGCCTGCTAATGCAAAAACCTTTGTGCCTTTGCTTTTAGAAGTGCCAATACTAGCAAACCAGTCAGCACCTTTGCGGATAATGGGTGCAACATTGGCGTAAGTTTCAACGTTATTAATTAAAGTAGGATGCCCCCATAAACCAGACTCGGCGGGGTAGGGTGGACGGGGATGAGGAGTACCGCGTTTACCCTCAATAGAAGCCATTAAAGCGGTTTCTTCACCACATACATAAGCTCCCGCACCGATACGAATATCAATTTTGAAATCAAAGCGAGAGTCGAAAATTTGAGTACCCAAGATGCCAAGGCGTTGAGCTTGGCGAATGGCAGTTTGCAGACGATTGATAGCAACGGGATATTCTGCCCGGATGTAGATGTAGCCTTGATTTGCGCCTACGGCGTAGGCTGCGATCGCCATTCCTTCCAAAACGCGATGGGGGTCACTTTCTAGGACACTGCGATCCATAAACGCCCCTGGATCGCCTTCATCAGCATTGCAGATCACGAACTTGCGATCGCTTTGCTCATCACCTTTTGCTTTAGCAACTGTTGCCCATTTCAAACCTGTAGGATAACCAGCACCACCACGTCCCCGTAAACCACTGCGGGTAATAGCATCTACTACCTCGCTAGGAGTCATCTCCCGCAAAACATGGTAAAGCGCTTGATAACCTTCGGCCGCAATATAAGATTGAATGCGTTCTGGATCGATTTTGCCGCTGTTTTCCAAAACAATCGGCATCTGGGATGTAAAAAATGGATGCGTTAAATCACCCTGTTGGACTGTTGTCTCTCCCCCATTAAGAGCAGCAATAATTGCAGGTGCATCATCAGGTGTGACTTTCTCGTAGAGTGTACCTAGACTTTCTGGTTCAGTGTTTTTTTCAACTTGTACTAATGGTCCTTGACAGCACAAGCGCATACAGCCAACGCCACGAACTTCTACTTTTTCTACCAAATTTTCTGCTGTGACAGTTTCTTCCAAACGCTGTTTGACGGCTTGTGAATTTGCAGAGAGACAACCAGCTGCAACACAACAGCGAATTTGCACAGGTTTCTGGGATTGACGCTCCTGTTGTGCTATCTCCAGTAGTTCAGTCACATCCATCTTCTAGCCGCCTCTTCTTCCATCATTACTTTGGCTTCTATTCTGAGGTTAGGGGAAAATATTGAGGAAATTGTGAGGAAATTAATTGGTAAGGAAAAAAGAGTAGTTGCGTAAGTTCTGTGTTAATTTTATTGCTTATCTTTTTTTTCAATTGTTTCCTTTAGTATTGAAATTAAATCATTTATAGACTTATTGTTTTCATCTAGAAATTTTGAGATAATTGTTACATCTTTCAACATAACTTTTAACCATCCTTTTTTCACGCAATGTAGAGGATGATTAATGCATTTTGAAAGAGCAAATTTAGATGCAAAATTTGGTTTGTTGAGAGCATTAATTGCATATTTATAGATTTCAATGCACATCTGCTCACTTTGCTCACTTTGATTAAGCGAAACTTTTAATGCTTTTTCCCAAGCATCGCATACTTCATCTACCTTTATCTTGTTTTCAGCTATTTTGCCTTGAGCAAGGGTGATTAAACCAAGATTCCAGTAAATATAAGCCTGACTCTCTAATGCAATATCAGTAGCTTTTTGTATATTTTCTGTCGAGTGTTTCAGGTTACTCTTGATCTCTTTTTCTAATTCATATTGTTCTAATTTTATTTCCTGCCAAACTTGGTAAACATTTATCCATAATGTTAATACCATCAAATTAGGTCTATCAATTTGCTGTACACTTATACTTAGTAATATGTGGTCAATGACCGTGTAGTCTGAAAACTTTAGAGAATATATTTGCAAAATATAAAAGTAGAGAAATGATATTATTGAGCATCGCGTTAAAAACAGTATAATTTTTATTAGAAATAATAATGTTTTTTTAGATTTCTGCTGTTTAATAAAGTCTTCATTAGCTTGAAAAAGGTAGGCTAAAGCTAGTCCACTATGAACTGGATGCAATTCCTGGGCATCTTTTAAATGTTTGTTAACACATCTGGCTTTTTGAAATTTTTCTTTAGCCTTTTCATAGTCTGTTAATTTCTCTTCATCTCCGTATAAGAATATAAGCCCAAGATTATGGTAAGGTTTCCAGAAATGATCATGCCAGTATTTTTCATTTTTGTCACAAGCATCTTTATACTGTTCAAGCGCCTTTTCATAATCTCCTTGCTGAAAATATACATTACCAAGACCATTATAAGAATAGGGAAAATCTTTATTTACCCTCTTAGCAAGTTCATATTTATTGATAGCATTATCTAATTTTTCCTGTGCGTAATAGACATTTCCCAGCCCAGTATAGGAATATTCACTTTTAGGATTAATTTTTAAGGATGACCGAAAAGCTCTCTCCGCCGGATAATATAGTTTTTCCTCCAAATAAGCCCTGCCTATTTTATAGAATAGGTCATCAAGCTTCTCATATTTTCTTTCTTCTTGGTACGCTTTTTTACACTTGTCTTCGGCATTATTAAGATGTTCTAACGAGCTAGTTTGCTGATATTGGTAGTAGTCAGAAATTGCTTCAGTATAAAACTTGAAACCATACCATGTTTGAGCAGTAATATCGGGTGCTAAATACATAGCAACCTTATAAGCTAGATCCTTAATTTTCTCAGTCATTGGCTCTTTCTGATAATTTTCCCACGTCACCTCCCAAGCTTTTACTTCACTTTGATAGTCTAATCTGACAACCAAACGAGTTGTCGAGCCGTAGGTTTGTAGACTTCCAGAGATTACCCTATTCACACCTCCAAAAGGCCACAGCAATTTGATAGTTAGAATTATTCTTCCAAGCGAAAAACTGGTTTTACCAGCTTCAAAAGTCGCAACATCAGTAAGATTACTCTCTATATTTTCTTGGCTGGAAGTTAATGGAGGAAAGTTTAACTTTCTCAATCTCTGTAACTCAATCTTTTCTTCTCCTGGCTTTATAGTCGGGGACAGAATAGTGTATATATGACTAATTCTATGAAGTTCTTCAACTAATGAATCAGCGATCGCTTTGCCCTGATTAGATGTTCCTTTAGATTTGTTATTTGGTTCTTCAGATAGTGGTGCAGTTGTATCATCAAAGGGAAGAACTACTGTACCCTCTCTACTGCTGGAGAGCCAGTGAAGTAAAACGGACACAACTCCAAACAAGAGGAGCAATCCAATAATATTTAACAAAGTAGCTATATGTTTTCTTAGTTTTTCTAACTCGTCCGTTGTTAAATCAAAATTATTATAGTAAATTACAAATATTAGCCTAGCAATTAATATAACAATGATGAATAAAACTATTATTTCAATTCCTATTCCAGTCCATATTACAACAAATTTATTTATGCTTTTTGTGAATCTACATATTTGTGATGTAGATTGAGATAGGTGGTTTGCCCATTGTTCTTGTTGACATTTTCTACATCTATTTCTAATGGATTTTAGGCGTTTTTTAACATAAATATCAATTTTTTTATCTTTCAATAAATAGAAATAAATAGCAGCAAAAAATACATAAAAAAATCCTAGCCCAACAACAATGCTAGTTAATCTAATAATTATTAAATAATAAGGTTCAATGTGGTTATTCCAAAAGCTTGCAATATTATCTTTTATAGAAGAAGTACGCTGATTTTTTCTATAATTTTCAATAGATGCTTTAATTTTTTGTAACCATCTATCTGCTAATGATTTTCTATTTAATCTTGCTGCTCTAGCATCGGCATCTGTCACAATGACGAGAATTATCTCTTCTACCATAATATTGTTAGTGCCATATCCTTCCTCAACTTTAATAGAATCAATTGGAATTGAATAATTATTAGCAATATTTTGGATGGTTTCAGTAATTCTTTCTGCTCGCCGTTCAGGTGTGTATGAATAGAAGTTGGCTTTAATAGTGAAGAGTTCTTGATTGTCGAAGCATACAACACCGCTCTGCTGGCATGAATTAGTTGTTTGAGCATGAACAGATGGAGATACTATAATAGTAAGAGATGCTACTAATACAAAAGTGATAAGTACAGAAAAATATCTACTCGATTTCACAACTGACCATCCTAGCTTGTTAGTCAGAATTGAATTGCAGGAGGAATGTATTTAAAAATATTGATTTATATTTCCTCCCGCAGGTTTTTTAAATTTTGATTTTATCTAAAGAGAAAACTGAATATTAGGAGTGAGGCGATCGCTCTGTTCCCTCCAGCCATCCTTTAATGCGTTCTGCGAAGCAGTGGCGTAGCCATTCGCATACTGATTCAGGGGTTTGGTTGCCTAAAACAGTACCATCAAATACTACAGCAGGTGCAATTCCACAAGCACCCAGACACCTTGCTGTGAGCAGAGAAATTTGACCATCTGCCGAAGTTTCACCAGCGTGGATGTGGACAGACTTTTCTAAATTTGCCAGGATCGCTGGAGCGCCTTTAACGTAACAAGCCGTACCCGTACACACCACACAGGTATGTACGCCACTAGGTGCAAGTGAAAACAAATGATAGAACGTGGCAACACCATAAACTCGACTAGGTGGCAGTTTGAGACTGTGAGCAACGTAAATTAATACATCGTTTTCTAAATAGCCAAAAAGTTCCTGCGCTTTATGCAATATCTCAATGAGTGCATCCTGTTGATACTGGTAGCGTTTGATAGTTGCATCCAGCATCTTAAAGCGTTTATCTGTTGCTGAAGTTGCTTTTGCCGTGTTCTTAGTTTTAATAGCAGATGCCGAATTCATCGTTTGAGCCTCTTGTCTGTTCAGGATGTTGCGAGTCTCACAGTCAGGATGATAGGAGAACAATTTGAGAAACTTGTGAGGACAGTAAGTGAATTTTCGGTGTGCTGGATGAGGGTATGATTTAATTACACTCCAGACGCCCAATGCATAATACCTAAGTTAGATCCTCACAACTTCCTCAGATTTTTGACTTAACCTCAACATAGCAGCCAAAACAGGGTTCAAAAGTATGGAATCAGGTAAAATGGCGCAATTATTTAGCTTTTTGCACGAAGATTTAGCAGTTCCCGCATTAGAGCAAAACTTTGACTGGTTGGATAGAAACGTTTCAGGTTGAGGTGTGATGACTATGCAAAAACGACTTGGCATTCTTACCAGTGGTGGTGACTGTCCTGGACTCAATGCTGTGATTCGGGCAGTTGTTAACCACGCTACTCTCACCTATAACTGGCAGGTAGTGGGTATTCCCTATGCAACTAGAGGGCTTTTGGAGAGAAAGGCAATTCCTCTGAGCATACATGGTCTAGACCTACGTGGTATTGATCCCTTGCTGAATATGGGAGGCACGATTCTGGGTAGCATCAACAAAGGTGATACCCTAGCTCATATTGACGAGATTATTGCAGGCTATCATGCTTTAGAACTAGATGCCTTGATTGGTATTGGTGGAGATGGCAGTTTAGCAATTCTCAACCAACTGCAAAGTAAAGGAAACTGGCAGTTCGTTGCTATCCCGAAAACAATTGATAATGATGTCGGTCAGACAGAAAGAGTTGTTGGGTTTGATACTGCGGTTAATACGATTGTTGATGCTCTGAATCGTTTAACATTTACAGCTGCTAGTCACGATCGCGTGATGATTGTGGAAGTCATGGGACGTAAAGCTGGTCATTTAGCAGTGCATTCCGGCATTGCAGGCGGTGCTGATGTGATTTTGATTCCTGAAATTCCCTACACAATTAAAGGTGTGTGTGAACATTTAGCAGAATTACGCGATCGCTGGGAACGCAGATTTGCAATTGTTGTTGTGGCGGAAGGCGCTCAAATAGCAGCCGATTCATCAAACTATCCATCTTGTGAAAAGCCATCTTGTGGTATGGGTCAATATATTGCCGATGAGCTTCGCCATTGCAGTCACGATCAAATTGATATTCGGGTTTCCGTTTTAGGACATATCCAAAGAGGTGGTATTCCTTCAGCTTTAGACCGTTTGCTAGCCACGGCTTTTGGTAAAGCCGCCGTGGATTTGTTAGCTGATGGGCAATCTGCACAGATGGTAGCTTGGCAAAATGGGCAAGTTGTAGCAGTTCCTTTAGAAGCAGTTTTGGCTTGCAGTCCATGTCTTGTAGATCCTCAGAATTTCTTAGTGCAAACTGCGCGATCGCTCAGTACTTACATTGGCAACATTACTCCGGCGATAACCACAATTTAACGATAGAGCGTCATTACAAATGACGTAGCTTGCCTCTCGCCGTTCGCGTAGCGTCTTGTAGAGAAGGCGAGTATTACGAATTACGTAAAGCCTGCGGCATAGCTACGCTTAGAGCGCAGCGGGGCGTAGCCCCAGAGCGAATTACGAATTAGTTAACTCTACCCTCACAAGTTCCTCAAATAATTTTCCTATAACTATAAGTGTGAGACGACTATAACCCTCATGATTAGCTTGATAAAAGGAAATTTTCCATGCCAGAAGCGCTAGTTAATCAACAAACTCCTCATCAATCCCAAGACAAAGCCTTAGTATTACCTTTAAGCGAAGTTGGAATTGCAGATATAGCCCTAGTCGGTGGCAAGAACGCTTCTTTGGGAGAAATGATTCAGCAGCTTGTACCCAAAGGCATCAAGGTTCCCACAGGATTTGCTACTACAGCTTACGCTTATCGTTACTTTATCTCTTCAGCAGGTTTGGAAGCTAAATTGCGGCAATTGTTTGCAGATTTAAATGTAGAAGATGTGAACAATCTCCATTCTATTGGTCAGCAAGCACGGTCTTTAATGCTACAAACTCCATTCCCAGCACAATTGCAACAAGCCATTACCCAAGCTTATCAAGACCTTGAAGAACAATATGGCGCTAACACAGATGTTGCAGTCCGTTCTAGTGCCACAGCCGAAGACTTACCTGATGCTAGCTTTGCCGGACAGCAAGAAACCTACCTGAATGTCCACGGGGTGCAAGCTGTACTAGAAGCCTGTCACAAGTGCTTTGCTTCAATCTATACCGATCGCGCTATTTCTTACCGTAAAATCAAAGGTTTCGACCACTTTAGCATAGCCCTCTCGGTAGGCGTACAAAAAATGGTGCGTTCTGACCTGGCAACATCTGGGGTGATGTTTTCTATCGATACTGAAACAGGTTTTCAAGATGTAGCACTAATTACTGCCGCCTATGGTTTGGGAGAAAATGTAGTACAAGGAGCGGTCAATCCAGACGAATACTTAGTATTTAAACCTACGCTAAAGCAGGGATATCGCCCAATTTTAGAAAAACGCCTGGGTACAAAAGAAATCAAGATGGTCTACGATACTGGCGGATCGAAATTGACCAAAAATATCAGTGTTGCGGCAAGCGATCGCCTAAAATATGCCCTTAGTGATGAAGAAATTTTACAGTTAGCCCACGCTTGTTGTCTCATTGAAGAACATTACTCACAAGTACGTGGTGTCTATACACCAATGGATATTGAATGGGCAAAAGATGGGATTACCAATGAACTTTTCATAGTGCAGGCGCGTCCCGAAACAGTACAGTCTCAGAAATCTAAAAATGTTCTCCGCACTTATCATTTACACCAAAAAGGTGAAGTGTTGAGTACAGGGCGGAGTGTGGGTGAGATGATTGGACAAGGTAAAGCCAGAGTTATTCTGGATGTGCATCAAATTAACCAGTTTCAACCTGGAGAAGTACTAGTCACAAATCGCACTGATCCCGACTGGGAACCCATCATGAAACGTGCTAGTGCAATTGTTACTAACCAAGGTGGACGTACTTGCCATAGTGCAATTATTGCTAGAGAAATAGGTATTCCAGCAATAGTTGGTTGTGGGAATGCCACCACCGTATTGAAAACAGAACAAGAAATTACTGTTAGCTGTGCAGAAGGTGAAACTGGCAGAGTTTACGAAGGTTTATTGCCTTATGAAGTGACAGAATTAGCATTGGAAAAATTGCCCCACACTCGTACCAAAATTATGATGAATGTGGGTAATCCAGAAGAAGCATTAAGTTATGCCGCTATCCCCAATGATGGAGTCGGATTAGCGCGAATGGAATTTATCATTGCTAATCATATTAAGACGCATCCACTGGCGTTAATTCACTTTGATAAATTAGAAGATCAGTTTGCCAAATCTCAAATTGCCGAGTTAACTGCCCAATACAAAGACAAAACCGCGTACTTTATCGATAAACTAGCTCAAGGTATTGGCACGATCGCAGCTGCTTTTTATCCCAAACCTGTGATTGTGCGCCTGTCAGATTTTAAAAGTAATGAATATGCTAACCTTTTGGGTGGCAAGCAGTTTGAACCCCAAGAAGAAAACCCGATGCTGGGGTGGCGTGGTGCTTCTCGCTACTACGATGAACGCTACCGTGAAGGCTTCGCTTTAGAATGTCTAGCGATGAAAAATGTCCGCGATCGCATGGGTTTAACTAATGTAATTTTAATGGTTCCATTTTGTCGTACTCCCGAAGAAGGTCAGCGCGTGCTATCAGAGATGGCAAAGCATGGTTTGGTACAGGGAGAAAATAGTTTGCAAGTCTATGTGATGTGTGAGTTACCTAGTAATGTGCAATTGGCGGATGAATTTTGTGAGATCTTTGATGGATTCTCAATTGGCTCGAATGACCTGACACAATTAATATTAGGAGTAGATAGAGATTCGGAATTAGTAGCGCATTTATTCGATGAACGCAATGCAGCTGTAAAGCGGATGATTGCTAAAGCCATAGCCACAGTTAAAAAGCACGGATGCAAAATTGGTATTTGCGGTCAAGCACCCAGCGACTATCCAGAATTCGCTCAATTTTTGGTTCAGCAAGGTATTGATTCTATCAGTCTTAACCCTGACTCTGTACTGAAGACTCTTTTAGAAATAGCAAGTACGGAAGAAGGTAGCAACAGTAAGGTAATTGAATCATAGTTATCTTATGAACCTGATTGTTTGATTGCCTTTTTTCCTGTCAAAAACATTTTTATAAATGTTGTTAAAGAGGAAAGGTATTTATTACTCTTTCCTCCTTTTACTTTTCTCCAGCCCAAAACCGAGAATTTTGGGTTAGTAGACTACTAGTAATTGAAAATGGGCTTTTAGAGGATCTGTTCTGCAACTTCTATCCGTAGTAGCGATCGCACATTTTCGATTTGATTGACAATAGTTGCTACCGAGGAGCCAGCAAACAACAGCCCTACAGCGGCCGGGGTGTTATTTACTAAAGTAGCAACCAGTGAACCAGAGTCACCACCGGCGGAAAGATTGGTAGTAACTATCTGATCCTTGAAACGGGCTATCCTTCCATTACCATAGCCCACATCGACAGTGGCACTAATCGCCGTAATTCTGCCGCTTGTGAAGTTTGTGGTGCGTCCAGTCTTATACACAGGCATCCCCACCGTTACATCCTGCTTGCGCCGCCAGCCTCGCACGTAACCCAACCAGTAAATTTCTCGATCAAGATCATGGAATGCTCCTTCTGCGATCGCCGCATCTACAAGGTTGCGGTGCTGTTCTCTGGGAATTGTTGGCTCAAAATCAATCGGAACAAATCGGTTTAACCGAGCGATGATATCAGTTGGAGCAGTCCCCCCATCAAAGGGGCCTGGTTGCAATATAGGATCGCCTATAGCAGCATCGTTGCTGTTAGCCAAGACGTGATTATTGCTAAGAATGTAGTATCGAGATGGGATACCTCTGCCATGCACAGGAGGGTTAGTAGAACCTTCTGGTAAAATATCGTATACGCAAGTAGCAATAGTACCTGCCGTAATCTTGAAATGTCCGACGCTGTAGCCTCCTTCAGCTGGGCGGGCCCGTTTAGCAAGCAACTCAACGCCGGCCTCTGGTATCTCAACCCTTTCAGTAACACGGTAACTTCCAGAAACACCATCAGTAGGTTGTATTAGCTCGGTTCTTAGTTGTGTTGGTTTTTGGCGTAACTCGCCCACTCCCGCAAAAGGATAACCTATTTCCAAAACATCAGTTTGCATATCTGCTAATGTTGATGGTATCAGGTCGGCGTCACTCAACTCATCTTTTGGCATCTTGTGAGTTACCAATGTCACCAATGCTGGCTCACCTGTGGGTTCCCCATTCCGCCACTTGACACCTACTCCAAGACCAACGACGTTGGGACGTAGCTGCTGTGGACTCATAAACTCTTCTACGGCTAATCTGTGAGCTGTTTGTACCTCTGTTGTGTACTGTCCAGACAGTATCATTTTGTTTTCATCTAATTTCATATCAAATCTCCTGTTGATCTGGTTGCTTAGATTTGTGCTGTTACAATGCCGATTTCTTCAACGTCGGTTTCACATCCTTCTATAGACTTTGGGACAACTTCCTGGGGCTGCAAGTCGGATTCTGGAACTTTTTGGGTAACAAAAACTTTAATAACCGTCTTCCCATCCTTTTCACCAATGCCAACGCCTGTGACGTTGGGCAGCCTCATCAGTTGTTCCTCATAATTCTGTTTGACGCTATTAACTTGGTTCATCGCCATCTCCTATTTACAGAGAAAAAAGACTTGTTATTGCTGAGGCAATGCTTGAATAGCTCCAGTCACTTGTGTATCTACTTTGAATCCGTCCAACTGCTTTGGTATTTGCTTTTTCAAGTTCGGAGATTCATTTTCTAAATACACTTTTATGCAAGGTTTATCTTCACATTTGCCAATTCCCACACCTACTACACCATTAATACTCAGTAAATCAGATTCATATTGCTCTTTTACCTGTTCAATAGTTGGCCTAGTTGATAAAGAGCTTGACAAAAACAAAAATTGTTTGTCCTGATTGAAAGTAAATAATGGTAAAAATAGTAAACTTGCTAATGCTATGGCAAAAAAAGCAAATATTAATTTCTTATCCATATAGAGTTCCTATCTGAATTTTGAAATATAGGTAGGGTGACATTACCCACCAGATTCAGATTTTGGTAGACAATAACCGTCGACACTTGAAGCTTAAGTGTCGAGATTTTTTTCAAAAATCAAACCAGATTGCTATCTATTCTTTATTTGGATTTCCTGATTTCTTAAAAAGGATGTGAATGATGTCTAATAACTGAGGATTTATTTTATCCTTACTTAATACCTTGTTTAATTTTCTCTAATTGATTCACAAGGTATTGCATTGATACTAAAAAAATAACTCGATTTAAATATCAACCAATTGATATAGTTTTGATGAAAGTTAGATGACCATTAAGAATATTTTCCAGGATGATAACTACATCTTAAGTATGAGTATATTGGTAATAATTTAAACATTAATTGGCTATGTAAAAAAATCTGATCAAAACTGAGGAATATAGACGGCGTAACCTCTAGGTGGAGACAAAAAAATGATTTTGTTCCGGCATAGAAACAAATGCTTGCTCCACTTTCCTCAAAACTTGTTGCAAAGTTTGAGATTGAACTGATTTTAATGCAGCTATTTCATTTCTAGTCTTAGCTAAGTGTTTTGCACTGGCTAGAGAATGTTGGGCGCGGTGTATCAGCAAGGATATAGACTTTAGATTCAATTAACACTATTTATGTATAGTACCGTCAGGCATAATTGTCCCAGTTAAAAAAGCTTCACTCATATCTGTTGCATTTAAATTTGCCCCAGTCAGGTTTGCCTCACTCAGATTTGCCTCACTTAAATCAGCACCACTCAGATCAGATTCTCGCAAATCAGCTTTCCACATCCTAACTCCGCTCATTTTGGCATCACTTAGGTTTACACGTTGCAAGTTTGCTGCGCTAAGTGATGCCATGTGCAAAGTAGCATCACATAAGTCTGCATCACAAAGATATGCACCACTGAGGTCTGATTCATTGAGGTTGGCTGTTGTCAGTGTAGCTTCACACAAATCAGCGCCACAAAAAATCACTTCAGATAAATTTGCGTGTTCTAAGTTCGCACCTTGAAGATTTGCTTTACACAGATTAGCTCCACTCATGGATGCCTTTGCTAAGTTAGCACCCCGTAGGTCTGCTCTACCAAAGTCTACACCGCCCAAGTGAACACCCCGTAAATCGGCTTTCGGTAAAACGAT
This sequence comes from Nostoc sp. B(2019), assembly GCF_010091925.1. Taxonomy (GTDB): domain Bacteria; phylum Cyanobacteriota; class Cyanobacteriia; order Cyanobacteriales; family Nostocaceae; genus Komarekiella. Next base: position 115,112 of record NZ_WVID01000008.1, on the reverse strand, counting down.
ACCGTGAAAGTTCCTTTCTCCTGCTGCATATCGATTTAGAAGTTCTTTAACGTCCATAGCCTTAAGTTTTGAGTAAATTTAGTTGGAATGCTTTTAAAGCTGCTGTAGTAACAATCGTTCGTCAAGATCCAACGCTGATAAGGGATTTTCTGTGTCTATCCATGAAACCTGTGCTTCTAGCTTGTCACAACACTCACGCACTAGACGCAAACCCGCATCTAATGTAAGTTGAGCAGTTGTCGGGGTAAACTCTTGCAATATCCCGGCTTCTATTGTCTGATAGCGATCAAGGTATGCGCTCAGTTTTTCCAGAAACTTTGCTCCTTCACCAGTGTCCTTCATAGCAAACTGCAAAATTGAATTGACGTAAGCCTTAACTTTGGGGTTTTTGACTCCCTCTGTAGCTGAGGCATGGAGCAATTCACCATTGAGATATTCAAAATCCGGTACATAAAGGCAATCGCCTACTAGTTCAAATGTCTGCATTCCTTTAGCTGGTCTAACTGTTAACTTCTCGCGTCTGACTCGATCAGCCGCATTCTCCAACAGTACAATTACAGCTAAAATAACTGAGGGATAGTTGCTATCTATACATCTTATTTCCACAGTACCAAGTTTGTTGAGTCTAACCGGATTCCAAGCTGATTTGAGTAAGCTTCCTCCCGCTTCTAAAAACAGGTGACGTTCAATTCCGGCTTTTTCCATCGCTTGCAGCCAAGTGTAGTAGCGAGCAAATTGCTGCTCCACTAAACTCTCTACACTCTCAGCATAAGGCATGAGTCCGCCGACAGATTGTAAATTAGTGTAAACTCCTTCCCAGCCAAAGGTTTCGCTACCTCGATAACGAATTGTGTGCGCGGCTAGCCCGATCGCCTGTCCTTCATAAAAGGGACACGCCCGCGTCAGGGAAATGAGTGCTGAGTCGCAAGCTGTAGCTAAATTGTAGATATTTAGTAGTTCTTCTCGCTCTGCCGCTGTAGAGTTGTAAGAAACTGCAACACGAGGGTCAATTACTCCAGACGGAACTTCCAAATGTAGGTGTGTACCAGTACATTTCCCAGCATGCAAAAATTTGTCATAGCCAACAGTCCGCGCTTGGATATGATAATTAGGGCGATCGCGCATGACTGGCATGATATGCAAAGGATAGCTAGACAGAGGATAAAGCCGTAAACCAATCTGTCGTGCCACACAAAGCGCTAATTTGAGATTTTTTAGATATTCTCTGGCTAACTCTGTGCCACTATATGCTGGTGGTGTGTTAATCTCCACCATACTCTTGACGAACTCTGGCACAAAGTAACTTGGGTTTAAACCTTGTGCTTGAGCCATTGAGTGACAACCCTGCAAAAACTCATCGGCGCGATCGCTCAGATGACCAACCTCATCTACCAGAAAAAACTCTTGCTCAAGACCGATACGACGCTTGACTACATCCATCTAGACCTCCGCAAGGGTACTCTCGCCACACCATATCGACCTCATACCCCAACAATAAGGTAATACCAATTTGAAAAAAGAAACTAACTTTCTTTATTACGAATTACGAATTGCTAAGTAGCTAGGCATAAATAAATTAAAGTTTGTAGTAAGGACTTTAGTCTTGATAATCCTTGTTTTGAGCGATGAATCGCCCACTACGAACTATAATTTTATTTTATATTTAATTATACCTACCTACTTACTAATGCTTCAATTATTCACTCATTAGTTGTGCTACTGCTGCTAATTTACCTGGTTCTTGAAATAAATGGGTAGCTGTGGCAATTATCTCCAGACGTTTTGGCGATGGGCTACGTCTTATTCGCAGCGATCGCACGCCTAAACAAAGGCAACTAAGTAGCATATTTAACATAAATAACTAAATTTAAATTTGATTTAAATTAGTACAAATACATTTAAATCTATAGGTTTGATGAAATTTATAAGAATTTACTTTAGTCGCTACGGGAAATCGGATAATTTTTCGTTAAGCTGTAAGCGCTATGATTGAAGACTATTGAACACCTTATGCACTCGTTGTTATCTGGGCCGTTGAGTACACAGAGATTAACGGTTAAGATTGCAGGGTTGCCTGCATCATTACAAGGTAAAAAGCTGGTGCAGTTGTCAGATTTTCATTATGATGGTTTGCGACTATCAGAAGAAATGTTAGAAAGTGCGATCGCAGTTAGCAACCAAGTAAAACCAGACTTAATTCTATTAACTGGTGACTATGTAACCACAAGCCCTACACCAATTCACCAACTAGTACTACGACTTAAACATCTGCACAGTCGCGCTGGTATTTATGCCATACTAGGCAACCATGATATATATTACACACACTCAAAAGCCGAAGTTACAGCAGCTCTAACTAACATTGGAATTAACGTTCTTTGGAATGAAATTGCCTATCCACTAGGAAAAGAATTACCACTGATAGGATTAGCAGACCGTTACTCAAAGGAATTCAATCCTGCATCAGTAATGAACCAGCTAGACCCCGCTACACCTCGTATTGTTTTATCCCATAACCCGGATACTGCGGAGATATTGCAAGCATGGCGAGTCGATTTGCAATTATCTGGTCACACTCACGGTGGTCAAATCGTGATTCCTGGAATTGGCCCTGCTGTGGTTGTTTACAAAAAGATCGTGAGAAAAATACCCTTAAAAATACGGCGTCGGATACCATTTTTACGAAGAAACTTTTCTGTAGTACGCCATTGGGAATGGGCAGAGGGTTTACATCAGTTAGGAAAAAATCAGTTATATGTCAATCGTGGCTTAGGAACTTATCTCCCCGGTCGCTTATTTTGTCGCCCAGAAATTACTATAATTACGCTACAAAGTGAGTAATACTAATTCGTAATTCGCTCTGGGGCTACGCCCCGCTGCGCTCTAAGCGTAGCTATGCCGCAGGCTTTACGTAATTCGTAATGACGCTCGTTCGCACTACAGCCCTTCTCCTAAAGGCGACGCTACGCGAAGGGAGAAGACCGTAGTACTACCCTTGGGGGAAGATTCGCTAACGCTGTGTTATGACGTAGCGTGTCGTAGACAAGACTCGCTAACGTAATTCGTAATTAAGACATATAGAGAAAAGCTTGATATAAGCAATTTAAAATGCGTTATCCAGTTTATGAAATATAGCTGTTACCAGGTAGTTTAGGATATCAGATGATCATAAAACCCTGACATCAAGAGACTCTCAAGCCTGTTCCCTGTCCCTTGCCATAATATATTTTTTCCTAGCTTAGTATAATTTAGTAACAGAATTCCAACCAATTCATTTATTTTATTTGGATTTTATGACAGAAATTGTTGCAGTTACTCAAGATACATTTTAATTTTTGGTAAGCTGTAAGCGCTGGTATGAGGAGTGTCAGTTACTATATGCATTGGTTATTTACGGGGCATTTAAGAGTAGATAAAATAACGGTTAAGATTGCAGAACTTCCAGCGTCTTTACAAGGCACAAAGCTGGTGCAGTTGTCAGATTTTCACTACGATGGTTTGCGGCTGTCAGAAGAGATGTTAGAAAAAGCGATCGCACTTACTAACGAAGTTGAACCGGATTTAGTTCTATTAACTGGTGATTACGTAACTGACGATCCCACGCCAATTCACCAACTGGTGCTTCGACTCAAACATCTGCAAAGTCGCTGTGGTATCTATGCTGTACTTGGCAACCATGATATACATTACAGCCACTCCCAAGCAGAAGTTACAGCCGCGCTGACTAGTATTGGGGTTCATGTGCTTTGGAATGAAATCGCTTATCCCCTAGGGAAAAAATTGCCGCTAGTAGGACTAGCTGATTATTGGTCAAGGGAATTTCGTCCCGCAACAGTCATGAATCAATTAGAACCTAATATACCCCGCATCGTTTTATCTCACAATCCAGATACAGCTAAGATATTGCAACAATGGCGCGTAGATTTACAATTATCTGGTCATACCCACGGTGGTCATATTGTGATTCCGGGCGTTGGCCCTCTAGTAGTTTATTATAAAAAACTGCTAAAACAAATTCCTAAAAAACTCCGATGTTGGGTGACGTTTTTACTAGGAGACTGCTCTAAAGTAGTGCGATATTGGGAGTGGGCACAGGGATTTCATCAGGTAGAAAAAAATCAATTATATGTCAATCGCGGCTTAGGAACTTATCGCCCAGGACGCCTATTTTGTCCACCAGAAGTTACTGTAATTACGTTAGTTAATTAGTCAGAAAATGTCCACCAGAAGTCAATACTTTTCGGTTAAGGGAGAAAGGGGAAAGGGAAAGAGTTTGAATTCACCTTTACCCATTGTCCTTTTCCCTTTCTCCATATCAAAAAAGAGTAGTTTACGCTTATCCGAAAAGTATTGCACCAGAAGTTACTGTAATTACGTTAGTTAATTAGTAAGAAAACCCTAAACGTTTAACTCTAGATTTATTAAATAACTCAACAACGGAAACCGCCGAAAGCTACGATGGAAAATTATCAAGTAGCTTGGGGCGGTTTCTTAAGGAGGCAATATTTCAAGAAAATAGGAGAATTAGAAGTAGCTAACTAAACTAAGGTGGACAGTATTCGCAATCGATCTACTCAGAGTTGCACATCCTTTATTCCAACTAGGTAGGCATATCTGACTGTGCGTTCAAAAACCTCCAAAACAACTCAATGAACTCAAGGCTAAAACACATTCACAGGATGTTACAACCTAGCAGCGATCGCGAGAATATTAGAGCAGGAGGCACAGGCTCTAACTTGAAAGTTTTTGTTTAAACTTTTAACCTGTTTGTACCTTGCTCTTAAGCTAGCATTATCTTCTTTAGCCACACAGTATATTTACTAAACTTGAATAGCATTAACTTATCGCAATAATTCGGAAATCTTTCTTAAGAATATTGCCACTTGCCTGATGCGGCTATTGGTGCTGTAGCTATCAGACTAGTAGTCTGCCAAAGAAACTTGGCTTTTTAAAGGGAAAAGGGAAAAGGGTAAGGGGGAAAGGAAATAAACCTTTCTCCGACCGTCATTTTTGGGATTGGTGAACTACTAGCTTTGGTTAGGCACACAAGCGTAGTAGTTTACTACGGGGTTACAGTCTTTCTTAATCGCTTCCTGTAAATGATTATCTTACTGACAAGGGAATAGCGTAATAGTTTTATCGCCGCTACCACTAGCTAACATTTGCCTATCAGGACTGAAGACGACAGACATCACCTTACTTGAATGACCTTTGAGGGTACGTACAGATATTAAATCTTGCATATTTAGGAATACTAAAAAATAAGCAGCCAATAAAACTTTACTTAGTATTACCAGCTACTAGTAGAATATCATTCAAACTATGGTGTTGCTATGTGAAGCGTTTTATCTCCAACGCCGATTTAGCCGCAGTAAACTTTTAACTTTCTGACACAATCTTTCTACCAGAGGCCTATGCTTTGATACAGATCTAGGTGAGGGTGATGCAGGTGTATATCCTGGATTTCTTAACTCTAGTTCTAACTGTGCGGCTTTACTTAAATCTGAAGTTGCTCTATATTCGTATCCCAGTTGAGAGCAAACTAACCCACGGTATTTGTATGCATCAATGTAGCCAGGATTGAGGCGAATCGCGTGGGTAAAATCTGCGATCGCTTCCTCATATCTTCCACTAGTAACATTTTCCACTCCCCAATTATAAAAAGTTTCCGCATCCCAGCGATTGACAGATATTTTGGTGGGATTTGGGCGCGAAAATGGTTTTTCAGGGGTTGGAGGCTCTAAAGGACGTTCAGACTTAAGCTTGTTATAAGCTACGTTGATTTGCTTAATTTTTTCCTCAGCTTCCTGTTTTTGCTTTTGATCAAAAAAGCGATCGGGATGCCAAATCTTCACCAGCTTACGATAAGCTCGTTTCACCTGTGCTGGCGATGCACCGGGTTCCAACCCAAGAATTTCATAAGCATGATTGATATCGAGGTCATCGCGCATACTGAGAAATAGACAACTATGTAAATCTATGTTAACTATTCCCCTAAATATCCTTCAATCAACACAAACGCCCCATTCTGGCTATCACTGGGATGACAGTAGTCGCCGCTTCTTTGAAGGCTGGTATTACCGCGTCACGTTGGCGGAAATTGGGCAAACATTCGCCTTTATGTACTCCATCGAAGACCCAATCGGCGGTAAACCCCACAGTGGTGGCGCAGCCCAAATCCTTGGCCCGGATGATGAGTATCTATGGCGTACTTTTCCTGATGTTAAGAAATTTTGGGGTAGCCAAGATGTCCTAGGATTGGGCCATTGGGGCAAAACCGATTTACACGTCCCACCCTTCTACCTTCTACCAGCAGAGTTTGAACGTCATGTTCAAGAAGGTTATCAAGCCACAGCCACCTTAAATCAGGGAGTAATTCGCGATCCTGCTACTGGTAATTACTGCCGTTGGCAGTATGAAATCCAGCCAGTATATGCATGGGGAAATCAAGATAGCATTCAGCAATCAACCGCTGGTTTGCTGTCATTTTTACCGATTTTTGAACCCGGATGGCAAATTTTGATGGCTCATGGTTTAGCTAGCGGCTGGATTGACTGGAATGGCAAAATTTACGAATTCACCAACGCCCCAGCCTACGGCGAAAAAAATTGGGGTGGTGCTTTCCCAAAAAAATGGTTTTGGATAAACTGTAATTCTTTCGAGGGTGAAACCGATTTGGCATTAACCGCTGGTGGGGGACGGCGTGGTGTGCTGTGGTGGATGGAATCTGTAGCTATGATTGGCTTGCATTATCAAGGTAAGTTTTATGAATTCGTTCCTTGGAACTCACAAGTAGATTGGCAAATTCAGCCTTGGGGTAGATGGCAAATGCAAGCAAAAAACTTAAATTACGAGATTGAGTTGACAGGAACCACGCATCTACCTGGTACATCCCTGCGTGCGCCCACAGCAGATGGCTTAAAATTTTGTTGCCGGGACACCATGCAAGGGCAGCTAAATCTAGAGTTGCGAGAATTAAACGGGGGAAAATCTAAAATTATCCTGAAAGCCCAAAGTTTTCTTTGTGGTTTAGAAGTAGGCGGCGGTTCTTGGGACAATTCTTGGCAGTCTCGCTAAAACTACTGCTATCATTGTATATGCTTCGTAGTTGGGGCTGTAGCTCAGATGGATAGAGCGAGCGCCTCCTAAGCGCTAGGTCGTGCGTTCAAGTCGCACCAGTCCCGTCGTTTAAACAACTAAATATATCAAGTGGTTGCATATCTTTTGCTGGATCGTCCGATAAAGGTTAGGATAATCCATCAATTAGAGGAAAAACATCAAGCACGCTTAATCGCGCTGTAAAACGATTACCCTAATTTGGATTCGGGTAGGTTTTTGAGTAGTTTGCTACTCTAAAATTGTTTTTCTTCTGGTTAGAGAAAATTCTGGACTCAGTAAACTAGGTTATCGAGCCTTGAATAAGCTATTGTTTATAGGTAAATCTTTTAGGTTTATGGCTCTTGTCTTACCGCTAGCAATGTGGTGGGGATACAAAGAAGTACAAAACCAATTTGTACAGCCACAAGCAGTTTTAGTATTGGGTGGTTCAACGAGGCGCTTAGAGCGAGAGAAGTTTACAGCTCAATTTGCTCGCAAGCATCCAAATATACCAATCTGGATCACTGGAGGTAGCCCACCTAAATCTACACAACGAGTGTTTACCAAAGCTGGCATTGATCCCAAGCGCTTACACTTGGATTATCAAGCGGTGGACACAGTGACTAATTTTACTACGTTGGTAGATGATTTGCAAGCTCGCGGTATAAACAGCGTTTATTTGATTACTTCAGACTTTCACATGCGTCGGGCTTGTGTCATCGGCGAGATTATTTTGGGTAGTCGAGGTATTGAGTTAAAACCAGTGCCAGTTCCTTCAGAAAAATCGCCTGAACCAATTGAGAAATCTATCCGCGATGGAGTTAGAGCCATACTTTGGGTAGCAACTGGTTACACTGGTACTGATGAAGCTCAAAATAAATAATGAATTCTCTTTGGGAATTTGCATAATCCTTATTTACCTACGGTAAAATTGGGAAAATTAATCAAAGAATGATGGCATTAACTAAGTAATAACTGACACATCAAACTATAGTTTTGAAAAAATAGCCAAACGGCATCCCTTCACCACCACAACATAAAAACTAATTAACGATTTTTCCTCATCTCCTCTGCTTGGTAGGTAGACCAAAGTTATAAGTGACATTTTCCACCGCTGATAATTCTCCTTGTATTCCCTATAGTTTGTAGAAAAAAATCACCCCAATTCCCTCCACAATTTGATACCCTAGCTTAAACAGATTTGAGAAAAATTAAAGCGTGGAAATTCAACTTGGGCGGGGAAAAACAGCTCGCAGAGCCTACGGAATAGATGAAATTGCTCTAGTCCCCGGTAACAGAACACTAGATCCGAGTTTGGCAGATACTAAGTGGTGTATTGGCAATATTGAGCGAGAAATCCCAATAATTGCTAGTGCAATGGATGGCGTAGTAGATGTTCGTATGGCTGTACGTTTGTCACAGTTAGGAGCATTAGGAGTCCTCAATTTAGAAGGTATCCAAACTCGCTATGCTGATCCAGAGCCGATTTTAGATCGAATTGCCTCCGTGGGGAAAGATGAATTTGTTGCCCTGATGCAAGAACTCTATGCCGAACCAATCAAGCCGGAATTAATTGAACAACGTATTCAGGAAATTAAACAACAAGGTGGTATTGCAGCAGTGAGCGCTACCCCGGCTGGTGCAAGCAAATATGGTGAGGTGGTGGCAAAAGCTGGGGCTGATTTATTTTTTGTGCAAGCTACGGTGGTTTCAACTGCACACCTGTCGCCAGAGTCATTAGTACCGCTTGACTTGGCAGAATTTTGTCGTTCGATGCCTATCCCCGTAGTGTTGGGGAATTGTGTTACTTACGAAGTTACTTTGAATTTGTTGAAAGCTGGAGCAGCAGGGGTACTTGTGGGAATTGGGCCTGGCGCTGCTTGTACATCCCGTGGCGTGTTGGGTGTGGGTGTACCGCAGGCGAGTGCGATCGCCGATTGTGCCGCTGCACGAGATGATTACTACAAGGAGACTGGCAACTATATCCCCATCATTGCCGATGGCGGTTTAATCACTGGTGGCGACATTTGTAAGTGCATTGCTTGCGGTGCTGATGGTGTGATGATTGGTTCCCCCTTTGCTAGAGCCGCCGAAGCCCCAGGACGAGGTTATCATTGGGGTATGGCGACTCCCAGCCCTGTGTTGCCCCGTGGTACTCGCATTCGTGTTGCTACAACTGGTAGCCTAGAGCAAATACTCATCGGCCCAGCAGGATTAGATGATGGCACTCATAATCTTGTCGGAGCCTTAAAGACAAGTATGGGGACATTGGGAGCCAAAAACATTAAAGAAATGCAGCAAGTAGAAGTTGTGATTGCTCCTTCACTGTTAACCGAAGGTAAAGTCTACCAAAAAGCTCAACAATTAGGCATGGGTAAATAAATAGAGGGAATAGGTAATAGGGAATAGTAAAAAATAACAGACAATGCCCAATACCCCATGCCCACTTCTTAATTCTTTAAGAAATTTTTCCAGCCATCTTAAACAATTACTGGAAAAATCCCATATCTAGCCTACAATAGAAATAGCGGAGACGCATGTTTCCGTTCACTCCTCACACCACACTCCGCCCGGACTACTGTTCGGGCGGTTCCTTATGTTTATGAATAAATTCTAGAGCTTCTTTGTAAATGTATATCCTTTACTCCTAAGCAACTGTTTTTGCTATGGTAGAATTTTCACGAAGCTCAGATATAATTGGCGAAGGTTTTAGGCATGTCAGCAGCCGCACAAGTTACAGACTCTACTTTTAAGCAAGAAGTACTCGACAGCGATGTACCCGTATTAGTTGACTTTTGGGCCCCCTGGTGCGGCCCTTGCCGGATGGTAGCTCCTGTTGTCGATGAAATCTCTTCTCAGTATGAAGGTCAACTAAAGGTCGTGAAAGTCAACACTGACGAGAATCCCCAGGTTGCCAGTCAGTATGGTATCCGTAGTATTCCCACATTAATGATTTTTAAAGGGGGTCAAAAAGTAGATATGGTGGTCGGTGCCGTACCTAAAACTACACTAGCTAGTACTTTGGAAAAGTATCTTTGAAACTCAATCGGCAACAAAATTCTTTTGAGTTGTTCATTTGCTTTAGCTTTAGGTGAATATTTGTAAATATGTTTGAGAGACGCGAACTTCGCGTCTCCATAAAACTGTTTACTTCAAACAGCAAGAAAGCTATTACTAAACCAAAACCTAGGTCGGTGAGGAGACGAATTATAAGGCAAAAACGAAATGTTCTCACAGAGTTTTTCTGCATAGCAGAAATAATGAAGAGAACAATTAAGTTTTTGTCAACATGATGGAACTAAGTATGATACATTTGCCCCGGAACTATGCTCTAATCAGGCTAAAAATACTATAGTTGCAATTGGGCTGACTTACCTAGAGATTTCCCACCCGATTCGACTGTTTTCTGGCACTACAAGCATTACAATTTTTTCACTGCCCTGAGTTTAATTCAGAGCAGTTTAGATTTGTCTTTTTAATTAGAAGGTCGGAACTGGGCTTTGATATTCTCAGCAATTGAGGTAGCTTCACGGCGAATTCGTTCCGGGTCAACCGTGAGCATCTCGCGTTTATGCATTAGAACTTGCCCATTAACAATGACTGTATCAACATCTTGGGCATCGGCTGCATACACTAAATGCGAAATGACATCGTAAAGCGGGAGCAGATGAGGTTCTTCGAGATGGACTTGAATTAGGTCTGCCTGAAGCCCCACCTTGATTGCGCCAATTTTATCTGATAGTCCGAGTGCTTCTGCGCCGCCAAGTGTTGCCATACGCAAGACTGTCTTGGCGGGGACAGCAGTAGGGTCAAGGGTTGTGCCTTTATGGATGAGAGCAGTTAGACGGATTGCGTTCCACATATCAAGAACATTGTTCGATGCGGCTCCATCTGTACCCAAACCGACCTTAATTCCCGCCTTCAGCATTGCCGGAATCGGTGCAAAGCCAGAAGCCAACTTCAAATTTGAGTCAGGATTGTGAATAACACCAACACCGCGTTTTGCCAACAGTGCAATTTCACTAGAGTTAGGCCAGACAACGTGCGCGGCAAAAACTCGCGGGTCTAGGAAGCCGAGATTTTCCAGGTGTTGCACCGGGGTTGCGTTGTAACGCTGCTGGATATCTCTAACTTCGGTTTGTGTCTCTGCTAGGTGAATCGTAAGTGGAACATCATAATGGCGTGCAGCCTGAATAGCTTGGACAAGATGCTCTGGTGAAACGGTGTAGGGAGCGTGTGGAGCAATGGCTGGTGTAATACGCGGGTTCTTATCCTTCCAGCGTTTGACAAAATCCACTGATGCGGCAAATGCATCATCCCATCCTTTGAAACCAGGACTGGGGAAATCTATTGACGACCCTGTAATAATAGCCCGCAAGCCACATTCGTCAACCACTTTGGCTGCGACATCTGACTTGAAATACATATCAACGAACGTCGTTGTACCACCGCGTATCATCTCCCAGCAAGCAAGCTGCTCACCAACACGGACAAAATTTTCGTCAACGAACTTTGCTTCTGCTGGAAAGATATAATTTTGCAGCCAATCTTCTAGCGCTAAGTCATCTGCAAGACCGCGAAACAGAACCATTGCTGAGTGAGAGTGACCGTTGACAAGACCTGGCATCAGCACCATATCTTTACCTGGCAATGTCCTGTTAGCTCTGTAAGATGCCATGATTTTGTCTTGTGTATCCACTGCAACAATTTGGCCATCCTTAATCGCGATCGCACCATTAGCGATAACAGGTTGTGCCTCGTTCATAGTCACAACGAAATCACTGCTGACAATTAGTTGTACGTTCTGCTTTCCTTGAATGCCTAGATTGTAGTTACTTTGAGCAATAACTATCTGACTAAAAAAGACAACAAACATCGTACAAACAAAAAAAACTAACAGCCTATAGTATTTTGTTAGCTGGCGTTTCACATTATTATCCTTGACGAGATTTTTACTTGTGGCTTTATTATTCGTTTAATTGCTACCAATTCCACAATTAAAAATTGTGGTTTATTCTTTCTCAACTCAGAGAATTAATCAAAAGTTGATACTTTTGAATAGTTCAGAATAGATATAATTAGTTAATCTTAATTGGCAGCTATGTTTGTAATCAGCATAGTGATTAAGCTTTGGTTTGAGCATAAGCTTGCTTACGCTTGATTAGCCAGCCAATGCTACCAGCAAGGACAGCCCCACCTGTTGTAAGCGGTTCTGGAACTGGGGTTGTACTTGTCACATTAATCAAGCCATTATTTTGATCTATTGTTCCCTTGCTAGGATTCCTCAAACTAAGGCTTAAACCAACATTTCCGAACAGATAATAGTCTGTATTTTGGGCCTTATCTTGACCTACATCAAAAAAACCAAATAAAGACTTAGTGGCAGTATCGTAGCTGAAGTCTAAAAAATCATAAGTAATACTCCCATTGGTAATCGGAGCAAAACTATTTAATAATTTTTTTCTTTGGTCAAAAAAATCAACTGTAATCGACTGAAGTTTTGATTCATCAACAGTTGCATAACCTTGAGTTTCATCGTAGGCAAACGTGCCTCTAGCTGAATACCCAGTATTACCAGTCCAGTCAAAGTTGAGTGTAACCGCTCCTGCTGGAACAGCCTCTAGTACACCCAAACTCATCGCTACCGCAGCAATAGCGGTACATAGCTTTTGAGTTAATTTCATCAGAAGAGTTGTTCCAATTTTAATTGGATAGTGAAGAGTGTTAACTCAGACGTCAACGATTAACAGATTACTACACCAACTCTCATTTGAAAAATTATTAGATGAGTTTATTTAACCTTTCTTATTACTCTGAAGAAATAATAATCGAAACCCAATTCTGAGATTTTTATTTAATTAAGGTTTGAGGTTTTATTGTTTAACAGTAAGTAAAGTTTTTAATCAAAAAGTTAAAAGCGAATGCTCGCTGGAATTTATAACTACGAACTTCAGAAGGCGTAAATTTTTCCTCGATTTAGTCAGCCCTTAATATTACCATAATTTTTTTTGCAATATGTCTAATAAAAAATTTTGATATTTAAATTTTTGAAATGCGATCGCGCCCTCAAAATTTGGCAACGCGATCGCAGTTATTGTACATTCCCTAACCAATAAAATGCAGTTGATTAATCACTGCACTAATCAGATGATGAGTAATAGGAAGACTATCCACTACCATACCTAGGCACAACAGCATCATGTAGGAAATGGAATAGAGAAACAACTCTTTAGCGACAGTGCGATCCTCTGGATTCTGCAACAACTGCCAAGATTTGTAGATAAATAATCCTCCCAGACTTAGGGCGATCGCAGCATAAAGAATTCCACTTGCCCCCAAGGGATAAACTAACAACAGCGTTGCGGCTACCGTGACCAAGGTGTAATACCAAATCTGCCGCACTGTTGCCGTATCGCCTACAACCACTGGTAGCATTGGTATCCCAACTTTTGCGTAGTCGTCCCGGATCATCAAAGCTAGCGCCCAAAAATGGGGCGGTGTCCATAAAAAGACAATCGCAAAAATTAACCATGCTGACCAGCTTAAAGTGCCTGTGACAGCAGCCCATCCGACTAATGCCGGAATTGCTCCAGCTGCTCCACCGACGACGATATTCTGGGTGCTGTGGCGTTTTAGCCAGTGGGTATAGACCAAAATATAAAAGACGATGCCAGAGAATGCTAGCAGGGCGGCTAAGAGGTTTGCAAACACTGCTAGTAGGGTAAAGGAAATAGTAGCCAGTGCGATCGCAAAAATTAGAGCATCACGTGGCTGTACCTTACCGGAAGGCAGAGGACGATGGCGCGTCCGCTCCATTTCATAATCAATATCTCGGTCATAGATACAGTTAATAGTCTGGGCGCTTGCAGCAGCCAAAGTGCCACCAATCAGAGTTACTAGCAACAGCAATGGGTCTACTTCTCCCTTAGCAGCAATCCACATACTCCCAGCAGTAGTAATCAAAAGCAACGGGATAATCCGAGGCTTTGTTAACTGGTAATAGCTTTGAATTACTTGTAGAAAGGTTTCGTGGTGGCGAGAGACATTAGTCTCAATCATGTTGGCTCTAGTTCCTTATTTTTCAACAACTTATATGCAGCCCCCGCTCAAGCTGGCTCTTTGAGTCAAACGAAAACTATAGATTTTCCACACCTGCGTGGGTCGCAATACTCGCCGTTGCAGCTTCCATCATTAATGAGTGCTGAGTGCTGAGTTTTGAGTCAAGAGTCAAAAGTCAAAAGTCAAAAGTCAAAAGTCAAAAGTCAGTATTTATTCCCCTTGCCCCTCTGCCCCCTGCTCCCCTGCCCCCCACTTCCTACTCAGCACTTAGCACTCTTGACTCAGCACTAACTGAGTCACGCAGTGCTAGAACTGTGAAGACCACCAGAGTGCCCAGCAACGCGGCTCCAACAGCTTGGTGAGAGACGGTGAGAGGCTCGACTTGCAGATGTAATCGGAAAGTAGCAAATCCCAACAAGATTTGTAAGCTTAGCAATCCACCAGCCATATTTGCCAGTCGCCGTAAAGCTGGATGTAGTGCCGGTGTACGCCAACAGATAAATACCATTGCCAAGATTACCACCGTTGGTGGCACTAAACCAGCAATATGGCTGTACATCACAGTACAAAGTTGAGAACCGTCAAAGCATTGGTGTACTGCCCAGCGAGAACCTACCAAAGCACCTAGTAGACTTTGCAGGTAGACAAAAACAGCGGCTATTAAACCTACCCAAGGCAACTTTCCAGCAGTTCCAGTGCCTTGGTAAGGTGTGAGTGCCGTGCCAATTATCAAGAGGGTAGTGAAAAACAACAGCGCCGTTCCTAAGTGAGCGGTAACGATATCAAACCGCAACAGTTCGGTAACGGTGAGTCCTCCTAAAATGCCTTGGAAGACGATTAAAAACAGGGCAAACGTTGATGCCCAAGGCAGCCAGACGGGTAAGAAACGACGATGCCACCAGGATAAACCGCAGAGTGCGATCGCGCTGACACCAATCAAAGCTGCATCCAATCTGTGAAACCACTCCAAAAACACTTGGAGATTCATTTGCTTGGCTGGAACCAGTTCGCCGTAGCATAAGGGCCAGTCTGGGCAAGCAAGTCCAGCATTCATCACACGGGTGGCACTGCCTATTGCCATCAAAATTAAGGTGGCTATGCATATTTTCCACACCAAGCGACGAATCACTTCCTTGGGCTTTTGCCGCTCAGCTGCCGCTTCATTTTGTTGTAGGACAAATTCGCTCATGAAGGATACCTTCTGCCCGCTCTTGGTAGTAGCTCTCTCAAAATTCTCAATTTTCAATACCGAACGGACACTTTGCAAAAGCGGAGGGAACCCCCCAAAGTTCTGTACGGAAGAAAACTCCGCTCAGACTTCTCTCCATAAGCAAGTGTCCTCCCCATCTCTACCCTAGCGTATAGGCTAGGGTTTATAAATTGGCTTTTACTTATACTTTGAATCACTCTAGCTACTTTTAGCTATAAGCTTTAGGTATTTTTCAAGTTGTGAGAAATTGATTAATGGCAATTATTTTATTATTCTGAATTTTCCACTGAATTTTCATCTCTTTCGGCAGTATCCAATAAACCCCTTGTACCCAAAATTAGTAAAATAGCCAAAAAAATTAATGAAAATTTCAGACCTTCGGCCCCCATGTCTGGCAGCCTAGACTACCTTAGTAAGTGAGCAGCTTGAAGATAACGTAGTAAATTCAATTAGTAAGCCGTGAATATTCCAAGTTCCATCTGGACATTACTCATTGGCATCGTGCTAACGCTAGTTAGCCTTTGGTACGGTCAAAATCATGGTCTGTTGCCAGTAGCAGCAACGGATGAAGCCGTCTTAGTAGATGGTTTGTTCAATACGATGATGATCGTTTCTACAGGTATATTTCTGCTCGTCGAAGGTATTTTGATTTACTCCGCATTTAAATATCGTCGGCGTGCAGGTGACAATGAAGACGGCCCACCAGTTGAAGGAAATGTGCCTCTAGAAATCCTCTGGACGGCGATCCCAGCAATTATCGTTCTCGGCATTTCTGTTTACAGTTTTGATGTATACAACGAGATCGGTGGCTTTGATCCCCATGCTATCCATGAAGCCCCGATGTCTCAATCGATGGCAATGCCTGGGGCGGCGTTCGCGCAGCGTGCGGGAACCGCACTCGCAGCAACTTTAAACGATACGCTTCCCAGCACCGAACCCAACCTCAATCAAGAAAAATCTGATGAGGCGATGCAAGATCCAGCTACCGCAGCAATTCGCAATGCTGACCAAATTCCCCAAAAGCGTGATGCTCCTGGCGTAGGCAGTGTTGCTCCCACCATCGGAGGCAGTCCTGATAAAGCAGGACAATCACCAGAATTGCGGGTCAACGTCACTGGTTTACAATACGCCTGGATTTTTACCTATCCTGAAACTGGCATAACTACAGGTGAAATGCACGTTCCTATAGGGAAAGAGGTGCAAATCAATATGACAGCTAACGATGTCATCCATGCATTCTGGGTTCCAGAGTTCCGCTTGAAACAAGATGCGATCCCCGGTAGGCAGAGCGAGATTCGCTTTACGCCCAAAAAAGCAGGCGATTATGCCCTAATCTGTGCTGAACTTTGTGGCCCTTACCACGGTGCTATGAGAGCATCAGTAATAGTTGAGACGCAGGAAGCATTTGACAAATGGGTACAAGAGCAGCTAGTTGCTAGCAAAGAAACGTTAAATCAAGCCGTTGCGGTTAACCCTGCAAATTTATCTCCAAATGAATTTCTCACTCCTTACACCAAGGACATGGGAATTCAGCCAGAAATTATCAATCAAATTCACCCTGCTCATCATCATTAGTCAGTCATTGGTCATTAGTTAATGACAAAGGACAAATGATCGCTGACAACTGACAAAGGACTCCTATGACACAAGCTCAGTTGCAAGAAACTGCCAATATCCCTGCTCATCTTGAGGAGCCAGGGATTAGAAAATGGCAAGACTACTTTGGCTTCAACACTGACCATAAGGTGATTGGGATTCAATACCTGGTAACAACGTTCATTTTTTACTGTATTGGTGGTGTTTTGGCTGACTTAGTTCGCACGGAATTGCGAACGCCAGAAGTAGATTTTGTCACGCCTGAAGTTTACAACAGTTTATTTACGCTGCACGCCACAATCATGATTTTCTTGTGGATTGTGCCAGCTGGTGCGGGTTTTGCCAACTTCCTGATCCCTTTGATGATTGGGGCGAAAGATATGGCATTCCCCCGTCTCAATGCTGTTGCCTTTTGGATGATTCCGCCTGCGGGTTTGTTGCTGATCGCTAGTTTAGTGGTAGGCGATGCACCCGATGCAGGTTGGACTTCCTACCCTCCCCTGAGCTTGGTAACAGGTCAAGTGGGTGAGGGAATTTGGATTATGAGCGTCCTACTCCTAGGTACATCATCGATTCTGGGAGCAATCAATTTCCTCGTGACGTTGCTCAGAATGCGTATCCCAGGTATGGGAGTCCATCAGATGCCTTTGTTCTGCTGGGCAATGTTTGCTACCTCGGCACTGACTCTGGTATCTACGCCAGTACTAGCAGCAGGTTTAATTCTGCTAGCTTTTGACTTGTTGGCAGGAACAACATTTTTTAACCCGACTGGGGGTGGCGATCCAGTTGTTTACCAGCACATGTTCTGGTTTTATTCGCACCCAGCAGTTTACATCATGATTTTGCCTTTTTTTGGGGCAATTTCTGAGGTGATTCCAGTACATTCTCGCAAGCCTATTTTTGGCTATAAAGCGATCGCCTATTCCTCTCTTGCTATCAGCTTTTTAGGACTAATCGTCTGGGCACACCACATGTTTACCAGCGGTATCCCTGGTTGGTTACGGATGTTCTTTATGATCACCACCATGATCATTGCCGTTCCCACCGGAATTAAAATTTTTAGCTGGTTAGCAACCATGTGGGGCGGGAAAATCCAACTCAACAGTGCCATGCTCTTTGCAATGGGCTTTGTTGGCACTTTTGTGATTGGTGGGATCAGTGGCGTAATGTTGGCGGCAGTGCCGTTTGATATTCACGTTCACGACACCTATTTTGTGGTGGCGCACTTGCATTATGTACTGTTTGGTGGTAGTGTTCTCGGCATTTATTCAGCGATTTACCACTGGTTCCCCAAAATGACAGGGCGGATGCTGAACGAATTTTGGGGTAAGGTGCATTTTGCCTTGACAATAGTTGGTCTAAACATGGCCTTCTTACCCATGCACAAGCTGGGAATGATGGGCATGAACCGCCGCATTGCCCAATATGACCCCAAATTTACGTCTCTCAACGAAATCTGCACCTATGGTGCTTATATACTGGCAGTTTCAACATTTCCCTTCATTATCAATGCAGTTTGGAGCTGGTTGTACGGAGAGAAAGCTAGTAATAATCCTTGGAGAGCACTAACCTTAGAGTGGATGACTACATCACCACCAGCGATCGAGAATTTCGACAAACTCCCAGTATTAGCCACAGGCCCTTACGACTACGGTTTGGAAAACGCTAAAGAAGGTGTACCCTTGTCTGACCCCAATCCAGTCCTGTCTGGCGGCCCGAACTCGGTGTTAAGAGCAGAACCCGACCCAGCGGTTGCTGCAAATCCCGAAGACCGCAAATAATACTGATGGGTTAGGAGTTATGAGTCTAATAAAGTTATTAGTTCAAAACTCCTAACTCTGACTCCTAACTCCTGACTTCTGACTCCTGACTTGTCCTCTAGGCATTAAGATTTATGCAAAGTCAAACTATTGACCCAGCTAAAACTGAACTAAATCATCACCACGCAGCGGAAGCGCTAGATGCTCACCACGAAGAACATCCAGACCATCGTCTGTTTGGGCTAATTGTCTTCTTGATTGCGGAGGGGATGATTTTTATGGGGTTGTTCGGAGCCTATCTGGCTTTCCGTTCTACTATACCTGTGTGGCCCCCAGCAGGTACACCAGAGTTAGAACTATTGCTACCCGGTGTTAACACCGTTAATCTGATTGCTAGCAGTTTTGTGATGCACAATGCCGATACTGCAATCAAAAAGAATGATACGCGGGGTATGCGAACTTGGTTGGCAATTACTGCGGCGATGGGTGCTTTTTTCTTGATGGGACAGGTATATGAGTACACCCATTTAGAATTTGGTTTGACTACTAACTTGTTTGCTAGTGCATTTTACGTTTTAACTGGCTTCCACGGTTTGCACGTTACTATTGGCGTTTTGGCGATTGTTGCCGTATTGTGGCGATCGCGCGTTAAGGGTCACTATAGTAGTGAAAAGCACTTTGGTATTGAAGCTGCCGAAATCTATTGGCACTTTGTTGACGTGATTTGGATTATTCTGTTCGGATTGCTGTATCTACTCTAAGTATTAATTATTTAGTTGTTCATTCCACGCGAATAACTCAATCAGCCCCCTTTTGGGGGTTTTTTTCATCGCTCATTTAGGATTACGTAAGTAGTAAAAAGCACTTTAGTGTTTAGTTGCCGTTAGACCTCCGTATATGCTTAGACTAATGTTAAATTTACTTAAAGTCTAATTTTTGCTAAAATAATTGTATAAATTTTACGAAATGATGCTTGCGAAGGTATCAAATAAAACCATTAAAAGGCTGATCACAGAACTACCAGAAGCAAATACGAAACTGGGGAAAACTTCTGCCTCAAATACTATTAAACCAAATGGCAGGTAATTCAGATGTACCTTCAACTAAACTCTGATTGATCAGTAATTTAGCAAGTTAAGATCCGCCAGATGCGTCAGTACCCTCTCCTCAGAAAAAAACTTCGGAATCGCTACGAGACTGTCACAATGTTGGGGAGCGGAGGATCTGGCAATACCTACTTGTTATCAGGTGGGACACGCAATATGCACAAGCACTCTGTCCTCAGAAAAAAACTTCGGAATCGCTACGAGATTGTTACACTGTTGGGGAGCGGAGGATCTGGTGATACCTATTTGGCTGTTGATTTAGATTTACCAGGGCAACCTCATTGTGTCGTCAAACATTTCCATCCCAAAGATCCTAATCCTGCTGTTGTACCGATTGCCAGAAGCCTATTTGCTCGCGAAGCAGAAGTCTTGTATCAATTAGGCAAAGACCACGACCAAATACCTAGACTATTTGCCCATTTTGATGAAGATGGAGATTTCTATCTAGTTCAGGAATTCATTGGTGGTCATGACTTGACTCAAGAAATAGTACCAGATCAACCACTTAGTGAGAATACAGTCTTTAATTTATTGAAAGACATCCTGGAAGTGTTGGTTTTTGTCCACCAAAACAACATCATTCATCGGGATATTAAGCCGCAAAATTTAATGCGGCGGCACTCTGATCAAAAAATTGTGCTGATTGATTTTGGGAGTATTAAGAGAATCGGTGCTCTGGGAGCCGGCCTAACAATTGCTGTAGGTACTCCTGGCTATATGCCAAGCGAACAGGCTAAAGGAAAACCAAAGCTTTGCAGTGATATCTATGCAGTGGGAATGATTGGCATTCAAGCTCTAACAGGTTTAATGCCTAACCAATTACAAGAAGATCCCAATACCGGAGAGGTTATTTGGCGGAACAAAGCACGGGTAAGCGATGCTTTTGCAGATGTTTTAGACACTATGGTTCACGAACGCTGTAGCCAGCGTTACCAATCTGCGGCGGAAGCTTTGCAAGCGCTAATTTCTGCTATGGAATTACCACCCTCTTCCCAATCTACTAGCAAAGATGAAAACGCTGATGATAACTATTTGCTAACTTATAGAAACTTTATTTTGTTGTTAGGAGTGGGTCTTGGCACTATCACTAGTTTAGTTGTAATAGTTTTAATTTATACATTTCTGCGAACGAGTACATCGCCTCCGAACCAACCGACTCAATTTAAGAATTTTATAGAAAAATCTGATAAATTATCGTTTGCTCAAGTGGATGAGCGAGTAGCTACAGCAGTCCCGCCAGGAATCTGTAAAAGTAATTGCACTGACACAACTACCAAGGGGCAAATTAAATCTCACCATATTAGAAAGAGTCAATGAACTGCTAAATATTATCAACTGACTCTTCATAGATTTGCTTTAAATCTGAATACCCAGAGATTCCTGTAGGATAAATAAATAAAACAAAACTAATGATATGGACAATACAAATCAAAGAAAATCTTTAATTAATGGAGAAATTGCCCTATTTCTTAAAGGTTTGATTATTGGCAAAGTGCTAACACTTTTAGTTATTGGCGGGCTACTCTGGTGGTTACTGAAGCCGAACTTATTGACTCGCAGCGGTGCTGAATCTTCTAGTCAAAGTTTAAATACTGCCTCTGGTAATTCATCCACCTTTAAGACAATTGCAAATGTCCCAACCAACTCATTTAACTATGGTGGTAGTACAGCTTGGGCACCTATCCGCCAATTGGTAGATTCTCAGATTCAGAGCGATCGCCCTGAACTACAATTGCGCTATGTACACCCTGTTGATGGTAGCCCTGGTTCTAGCTCAGGTATTCGCATGTTGCTGAACGGACAATTGGACTTTGCTCAGTCTTCTCGTCCCCTCACAGATGAAGAACGAGCCGCTGCTAAACAGCTAGGCTTCACACTTGAACAACGCCAAGTTGGCATTGATGGGGTAGCTGTAATTGTTAATCCATCGCTTAACGTGCCGGGTTTAACTATTGACCAGTTACAGCAGATTTATCTGGGTCAAATTACTAACTGGCAACAAGTAGGCGGGCCAAACATACCCATCACGCCTTTTTCGCAAAAACCGGAGGACGCAGACACAGTAATATTCTCTAACAGCGACTTGAAAGAGCAAGCCCTTAGTCCCAATGTCAAGTATGTCTACTCCACTACAGAGGCAGTCCGTCAACTCAGTAAAACCCCTGGTGGTGTATATTACGGTTCTGCCCGTGCGGTAGTACCTCAGTGTAGTGTGAAGCCTCTGCCAGTGGGTCGCACTTCTACTCAGCTAATTTCTCCTTACCGCGAACCCTTAGTCTCGCCTGACCAGTGTCCACGTCAGCGCAACCAGCTAAATACTGAAGCTATCAAAAATGGTAGCTATCCAATTACTGCTAAATTGTTTGTGATTATTAAGCAAAACCAAGGTCGGGAACAGCAGGCTGGCGAGGCTTATGCCAATCTTTTACTGACCGACCAAGGACAAAAGGCAATTAGGCAAGCAGGTTTTGTGGGGGTTCGCTAGGAGATTTGGGAGATAGTTTAATGAGATTTATAGACTTCGCCAAATATTTATCCTTTGGTCAAAGCCGCCGCTAGCAAGTGTTCGCCCATCAGGACTAAAAGCGATCGCACTTACCCAGTCAGTATGCCCATTGAGCGTATTTCTTAACTCACCTGTAGTTATATTCCACAACTTGATACCATCTCTGCCAGCACTGGCAAGGGTTTTTCCATCGGGGTGAATAGCAACAGCATTCACCCAGTTGTTATGTCCTATAAGGCTACGAACTAGTTTACCACTGCTAATATTCCAAAGTTTAATCGTGCGATCGCGGCTAGCACTAACCAATTCCCCATCTCGTGTAAACGCTACAGCGTTAACAGCATTAGAATGAGCAACAAATCCACGAATTAATTTTCCAGTACTCAAGTTCCACAGCTTAATTACACCTTTGTTGTCACCACTAGCTAAGGTCTGTCCATCAGGACTAATAGCCAAGGTATAAATCAAGTTATCAAAACGTACTAGCGTACCTAGTGGGCGCTGCTGTAGCAAATCCCACATCCGAATTCCATCTAAAGCGCCACTGATCAGCACTTTACTATCAGGAGACACTACTAAAGATAGGACGTTACTAGTATGTCCGACAAAAGAGCGGCTAAACTTATTATTTCTTAGGTTCCAAAGGTTAATTGTGTTGTCATTACTACAGCTAGCGAGGGTTTGACCATCCGGCGAAATCACCAAAGATTCTATAGCTGTTTGATGCGCTCTGCTAATGTTACCTAATTTTTTGCCTCTTTCTGGATTCCACAGGCGAATTGCCCCCTCATTTTCTGCACCACCGCTGGCAAGAATTTTGCTATCTGGACTAAAGGCTAAGGATTTAATGGTTCCTCTATGTCCATTGAGTATGTAAAGTAGTTGAGGATTAGCAAAACTGTTAGTAACTTGAGATGGTATTACTTCAACAGCAGCATTAGCAGTATTAATATAAAACTCTTTCGATATCGTAGCCGCAGCTACAGTTGCCATAAACGCCAAGACAATATACGGTCGAAGTACAAAACCACCCCCACCTCTTCCCTCACTCCTCACTACATTTTCCTCACTTTTAAATATGGTTACACCAATCAATCTAACTGAGTCGTAAGTCAGCACGGGCTAAACGCCCCGCGATCGCTAACATAACTCATAACTCAGGACGGGCTAAACGCCCCGCTACCGCGCTTCAGCACTCAGGACTCCCTAAAGGGGGGTTTTTTCTTAGAAACGCTCAGCATTGGTAAAGCAGAACTAGAGGAGCGGGAGGGTAAATAATGTTGTACCACAGGCTCCTCTGGTAGGGGACGACGCTGCTGGATACGCCACAACTTAAAGACGAGCGTTATCCCTGCTAGCCCTAAACCAAAAGCGAATAACGACCAGCTATCATCAAATCCACCAATCAGGGCATCTACCACACCCATCGTAATCAGTACACTGATTAGTGGTTCTTTCCGGTAGGTTGACTTTAAAAAACGAGGTAATACAGCGTTCATCACAGCTTGGTTGGTTTCAGTTAACCTTTTGTGTACATTTACCGAGAATACCTCACCCGCAAATTGCCCTTTGAATCAAAGGCATAAAGTATTATAATTTTATTCAGTAGGGAAGGAAGTGTAGTAATTACCCCTCTTATAATGTAGTAATTGCGGGTTTAGGATATTTCAGTCCCTCCCCTGCTTACATTCTACGGCAACAATTTACGGATAAGTCTAATCTAAAACGCCTAGGGCGAAGTACTTCGCTCTAGATTGTTAAATTCAAACCAGCTAGATGTTCCAGCTGGTCATAACTCTTTTAATTATTAGCTCACAACTTGCAAACCTGTGCTTTCTTGTGGCGCTACTTTAGACCGAGCCATGATAGCACACCTTGATTGGTAACGTATTCAATTATTACCATCAAGGCAAAGCCAACCATTGCAGCTCGGCCATTCAAACGCTCTGCATATTCATTAAAGCCAAACTTAGGCTCCTCTAGTCTGGGTGTAATTGTCGGTTGTGTTTGTGTCATTTTTCAGAAACCTCTTTTCGGCAAACGTGACTTGACTGGGATAAATCTGATTTGAAGAAGCCTCCGTTCTCCACAGGGGTTGTCGTTGGGCGGAGCTTTATTAACAAAATGTAATTAATCTTTATACATTGTATAAATACTGGGGTAATAGTCAAGGGTAGAGTTTGGAGCTACCCAAATAAAGTTGAGAAAATTAGGACAGAGATTAGCTATCCCTAATACAGCTATCCATAATACAGAAGTAGCAAGCTTGAATTAGCAAGCTAAAGTTAAACAAAAAAATATCAGAGGCGTTACATGGAAATCGGCGTTCCGAAGGAAACCAAGGATCAAGAGTTTCGGGTAGGGTTGAGTCCTTCTAGTGTGCGGGTGCTGCGGGAAAATGGTCATACCATATTCGTCCAAACATTAGCAGGTAGTGGTGCTGGATTTACAGATGATGATTACACAAGTGCTGGAGCGGAGATTGTCACCACACCAGAAGCGGCTTGGAATCGGGAGTTAGTTGTCAAAGTCAAAGAGCCACTAGCAACTGAGTATAAGTTTTTACAGAAAGGACAGATATTGTTTACTTATCTGCATCTAGCAGCCGATCGCAAATTGACAGAACATTTAATTGATTGTGGCACTTGTGCGATCGCCTACGAAACTGTAGAACAACCCGGTGTTAACAAATTACCCCTACTCACCCCCATGAGTGTGATTGCTGGTCGGCTAGCAGTACAATTTGGGGCCAGGTTCCTAGAACGCCAACAAGGAGGCAGAGGTGTCCTTTTAGGTGGTGTACCTGGAGTAAAACCAGGCACAGTAGTAATTTTAGGTGGCGGCGTTGTCGGCACAGAAGCAGCTAAAATTGCCGTGGGCATGGGTGCTACTGTGCAGATTTTAGATGTGAGTGTCGAGCGCTTATCCTACCTAGAAACCCTATTTGGCTCTAGAGTCGAATTGCTTTACAGCAACTCTGCTCATATCGAAGCTGCCGTTAAAGAAGCCGACTTGCTGATTGGTGCAGTTTTAGTGCCAGGACGTAGAGCACCAATACTAGTATCCCGTGAATTGGTCAAACAAATGCGTCCCGGTTCTGTAATAGTTGATGTTGCCGTTGATCAAGGTGGTTGCATTGAAACCTTACACGCCACATCTCACACCAATCCGGTATATGTTGAAGAGGGCGTAGTACATTATGGCGTTCCTAATATGCCAGGGGCAGTACCTTGGACAGCAACCCAAGCACTCAACAACAGTACATTACCTTACGTCGTTCAGTTGGCGAATTTGGGAATCAAGGCACTGGAAATTAATCCAGTCTTAGCTAAAGGCTTGAATGTACAAAATCATCGCTTAGTCCATCCCGCAGTGCAAGAGGTATTCCCTGATTTAGTAAATTAAATTTACACAGTTAATCTTGATTTAAGGTAACAGTGTTGACTTTGGTAGAAGGTTTTTATTAAAATTTCCGCGTAATCGGTAGGCTTACGCGGAATCTATTTGCGATCGCTTTAATTGAGCATTTGATGCAGTTATACTCGAACTTAGCACCAATGGCTCTCGACCGTTCGCTGCATTTGATTTGTTAGACTGCATTATCGCGTGGCTCTGCACTTTTGCGAAGACGCTCAAGAAATTCTGGGTAATTTTTCAGATCTTCTACAGACTGCAATGCTGGCATTTCAATCCAAGTAGCCTCTGCATGTAGCTTGTCTACGTAGCTATAAAAAGCTTCTTGATCCTCTCGGTGAGCGAGAACGTAAGTGTGTAATTCTTTTCGGCTCATTGCTTTAAAATCAGGCTTACTCATCCTACGTACCTCCATTTGCCGTTGGGATAAATCTCAATAATATTTTCCTCACCTGCCAGAAAGAAAACATTTCCTGTTCGCTCGTCTATACGAACTAAGTTTATAGGTAGGTAGAGCTTACTGAACCAGATGCACAGATTAAAGCATTGTGTTTTCTGCTCTGATGTAGGACTTTTGGACACTTTCATCCACATTCATTAGTACAAGTCTAGCATTTTCACTTGAAGTTAGTTGTAGCAATTGTCTTGAAAGTCAAGTTTTTCGTTGTAGCGATCGCTGATCAAAAGGTAATTGGGAAACAACTTGAAGTTGCTAATTCTAAGATATATGTGAAAGTAGCTCATCTATACTTTGAGGAAATTCTCCATTCTCAACTTTTTTAGTAAAAACTTGATAACAATCTTTTTTATCACCTTCCTTACGAGGAAAACCTAACCAAAGATTGAAGAAGGCAGGAGGCAGAAGGCAATTAGTGGGGGATTCAGACCCCCGCTAATTGAAGACCACTAAATCTATGATTTAGTTTTAACTGACGTAAAAAAAAGACAGGCTTTTTGCCTGTCCTACAAGTAATTATTTAGCAGAGAATTTAGAAATTCATCTCGGCAGCTTGAACTTTCTCAACCTGCTTCTTCTTCAGCACCAGCATAACTTGAGCCAACATCACAAGAGCGATGAACGCAATCATCCATTGAACTCTAGATGCGTCTTGCAATACGATTTCTGCATCTTGTTGACCAAATCCACCCACGTTCGGGTTGCTGGTCAAAGCATCACCAGATTTGACTGCTTGTCCTTCGGAAACAATCAGTTCTGGCCCTAGAGGAATCGTCTCCTTGACAACTTCACCAGATTCACTTTGGATGCTCACAACATATTTGACGTTACCGTCTCCGTCTTCCTCTTTGGCAATTTTGCTAATTGTGCCAGTAGCGGAAGCGTTGTAAACTGTGTTGTTGCTCTTTTCGCCAGTGGGGTAAACTTGTCCGCGTCCTCTGTTACCACCTACGTGAACCGAATATTTACCGAAGTGGATGTTTTTATCGGTTGCGGGGTTGGGAGAAAGAACTGGGAAGACAATTTCCTGATACTGTTCACCGGGTAGGGGGCCGACGATGATAACGTTATCTTTCTCTTCGCTGTAGGGTTGGAAGTATGTGTCGCCGACTTCTTCTTTAAGTTCCTCAGAAATCCGGTCTTCAGGAGCAATCTTAAAGCCTTCGGGTAGCATCAGTACAGCACCGACATTTAAGCCGACTTTAGAACCATCCGCACCGACTTGCTGCAAGCTGGTATCGTAAGGAATTTTCACAACAGCTTTAAATACAGTGTCAGGTAGCACCGATTGGGGAACTTCCACATCTGTAGGTTTAGCTGCTAGGTGACAGTTGGCGCAAACAATCCGCCCGGTTGGTTCGCGGGGGGTTTCAGGATAGGTTTGCTGTGCCCAAAAAGGATAGGCAGCAGCAGCTTGGGGAAGGGCTAGATCGCTTGTGAAGTAAAATGTCACGGTAGCGATCGCTATGAGCAATGTTTTGACAATCGCTCTAGCACTGCGAGTTAACCTCGCTGTTATGAAAGCATTTCTCATCTCTATAAGGACAACGATTCTCTGATGGATTAGTCATTGGTCATTGGTCATTGGTCAAGGGTCAAGGGTCAATACTTTTGACTTTTGACTCTGGACTTTGAACTAAAAACTCAGCACTCAGCACTGATTAACCCCACCAAGGTTCTTCGCCGGTGCGGAAGTCGGTTTCAGTCCAAGGGGTTAAGACGATTTTGTCGTCGTTTACCTTGGTATGGGCCAAAGCCAAAGACAGCGGTGCTGGGCCCCGAACAACCTTACCAGTTGCATCGTATTGGGAACCGTGACAAGGGCATTTAAACTTGTTTTCAGCCACATTCCAGGGAACGACACAACCTAGGTGGGTGCAGATGGCATTGATACCGTAATCAGCAATTGCCTCTTTGCTTTCTACCACAATATAGGTGGGGTCGCCCTTTAGTCCTTGAACTAGGGTGCGATCGCCTACATTATGGCTTTCTAGGAATTTACTGACGTTAACATCGTTGCCCAGCTCGTCTTTTGCCGTTGTACCACCACCAGCACCACCAGTAGCGGGTGGAATAAAGTACTTGACAACGGGATACAATGCACCCAGAGCCACTCCAGTGACAGTCCCAAAAGTGAGCAGATTCATGAATTGACGACGCCCCATATCGGGCACGTCTGCTGATTCAGAAAATTGAGCCATAATCTACGCGCTCTTTATGTATTTTGCTAAGCATTTTGACAGGAGTACTAGTACTTGAGCAACTCTTGTCTAAGTCGAAATGCTAACGCCCACAACGATGCCATACTTCTCTGTTCCAAGATATATCTAGCATCTTTTCTGTTAGCATTACATTTCTTTATATCCCTATCATACTTGAGTTACGGAACTTAACATCATAACTAAATGTAAAATCTAATTGAGAAAAGCTATGACAGGACAGGAATTACGCCAAATGTTGCTTGATAAGTGGGGATACTCTTATGATGTGCAGTTGCGGCGGACACAGGGGAAAATATTTCTGCAAGTAATGTGGAAATACTTAGAGCAGGCTTCTTTTCCGTTAAGTGAGACAGAGTACCAAGAGCATCTTGATAGCATCGCCAATTATCTTCACGCCTTGGGTGGGGCAACACAAGTACAAACATTTATCATTGAAACACGCGATCGCCCCCGACTCGGCAAAGCTGTTAGCATTCCTCTAGATTTGGGCGAGCGTTCTTCAGAATGGATATTATGACTTGCTTTTTCTATTTTTAAATATTTGATTATACACTAAATTCAGCAGTCAAAAGCTGATAACTTCTCAGCCTACTAAATGTAGTCAAACAATACATAAATATTACTAAAACTTCCTATAAAACTCTTTTGCCCAAAGTTACATCTCTATCTGGCTGGATTAACGCAACTTCCCCATCATCTAAAACTACACCCAAGACTAAAACTTCCGAGATGAAATCAGCGATTTGACGGGGTGGAAAATTGGTAATAGCTAATATTAATCTATTGATTAAATCCTCTTGCTGATAAAGTCTGGTAATTTGGGCACTAGATTTCTTGATACCCAAATAACCAAAATCGATCCACAATTTATAAGCTGGTTTTCTAGCTTTGGGGAACTCGTCTACTTTGATGACTTTGCCAACACGAATCTCAATTTTTTCAAAGTCATCATAGCTAATTTGTGCCATTTACTTCAGAATTGACATTTTTATTTTGAATTGGATCTATAGATGGCTAGACGCCTAAAAGGTAGGTTCTCGCATGGTAGCGACTGTTATTTACCTGTGAGCTTAACTAGCCCAACGCCACCAAAGTAAAGCCCAAGTACTGCTCCCGCCAGAAGACTTTGGGTTAGGGGGTCAGTAGAAGGTGTAAGGATAGCTCCTAAAACTACTGCTCCCATAATCACGTAACGCCAACCAGCAAGCATTTTTTTAGAAGAGACAATTCCTAAATTACCGAGTAACAATTGGATAATGGGAATTTGAAATGCTAAGCCAGTACTAAATAACAAAAGCAGCACAAATTCAAAATATTTGTCAATCGACCATAGTTGTTCTACTACATCTGCTCCATAGCTGATGAAGAATTTCAAAGCTGCGGGGATAAGGAGAAAATAGGCAAATACTAACCCACCAGCAAACAGCACACTCGACCCCAAAACTACAGGCCCTAGCAAGCGACGTTCGCGGCGAGTCAATCCTGGGAGGACAAACTGGATAATTTGGTAAAGAATAAAGGGACTGGAAAGTACCAAACCTGTGTATGCTGCAACTTTGAAGGAGACAAAGAAATATTCTCCGGGAGCAAGCTGGAGAAATTTTACTCCTTGGGCTGGGACTTCCAATAGCTGGACAATCGGTTTGACGGCAAAAAAACAGCCGATGATACCCACTGCTACCGCAATCAGCGAATAGAAAATTCGCTGTCGCAACTCTTCTAGGTGATCGAAAAGGGACATCTCGACTTCATCAGGTAACTCATCAAAGGGATCACTCTCTGAGTTGCCGTATCCTTCTTGGTCGATATCGGGAGTCTCTGAAGCAGGCGTATGCGGGGGTTGCTGTACAGTATCTACATCTTGTGAAGGCGTCATGAGTCAGCTAGTAGGCAACATTTGTTAACTATTTTATCCGGGGCAGCAGCTACCAAAATATGTTTTTGGCTGCTTGGGGATTTTTGTCCGGTTTTTTGGCGTTGCATTTGTATGAGTTAAGTAAGAAGCCATCTTTTATTCAACGTCTACCCTACAAACAGGGTGGAACCGATAATTTACAAATCACGTCTCTCTAAGCAGTATTTAGTAAATTGATACAAAATCTTTGACATACAAAGCTCAGTTTTTAAACTCCGGTTCATCTAAGGTGGTATCTGCTATGGCGTGATCGGAAATTGTGATCTGAGGTTTTGTATGAATAGGAAAATTTACATTGGATTGATGGCATTGCCTGTTTATTTATACAATGCCTGTTCAATCTTTGCTAGTAGTGACGTGCCAATATTCAACTCTAAGGTTCCTATAACAACTGCTGTAATTGCCGTCAGCACAAATGCTCAGTTAAAAATAGTACCGTGGCAAATATCAGCTAGAGACGACCAAACAGAAGATTGTCTTCGTGCAGGCATCTGTAAAGATTGATGGGAAATGATTTTTAGCTCTTTGGCTAGTTTGGTGAATGGGCCCTTTGCACTTAAACTAGTATATTTTTATTTTTACATAGAATACTATATCTATCGGTAGGACTCTTATTTGATTTTGGGAAAATCCTGTAAATCTAAAGTTTCAAATGCTGGATAACTGGGGAGATAGTCGTAAATGCTGTTGGGCGATCGCTTGTAATGATGGGCCAATAGCTTAAAACCGATGTAAAACGCGATCGCCTGTCATAACGCACATCACAATGATGACGGTGCTTATTTTGAGTCGTAGTTAAGATAAAGGAGTAAAAAACTCTCACTCACCACCAGCAATGACCTCAACCCTGCTAAAATTTCCTCGTCTTAATGCTCCAAAGCTAAGGCAGTTGCCTAATGGTTTGACAATCATCGCGGAGCAGATGCCAGTTGAAGCCGTTAATCTGAGCTTGTGGGTTAAAGCTGGCTCGGCTGTTGAATCAGATGCTATTAACGGTATGGCTCACTTTTTAGAGCACATGATTTTTAAGGGAACCGAGCGACTGACTAGCGGCGAGTTTGAACGGCGAATTGAAGAACGCGGTGCTGTTACTAATGCCGCTACTAGCCAAGATTATACTCATTACTATATAACCACTGCTCCTAAAGATTTTGCTGAACTGGCTCCACTACAAATAGACGTAGTATTTAATCCCAGTATTCCTGATGATGCCTTTGAACGTGAGCGATTAGTAGTCTTAGAAGAAATTAGACGTTCAGACGATAATCCCCGCCGCCGCACGTTTCGACGGGCAATGGAGACAGCGTTTGATTTATTACCCTATCGCCGTCCAGTATTGGGGCCAGAAGAAGTAATTACCCAACTTCAACCCCAGCAAATGCGAGATTTTCACGCTAGTTGGTATCAACCCCAATCAATTACTGCTGTGGCTGTGGGGAATTTACCTGAAGAAGAATTAATTGAAATTGTTGCTGAGGGATTTGCACAAATTAATCAGAGTCAAGAGTCAAGAATCAACAGTCAAGAGGTAAGCGTTAGTCCTGAAACTGCTTTTACAGAAATTGTTCATCGGGAGTTTATTGATGAAAGTCTCCAGCAAGCAAGGATAGTCATGGTTTGGAGGGTTCCAGGTTTGGCTCAACTAGATCAAACTTATGGATTGGATGTTTTGGCAGGAATTTTGGGACAGGGACGGACATCGAGATTAGTACAGGATTTGCGGGAAGAACAAGGATTAGTGTCTTCCATCGCTGTGAGCAATATGAGCAATTTACTGCAAGGAACGTTTTATATTTCGGCTAAGTGTGCAGTGGAAAATTTAGAAGCCGTGGAAGATGCGATCGCTCAACACATCCGCAAGTTACAAACAGAGTTAGTTACAGAATCCGAAATTGCCCGTGTGCGGCGGCGAGCAGCTAACAGGTTTATTTTTGGCAACGAAACACCAAGCGATCGCGCTGGGTTGTATGGTTACTATCAGTCTATGGTGGGAGATTTAGAACCAGCGTTTAACTACCCAGCTAATATTCAAGCCCAGAACGCCGCTGAATTGTTATTTGCAGCTAACCAGTATCTTGCCCCAGATGCTTATGGTGTAGTTGTCCTCAAGCCGTTTTAGTAGTCAAAAATAAATTGACTATTGGGCAAATGACAAATGACTAATGACTAATGACTAATGACAAAATTACATGATGTGGACTGAAATTGACGCCCAGATTAGCCAGGTAACTGGTGAAAAATTTCAGAGTCAGCAACGGCGCTCAATTAGTGGTGGGTGTATTAACCAAGGTTATGCTGTCTCGAATGGTAAGCTAAACTACTTTGTCAAGCTCAATCAAGCATCTCAAGTTGCCATGTTTGAAGCTGAGGCGCTGGGTTTGGAAGATATGTTAGCAACAGCTAGTATTCGCGTCCCAAAACCAGTTTGTTGGGGGATGGCTGATAATTCTAGCTACATTGTGTTGGAATGGTTGGAACTTGCTGGTAACAGCAATTCTGGGGAGGAGATGGGGCGCAAATTGGCGGCGATGCATAAAGCTAGTAGCAGTCAAGGTTTTGGTTGGAAAATTAACAATACTATTGGTTCCACTCTCCAAATCAATACTTGGACAGCAGACTGGGCGGAATTTTATGCTAACCATCGGCTCTCGTATCAATTTCAGTTAGCAAGACGACGGGGGGGAAATTTTCCTCAACAAGAAAAGCTACTAGCAGCTATCCCAGAATTGTTAGCACACCAAGTGCAACCTTCCTTGGTACATGGCGATTTATGGGGTGGGAATGCTGGGTGTACTGTATCGGGAGAACCAGTGATTTTTGATCCTGCAACTTATTTTGGCGATCGCGAAGTTGATATCGCCATGACAGAATTGTTTGGTGGTTTCCCAGCAGCATTTTATAAGGGTTATAACGAAGTCTTTCCTTTAGAGCCAGGTTATGAACGCAGAAAAACGCTCTATAACCTATATCACATTTTGAATCACTTCAATTTATTTGGCGGTGGTTATGGTTCCCAAGCCAACCGGATGATTGACGAAATTTTGCATTGAACTTTACTTTTTACAAAGTCCCAATAGTGCGACTTAAGTTATAGCAATTTTAAGCTTTATAAACCTTAGTTAAGACATGGGTACACAGTGGGAAAAGACAAGATTTTTTCATAACCCTACTAAATATCAACTATTGCTTCTATCCTGTCTTAAAGCGGATGTGTAGTTAATAGACCTTTTGCCCTTAATGCAACTATGTCCTTTAGTATAATTTACTCTCTGGTTTCAATATCATATAAATTGCACAGCGTGAGGAGTTTTTGTTTAAGGCGATCGCGCACATTCTCTGGTAATATCACTACACAATCTGGCGCATATTGCATCACTTCGCGGGTAAACCAAAACGTACTCGATACTCGCCTAATCACTCGTCGAACTTTTGGTTTATCTGGTAGCCATTCATGGATATCATCTTCTGGTTTAGCTTGATAAGCAAAAGCCAAACCAGCAAATAAGTGCATTTCTACTTTTATCTCATCCAAATTAGTACGCCACTCACCAGAAATTACAGTCACCGCAGCATCTGTAATTCTGTCTAAACGTAAACTCCAGTTGTGAATTAGTTCTGGTATATCAAAGTTTCCTTCTGTTTCCTCACACCAACAATCAAGATATTGTCGCTTTTCGTGGGGTGCTACTTTAGCGTGGCGAACTGTAAAGTTTAATAAACTTCCTCTTGCATCTTGATAAGAAAGCTGAAAGGGCTGCTGACGTAGAATATAGCGATCTATTTCTAAACGCCAAGCTGGGGGCAAATTTTCTAAAAAGCGTTCTATTTCGGTTCGCAGTGGGAATGATAATTCATTGCGTTCCAAAAGTAAGTTTGCAATGATTTGGGCTTGTTCAATTTGCCCGATGTCTGTCAAGGCATTGATGCACCTATGTAATGCCCTGATGCGTGGTTCTTTCCAATCGTTATTGTTCCCGATCAGTAACTTACGTTGAGCGATCGCTTCTATCAGCTTGGAGATATTCGGGCGATCGCCCCACTTCATACCAAATTCTAAGGCGATCGCTTCTAGCTCGGCTTTATCACGTTCTGATATCGACAGTGTAATAGATTGACCTTTTCGACTCATTAAAAATGTCCGTGTACTTTATGAGTATACTCTCTTGTCAACTTCTATTTTGCGTGCCAATATAGTTTTTAACAACCAGTTACGGACACTATTTAAGTGTAAGTCCAAATATAGAATTAGGAGAAGAGGATTCATTGAGAAGAATCACCACAAATTTGGAGAAGTTTCAATGATTAAGAACAATTTACTATCTCGAATTTCCATCGATCCAAATATTTGTTTCGGTAAACCCTGTATTAAGGGTCATCGTATATGGGTTAGTTTAATTCTCGACCTTCTTGCAAGTGGAGAAAAAATAGAAACAATAAATATTGGAAGAATATCCCGGCTTGGAACGAGAAGATATCCTAGCTTGTATTGCATACGCTGCGGAGATAACAAGAGATAGCTATGTAGAAATTCCTTTAGGGTTGCAAAAGGAATCAAAAAAGTGAATATTAAACTTGATGAAAATCTTGGTAGTCTGCGAGTAGCTACATCATTACGTCTTGCAGGACATGATGTCGCCACTGTCCGAGAACAAGGTTTAATGTCAACTCATGATGAGGAATTAATTGATATTTGCCGTAGCGAGAACAGATGTTTAGTAACGATAGATAGAGGATTTGGAAATCGTCTTAAATATAATCCTTCTCACTATACAGGAATTATAGTCATTCGTTTACCATCCCGTCCTAGTTTTGAAGATTACCATACAGTTACAGAAACTCTCATTGCTGGACTTGAAGCAGCAGATGTGACTGGTAAATTATGGAGAACTCGACAAGGAAGTATTCAAGAATATCAGGATATTGAGGTGGAGAGAAAAGACAAATGACGGAAGCATACAAAATTACTCTAAAGCCTGTTTACTCGCAAACCGTCCCGACACCTAACGGGGTGAAATTACCTAAAGATTGGTTGCTTTCTTGGCATCAAGCCGCAACTTTAGAAGCGTTGCGCGATTCAAATATTGATGTCGTGTTCAACACTGCGATGACTGGCGATGGTAAAAGTCTCGCAGCTTACCTAGAAGTTCTTCAGGGCGAATTTTCTGCGATCGGACTTTATCCAACCAATGAACTCGCCCGCGATCAAGAAACGCAGATTAGAGGATATGTTGAGAAATTTCAGCCAGAGAATCAGCCGCGTGTAGTGCGCCTTTCTGGTGCTGATTTAGAGATTTATTCTGAAAATGAAGGATTGAAAAAAGGAGCTGCGATCGCAACTCTCACTAACCAGAGAGAAGCATTATTAACCAACCCTGATATTCTTCATTATTTGCATCGAGGTGCTTATATAATTCATGGCGATAGCCCAGACAAATTATGGGGCAGAATTGATAAAGATTTTGACTTATTCATTTTTGATGAATTTCATGTTTTCGCGGCTCCACAAATTGCTAGTGTGATTAACACAATGCTCTTAATTCGCTGTACAAACCGCCGCAAAAAATTTCTGTTTCTCTCAGCTACACCAGATACAAATTTAATCGGGCGATTAGAAAAAGCAGGATTTCATTGTAAAGAGATTAATCCTATTGAAAAAAATAAATATCAATTTCCCAATACACCAGAGCAAGGGCAGCAACTACAAGCGCAGGGATGGCGGCAGGTAGCACGAACAATTTCGTTGAATTTTATTCCTTTGGAACCGTCATTTAAAGCTTCAGAAACCTGGTTAAAAGAAAATAATGATTTGATTTTGGCTCAGTTTCAGCAATATCCAGGAAGTAAAGGTGCAATCATCCTTAACTCAATTGCAGTCGTGAAGCGCCTAACTCAATTCTTTCGGGAAATATTACAGCCTTACGGATTGAACGTTGGAGAAAACACAGGGTTATCGGGAAAAGGAGAAAAGGAACGAAGTCTTGCGGCTGACTTGGTTATTGGTACAAGCACAATTGATGTTGGGGTTGATTTCAAAATCAATTTTCTCATTTTTGAGTCATCAGATGCAGGTAACTTTATCCAACGCTTGGGACGCTTAGGAAGACATGATGGATATGAGAAAGATGGTCAGAAAATCAACTTTGAGAATTTCACAGCTTTTGCTCTAGTTCCTAACTTTTTAGTAGAGCGTTTATTTAAGGGAGATACTCCACCGTTAGAAGTGAATAGCATTTGCGATCGCCCTTCTTTTCACAATACAATTACTGAGAATTATCGACAAATCAACGATTTTCGTGGTTATTATCGTCGTTGGGGGGCTGTACAATCATTTCGGTTGTGTTATCAGTTGAGTGATCGCACAATTAAACAACAGTATGCCCAAAGCCGAGACAAGTTTCAAGAAGCCTGTGAACAAGTATTTGAAACAAGTTTGAAGTCTGCGGCTGGACGGGTTTCAGGATGGGCGAAAGATTGGCAAGCACTTTCTGGTAAATCAGGTAATCCTATTGCTGAGGATGCTGCTAGTTTTCGAGGTTTAAGTCCTTTGCAATGTGGTTTATACGACTTAACGGAAGAAAACGAGGCAGATAGGTTTAAAACCTACGATTTACCGGGTATTTTGGGAAATTTAGAAATTGAAATGTGGACAGAAGCGGCATTTATACGGACACTCAAAGAAACCACAGAACGCACCAGACAACCCATTGCCAAGGGTAGGTTTGCTCATTGTCTAGCATTTATGAAGTTACGTTCCTACCGAGAGGAACGGCTGAACTGGAAGTTTACCTACTCTGGCAACTTGCAGCCAATTGCTGACGCTTGGAAAGTTCAGGTTTTGACAGGTGTGGAAATTTGGCAACCTGACAACTATTGGGTTGGGGAAATTAACAAACGCCTAAAAAAGGAAGGTTTGGTTTGTTACGTAATTCGCCGTCCTCTTGCTGAAGTGCGGATGCGGCTAAGGCTACCGATGAATTTTCAGATTTATGGCATCAGCGATCAGTATAGCTTTCATGATGCTACTGCGCCCTATGCGATCGCATTTGGTCACTCTGCGCTGCTGCTGGATACGCTTGCTTATACGTTTAAAAGCAAAGGAGATGAAATATGGATTGTTTGAGGTTTCAATCCCTGATAGGGATTTTGATCACTGATTTACAGTGGGAGGGCGTAAGCCTGCAAGTGCAGCAACGGAAATTTCAATCCCTGATAGGGATTATTAGTTACCCTCTACATTCAATTATATAGAAATGTGTCGTCAAAAATGAACCTGTCTTCTGATGCTGAACTTATAAAGCTGTGTTAAAGTCTACTTGGTGGCGTGAGCCTTCAAGTACAAAGACGGAGAGTCGCTGTTCCGATGCTTGCATCCGTCCGGCGTAAGACCTTTTTTTTTGAACCTTAAAGGGCAGAAACCACCATTCAGACAAATCCAATAATGGAGATAACAAAAATGAATGGTGAACAATTAGTTCTCTTCGATGTGGAACTTTACACAGTTGAGCAGGTTACTCCAGTCAATAGTGAAAAGTTTCAGTTTCAGGTTGAAGAAGTTCAACAGTGTGTCAGGTACGAGCAACTCGAACTCAACCTATTCTCACAACAGCCTTATCAAATTCCTAGAGAGTTATTGATATTGGCTGCGTAAGTTAACTAAGGGGGCTAAGAATTCATAATTTCAAAAGCCCCCTCTTTAAACTTAAACATCTTGGAGGTAAACCATGAACGAACAACAATTTTTAGAAAGAATCACAGTCAACCCTAAAATCTTTGGCGGCAAACCAATTATTCGAGGTCGCCGCCTTGCAGTTGAACATATTTTGGGGATGTTGGCGGCGGGAGATACTATTGAAACCTTGCTAGAAGGTTATCCCTGGTTAGAACGGGAAGATGCACAAGCCTGTTTGATATATGCGCGTCGGCTAGTTAGTCATGAGCGAGTTGAACCTTTTCCGTTATGAGTAACCCCGTTTCAGATAATTACAGACATTTACTAATGGAAATAAAACAGCGTATTCGTTCAGCCCAGTACGAAGCACTAAAAGCAGTTAATCGGGAAATGATTAACCTTTACTGGGACATTGGACAGATAATTGTTACTCAACAGCAGGGCGCTAGTTGGGGAAAATCCGTAGTAGAACAGTTAGCAAAAGACTTACAAGCAGAGTTTCCAGGAATTAGCGGATTTTCTGCTGCTAACCTCTGGCGAATGAGGCTTTTTTATGAATCATACGTCAATAATGAAAAACTCGCACCAATGGTGCGAGAAATTGGATGGAGTCACAATCTGGTCATTGTAGAGAAGTGCAAAGATGACTTAGAACGGGAATTTTATATCAGAATGACTCGTAAATTTGGCTGGACAAAGAATGTTTTGATTCACCAAATTGAAAATCAAACCTATGAAAAAACTCTGTTAAATCAGACTAACTTTGATAAAACTGTTCCAGCAGAGATTCGTAACCAATTAAAACTAGCTGTCAAAGATGAATATACTTTTGATTTCTTGGAACTAGCAGATGAACACAATGAACGACAGCTAGAACAGGCGATTTTAGCAAGAGTTGAACCATTCTTGCAAGAAATGGGTGGGCGGTTTACTTTTGTTGGCAGTCAGTATCGCTTAGAAGTTGGCGATAAAGAATTTTTTATTGATCTGTTGCTGTATCACCGCCAATTAAAATGTCTAGTTGCGATTGAGTTAAAAACTGGAGAGTTCCTACCTGAGTATGTGGGAAAAATGCAATTTTATCTGGCGGCTTTAGATGATTTATCTCGATTTCCAGACGAAAATCTCTCAATCGGAATTATTCTTTGTAAATCCAAGGATAAAACTATTGTTGAGTATGCACTGAGAGAATCGAATAAACCAATTGGTATCGCAACTTATAAACTGTTTTCTACGTTGCCTCAAGAATTAAAAAATCAGCTTCCGGCTCCAGAGCAAGTTGCCAAGTTGCTAGAAGGCGTGGAGTAAAAAAATGGAGTTTAAAAATGTCTAATGATGATTGGTTATCAGGTGATTTTGGTTTTGATGGTGATTCTTCAGACCGCACTATTGAAATTGAAGGAGAGTTACTAACACTCAAGCTATTACGAGAAGCAATTCAAGCTCAAAATCCAGATGATAAGGTAATGGCAGACTTTGCCGAGTATGTCTTACCAAATCTGTTGAGGATAGCCATTGGTGTAACAGCGAAAGGTGGTAAGTTCTTTGATGAAATTGACCAACAGCGAGAAGCTGAAGGAAAAACTAAAGTTAGACGAGATAACGCTGCTGACCAATCGCTTAATACTCATTTACTCAATGGATTATTCCCAGCAAATTTAATTGAGAAACGTTTAGAAAAACTTAATACCACAGTGCAGCGAGTTGTGAAAGAGCGAGAACGTAGATTAGTAATTGCTGGATTTATATTACATGATTTTGAAAAGTTTCCTGATGTCCCTGAAAGCTGCCGCAAGCTATCGTTAACAGAACATCGTGAAATTATTGATAAAAAAGTTCACCAGTTAGAACTAGATAACTTTATAAATCCAGAAAATCCTGAAGCTTATCGAGAGTATCTAGATGATTTGTTGTGCATGGCTTATAATGCTCAACGTCGCTGGGATACTAACTGGAATTTTTCTGAATTTGGGTTAAATCCTCTTCTCAAAGACCGCACCCTTCGCAGTTTATCTGATTTAACTTGTTTAGCTGATTCTCTCGCCTCAATTGTTAAACATCCCCAAGATGCAGAACATCCTCGACTCAAAGAAATCATCCACAGCCTCAGTGATGGGCAATTAAAATTTACCTATCACAGCATTGCTGAGAATCGTGGTGTTTTAACTAATGTGGTGAATAATGCTTTAATTCAAGCTCATACTAGTCTCAATACTGATGAGCATACCTACTATGAACCTTTATTATATCTGCCGACAGGCGTGATTTACTTGGCTTCGCGCAATGCTCCGGCTATCTCGCCAGAAGATTTACCAGACCGTGTAATTAACAGTATTAAATCGCTTTGTGCAGGACAATTACGCCTCAGACAAACAGGATTTGGTAGAGATGGCAAAGGCATGAAATATGCCGAATATTACAACTTATTTTTTGATGACATAGGCTTGATGAAAGTAGCTTTAGATGCTACGTTACGCATCTTAAACCCTAATAAAGGCTCTGTTGCTAAAAGTCGCAGCGAAAATTTGAACAAGTTTCAGCAACAAAAAGTTTTATCTGCTGACTATGATTTCAAATTTGAAGAAGATATCCGCATTGACCAAATAGCAGAATTTGGTGATTTAGTTAGCCGGAAGATTTGGGAAGAGACAGTTAATCGCGTTGATTATGCTCGTAAGAAAGATAAAAAGCTGCCAGCAGTTCCCGATTTTGATTTAACTCACAAAGTTGCAGAATTTTGGAATTTAGCAGAATGTTTACCCCAAATTAGAGAAATTCAACGCATTAATGAAAGTCTGAAAGAAAACAAGTTAAAGGGAAATACTGGGGGAGTTCCTTATGAATGGTATTATCTGGCGGCTAAATATTTAGAACATCATCCAGGAATTGAAGATGTACGCGAAGCTTGTCAGCAAGTCATTGGCTATTTGACAACCTTAATTTCTCCGATAATTTCTCAGTATGAATTACCTGATGGTTGGGATGATTTAAGGCTTTGGGTAAAGCGAGTTGTGATGTTACCAGGCACTAATCAAGAGTCATCTGTTAAAACTCAAGTTGAAACATTTTTAAATGAGTTAGATAATTACAATGCTGCGAAAAAAACAGGGCGAGGGAAACAATTAATCTGCTCAATTTCTCATTCTGCTTACACGGTTACTGAGCAAATGGAATCAGCAGTTTTATTTACGCCTCAAGTTTATACAAACAAGCAAATGTTAGGAGGTTCTAACGCTAAACGCAATATCTCCAGTATTGCAGGTGTGGAGATGATGCTGAGGCAAATCTTGATGAATCAAACTCAAGCTGTAGGTAAGCGATTTGAAGATGGTAAATATCGCTATCTATACTTTTATCCTACTTATTACTTTACTCCAGAGACTAATAAGTTTTTGCAAAAAGCATACAACGGTATTGCTCAAACTCGCTTTGATACCAGCGTTCGCAATCACTTTATCAGTAAGGATTTGCAGGCGGATTTGGGGCGCGATCGCTACCAAAGTGTAGATAGTTTCTTAATCGATGAAAACCTCCAGCGTGACAAGGATCGCACCTTTAAGCTTTCCTATCCTGAAGACCAGCCTTTAACATTTTACTTCATGGCACTCCCGCCAGGAAGAGACAGCACGGACACAGAATCTTGGGTAATGCCAACTTGGTTAGCATTTGCTTTCCCAATGATTTTAGATGTTAAAACTGTGGTTTCAGAGTCACCAATTCCACCCTTTAATGATGGGGCTGAATTTGAGGAAAGCGTTTTCCTTGATAGTGCGCCTCATGCTTTCCGTGCTTTAGTAAGACGCGATCGGTTCCGTCTTGACTACATCCTCGAAGGCTGGAATGAAAACGGCATCCAATACCCAGCACCTTTAAATGTGCTTACTGCCGCTTATGCCATTCATTTAGATGTGAATGCGCGACAGGGTAAGTCTGGTTACGATGCCAATTGGGGGAGATTTACAGAACTGGCTAAAGATTTTGAAACCAGTCCACTATACGTCTTTTCTTACCTCAATCGCTGGGTACGTAACCAAAAAGTTGATACTGCAAGCTTGAGTAAAATCAAGCTTTATGCTCACCACTTTTACCCTTGTTTTGACCCTTATGTTAAATATGATTTTCAACTGGAGAAGTGGACTATGACAGAAGAATCACACTTGCATCATCCTAAAAAATTAACTGACCTTTACCGTAAATTTTACCGAGCAAAATCTAGTAAAGGAAAACCAATCAAGTCTAATGCTATCTTGAAACCAATTGATGAGGCTGCTGAGACTATTATCAAAGCCGACAAAAATTTTTTTCAAGGTGAAGTATTAGTTGATGCTGTAGCTGCAAAAATTTTCAAATTGATGGAGCGAGTGCGTAACTCAACAGCAGAGGGACGTTGGGTTATCGCTCATCGTGATGAAGAACGAGAGGCAATTTTAAATTTTGCACAACACTTTGTAGTAGAAGTTTTTGAAAAATCATTTGCAGGCGATCGCGCTCGTTTAGCTGGTCGTCAACTCAATCTAATCAAAGATACTTGCGAGTTTTTATATCGTCTAGAAAATGATAAAGAATACCATGATAAAGGTAATAAAACTGATAATGACATACAAGAAGAAAATGAAGATTGAGCTTTCTAGGCTCTAGAAATAATGATTCTGCATACAAAACTATCAAGCAATTATTTCATTTAATTTGGAGACAAAAAATATGTCATTATTGAAGACTGTTGAAGCGAAGTTTTTTCAATCTGAAATTCCATACAAACCAATGGGTAAATATGTCCATTTTTTGACTATTCGTATTACCGAATCCTATCCTTTATTTCAGACAGATGCAGAACTGAATAAAGCACGAGTAAGAGCCGGAGTCAAAGACAAAACTACAATTAGCCGTTTGTCAATGTTCAAACGTAAGCAATCAACACCAGAACGTTTAGTAGGTCGAGAATTACTACGAAACTATGGTTTAATGACTGCTGAAGAATGTGAATATAACGTAGCCTTTGCAATGGATAATCCTGATTGCATTATTTATGGGTTTGCTATTGGTGATTCTGGCTCAGAAAAATCGAAAGTTGTGGTGGACACGGCATTTTCAATTACATCTTTTGATGAATCACACGAAACCTTTACTCTCAATGCTCCCTATGAGAATGGCACAATGGCGGCAAAAGGAGAAAAGAAATCAGATGGCAAACTAGATGGAGAAATAGGTACAGTAACAGCCAGAATTAACCAACAAGATCATATCTTACCTCAAGTTTTCTTTCCTAGTATTGTCACCTTGAAAGACCCCACTGAGGCTAGCTTCCTTTACGTTTTTAATAACATTCTGCGAACTCGTCATTATGGAGCGCAAACCACCCGTACAGGTCGCGTTAGAAATGAGTTGATTGGTGTTGTATTTGCAGACGGAGAAATTACTAGTAACCTGCGTTGGACTCAGGCAATATATGACCAAATGAAATCTAATAATACTTTAAATGCTCCCGATCCATTAGATGAAGATGATGTAATTACTGCCGCTAAAAATTCTATCGAGGCGTTAATGGCTGATGAATTTATTGTTCATACAGATTTCATTGGTGATGCTTTTTTATCCCTAATTAATGAAGTAAAGACTCTAACAGGAAGCGAGAAAGGAATCCAGGCAATTTTGCAAAAAGCTGATGCAGAAGCTAAAGATTATGCCAAGAA
Source organism: Nostoc sp. B(2019) (assembly GCF_010091925.1). Classification (GTDB taxonomy): domain Bacteria; phylum Cyanobacteriota; class Cyanobacteriia; order Cyanobacteriales; family Nostocaceae; genus Komarekiella. Next base: position 71,410 of record NZ_WVID01000008.1, on the reverse strand, counting down.
GCATATCAGCAAGAAGAAAACTGCTGCTAAAGTGGGGAAAGAGTAATGGTGTTAATTTATCGCTGTCAAATAGAACTACATGACAGCCTTTATTACGCAACTCGTGAAATCGGGCGATTGTATGAAACAGAGCCAATAATTCACAATTATGCTCTCTGTTATGCACTGGGTTTAGTTGATAGCCAAATCTACTCTACTACCGTTGCTGAAGAACATTCCTATCGCTATTTTTGCCCCGAACAAGTGCCAAAATATGAGGAGCATTTAACGCCACTCAATCAACAGGAAATTTACGTAACTCCGGCGCGATCGCTCAATCATTCTTCTATCCTCAACACCTGGAAGTATGCTAACAACAACTACCACGTTGAAATGGAGAAAACACAGAAAAATATTCCTAGCTTTGGGAGAGCGAAAGAAATAGCAGCAGAAAGTATATTTGAGTTTTTTGTCATCTCCCAAAAAGAACTCAAACTACCAAAGTGGATTCGCTTGGGTAAATGGATGAGCAAGGCTGAAGTGACAGTAGAACCATTACCGAAACATAAAATTTCTGAAGGTATATTCACTTGTACACATCCATTAAATCCGTTAGATGTGATGTTCACCAATCAAGTGATTAGCTATGATGTTGTGAATATGCCTCCAGTTAGCTTAATTCAGAATGTCCAAATGCGAGGGCAATACTATCAATTTGATGGCATTCAAAACTTAAAAATTCCAGTTCGGATAGAATATCGTTTTCGGAACTAATCACTTCCTAAAACCTTTACTACGTTTTTTATTTTTCGCAGGTTCTAGCGTCCAGTCACAAATTACGTTACAATTTTTAACCCCTGTTAATTCTGTACGCTCCCCACATCTATCGTGAAACACTATCAGCAACAACCCAACGCCTTCCCCAGCGATTACTTAAATAACTTGTGGGGAGAAATCCAAGCTTGTTCTTATTTTGCTATCAACAACCTCAACCGCGATTTTGTCGCCACTAAAGGCTTTTCGGTGGTGTTTCAACGTTCTGGATTACCACAAGTAGAGCAACAATTCCCCTACTTCAAACCTTACTTAGATTTAGCTCTCCAGCCGAATTGTAATGCATTTTACCTCAATCCTTTACAGCTAAAAGAAGGCTCCCGCGTTGATCCACATATTGATCGCTCGCTGCGTTCCTACTGCAAAACTATTGAGCCGCCTACACTTGTCAGCGTTCTTTATGTGCGCGTACCAGCAGATATGGAGGGAGGAGAACTGGTATTAAGATCGCACAAACGTCAACTTGGACAAATTAAACCCCAATTCAATACTTTAGTTTATTTCCAAGGTGATTTAACTCATTCTGTCAACGCTGTCAAAACTCCAGGAAATCGCTTGAGTTTAGTTTGTGAACAGTATAGTTTGAGTGAGGCTGAACTCCAGGAAATTCCAGAGTTTACTGTCGAGTCAAGAAGCACTCAGTCTACAACTAAGAAAAGAAAATATGCCTCATAGCTTAGTGTTGAATTTGCTACCTCAATCGCCTATTCCACCACAGTTTCTCACTGGTAGACATCTCCACGCTCTATTTTTAACCCTTGTTAGCTCTGTAGATAAAGAATTAGGCGATCGCTTGCATGATTCTACCGCAGATAAGGCTTTTACTCTCTCTCCCTTGCAAATTAGTAATACAAACTCCCCCCTTTTGAAGGGTGGTAAAGGGGGATCTAAATTGCAATGGGAACATCAACAACCCATCCCCACCGGGACACCTTGTTGGTGGCGCATCTCTTTATTAGACGATAGTTTATTTGGCAAACTTACTCAACTGTGGTTAAATCTTAATCCAAGTCACCCTTGGCATCTTGGCCCGGCTGATTTATATATTACCAGCATTCAAGGCACACCCCAATCTATTCAACCTTGGGCAAATGCTAGCACCTACGCTCAATTATACGAGGAAGCTAGCGAGAGCCATCGCACTATTCACTTTAACTTCTGCACACCCACCGCCTTCCGTCAAGGACAGTATGATACTACTCTCCCTACCAGGGAATCTGTCTTTAACTCTCTGCTTTCACGATGGAACAAATACAGCGGTATCGAATTTTCACATATTGCTATTGAGTCAATTTTTCCATCTTTTATCAACATTCATACAGAAATATTAGCTGACTCCCGCAGTAAATTTATTGGCATTCTCGGAGAAGTTAGCTATCGGGTTTTAGGAGAAATTGAACCGATACAAATCAAGCAAATTAATGCCTTAGCTGACTTTGCTTTATATGCGGGAATTGGTCGTAAAACACCAATGGGTATGGGCATGGCACGCCGTCTGTATTATCCGTAACTTTAACAAAGATATAAATTTATGAATGAAATCGAATATATTCCTATTGCGGCATTGAATCAATATGCCTATTGTCCGCATCGGTGTTGGCGGATGTTTTGTGCAGGCGAATTTAGCGATAATCAATACACAATTGAAGGTACAACTTTACACGATCGCGTTCATACTACAGGCGATGGACAGCGAGGAGAAACTTGGCAAATTCGGGCAATTTGGTTAAAGTCTGAGCAATACAAACTAATCGGAAAATCTGACTTAATTGAAGCGGAATCTGGTCAGGTTTATCCAGTGGAATACAAACGAGGACGTAAAGGCGAATGGGATAACGATGAGTTGCAAGTCTGCGCTCAAGCTTTATGTTTGGAAGAGATGACAGCACAACCTGTTACTACTGGATATATCTATTATGCTCACTCTCATCAACGTCAATTAGTAGAGATTAATGCAGAGTTACGGCAAGGTGCGATCGCGACAATTCAATCTGTAACAAATATCCTCGAAACAGGAATAATGCCAAAACCAGTTTACAGCAAATGCTGCCAAGGATGCAGTCTTTATTCGCAATGTTTACCTAAAGCAACTGATAAAGTAAAAAGTTATCAAGAAGTAAATTAAATCATTCCCTGGCGAATATGATTCGCCAAACCAACTATTACTAGGAAAATTAAAAATGGGAACAGTTTACATAACACAAACCGATGCTTTTATCGGCAAAGTTGACGAGCGTCTCACCGTCAAAGCTGATAAAAAAACTATCTTGGATGTCCCCCTAATTAAAATAGAGGGAATTGTAGTACTAGGTCGAGCTACTGTTTCTCCCGCCGTCCTTGATGAACTTTTAAAACGCCACATTTGTTTAACTTTTCTCACACAAAATGGAAAATATTTAGGGCGTTTAGAACCAGAAGTTACCAAAAATATTTTTGTTCGTAAAGCCCAATGGCAAGCAATAGGAGAATCACAACCAGCGATACATTTAGTTAGAGGTTTTGTACGGGGTAAATTGAAAAATTACCGCCATACTTTACTTCGCACCCAGCGAGAATATCCTCATCTTTCTCTGAGTAATAATATCACTCGACTCGAACACGCGATCGCACCTATAGACAAGACTAGCAGTATTGATTCCCTCAGAGGCTTAGAAGGATCTGGTAGTGCAGCTTATTTTGGTTGTTTTAACCAGCTAATCAAAACCTCAGAATTTCAATTTGAAGCCAGACGCCGCCGTCCACCAACCGACCCTATAAATGCTCTTTTGAGTTTTGGGTATTCATTGCTACGTCACGATGTGCAAAGCGCGGTAAATATTGTTGGTTTTGATCCTTATTTAGGATATTTACACGTTGAGCGTTACGGTAGACCATCCCTAGCCTTGGACTTAATGGAAGAATTTCGCCCTTTAATAGTGGATGCTGTAGTGCTGTCACTAATTAATAAGCGATCGCTCACCCTAAACGATTTTACCACCGAACCTCTAAGTGGTGCTGTGTTTTTAACCAAAGAAGGACTGCATACATTTCTTCGCGCTTACGAACAAAAGAAACAATCGGATTTTAAACATCCAGTCATGGGACACAAATGCACTTATCAAGAAGCCTTTGAAATTCAAGCGAGGTTATTAGGTAAGTATCTGATGAATGAAATTGATAAATATCCGCCCTTAGTTCTCAAGTAATTTGTCATTAATTATTTGCTCCCCTTGCTTTCCCCACTTCCCTATCCTTCCTCTCCATGTATATTGTTGTCAGCTACGACATTCCAGAAGATAAGCGTCGTACAAAAATCCATTCTGTTCTCAAGTCTTATGGTCAGTGGATGCAACTGAGTGTGTTTGAGTGCGATTTGACTTCTACCCAGTATGCTAAACTGCGATCGCGTTTAGCCAAACTGATTAAACCCGACACAGACAGCGTGCGTTTTTACTTTCTTTGTGGCTGTTGTCAGGGGAAAGTCGAACGTATTGGCGGAGAACAGCCACGAGACGAAACAATTTTCTTTGCCGAGTCCCCTTCTGGTTAGATTCCTGTATGACAAATGCGCGGAAGGGTAGGTGTACAAATTTCATAGCCTAAAAAAAGTCCTTCTATCCCAAGCCTAGCAAGGATTTCAGCCTACTATTAACCTATTCCTCATCCGCGCAATCTCTGAAATGCTTACAAAAACAGGGTTTAAGCCTTCACACTTTTCCCGCTCTCTTCCCAAGCAATTTTTCTAATGCTATGATTGCTCTTGAATCGCGCAACCGCACCTTGAAAACTAAATATAGCTTGCCTTTGAGGCTCCCGCCGTTCCAATTAATCAAAATCCCTATTAGGGATTGAAACCGCAAATTTTTCCACGACTTGGCAGGATATCAAGGTTCCAATTAATCAAAATCCCTATTAGGGATTGAAACTAGTAGGAGAACGTAAACTTATCAACTTATCTAATAGTTCCAATTAATCAAAATCCCTATTAGGGATTGAAACAAGAATGCTCTAGCTGCGGTGAAATTGTTAAGAAGGTTCCAATTAATCAAAATCCCTATTAGGGATTGAAACCATTAACTCATTTGGATTAAAAACAGAAGGGAGCAGTTCCAATTAATCAAAATCCCTATTAGGGATTGAAACAGTTCTGAGAATTCGTTAATTTTCATGCGTGTATGGTTCCAATTAATCAAAATCCCTATTAGGGATTGAAACAGCGGTGTTTTGCAAGGCATTCTAGGTGCAGAGAACGTTCCAATTAATCAAAATCCCTATTAGGGATTGAAACATAGCGATTACCTATTTCATCTATTCTTCCTGGCATGTTCCAATTAATCAAAATCCCTATTAGGGATTGAAACCATTAGCACTAACCTTGGCTTGCTCACGCCCCTCGTTCCAATTAATCAAAATCCCTATTAGGGATTGAAACATCGCGTTGCCCGATCCAGTTTGTGCTTGTAACTGGGTTGGTTCCAATTAATCAAAATCCCTATTAGGGATTGAAACATTTCATCAAAACGGTATTCAGCAACAGCACCGCCAGCGTTCCAATTAATCAAAATCCCTATTAGGGATTGAAACTACGATCCAGACGCTTCACCGGACGAATGGCAGGGTTTAAAGTTCCAATTAATCAAAATCCCTATTAGGGATTGAAACAAATCATACGCCTCTCCCGCAGGGGGGATAGCTTGTTCCAATTAATCAAAATCCCTATTAGGGATTGAAACTAAAGCTACTAATGGCTCCTATTCAGAGGTGAAAGCCGATATGTTCCAATTAATCAAAATCCCTATTAGGGATTGAAACTATCAAGTTGGATTGGAATTTCAAAAGCCGGAATGGGTTCCAATTAATCAAAATCCCTATTAGGGATTGAAACATCACGAATATCGCGCAACACTATAGAATTCGTTGTTCCAATTAATCAAAATCCCTATTAGGGATTGAAACTCAGGTGCAGTATTTGCAACTTGTGAGCTAATAGGTTCCAATTAATCAAAATCCCTATTAGGGATTGAAACGAATTCCTACCCCCTACCTACTACCGGTACTGTACAAGTTCCAATTAATCAAAATCCCTATTAGGGATTGAAACTTTTGAGTATTTCCATAAGTCGTAAGTGTGATCGAGTTCCAATTAATCAAAATCCCTATTAGGGATTGAAACATTACTCATGGCGCTTCATTAAATTGTCAGTGTGTTCCAATTAATCAAAATCCCTATTAGGGATTGAAACATTTGAGATGACATAAAATATGACACAGTAAAAGGTTCCAATTAATCAAAATCCCTATTAGGGATTGAAACGGAGATATCCCTGTACTCAAGACTCTCGTAAAGGTACTAGTTCCAATTAATCAAAATCCCTATTAGGGATTGAAACGCGGATGTCAGGGCGTATCGAATGGCTGTATCCCAGTTCCAATTAATCAAAATCCCTATTAGGGATTGAAACACGGTATCGTACGACGGTAGTGTCCCCGTGAATGGTTCCAATTAATCAAAATCCCTATTAGGGATTGAAACGCCTTAGCTAATGCCGAGTACCTGGGGTACACTCTTGTTCCAATTAATCAAAATCCCTATTAGGGATTGAAACGAAAAACTGGAGGTTATTTGTAGCATCCGTTTGTGTTCCAATTAATCAAAATCCCTATTAGGGATTGAAACTCGTGCCAAGTTGGTAACGATCGGCATCGCAGGGGTGACGTTCCAATTAATCAAAATCCCTATTAGGGATTGAAACTTCAAGGTATCTTCTACCACAGGAACCATCTACCGTTCCAATTAATCAAAATCCCTATTAGGGATTGAAACATGTGTCTCACGCCCTCTATCTCGCATACAGCCTTGGTTCCAATTAATCAAAATCCCTATTAGGGATTGAAACTCATCCTTGGTGTATTCTTCTGTTACCGCATTAGGGTTCCAATTAATCAAAATCCCTATTAGGGATTGAAACAGCGGGACTAGATAATGGCATCGGTACTATTTACGTTCCAATTAATCAAAATCCCTATTAGGGATTGAAACTTAGTGTTGTTGATAGATGCACAGGCAATGCTTAGTTCCAATTAATCAAAATCCCTATTAGGGATTGAAACATCCTATTATGTCATCGGCTATCCTTGAGAAAATGGTTCCAATTAATCAAAATCCCTATTAGGGATTGAAACATATTTTATGACATAGTAAAAAGCACCCCTTACGTTCCAATTAATCAAAATCCCTATTAGGGATTGAAACAGAAGCCTCCCATACACTAAATCCCATGAATTTGTTCCAATTAATCAAAATCCCTATTAGGGATTGAAACCCGGACAAGGTGCTTCTGGCAAGGGAACGGTGAACGTTCCAATTAATCAAAATCCCTATTAGGGATTGAAACTCACGAAATTCCCTAGTGTGGAAGGAAATAAATACGTGTTCCAATTAATCAAAATCCCTATTAGGGATTGAAACGTAAGGAAGAATGAATCGTTCACCGTTCCCTTGCCAGGTTCCAATTAATCAAAATCCCTATTAGGGATTGAAACATCCACAACTAACACTGCTTATAAGATCACAAAAGTTCCAATTAATCAAAATCCCTATTAGGGATTGAAACTTGGATACTATAGGAGCCTGTTTTGCGGATGGATGGTATTAGTTCCAATTAATCAAAATCCCTATTAGGGATTGAAACCATAGGCAGGAAATACGGATGCCATGGCTACATGTTCCAATTAATCAAAATCCCTATTAGGGATTGAAACGAGTTACTGCGATTTGAATGGGTAAATTTCGTACCAGTTCCAATTAATCAAAATCCCTATTAGGGATTGAAACTGTCATGCCGTGTGTCATTAAATTTACGGGGGTATGTAGTTCCAATTAATCAAAATCCCTATTAGGGATTGAAACATTAAATTTACGGGGGTATGTATGCCTTTAACATTGTTCCAATTAATCAAAATCCCTATTAGGGATTGAAACTTACAAAAGCACGATCAAGGGAATTGGTGAATACCAAGTTCCAATTAATCAAAATCCCTATTAGGGATTGAAACAATAACCACAAGATCCGGGCGGAATTCGTTTAAGTGTTCCAATTAATCAAAATCCCTATTAGGGATTGAAACAGAGGCGTTTGAACATGAAGGTGAAGCCAAAGAAGTTCCAATTAATCAAAATCCCTATTAGGGATTGAAACTCGAGTTTGTTATGGGTTGCTGACATTACTCAAGTTCCAATTAATCAAAATCCCTATTAGGGATTGAAACCCACTGCGAACAATTCAAGAAGTCAGCGGTCACGCCGTTCCAATTAATCAAAATCCCTATTAGGGATTGAAACGGGATTTTTGGCTGTAGCACGCATAGTTTCAGGTTCCAATTAATCAAAATCCCTATTAGGGATTGAAACATGAGTAAGTGGTTGCGCGGGATTATTAATTTATGTTCCAATTAATCAAAATCCCTATTAGGGATTGAAACAGCTCTTTCAGTGGGAGTAAGAGTCTTTTCATAAAGTTCCAATTAATCAAAATCCCTATTAGGGATTGAAACCCGTAAAGCCTTATGGCAGTGGGTATTTACAGTTATGTTCCAATTAATCAAAATCCCTATTAGGGATTGAAACGAAAAACTGAAGGTTATTGACTAGGTCAGTTTGATTGTTCCAATTAATCAAAATCCCTATTAGGGATTGAAACTCAGAATTCAACAGGGCAACCTGTTTTCAATATTGGTTCCAATTAATCAAAATCCCTATTAGGGATTGAAACATAAGGTTACTGATTTCTCTTTCACCCGCGGCTGTCGCTGGTTCCAATTAATCAAAATCCCTATTAGGGATTGAAACATTCAAACTTTTATGCCCAGCGGCAATCCCGTCTTGTTCCAATTAATCAAAATCCCTATTAGGGATTGAAACCTATGATTGATTCTGTTCCTTCATTTTTGTGGCGTTCCAATTAATCAAAATCCCTATTAGGGATTGAAACAAAGCACTGGGGAGGGTGTGCATCATCACCGAGGAAATGTTCCAATTAATCAAAATCCCTATTAGGGATTGAAACACTTACATCGCTCATTTCGCTTGCGCCCGTCGCGTTCCAATTAATCAAAATCCCTATTAGGGATTGAAACAAAGAAATAATTACGTAGTAAGAAGTAGTGATCCTGTTCCAATTAATCAAAATCCCTATTAGGGATTGAAACGTGAAGCCTCTTTCTACTTCCTCTGTGAATTGCTGTTCCAATTAATCAAAATCCCTATTAGGGATTGAAACTTAGTTGGTGTGTTGGCTTGTGTGAGCCATGTATTGTTCCAATTAATCAAAATCCCTATTAGGGATTGAAACAAATGCCCAGCGAACAAGGTTTGCTATTAGCGCAGAGCTTTTCTGGTTCCAATTAATCAAAATCCCTATTAGGGATTGAAACCATTACCAGCAATCGCAAAACGCTCAACTTGGAGGCGATCAAGGTTCCAATTAATCAAAATCCCTATTAGGGATTGAAACAGATACTAATCACTAAACTATCACACCCTCCAGTTAACTAGAGTTCCAATTAATCAAAATCCCTATTAGGGATTGAAACAAATTTTAGCTCAAGTGAAACACAGTTATGTCAATAATTCACCCCATTAGATACCGAATCATTGATCGTAAAATCACACCTGAAAGGTCTTACTGGCATTTTATTAGAAGTAAAGGTTTTTATAACCCATTAAATCTGCCGAATGAAAGCGGCGATATTGAATTTATGTTCGGCACAACAAAAGAGGAGGTTGCTGTAGAATTATTTCGGATCAACGGTGGAAAGCCGGGATACTACTTAGCCGATCTCCGCAGCAAAGAATATTATTACTGTGGAACCGATCCAGAGGATATTAAAGCACAACTGCGATCGCTCGGCATTGGGCGTGAAGATCCAATGGAGAGTCAATGATTAAATCCCCAAAGAAAGCGGAAAGTGTTCCAATTAATCAAAATCCCTATTAGGGATTGAAATAATCTTTGGCGCTAAAATCAGATTTGGCGATTAGGTGGTTGAGAAACTTTTTAGCAAGCTGAATAGGACTTACGCAAGACTACAGGCTGTAGAGGCAATTCATGAATTGCCTCTACTTCAAAATAAGGGTTTTGGCTATTGTTTGCGTAAGTCCTGCTGAATAAGAGCGATCGCCTTGGAGATGAGGGTATGATGATGTAGCGTTTTTACCACAATCCATGGCCGACACAATAGTAGCAGTCAACGGCATCCCTATGTACCATAATCTGGGTTACGCTTGAGGAATGAACTACGAAACAGCTCGCAAAATCCTCATCGACCAGACGATCGCAACTGAGGAAAACCCAGATGCTCTGTTAACGCGGATGAAGCAGGGAAAACCCCCAGTACCCGGTCAGATCACCTCAATTTTGTTGGCATTAAAAGTGGTGTTTGAAGCCCTCAAAGATGCCCCCAGTCTAGACCGAGAACTGGCTTTGGCCCTTTATCAGTTAGGCATTAAGGCTCAACAGCTATTTGCCGCCGGGCGCAAAGCTGGGATTGATTGGCCGCCACTGCTGAAAGAAGACTTGCTGAGAATTTCATTAGCATCTGAAAGTATCTTTTCTGGTACGTGGCAAACTCTAGCTCCTGTGGGGTTGGGAAGACTGTAAGAAGTATGAAAGATGAAATCTTCAACTTTTGAGCTTTCATCCTTCATTGTTTATCGGATTAACGAGTTTGCAGTTCTGCTTGCAACTTGTCTAAATCAGTTTTGAGCAAAATCGTCATTTGACCTGTGAAAGCTTTTCCTGCTTTGGGTTGGGCAACTTCCACCCAGTAGACGTAGCGATCGCCTACTCGCAATTCTCCCTGTAAAGCTTCTCTGATGGGAGTTTTGGCATGACGCGCCGAGTTAATTATACTTTGGTTGGGATATTGGTAGACGACTTGAGCGCGATCGTAGTCTTGATAAACATCCAAGCTATAAATCACCCGCAAAGATTCTTGGAGCCGTCCAAATGAGATGCCGTTAATGGCATCATACATAGTAATGCGCTCAGTGCGAATTCTGCCACGGTCTTGGGTAAATGCCACTTTACCGGGAGGCAACACCGATGCTAGAAAAGTGAATCTCTGAGCGGCTGTATCACTCTTTTGGACAAACAATCGTTCACCAATGCCAGGACGAAGTGTAGGATGTGCTTTAATCCAGGTACTTACTTCCTCTGTACTTTGGCCTGGTAAAGCATTAACTTTGGAATCAACAAGCATTCCCACACTCAGCCAGGGCATTAAAGAAAAAGGCAGAATCAAAAAGTTAAACAGAGATTTTTTGAACATTTTCCGATTCGGGACTTGTATGAAACTTCCCCCTAATGGAGGTAATCATAGTTTTCCCGTTTTTCAGCAAGATTATTTAAAGTGACACAACATACGAAATCGGGGTTCTCATTCATCTTTAAGCTAGTACAATTAAACTATAAGATGTCGAAAATTTTTTATAGTTATTCCCGTGATAGCTCTATAAGTTAATGTATTCTGTAACAGACTGAAGGGGGTGGTTGTAGTGCTGTCATGTTTTAACATAGCAGATTACTTTATTTGGTTAGCAAATGAAACAGGCTCTTTTATAAGTAATCTCAAGCTTCAAAAGCTTGTATATTATGCTCAAGCTTGGCATCTCGCACTATATGATACTCCTCTGTTCCAAGAGGATTTTCAAGCCTGGATACATGGCCCCGTAATACCTGCGTTGTACCAGAAGTACAAGCTTTATGGATGGCAACCAATTTTAGAGGATGCTAACCCGGAATTAAACCAAGAGGTTCAAGAGTTTCTGGATGAGGTTGCACAAGAGTACTTTGCCTGCGATGCTTATGAACTAGAGCAGATGACTCATGCTGAAGCACCCTGGAATTGGGCTAGAGGAAATCTACCACCTGATGCACCTTCCAACGAAGTTATTAAGAAGGAGTGGATGAAGGAGTATTACGGATCTCGTGCCGAAGAAAAGGATTAAAAAGACTGACGTTGCTAAAGTCGGCACATCAAGTATTAAACCAACAAAGCTGAAGCCATTTCAAGGTATCAGCTTTTCGTTTAAATACTATCAGGATAGTAACAGCAAGTTTTCTTGTAGCGAAAAAGAAGTAATTTACTGGCTAACCTTGCTTGATCGGTTAAAAGCTCTATCTAGCCTAACGGCTCAAGAGTTGTTAGTGAATCGTAGCAGTACCCTCAGATGTCATCCCATAAAGTGGGAAGATACCAGCGAGAGCGGATTTAGTTTGCCAAACGAAGAACAATTAGTTGATACACCATATCAGTTTTCACTCTCCTCAAATGAACACGGTAGAGTTCACGGGTTCTTTATTGACGAGATTTTCTACATTGTTTGGTTAGACCGAGATCATCTGCTGTACCCCACAAAAAACTAAGGAATCATAGCTACCTTAATTACCTTACGTGCCTTCATGTCATAAAATACCTGTTCTAAATCCTTTAACGATCGCTGTTCGCTGATGAGTAATTCAAAGGGAATTTTGCGACTAGCTATCAGGGAAAGTGCTAATCGCACATACTCCGGTGTGTTGTGAAACACCCCTTTTAACGTAAGTTCACTGTAGTGTAGCTGTTCTGTGTTGACGGTAATCGTAGTATCTCGTGGACATCCACCGAATAGATTCACAGTTGCACCAGGACGGGCGCAGGCGATCGCAGTTTCCCAAACACTTGGGACGCCAGTAGCTTCAATCACCACATCTGCACCCCATCCTTGTGTGAGTTCTTTCACGACACTAGGAATATCTGAGCTTTGATGATAATTAAAGGTCTGGGCTGCACCTAGCTTTTTACCAATTTCTAGCCTGTGGTCATTACCTCCCCACAGTAAAACCTCAGCTTTCCCACTCAACGCCGCCACAAACATCAGCCCGATCGCCCCATCTCCCAAGACGACTACTTTATCTTTGGCTTTGACATTAGAACGCGCTACCCCGTGCAACACACAAGCTAAGGGTTCGGTCATGGCTGCCAATTCCCAAGGCAATTCATCGGGAACCTTCAACAAATTATGCTGCACTATGGGTGCAGGAATTTTCAAGTATTTAGCAAAAGTTCCATTATTCCATGTCAAATTCGGACATAACGAATATTCTTGACGTTGACAAAAAAAGCAACTCATGCATGGAGCAGAATTATTAGCGACGACGCGATCGCCTACTTGCCAATCTGTGACACCAGCACCCACTGCTACAATTCTTCCAGCGGCTTCATGACCAAACAGCGTCGGTAGTTTCAGCATCTTCGCATGACCACCACGACGCCAGACTTTCAAATCTGTGCCGCAAGTTGTTGCTACTCCTACTTGAATCACCACTTCACCAACTGCCGGAGTAGGATCAGCAACTTCTTCTAGACGTAAATCTTCTTGGCCATAAAGTAATGCTGCTAACACTTTAAACCTATCAATTAGATCCCCCTGATTTTACCAGTTGGAGCTAATTGATAGGTTAAAATTAAATCGCTTTTGAATTCAAAAAAGTAGGTAATTAAATTAAGCTGTCATCTATCCTACAATTTTGAAATCCTAGGAATTTATAGCTGGCTGTGGCAGCACGCCTGTGCTTCGGGTTTCCACATTAGTAGGATTAGGTAGACGAGTTACAGTTAACAGCGGTACTTCTTGTCTGCACGACTGGCAAAACCAATACAGTTCACTATGACGCACATGACGCAGGAGGGAACCACCGCAACAAGGGCAGGTGTTGGCTCTCATACTCATACCAATGTCCTCCTTAAAAAAAGTTGTTTTAGATGGATAAAAAAGTTGTTGATTAAAACTGGATTTTGGCTGCATGAATGCGACCATTCGATTTTATGCGGTCTTTGATAATTTGTCTGTAAACAGCTTCATAGCCGTTAACCATTTGGCTAACGCTAAAATTGTTTTCTACATATTCTCGACAGGTTTGGCGATTTAATTCCAAAGCTAGTGGAATCATCGCTGCCATTTCTTCATAGCTTTGGCAGACAAAACCTGTTTTGCCATGAGTAATTACTTCTGGTACAGAGCCTAAATTCATGGCAATTACTGGTGTACCAGTTGCCATTGATTCAGTCATGACTAAACCAAAAGGTTCTTGCCAGGTAATGGGGAAAAGAGTTATTGCAGCATTGCCCAGAAGTTCAGTTTTTTCGGCGTGGTTGATTTCGCCTAAATATTCAATTTGCTGACCATCAATATGGGGGGCAATCTCTTGTTCAAAAAACTGAGAGTCTACTACATCAACTTTTCCTGCCATCTTCAAGCGCCAACCAGTCTGCTTAGCAATGGCGATCGCATGTTGAGGGCCCTTTTCTGGTGAAAAGCGTCCCAAGAATGCTAAATATGGTGGTTCTTGCGCTTGGGCTATAAACTTATAATCTTCGAGTTCAATTCCGTTATAAACCGTGGCAACATAGTTGAGATGAAGTTGACGCTGCGCGTTACTAATGCTGACGTATGGTTGTTTTTGGTAGTAACTAAAAGCGTTACGGTTATCCTTTGTAAAATTGCCATGCAGAGTATGCACAGTTGGGGTTGTTGTTACTAAACTCGCTAAAGGTAGTGCCGAAATCCCTACATGAGAATGGATAATATCGAATTGGGCAGCATGTTGGTAAACTTGGCTTAGTTCCAGCATTTCGTACACTTCATACTCTTTGACATTTGGGTCTAAGCGCAATGCATGCGGACAAACTGCTTCTAAACGAGCCAAAGTGTGAGAATCGCCAGAGGCAAACAAAGTTACTTCATGACCACGACGAACTAGTTCATCGGTTAAGTGACTCACTACCAATTCAATTCCTCCATAACTAGGAGGTGGAACTCTTTCCCATAAGGGGGCAACTTGAGCGATTTTCATAAGTGGTTTTGATTCAGTCGGTGAAATTGTCCTCAATAGTAATCAATTACATTTTATGAGGCAGAGCATTTGTACTTACTCTTCTGACATTTAAATTAACCTAACTGACCGCTAAAAGCACAATATCGGTTAACCGTACCGCCAATTCGCCACCGACAAATTTAGATTTGTGAGCAATACTCAACTACACTTCTAAGCTACAGCTGATCATTTACTAACTTCATCTATCTTGGGGATCATAACTTTCTGGAAGATTTTGTAGCTAAACCTACAAAATATGCAATTTGGTAGCTAAAAATACTAAATTATTAGATGGGATCAATTCAATAAAGTCTCCTTTAGGCGAAATAGCAAAATGAAGAAAGGAATTATTAATGTTAAATAAGCGTGCATAATTTACATAATTCTTAATTCAAACTTGATTCAATACTGTCAACTAACTAATGAAAATCGCTACTTGGAACGTCAACTCGATTCGCATTCGCCTAGAACAGGTGATCGATTGGTTAAGTAAAAATCCCGTTGATGTCCTCTGCTTGCAAGAAATCAAGGTTGTAGATGCCGAATTTCCGCGATCGCCTTTTGAGCAATTGGGTTATCATCTCTATTTATCAGGACAAAAAGCTTACAACGGTGTAGCTCTGATTAGTCGCCAACCGCTTGTAGACGTAAGTAGTGGTTTCACCGCAATATTGACAGGACTACAGCCTGAATGGGATGAGCAAAAGCGGGTGATTACAGGTGTAATTGATGGAATTCGGATTGTAAATCTATATGTTCCCAATGGTGCAGCAGTAGGAACCGAGAAATACGAATACAAACTGCACTGGTTGACAATACTGCAAGAGTATTTGCGGTTGCTGGTGCTATCACAACCTGCCATTTGTGTGTGCGGCGACTTCAATATCGCCCTAGAAGCCAAAGATATTCATGAGCAAGTGAGTACAGAAAATCACATCATGGCATCCCAACTAGAGCGCCAAGCTTTACAGGATATTCTCGCCCTCGGATTTGCTGATGCCTTTCGTAAATTCACCACAGAAGGTGGACACTATAGTTGGTGGGACTATCGCGCCGCCGCCTTCCGTCGTAATTTAGGCTGGCGAATTGACCACCACTATCTTACACCTGTGCTTTACGAGCGGGCTAAAAGTTGCATTATTGATGTCGCACCCAGAAAATTAACCCAACCCAGCGACCATGCACCGGTAATTGTTGAATTTTAGATATGACGGGATTGGGAATTGTGAAAACACCAATTTCAGTCAGCTTTAGCTAAGTTTTGCTATGAGCCGCAGAATTTATTCTGAGGCTGACGTGTAGGAAATGCAAAGATTCTGTAATTATTCAGAAGTTCAAATAGCATTTGAATCATCGTCCGCCACAGGTTAGAAACCTATAGCTCATAGCAAAAGTCCTCTCAAGAGAACTAAACTCTATTGTGGGCATGTAGGCTATCCCTTGTATCTACAAAGATGTAGAGGATAGTTTTTGGAGTATTAAGATGGATAAAGTGTGACCTAATTCGCCTGCGTTGGCGTGAGGATATCTTGAGCATGATTACTAAGTATAAAAATATGCTCATCTTTCATGTTCAAGAATCGATAAATGGGTTTTGAGCATATACCAAGCATTTCGAGAACTATAAAAGCTGAAAGTATTGAATTTAGGTATTTATATGTTTCTGGTAACTGGAGCAACGGGAGGAATCGGTCGCAGAGTTGTGCGACTCCTGCGTCAACGGGAGCAATCCGTGCGGTCATTTGTCCGCCTCACCTCGCGCTACAGCGAGTTAGAACATCGGGGTGCAGAAATCTTCATCGGTGATTTACGCCTGGAAAAAGATATCCAAAAAGCTAGTCAAGGCATCCGGTATATTATCAGCGCTCACGGTTCTGATGGCGATGCCTTATCTCTAGACTACCGCGCCAATATTGAACTCATTGACCAAGCAAAAGTTAATGGAGTAGAGCACTTTGTCTTTATTTCCGTATTGGGAGCCGATCGGGGGTATGAAGATGCTCCGACGTTCAAAGCCAAACGGGCGGTAGAACAATACTTGGAAGGTAGTGGCTTAAATTACACTATTTTACGCCCAGCTGGATTAGCATCAAACTTGCTGCCATTAGCAGAACGGTTTCGTGAAACTGAGTTGTATTTGCTCATAGGCGATCGCAAAAACCGGACTTCAATTGTCAGTACAGACGATTTAGCAAGGATAGTGGTGGATTCTGTAGCAGTTGAAGGCGCTCGTAACCAGATTTTACCCGTCGGAGGCCCGGAGATTTTTTTGCGAGAGGATATTCCCAAAATTTTTGGTCGGATCTTTAACAAAGAACCAGTAGTAATTAACTCGCCACTGTTTGTAATTGATGGGTTACGCAGTGCATTGGGTTTATTTAATCCTCAAGGACAAACAGCTTTGGGAACCTATCGGACATTGCTCGCAAATGAATTTTTCTGTACAAAAGAAGAAATTGCCAATTTAGAGGCGATTTTCAACTTTCAATTGGAGACTTTAGAAAGTTTTTTGCGTCGCTATCTAGCAGTTTAGAGACTGGGGAATGAGGGAAAAGGTTAAAGGGGAAAGGGATGATTTTTACCTTTACCCTTTACCCGTTTCCCAATCACGCCACTTGCTTTCCGACGCAGTGGCTCCCCAATCCCCAATCCCCAATAATTTAAAATCCAAAATCCAAAATCTAAAATTCTATGAGATCTCCCATACCTACAAATGCGGCTCAAGCACGTCAAACAAAAGAACGCTTTGCCAAACCAGAAGAACAACTAACTTTTGAATTGGGGAAGGCTGTACAGGAATTACCACCCTTATATACTAGATTATTGGCGGGGACAATTAGCGTCATAGTTTTTGGGGCGATCGCCTGGGCGCACTTCTCAAAAGTCGATGAAGTGGCGACAGCACCGGGGGAATTAATTGCTTCAACACAGGTAAGACCTGTAACATCCTTGGGTGGGGGGTCAATTGTTGCTGTGAGAGTGCAAGAAGGCGATCGCGTCACCAAAGGTCAAATCTTAGTTCAAAAAGATCCAGACTTGCAAAAAACCGATGTAACCCGCCTCGCTCAATCAACTAAATTGATTCAGGATGACTTGCAGCGTTTAGATGCAGAACGCACTGGAGGCAAAATTGCTGGTACGAAACTGCAAGATGAACTTTTAAACTCTCGCCTGCAAGATTACCAAGCGCGTCAAGCAGGGGCGGAAGCCGAAGCAAATCGCCAACTAGCACTTATCGATCAGGCGAAAGTTCGCTTGACCCGATTGCAAGACAACTTAGTCAACGCCAAAAGCAGTGTAGGTAACGCCAAAACAAATTTGGCTAACGTTGAAAGTATCCGCATCAAAATTGAAAGTGTCTTGGCGATCGCTCAATCAAGAGAAGAAAATTTACGCACCCTAATTTCTCCTGGCGCTGTCCCAAGAGTCGATTACCTGGAAGCACAAGAAAGATTAGTTCGTGCGAAGACAGATATCACCAAAGCCCAAGATGAAGTAATTAACGCCCAAAATAGAATAACAGAGGCTCAAGACAAAGTTACATCCTTAGAAAAAGATATTGCTGCTCAAGTCCAAGAAATTCGCCAAGCCGAACAAGCCTATCAAACCGCACGCAATCAAGCCCAGCGCGTAGCATCAGAACGCCAAAGTGAAATTTTGACGCTCATGAACAAGCGCAAAGAAGAACTGACTACCGTTCAAGGTGAACTAGAGCAAGCGAGAAAGCAACAAGCTTTAGAAACTATTGAGGCTCCCTTTGACGGTACGATTTACAGAGTCAAAGCCACTAGAGGCCCAGTGCAATCGGGTGAAGAATTGCTGTCAATTTTACCCGAAGGTGAAGAAATGCTGTTAGAGGTGAAAGTCCTCAACCGCGATATTGGGTTTATACGTCAGGGGATGAAAGCAAAAGTGAAAATGGCAACTTTCCCCTTTCAAGAATTTGGCACTATTGCAGGCGAAGTCGTGCAAGTTAGTCCGAATTCAATTGTTGATAAAGAATTAGGCTTAGTTTTTCCCACAAGAATAAAACTGAACAAACATTCAGTTAACGTACAGGGTAAAAATGTAGAATTTACACCGGGGATGGCAGCAACAGGTGAAATTGTCACTCGTAAAAAGTCGATTTTGACGTTCATCACCGAGCCTGTGACGCGACGCTTTAACGAAGCATTTTCAGTGCGATAGGTTTGAACTGGGCATGGGGCATTGGGCATGGGGCATTGGGGAAAGGGAAAAACTATCCCTTTCCCCTTCTTAAGAGTCCCCAATCCCCAGTTCAACTAATTCCCAACAATTTTCTATACGCCTCTAATCGTCGTTGGATTATCTGTAGTAGGTTGCCAAAGTCAGGATTATTGCCATTGTTATTATCATTATTACCATCTGGAATGTTGGTATTAGTGCTTAGAATCTGATCATAGTATTGAAATTGCAACCATGATTCTGAATTAACCAACATATCATTATTTTCAAGTTGAGAGATGGTGTTCAAAGTATTGGCTGGTGTCAGATAATTTTCTGTCTGTATAATTGTCTGATTCACCAAAGAATTAACATTGAAACTATCAAAACTAGAAGTTGAAACTGGCGTCAGATAATTTTCTGTCTGTGTAATTGTCTGATTCACCAAAGAATTAACATTGAAACTATCAAAACTAGAAGTTGAAGCAATACGGTTCGGATAAGCACTTTCCACTTTGCTTATGGTCTGGGAAAAGGTTAAGGAGTAAAGGGGAAAGGATGTATTCAAAACCTTTCCTCTTTCCCCTTTCCCCTTTAACCGAACCGTATTGGAAGTTGAAGCTTGTGTACTATTTCCTGCCGTTTCTGTGACGATTTGACGTACTTGGGCATCAGTCAGATTGGGGTTAGCACTGAGCATCAGCGCAACTACACCAGCAACATGGGGAGTTGCCATAGATGTACCGCTATATCTGCCATACTGATTTCCTGGTACTGAGGAGTAGATACCAACGCCTGGAGCTGTAACATAAGTAATTTCATTCCTGCCAGCTCGATTCGAGAAATCAGCTATTTTGTTATTGCGATCGACTGCGCCGACTGCAATACCCGACTTGTTTGCATAACGAGCAGGATAGTCTGGTAATGATTCGCCATCATTACCTGCTGCCATAACAACAATCACTCCTTTGCTGCTGGCATATTCAACGGCCGACTTGAGAGTCCGGTTAGAATAATTGCTTCCTAGGCTGAGGTTAATGACATCAGCTCCATTGTCTACAGCATAGTAGATGCCATTAGCTACAGAAGTAGAGGAACCAGAGCCAGATTCATTCAAAACTTTGACTGGCATAATCTTGGCATCATAAGCAATGCCAGTGACACCATAGTTATTATTCTCTCCTGCGATCGTGCCAGAAATATGAGTACCATGACCATTATTGTCTTGGATGTTGTTATTGTTGTTGGCAAAGTTCCAACCGTAAACATCATCAATATAGCCATTGCCATCATCATCAATACTGTTTCCAGCGATTTCCTTTGTATTCGTCCAGATGTTATTTTTTAGATCCTCATGGTTGTAGTCAACCCCAGTATCTATAACAGCGACAACAACGCCTTGACCTGTGTATCCTTGTGCCCAAACTTCTGGAGCTTTCACAACATCTGCTCCCCAATTATTGCCACCAAGGTCAGGAACATCAGCGAAAGTATTTTTACCAGCAGCTTGAGCCACTGCTGCTGCTCCATTAATTAAGCCATAGCCATAGGTAGAGTTATAATTCCCAGTACTAGAAGCAGTAGCAGTAACATTTTCTGAACCACTACTATTGAGCGATCGCACATTAGTATCATCTGCTTCTAAATCATTAATAGCTGAGTTGAAACTACTACGACCGCTGAGGCTGAAGCTGTATTCATCCTTACTATTGAAGCTATCTACTGAAGAAATAGAAGTAAAATTTAGCCCTTTATTCGACAACAAATTTTTACTAATATCATCAATGGGCATAAGTATTTTCTCCTCAAAGATAGCAATCTTTTTTTGACAAATTAATCTGTTAAAACCTTTGCAAAAAAAAGGTTTTAATTCATGAAAAATCTTCTATTGCCAATAATTACTATGAAAAATGAGAATAAAATGCTAATTTTATTACAAAAAAACACTATGAAAAGTGTGATTCTTATTAAGAGTTGATTTATAGATAGGACTTACGCAATAACTCTCTGAAACTCTTATTTCTCCGTGCCCTCTGCGTCCTCTGCGGTTCGATTTTTCGTTACCTGTGCGTAAGTCCTGATAGAAAGCGGCGAAATACGTCGTCCCCTTCTGAGTGTTGTTGGAAAGCCGTACCGCCGCATAGGTCATGGGGAAGAATTACTAATGTCCCATTCTCTATCCCCCATGCCTAAAAACACGCCCACAAGCGAAAAGTTCTGCTGATGATTTCCCAACCTAGGCAATTTTTCAAGACAGGGGCATAGTTTTTTATTCCATAAGAGAAAATATTTTCTCAATATTGCTACTGATGCTTCAGGAGCGTTCTAAAACTACTACTTAATACCACAGTTTAAGACGATGCTTGAAGCTCACCACAATCAGTTGATTTTTGCCAGGAATTATCAGGTTCAATATTAGACACATTAGTAGTGAGAACTACCTCTCCCTTAGCATTTATTTCCCACCCTGTAGCTTCGACGATAGTTTCTGGGTTGGGCTTAGTTGGATTTTGCGTAACGGGTATATTAGATGAAGTTTTGCTAATGTCAAGAGTAATCCAATCAGCTAAAACAGCATCAGCGCTGAGTGGTTCCGTAGGACTAGAAGGCATGCCACCGCGGCCGGTAATGGTAAAACTGTTTTGATTTCGACCTGCACTAGCTTTACAAACTTGGGCTACTTTTGGCTCAACTGGTTGGGTTGGCAATTTGATTAATCTCTCATTAGGGTCGATATCTGAGGTATTAATATTTACCACACCGTTTAAAGTCGGATTAGTCTGGGAAATTGCTGTGATGTCATTAGTTTGTAGCCGTTGTGGGTCTAGTTTTGTTGGCTCGTTGGTTTGCAGGCGTCTAGCCAAGTCTTTTCGACTACGCTTTTCTATACCGAAGACACTATAAGCTGTGATTTCGACCTTGCCACCAGAACCGGTAAAAGCATTAGCGCTAATGTCGCTATTTTCATCAGGAACAGCAATGATGAAGCCATTAGCGGTATCTATAGTAATATTGCCGCCATTCCCACCACCAGCAACCTCAGTACCCGCCGTAGTAGAGATTTGACTATTATTACGTAACAACAAGAAGTCTTGTAATTTCAGTGTAATGTTGCCACCATTCCCTGATCTTGTATCAGCCAGCAGTTTTCCTGCATCTAGACGGATTTCGCGAGCTGTAATATCTAGATTGCCTGCATTTCCTGACTCTAATGCACCTACAGTTACCAGAGCCATATTACGCATAATTAATTCTCCTGTGGTAATTGACAATGAACCTGCATCTCCGCTACCTCGACTTCTAGCAAATAAGCCGCTCGAATTACCTGTTAACCCTGTTCCGTTTAGTTCTACAAAGTCAGAGGCGTGTACGGTAATATTTCCTCCCTTGCCTTGGCCACTCGTACTAACTGATACCACTGCTCCATCTCGCACACTCAACAGCCTTGTCTCAATCGTTAAAGAACCTGCATTTCCGACACCTTGAGTCTGAGCAAACAAGCCACTAGGGTATCCATCCGAATCTGTTCCGTTCAGTTCCACAAAATCAGAAGCACGTACTGTAATATCCCCTCCCTTGCCCTTATTAAACGTACTAGATGATACTACTGCTCCATCTTGAACAATTAACTGGCTTGTATCAATTGACAAAGAACCCCCATCTCCAATATCTTCAACCTGAGCAAACAAGCCACTAGTCCCGCTTAATTCCACAAAGTCAGAGGCACGTACTGTAATATTCCCCCCCTTGCCCTTGCTAAACGTACTAGATGATACTACTGCTCCATCCTGAACAATTAACTGGCTCGTATCAATTGACAAAGAACCCCCATCTCCCACATCATCAGTTTGGGTAAACAAGCCGCTAGGTTTGCCAGTAATTGCTGAAGTTCCGTTCAGTTTTACAACTTCTGAAGCAGTTACCTTCAATGTTCCACCAGTACCGCTACCCTTAATAGCACTTGCTGATACGTTTCCCCCGTCCTGAACGATTAACTTTCCAGTTTCAATAGTCAAGTTGCCTGCCGCGCCTTCGCCAAAAGTTCGAGTAAACAAACCACTGGGATTACCAGCATTGGTCTTACCACTTGGTACTGTTCCGATCAATTGTACAGAGTCAGTTACTTTCACATTTAAACTTCCCCCGGAACCCGTCGCGTTCTCAAGAGTAGAAGTTGTTACTTGCGAGCCATTTTGAAGAGTTAATTGCTCTGCTTCGATATAGATTTCTCTGCCGTTTTGACTTCCTTTTGTTTCCGCAAATACTTGCGACGTATCGGTGAGCGTGATGCTTCTACCTTGGATCTGGATATAACCGCCGCCCTCGCCAGTAACATCTAATCGGGCTTGATTTCTCAGCAATACATCTGCTAATGGTACTTCATCAGGGAAGCTTAAGGTCTGGGTCTTGCTATCCAGATTCAGTCCTACTATTCCTGCTCCCAGTATGCCTCCCAACGCAACCTGACCATCTGGAGCAAGTAGACTGTTACGTTCTAAACTAACATTGCCACCATCCAAGGTAATACTACCGCCCACTAACGCCAAAGTTCTACCTGCTGATACTGCTAGTGTCCCCTGCTGATTAATCTCTCCCCCAGTCCTCCCAAATTGCAATCCAAACGGTACACTCACTGTCAGTAGAGGTGTTGTTTGGAGATCAGTTGCACTAAAAACAGTATCATTAGCAAACTTAATGCCGCTAGCTGTACTCGCCACAAACGAGCCACCGATATTGAGTGTGGCATTTGAGCCAAAGATTACCCCGTTGGGATTAATTAAAAATAAATTAGCATTAGAACCAAAAGAAGTTTCAAGCCTGCCTAGAATTTCAGAGCGATTACTACCTGTTACTCTAACTAAAATGTTCTGAATATTACTCTGACTTAAGAAAAGAGCTGATCTACCTTCTCTAACGTTGAATTCTCGAAAACTGTGGAACAGATTACTGCCACGAGTTGCCCCACCTGTTAGCGCTTCAGTAGGATTACCAAGGTAGTTGTTGATAACTTGAGAGCTTTCATTTCCTAGACTGTTATCATTTGTAATCACACTCTGGGCAAAAGCAGAATTTGCAAAAGAAAAGGCTATGCCAAGGGTTAACACTCCAGTAGTTGCGAAAGAACTTAGTAAACCCAATTGCTGAGAGCAACCTTTACCGTTTTGAGTCATTTGAGAATTTGCCTTTGATCAAAAACTATTAAGTGGCGTTCAAAAATAACTATGTTTACCACTTCTGAAAATGCCTCATATCTAAACCCCCTCACCGCAAGCAGAGAGGGGGCTATTTTTCTCTTTCTTAATACCCCCTAACAGTCTTTTCTAAAGGAAGATACAACAATATTTTTTGCGGTGGCTCTAGAAAAGATGGAGGGAGTAAGATGATTCTTCAGGCAGACTAAGGGAGTTTTGTAGGCTGTTGAGATGGCTCTTCCGGCTCATTGGGGGTTGATTGTGGAGGGGAGGATGGCTGTTCTTCATCTGATAATAATCGGCGTGGTGGAGTTCCTATAAGAGGAAAGCCTGGTCTTGTGGGTTTTTTGTCACCCGATTGAGTGGCAACGATCACCCCACTCTTCACCAAAGTACTTGCTTGCCCTGATTTGTTAGTCATATGTAAATGTACCCCTTTCAAGAAACAGCAATTGAATAAATGTTTGGAAATGAATTGCTGAGGATGAACGATAACCAAAAAGTAATTTAGTAACGTGGAGACTTTCCTGATGGAATTTAGTGTCTCCTTTTATATCTACGGCTCTTACTCTGGGTTTTATGCAACAATCAAAAATTTGTTACACAACTTTATATAATTCTGAGCTAAGTACCTTACCTGCCCATGCATTACTGTGATTGATTTGTCTGGCGTACCTAGAAAAATGTTATGTTTTTGGCTCTGGCAACCTGACTATTTTGAACAGGAAACTGTTTGTTTAGCCGCATACTTAAGAAATATGTATACATTACCTGCATAAGTATTGCCAGTCAAGTAGATGATAGCTAAGTGATCTGGTAATATCTGCAAACCTGGCGATCGCAGATTAGAGCCAATGCATCTTCAGATTGGATGTTCAATGAGTGGCAAGTTATCTACACCGCATCTGCTCTTTAGTCTACAGGATGACGCTAGCTGAACAAGCGACTAAACTGTGGATAATGTCTAGCAATTGTTGCTTTTAGCACTACTTACATAAATTTAATTGCATTGTTAAACATCCTAAAATCTAATCCTGTTATATCAAATGGTAGTTATGTCAGTGTATCAAGGTAGTTCTGGGGAAACCGCCGATTTGATTATTGGTGTTCGTAACCAAGAAAACCATGACTTACAACCAAATTCTGCTCCTGTGGGTGCTCTTGCCACAAGGCAAGGAACTATTTCTACGTTTCTTGCTCCTCTGACTCAGGATACTTTTAAACAGGTTGTTAGGGATGTCGAGCAAAAATTACAGATTGTCCATCAAACCCTGTCAATGCTTGATTCTCAGGGGTTTGAAACAATTCTGCAAGAAATGTTGCATTCAATTACCTTGAAAACTGGGGAATTACTGGGGGCAGATCGCACGACAATATTTTTATTAGATGAAGAAAAAAAAGAACTCTGGTCAATAGTAGCGGAGGCGGAGGGCGATCGCTCTTTAGAAATTCGTATCCCAGCAGATAAAGGCATTGGTGGTGAAGTCGCCACTTTCAAGCAAGTTATCAATATTCCTTTTGATTTTTATAACGATCCGCGATCGCATTTTGCCCAGGAACAAGAAAAAAGAACTGGCTATCGCACCTACACCATGCTGGCTTTGCCACTGTTGAATGAACATGGGCAATTAGTTGCAGTGGTGCAATTACTAAATAAATTAAACTCTGTTAATGATCCAGATGCTTCACTTGCAGAGCGCATTGATACTAGAGGCTTTACCAGTGCTGACGAACAATTATTTCAAGAATTTGCTCCTTCAATTCGACTGATTTTAGAGTCGTCGCGCTCTTTTTATGTAGCAACCCAAAAACAAAGAGCGGTGGCGGCGCTGATGAAAGCGATTAAGTCGCTCTCTCAAAGCAGTCTTGATTTAGAAGATACTCTAAAACGAGTAATGGATGAGGCGAAGGAACTGATGAACGCCGATCGCAGTACCCTATGGTTAATAGACCGCGATCGCCATCAATTATGGACGAAAATCACTCAGGACGATGGCTCAACAAAAGAGTTGCGAATACCTGTAGGTAAAGGCTTTGCTGGTATAGTCGCTGCTTCTGGCAAAAAGCTGAATATTCCCTTTGATTTATATGAGCACCCTGACTCTGAGACAGCCAAACAAATTGACCAGCAAAATGGCTATCGCACCTGTAGTTTACTATGTATGCCAGTGTTTAACGCCGATCAAGAATTGATTGGTGTTACACAGCTAGTAAATAAAAAGAAATCAGGGGATTTTCCGCTTTATAATCCAGCGTATTGGCCCAAAGCTCCCGAATGCTTCCAAGCTAGCTTTGACCGCAATGATGAAGAGTTCATGGAAGCTTTTAATATTCAAGCGGGTGTGGCATTACAAAATGCACAGTTGTTTGCCACAGTCAAGCAACAAGAGCAAATGCAGCGAGATATTTTGCGTAGTCTTTCTAATGGAGTGGTTTCTACTGATAAAACTGGATTAATTATCGCTGCTAATGAAAGTGCCAAGCGTTTGTTAGGGCTGGAATTAGAAGACCGTTTAGAAGGTAAATTAGTTAATGATGTGATCGGCATTAAAGAAAGCGACTTTAGTAAGTGGTGTCAGGATGCTTTACATGGAACAGACTTAAAAAGTCGTCAGCAATATTACCCTGATCGCACACTTGTGACTACTGGTACAGAACAGCACAGTATTAATTTATCGATTAACACAATTGCTGATGCTAGCGATCAACAGCAAGTTCGTGGGGCGCTAGTTGTGATGGAAGATATCAGTGATGAAAAGCGCCTCAAAAGTACAATGTACCGCTATATGACCCAGGAATTAGCGGAAGAATTGCTGAAATTGGATGATGCTAAATTAGGAGGCGATCGCAAAGAAGTTTCAATTTTATTTTCTGATATTCGTGGCTACACTACTTTGACAGAAAACCTGGAAGCAGAAGAAGTGGTGAGTATGCTCAATGAATATTTTGAATCAATGGTAGAGGCAGTTTTTAAACATAAAGGTACTCTTGATAAATACATCGGCGATGCGATCATGGCTGTGTTTGGTTCTCCTTTACCATTAGAAGAACACGCTTGGATGGCAGTGCAAACATCTCTAGAAATGCGCCATCGTTTACAAGATTTTAATCAACGTCGTTATATAGCTAATAAGCCAAGAATTAATATCGGTATTGGTATCAACTCTGATACCGTGATCAGTGGTAATATTGGCTCTAGTAAGCGGATGGAATTTACCGCAATTGGTGATGGTGTTAATCTTGGCTCCCGACTAGAAAGTGTTAGTAAACAATATGGTTGCGACATTATTATTAGCGATAACACTTATCAACCTTGCCAAGATGATATTTGGGCGAGGGAACTAGATTATATTCGCGTCAAGGGTAGAAATGAGCCAGTAGCTATATACGAATTAGTGAGTTTGCGTTCTGACCCAATTAGTAGCGAAAAATTGCAAGTGATTGAGCATTATCATAGAGGACGCGAGTATTATCTCAATCGCCAGTTTACCTTTGCTAAAGCCGAGTTTGCCAAAGTTTTATCAGCTGATAAGAATGACAAAGCTGCTATGTTACATCTGCGACGTTGTCAGCATTGGTTGCAGTCACCCCCATCAGATGCAGATTGGGATGAGGGTGTCTGGACATTTCACGAGAAATAAGCTCGGTAGGTATTATTGTTTGCAGAAATATTTGAGATATAAATGTTTTATTTTTTTGTCAGTATTCGACTATAACGGCTTTCATTTGGATGCAGCGGTAGGGGCGCAAAACTAGCTTTGCGCCTCTCTAAAAGACACACGTTTACAAGAATTTGTTGTATCTGTAGCGTTGGGTGTCTTGCCTGCCCTTGAAAGTGCTGCAAGATGTGAGACTTTAATAATATGGAAGTTGAAGGCTAGATTAACTACAGGTTCTTAAGCATAAATATTATGCAAAATACACAGATGTAGACTGGAAAGGTAGTAATAAACAACTGAGGATTCATAAAACTTTAGGGACATAAATAGTTTATTTTTATGGAATATAAAGTTTTAACCTTTAGCTGAAGAACTTTTTTATTGTCTACAATTTGAGGAATAATTAAGCAATAATGCTACTTAGTGCTTAGACCTAATTTAGTCAAGTTCCCAAAATTAAGAGGAGCATGGATATGGAAAGGAAACAAAGAATTGAAATTACAGATTTGCTTGAACAAGCAGTTGAGAATGCAGTAGCAAGACGGAACGAGGCTTTACATTCAGAAGATGCTTTGCCAACTTTATCTGATGATGAAGCAGCAAACATTGTAGGTGGTTCGACTCTGGGTGCTCAGCCTATTCCTGTTTACACACCACCTAAACGGCCAGTTAAGCCGCCGACTACAGTTGGGATAATTGCCACTAATCCGCCAGTAGCTTAGTTTACAGCCTTCAAGTTGAAAAAATACTCTTTGTTGGAGGCTCCACTGATGGAAAATATTGGTACTAATAAGACCACACTTTGCCCAAGTGCTAGACCAGAAATGGCGAATAGTGTTGTTTTTGGTTTAATCAGTGGGACGGTGACAGAACCCCGTGTAGCTTATCTTAAGCAGCCGACACTTGTGACAGATGAACTGATAGCAAAAGTTAGCCCAGTTACACCTACTGAAGTTTTTCGGACGGCAGCACCTTGCGCGGCTAAAGGTTGCCAGCATTTTGATGGTAGAGACTGTCGCCTGGCAATGCACATTGTCGAGAAATTGCCCACAGTAGCGGCGGAACTGCCTCCCTGTCCAATACGCCGAGACTGTCGTTGGTGGCAACAAGAAGGCAGGGCAGCTTGTATGCGTTGTCCACAAGTTATCACTGATAATTACAATGCGTCTGAATTAATGCATGAAATAGCAACACCTAAAGCTAGTTCATTAACTTAGGCGAGTAATTTTTATTTCTCAGTCCAAAATTATACTTGGACTGATTTTTTATAGGTTTTTCTAAATTGAAGAAATTTATTTTAATGTAATATTTCTCAAGCAAAATTAAAAGATATTAGGATTTAGCCAAAAATAACAGCGATCGCTTCAAAAGTGGCAATTGCTTTGTAAAGGATAATTGATATTTGTTGTCAAACTAACTGGTGAGGTTACACACTAAGAGTACAACACAGGCAATTATTTTATGACTGCTATTTCTAGCTCTAGCTTTGAATTAAAGCGACCAATTTGGCAAACCGCCATTATGCTGACTTTGGGCTTTTGGCTCAGTGCCAGTGTAGTTTTAGATTGGGTAATTATGCCTAGTCTTTATCTTTCTGGGATGATGAATCAAGCTGGTTTTACTACAGCAGGCTATGTGATTTTTTGGAATTTTAATCGCATGGAATTATTATCTGCTGCTGTGGTATTGACTGGGGCACTGGCTTTAAGTAAAACCCAATCTTACTGGCGTCTTGGCGGTATTGTTTTATCTGCGCTGCTGCTAACTATAGCTCTGCTTGACACCTATTTCTTAACTCCGCAAATGTGCGCCATAGGAGTTCAACTTAATCTATTTGAAGCCGCTGCTGCAATTCCATCAACAATGAATTTATTGCACGGTGGTTATTGGCTGTTAGAAGTAGTCAAGCTATTAGCTGGTGGCACGCTTTTAAGCTGGTGCTGGCGACAGCAATTTTAAAAGTTAAATCTTACATAGAAATTGCAAAGACGCTAAGAAATACTTGGCGTCTTTTTGCTGTATGGTTTATCTGAATGCACAACCCAAAGGATTTAGTTACGGCGTTTGCTCAGAATCCGAGGAAGCTTCATTGTTAAAAAACAGCAGGCGCACAGCGAGGATAGCGAACCCCACAGCAGCGATCGCTTTCAATAAGCGTGTGGGTAATAATTCTGCTACTGCTCCCCCTGCTAATGCTCCTAAAAGGCTGGTTAACAGTAGTGCGCCTGCTGCACCGAAGAACACAGCACGCGGAGATTGACAACGCCCGGAAAGTGCGATCGCCGCTAACTGACTTTTATCACCTAACTCTGATAAAAAAACTGTAATAAAGCTCAATCCTAAAAGATGCCAGTCCATATTGATTAAGGGGGAGTGGGGGATAAGGAAGACAAGGGGGAAAAGGGGAAAGGGGAAAGGGAGAAAATAACTAACTTCTGCTTGTGCCTCCTAAGAAATGACAAATGACTACCCCTGAAACACGTCCCAAAATAGCATTAGAGAAATCACCAGCAACATCACCCCTGCTGATTTTTCCACAATTTTCGGGCTGAGTCGGCTGGCTATCCAACTACCTAAAAGTACACTTAATAGACTAGTGGTTATCAGTGCAGCCGCAGATCCCATAAATACTATCCACGGTGAATGAGATTCTGCACTCATTAACAGAGTGGATAGCTGGGTTTTATCTCCAATTTCTGCTAGAAAAATGGTGATGAAGGTTGTACCAAAAATTACCGCTGCTGATTGCTGCTTTTGAGGACTATCGGCAACTACAGGCTGAACTGGCTCAATTAGCGTCGCAGTAGTTAATTTAGAATCGATGCTGTCTTCCAGTTCTAGCTCGATCTCAGTTTGAGATATGCCAGAAAAGCCCAAAGGTGCAGAATCAAGTTTCACAGGCAGTAATTTTCTTCCTAGGTTACTTTCATATTCTTATCATATTCTCAGATTCTTGTAATAAATTGCAACCCCACAAAGTAGGAAGAGAGTGAGAAACGAAATCACAGTCCAACAGATCGTTCAAAGCGGAGCATTTCTAAACTGCGATCGCCATATACTCCCTCTATTTGCTGGCGACAGCAGTCAATAGCAAACTCGTTGAGTTCTTCTGCCTCAATCCCATACATATCTTGAAATATTTTTGGATCTACGCGACAGAAGCGAGGACGATTAGCATAGATACGGCATTCTCGTGTAGCACGGTCTAAATTAACGCACCATCCTCCTTCACCTACCATGCTGAGGTATAGTTCCAGTTCTGCTGGTGAAAGATACTGATCTAAGTCTGGACGCTCTGCTGGATCAAGATTACAGCAGGCTCCACATTGCTTTACACATTGCCAAGTTGCCATTTGTTTGGGTATTGGGGATTAAGAATTGGGTAAAGGGAAAGGGGTAAGGGGAAAAAGGAAAAACCATCCCTCTCCCCTTTTACCTTTTCCCCTTGTTAAGAGTCTTTAGTCCCTCTATTTTACGTTTTTATGTTTTTTCTTATACTTTTGTTAAGTAAATTAAATGCGACTGGCGCTCGCCGGATATGATCGAAGGCGGGTTTTGCAACTGAGCTATTGAATTTTTTAAGGCTATTGGGAGGAAAAGAGAAAAAATGGACGCTTTATTTAACACCTTCACCAGTATCAATTGGGAAGTTATTTTCCAATTACTGTCTGTGGCTCTAATCATAATTGCTGGGCCAGTGGTAATCTTTGTGCTGGCATTTCGCAACGGAAATCTATAAGAGTGCTGAGTGCTGAGTAGGAATAAGTGTAGAGGAGCCAGTGTGTTGCAGGGATTCCCTCCGATGTGGCAACTGGCGTTGCTGAACTGAAGAAATTTGTTGAAGTTAAAACTCAAAACTCATTACTGATAACTTATAACTCAGCACTCAGGACTGATAACGCTTTAAGGGCAGCTTGGATAATACTGTCATACTGTGGTTGAGATAAATCAACCTCTTTGGCGTTTTCACGATTAGTACCTAGTAAACCGATTATATGTCCTGGTTGCATAACTAAGACCTTACCTTCAGGATTTTTGATTCTTAATTCTGATCCCAAACCATTTTTATAAAAACCACAAGTATACTGACGCTGGTGATATTCAAAGGTAGTGCTTGACGGGGTACGTGAAGAGGCAAAAAATTGGTGAGACTGTGGGAGTCTGACACCGATTAGCTCAAGCTCGACGGTAGTATTGCCGTTAAAGTGGTTTTCTCGTAGTTTGTATGCAACATCCACTCGTGGTGGTAAAGGAAAGTAGTCGCGCCAACGCCAGGCGATCGCTTTAATTTTATACTGCTGATTATCAATATTTTGAATGACTGTTAGTTTAATGTGACCCTTGCCAATGGTTTGCTGCTCAACTACTTGAACATTGGGTGTCCAAAATATCGGATCAGGGTTGTCCATACCGCAGGGATGCAAAGCATTAAGCTGTTGATAAAACTGCTGATTTATTTCATTAAGGTTAAGTTGAGCATCAATTTTGAGTAGAGGTTTGAGGTGCTGGGGTTCAAGACACTGATTAGCAAACTCACTCAAACGCGATCGCAACGCCTGCAAATTCTGCGCCTTTAGAGAAAATCCCCCGGCTGCTTTGTGTCCGCCAAATTTGCCAAGTAAATCGTGACAATATTCTAAAGCTTCAAACACATGAAACTCTGGAATTCCTCTTGCTGAACCGCGTATGTGTTCCTCATCCTCATAAGTACCGATGAACACCGGGACGCCGTAGCGTTCTAGTAAGCGGGAGGCGACAATTCCAATAACGCCATGATGCCAGTTGGGTTGGACAATAAACAATACACGATCTTGTTGTAGAGAGGTAAAAAATTCTGTCTCTACATAAGCGATCGCTTCTTGTTCAATTTGCTCACACATTTGCTGGCGACTCGTATTTGTTTGTTCGCACTGCATTGCGAGTTCCAGCGCTACCCCCATATCATCTGTGATCAGCAGTTCAATCACTGTCTGGGGATTACCAATCCTACCAATAGCATTAATTCGCGGCCCTAAGCGAAAGCCGATATCCTCCGGCTTCAACGATTTGGGATTTGGGATTTGGGATTTTGGATTGGTAATTGTTATTTGGTTATTGCTACTCTTCCCCTGCTCCTCTGCTCCCCCTGCTCCCCCTGCTCTCTCATCCCCCCGCGCCTGCACCCCAGCTACCTGAATTAAAGCCTGTATTCCAGGTAATTGAGATTTCGGTAAATGCTGTAAACCGCGTTTTACCCAGCGGCGATTCACACCAGTTAAAGGGGCCAAATCTGCGATCGTCCCTAGTGTAAACAGTGCTAGCATCGGCTTAATCAAACCTTGCATCTGACCGAGATGTTGTGCTAAAGACACAGCTAGGATATAAGCAACACCAACGCCAGCAACACCGCGATATGGTGAAGATTCTGCTATCAATTTGGGGTTGAGGATAGCGTTAGCTGGTGGTAATTGTTGGGGAATATCGTGGTGGTCGGTGATAATAACTGCAAGACCAAGTTCTCTAGCTCTGGCAATAGGTTCAAATGCTGATATACCGTTATCTACAGTCAGAATGAGCCATACATCTTCGCTGTGAAATTCTTCAACAATGCGTTTATTAATGCCATAGCCTTCATGCATCCGACTGGGGATAGCGTAATCTACTTGTGCGCCTAAAGCGCGGAGACTACGCAATAATAAAGCAGTGCTAGTCATGCCATCAGCATCGTAATCACCGCAAATGGCGATTTTTTTTTGAAAAGCGATCGCCTCTTGCAACAACTCCAAACTAATCGCTAAATCTGGGAACTCTTCTAGTGGTGAAGGCAAGATTAAAGACTCTGGCTCTAAAAATGTTTCTACTTGTTTTGGTGTTTCAATACCGCGATTAATCAACAACTGACTGATTGTGGGTGAAATATTTGTCGCAACCGCCAACTTTTGGGCTAATTCCGTTTGCTGTGGGGAAATCTGCCAGCGCTGATCAGGCAAGCGTCTGTGGCGTTTTGGGGGTTCGGATGAAGGTCTATCAGGCATTTAGCTATTAGCTGTCAGCTATCAGGTATCAGCTTACAGTCAAAAGGGTGAAGATATACTTCACCCTTCTGATTACTTATACCCAGTCAAAAAACTCTACCAACTGTTTACTTTATAAGATGAGTTCAAAATGTTCAACTATCGGAAATGGATCGTAAAAATGATGCAGAAGTTGTTTCCATTCCTGATATTCGGGAGATCCTCTAAATCCGATTGTATGCGCTTCTAAAGTTTCCCATCTCACCAGCAATAAATATTTGCCTTTAACTTCAAGACATCTATGGAGTTCATGGGATATATAACCATGCATCGACGAAATTAGATCTGAGGCTTGTTGGAAAGCGCTTTCAAAATCTTGCTCTGTAGTATTTTTTACACTGAGCATTACTGCTTCCAAAATCATAATGTGGGTTTTAAAATACGTTTACGCGACCATCGTTGAGTATGTAGAGAGAGCGATCGCCTGGATAACTATTACCAGGACGGATTTCTAGACGTAATGTACCAAAGTTTAGTTTAGAAACAATTGCTTGTAGTGGCAACCCTGTTTCATCCCAGAATACAAGAGAGATATTAGGTTGTGTACCGTCTCCTTGCTCCAATCGTAATTTCTGCCCAGGTTGCAAGGGAATTGGAGTGGTTCCTTGCAGTTTCTCTAGTTTCACCAAGCCAGATGTAGTATTTACCACTTCCAAGCGAACACGTTGGCCAGGTATAAACTGAACTGGGCGCGAACCGCACTTAGAAGCGCAGGTTCCAGCCAGTGTAGCACTGGGATTATCGATTAATGCAAGGCTGAGAACTGTTGCTACTAAGGTTACTGGTATTAGCTTTAACATGAAATCACAATTATGTGTATGTAGATTTTAATACCTAAAGCTAGCATCATATATACTTAATTGTGTATTGTTTATGTCAAATTACCTACTAAAAATCGCCAAAGCACTCAAAATAATTCCGTAGCATCATTACAGTATTTTTAGTCAATAAGAATATTTAATCTACCGAAAAAGTAAATTCTTGGCTCAATATGAGATAAACCTTTTGTTCGTAGTAAGCGATTTATCACTCTGTGTAAGTCAAGTACACAAATGAAGCCTTTTATATTCAAGAGACTCCATTAACTGCGCTCACAAGGAATGATGAAAGTAGACTTTCAAAGCACGTTTATTGTCTAGCCGAGCCTGATTTTTTCATTCCAGGTTGCTGAGGTTGATTTGGGGCATTTGGTTGGCGACTAGTGCGAAAAGTCACATTCACGCCTTCATTCGATTGTTCTAGCACTAAAAGAGGTGTAGGCTTAGCCTTTTGATCCCAATGCATGGTAGCAATCCGACCTTGAATTGTTGGTTGCCAAGTATCTTCATCTTCTATTGGACTCAGGTAAGTTTCAATACAGTCAATAATTTGGCTAATAGTTGCAGAAGTTGTTTGCGTAGGTAACTTCATTAACCGGATTTGGATGCGAAACAGTACTCGCTTAGCAGAGTTCCCTGGACTAACAGTTTCATACTCTACATCAAAAGTTTCATCGACCTGTCGTCCAGCACTATTAGCAATTCCTAATGTTCCTTGTTGAGCTTGATTTGGACGCAGAGCTTGAGAAATTTTATCTTTGACCTTGATCTTAACCTGATTAAGGATTGCAAAATGAAACACCTCCTCTGACATCCGCATTCGCAGATAATCTAGGTTAAAGTCCCGTGAGTTGACCAAATCGGGATTAGTTTCCATTTTGCGAATTGTTTCCAGCGCCAGCTTAAACTTTTTATCTAGTTCTCGCACGCGGAATTTTTCAAACCTGATTTTTTTCTCCAGCTGATTCATCTGGAGTTTGCTATACACAATCAAAGCAATCACCGCTAAAGCCAGCCCGCCAGAGGTTATCACTAAAAAAGGTGGTGTTTGAGGATCGCTTGCGGGCACTTCCTGGGATGCCTTTTTAGTTATTGACCCTGGGGATTGGGCAAGAAACATCGAAGTGAGCATAGTTGACAAACTGAAAAACTTGACTCCTGATTTTTAGGATGCCCAAATCTTGAATACCATCTTGCTGTACCATTAATATTTTTTACAGCTTTATATGTCCAGAC
Source organism: Nostoc sp. B(2019) (assembly GCF_010091925.1). Lineage (GTDB taxonomy): Bacteria > Cyanobacteriota > Cyanobacteriia > Cyanobacteriales > Nostocaceae > Komarekiella. The sequence continues at coordinate 35,559 of NZ_WVID01000008.1, read as the reverse complement.
ACTTGAGCGTCCCTGCTGGGGGTTCAACAAACCTAAGACCCTTGTCTGAGATTTCGTCTACTTGCTTGAGCAATATTCGTCTTATTGCCACAGATATGGATGGCACTCTAACCAAACGAGGAAAATTTACTGCTACACTCTTGCAAGCGCTGGAGGATTTAGCTGCATCTGGTATCCAAGTGCTTATTGTCACAGGACGCTCAGCTGGATGGGTAAGTGGATTAAGTAGCTTGATGCCGATTGCGGGGGCTATGGCAGAAAATGGCGGTTTATTCTTTCCATCTGGGAACCAGAAACCAGTAACCTTAACACCTATTCCCGATTTAGCTGAACATCGCCAGCATTTGGCTATGGCTTTTAAGCAATTACAAACCAAATTTCCCCAAATTCAGGAATCTGCTGACAATCGTTTTCGCATTACTGACTGGACTTTTGATGTAGCTGCTTTGAGTTCAAGTGAACTACAAACCCTGGATAATCTTTGTCAGCAAATGGGTTGGGGATTCACCTACAGTAATGTGCAGTGCCATATTAAACCCCAAGGGCAAGATAAGGCTGTAGGCTTGTTGCAGGTATTGCGCGAATACTTGCTGGAGTACTCGCCAGAACAAATTGTCACCGTTGGCGATAGCCCCAATGATGAAAGTTTATTTAATCAGAGTTATTTTCCGGTTTCTGTGGGCGTGGCGAATGTGCTGGAATATGTCAATAAATTGCTATATCAGCCTGCTTATGTAACTACATCTGCCGAAGGAGAAGGATTTTGTGAATTATCTAGTTATCTTCTAAAAAGCTTGGAAATACCCAGAAGTTAAGGAGCGCTAGACTTGCTCTAGAATAGTTTGGTAGCACTGAATTTATAACCATGACAGCTATTCTACCTGTCAGTATTGAATCTCAACCCTTCTACCCTAGTGCTGATGGTCAACCAGTGGCGGAAACCTACGATCACCTTTATGCATTGCTCACCACCCTGGAAGTGCTTAAACAATATCTAGCAGATCGTCAGGCAACGGTATTGGGAAATCAATTTCTTTACTATGCACAGGGGTTTCCCAAGTTGCGGGTTGCCCCAGATGTGATGGTAATTTTTGATGTAGCACCTGGCGGTCGAGACAACTATAAAATCTGGGAAGAGGGTCAAGTACCCGCAGTCATTTTTGAAATGACATCTTTTGGTACTAAGGAACAAGATGAAATCTTCAAAAAGACTCTCTATGAGCAGCTAGGTGTTAAGGAATACTGGTTGTTTGATCCGAAAGGCGAGTGGGTAGAGCAACAGTTACGTGGTTATCGCTTGCGGGGAGAAACCTACGAAGCTATTCAAGATGGCCGTAGTGAACCTTTACAACTGCGCTTGGTGCTTGAGGGTCGGCTGATTGGGTTTTATCGAGAGGATACGGGTGAAAAATTACTGATCCCCGATGAACTAGCAGAGGCGTTACGGCAAGAAATTGCAGCAAGGCAGCAGGCAGAAGAACGAGCAGAACAAGAACGTCAACGGGCAGAACAAGCACAATTGCAGATAGAACAATTAAAGGCAAGGTTGAGAACGCTGGGCGTTGACCCTGACACTCTGCAATAAGAATCTAATTAAGAGTGATACAGAATTAGAAATCATTATCTAGGCAGAGGTTTCGCTAAGGTAGAGGCTTAAAATTGTCGTTTCTGTTACTGCTGATTAACTGATTAATAACGCGATCGCTATATTTCTTTTTTCTCATCAACCTGAGCAACTAGTTTCAAAGCATAGCAATTACGCTGTTCACAGATGCGATCGCCAAAGATGATTTTTTTATAGGAACATACACAGTAGTAGCTTTGTCAACAGATATTGGTAGACCAAGCTCTAACTTTTCGGTCTTCTTTGGGTGCAAACACAGTATTTGCTCCACATTTCTGTAACCAGTTTTACCTAAGTTACAGTTCATTGCACAAGTATATTAGCTTGTACTTATCAAACCGGGTGTTGCAACTTATTAAATAATATCCAGGTCAGTTTATGTAACATCCATGACATTTGATTTGATACTCAATACCCTAGAATCTGTTTTCATGAGGGGCTAATCCTAGAATCTCTAGCTGAAGTCAGAGCAAAACCGCAATTTTGTCTGCAAAAGTACATCTCAAGGTACTATGTAGTTTCAAAACCGAGCATTTATATTCAAGATATGAGATTGCTATTTTGAATATCAGCAATTAATAAGTTAAAGAAATACCATTTTTATAATTTCTTTGTTATTTTGTATTTAGTGGGACAGTTATTCATCATTTGGTGGGTTTAAATATCAATTAGTTAAACCATTTCCCTGTTCCAAAACTCGATGTTAATGATTTGTTTTGCGCTTGTCTTATATCTAGAGGCACAAAATAAATGACCGAGATATGTTGCATAGTAACATCTCAAATTGACGAATAGTTTATCAACACAAGGAAAACCTTGCTTAGAACAATGGTCAAAACAAATAATCGGCGTATTGTTTTCCCTGCTTTTGTTAATGCTGTAGGAGAAAACCATAAAGAAGGAACTGAAAACAAGTTTGCTCAGCCTAAATTAGATTTACTGCAACCATTACGTATATGGCTTGACAAACTCGAAATTCCGAATCGTAAATTAGCTAAATTTATTGCTAAAATGATTCCTGCTCAGTGTCCCTTCGAGCGTGATGTCATGCTGTTTGGTCGCAAAATCGGACATATTCCTCCCATGTGCAAGCTTAATCCCCTTTATGATCAACTTGTAGGCTTGCGTTTTCGCGCTTTGTGTTATTTAGTAGATCAGTGTGGAGAAGATATTCAGTCCTACTGCTGAAAATAACCAAAGTAAACATGGCATGGAAATTAAAATTGAGCATCAACCCAGTCAAGAGCGTCTTAATCAATTAGGTGTGTCCAAATGGGCAATTTGGAAAAAGGAAATCTCAAAGTTCCCTTGGACGTATGATTCTCAAGAAACTTGTTACTTTTTAGAAGGTGATGTAATTGTTACTCCTGATGGTGGACAGCCAGTGCAAATGGGTAAAAGCGATTTGGTAACTTTTCCCGCTGGTATATCCTGTGTATGGGAAATAACAAGCGATGTGAAAAAACATTATTACTTTGCTTAGTCAAGAGTAGAGATGTGCTGGTTCCAAAGCATTTTTATCTGCTTTATTTTCTAGAACGCAAACATCTCAAGAACTCAGTTCAGATTTTAATTGTAGAGAGGTTCGCAACGAGGTCGTAGGATAAAGTGGTAAAATTAGTAAACTGCTTGTATCAGTATCTTACAAAACTCGTTGCAACTTCATCCCCTAAAGAATATTCTTAAAAATAAATAGTTTCATTTGCTCCAAACTTGGCATAAATTTGTGCGTAAGTAAATTAAAGTTTGTAGTAAGGACTTTAGTCATGATAATCCTTATTTTGAGTGATGAATCACTCACTACAAACTAAGATTTTATTTTATGTTTAATGATACCTACCTACTTAGCAGCCAAAGGTTGCTTACCACCGCAATATTAATGAGGGAAATTATAAAAAATGTTACTTCATTTAAGTACTTGGCAGGAAGTCGAAGCTTATCTACAGCAGTCTCAGGGTATTATTTTACCTATTGGTTCTACTGAGCAACATGGGCCAACGGGATTAATTGGCACTGATGCTATTTGTGCAGAAGCGATCGCTCGTGGTGTAGGTGATGCAACCCAGGCGATCGTTGGCCCTACAATCAATGTTGGGATGGCACTGCACCACACCGCCTTTCCTGGCACAATCAGTCTGCGTCCCAGTACTTTGATTCAGGTGGTGCAAGAGTATGTAACTTGTTTAGCTAAAGCTGGTTTTACCAAGTTCTACTTTATCAACGGACACGGCGGTAATATTGCCACTCTCAAAGCTGCTTTCTCCGAAACTTACGCCCACTTAGAAGATTTGCAGATTGCGAATGCTCAACGGGTGCAATGTCAAGTAGCTAACTGGTTTATGTGCGGTTCTGTTTATAAGCTTGCTAAAGAATTATATGGCAATCAAGAAGGTTCTCATGCCACCCCAAGTGAAGTAGCGCTCACCCAATACGTTTATCCAGAGGCGATTAAGCAAGCACCCCTCTCACCAGAAGTTGGAACTGTACACAGGATTTATGGTGCTGCGAACTTTCGAGCGCATTACCCAGATGGACGGATGGGATCAAATCCTAGCTTGGCTACACCGGAACATGGCAAGCAATTCTATGACTTGGCGGTGAAGGAACTCAGCAATGATTATTTGGAATTTGTGAACGCAGATTAAAGAAAGGCAAGAGCTACTTAGTTTTTTCGCTTGTCGGGCGCACCATCACGGGTACTAGAGTTTTGACTAAACCCGTAATCGCAACTATCACAGTAGCAATTCCCCCAATCGATAATGAAGTCAAAATTGCTATTGCAAGGATGATTTCAGTAGGACTGTACCCGTCTCGCATCCATGTAGATGGTGTCTCTAGCGATGTTGACGAGGCGGGGATCAATTGGGAAGTTTGAGTGGTTTGATTGGAATTGACTGGAGTTTTTAAGACAGTTTTCACGGCTTGAACCTCTTTTAAATGTTTCTATGCAAATGATATTTCTGCGTTGAAGAGAGGAGATTCCCTAGAGATGTAGACAAAGTAGAGAGAAGGTAGAAATTAAGTAGAATCAAGAAGAAATCTCACAAGCTGTCTATGCAATGGGCTGATTTTCTAGCTAACGAAGCTGCTACTCATGGCTTATCCCCGGAGCAAACGGCAGCTTTTGTGGAGCGTTTGAAGACTGAAAACTCAGGTAAGAGTGAGGCAAAAGTTGCCAGCGAGTTGAACATCGGCGCTGCTGCTTTCAAAAAACGGATGACTGAGGTTTATGACAAATTCGCCCAGAGTTATCCTGAGTTAGCCAATTCTGAAAGCCGGGGTAAGCTAGAAAAGTTACGGGCTTACCTCACAGCGAGATATAATGGTGGGCAAGATGTTCGCTCCACAGTTAAAGAAATTCATCAAAATATTCCCCCTGCTGTCCCATTTGAAAGATTTGTGGGACGTGAGACGGAACTGCAAAACCTGCACCAGCAATTACAAACATCTCAGCAAGTTGCCATTGTAGCTGTGGCGGGTATGGGTGGAGTAGGCAAAACTGAACTAGCTAACCAGTACGCCAAACAGCATTTGCCGAATTATCAAGGTGGGGTTTGCTGGTTATCAGCACAGGGAATAGATGTGGGAATTCAGATTCTCAGATTTGCGGAATTGAAATTTAAACTCATTGCACCGGACGATTGGGAATTAGCAGATAGGCTGAGATACTGCTGGCAGAATTGGCAACAAGGTGAAGTACTGCTGGTGTTTGATGATGTCACCGAGTACAAAACACAGGTTCAGCGTTATCTACCCCCAGAATCACCCCGGTTTAAAGCACTGCTGACAACGCGCCTGGGGTTTGATAGAACTTTGCCACAATTATCTTTGGGTGTTCTCAAACCATTGGCGGCGATGAAATTATTAAAATCGCTGGTTGATAGAGAACGGCTTAAAAGCGAACCTTGGGTTGCGAGAAGAATTTGTAAATTCTTGGGATATTTGCCTTTGGCGTTAGAGTTAGTGGGGCGATATCTGGATACAATGCCAAATTTGTCTCTGGAGACACTGCTGAAGCGGCTAAAGAAAAAGCGACTAGAACACGAAGCAGTAGCCAAGGCTAACCCATTGATGCGTTATGAATACGGTGTCGTTGAAGCTTTTGCATTGAGTTGGGAACAGTTGGATGAAAATGCACAAAGATTAGGCTGTAGGCTGAGTTTGTATGCCTTGGCTGACATTCACTTATTTGTGGAGACGATAGAAGATGACGAAGAACAAGAACTGAAAGTAAAAACTACATCTGACTTGCTAAAACTGCATTTGCTACAACCCCAGGGTAAAGGAATATATCGACTACATCCACTGATTCGGCAATTTTTCCAAATGAAGCTGGATAAGTCAAGCGAGGCTGATGAAGTGAAAACTGCTTTTACCGCTCAGATGGTAGAGGTGGCAAAGCAAATTTCGCAATACCCTAACCGTGATTTGATTCAACAACTTACCCCTTTTATCCCTCATCTGATAGAAGTAGCTAATCAGATGATTAGCTACGTTAACGACGAAGATTTAATTTACATATTCAGGGGTTTAGGCTGGTTCTATACAGGACAAGGCTTATATGATCAGGCACAACCTTGGTTGCAGCAGTCTGTAGAAGTGACTAAAAATCGTTTTGGTTTAGAACATCTCCATGTTGCTGCCAGCCTGCACAATCTGGCATTACTCTATCTTCCCACAGGACGCTACAGCGAAGCTGAACCCCTATTACAGCAAAATTTAGAACTGACAAAACGCTTATTGGGAGACAACCATCCCCATGTCGCCTCTAGCCTGAACAATTTGGCATTAGTCTACGATTATAGAGGACGCTACAACGAAGCTGAACCCCTTTATCAACAAGCTTTGGAGCTGAGAAAACATTTACTAGGAGACAACCATGCCGATGTCGCTACTAGTTTGAACAATCTAGGATTATTCTACAGTTCTACAGGACGCTACAGTGAAGCTGAACCCCTCTTGCAGCAAACTTTAGAACTGACAAAACGCTTATTGGGAGACAACCATCCCCATGTCGCCTCTAGCCTGAACAATCTGGGAGTACTCTACAGTTCTACAGGACGCTACAGCGAAGCTGAACCCCTCTTGCAACAAGCTTTAGAATTGAGAAGACGCCTACTGGGAGATAACCATCCCAATTTCGCCACTAGTTTGAACAATCTGGCAGAACTCTACCGTTTTACAGGACGCTACAGCGAAGCTGAACCCCTGTATCAGCAAGCTTTGGAACTGAGAAAACGCTTACTGAAAGACAAGCATCCCGATGTTGCCTTTAGCCTGAACAATCTGGCAGAACTCTACCGTTCTACAGGACGCTACAGCGAGGCTGAACCCCTCTTGCAGCAAGCTTTAGAACTGAGAAAACACCTACTGGGAGACAACCATCCCGATTTCGCCACTAGCCTGAACAATCTGGCAGAACTCTACTGTTCTACAGGACGCTACAGCCTAGCCGAACCTCTGTATCAGCAGGCTTTGGCGATTCGTGAGCAGATTTTAGGTGTAGGTCATCCCCATACAATCACGGTTCAGGAAAATTATGCAAGGTTTTTAAGAGAAGCATATTCCTAACGATCGCACCCTTTCTCCTAAAATCACACCAAATTGATGCCACACAACAGTTGTAGTTTAAATTTTAGGAGCGATCGCACTCTACACCCCAGAATCATAAAGTAAACAATACTGCGTAGGCTTAGCCCATCGTAGACATAGTTAGCTATTTTAAGTACTAAACTCCAAACTTGAGCTTCTAAATAGTAAATTTCAAATTCAAAGCTTCAACTGTAAACCTTAAATGCTTTCTCTCTGTGTTCTCTGCGTCCTCAGTGGTTCAAAAAATGTTCCCCTCTCCATTAGCGAAGAGGGGTGAGATTCTATCTACATCCTAAAGACTCGCGAGTATCAACACCAGTTTTAGAATTCACACCACTTGCCTTAGTACAGAGCTTCTTCACTTGCTGTCCATCTAAAATTGCATTCGTGAAATCAGCGCCCGTGATATTTACATTATCGAAAGTAGAACGTAGCATCATTGCATCTGTCAAAACTGTATCACTTAAATCAACGCTCTTAAACCTTGCTAGATAGGCTATGCCATTACTAAAATCTGCACCATGCAGATTTACTCCCTCCAAGACACTACCGTTAAACACACCACCGCGTAAGTCAGCATTGCTAAAGTTGGCATTCTCTAGATTGACATTGGTAAACTCAGTGCCAACTAAATTTTGACCAGAGTAATCCTTGCCTTTAAATTCATCATTACCAGCAGAACGGGTGATACTAGATGAACTTGCAGCTTGCGCCGATAGAGGAAACAAAAAAAGAACCATAGCTAAAACAAAGCTAGCTAGTATTCGCCAATATTTCATAATGTTTTCTTAACAAAACTCAACACTTGCATCATTAACTATTAAACCTCACTGGGCAGAAGTATAAAGTGTGAAATTTTCAGCCTTGAGCCTTGAGCCTTCATCTTTTGCTAGCATCCCGTAGGATAGATAGATGTTGAGGTGCGATCGCAAAACTACCTGTGGCTAATCAAGAAGAAATCATCCAATCTTTGGCGCGAACTCCTTTATATCAACTGGGTGTAGAACTCAAAGCACGCCTTACCAGCTTTGGCGGCTGGGAAATGCCCGTACAATTTAGTGGCATTAGCCGCGAACACGAGGCTGTAAGAAATACAGCTGGGATGTTCGATATTTCCCACATGGGCAAATTTACCGTCCAAGGTAAAAACCTCATTTCTCAACTCCAGCTATTAGTACCTTCAGACTTGAGTCGGTTGCAATCCGGTCAAGCACAATACACCGTATTATTGAATCCCCAAGCGGGAATTATTGATGACATCATTGTTTATTACCAAGGTGAAGATACCACTGGTACACAGCGAGCATTAATCATCGTCAATGCAGCAACCACGGGTAAAGACAAAGCGTGGATATTACAACATCTCAACCTGGATGAGTTGCAATTTCAAGACATTTCGCCAGATAAAGTCTTAATTGCTGTGCAGGGGCCAAAAGCGATTAAATATCTCCAAACCTCAGTGCAAGAAGACTTACAGCCAGTTAAAGCATTCGGACATCTCCAAGCAACGGTACTGGGTAAACCAGCCTTCATTGCCCGCACAGGTTACACCGGAGAAGATGGCTTTGAGGTGATGGTAGATCCAGATGTTGGAGTAGAATTGTGGCGAAAACTCCATAATGCTGGTGTTATCCCAGCCGGACTGGGTGCGAGAGATACCCTCCGGCTAGAGGCAGCAATGGCACTTTACGGGCAAGATATCGACGACACCACCACCCCCTTAGAAGCAGGTTTAGGGTGGCTGGTTCACCTAGACACCAAAGGTGATTTTATTGGTCGGGCAGTTTTGGCCCAGCAAAAAGCCACTGGAGTGCAACGCCGCCTCATCGGTTTGCAAACTCAAGGACGCAACATAGCGCGTCACGGCTACCAAATTTTATCCGCAGGTAAAATCGTGGGAGAAGTTACCAGTGGTACTCTATCGCCTACACTTGGCTATCCAATTGCCTTAGCCTACGTTCCCACCCAGCTAGCGAGTGTTGGTCAGCAGCTAGAAGTAGAAATTCGTGGCAAAGCTTACCCAGCAGTTGTAGTTAAACGTCCCTTTTATCGCTCAAAAAATCGTGTCACTAACTGATAACCATCGAAGTTTTTGAGGATAATGTGTTGTGAGTTACTCAATGTACAGTATTGTTAATTACCAAATATGACCAGGATGACTGTTGGGGTGATAAGTTTTTTGATACGGGAGGGGAAGTGATATGTCGTCTTTTGAATATCCTCAAGATTTAAGATACCTGGATACTCATGAATATGTAAGGATAGATGGCGAGATTGCCACCATTGGCATTACTGATTTTGCCGTAGACCAGTTGGGTGACATCGTATTTTTGGAACTGCCAGAAATTGGCGACGCTCTGACTAAGGGAGAAAATTTTGGCTCAATTGAATCAGTAAAAGCAGTTGAAAACCTGAGTTCGCCCGTAACTGGCACAGTCATCGAACGCAATGAAACCTTGATTGAATCTCCCGAACAAGTGGCAGATGACCCTTACGCCGAGGGGTGGTTCTTGAAAGTGCGTGTCAATGACCCTGGTGAAGTTGAGGACGCCTTGACAGCGGATGAGTACCGCGCACAGGTGGAAGGGGAATAGAGACTGGGGACTGGGTATTGGGTATTGGGTATTAGGGAAAGGGGTAAGGGGGAAAGGGAAAAACCATCCCCTTACCCTTTAACCTTTTCCCCTCTTAAGAGTCCCCAGTTTAAGAGTATTTGTTGCAAAATATGAAATAGTTGCGTCTGGAGTTGAATTTGTGGTATCTTACGCCTCTATTCCTAAGTCTAGCGATCGCCAAGTGCTAGACCAAAAGGGTCAAAAGTTTAGTGATTTTACGCAAAGGCACATTGGGCCTGACTCCGATGACATCCAGCAAATGCTTGAGGTATTGGATTTTTCTAGCTTAGATGCCCTTATTAACCAAACAGTACCGCAGGCGATTCGGTTAAATAAAACGCTACAGTTACCAGAAGCACAAAGTGAGTACGCAGCACTGGCAAAGTTAAAACAAATTGCTGCTAAAAATCAGGTGTGCCGCTCATTCATTGGTATGGGATATTACGACAGTATCACCCCATCCGTAATTGGGCGTAACATCCTAGAAAACCCTGGTTGGTATACTGCCTACACCCCTTATCAGCCAGAAATTGCTCAAGGGCGACTAGAAGCGCTGCTAAATTTCCAAACAATGATTATCGACCTCACAGGTTTGGAAATTGCCAATGCTTCATTACTTGATGAAGCCACAGCAGCAGCAGAAGCGATGAGCTTAAGTTACGGTGTTTGTAAAAATAAAGCAAATGCCTATTTTGTGTCGCGTGACTGCCATCCCCAAACCATTGACGTGCTACAAACACGGGCTAAACCTCTGGGGATTAACATTATTGTTGATGATCATCAGACATTTAATTTTGATCAACCAATTTTCGGTGCAGTCTTGCAATACCCTGCAAGTGACGGAACCATTTACGACTACCGCGCTTTTATAGAAAAAGCCCATGCTAAGGGTGCATTGGTGACGGTAGCAGCAGATCCCTTAAGCCTAACTTTGCTAACACCCCCCGGTGAATTTGGCGCTGATATTGCTGTAGGTAGCACCCAGCGCTTCGGTATTCCATTGGGATTTGGAGGGCCCCATGCGGCATACTTCGCCACAAAAGAAGAATATAAGCGGCAGGTTCCAGGACGAATAGTGGGTGTATCAAAGGATGCCCTCGGTAAGCCAGCATTACGTCTCGCCTTACAAACCCGCGAACAACACATTCGCCGTGATAAAGCCACCAGTAATATCTGTACAGCACAGGTGCTACTGGCAGTGATAGCGAGTATGTACGCTGTGTATCATGGCCCAGATGGATTGAAGAAAATTGCCGACAAAATCCACCAATTAACTTTAATCTTGGCAGAAGGATTGAAGCGCCTGGGTTATGGGATAAGTTCTCAACATTTCTTTGATACGCTGCGGGTAGAGTTGGGAACACATAATTTAGAAGCAATTCTTGAAGCTTGTCAAGCACGGAATATTAACCTACGGATTTTTGACACAACTGCTGTTGGCATCTCACTAGACGAAACTACTACATCAGAAGACTTAATTGACCTCTGGCAGATTTTTGCAGGAACAGACGATTTATCTTTCACCATAGAAGAATTAACTTCCCCCCCTCTCCCCCTCTCCCGTCAAAGCAGTTACCTAACTCACCCCGTTTTTAACCGCTATCACTCCGAAACGGAGTTATTGCGCTATCTGCACAAGTTAGAAACTAAGGACTTGTCCCTAACTACATCGATGATTCCTTTAGGGTCATGCACGATGAAGTTAAATGCCACATCTGAGATGATCCCAGTCACGTGGGAGGAATTTGGCAAGATTCATCCATTTGCTCCCCTATCGCAAACGCGGGGTTATCAAATCCTGTTTCAGCAACTTGAGGCATGGTTAGCTGAAATTACCGGGTTTGCCGGAATTTCTCTGCAACCAAATGCCGGTTCTCAGGGCGAATACACAGGGCTTTTAGTTATTCACCAATATCATGAAAGTCGTGGTGAAGCACATCGCAACGTCTGTTTAATTCCCCAATCGGCACATGGGACAAACCCGGCAAGTGCAGTGATGTGCGGCATGAAGGTTGTGGCAGTTGCCTGTGACTTAGAAGGTAACATTGACCTTGATGACTTGAAGGTCAAAGCAGAAAAACATAACAATGAACTCGCCGCCTTGATGGTGACATATCCCTCAACTCACGGTGTTTTCGAGGAGCAAATTCAGGAAATCTGCGCTGTTATCCATACTCACGGTGGACAAGTTTACATGGATGGGGCGAATATGAATGCCCAAGTGGGGATTTGCCGTCCTGGAGATATTGGCGCTGATGTCTGTCACTTGAACCTACACAAAACCTTCTGTATCCCTCATGGTGGCGGTGGCCCTGGTATGGGGCCCATTGGAGTTGCTTCCCATCTTGTACCGTTTCTCCCCGGACACCCTGTGGTTAGGCTGGGGAGCAGAGGAGCAGAGGGGCACAGGAGTAAAGAACTAGCTCAGCACTCTAATATTGGTGCTGTTGCTGCTGCGCCTTGGGGTAGTGCCAGCATCCTGGTAATTTCTTGGATGTACATTGTCATGATGGGTGCAGCTGGTTTGACGCAAGCAACTAAAGTGGCAATTCTCAATGCTAACTACATTGCTAAGAGACTTGAATCTTACTATCCCGTTTTGTATAAAGGGAAAAATGCTTTAGTTGCCCATGAATGTATTTTAGATTTGCGATCGCTCAAAAAATCTGCGAGTATCGAAATCGATGATGTTGCCAAGCGTCTCATGGATTACGGTTTCCATGCGCCGACTGTCTCCTGGCCTGTGGCGGGTACAATTATGGTGGAACCGACAGAAAGCGAATCTAAGCAAGAATTAGACCGTTTTTGCGATGCGTTAATTTCTATTCGCCAAGAAATCGCCGAAATTGAATCAGGCAAGGTGGATACCCAAGATAATGTCTTGAAGAATGCACCCCACACTGCGGAAAGCCTTATCGCTGGAGAATGGCAGCATACCTATTCTCGTGAACAAGCCGCCTATCCTGCGCCTTGGACTCGTGAACACAAGTTCTGGCCAGCTGTTAGTCGCATTGACGCGGCCTTTGGGGACAGGAATTTTGTTTGCTCTTGTCTACCAATGGACGCTTATTAAACATGAAGTGAAGAGTTAGGAGCTTTAATTCCTAACTCTATCTTTCTTGACGCGATCGCGCCGCGCCAGAAGAAGATATCCCAGCTTCGGCTAAAACTTCAGTTGGGATGCTGTGCAATTGTTGGTGATATGTTGCAAGTTGAGAAATAACACGAGCTTGTGCGGTGGCTTAACTAATAATTCATCGGTGTTTATCGGTGTTTATCTGTGGTTCCTTTTCCGCTTATCCGCATTTTTGCAAGAATGTTTAATAACTATGCGAATTTGATATAACTGCTAACTTTTCTAATTCTTCTTTTACAGATAAAGGCTGATACCCTAATGCAAAAGCTTTAGAACTATCTAAAGAAACATCTGCTGGTCTTGGTGCTGCCATTTTCACATCTTGCTGTCGGCCGCCTTTAAGCCCAGTAGCGGGAAGTTTAAATACCTCAACTAATAGCTGCCCAAAATCATAGCGCGAAATCCGCTCTTTTCCGCCTAAGTGAATGCGCCCGTGGACTTTTTCTAATGCTAATAATAGCCCTTTTGCCGCAGTTGTTCCACTTACTGGTGTGCGGAATTCATCTATAAATAAACTTAGTTCTTTTTCGGCTTTTAAAGTTTGGATAAATGGCTGTATAAAGCTTTTAGCTGTAGGTGTTGCCATACCAAACATTAACGGCATCCGGCACACTGCGGTCATCGGATATCGTTCTAGCATACCTATTTCGGCTTTGACTTTTTGCTCACCATAAATGTTTACAGGACACACGGGGTCTGTTTCTCGATAGGGAGCATTTAAGCCATCAAAAACTAAGTCGGTTGATGTAAAAGCACAAGGAATGGAATTATCGGCGCAAAGTCCAGCAATATTACACGATGCTGTAACATTAATTATGTGTGATTCTTCAGGATGAGTTTGACAGATATTAGGTTGCGATCGCGCCGCTGTATGAATCACTGCTGTTGGTTTGACATCATTAAATAAGCGCCTTAATTCTTGAAAGTCTGCTAAGTTAACTTTCAGCATTTTGATGCCAGGAATCTCTAAAGAATGAGAAAAATAAGTACCATAAATTTCCCACTCTTGCTTTGCAAGCTGGCAAAGATGCCATCCCAAGAAACCACTAGCTCCAGTTATTAACAATTTTTTCATGTCTAATTACTATTACTAGTGGTGGTAACAACAGACTATTGAAGTAATTCCTGAAATCGCTTTTCGCTACGCACTTTATTAAAATCAGGATCAGTTTTTGCTAATTTCTTGTACTTATCAGGAACAAGCTGAATTGCCTTATTGAGATTCTCAATTGCTAATTCTAGATCGTTCTGTAAAGCATAAGAGCAAGCTTTGTTGTAATATGCTTCGTGTTTATTTGGCTTGATGGCGATCGCTTTATCGTAAGATGCAATCGCCTCTTTGTAACGTTGCAACTTTGTGAGGGCAATACCTCGGTTTATCAAAGCTTCATACTTATCAGGTTTAATAGCGATCGCTTTGTTGTAAGATGCGATCGCATCTTTATAACGTTGCATAGATGTTAAGGCAATGCCGCGATTATACCAAGCTTCATCCTTGTCAGGTTTGATGGCGATCGCTTTGTTATAGGATGCGATCGCGTCTTTATAGTGTTGCAAAGCTGTTAAGGCAATACCGCGATTAATCCAGGTTTCAGGACTCTCTGATTTAATGGCGATCGCTTTATCATAAGCCGCTATTGCAGCTTCGTAGCGTTGTGCATCTAATAAATTATTGCCTTGGTGAAAAAAATCTTCTGCTTTTTGGCTAGCCTTTGCTTCTACAAGCAGCTGGGCTACATTAGTTTCCTGTACAACTTGTTTAGTGTTTTCTATTGATGAGTTTGCCCCATCACCACAACCAAATACGAAGAAAGTGATAAAGCCAGAGGCAACGAAGCAACGCCAAAAGACCATGCTGTACCTGTATAACTCGTAATATGATGCTAGAACCTGTTCAGATTTTAAAATCGTATCAAAATGCACTGGTTTTTATCAATTAGTTTTCTTGTTTTTTGAAAAAAAACCTTGTTGACAATGCATAAACGTTTCTTAGTATAAAGTACTGGTCATATTATCATATTAAATACAGATCAGGCAATTGCTTTGCTTAGAGTTTAATTACCAAGCTCTTGCAATGACTTTGCCTGCATACCAAAATCGCTAATAAATAATGTGCTTAAGCAAGCATAAACCAACTCAAAGACATCACACTAAAAGAATATCTATTAAGAAAGCTGAGAATGCAGGGAAAGCGGGAGTAGCAGAATAGATAATTTGGGAGTAGGAGGGGATTAAGTACAGTCTTATGTGAAATTATGGTGAAGCGAGCTTTGAAGTTTAACTAAGCTGACAATACCTGTAGCTGACATGCGCTCAAGTTGCTGTTTTACTATGTTTTGAAATTTGAAAACGGAATAGCTAAATCAAATGCAAGATCACTACAGGAATACGAGAGTGAAACTATTTCCAATCCAAATAAAGTAGTTGATTATGGTATTGGACTCTTGCCTTACCCTACCCAGTGGCGGTTAACATAAAACAGCTGTTGAACTGAATCTGCTGGGGCAAAATAGAAAGCATGACGATTGAATCCAACTCCCCTAATCTACCAACCCCAGAACCCGTCTCTGAAAACGACTTGCAACCCGATGACTTTGATAGTGGTGCAGGTGAGAATAACCTCACTTCAGAAGCGCTAGCGGCACAACAAGCTTTAGCTGCAATTTCGTCTTTGCAATCTTCACAACATACCACCGCCCTGCAACAATCCCGTTCCCGCTTCAAGCAACAGACTACCAATCAATTCACCGTTAAGCCGAGAGCGTTAGTAATTACTCTAGTAGCGATCGCCACCACTTTTATCGGATTTGCTCTAAATAACTCGATCATCGGCATCTTGGGAACGCTGGTGACTTTGGTGTTATCGTTGGCGATACTATTGCCGTGGTTGAAATATGTACTAGATGAGTGGTTTTCATCCCATGAGAAAACTCTTTTTGTAGCCTTTTTGGGGCTAGTAGTAGCGATTATCGGCTTATTTAAGTTTAGTGGTGGGGGCGATCGCCTACTTCTTTGGGGACGCCAGATTAATTGGGATATTGCTGGTACTCTGGCAGAATGGTTTGGCGCTTTAGGGCAAATTCTCATCGCCATCATCGCTGTTTATGTGGCGTGGCGACAATACGTTATTTCCAAAGACTTGACAATTCAGCAAAACCTATTGACGGTTCAGCAAAATATTATCACTCAGCAGCAGACGATTGATTCCTATTTCCAAGGCGTTTCAGACTTAGTATTAGATGAAGAAGGATTATTAGAAGATTGGCCCCAAGAACGGGCGATCGCTGAAGGACGCACTGCTGCAATTTTTAGTAGTGTTGATAGTAGTGGTAAAGCAAAAATTCTCCGTTTTCTCTCACGTTCCAAGCTGCTGACACCCCTAAAACGCGATTCTCGCTTGGGTCGAGCCATTCTCAACGGTTTTGGCGGTTATGCTGAAGACCGCGTTGCAGGTGTGCGCGTCATCGATTTAGGCGTCATGCTAGCCGCCGCCGACCTTTCTACTACAGATCTACGTTGGACTGACCTCAGTGAAGCTAATCTTGTCCGCGCTAACCTCAGCAGTTGTGATTTAGTTAAAGCCAACCTCTCCCGCACAATTTTATATAATGCCAATCTTCGCGGTGCTGACCTCAACGGGATTTGCTTATTCTACGGTACAGTAGCGATCGCATCACCACGCAGTCGGACGCAACCACCAAACTACGAAACTGGCGAACACACCGGCGCTGTAGTGGAAAATGCCGATTTTACTGATGTGCAAAGAATGTCAGAGTCTACACGTTACTACTGCTGCGCCTGGGGCGGTGAAAAAACTAGAAGCACTATTCCCGGTGGTTGTGAAGGCATTCCTAATAACTTAGGGCGATAGGTAATTATGAGGCTGATCGCAGCACTCAAACAGAACGGAATTTAATGCTATTGGAACAATAGTATAGGTAGTTAATCATTACTGAACTGTGTGGAACAGAGGTTGCCCTTTATCATGGGCAGCCTTAAAAGCCATAAACGTATTTGTTAACAAATAGAAATGAAGCAGGAACACACAAAGTTAATGTGTTCCTGCTTAACGTGAAATTAGACTTTTTGCCAAAGTAGCTTGAAAAAATACGCAGTGTAGGGAGAATTTTTCCCTTGGATGCGCTGCTTTTATTTCTCCAACATCGGGAACTCTTGCAAGAGGTTTATTGTTGAGGCGCCTAACTTTTAGTAAAGTTCTTCTTCTTTGTGAGTTTCGATGGTCACGTCAGAGGTTGGGTAGGCGACACAGGTCAGCACATATCCAGCTTGGATCTGATCGTCGTCCAAGAATGACTGGTCAGATTGATCAACGCTACCTGATTTGAGTTTACCGGCACAGGTAGAACAAGCACCAGCGCGGCAAGAGTAAGGCAGATCAAGACCAGCTTCTTCAGCAGCATCTAGAATATAGACATCATCATCAACGTCAATTGTTGTGTTTAGACCTTCGTCCTCGTTGATTAGTGTCACTTTGTAAGTTGGCATTTAGTAGTCCTCTCTTTTGCAAACGGCAGCATAAGTTATGCTAAAGCAAACGGTACGGCTACTCTTATGGATTAGCCGCTGGTTCAAATTTGCTTCAATTCTGATACTACGAGAAAAACTAATGGATGTAACTGGAAATTGAAGCCGATTAGTAATGAAATTTAGTTAGTTAATACCGATAAGTTTTATTTATACAAAAACTGACCTAATAACGTTGTTTTCAGAAAAAACTATCTTTTAGATAAAAAATATGAATCTCCCGCAGCGCTGTCTCACCAAAGAAGCGTCTACAGGCTTTTCTGTGCCCACAGCACTAGAAAGAATCATGCACACTGACTTACCACGGCGCGACTTCGTAAACCTTACAAATGGTGGGCAAGTATTGTTAGACTTCTGATGAAAAAAAAGAATCTCATGCTTTCTAGCCGTGGAATTGTCAAAAACAGAACTGGTAAGGATCATGTATAATTCAGAGGCAGCTTTGGAAAAAGCAAGAGTGCGTGTGGGTTTGGTTGGTACTGGATATGCAGCAAAGCTTCGGGCTGAGGCTTTTGTGAGTGACGAGCGATCGCATCTAATCGCGATTGTTGGTCATAACCCAGAAAATACGCAAACTTTTGCCAGAGAATATCAGACTGAAGCATTAAGTTCTTGGCAACAGCTAGTAGAACGCGATGATATAGATCTGGTGGTTATCTCTACTGTGAATCGAGATCATGGTGCGATCGCCCGTGCCGCACTTACTAACGGCAAACACGTAGTTGTAGAGTATCCTCTTTCGTTGGATGTGGTAGAAGCTGAAGAACTGATCACCTTAGCCAAAGCACAACAAAAACTCTTACATGTTGAACACATTGAACTCTTGGGTGGATTGCATCAAGCCTTGAAGCAGCACTTAGCAAAAATTGGCAATGTGTTTTATGTCCGCTACAGCACTATCAATTCCCAGTATCCCGCACCCCGCAAGTGGACTTATAACCATGAGCTTTTCGGCTTTCCCCTAATGGGTGCGCTGTCTCGCCTACATCGTCTCACCGATTTATTTGGTCAAGTCTTGACTGTTAACTGTCATCAGCGATATTGGGAAACCGAACAGGAGTACTACCAAACCTGTTTCTGCATTAGTCAAGTGTGCTTTACCAGCGGACTTCTAGCGCAAGTAGTCTATGGTAAAGGCGAAACCCTTTGGCAGCCAGAACGCAAATTTGAAGTTCATGGTGAAAATGGTGGGTTAATTTTTGATGGCGACAAAGGACTTTTCATCCAGCCTGGAGAAACTACACCGATAGAGGTTGGCGCTCGCCGGGGTTTGTTTGCCAAAGACACAAGTTTAGTGTTAGACCATCTTATTGATGACACTCCTTTGTACGTTACTCCAGAGGAGAGCTTGTACACCCTGAAGGTTGCTGATGCTGCAAAAAGAGCCGCACAGACAGGGACAACTATATTTATGAAAAATTCTCTAGATGTAAGTTCATGAAAACCGAACCAATTGTTATTTTATCTACACGAGAACTAGACAAAATGCGTCACGTGGGACGCTTAGCAGCAAAACTTTTACAGCATCTTGAACCCTTGGTGAAGCCAGGGATTAGTACTCTCCAGCTCAATGATGAAGCCGAACGTTGGACACAGGCGCACGGAGCAAAAAGCGCACCTCTTGGCTACAAAGGCTATCCCAAATCGATTTGCACCAGTGTCAATGAGGTTGTTTGTCACGGTATTCCTAATGCTAAACAGATTCTCAAGGATGGTGACATTATCAATATTGATGTGACGCTGATTGTTGAGGGCTATCACGGCGATACATCTAAAACATTCTTTGTCGGTACGCCTTCCCCCAAGGCCAAAAAGTTAGTAGATGTTACCGAGAAATGCCGTAGCCTGGGCATTGCTGAAGTTAAACCAGGCGCACGGATTGGAGACATTGGTGCAGCAATTCAAGAGTATGCCGAAGCACAAGGCTTTTCTGTAGTGCGAGATTTCGTCGGACACGGCATCAGTAATGTTTTCCACACTGCGCCGGATATTCCTCACTATGGCACGCGCGGCAAAGGCAAGCGTCTCAGACCAGGGATGGTTTTTACCATTGAGCCGATGATTAACGAAGGCACATGGGAAGTCGAAGTTATGAGTGATGGTTGGACTGCTTTAACTCGCGATCGCCTGCTTTCTGCTCAATGTGAGCATACCTTAGCCGTCACCGAAGATGGGGTTGAAATTCTGACTCTACCAGAATAAAATATGCAAAATTTGTTCGCAATGTCAATATCTTTGGGTATCGTCAACAGTCATTAGTCATTAACAAATACGGCGTTGCTGATTAATGGGATGAATTTTATTTCGCGCAAAGGCGCAGCGAAAAGTTCTGTTCGCGTAGCGTCTCCGTCAGGAGAAGGAGGGTTAGCCCGACCTAGGAAACTTTTCAAGACAAAGGCGCAAAAAATCTAGATTTACCTTTTGCTAATAATCTCAATTCATCCCGCATTTATGCAACGCCACAAATACAAATGACCAATGACAAATGACAACCCTGATAAATATGCAAGTTTATTAGCCCAACATTTTAAAACTTAATCTCGTCGCTGAGAATTTTAATCTGAGTACCGGGATAGTAGAATTGCAAAATTTTTGGATTCGACCAACCTAGTTTGGCTAAATTTTGAGCACCAGTTTGGCTCAAACCGACTCCATGTCCCAACCCACCACCAATAAACGCGTATCCCCAAAGATCTTGTTTGCCTTTGTTCAAAGGTTCCAGATAAAAAAGCGTACTTCTGGGAGCAGCAAAGGCACTACGAACTTCGTCTTTGTGGAGAGTAAAAGTGCCGATATCAGTTTTAACAGCCAGTTCAAGAATCCGTCCGCTCGGACTTCGCTTTGTAACAGCCATAGCCTGAATGGTCTTAAATTTGGCATAAGGACTCTTTTTCACCTGCAAAAATTTCTGCAAGCCCTTAGTAATATCCTCTAAAGAAGTTTCTTTGCGCCAACGAAACATATCCCAACTGCTTTCATTAAATCCTTGTTGCCGATTAATAAACTGCTGAAAATTCTTTTCATTGGCTAAACTCTGTTGAGACAAGTTCCAAAGATTAATCGGAGCATCTACTACTGGGCGCAGATAAGCACGATCCTCACCATTCCAGACATCGCTGAAGGAGGCGGTGACGCCACCAGTTGTAGAAGAATAAAGGGCATCCACTAACTGGTTTTCATAGGTTAGAACCATACCCCTTGTTGAGGCGATCGCTCGATCTGTGACGGGAGCTACTCCATTTAGCCCATAATAAACTTGGCAGTGAGTATCAGCACACAACTGATAGTTATCTGCGGCAAATCTCCGTAAGTTCCGCAGGGCATAAGTCCGAGCCAGAATTGTTTGGGCTTCTAGCGCGGCCTTTGGCGCATTTGTGCCAATTTCGTAAGGTACAACCCCACGCAAATAAGTTTCTAAAGGTACTTGGTTAACTAGAGTGTATGTACCGTAGGCATTTGGCTGTAAGTTCATCTGCCCTGCATAAAGCCGAGCATTTTCAGGTTTTTCGCTTTTATTTACCCGAATTAAGTTTGTATCACTACTAATTTCCAGATTATTTGGGCTGTAGCGATTACCATTCACCACCCAACTAACTCGCGGTACTTTTTGCAGGATTTTGGTGTCAATATATGCCCCTTTCTTGCCAGAAGCTTGGATGTTCTGGAATAGCAAGCGTCGCAGCAAGGGCGTGCTGTAAATATCCCGTTTTGCCCAAACTTGCCAGCGTTCCGGCTGGGCTACTTCCACCTCAATTCCTTGAGAGCGCCAGTTTTGAGCACTGTCTTCGGCAGTTTCAAAGGTGCGGTAATTACCCAAAACTACTACTTCCTCAACCGCCGGCTGGGGTAAAGCTTGCATTACTGTTTCTAGCTTTACGGGGTCTTTTGTAACTAGGATTTGCTGTTTGTTACCCTTTTTAAATCTTAACTTTAGGCGATCGCCTTTTGTCGGTTCCAGTTGCAGCTTGGCTGTGGTCTCTCCAAATCGCTGTACAATCCCAATCTTTAGTTCTACATCCTTTGTATTGCTTGCTGGGCCTGATGCAGCAGTCAGTCCCAGCAAACAAAATGTCGCCAGTACGGTGGAAGAAAAACGCCAGAACGTAAATTGCATAGCTACCTGACAGCGCGGTAGCGAGGAATCGTTCGCGCAGCGTCTCGTAGAGAGCATCTTCTGCCCCTCAATGAGGCGTTGGGGCAGATTTTTCAATTGCTTTGTGGTGCGGTGTTTTTGTCGCATTAGTGCTCCAACGATACCATTACCTATTTTGCCCAAAATATTGCTTGCAAAGCGAAGTCATAATGACTATGATTTATTTAGAGACACAAAACAGAACTAGTTGGAAAAACGCTTTATGGTTAGAGTCCAAGAAATTCCATTAAATCAGATTCAACGGCCGTTGCCCCGTGCAAACGATCCCAATAAAGTGCAAGCCTTAATGGAATCGATAGCGGAGATTGGGCAGCAAGAACCCATCGATGTCTTAGAAGTAGATGGACGGTATTATGGCTTTTCTGGTTGCCATCGTTATGAAGCTTGCCAGCGTTTAGGCAAAGAAACCATTTTAGCCAGAGTCCGTAAAGCTAACCGCAGCGTTCTGAAAATGCACCTGGCATAGAGAATGGGGTCTAGGGCATGGTAAAAAGTAACAGATAATCAATAATGCCCAATGCTCAATACACAATTACATATAACCCAATTAGGAGAAAATTATGTCATCTAAAGCAACAGTTAAGAATGTAAATATCGGCATTGACGAAACGAGTCGGGCTAAAATTGCCGAAGGGTTGTCTCGTCTTTTAGCCGACACCTATACACTATATCTAAAAACTCATAACTTCCATTGGAACGTTACAGGGCCGATGTTTCAAACCTTGCATTTGATGTTTGAGACACAGTATACAGAACTAGCTCTAGCAGTTGATTTAATTGCTGAGAGGATTAGAGCACTTGGCTATCCCGCGCCAGGAACATACAGCGAATATGCCAAGCTCAGTTCGATCGCAGAAACTCCTGGAGTTCCTAAAGCTACAGAAATGATTGGCTTACTAGTGGAAGGACAAGAAGCTGTAGTGCGAACCGCACGGTCTATTTTTCCTGTAGTAGAAGAAGTTAACGATGAACCTACTGCCGATTTGTTAACCCAGCGGATGCAAGTTCACGAAAAGACAGCTTGGATGTTGAGAAGTTTACTGGAAGAATAGGGAATAGGACATAGGGCATAGGGGATAGAGGATAGAGGACAGGGAAAAAACTTAATCACTAATGCTCAATGCCCCATGCCTCATACCCCATGCTCCACGCCCAATGTCCCATGCCCAATACTAATTTCACCCAGAAATTGCAAGATTTAATGCAACGGGTAGATATTTCTAGTTTTAGAGCGCTGAGTCGCGCTGCTGGTGTCTCAGAGCGTCAAATTTTGCGGTTACGGCAAGGAAAGTTAGAGCAGATGCGGATGGATGTGCTACTCAAGCTGTCGCTGATACTACAAGTGCCATTAAGTGAATTAGTAGCTACTTTTTCAGTATTAAGTGTTGAGTATCAAGTCTCCTCAGAACGGGCTAAACGCCCCGCTACCGCTAACAGCACTCACAAAGAGATTGCAGATTTAAAAAGAGAGTACCAGCGATCGCAGCTTCAGCTAGAAGAACAACGAGAGGTATTGCTGCAAGAGTTTCAGCAGTCGAGTTTGCAACTGCTGGAGTCTTTATTATTGCAATGGCCCACAGCAGCGCAGAAGGCACAGGAAAATCCGCAGCTAGCAGCAGTCAAAATAGTGCCGTTGGTGCAAAAACCCCTAGAAAAACTTTTGCAGGCGTGGGGTGTGGAAGCGATCGCACCTGTGGGAGCCGAGATACCATACAATCCCCAGTTGCACCACTTGATGGAGGGAACTGCACAACCCGGTGAAACAGTCAAGGTGCGCTACACTGGGTATCTTCAAGGCGGCAAACTACTTTATCGAGCGAAAGTCAGCATCAAGACTCCAGCACTTCTATCAACTGAGGCTTAGATACTGCTGGTGTGAGATATGTGAAAATTCAAATCAGCCCAAAGTCCCTTAAAAGAATAAAGTGGATGCTTCACCTGATTTTTTGTGCCTAAGCGATCGCGCGAGTTGTTTAACTGGCACAACCATTGCTCTGGTGAAAAACCAGTGTTCCTGTTGAGCAATAACAAACATTGGGAATACTAAAGCTGTAGAGGCAATAGCCTTAGAAAACCTCAGAAAGTGTTGGTGTATATCAACTCCAGCTATCAGAGGCTAAAACAATTACCAACAGGACTTCAGAGATGCAAGAGGACAATACCCCTTATCAACCAGAGGAACTCGCAAACAATTGTTCGCTGAGAAATCCACAGGAAAATCTCTCTGTTGCCTTTCTACTCCAAATCATCAACGGTATAGAAGACCCAATTTTTGTTAAAGACCGTCAACATTGTTGGGTATTGCTCAACGATGCCTTCTGTAAGTTTTTGGGACATAACCGAGAAGAACTAATTGGCAAATCAGATTATGATTTCTTCCCAAAAGCGGAAGCTGATGTGTTTTGGGAAAAAGACGAACTGGTTTTTACCACAGGTATTACCAACGAGAATGAAGAATCTTTTACTGTTACTGAGGGTCAAACGCGCTTTATATCTACCAAAAAATGTGTATTTGAAGACGGTGCAGGTAGTAAGTTTTTAATTGGTACTATTCGGGACATAACGCAGTATAAGCAAGTGGAAGCTGAACAACGCCAGTCAAAACACCTGCTACAACTAGCGATGGATAACATCCCTCAGTCTATTTTTTGGAAAGACCGTAATTCAGTTTATCTGGGCTGTAATCGGAACTTTGCCCGTGATGCGTGTGTGATCCCAGATGATATCGTCGGGTTGAATGACTATGATTTGCCTTGGAAAAAAGAAGAATCTGACTGGTATCGAGAATGCGATCGCCGTGTGATGGAATCAGGCTTACCAGAACTGCACATTATCGAAACACAACACAAGGCTGATGGCAAGCAGTATTGGTCAGATACCAATAAAATCCCATTGCACGATACTCAGGGGAATGTGGTCGGTATCCTTTGTACTTACGAAGACATTACCGAGCGCAAACTAACGGAGCAAGCTTTACGTCAAAGTGAGGCAAAATTACAGAAGCTATCGGCAAATGTGCCGGGAATGCTCTACCAGTTTATGCTGCATCCTGATGGCTCGCTCTCCTTGCCCTATGTGAATTCTGGTTCTTATGAATTGTACGGTTTGACACCACAAGAGATTCAAGCCGATCCCAGCTTGATAATTTCAATTGTTCATGCAGATGAACATGAGGACTTTGTACAATCCATCGGTGTTTCTGCCCAAACCTTGGAACCTTGGCAATGGGAAGGACGAATTATTTTACCTAATGGACAAGTTAAATGGCTACAGGGTGTATCGCGTCCAGAACAGCAAGCAGATGGGTCGATTCTTTGGGATGGTTTAATAATAGACATAACCCGTAGTAAGCAGGCGGAAAAGGCGCTCCAGCAAGCTTATGCAGAACTAGAAAGACGGGTAGAACAACGGACTAAACAACTGGCACAAAGTAATGAAACGCTACAGGCTGAGATTGCTGAACGGCAACAAGCAGAAGCAGAATTGAGGGCTTCGCAACAAAGGCTAGCACTTTTGATTCAACAAACACCAGTAGGTGTAATTGAATGGAATACTAAATTTGAGGTTCAGGAATGGAACCCTGCGGCCGAAAAAATTTTTGGATATGGCAGAAGTGAGGTTCTGGGTCGTTATTTGGAGTTCTTAGTTCCTGAGACAGTTAGAGAACACGTCAAGCACTTAACAGATGCTCTTTTGAAGCAACAAGGGGGAACTTTGAGTGTGAACGATAACCTGACATCAGACAATAGAACAATTATCTGCGAGTGGTATAACAGCCCTCTAGTAGCCATGAATGGCGAAGTGATTGGTGTGGCATCAATGGTGCTTGACATCACAGAGCGCAAACAAGTAGAGCAAAGTTTGATACTTTATAAGCAAGCTGTAGAAAGCTCAAGCGATGCGATCGCAATAGCAGATGCAGCAGGTAATCACGTCTACCAGAATCCGGCATTTTGCAAATTGTACGAATGCAAAACCGTGGAAGACTTCATCGCATTTGGGGGCTTTTCTGGTGTCTTCACTAACTCAGTAGTTGCCCAGGAAATATGGCAGGCTACTATTTCGGGTCAATCTTGGATAGGTGAGATTGAACAACAATCTGCTGGTGGTCGGAGTATGCAGACCTTCCTAAGATCTTATGCTCTGAAAGACTCCACAGGCCAAAACATCGGTTTGGTTGGTGCAATTACCGATATCACAGAGCGCAAACGAGCAGAAGCTCAACTACAAGAGAAAGAGCAATTCCTCCGCAGTGTTTATGATGGGGCTGAAAATCCTATATTTGTGCTGGATATTATAGGCGAAGGTGAGTGCTACTATACAGGTTGGAACCCTGCCACAGAGCGTGCTACTGGTATAAGTAGCAAAGAGATAATCGGTGTAACACCAGAGGTTGCACATGGTGCAGTTGAAGGTATAGCAATACGTCAGAGATATTTGAAATGCCTAGAAACAGGTACGCCCATTACCTACGAAGAACGTCTGACTTTCCAGGGTCAGGAAACTTGGTGGCTAACTACAATTAATCCCCTTAAAGATAGTGAAGGGAGAATCTATCGGTTGGTAGGGACTACATACAATATCACTGAGCGCGTACAGGCGGAAACTCAGCTAAAGCTGCAAGCAGAAGATTTAGAAAGAACCCTCCAAGAACTCCAGCGAACTCAAACGCAGCTTGTCCAAAGCGAGAAGATGTCAGGCTTGGGACAACTAGTAGCAGGTGTTGCCCACGAAATCAACAACCCTGTCAACTTCATTTACGGCAACCTCACCCATGCCAACGACTACATTCAAGATTTAGTAGGACTCGTACAAATCTACCAGCAATACTATCCTCATCCCACACCTCAAGTTCAGAAATTAGCAGCAGAGATAGAGTTAGAATTCTTAATAGAAGACTTGCCCAAACTCCTCAACTCAATGAAAGTTGGAGCACAGCGCATTCGAGAGATTGTTTTATCCTTACGCAACTTTTCCCGCATGGATGAAGCCGACATGAAAGAGGTAAATATCCATGAAGGAATTGATAGTACTCTGATGATTTTGGAACATCGCATTAAAGCTACACCTAATCGCTGTGCCATTCAGGTTATTAAAGAATACAGCGATCTGCCTTTAGTGGAATGTTATGCTGGGCAACTTAACCAGGTATTTATGAATATTTTGGCGAATGCAATTGATGCTTTGGAAGAGTCATTAGTCAGTGGTCATACCCTGCGGGAAGGCGAAGCGCCTATGTCATTCGTAAATAGCTCTGTAGAAATAGAGAATTCGGATCGCCAGATAGAGACGAACAAAACTCCAAGGACAAATGACAGAGCGCAAAGTCTGAGCGCCGGCTTCCGGCGCTCAGATGGCAGTTCCTCTAAGCGGGGGAACCCCGCCAATGGACTGCCTCAACTTTGTAAAAAAGGACAAATGGTCTCTCCACAAATTTACATTTATACCCAATTATTAGAGCCAAATCAAGTAATAATTCGCATTACCGACAACGGGCCAGGAATCTCAGAAGAAGTAAAACAACGACTGTTTGATCCTTTCTTTAGTACTAAGCCTATTGGTCAAGGCACTGGCATGGGGCTATCTATTAGCTACCAGATTATCTCACAAAAGCATGGAGGCACTTTAGAGTGTATTTCGCAGTCAGGAGGTGGGGCTGAGTTTGTGATTTCTATTCCTCTTCGCCAAGGGTAAGTTACTACCTTCAGTTTCAAAACGATTTAATCTGTATGTTTGAGCTTGACACTCCTGAAAGCAAATTTAGCGAGAGTTTATCAATCTTTCCATGACTAAAACCCTGATGGCTAAAGAGTTTTTATAATTGTATTTTTTGAAGATTGAAGGAGCGATCGCTACTTTTCAATTACTTTATATGACTACTGTTCACTGTTCCCTAACAACCATCATAAGTAATATTTATTTGCACCTTTTTACTTCCAGCAGTCAGAGAGTGATTATAAGTTAATAATTTGTTTTTTTTGGAAAAAACAAATTATTAAATTGATAATACCTCATTCAGCAGTGCTGAGAAAGCATTGAAGGCTCTTAATTCCTGATTTTTATCTGGTAAGCATTTTTTAAATGATATATGATTAGGATATACTAACGAAAACACAACATCATTTATACCATTTCTCTATGAAGATGCACTAAATCTAACCTCTCTGTAGTTCTCTCAATTAGGAGAGACGACGATAGCTGAGGGTAAATAAACTGTATCTTTGCAAAGAATTGGTATTACACAAATCAGAGTGACATATTATGAGAGAACAAGTCAAAGTTATTAAGCTCAGCGGAAATTTAAACGCCACAACCTCACAAGATTTTCGGCAAAATATTAGTGCGATTCTAGAAAGTGGGGCAAAAATCGTATTAGTTGATTTTCAAGATGTGACGTTTATGGATAGTTCTGGTTTAGGTGCTTTGGTGTTGGCTTTCAAAACATTACGAGCGGCAGATAGCAAGCTTGTTGTCTGCTCAATTAATGAGCAAGTCAGAATATTATTTGAACTAACTAATATGGATAAGGTATTTGAAATTTTTCCAAGCCAAGAAGCATTTAATCAGGTTTTAGTCTCCCAAAACTAAATTAATCAAACTGAATCTGAAGTATAGATAAATCATCGTCAAAAGCCTCTTTGGAGTTCAAAGTGATTAGGTAGTTTAGTATCTGTTCAAGTTGGTAGTCCAAGGGATGCTGTAGGCTAACTAATAGCTGAATAAAAGCATCCAAACTCCAAAGAGTGCCATCAGATTTAGTAATCTCATAAGCACCGTCACTAAAAATATAAAGGGTGCTGAAATTTTCAATATTGCAAAACCCATCAACATATTTTGCTTCTGGAAACATCCCGATTGGCATACCGGGTGTTTTTAAATAGTTAACTTCAGAGATTTTTGGATTTGTACAAGATACTAAAATTGCTGGTGGATGACCTGCACTAGCATAAATTAACTGGCGCTTAACTCGGTTATAAACACCGTACCAGATTGTAAAGTATTTGTCATTTTGATAACTCATTTGAAAGGTATCATTCAAAGCCGCCAGTACATCACTAGGTTGATAGTAATTCAAACTTTTGAGTGCGCGAGAACGCAGCAGATTCAGTACTGACACTGAAGGAAGAGTAGCTTTTAGTCCATGTCCGGCTGTATCTAGTAGATAAATTGCCAGATAATCAGAATCGAGCCAGTAATAATCGAAACAATCGCCGCCGAGTTGCCGCGATGGAATAAATCGAAAATTTATGTTAAAAGGTTCAGTTATCGGCGGAGGTAGAAGCGATCGCACATATTCTGCTGCTTCTGCCATTTCTGCTTCTAAAAGCAGCTTTTGGGTTTGCAAATCCCGACTCAACTGATGCAGGCGTAGCCCTGCTCTTACCCTTGCTTGTAATTCATTTTGCTCGATGGGTTTGGAGATAAAATCATCTGCACCAGCATCTAAACCCTTAACACAATCGGCGACTGAATCTAAGGATGTTAATAAAATAAAAAATGTGGTGGATAATTGGGGGTCTGTCTTGATGCGGTGGCAGACTTCTAGCCCATTCAAGCCTGGCATGATCCAATCACAAATAATTAGTGCTGGATTGCAAGCCAGCGCCTTTTCTATTCCTTCTTCTCCACTACTAGCAGCAACTACCTCATAACCCTGTTTTTCCAACATCCTTTTCAGGAGTATTTTCATTGAATGGTCGTCATCAATTATTAGTATTTGAAACATAGAAGGTTGCGGGCAACAATAATTAATAATTGGATTAATAAATAAAAATATAGTTAAGGCTAATAGGTTAGCAGTATCAATACAGAGATACTACTAACTCATTCCCAATTGTCCACCGAATTTATCACCTTTTGACAGGCATAAAATATTATGGCTGTGAAAGAGGATTTAGCCACAAGAGAATGATACGTTTTAGCTGGTTCAAGTCGCGGTATGCTTCTTGTTTGAACCATTGCCCTAGGGCGTCAAAGGGGGTGAAAGATGATCCAGTTTGCCATTTGATGTCTTGACCTAATGGTGTGGTGTGGGTTCCAGGTAACGTTTGTGCTGTCACCATCTCAGGAAAGCGTGCTTGTAAGATTTTGGTTAAAGCTGCCGATTGGTCGATGGTGTCATTGCTAAATTTTATTAATAAATTGCGCCGAACATTGTATCGTTCTTGTACAAGCTTGTTAGTTTCTAACGGTGTGGGGGTAAACTCGATCGCAAAAGTAGAATTGAACTGTTCGACTAAGGGGATAGCTTCCCTAGCGGCGTAGTTGTTAAAGGATATTAAGATATTGCCAGCGCGTTCTACTTTAAAGAAGCTACCGATCAGCAAGTGGAGTTTACAGCCCATACTGTGTCCAATACCGTAGATAGGAAGATAGAGCTTGCGTAATGCCGCGGAGTCGTGTAAGCGTTCGAGAGTCCGATCAAAGTTTAGGAGTACAGTTTTAGCGATCGCAGTATGATCCAACGTGTTAACGAAAGGCGTAGCAATTACAACATAACCTTTACTTGCCAACTGTTCTAGTAACCAACGGTAAGTAATGTGGGGTGCAGTGGCGACGAATGCACCTCCCAAAAAATGGATGATCCCGATGGGATTTTGCGGAATGATTACCCAGTTACCTCTAATTTCTTTCCAGTCCATGCTGATGAGCGATCGCTTCAGGGATATTCTTTATGTTAAACCGGGGATTGTAGTCGTGGGGAGGATTATGGAAAAAGCCATTGAGGATGTAAAGTGTAGAAAAAGCGATCGCTTTGTCTAACTCACTCGCCTCATGCAATTCGCCTAATTATTGGTTTTAACGCTGACTCTGTAACCTTCTCATTTCATGTTGCACATCTAATGCAATTTGCAATGCTTGATTGAGTAATCTTCCATGCTCAGTAGCCTGTTCAGTTACTTGCATAGCTGTTAAAGTTGCTAAATTGTTGACGAACAGTTCTGTATTACTGAGAATAAAGTTTTTATTTTCTCTCAAAATCTTTTCTGTCTTTAAAGCGCGGATTAAATCGGTTCTTGTGAGTTTCAGTGCTTCGATAACTTTTTCTCTTTCTTTTATACTCACTTCTGGATTACCAGCTTCTTCTATTTGGTCATTAATATCTATTGCTCTAATAACATCATTATATCTATCAACATCATTTAACAGAACTAGTAAAGAGTTTGTCATATTTAATTTGACAAATTTGCTGTTTTTCTTCCAGGTTAAATATAAGATGGTTTGGATAACTCCACCCACCCAAAGACATAATATTATTAACAATATCCAAGATGGAATTGTTATCCATGTAGCGAATAGTTTGATAATTACATCAAATAAAAGATAACCAAACACAATTGTAGAAAAGCCAATAAAAACTACAGTTGCTCCTTCAGAACCTTTAATTTTTTCTAGAAAGTTCACTCCCAATTTTTTGAGAGGATTTATAATAATTATAAGTTTATCATTAACAGGTAAATTAGTCAGCTTTTGTAATTCCTTCTGACTAATCTCTAAGCCTTGTAAATCATCCCTCACAGCTTTCAAATCCTTGCCAGAATAGTTATTTAGTATAATATAGCAACCAAATTTCTGGAATGCTAAGCAAGCAGATGTTTTGTCTGAAATTTTTTATGCAAATTAATACTTCTAGCCTAGGGATAGATTTTTGTACAATCTGATACTCATTTGCAAAGATAACTAGTCACACTCTAAAGATTGCTACATATTATTCAGATGAGTTACCGATGAATCTGAATAAATAGAGAATAGCCGCTAACAGCAAAAATGAAAAGGATAGCAAATGAAAAGATTACTACATCTCTGACAATAAATAAAATCCAATCTTTCCTTAGTTCTTGTTTAAACTTGAGTTCTCGCAGCTTTTGCTCAAGTTCTACTTCTTTGTATGACTGTAAGTTTACTATTGATACAATTAATGGCTTGTCGCCTTTGCTAGCAATTATCTTTGATAAATCAATTAAATCTGTCATGCTGTTAGATGCCAATAACTTCAGTCTCAAGGTTTTGGTTCTCGTCTGCAATCCAGAGATGCTTACCTTTTTGCTTGGCTTCTACTGCTACTTCCATAAGTGCAATCGCTTTTAGCAACACTTCCGCATTATCTCCATTAATCTGTTGAGCCAGTTTGTTTAGTGTCTCATGAAGTTCTGGCGATAAATCTAAATTTATTTGAATTCGTTGGGTTTTATCTTGTGTAGTCATTGCTACCACCATTATTTGCATCAAGGTTAAACCCGGATACAGAATATCACTTTTACTTTTATCTTTCTACTAGGAAAAATGCTTACACATTAAGATATGCTAAGTTACGTCCGAATTCCGTTAACAAACTCTGTCCTAGCTTCAATTATTGAAGGCATTAAAACACAACGTACTAACAAATTTATATCTAATTTTGGCAGCAATTTACTTTGAGTAATTTGCTCATAATTATCATTACTAAGGTGATATACAGATAACTGATTATTTTCCCAAAACCAGACTTCAGGAATTTTAAACCGCTTATACTTTTCTAGCTTATCTATGCTGCCACTAGTAATATTTATTTCAATTGCCAAGTCAGGATTTTCTTTCTTTTCCCCTATATAATAAGATTCATCCGGCTCAAAGGAAGCTCCCTTTTCTTGTGCTCGACGGGTAGCGCTACCTACAGGAAAAAAGTTGATATCTTTTTCAAAGAAGTAAAGCGCTAATAATATAGCAATCACACTTTTAATAGCTTCGTGTTGTTCCCCAAGAGTCATAAATTCCACACACCCATCAAGATAAGTTATCCGCAAACCTGGCGCATCTGCTGTTAAGGCTTCAAGTTTCTCAAATTCTTCCCAAGTGTAGTAGCCAGGTAGAAAAAACCGCTGTTCTTGGAGTGTGGTAATTTTGTCTAGGATTTGTGGAATCATAGTTAATGTGCCTGTTTTTGCTACGTTTCTAAAGCAGAGTCCAGTTTTCTAGTTTTAATCCAGTGATGCGTTCGTAGTGACGAGTATTGTTTGTAACTAAAGTGTAATTTTCTGTCAGTGCAACACTAGCAATTAGTAAATCAAATTCAGCAATTGTTTGTCCTCTTTTACGAAGTTCTGCTTTTAATTCACCAAACTTTCTAAGAGCAGGATCAGTTAAAGGTAGAACGGGTAAGTTTTGAATAAAGTCTTCTGCATTACCTAAGTTTTCTGAAACTCGATTAGAATTGTATGCACCATAGTACAATTCAGCGGCAGTGATGACACAAATGCATACTTCATCCCATCCGACTGCTAATAATTTATCTCTGACTGGCTGACGACCATTAAGCCAATAAATACACGTATCAGTGTCGAGTAAATAGTTCACAAGGTATAATCGCGATCGCTTACAGTACGACTTGAATATATTTCATCAACAATTTCTTCCGCGGTGCGTGTGTCTTCCCAGGTTCCAAAGGTTTTTAAAAAAGCTTCTGATGTATGGGGTTTTGGCTGCTCGTCAGATGAGACAATTATTTCATTCGCTATCAGTTGATTTGCTTCTAGAACTCCTAATTTTTTGGTTTCCTCTTTAGCTATAACCATAATTTGCATCAACGTTATAGCCTGACGTAGAACATCGCTTTTACTTCCGCCTATTTTATTTGCTAGTTCGTCTAGTATTTGATTCAGTTCAGGTGACAAATCTAAGTTTAAGCGAACCATCCTTTGAGTGTTAGTCATGGTTCCATCCTCGTGTAAAATCTTAAGTACATTATAGTTGTCTAAGGCTGTAAGATTGACAGCGATGATTCAAGAACTTGATAGGGTTATTCTGACTAGTGATCTCCCAGAATACAGTGATGCTTGTTTCTAAGTTCATTTATTTTCGAGGAATTCATCAACTGTAATTCCTGCCTGTCGAATCAAACTTCTAAGTAACCCAGGCGCTAATTCCCGATGATTGGGAATTGATAAAGTTGGTTTTGATTCACACTAAAGTATCATCTGGCTTACCGTTTGATGATCTAATACATAACCAAATTTTTCAAAAATCTTAACAGCTTCCTTCCCGGAGATGCTTGATAAACGTCCTATTTATACTACAACTTCCCCAATAAAAACTTGTGATTCCTTCATAATATAAGGCTGATCATGTTTAGCTTGGACGTGGAGATATCCCGTAATAGCATCTTTAATATTTTTAATTGCCTCATCTAATGTTTTGCCTTGACTCACGCAGCCTGGAAGTTCAGGAACCTCAGCAACATAGCCTTCATATTCTGAATCAAAGGTAAAAATTACTTGAAATTTCATAATAAATTAATCTTGTATAGTTGAACGTCTAAAATAAATATAACGCTCAATAAGGACACGTCTGACGACAAGCAAGCCCCTGTACATCTACCAACTTACCAAACTTATCCTCTAAATACCTAACGACTAAAGCCGCAGCTAAAGACACACAGTCAAATAATACTTTAAAATATATTAATTGATAGGAGAGGTTAGAGTAAGTGAACATTAAAAAAATTATTATAGATCAGGTAAGAATATTACCTTATGATAAACAACAATAGGCGTTATATTTTGTAGAATTTTTACTTGCGGAAATACAAAAATAAGGGCTATCTTCTCAACATCTCTTCTTTAAGAGCCTTTTGAACTATTTTGATAATTAAAGCTTCTAAGTCTGCTACTGTGAGATTGTTAAGAAGCTGGTCTGAAGAAAGTTGGAAATTTTCTATATGAAATATTTCTGTATTCTCATATATTAGGTTTACTGATGGTTTTTTATCTAGTTCAGAGTAATTTAATGATTCACTTATAATCATATCTTTAGTTATTTTAGGGATTTTTGTATTCCAATTTAATACGATTTCAAAATAACCTGCCGCATCTTCTAAACAATACTCAAACATATTTAATAGAATATTTATCCATCCGTTTTTTCGTAAAAATACTTTTTTAGGATTCTGACAAAAATAACTTCCATCAATCTGCTTATTTACTTTAATTTCCAGATATTCATACAAACCATTTAAGCCTTTATATCCATAAAGTGTTGAATATTTTCTAAAGTCAAATAACTTGATTTGATTAATATTTGAGTAAATTGATAAAGATTTTATTCTATTCTTTAATGTTCTTAAATCGCTATCTTTTATATTGAAGCCAATAAATATTTTATTTTTGAATATTTCAATACTGGACTTTAGACTAAATAGTGAGAAAAAGCGGTCAGCCCTGTTGAACTGACCACGTTTTGGTCAATGCTGAGATTTAGAGAAAAATTACAGCTTGACCATGACATTTGATAAGCTTAAACAATTCCGCTGTGGAGTGTACACCCTCTTGGGTAATGGTAAAGATGCACTATTTGACCTGATGGATGCAGTGCTAGTTACACGTAGTGTTTACTCGTTTGTTGAGTTATCGATATCACCAGTATTTCGACGGCAGTGGTCAAGTATCTATGAAGCAATAGAAGACAGCTTACCACCACGCTTTGAATTGATGCAGTTGTACATGACACAGCTACCGCAAACAGAGCAACTGGTGTTAGCAGGAGATCACACAGCGTGGTCAAGACCAAATGCGCGTACACTCAAAGACCGCACTTACGAACATCAAGCGCAACCAATGTCAGGAGCTAAACCAGTGACGGTTGGTCAAGGCTACAGCACCATAGCTTGGATTCCAGAGAAACAGGGGAGTTGGGCATTACCGTTAGTGCATGAGCGGATTACGAGTTTTGATAGTCCCATAACCAAAGCAGCGGCTCAATTCAAGCTTGTATGCCAACATCTGGCTCAACGACCCTTATCTTTGTGGGATGCAGAATACGGATGTGCTTCGTTTGTGAAGCAAACAGCGGACGTTGCCGCAGACAAACTGATGCGCTTGCGCTCTAACCGTGTGCTTTATGGTGCGCCCCCACCTTATAC
>NZ_WVID01000089.1 GCF_010091925.1 Nostoc sp. B(2019) | reverse complement strand
GCCGTACCGGAAGGTGTGGCTGGATCACCTCCTTTTTAGGGAGACCTACACCCCTCAAATCTTGAAAGCAAAATGCAAATAGAGATTGAGTTGGTCTAACCTAGGTCGGTCGCAGACACTTGAATGTTGAATGCTTTCAAACTATGATTTGGTTCGTACAGATATGGGCTATTAGCTCAGGTGGTTAGAGCGCACCCCTGATAAGGGTGAGGTCCCTGGTTCGAGTCCAGGATGGCCCACCTGAAAGTAATTAGTAATTGCTAATTCGTAATTCGTAAGTAACTTATGAATTAAGAATTACGAATTACGAATTATAATCTGGGGGTTTAGCTCAGTTGGTAGAGCGCCTGCTTTGCAAGCAGGATGTCAGCGGTTCGAGTCCGCTAACCTCCACCTGGGGTTAAAAGCAAAAAAAAAGATAGATTCAGCAACATGGCGTCATGTCGTCAGACTGCTGGATACATATCCAGCCAGAACCTTGAAAACTGCATAAGTAACGCGAAATTGTAGGTAGTCATTAGTCATTAGTCATCAGTCATTGTTAAAGACAAAGGACGAAGGACAAAGGACAAATTACTTGATACAGACACCAAATGTTTGAGTGGTCAAGCTAATAAGGGCTAACGGTGGATACCTAGGCACACAGAGGCGATGAAGGACGTGGTTACCGACGATATGCTCCGGGGAGTTGGAAGCAAACTTTGAGCCGGAGATTTCCGAATGGGGCAACCCTATATACTACCTGCTGAATATATAGGCAGGAGAGAGCCAACCCAGCGAACTGAAACATCTTAGTAGCTGGAGGAAGAGAAATCAATTAAGAGATTCCCTAAGTAGTGGTGAGCGAACGGGGAAGAGCCTAAACCAAAGGGTTTACCTTTTGGGGTAGTGGGACAGCGAGATCGAATCTGGAGGTTAGATGAAGCAGCTAAATACTGCACCAAAGAAGGTGAAAGTCCTGTAGTCGAAAACTTAAGGATAGTAGCTGAATCCCGAGTAGCATGGGGCACGAGGAATCCCATGTGAATCAGCGAGGACCACCTCGTAAGGCTAAATACTACTGTGTGACCGATAGTGAACCATTACCGCGATGGAAAGGTGAAAAGAACCCCGGAAGG
>NZ_WVID01000088.1 GCF_010091925.1 Nostoc sp. B(2019) | reverse complement strand
TGATCCTTCAAGATCAGTGGCTTAAAAATAGTGACGCCTTTCCCAAGTGGCAATTCAGAATTTTGAAATTAGGAATGGCTAGGTTTATTGACTATGGTCATGGCCAAAAAGAAGATCTGTTGCAAGGAGAAATTTTGTATATCCACGAACCTTACTTGCACTATGCTTTCTCCAAAGGTTGGCAGCAATGGATTGACAAGCATAATCGATACTCAACTCAAGAAGCACTAGCGCGCTCAAAAATATCGGTGAGATTTTTTGATCTTTTTGCCCCTGACGCATCAACCAGGAATAAATCTATTAAGCCCTTGGTGAGTAAAATTCCAGGCTGGCCGCTTCTTTACTTTTTGTTTTTATATGTGTTTAGACTGGGATTTCTTGATGGATACTTGGGATTGATTTATTGTATAAATTTGTCTTACTATGAATTTCTGATTCAAATTAAAATTCAAGAGTTGAATATGGTGCGGCCTCCTGGTGTTGAAGCCAGGATCTGAGTATGGAAGCTATATTGGGGTATTAAGCCACTAGCCTAAGAATAGCCTGCGGGGTTCAGTTGATGTATCATCCTCAAGCACCACCCTCCCCTAAAGAAACGCTCCCCACCATGTATGATCTGCCCAGTGAAGATCCAGAGGAGCCTGGCTTGCCCGATGAATTCCATGAGTTTCAGCCTCAGTTATTGAGAGAGACCTGCCAGCCAACCACTTATGCACTCGATCAGGTGTTTGTCGGCACCGATTTAAATCTTTACTATGATAGTCGTCATCCAGGTTGGCATAAGCGTCCGGACTGGTTCTTAGTCTTGGGCGTTGAGCGGGCACGACGGCAGGCAGATCTCCGTTGGAGCTATGTCATTTGGCAAGAGGGTGTCGATCCTTTTTTGGTGTTAGAGTTGCTCTCTCCCGGAACTGAGCCTGAAGATCTGGGGCAGACGCTGCGGGAGGTTAGCCACCCCCCGACCAAATGGCAGGTTTACGAGCAAATCCTGCGGATTCCCTACTACGGGGTCTTGGACCGTTATCAAAATCAGTTTCAGCTATTCCAGCTAGTCGGCACTCACTACCAGGCTCTGCCGCTATCTGATCAGCGCCATTGGTTTGATGACTTGGGCTTAGGCCTAGGAGTCTGGCAAGGAG
>NZ_WVID01000087.1 GCF_010091925.1 Nostoc sp. B(2019) | reverse complement strand
CAGGGCTGTTTCATTCCCGAAAACAGGTAAAATTGCAACTGTTGAGGGGAGAAAAATCATGGGTGCGTCTCTGATTGAACAACTGCGGCAAGTGGAAGACTTCAGAACGACTGACGGTCGAAGACACCCACTATGGTTAGTCTTACTGTTTGTAATTATGGGCACCATGAGTGGATATGTCGGGTATCGTGCATGGGGAGATTTTGTCAAACGGCATCGTCAGGCATTGATCAAAGTATTCGGTCGAGAAAAACATGGTGTTCCTTCTTACTCAACGATACGACGTGTGGTAATGGGGGTGGACTTCGATAAACTCGTGAAAATATTTAATCAGTGGGCTTTAGATTATGTTGATTTAGAAGAATTAGAGTGGTGTAGCACAGATGGTAAAGGTATTAAGGGAACAGTTCAAAACTATAATTCATCGAGTCAAAATTTTGTCAGTATAGTCACTGTATTCGCCAGTAAACGAAAACTCGTGTTAGGAATGGAAAAATTTGAAAACAAGGACAAGAGTGAAATCCAAGTTGTGCAACATCTGATTGCGGCTTTGGATATCAAAGGTGCCGTCTTTAGTTTCGATTCCTTGCATTGCCAAAAAAAACTTGCATTGAAGTGATAGACAGTGGCAACGATTACGTGATTGCCGTTAAAGATAATCAGCCGAAACTACATCGTCATATTCAACATCTTGCTGCACAAACAAAGCCTACAAGTCGTTATATTGAGACTGAAAAAACTCGTAATCGACTCACAACACGGACTGTAGAAGTTTTTCATGATTTGGATGGAATTGAATTATCCTGGGTTGGAATTAAGTCCTTAATTCGGGTTGAAAGAACTGGAACCAGAGCGGGTAAACCATATTATGAGATTGCCTGTTACATTAGTAGCTTAATTTCTACAGCCAAAGAATTCGCTTACGGTATTCGCGGTCATTGGAGTATCGAAAATAGCCTTCACTGGGTTAAGGACATGGTTCTCAAGGAGGACGACTCAAAAATACGTTTGGGTAATGCTCCTGCAAATCTTTCCATATTGAGAGCGATTGCTCTCAATATACTTCGTCGAAATGGTCATCATTCCATCACCAGTACTCAACGATTTCTCTCTCATGATATTGACAAACTACTTGCTCTTGTGGAATGAAACAGCCCTGCC
>NZ_WVID01000086.1 GCF_010091925.1 Nostoc sp. B(2019) | reverse complement strand
TAAGTAGGTCGGCGTGAAAAAACCAAACTATGTGAAGATAAATAAATACGTAGAATATATCTACTGAGGTGACTGGGATATGGGCGCTCGTTTAAGGGTATTTCTGACACGTGAGCAAGAGAAAACCTTGCTAAACCTAAGAACTGCGGATGTACCACAGAAAGTCAAAGACCGAGTAGAGGTGATCAGGTTAAATGCACATGGCTGGTACGTAGAAAAAATAGCTGCTCATTTTAATTGGACTGCACAAACAGTTAGAGAAATTTTACATAAATGGGAAAACCTTGGTCTAGAAGGACTTTGGGAGAAAGCTGGTCGAGGAGGGAAACCGAAATACAACGAATCAGACATAGTATTTTTGGAAGAATGCCTTAAAAAAGAACCGCGCACATACAATAGTCTTCAATTAGCTCAAAAACTTGATTGCGATCGCCAAATTCAATTGAGTCCTGACAGATTAAGACGGGTACTCAAAAAAAGGGGGTCATTTGGAAACGAGCCAGAAAAAGTCATAAACGAAAACAAGACCCTGTAATACGGGAAAAAAAGCAAGCAGACTTAGATATGTTGAATTTAGCTGCCGCTGCCGGAGAAATAGACCTAAAGTATCTAGATGAATCAGGGTTTTGTCTGTGGAGTGAACCAGGCTACACCTATTACTTTAAAGGTGAACAAAAACGTTTGGAACAAACAAAACGTCGTGGTCGCAGACTAAGCATTATCGGGTTTCTTCAACCTTTGATCAGTTTTGTTTATGGTTTGGTGATCGGAGGCGTTAACCGCAAGTCTTATATCCAAATAATGGAGCAAGAAGCTGCTGATACCCAAAGAACGGGACGTACCAGGGTAATTGTCCAGGATAACGGGCCTATACATCGATGCAAAGAAGTACAAAAGCTATGGTCAAAATGGGAGAGCATGGGTTTGTACATCTTCTTTTTACCCAAATATTGTTCCGAAATAAATCCCATTGAATTGGAGTGGCAACATATCAAAAAGGATGAACTCTCAGGGCAATCATTTGACGATGAATTAGAGCTTGCTTATGCCGTAATTAATGGTGTTGAAGCTAGGGGAGAAAAAGGAAATTACAGTACGCAACGTGTTAAATTTAACTCTAATTCCACAACTTAATGTTTTGTTACATACTTGTAAATTTTCTCGCCCACCTACTTA
>NZ_WVID01000085.1 GCF_010091925.1 Nostoc sp. B(2019) | reverse complement strand
ATTCAAAGTTAAATCCTTGACTCTAGGACAGAGCAACACACTAGGGCGCTAACAGCGACAAATAACTTGTGATTTGACAAGCAATAATTAGGCATATATCACTAATAGGATTTATGTCCAAAATTCTTGGTAATTAGCCTCTCTTAACAATACAGTTACTAGATTAATTAGGCAAGATTTCCAAATCAACTTTCTTCAATATAGGTAACGACACAAGGAAATTCAGACAAGGAATAAAAAAGAGTCAGAATTCAGAATACTCTATCCATAAAAATACTCCATCCATAAAGGAATAGAGTTTTAAGAAGGAAGAATATTTCATACTAGTTTCGCTCCTTGTGAGCGAAAATGAGTAGCGGTACGAAGTACGGTTTTAAACCAATATTCACCACCTAATCACACAAAATTGAATTCTGAATTCTGGTAACTGACGTATATATTCTGTTTTGATAAAAACCCTTGAAATAATTGTTGGTATAGCTTTCACCGTGAGACATCTTTGTTTAAAGTGTTTTAGTCTCCTTTGATTATTTGCCTGTTTGAAATGCCTAGCCGCCAAGTCTCATGTTGCACTATTCTTGACAGGCTCAGGTAATCGCAAGTGATAAATGCTGTTTCACCTTTGTTGTTATGTTAGTATTTGCTTGCTAATATCCATTAAGTAAACATCTGAATTTTAGGCAGATCAAGTAATTGTGTTGTTTTTGATAGCGTCACCTGAAATATTCTTCCTAATTCTGCAACATAACGTGATTATAAAAGGTAATTATGAGTAATAAAAAATGGGCTGTGAAACGAATGACAATAAATCTTACTGCAAGCGAGGCAGAGAAAATAGAACAGTACTGTGAAATAACAGGAAGGACAGCAACCGACGTAATTCGGGAATTGATCCGCTCTCTTGAGGTAGAGGACAATAAGTAATTGAAAATTTCTCAAACCCAGCTTACTACTTTACTAGTCGAGGAGATGTGACTAATAAGTGGTTAGATGAGAGTTTGCCTACTTGTAGGAAATCTAGCTAATCGGGCAGTTTACGAACAAGCTCTTTAATTACTTCCTTTTCCTCTTTTCCTGTATCTTTACAGTATTTTTCAAGTGTCTTAGCTTCATCTGATGCTAAGTCAACGCTAATTTGCTTATCGGTATTTTTTTTACTCATACGCCATTAAGTAGGTATATTACCAGGGTTAGCGCATCTCAAATGCTATTGACAAGCGAATTTAGAGATATCATTATATTGGGATAAACAAGCAGCAAG
>NZ_WVID01000084.1 GCF_010091925.1 Nostoc sp. B(2019) | reverse complement strand
TCAACCAATCGAAAAATCGAAAAGACATGGCTGTTCTAAACGCTTCTAAAGCTTCAGTAAAAGTATTCAAAGGTTTGTTAGCCCACCTTCGTCTTAAACCTCCAGTCAACTGATGCCAAAGAATAAAAGTGTAGGCACAAAAAACTAGAATAAAATGGCGCAGTAAGCTTCTTTTATCTCGAACTTGATATTCTTTCAGTCCTAACCATCCTTTGGCTTCCCTATAGAAAACTTCTACCCAATTTCTTTGGGAGTAGGTGTTAACTATCCATTCTGGAGAAACAATTGATGAGGAGACATTGGTAATGAAATAGTCGATATCAGTGGCTAGTGAGAAAGTCGCAGCGTTCATGACGATAGCAATATTTCGCTTACCCACAAGTGGTGATATCTCTACTTCTTTAGTTACCACCCATACTGTTTGAGGTTGTTCTAAATTTAGTTGAATTTCTGTAAAAGCCTCTGGGCATAGGCTATCGGCTAATTCATCTAGTCTAATTGTTTGTTGAATATTCTCATTGAGAGCCACAGTCACTTTTCGGTTTTTAGCTAATCCTCCTAAATATTTTAATTGCCGTTTCTCGATTTCGATTAAAAAAGATGTATTGTTGCCATATCCTGCATCTACAATTACTATCCCTGGTTGATATTTTCTTTCTAAGGTTTTGTCTATTAATTTGAGTGCTAGTTCAGGTTTTTTCTCAAATTCTGAGTCTTGTTTCCCTTGGGGTAGAGAACTGGCGTGCTGATATAACTCTATATCTAACGGTAGGCTTTTTTTGCCATCATATAAATGCGTTGTTACCACTACTATTCCATTCTCTATTTTGCCAATTTCTCCGATATACTGTCTTCCTACTCCATCCGTAAAATTGCCGCTTTTTCTATGTCCAGAATCATCAATTATTAGGCTAAAGCCTCTACTGATTCTCGTCTGACTACACTTGTTCATGATCTCTAAGCGACGCTCGTTAACTTGGGAACTAGACCAAGGTGCTTCGGTTAAAAAGTGGTGTAATCGGTGGTAAGTCACCCCTACCGCATTCTCTGCGATTTGAAACAGGTTTTTTCTCTCACTTTCACCCAATAATCCCCCTACATAGTGCCTAAACTCTCTTTTTTGAGCCTTATGAGTAAATACATCATCAAACCGTTGACACCATCTTTCAAAGCATGGAGGCATGGCGGCGGGGGTGGTTTCTTTCATGAGCTTCTTTCAACGTGAAAGCTATGCTAATTAAGCATTATACTCTTTTTTAATCTTAAATTTTGTTTAAGTCCCG
>NZ_WVID01000083.1 GCF_010091925.1 Nostoc sp. B(2019) | reverse complement strand
CCCCAGCAGATTGAAGTTTGGCAACGGGCAGTACAGAAGGCTGGCGGTAAAGTTCCCAGTGCCAGAATTGTAACTGACGTGGTGCAGAGAATTATGGAACGTACCAGAATACCCAACACCTACCAAATTGGTGAAATCTGCCAAATTTTAGCCAAGGATAATCCCGAACTTAGGGGCAAGGGTGGCTGCTGGGGGATTGTCAGCCAAGTAAATGAGTTCAGTTGCACTGTCAAAACCTGGAATGGCGAGTACTCCGTTGGGTTGCAACACCTGAAATCTTACGATTACTTGCCTGCCGAGTGTGAGCAGATGCGGGAGATATGCGATCGCATCAGTCGAGTATATTCCAGTGCGCTTGAAGAATCTGTGCAGAAGTTTTTGGAAATGCTGGGGAAGCTGAATCGGGCTTATTTGACGGTGTTGGAAGAAAAAGTGCTGAGTCTCTTAGAGTCGGAAATTACACATAAGGAAGCCTGGGGATAAGGCAGGAATTTATGCGAACGATTAAGTTATCGTCAAT
Organism: Nostoc sp. B(2019); assembly: GCF_010091925.1. GTDB lineage: Bacteria > Cyanobacteriota > Cyanobacteriia > Cyanobacteriales > Nostocaceae > Komarekiella. The sequence continues at coordinate 815 of NZ_WVID01000083.1, read as the reverse complement.
GAAGTCTGCTGTTCAAGCCGAGTTTGTAAATCTACAATCAGGTTTTCTCCACCGCGTCGCGCTGACCATAAACCAGAATACTGCAAACCTATATTCCACTCTCCTTGCATATAATCTTCATTTTCTGAAACCATGCCTGTATATCTAACTGGTACAGGTGAGGTAACTAAATAACGTTTAGTAAAACTGACAGTGCGCCCAATTACCTCGCCATTGACCTGAGCTTCTCCTAAATAGTTGTCATCCAAAATGGAACCACTAAAAGTATTTCCGCTCTGAACAAAGGTTGCTTCAAAGCGACTAGGAATGTCATCTTGCCAGTAAGTTCCTAACCAATTACCGCTAAGGTCTGCCATATTGTTTCCTAGTAAAGATGTCTATGCACTCACCCCAATTGAAGTAATTGACGTAGCAGGTAGTTTACTCGCTATTGTTAAGCTGAAACCGTCAACCGCCCAACTGTATCGATATTATCGCTGTTGAGTATTGCAGTAAACCCTAGTAAAATACGACGGTACAAGGGGGAAGGTAGCGGTAGTATTCATTAATGAACCATTACTAAGAACGGCAGAGATTACCAACAGGCATACTATAACTACGAATTTTGGAGTGAGGGCGACCCAAAACTCAGAAGTAAGGGTGGGTGTTGGGCAATTGTCAGCGCAGTAAATGACTTTAGTTGTACGGTGAAAATGTGGGATGGCGAGTACGCCGTTGGCTTGCAACATCTGAAGTCCTTCAACTATCTGCCCCAGGAGTGTCAGCAGGTTCAAGCAAGAGATTAGCGATCGCCTTACGCGAGTATATTCCGATTC
>NZ_WVID01000082.1 GCF_010091925.1 Nostoc sp. B(2019) | reverse complement strand
CAGGGTTAGCGCATCTCAAATGCTATTGACAAGCGAATTTAGAGATATCATTATATTGGGATAAACAAGCAGCAAGAATCGTCAGCATATAATTATTGTCCATAGCAGCCCGATTCGATTTTTGACGATTACTACGCTTGAACGATTGCTCTAAATTTAATGCGTTAAGTGCAATCCGTCGCAGTAATGATAAATTTTGTGGAGCATGACCAGTACGAACGCGACAAGCATCTTCATTAAATGTGACGTCTAAAGTCCAATGTAGAGCATTTTCAACACCCCAATGCAAACGGATAGCTTGACCCAGCTGACGAGCATCGCAGTCCAAACTAGTTAGATAAAACTGAACTTCGCGGGTTGTTTTATTCCATAGATGTCTTACCCGTACAACCATGACAACACATTTAAGCCCTGCCCAATCAGCTTGATGATGTAAAGGCGGTAGTTGAGAAATAGGAACACATCGAACTTGCCGCTTTTCGGTACGATGATGACCTTTTTCTACCCGTTCGTCATAACTATTAGTAATACCTTCAAACCCTTGATTAAAGTGTTGCTCAAACCAATCTTTAACTTGTGCATGAAGTGTAGGATGATTCCCTTTAAGCGCTAAAATATAGTCAGCTTTTGCATTAAAAATCTGAGATGCAATTGCAGTTTGTGTACCCATCGCATCAATCGTAATAATGCATCCTGCTAAATCTAACAATTCTAATAATGCAGGAATTGCAGTAATTTCATTCGATTTATCTGCTACTTTTACTTGTCCTAAAACAAGGCGATACTCACTTGACCAAGCGCTAACTAAATGTATTGCTGATTTTCCCTGTTCTCTGTCGTATGAACCTTTGAGAGTCTTACCATCAATAGGAATTACCTGTGCACTAACTGTTTCAACTATTGACTTTACCCATCTTTGAAAACATTGCTCAAATACTTTTGGGTTAATACGTTCAAATACTCGTCTAAACGTATCTGCGCTTGGGACACCCCAAGGTAAATCTAAAAATTCCTTCAGCCAATCGTATTTACTCAATCCATAATTTTCCATATCTTCCCATCCTTTGCCTCCTGCAATCACTGACAATATACCAATGATTAAAATGTCTGTTAACAAATGGACACGAGTTCTTTCTACACGGGGGTCTTTTATATCACTAAAAACTAATTCCATTTTTTCTGTAAGTGCAGTCGCATTCGCTATACTTAAAGTTTTTGAGGTTTTAGTAGTCAGATTTAGAGATTTGAAACCAGATGCCATGAAACTGCCCCGTCAGGTACTATAGACACTTTGCTTATTAGCGTACTACTTAACCTCTTTAATACTTAAATCGTCTCTAACAACTTACA
>NZ_WVID01000081.1:1225-1510 GCF_010091925.1 Nostoc sp. B(2019) | reverse complement strand
GGTTGGCATCCCAGAATGTCTAGCCGCTTGGGACTATTTCGGCTTGTACAAATGCCCGGTAGTCACGAGGTCATGTTTTCTAACCCGGTTAGTTTAGCAGAAAAGATGATTGTGGCAGGACGTGACTAGCAGCAGAATTTGCGATCGCCAACCCACTAATGTCGCCATCATTCAACAAACAATGACCTGAAAAGGAGAAATCATGACAACTACATACCATCACAGTGCTGCTTTTGATTATATTGTGATTGGTGCCGGTTCAGCAGGCTGCGTTGTTGCCAACCG
>NZ_WVID01000081.1:0-1215 GCF_010091925.1 Nostoc sp. B(2019) | reverse complement strand
ACACTCTTAGGCTCGGAAGTGGACTGGGCATACTTAACTGAAGAGGAACCTTACTTAAATAACCGCAAAATTTTATCTTCACGCGGTAAAGTCTTGGGCGGCAGCAGTTCGATTAATGGCATGATTTATATACGAGGCAATGAACGTGACTACAATATCTGGCAAGCATTAGGTAATATTGGTTGGAGTTATCAGGATGTCTTGGCTTACTTCAAGAAATCGGAAAACCAGCAGCGAGGAGCATCGTTATTTCACGGGGTTGATGGACCACTTAGCATCACAGATCCACTCTCTCCTGCAAAAGTGTCGCAACGCTTTGTGGAAGCCGCGATCGCACAGGGCTATGAGCAAAATCCCGACTTTAATGGCGTACAGCAGGAAGGTGCAGGACTTTACCAAGTGACCGTTCTAGATGGCAAGCGCCAAAGTACAGCAGTGGCATTTCTGCGTCCGATTAAAGATCGCCCCAACTTGACCATTCAAACAGGAGCATTGGTGACTCGTTTACTCTTTGAGGGAAAGCGTGCAGTAGGGGTAGTGTATGTTCAAAACGGAACGGAGTATCAAATCAGGGTCAACTCCGAGGTGATTTTGAGTGCTGGTGCCTTCGATTCTCCTAAACTGCTCATGCTTTCTGGAATTGGACCAGCAGAACATCTGCGAGCTTCCGGCATTCCTGTAGTTGTTGATTTGCCGGGTGTCGGGCAGAATCTTCAAGATCACCCACTTGCTGTTATTGCCTACCAGTCTACTCAGGACGTGCCCCTTGCGCCAAGTAGTAATGGGGGAGAGGCTGGGTTATTTCTGCATACCAACAATGATTTAGATGCAGCGCCTAATTTGCAATTTACAATTGTTCCAATTTTATATGTCGATCCTGCCTATGCACGTGAAGGTCCGGGATTCACCTTTTCCTTTTACATCACCCGTCCTGAAAGTCGTGGTAGCGTAAGACTACGTTCCTCCTCCCCCTTCGACCCACCGTTAATTCAGGTCAACTATCTTCAGAAAGAATCTGATATGCAACTGATGGTTGAAGGACTTAAAATTTTGCGTCAAATTGTGTACTCCGATGCGTTTAATGAGTTCCGGGGCGAGGAAATTGCTCCAGGGAGTTCTGTGCATAGCGACAAAGCAATCGAAGATTATATTCGGCAAACGTGCGGTACAGCGTGGCATCCTGTTGGGACGTGCAAAATGGGTATTGATCAAATG
>NZ_WVID01000080.1 GCF_010091925.1 Nostoc sp. B(2019) | reverse complement strand
AACGTGTTAAATTTAACTCTAATTCCACAACTTAATGTTTTGTTACATACTTGTAAATTTTCTCGCCCACCTACTTAGCATCTTCCCTAAACTCCATCAGTTCATTCCACAGTTTCGGCTTGATAAGAATAGTGCGGTTTTTGCTGCCTTTAGCTTTTCGCACATACACCTGACCACTGTCATTTCTAGAAGTCAAATCTGCCCAAGTTAGCTGACAGATTTCGTTTGCCCGTAGCCCTGCTTGGTACAGCAGCTTAATAATCAGTAAATTTCTTTTGGCTGTGTATTGTCGCTTAGGAGTTTTGGCAAGTTCTAGATGTTTTTGAGCGGCCCGCACCATTAATTTGATATCTGCTTCGTCGAGATAACGTTCGTTGATTACGTCTGGTATTTCTCCGAGTTTTATTGCCATACCAACATTAAAAGGGATATACCCAATTTTGTGAGCGAAACTGATCAGGCTTTTGACTGCGGCAATGTAGATGCGCCGGGTACTGTCAGCTTGTCCCTGAAATTGTGTACTGTATTCCACCAAATCTTCATAGGTTACTTTCTTGAGGGGTTTGTCCAGAAAATCTAAGAACCGCCTAATGTAACGCCGATATGCCATAACAGATGAATCCGCTTTCCCATCCAACCACAAGCTAATCAACTTCGCCTCTGCTTGCACTGACCCAAGAGAAGCGATCGCCTTACGGTACTTGTTTACGTGGACGAGAGAAAGAGTCATTTTTCCTACTCCCTAATTAATCAGACACAAAGGCAGTTTCGTCTGGTTTTATAGTGTCTGATTTTTATTCTCCCTCGTTATGGGCATTTCAACTCACCTTATTTAATTGACTAAATTGTGTAATTTTGCTTGTAGTCGGTCAATAATGCTGAAGCTAGTGCAACTATGTATACAAGTATAGTGTCGTTACAGCAGCCTACGGGAAACAATTTTTCTTGCCTACTATGTAAGGTAAATTAAGCTTTTGAGTTCACAGGACGGGAAAGATTAACTTTTCCAGCATTGCTAATCGGAGATAGAATTGCTAGCGACGACACAGCTCCTAGCACTTGTGTGTCCCGCACCTCCAGGTACTCCTGAAGCTCTCCCAAACTGTGATGTCCCGAAACTTTCGCAATCACTATTAATGGAATTTGATTGTCACTCATCTGCGTTAATGCCGTGCGGCGAAAGCTGTGGGTACTTGCTCCCTCTATGCCCAATCTAACACAAGCTTTCCTAAACACCCTGGCTGCGGAATCTGAGGTAATGTATCCGCGCCCATGTCTTCCAGGAAACAAATACACTTCCCCCGCTTGGGGCTGGTATTTTGTCAACAAACTTTGCAAATCTTCAATGATGGGAATGCTACGGGTTGCTAACTTCCCCTTGGTGTTAGCCTTGCGAATCGTGAGGTGTGATCGCACGCCTCCCTTACCATCATATATATCAGCACTAAGCAGGGTCACGACTTCATTGATTCGAGCAGCAGTAAACGGGGTAAAAGTAGCGAAGCTGTCACCAGCCGCCACGCGACGGCTGTAACCTTTACCCAGACTTGATTACATCAAAAT
>NZ_WVID01000007.1 GCF_010091925.1 Nostoc sp. B(2019) | reverse complement strand
AACATTTTGCTGAATGAGGGCATCCGCGCTTGGATGGCTCCTCAAGATCAACCTCACGAACAATTTGTATTCCCTGAAGAAGTTCTACCTCGCGGTAACGCTCTCTAATAAATGATGAGAAACAAATTAAGATGACCATAATCCTGATTAAGGGCTATGGTTGGCGGTAACTGGCACTATCCAGATAATCGAAAGCCTATAGGCAATTACAGTTGAAGCAATAAATTGTGAAAAGCGCGATCCATTGCTTCCCCAAATATCTTCGGCAAAAGCCAGTAAAGTGCCAAAATTATCCATTACTTAGTAATCCTCCACCTTTTGGTGGGGGTTTTTCTATTTATGATTAATATCTCTAAATTTATGTGTTATCTTAAATAAAGATTACAAGCTCAGAGCAACAACGCTCTGCCTTTTTGAAACTAAGACCGCTTAGGCAACAAGGAGGTGATGCCCATGATTGAAAGTAGTAAATGCATGGGTCATCAGGTTGCAGTTAGCCGGCTGCGTGCCGGAGCTGTTCTCTAAAAGCAAGCCTTAGTCCTCTTGAGAGACTAAGTTAGCTCAAGTAGCTAGGCAAGCTCGGAGTTCCTTCCGGCAGTCTGGTTGCAACCTGAAGACCCGCTAGACCGCTCTGACTTAGATCTCCTGATCCAAATCAGAGCGGATAGTTTTTTATGGGTGACTTTTAATTTATCAATACTTGCTCTTGAAAACTTAGATGCAAGTGACGTTTAAATATTTATTAACAGAAAAATATCTTCATCTATTATCCTTGGTAATTGACCAGACGTGAGCAACAGTGTCTATCTCCTTGGATAAACTTAAGTATGCACATAGATACATTATTAGTTACTCCTTCCTCGCATAATTTAGTTTATATGAGGGATGAGAGGAGTTTGGCCAAATGATGTGCAAGAAGTAATAAAGCTATAAGCAGATGTGCATCCAAATTTGTACTTGAGAAAATTTGGTAAGTCAGGAGTTAGGAGCATTTTTCTTTTGGCTTCTGGCTCCTTACTCTTAAGTGAATATGTAACTTAAACGCTGATTAGCTTAAAAGAGGAACTTTTGATATGGCAAAACTACTTTCTGAGACTGAAATTCGAGAACGAGCTGGCGTTCTGTCTGATTGGATAGTTGAAAAGTCCAAGTTGCAGACTACCCGCACATTTAAGGATTTTATCCAAGCAATTGAGTTTGTAAATAAGCTGGTGGAACCAGCCGAGTCTGCGGGACATCATCCAGATATAGAAATTTCTTACAACAAGGTGAAGATTACACTCACAACCCATGATGCAGGTGGGTTGACGCTGAAGGATTTTGATATGGCAGGGGTAATTTCCCAAATAAACTAAGTGATTGATCTTGACAAGCTGCTAAGTGTCCAAAGCCTTTAGCAGTTTACCTAAGTGGGGATTTAATGAATGCCCAAAACCTTACTCCCTGCTTAGATATATAGATAACTTATGTGTGACAGTTATCAAGGCGATCGCTCCTATCTTGCCATCCCAATCAGGTGTTTTATAATGTTATGATATAAAGATATGTTTTTGCATAAGTTAATTGCATAAATTTTTAACGATAAGTTAATCAGTTATTAGCTTTGCAAAAACTAAAATTGTAGTAGTGGCAACTATGCCTCATCCACAGGTTTCAATGAGATGTCGCATTTTTGAGAATTAGGTGCAACAAACGCAATTATCTATACAAGGTGTGAGGAGAAAAGGAAAGATGTCTAATCTCTTATGGAAATCATTAGTGGTTAGTCCAGCAGTTTTGGGAGCAACATTGTTAGTTTCAACAACAGCAATTGCGGCTCCAAATACCACCACTGAAGTATCACCAGCTGAGCAACCAAGCGTAACTACGCTTACCCAACAACCAGAGTTGTTGGCTCAAACAGCTAATGATGCCAACGTTTTAGATCAAGTTAATCGCTACAGCAACGAAGGCAACAAGAACAGCACCCAGGCTCAGGTAACATCGGTTTCTCAGTTTTCCGATGTACAACCTACCGATTGGGCATTCCAAGCATTGCAGTCCTTGGTTGAGCGCTATGGTTGTATTGCAGGTTATCCCAATGGTACTTATCGCGGCAATCGTGCTCTGACCCGTTATGAGTTTGCTGCTGGTTTAAATGCCTGTTTGGATCGAGTCAACGAATTAATTGCCACAGCAACAGCTGACTTGGTAACTAAGCAAGACTTAGCTACCTTACAGCGGTTACAAGAAGAATTCTCCGCAGAACTTGCAACCCTACGCGGTCGTGTAGATTCCTTAGAAGCGCGTACCGCTGAATTGGAAGCAAATCAGTTCTCCACCACCACTAAGCTAGTTGGTGAAGCCATTTTTGCAGTTAGTGATGCCTTTGGTGATGGAACTGGCGATGCTAACAACACCGTCTTCCAAAACAGAGTACGTTTAGGCTTGCAAACCAGTTTCACTGGTAGAGACGTTTTGACCACCCGTCTTGCAGCTGGTAATGCACAAGCCTTTGCAATACAAGACACTGCTGGAAACGCTATTCCCAGTTCTGAAGGTGCTCAAACTTTCCAAATCGGTAGTACTGGTGATAACAGCGTTGATATAGACAGACTGACCTATGAAGTTCCCATAGGCCCAGCTCAGGTTTATCTTGCGGCTGCTGGAGGACGACACAGCCATTATGCTGCTGTCAACAACCCTTACTTTTTTGACAAAACTGACGGTGGGAATGGCGCTTTATCTGCTTTCTCTTCTGAAAGCCCCATCTATAGGATTGGTGGTGGTGCGGGTATAGCACTTAACCTGCCTTTGGGTAGAGGTGGCGGTATTCTAGGAAACAGTTCAGTTACAGTGGGTTACTTATCATCAGACGCCAATTCTCCTGGTGCAGGTGAAGGTGTGTTCAATGGTAACTATGCTGCTCTAGGTCAGTTGAACTTTAGTGTTGGCGATCGCCTAGCTTTAGCTGCCACCTATGTTCATGGATATAATGGCGACAATAGTGCTCTATTTGATTCGGGTTTGGGTCTGACTAACGCTGGTGGTGTTCCCCTTGGTGTAGTAGGTACTCAACAAGCCAATACTTTGGCTAACTCATCTTCAAGTAATTCCTACGGTCTGTCGGCGGCGTTTAGACCAAGCGACAAACTTTCCGTTAGTGGCTTCGTAGCCTACACGGATGTTGTAGGTTCCGGTATCGGTGATGATTTTGAATCTTGGACTTACGGTGCTGGGGTTGCCTTATCTGATTTTGGTAAGAGAGGTAACGTATTGGGTGTCTTCGCAGGTGCACAACCTTATGCTCTTAACCGCCCAGGTTTTGGTGGTGGCGATGTACCTTACCAAATTGAAGGCTTCTACAAATATCGTGTGTCGGATAACGTCTCAATCACTCCTGGCGTTATTTACCTGACTTCTCCTGGTCAAAACAGCGACAACGATGATGCAATTATCGGTACACTCAGAACAACTTTTACTTTCTAGAGTGTCGAAAATTTACTTGCAATCTTAAATCCTATTGCTCCCCGCCATGAGGCGGGGTTTTTTGTTTTCGGGAACGGCAACAAACCCCAGCGGGGAACCGGAGTATACTGGAGAAAGAAGGAGTTATGAGTTGAAAATTCAAAACTCCTAACTCACGTCGTAAACAACTTTTTCTAAACAAGCTTTTCTGACAGAGGTGAGCGGGATCAAGTTTATAGCGCGTAAAATTCTAACTCCTAATTCTTAACTTATTGCTGCCTGTGGAACTATCGTGTAAATCTGAATATGCCATTCTTGCCTTATTAGAAATGGCTGCTCATTACGAAAGTGGCGAACCATTGCAAATTCGACAAATTGCAGCACAACAAAACATACCTGATCGCTATTTGGAACAGCTACTAGCAACTTTGAGGCGTGGAGGTATAGTTAAAAGTCAACGTGGGTCAAAAGGCGGTTACTTTTTGACGCGAGAACCTCGAAGAATAACACTTTTCGAGATTTTAGGCTGTTTGGAAGGTTTAGATATGGGGACGAGTGAAGAAGATATTAATACCAAAAATATAGACAGTTCTGTTATAGAAGAAATCTGGCTAGAAGCATCTCAGGCTGCTAACACAGTGTTGCAAAACTATACACTTCAAGATCTCTGTGAAAAGAGAGAATCACGTCGGCAACTGGATATCATGTATTACATTTAGTCATTTGTTGTTTGACTCATGATCAAGAGAGCAAAGACAACTGACTAATAACTATTCACTAATAACTAAGGACTAATTATGCGAATTGCTCGTAACATTACAGAACTCGTTGGTCGCACACCTCTGGTGCAATTGAACCGTATTCCCGAAGCAGAAGGGTGTGTTGCTCAGATTTTGGTAAAACTAGAAAGTATGAACCCATCCGCATCAGTTAAAGACCGGATTGGAGTAAGTATGATTAATACCGCCGAGGAAGAAGGGCTAATAACTCCTCGGAAGACAGTTTTGGTGGAACCCACCTCTGGAAATACAGGAATTGCCCTAGCAATGGCAGCAGCAGCTAAGGGTTATCGATTAATTTTGACAATGCCAGAGACGATGAGTGGAGAGCGACGGGCAATGTTGCGGGCCTATGGAGCCGAACTAGAACTAACGCCGGGTACTGAAGGCATGAGTGGAGCAATTCGGCGAGCACAGGAGATAGTTGACAGTACGCCAAATGCCTATATGTTGCAACAGTTCCGTAATCCGGCAAATGTAAAAGTGCATAGAGAAACTACAGCCGAAGAGATCTGGGAAGATACTGATGGACAGGTTGATATAATTGTGGCAGGGGTCGGAACAGGTGGTACGATCACTGGTGTAGCGGAAGTAATTAAAACACGCAAGCCGAGTTTTCAGGCGATCGCTGTTGAACCAGCCAATAGTCCAGTCTTGTCTGGCGGACGACCTGGGCCGCACAAAATTCAAGGAATTGGCGCTGGGTTTATTCCCCAAGTGCTGAAGGTAAAATTAATTGATGAAGTGATTACCGTCACCGATGAAGAAGCGATCGCTTATGGTCGACGTTTGGCAAGAGAAGAAGGGCTACTATCTGGTATTTCCAGTGGAGCTGCATTGTATGCGGCAATTCAAGTTGCTCAGCGTCAAGAAAACAAAGGACGCTTAATTGTGATGATTCAGCCCAGTTTTGGAGAAAGATATTTAAGTACACCATTGTTCCAAGACCTAGAGGCAAGGGTAGCAGCTAGCGTCAGCTAACGATAAATTAGATGAATGGTCGATTCTAACCACTACGAAACACTCAAAGTTAGTCCGAACGCCAGCCAAGCGGAGATTAAGCAAGCTTATCGCCGCTTGGTAAAATTATTTCATCCTGACAGTAATCAGGAAACAGCAGATAACGAGCGAATTATTCACATCAATGCTGCGTATGAGGTCTTGGGCGACACTCATAATCGTCTCAATTATGACCAACAACTACGAGATAGCTCTCAAAAATTAAATAGCGATCGTCAACAGCGTACAACTTCTGCTCAAAAGCGTTACAAAGCAACACGGCAAACAGGACGGGATGCTGACGAACAAGTCGATGAATGGCTGCGCCAAGTTTATCAACCAGTCAATCGCTTACTTTGTGGCATCCTATATTCCTTGCAGGAACAAATGGAGGAATTAGCCGCCGATCCCTTTGATGATGATCTCTTAGAAGAATTTCAGGAATACTTAAAAATTTGTCGGGATGACCTCAAACAAGCACAAATGACTTTTCGCTCCCTGCCGAATCCCCCTAGTTTAGCAAGAACCGCAGCTCACCTCTACTACACTCTCAGTCAATTAGGAGATGGGCTAGAAGAGTTGGCTTATTTCCCCTTGAGCTACGATGATCGTTATTTACACACAGGTCTAGAGCTATTCCGCATAGCTGAAAGATTGCATTGCGAGGCACAAGCATCGGTTGAGTAGTTAATGTCATTTGTCAAGAGTCAAATTAATTTCTTTGGACTTTGGACTTTGGACTTTGGACTCCGCGAAGCGGCTGAAATTAGTTTATGCTGGAAACAGTGAAAGATTAAGAAATTTTAAATTTTGCTTCCAGTGTACTCATGCAATGTATTGTTAATCGCCGTGCTCAGTTCTCAGCAAGTCATCGCTATTGGTTGCCGGAACTGAGTGAAGCCGAGAATATTGAGAAATTTGGTGCTTGCTCTAAATTTCCCGGACATGGACATAACTATGTACTATTTATCTCCTTAGCCGGGGAATTAGATAAATATGGTATGGTGCTGAACTTGTCCGATGTAAAACATGTAATCAAACGGGAAGTTACCAGCCAATTAGACTTTTCTTATCTCAACGATGTGTGGGTAGAATTTCAGCAAACTCTGCCCACCACTGAGAATATTGCACGAGTTATCTGGCAACGGTTAGCACCCCACTTACCTCTAGTTCGTGTGCAGTTGTTTGAACATCCTGAACTTTGGGCAGATTATATGGGAAACACAATGGAATCCTACCTGACTATCAGCACTCACTTTAGCGCCGCTCATCGGCTGGCTCATCCTCAGCTCAGTAATGAAGAAAACACTGAGATTTATGGTAAGTGTGCTCGTCCCCACGGTCATGGACACAACTATCATTTAGAAGTCACCGTGAAAGGGGAAATTGATTCCCGCACTGGTATGATTGTCGATTTAGGTGCTCTGAATCATGTGATAGAAAATTATGTGGTTGAACCATTCGATCACACTTTTCTAAATAAAGACATTGCTTACTTTGCCGAAGTTGTTCCTACTGCTGAGAATATCGCACTTTACATTAGTAATTTACTGCGATCGCCTATCCAGGAATTAGGAGCTACACTCTACAAAGTTAAACTGATCGAAAGTCCTAATAACTCCTGCGAAATCTACTGTACTGAGTCAGAATCCAACTTAGTCAATGTAATGAATGAGCCTGTTTTGGCAAGAGTTTAAGTAATTGGTAATTGGTAATTATTTTTACCATTACCTATTACTTACTAGCATTTCATTACTTTAGTTTGCCAGTCTCAAACGAAAAAACCTAAATCATATTTTAAAAATATCGGCGACGTGCGGAATGTCGCAAATAACGATAAATTACCCAGGCTAGAATTCCAAAAAATAAATTTAGCGAAACTCGTATCGCTATAATCCACATGGTCTCAGTATCAAAAAGCTGCGATAAACGCAAGGGGCTAAGTTGTCTTGCTAAGATAAACAGCCCAAAAATAGCATTTCCACCCAGCATAAGAGCAAACAGCACTAAACCCCGCTGCCAGTAACGATGCTGGGGTGTATAGCCTGATATCAAGCTAATGGGGGTTTTGCCTTGCACTTTTCGCAGTAATTGCTCTAGTCGCCAAAACATCCACAACAACAATGGAAATAAACCGTAGCTAAGGTAACGTAGGGGTGGTGAGTAACGCCAAGCACTAGATAAAACATTGACTAGGGCATGACATATTACAGAATTAAGCCAAGCCCAAGGAATAAGCTTTTTATCTTGATGTAAGCGTATCCTGGAGGAAATATATATTCCTAGGGCATATCCCCAAGGGGCAGAAAACATGGCGTGGACTGGTGTGCCGATACTACGATCAAGAATTGATGCTGTGCCGTGGAAAAGGTAAATCCAATTCTCTTGGGCGGTGAATCCGAGGGCAACAGCTATGGTGAAGAGGAAAATGGTAGCAGGAAGTAATCGATACCTACGTTGCAGATAGCAGGTTGGGGTAACAACCCCTACTAACTTGCAACCTTCTTCAATTGGCCCAATTTCCACAAGCTGCCGCAAGGCTACACCAACCAACCCAGATGTGTAGCGCCTTGTTACTAAACATCCCTGGTGCTGCCAGTCTACAAGCCAGTTGAATCCAGTTTCAAAAATCCATTCGAGACTAAGAGCGCAGAAACCAGATATTGCCCCAATGATAAAGAAGAATAGCAAGCGTGACAGAGGTGGGGAATTTGGGACACGGAAATAGTAATAGCCCAGCAGCAGTATCGGGGGCATTACTGCCCAAAGTAGTAGGAATAAATCAGCCACTCACCTGAGCAATTATTGTGCGGTGACGGGGGCTATTGCTACTAATAGTAGGAGTTTGGAAACCCGCCTCAACAATAGCTTGCTCAATGTCCAAAGCGAAATATTCATCTAAATACGGTTCAGTACTTTTGAGCAATGTCAAAATGTATGCTGGCATTTTTTTGTAAATTTCAGACTTAGGATTCATGTCCATAATTGCTAAGTAGCCACCTGGACGTAATACTCGCCGCATTTCAGCAAAAATCTGTCGGGTTGCTGACTGGGGTAATTCGTGACACATCAAGAAAATAGAGACTAGATCAAAAGAGTTATCTGGTAGTCCACTAGATTCAGCTTGGGCATGAACCCAGTTAATTATTTTAGATTGACGTTGTTGGGCGCGGTAGTGAGCAACTGCCAAGAAGTAAGGAGATAAATCTAAGCCTGTGATTTGAGCGTGAGGATAAACTGCTTGCAGGGCAAAGGTACTCAAGCCGACGCTGCACCCTACATCTAAAATGTCTTGTGGCTCGTTAGGAATTTGGCTTTTCAGAATACTGTGGTAACTTTGGCGCAGCATTGGGTCGCCTTGCGCTTCAGCACCCTGCCAAATTTTAGCATGAACAGCGCGAGCGGCTGACTCTACCTCAAAAGCAGCTTGCCAATTGAGATTTCCGGTTTCATAGGCATGGAATGAAGTGAGGTAGTAATCCGGGTAGGAAAGTTGAGGATTTTGTACTTGAGCTAGATCAGTTTTCCAATCACGCGCCTCTAGTATCTGAACTTCTTGTGTCCAAGGCACGCCAATTTTTTCAGCGCGTTTAATCATCATTTGTCTGGCTTGATGCTTGGCTAGGTTGGCTAAAGGCTTAATTGCCAGGATGCCATTCACTAAGCGGGAAGCTAAGCCAGGGGAAGTGTTTACAGCAGCGGTCATAAGTCAGTTTGCGTTGAATAGCTTTTTCTACTTATGACATACTTGCTGCAAACCAGTCTAGAAGTAAATTTAATTATATAACGACAGTCTACCTCCCCTGATTATCATAGAAACTTGACATTTGCAAATCAGCAAGGCTCTTGGAAGATGCGAGTAATGCTGGCATTTAATTTATCTTTATCAGAGAAATTTATTCAAGACTGGTAAAATTTCGATACTTAGCAAAATCTATCTCAACAGAGATGGCAAAAGCTCAAGTGTCATTTAAAAGAAAACTACTATAAACTTCTCGATAGACAATTATGGCAAGAGCAAGAAGAAGAGCAAGTAGCTTTTTAAGAGATTTTCAAGACTTTGCCCTCAAAGGCAATGTAGTTGACTTAGCGATCGCTGTAATTATTGGTACTGCTTTCGGCAAGATTATCACCTCTTTTGTTGAAGATGTGATTATGCCATTGATTAACCCTTTGGTGAGTTTGAGTGGTAAAGACTGGAGAACAATCACCATTGGGCCAGGAATCGCTATTGGGCAGTTTCTCGGTGCAATCGTTGACTTTTTAATCATTGCTTTGATTTTATTTTTAGCAATTCAAGCCTTACAAAGATTCAAGAGACAAGAAGAAGTTGCTGATAATTCCCCACCAGACCCTAACCTTGTAGCTCAAGAAAGATTGACTGGCGCGTTGGATAGGCTGACTCAAACCTTGGAATCTCGGAATAATCAGGTTTTGTAAGTGGGATTAGGGACTGGGGATTGGGGAGAATATTAATACCTAATACCTGATCCCTAATCCCTAATTATCCTACTTTGCAGTATTCGGTTTAAGAGCTAACAACATCTCCAATTCACTAGTGGCTTTATTCGGGCTAGTAGCAGTAACACCAAGACCACGAATGGAACTCAGGATGGCATTGGCTTCAGGTGGGATGGGTTGACCTTGTGCTGCAAAACGATTTACTAGGGAAACAGTTCTGTCCATATCCAGGTAGAAATAGCCACCGTTGGGTTTTTGCAGAGAACCAGTAATAGCTTTGAAGGCGTCGCTACTGTCGAGAGGTTGACTCTTACGATCTGCTACTGCTTCAGCAACAGGGCCACCAATAGCCACAAATAAAGTATCTTGATCCAGCCAACCATGTGCTAATAAAGCTCCTTGTTGGGGGATCTGCCATTCAGTGACGTCTTTACCAGCGATATTTCTTTTAGCGATATTGATTTGTTGTGTTTTGGCGAGGGTATCCAATTTTGTGAAAGTGCCTTCTGCCGTTTTGCGATCGCTGGTATCAAATACTAAAGCTCCGCCAAAACCAATACTCTTCAACACACCTTGATCGGATGGAATCGCACCGAAGCCAAATTCCCCATTCATCCACCCAAAAACCTCTCTATCGAGGTCAATATTTACTTGTTTGAGTTGCCCACGCGCCTGTTCAACTACTTGCTTAAATTCCGGGTAATCCTTTGATTGTTCTACTAGCATTTGCCAGCCCTGGCTGATACCCTGTCCGCTAACTAAAGCAAAAGTCTCAGCCGGAAATTGCCCGACTATCGTCGCAGGAGTCGTTTGATATTGGAATTTGCTCAGTTGCGGATCTAAGTTGGCGATCGCTTTTACCCGCACTCCTCCATCATCAACTCCAACACCCGCTACCATAGATTTCACCTGCTTTAGTTGCGTCAGGGTTTGTGGTGGTAACTTTGCCGCCTGCGGACTTGTGGCTAGCAATTGCTGTACCATACCTGCATAGTCAGGCACATAAATTTGGGCCAGTGTGTTTTTGACATCCACACTTTTGGCAATAATGCTACTTGCGCCTTCTTTATTCGCAAAGGATGGCTGTCCTTTAAAGGTATCGATTGCCTTTTCTACAGCTTGCCTTTTGGGAGAAAATGCTACATGGCTATTATTTAAAACAACGCTGTATGTCGGTTTGCCATTTTCTATAGTTTCTGTAATTTTTTGACCTTGATAGTCAGATTCCTGGATTTTGACGCCTTTTTGTGACTTTAATTTATTAGCAAAATTCAAGGCACTGAGTTTGTCCTTAATACCTACGACCATCAGTATATTGGGTTCCTGCTGTATATTTATTGGTGTATTAGGTGCGCCAGAAGGTACTTTTTGCTGCGCTGGTTTAGTTGGATTTGGTGGCAATACAGCAATCATTACACCGCCAACCCAAGGCTTGATATCTTTTTCATAGGAAATGTTACTGTCACTGAACACACTCTTATTGAAGTCTTCCAGACCTTTTGCTACTAACTTTTGTGCTTCTGGAGTGCCAAACTGCTGTAACTTTGCCCAAGCTTGAGGATCAGTGGTAATATATGTTGCGAATAATGCTGTTGAAGGTATCACTTTAGCGCTGCCCAGAGCGCCGGAGCTATCCCCTAACGGGCCTTTAAAGTACATATAAGCTGCTACGCTTCCTGCCACAACTACAGCAGCGCCAACAGCAGGAATTAAAAACTTTGATTTACTTTCAGGCATTTTTTGTTACTTTTCCTCAAATTGTCACCGACATTTATACAAGCGTTATTGGAGAGTTTTCTGATTTATTAATAATTTCTACTAATTGATCGGTATTTACTGATAAAATTAGTAGTCCTACAAACTGGCGGTATGGAATTACTTTAAAAAATACTTCAATGGGATGAGGAGCGAATCCGCAAATGATATGTTGTTCATCTCAAAAAAAATAGCCCGCTCAACAGCGGCAAGCTATCCTAAGTTATAAGCATACTTAGGAATATTTGTACTTAATAGAAATTTATCGAGGTGCAAGAAACTCTTGACCCGATCACACAAAAGTGCAAAATAACAGCTTACATCAGGAAAAGTAAATGTGGGAGGGATATGGAGAGAAGTCTGAGCGGAGGTTAGCGACGTAGGAGCGTCGCTAACGCTGCGCTATCCGGTGGTCTGTACCACTGCTGAAAGGCGTAAGGCTTTGCGCCTCTGCTATATGTCTAAAGGACATAAGGAAATTGTTCTGAAAGAGCGATCGCTCCGCCAACGCCAAAGGCGAACAGACGCCAGTTCGACGCCACTTGCTTTAAGTCGGGAAACCCGTCCAACGCAGTGGTTCAACTTTTTAACAGAGGCTTTCTCTGTAGATGGGTAATCCTGCAAAGAAGCAAGCTACGCCTTAACTGCGTCGAGAAACGTCTTATTGTCAGACATCGGAACTTCGGGAGAGATTTATTCAAATCCCCCAACCCCAGAGAGGAGTCTTTGCCTTCACACACCCTGTTGATTTGAGAAATACATCCGATATCGCTATTGTTCTTAATTACATCCAGCCAGACTTTTCAGGATTACAAGGTAGGTCAGTAAGGATCAATGTCGCAGTCTTATTTTGATACAGAGAATAACGGACACAAATCTTTTGAATTACCGGGAGCAAGACCACACTACAACCCTGATCGCCCCGGACAAGTAGAGCATATTTTTTTAGATCTTAGCTTGGATATCCCTAACCAAAGCTATCACGGCAATTGTAGCATCCGTCTTTTGCCAATCCGTAATGGCATTGAGCGTTTGATTTTGGATGCTGTCAACCTGAATATCGAAGCTGTGCAGGTGGACGAAGTGCCGCAAAATTTTGATTATGATGGAGAGCAGCTTTCCATCAAACTTTCTGAGGCGACGCAAATTGATAAACGCTTGTTAATTGCGATCGCCTACTCAGTAGCAAAACCGCAACGCGGTATTTACTTCATTCAACCAGACAAGCACTACTCGAACAAGCCCACCCAAGTCTGGACTCAAGGAGAAGATGAAGACTCTCGCTTCTGGTTTCCTTGCTTTGACTATCCAGGACAACTGTCAACTTCGGAAATTCGCGTCCGCGTTCCTAAACCTCTGATTGCCATTTCTAACGGCGAACTGATTAATACCGAGGACGATGGTAAGGACAAAATCTACCATTGGTCACAACAGCAAGTTCATCCTACCTACTTGATGACTCTGGCAGTAGGAGACTTTGCTGAAATTCGGGATGAGTGGCAGGGTAAACCCGTTACCTACTACGTGGAAAAAGGCCGGGAGGAAGATGCTAAACGCAGCATGGGCAAAACTCCCCGCATGATTGAATTTTTGAGTGAAAAGTATGGTTATCCATACCCTTTTCCGAAATACGCCCAAGTTTGTGTCGATGACTTCATCTTTGGCGGGATGGAAAATACCTCCGCAACTCTGCTCACAGATAGATGCTTGCTAGATGAACGCGCCGCCTTAGATAACCGCAATACAGAAAGTTTAGTCGTTCACGAACTCGCACACCAGTGGTTTGGCGATTTGGTGGTAATTAAGCATTGGTCTCATGCTTGGATTAAGGAAGGAATGGCTTCTTACTCTGAAGTGATGTGGACAGAACACGAATATAGTCTACAAGAAGCAGCTTACTATCGTTTATTAGAAGCTCGTCGTTACCTTAATGAAGATAGCAGCCGCTACCGCCGTCCAATGGTAACGCACGTTTACCGAGAAGCCATTGAACTTTACGATCGCCACATCTACGAAAAAGGATCTTGTGTTTATCACATGATTCGGGCGGAATTAGGAGATGAATTATTTTGGCAAGCAATTCAAACATTTGTCCAAGATAATGCTCACAAAACCGTAGAGACAATAGACTTACTCAGAGCAATTGAAAAGGCAACCGGACGTAATCTGTTGTTTCTTTTTGACCAATACGTTTATCGTGGTGGTCATCCTGATTTTAAAGTTGCTTATTCTTGGGATGGAGATGCTAACTTAGCAAAAGTTACAGTAACTCAAACCCAAGCGGCAGCAGATAAAAATGGCAGCAAGGATTTATTTGATCTGAGAATACCCATAGGTTTTGGCTATACCCAACAGGAAGAAGCTGCAAAACTGAAAACTTTCACAGTCCGGGTGAATGAACGCGAACAAAGCTTCTACTTCCCATTAGAAAATAAACCTCAATTTATCAGTTTTGATGTTGAGAATAACTATCTGAAAACGGTATCTTTGGAGTATCCAGTACCGGAATTAAAAGCACAGTTAGAACTTGATCCCAACCCGATTTCTCGCATCTATGCAGCGGAAGCTTTAGCTAAAAAAGGTGGGTTAGAAGCAACGAAGGCATTGTCGGCGTCACTAAAAAATGAGCCATTGTGGGGTGTGCGGGTTGAAGTAGCTAAACAATTAGCAGAAATCAAGTTAGACCAAGCCTTTGATGGGTTAATTCCTGGGTTGAAAGATAAAAACGCAATTGTGCGACGATCTGTGGTGGAAGCACTTGCTCAAATCAAAACTGCCCAGAGTTATAAAGTTGTAAAAAATCTTTTGCAGAATGGCGATCCCAGTTACTACGTAGAAGCAATGGTATCTCGCAGTATTGGAGCAATCGCATCTGCTAATTTGGAAGAAAAACCCAAGGAAGACAAGGTACTAAAGCTGCTGAAATCAGTTTTAGAAGAAAAAGCAGGTTGGAATGAAGTAGTGCGGAGTGGTGCGATCGCTGGCTTAGCTGAATTCAAAACCTCGGAAGTAGCCTTAAATCTGCTGATAGAATACACCAAACTTGGCGTACCTCAACCCCTGCGTTTAGCCGCAATTCGTGCTCTAGGAAAGATTTCTGGAGGTCAAAGTCCGGTCAATTTGGAACGGATTTTAGAAAGATTATCAGAACTTGCCAAAGAAACCTTCTTTTTAACGCAAGTGGCTGTAGCCGCAGGATTAGGACAAATGGAAACCCCCAAAGCATCGGTAATTTTGCGATCGCTAGCAGAGCAAACAGCTGATGGACGTGTGCGTCGCTATGCTGAAGAAGAAATTTCCAAGGTGCAAAAGAACATTGGTTCAGAACAAACGCTGCGTCAGTTGCGTGAGGAATTTGACCAACTTAAACAACAAAACCAAGAACTTAGAAGTCGCTTAGAAAACTTAGAAGCAAAATCTAAGTAGCACGACATCATAAATAGATAAGCGTAATTAAAAGTAGCTATTTGGTAATTGGTAATTTTTTACCACAGTTACCAATTACTATAGTTATACTTTGCGTTACAACTTCTACTATAAGTTTGTCAAAAATAATCAATCCAAAAGTTATTAACATTCGCATCTAATAAAAGCTAATTTTATAAAAATTAAACTACAGATAAATACTATTATCTGTTGAGGTTGTTCATACTAAACACTTGCTATTAGAGTTTTTGCGGAGTTACAGTTAAAAAAGCTACATTTATAGCTTTTTATTGAATTCAAGTTTTGCTTAACTTTGTGAGCGTTTGAGTTTTGCAGCTTGGATCAGGCTAGCTGTGGATTTTTACTGAAAAGTTATTGTGAATACAGCGAATATTTAATTTTCCACCTGGTATCTACCTTTAGAAATACAACAAATTGAAGAGGTAATTAAATTCCGATGTAGATACAACAAAGATTATCTCGGTCTTTATTGAACGTGAGTTCGACGAATCAAAGCCAAAAGGCTTTTCTGAAAAGAATTCCTAAATTCAGATCGCACATTAGTGTCAATAAGTTAATTTGTTGAGAATAATCTCAATAGTTCAGCCTTTTTGACTGGAAAATGTGTGATGTCTGACCACACCACAAGGCATTACCCTACTTATCAAGAAGTTCCCTTGGTTGGATACTACGTTGCTCTTTCAGAGTTGAAGCAGGTATCTGTTAATCTACGGGTTCTCCTTTAGAGTAAGGGTTATGCTTTGCCATACGCGTTTACGTTAACGCTAAAGATAGATTTTACAAAAGTTTGAAAGCTATTGTGCTCATCGAACTCACGTTGTTAATGGAAATACATCTGAGTGTTTGGACGCAAGTTTTGCAGGGTTGTTTTCATGCGTAAACCGGTTCTAACAATTTTTTACCAATTCAATCCTTGGAATAGCAGTATTGGAGGAATTCAGACACTAATTAAGACTTTTATAAAGTACGCACCCAAAGAATTTGAAGTGCGGCTAGTAGGAACAGGAGATGAAAATCAGCCTACTCTGAAGTGGCAAGCAGCAGAACTTGCAGGTAAAGAAATTAGCTTTCTGCCTTTATTTTCACTGAAAAATGATAATTTTAGGAGTTTGGTACCTACCACGTTCAAATATACAGCTGCCCTTTTAGGACGTTGCTTGTCCTCAGATTTTATGCACTTTCATCGGCTAGAACCAAGCTTGGCAGCCTGGAATTGGCATGGAGAAAAAACTCTGTTTATCCATAATGATATTCACACGCAGATGCAAGCTGCGGGTGATCAAAAGGCGATCCTGTGGCGAAAATTTCCCGCAGCATATTTTGCTCTGGAAAGTTTACTAGTTCGCCAGTTTAGCCAAATTCTTTCATGCAATACCGATGCAGCAGAATTTTACAAACAGCGTTATCCCTCGGTACAAAGCCGTGTTGCATACATCAAAAATTCGTTTGACAACGAAATTTTCTACCCCTTGAGTCAGGCACAACGGCAAGCCTATCGGCGTGAACTAGCTCTCAAGCTGGGTTTAGACGAGGAAACACGTTTTATTTTGTTTGCAGGTCGGCTGCATCCACAAAAAGATCCGGTGCTGCTAGTACGTGGGTTTGCTGCTTTAAATCAACCGCAGACTCATCTTTTGATAGTGGGTGATGGAGAATTAGCAACGGAAATACGTGCGGAAATTGGTCGGTTGGGATTGTCTGGTCGGGTGACGATGTTGGGGGCAGTGGCAATAGAGGAATTGGCAAAGTTACATCGAGTTAGCAATATTTTCGCTCTCAGTAGTGCTTACGAAGGTCTACCTTTGGTGGTTTTGGAAGCCCTGGCCAGTGGAACGCCAGTAGTGACAACTAGATGCGGTGAAACCCCAAAATTGTTGGCTGCTGACAGTGGAGTTGTTTGTGAGCAACGTACACCAGAATGTGTAGCAGATGCCTTACGCCAAGTAATACTACATCCTGAAAATTATCCAAGTGCGTCCTGTATAGGAACTGCACAGCCCTACGCTGCTCGCACTGTTATCCAGGGTTTTTACAGCAAAATGCTAAATCGTTGGGAGTTGGTAGGCAACTCGGCTGTTAGCTGATCACTAAACTAGATGAACCATTTTGAGAAAAGAACTGATGCCATGAAAATAGCCGTTATTGGTGCGAAAGGTTTGCCTCCCAAACAAGGAGGAATTGAGCATTATTGTGCAGAAGTGTATCCTCGCATGGTAGCGCAAGGCCATTGTGTTGATTTATTCGCCCGGTCTTCATATACCAACTGTTCTTGGTTTGACCATTATGATTATTGGGGTGTGCGAGTCATTCCTTTACCAGATTGGCGTTTGCGTGGTCTTGATGCCTTGATGACTTCAGCACTAGGAGCGATCGCTTCTTGTGTCCAGCAATATGATATTGTTCATTTTCACGCTCTTGGCCCATCTCTATTTACTTGTTTACCTAAAATTACCACTTCTGCAAAGGTTGTAGTTAGCTGTCAGGGATTGGACTGGCAACGCGCCAAATGGGGCAATTTTTCCAGTCGGATGATTCTGATGGGAGAGAAAGCAGCAGTGCGCTACGCCCACGGGCTAATTGTGGTATCAAAAGACCTCAAATCTTACTTTCTCCAAACCTATGGACGGGATACAGTCTACATCCCCAACGCTCCCGCCAGCTACAGTGCATCAGACCCCAACTTTTCTTACGGTACAGCCCTCGGTTTGACAAAGGGGCGCTACATTTTATTTTTGGGCAGACTAGTACCAGAAAAGCGTCCTGACTTGCTAATTGAAGCTTTCCGTGCTTTAAAACCAGCTGGATGGAAACTTGTTCTAGCTGGGGGTGTCAGCGATACGAGATCCTTCGCTGCAAAGTTATTAGAAACAGTTGCCAATGAGCGAGATATCTTATTCGCAGGTGAACTCCAGCGTTCTCGTCTTTGGGAAATCGTCCGGGGAGCAGGATTATTTGTCCTACCTTCTGATGTGGAAGGACTACCTCTGGCAATGTTAGAGGCAATGCGTGAAGGTATACCAGTTCTGGCAAGCAACATCCCAGCCCATCAGCAATTAATTAGCGATCGCCAGGGAATGCTTTTTACAGCAGGAAACTTAGACTCTTGTATTACTTCCCTAGACTGGGCGATCAATCATCCCACTGAAATGGCAGCAATGGCTAAGAATGCACAAAAATACGTGCAGCTTCAATATAGTTGGGATCACATTACTTCTGAAACCTTAAAACTATACACAACAATTCTGAATTCATCTGAGCCGATAGCTATATCGGAGCCTAATAGCAGACTTGTTGGGTTTATCGGCAAAAAATAGGTTGTCATTTGTCCTTTGCTAATTGCAGCTGCAAAGGACGATTAACCAATGCCCAATCATCAAGGTATATGTAATGGAGAAAGGCTTTTCATCTTTACCAGTAGTCTTAAAGCGGCGAAGTTTGCCAGCCTTGGCTACATTTGCTGCCGTAATTGGGGGTGCAGTTGTCTATCTAACCTTTGCCCCACGGATGTATCAAACATCATCACGATTGATGCTAGATGACAAGCGGGTAAGTGTTTCCGATTTAGGGCGTGACCTTACTCAAGTACCTGTGGGTATACCTGGCGGCCCTAGCCCACTGGCCGATGCAGCAGAATTAGTCAAATCGCAACCTGTTTTAGAGCGATCGCTAGCGAAGGTTTTTGCTGAGCCTCAAAGCCCGCGTACAATTCAGAAATTCAGTAAAGATTTGCGAGTCAAAATCGTCCCAGCTACGAATATTTTGGTTCTAAGCTACCAAGCTCAAGACCCAATTCTGGCTGCAAAACTTGTCAATGCGGTTTCCCAGACAATGGTTGAGGAAAGTGCAGAGCAGATCCGCAAAGAAGCTGCAAGCGTACGGAATTTCTTGGCAAAAGAAGTACCAACAGCTCGGCTACGACTACAACAGGCAGAAGTTGTAGAAAACAGATATAGACAAGCTAGTGGTATTGTCTCGTTTGAAGACCAAAGCAAAAGTTTAGTCAATAGTTTGGCCAATCTGGAGGATCAGGAGCGGACTTTAGCTGGTCAACTTCAAGGGACGCGATCGCGTGGTGCATCTCTACGACAAATTACCTCCACTACAAATCTTAACAATGCTTATGCAGCTGTACGCGGTGGTCAAGATGAACAACTCCAGAAGTTACGCGCCAAATTGGCAGACTTAGGGACGCAACTCATCGATGCTCGTTTGCGCTTTACAGAGAACCATCCCACTGTCATCACACTGCTTGAGAATCAGCGAGATGTCCGTGCTTTGTATACGAAGGAATTAGCTCGCCTCTCACCTGGAAATCCAGCCATTTCCCCCAGCACGATCGCATCCGATTCTCTGAGTCAGAATCTTACTTCTGAACTGATTAATAATGAGATTGAATATTTGACAGTGGCAAATAAGCTACGAGTTGTCCAGTCTGTGAAAGCTAACCTCCAGGCTCGCTTAGCACAACTGCCAATTCAACAGCAACCACTGACTGCACTCACTCGCCAACGGGAAGAAGCAGCCGCATCCCTAAAGTTGTTGCAAAGCAAACTCGAAGAAGCACGGATTGCGGAAGCCCAACTAATTGGCAACATCCGAATTATCGAAGAGGCGAAACCAGCGACTTCTGCCACTTCCCCCAACCGGGCGATCGTATTGGTGTTAGCCACCGTATTGGCAACTATTTTAGCCATTATTGTAGTACTCCTACTGGAGGTAATGGATAATACACTCCATGATGCTTCAGAAGCCGAGGAACTACTGAAAACACCCTTACTAGGAGCATTACCCACCCTACCCGAATCAACCCTTAGCCTGCAAGCATCAGAAAGTTTCCTAGATGATATTGCTTTGGTTGAGCCTTACCGGATGCTGCTGAAAACCTTGGAGTTTCGTAGTTCTAAGAAGTTGCGGAGCATTGTGATTAGTAGCACTCAATCCGGTGAGGGTAAATCAATAGTGGTTTCGCACTTAGCTGCTGTCTGTGCCATGTTATCTCGGCGGACATTAATAGTGGATGCAGACTTACATCGCCCCATGCAACACAAACTATTCAACTTAGCTCCTAAGCCAGGAATTACCGATGTGCTTGACGGGCGTCAATCTTTGTTAGAGGCAGTGCAACCAATAAATAATATCAAAAATCTCTCAGTATTAACTTGTGGTGAACTGTATGAACGCCCTTCTCAACTACTAGAGTCAGATGCAATGAAGTCACTGATAGCAGAAGCTACCGCTAAATACGATTTTGTGATCATAGATACTCCTTCTCTGAGCGCTAGCGCTGATGCTGCTACTTTAAGTCGGTATAGTGACGGCATTATGCTGGTTACACGCCCCAGTTTCACACTCAAGGAATCACTGCAAAAAGCTATATCAGAACTTACACAAAATCGCATACCGATTCTGGGAGTGGTGGTCAATGGTACAACAGATCAAACTGAAAAGTCTTACCGTTATTTCTCCCGACCTCTCAAACGTTTAACTACTTTAGGGAGTACTGCCAATTCGTTTAACGGTTCGAGGTCTAAATGACGATGTTGACTAATCAACGCGCAAGTTTTTTGATGACATGGATTGTGTTGGCAGGTCTGGGGATTGGTATATTTGCGGGCTTTCTTGCCAGCGTTCGGCCTGCTTACCTGGGCTTAGTGGCGATCGCAGTACCCTTAGTTTTCTACTTCTTTACCAAATTTGAACAAGCGGTTATTGGTCTATTGATCGTGCGTAGCGCTCTCGATCCTTTCTCTGATCAGCAAATACCAGCAGCGTTTGCTATTGGTATTAATGTCCTAACTTTACTTTATGTGGTGGCAACACTACTGGTCGGTCGGCCAGTCCGTACTGATCGGTTCTGGTGGTTGTTTGCAGGCTGGGTAGCCTTACAGGGCTTATGGGTAATACTCATACCTCTGGGAGGACAGTGGCATCACACTGGTGTTTGGCGAGATGGCGTCCGTGAGTGGGTGCGTCTTTTTTCCTGGCTGATGGTCTACTTGCTAGTGATGCAGCTCAAAGATCGAGTCCATCCGCAAAAGATTATCTCTGCATTATTTTTTGCCCTCGTTATACCCTTAACGGCAGCATTGATGCAGACAATCCTGCCTGTTTCGCTTCTACCAGCCATACTCAGAGGAACTCAAGACCCAATTCTGGGAGAGATTTCCCGGATTAACGGTACTCTTGGTCTTTCTAATACCTTCGTCACTTTTCTGTTGCTGTTTATTGGTTTAACTTATTGGAAGTTAAGTCAGTCCCAGCAGCGCTGGCCTTGGCTAATTTTGCTTGGCTTACTTTGCTTTTTTTATGTGAGTACTAAAGCCCTGTTTGGCTTGATGATCCTGGGCATTTTTATTCTGATTTTGATTGCACCAAGATTGAGCATCATTAATCTAATTGGTGGGGTGTTTTTATTTGGCATAGTCATAGCCCTATTTGCTAGTACGGAATTTGGACAACAACGCCTCAGTTCGTTGCTGCAAACACCGCTCTTTAATCCAGATATGGATATATCACGAGCGATTCTTTTAGCGCAGGGAGATTACAACAGTTTTAACTGGCGGTTGTCACAGTGGAGTTATTTACTGAAGGCTTGGGAACAGTCTCCGCTCTTTGGTTATGGTCTGGCGACTAGCCGCCATTTAACTATTTATAGGAACTACGCTCACAACGATTATCTGATGGCTCTAGCAGAAGGTGGAGTCGTAGGCCTTTTAGTTTTTCTAGCCTTTCTCGGTACTCAGATTACACATTTTATTCATTTACTCCAGCGCACTTCCCAAAACGTGGCTCAGCAAAAGCTGTGCTGGGTATTGTTAGCGATGCTTTTATCCATAATGGTCGGCATGATTACTGAGAATATTTGGACTCATACAACTTTCTTTTTTTACTGGTGGACTCTGTTTGCTATCACTGCTTGGGACTGGAATCAACCAAAGCTTCTGAACAACTCTGCGGCTGAGTAAAACCTCTATAGCAATTACATTCGTAATAATGACCCAGCGCTTGATTTACTCTAGCAATTACACTCAACTAAAAGCACGACATCAACGACCCTATCGGGTAGTTTTGGTGCATCCGAGTGCAGGGGTTAACTGGAGTGGTGGCTCAGAAATATTTGCCATTGAGCTTGCTCGTAACCTCAACGCTGACTTTGAGGTGGAATTATTAGCAGGCGCACCCTGTAGCCCTTTTTATTATCCGGCTGGTGGTATTCCTCGCACAAAGGCACGTCAGATTCTCAATTATTTGTCGATCGCTTCTGTAATGAGACGGTTTTCTCCTCATCCTGAAATCGTTATTGAACACCTGACTAGCTTTTGGCCTTGTGCTATGCGATTGCTACAACACCCAGCTGATCTGATTTTTCCTTGTAATGATTACGGGGGCTTAGCAATGGCAGCTTTTGTGCGTGCCCTAATTGGTACGCCGATTGTTTATACCGAACATACTGGATTGCTAAATCAAGGGCGATCGCTTGCACGCAACTTGCTATTTCAGCCGGATCATCTTGTAGTTTTTTCAGAAACGATGGCTGATTTTGCGCGAACTTTACAACCTTCTCAAGCTACCAGCATTATTCTCAACGGCGTAGATACTAATCGCTTTACACCTGAAGGCGAAAAGATGGCTTTGGGTTTAAGCAAACCTCTAGTTCTATGTGTAGCTTCTCTCAATCGCAACGGACACAAGCGGGTTGAACTAGCAATACGGGCAGTTGCTTGTTTACCGCAAGTCAGTTTTCTGATTTGTGGAGATGGCCCTGATCGAGGATATTTTCAATCTTTAGGTGAAAAATTATTAGGAAGCGATCGCTTTGCCATCAAAACTTTCCCTGCTGAGCAAATGCCTAAAGTTTATCGCAGTGCAAATGCATTCACTCTACCTTCTATCAATGAACCATGTGCGCTTTCTTATCTGGAAGCAATGGCTAGTGGTTTACCAGTAGTTGCTACAGACGATGAAATGCGTCGCTATGTTGTTGCAGATGGGGGAATTCTCTGTGATGTCACAGATATAGATAGCTATGCTGCTGCTATTGCCAAAGTCTTGAATGGAAATTGGCAGCAGAAAGCCAGACGGATTGGCTCGCGTTTTAGCTGGGATGCTGTTGCTTTGCGCTACCGCGATGTCATTTTAAAAACAATTCTTCAGTCTAAAAAATCTTAGTTTGATGAGCTTGATAGTATGCCAAAAGTTTCTGTGATCATTCCCGCCTATAATGCGATGACTTATCTGCCGGAAGCTTTAGAAAGTGTTTTAAGGCAGACCTTTACAGATTTTGAAGTGTTAATTATTGATGATGGTAGTACAGATAATCTTAGGCAATGGGCAAATGATTTAGTAGACTCGCGAGTAAAATTGATTTTGCAAACAAATCAAGGTGCTTCGGTGGCACGCAACACAGGAATTGCTCAGGCACAAGGTGAATACATAGCATTTTTAGACGCCGATGATCTATGGGAGCCAACTAAGCTAGAAAAACAAGTGCGTTATCTAGAAGATAACCCAGCATTAGGCTTGGTACATACGAATATGTTGTTAATTGATTCGCAAGGTCAGTCTTCAGGTAGAGTTATGAGATCCAATGCAGAAGGAGATGCTTTAAAACAATTATTGAGGCAGAATACTATAGTTACTTCTTCGGTGATCGTCCGCAATAATTGCCTGAAAACTGTCGGCGAATTTGATCGGAACTTACGCTACTCTCAAGACTGGGATATGTGGGTTCGGATTGCTGCTCGTTATCCTTTGGCTGTAATTAAAGAACCTCTAGTTTACTATCGGCAACATCCCAATAACGCCACAAAAAACTGGCAGATGTTGGAACAAAATTTGGGAATGATTGAGAAATTATTCCAATCAGTTTCACAGGAGCTACTATATTTAAAAAACCGTAGCTATGGTTATGCGAGTATTTATTTAGCTTGGAAGGCTCTACAAAATGGCGATCGCCAACAAGCAATGTATTTTCGTACCCAAGCGATCGCCCATTATCCGCAGCTACGCTACTCTTCTGGATGTATTCGTCTAAGTGTAGCGATCGCAATTATGCAATGTTTGGGAGCTGATGGTTTTAACAGAGTGCTGACACTCATCTACGCTCTGCGTCGGCGATTTGTATCAAATATTGCACAGTGATATTTTCGTAAAAAGGCGATCGCTACACATTGAATTTTAGCTATGGCGATCGTCTGCTAGTTAAGACTTGAAGGCTATGTTCGAGTCAAATAAATGCCTCAAAGTCTGCGATCCGACCATTTTTCTACTTCCTTACTCGTTTGGTATTCAAAAATTAGAGATATCTGGCTAATTTTGAATTGGAGAACTAAACAGCCTTAAATATGGCAAGGATATCGCAGCATATCTTATCCCAATTCACCACAAACAAAATGGTTGATGGTGTTGAAAAAGTACTAAAACACCAACATCTCACCATTTGCGATCGGCGATTAATGACACAATCACCGGAAAAATTTCCCTCGATATAGGAAGTGATTATGGGACTACGCCATCAAGCCTTAAAAGGCGGATTTATCATGCTTATCCGTCAAGGTTTGGGTATATTGCTCAGCTTAGTAGGCGTGATATTAATTACTAGAGTAATCGGCCCAACTGAGTACGGACTTTTTGGAGCAAGTAGTGGTATTGTCATCTTCTTTTACCGTTTAGCTCCATCGGGTCTGGATGCTTATCTACTTCGCAAAAAGACTAATCCAGAGCAACATGAGTACAATCAAGTTTTTACTCTCTTGCTATGCATCAATATCATCTGTGTAGTTGGTCTTTTACTGGGAAGACAGATGATTGCTCAATTGCTCAGGCTTCCAGAAATTGCACCGCTTGTGGCAACTTTAGCTTTAACCATACCTTTGAGTACTTTAAATCTGCCTTGGGTAGTAAAGCTAGAACGTGATCTAAACTATCAGCGTATAGCATATATTGAGTTACTTAGCCAGATTAGCTACTATCTGGTAGCAGTGCCATTAGCACTACATGGATATGGTGCTTGGTCGCCCGTTCTTGGCTTATTCACACAGCAAGCTTGCCAATTATCACTAAATTACTTTAGTAGCAATCTGCGGCTGCGCTTATCCTGGAATCCAGATTTAATTCGGACAATGCTTGAGTATGGACTAAGTTATGCGAGTTCGATTTGGATTTGGGAATTGCGTACGTTAGTCAATCCAGTGATTGTGGGACGTTTCGCTGGGGCTGAAGCCGTTGCCTTTGTGGCTCTATGCATTCGTTTGGTTGAGATGCTTTCTTTTGCTAAAACAGTGACTTGGCGGCTGGCTATGGTAGCACTTCCTAAGTTAGGAGATGACAAAATTCGTATACGCAAGAGTATTCAAGAGGGAATGCGTCTGCAAGTGCTGGCGGTTGGGCTACCAATGGCGGGGTTTTCTCTGGTGGCTCCTGTAGTTTTGACGCTCGTTTTTGGTAAAAATTGGAATCCGGTGCTGCAAGTACTTCCGTTTATTGCCGTTAGCTATCTTTCCCATGCCATTTTCAACTTACATCGATCAGTACTATATTTAGAGTGTAAAAATCTTCTGGTGAGTTGGTTTCACCTGGTTCACATAGCACTGTTTGCCGGAAGTGCGTTTTTGCTAGTACCGCGTTTGGGGATGATTGGTTATGGCTGGGCTGAAATCTGTGCGTTAGCTAGCTATTTTATTCTTCATCTATACACTGTTAGAGAAGTAGGTAGTCTAAATTATACTGAACCACTTGTTTGGTACATTATCTCGGTTACTGTTTTGATTTTAAGTGCCTTCAGCGGTTCAGTCCGTTACCTGTCTTGCTTATTATTACTGCTTCCACTGACATCAACTAAAGAGAGAAACAGTCTGGTCGGCTATTTTAAAATATTGAAATCTTAAAGTTGATAAAGGTAGATCAATCCTGAATTAGCATTCTGATTAACAACTACAACTACAGGTTTTTGGTGGCGCTCTGTTTATGAGCGCACATTCGCTGCTGCAATCTATCCCTCTTCTATCACTTTCCGAGATAAGCAAGTAGTAAGCGGCTCAGCCCTTGAGAATCTTAATATAGAGCGATAAATCGCTCTCTGCGAGACGCTACGCGAACACTACGAACAAAAGTTTTATCTTACATTTAATTACGTCTACCTACTTATTAACAATCAAAGTTTGGTTTGTTAATCATTCTTTGATTAGATAGTAATAGTACTGTTGCCTTATGTAGCTGATGACAAACACAAGTACTTAGTTAGTGCATCCTGACTTATATATGTAATATTTATATTTATATAAATAATGGTTAAGAAAAGATAAAATCATCAAAAACTTAGATAAGTAGTTGTAGTTTTATAAAGTATAATTAAGAAAAAGATAGACAAATCTAAGCAGTTAATTTAGTAGGCAAAAATTGCCTCAAATACTTTCCTCTAAAAGGTTAGGTTTTAATTGTTTTAGATAAAAGACTATTGCTATCCTGCACTTGCAAACAGCTTGCTAGTCAGGAGATAAGCTAACAAAATTGTAAAATTCCCAGTCAAAGAGGCAAAAAAAGGCGTGGGTCAGTATCAACCTGCTCAGCTAAAGCAGTATAATCCAGACGCGATCGCTCGTTACTATCGTTACCGTCCCTGGCAAGCTTGGGGGCGACTCCTGAGAATTATCTGGTCTTTTGCAGGATTTATACTCAGTCTTAAGTGGGACGAATGGCAAGATCAAGTTGAGCAGAACAAGGTAAAACGAGCTATCCAGTTGCGAGAACTGCTCACCCGCCTCGGCCCTACTTTTATTAAAGTTGGTCAAGCCCTCTCTACTCGGCCTGACCTCATCCGCAAAGATTTCTTACAAGAGTTGGTGAAGCTGCAAGATCAGTTGCCACCTTTTGATAGTGCAATCGCCTACCAGATGATCGAAGCTGAACTAGGCCGCCCAGTTCACGAAAGTTTTAGCGAACTTTCGCCGACGCCAGTAGCAGCTGCCAGTTTGGGTCAAGTCTACCGGGGTCGCTTGGTGAGTGGCGAAGAAGTCGCTGTGAAGGTGCAACGCCCCAACTTACGCCCAGTTCTCACACGCGACCTTTATTTGTTGCGTTGGGCAGCAGGTTGGCTAGCTCCCTGGTTGCCCCTCAATCTTGGTCACGATTTGACTTTAATTGTGGACGAGTTCGGGACTAAATTATTTGAAGAAATCGACTATATAAATGAAGGTCGCAACGCCGAAAAATTTGCTAGTAACTTCCGCGACGATCCGCAAGTCAAAGTTCCAGCTATTTACTGGCGTTATACCAACACCCACGTTTTAACCCTGGAATGGATTAACGGCTTCAAGCTGACAGATACTCAACGCATCCGGGAAGCAGGTTTAGACCCAGAGGCAATTATCCAAATAGGCGTTACTTCGGGTTTGCAACAGTTGTTGGAACACGGCTTCTTCCATGCTGACCCCCATCCTGGCAACTTGTTCGCCATACCCGATGGTCGGATGGCTTACATTGACTTTGGCATGATGGATCAATTAGAGGAAACCACCAAAGAAACGCTGGTGGATGCCCTAGTGCATCTTGTAAATAAAGACTACATGGACTTAGCCGAAGACTTTGTTAAGCTAGGCTTTTTGACTCCAGACACGAATATTTGCCCAATTGTGCCAGCATTAGAAGCGGTGCTAGGAAACGCCATTGGCAAAAATGTCAAGGATTTTAACTTCAAAACTATTACCGATGAATTCTCGGAATTGATGTACGAATATCCTTTCCGAGTTCCGGCAAAGTTTGCTTTGATTATTCGTTCGCTGGTGACACAGGAAGGTATTGCTCTGAGCCTCAACCCGAATTTTAAAATTGTTGAGGTAGGTTATCCATATATAGCACGGCGGTTACTGACAGGTGAATCGCCCAATTTGCGGCGGCGATTACTAAATGTGTTATTTAAAGATGGTAAATTCCAGTGGCAGCGGTTAGAAAATTTAATTGCGATCGCTCGTACTGATGGCAACTTTGATGTATTGCCTACAGCACAGATGGGATTCCAATATTTGATGTCAGACGAAGGCAAATTTCTCCGGCGACAGTTGGTGCTTGCGATTACTGAAGATGACCGCCTCCACACCGAAGAAGTCCAACGTCTGTGGAACCTGGTTAAAGATGACTTACAGCCAAATCGTTTATTCAATTTAGCGATCGGGCTTTTAACAGATTTATCTAGAGAAGGCGCAGCAGCTATTTTACCAAAAGCTACTTTCCTTGCGCCTTTTGCAGGAGATCAGTCAGCAAGTAAAAAATAAAAGTTTGTACAGCATATCTTGTTTTAATATCAATCAGGAGTTTTAATGTACTATTTCCCTCTGCAACCCCCCTATTTTCTATTACTTGTTGGCTTTTTAGCAGCATTAACTTCTGGTCTGGCGTTATCTGGTACTTTGAAAGTAATTGTGCAGAAATGGCCAAGCGATCGCACCGAAAATACTAAACCGCGTTCTGCGTTAAAACAATTGTTCGTGCCATTTATTGGTATAACTGGCGGTGTTTGCCTATTTCTATCTTCAGGTTTAGAGATATTTGGCTTTCCCTCCTTGCTAGCTTTAGGAGTTGGTCTACCTGTTAGTCTGCTTACTTGTTTGTTAGTTTGGTTGCAGTTGGGAAGTATGTTGACCTTTGCCGAACGCCGAGGAATGCAATCTTTAGATTTAGATTCTTTCTCTTAGAGATAAGATGCGTTGTTAGAAGATGAATTAACATAAATACTCACTGTTAACTAGACTTCTTACAAAAATGCGAATAAGCGAAAAAATAACCACAGATAAACACCGATGAATTAAGACATCATTAGATGCGTTCACGGGGAATAATAAAAATGAGGTTGGAACGATTTTGCATGGTTTCAGCCTCTATTTTTGTAGGAGGTCTACTGATAAATAATTAATAATACCGATCCAATTAATGTAGAGACGTTGCAATGCAACGTCTCTACATGGTTTTTTAAATTGGTATAACTTGACCCGCTAGCTAAATCAAGAGGGGATGGATGAAGAATAGCCGCGTTGTCATTGTTGGCGCTGGATTCGGTGGGTTGCAAGCTGCTCAATCTTTAGCTGATTCTGGTGCAGATGTATTGTTAATTGATCGCAACAACTATCACACCTTCATACCGCTGCTGTATCAAGTTGCAACAGGTCAATTAGAACCTGAGTACATTGCTTACCCTATCCGCACAATTTTACGGCGATTCTCTTTCTTGCGGAATGCTAGGGAAACGAGACGGCAGAATCGAATACCCAAAGTTCAGTTTTTGATGGCTGAGGTTCAGCAAATTGATTTTTCAGCGCAGATCATTGAAACAGATGATTGTGTAATCAACTATGACTTTCTCGTGCTTGCAACTGGAAGCCAAACGCAGTTTTTGGGAGTTCCTGGAGCGTCAGAATATGCCTTTTCAATGAGAACATTAGAAGAGGCAATAGCATTACGAAACCATATTTTCTCTTGTTTTGAAAGAGCTATCCAGGAATCTGATTCATCACGCCGTCAACAACTGCTGACGTTTATTATTGTAGGTGGTGGCCCAACAGGTGTTGAGATGGTAGGGGCCTTTGTTGAAATGCTTCGAGGCCACTTGCGTCAGGATTATCCAACATTAGATTTAAGGCAAGTAAGGCTGATTCTTGTGCAATCAGGCGATCGCTTATTAGCTGATCTCCCAAAGAAGTTGGGAATCTACACCTACAAGCGATTACGTCAGTTGGGGGTGGAAGTTTACTTGCAAACAAGAGTCAACCAAGTAACTCTGGGATCTGTGCATCTTCAAAACAACCAGGTAATTCCAACTACAACCGTAATTTGGACAGCAGGTTTAGAAGCTAACTCTCCCGCGATATCAGAGGAGATATCTTTAGCAAACAAAGGAAAATTAATTGTTCATCCCACCCTGCAATTGTTAGAGCAACTCAATGTTTATGCCATTGGGGATCTTGCATATCTGGAGAAAAACGGTAAACCCTTAGCTGGGATTGCGTCAGAGGCACTACAACAGGGTGTTACTGTAGCACAAAATATTAAAAGGCAGCTTCGAGGTAAATTACCAAAACCCTTTAACTATTTTAACAACGGAAGATTAGCGATCATTGGTTGCTATTCAGGCGTTGGAAAAATTGGCGCGTTTGCGTTTACAGGCTTTTTAGCTTGGCTGATGTGGTTGGGAGTTCACTTAGTATATCTTCCTGGCTACCGCAGTCGTTGGCTGGTATTATTTACCTGGCTTCACACTTATTTATGGCGCGATCGCGCCGTTCGCTTGATTCTGTCCACTAAAGACGTTGGTATTCAAAACCGCCAAGTGCTTCCAAAAGCAAAGTTAGATATTTTCCAAAAGTCGCGTTGATCTAAATTCCTATAATTTCAATCAATTACAGTTCATATAATCTAGTTGAAGTTAAAGCAATTGATCGCTAAAGAAAAAAGAGATAAATCCTTGCAAACTAAGCAACACGTCATAAGCTAAGCTAGAACACTCCAAGCATTCTATTTGAGAATTTTATTGAGTAATTTTATCCTTGAAATTGCGATAGTTAAGCTTAATGTTGTTAACTTTTTGCTGAATAAAACTACTGGTAGTCTTTTGTAGACGAACTAGCGGACTTTCAGACCTAAAACTTTGAGGTCTTTGTTCTGGCGAATTTAAATATCGATAATGCAAAAACACGTCTCTATATGGAACATTGACATCCTCGCCAGCGCAAAGTTGAGTAAATGTTGATGCACCTATACTCATATAGTGCAAATATGTCAGCCGCCGTCCTTGGTCGTAAAGGATGTTATCTACCACATCAAAGTTAGAACTCCAGTGATTACCAGTCGCTTTATCCGAGTCATGGTAAGCAAAGTTATAGTATGAAATTCTACTCCTCAATACCATGTAGTTAAATAAAGATTGGTCAGGTGCTACTAAAGCCATTACATCAGCTTCGCCAGCCTCTAATTTGTTGAGGATATCTACTAACATATCTTGAGAAAAAATATGTTTTTTAGATGCAAACCAACCAGCACAGAATATCTGAGACTGCAATTTTTCTTGATTGAAAACTTGCTGTAAAAGCTCTGGCGAACCATCAAAAATGTACTTCAAGTCAGACTTATACTGAAAATCATTTACTACCCAGTCATAGCTATCTAACTTTTCATATACATAATCTATTGGCCCCATTAACAATGTATCTGCATCAAAATAAATAAATTTATCAAAGGGCCCATCAAATGCACAAAATTTACGGTGCATGGGTAACTCATAGAGTTCAGAAAAGCCCCACTCTCGCCAAGTTTTTTGTGCTCTTGGATAATTTTTCCATATCTGAGTTGCAAAGTTATCCCAGTAAATAATAGCAGCAGAGTTTTCAAATAAGGTGACATTATCTCTAGCTGCAATCTCTTCTCGCACCTTGTCCAACCGATCATTATATGGAATTATACAAATAGGAATTTTTCTACCAGCATTAGCTTCTATACTGTTGAGCAACGCAACCACTTGGTCATAGACCACATCATTACCTAGTATATAAATACCATCGGTCATCGGGATACTCCTAATATTAAGTACGAGCAGAAACAAAGGGAAATAAACGGCGAGTCAGCTTTGGAATAAAAGCAAATTTACCTTCATGAAGGTAACGGTAGTGTTCCCACAATTGCCAATAGGGACTACCAATTTTAATCCGCGTACCAGCCCAGTGAAGATACTTTAGTCGTTGTCCTCGGTCATAGAGAGCATAATCTTGCTGTTGAAAATTTTGCGAACCTGCCCAACTACCAGGCCCGCCCCCAGGAATTTTAACGAGATTGCCACGTTTAGCAATCAGCTTCAAAACAAGATAATTCAAAATAGGTTGGTCTGTAACTCCTTCAGAAAAATCGAAATATTCACGATGCATTGCACACTCGCGTAAAGCTTCATCCATCTGTTGCTGTGTAATAACTCCCTTTCGAGAAGCCCAAAAGCCGCTATTGAAAACGTCTTCTAGTTGAGCATCTGAAAAAATTTGCTGTTCTTTCACAAATGGAGAAAAAATATTTCGCATCTTATCATTGGCATAATGATAATCGCAACAGAAGAAATCGACTTCTGAAAGCTTGTCTAAATTGTCAGCGATTTTTTCAAAAACGACAATATCAGTATCAATATAAATAAACTCATCTAAAGGGCCAAACCATGCCACCAGCTTACGCATTTTATTAGGTAATGCGAGGAAATCTCTATCAAAAATTTCCCCTATACGTTTAGTTAAATTATCAAGAAGTTCTAGGTCTGGGAAAACTTGCACATTATGTAAGCTGGCAAGTTGCTCTGCAACTTTGTGATAGTTGTCATTAAAAGGGATAAGATAAACGGTCACTTCTTGGTCATAGTGGCGAATGCTATTGAGTAAAGCGATCGCATTATCTATTACGCGGTCATTGGCAACTATATAAATTCCCCGACTCATAAGATTAACCTTGATTAATTAATTTTAATTTTCGCAAAGCTCTTGTAATTAAACTTGGTGGTGGAGCATCATAGCGCTTAGGAGGAGCGTTAAAAACTGGGCGTTTTTCTGGTTCATGCAAGT
Source organism: Nostoc sp. B(2019) (assembly GCF_010091925.1). GTDB lineage: Bacteria > Cyanobacteriota > Cyanobacteriia > Cyanobacteriales > Nostocaceae > Komarekiella. Next base: position 272,146 of record NZ_WVID01000007.1, on the reverse strand, counting down.
AACGATAATGGAGAAATAAATCTCGATAAGGAAACTCGATATTTTCTCCAGCACATACTGCTTGGTTGATATTAGGTGGAATACCAATATAATGCAGATAAGTTAATCGAGTCCCTTTGTCATAAAGAATTCTGTCTTGTTCTTCAAAATGTTTAGAAGTAACAGAGCAGCCTGTAACTTGATTATTTGGTAAGTGATGAGCAAAATTGTAAACTGGTATGCCAGCTCTCATAAACATATAGTTAAGAACTGGCTGATCTCCTGTAGGATAGAGTATTTCCCTCTCACCTGCTCTCAGATAAGATAACAATTCTTCTAGTTTAGATTGGTCAAATAGCCCTTTTTTAGAAGCGTAAAATCCTGAGCAAAAAATTTCACTTTTTATCCTATTTTCGTCAAATACTTGGAATAATTTCTCTGAATTGATGTTATAAACTTTATCTGGATATTTAAACTGGAAATCATAGACAACACAGTTATATTCATCTAATTTTTCAAAAATAAAATCTAGTGAATTCATCACTAGAGTATCAGCATCCAGATAAACAAATCTATCAAATGGGCCATCAAATGCACAAAAGCGTCGATGTCCGCCATAAATTCTATACTTATTTTTATTCATACTAGCAGGGCTAGCCTCTAGCATAAATTTATCCCAGCGGTTAATTGATTCTTGATTATCGTAAATAAATACATTAGGGCGCTTAACTATTTCATCAGCAATCCGCTGTGTTTGGTCATCAAAAGGATAGATACAAACAGGAGTTTCTTTGCCCAATATCAGATCAATACTGTTTAGCAAAGCAATCAGTTGATCAAAAACATAATCATTACCAAGCGTACAAATACCATCCATAGTTTATGAGTGTTGAGTAACAAAATTTGATAACCAGTTGAGCAGATTTAATTTGTGTAATATGATTTGCCGTGCTTCTGCGATCGCATCTTTGGCAGCATACCAAGCATCAGGTGTAGCAGTAACTTCTTTGATGTAGGCAATGCCTTTTTCATCCAAACTAGGCAATCTTAAAAAACTACCCGGTGGCAACAATTTATCAGCAGCCGGCCCACCATAGTAAATTGGTAGACACCAAGCAAGCAAACTATCCCAAAGTTTCTCACTTACGTACCAATTATTATCAGCATAGTTTTCAATTGATAAATTGTAATAATAAGGAGCCATCCCATACCACTTGTTACTAAGTTCTCCTAATGTTTTTGCCCATACAGGTAAGTTTCGCCCATACAAATCAAACTTAATTTCACTTGATTCTAAGGACTGCAAAAATTCTAAACGCTGGCGGTGGTTAGCTGTGCGGCTAATTCCAGAAGTAATCCAACTGCATGAAGAAACCTTTTGAGGACATGGCATTTCATTTAAATCTTGAAAGGAATTTGAATGATACCAAATAGCAGGCATATAGTTGGGAGTAGGAGCAAAATCATCAGGCCCAGAAACGTAGCCACAATACTTCTGGGCTTGTTGATAATTATGATTGTTTATTTCTACAATTTCATCTAAAGGTGGTTCTCTGAGTAAATAAATAATTCGCTCTTTGCTGACATTACGCAGCAGAGAATCAATATTTAATTCTGATGCTTGCTGCGGTTTACGAAAACTATCTAACCAAGATTTATGTGGTGATATTTTGGGAAAATCAAACTGATACATTATTAAAAAATCTGGTTTTGGCGCTAGTGCTAACATTTGCATATTGCCCCAAATTCCAAATTCATGCGGGGTTTGTTGCCACAGCCAATCGGCTCTAGTTTCTAAACCTCGATAGCTGCTAATCATACCTACAGTTTTTATATTCATTTTATTAGTTATTTGTCATTTGTCATTTGTCAATAATTATTCCCCCATTTTCTATTACGCAATAAGTGGGGGAAGTAGAGATGCATCGACGTAACTGAGAATTTTTGCCGCTCTATTTTCCCAAGAGAATTGCTTGACAAACTCAACACTATCTGGATAACCATCTACTTTTCTGGGATGAGTTTGTAGAACTTGTTTGAGACATTCAGCAAATTTGGTAGGATTATCTGGCTCACACCAAGCAGCGATGACTTTAGTATCTTGAAACTCAATTAATGAAGGAATTTCTGTGGCTACAATGGGAGTTCCAGAAGCGAAGTAGTCAAATAGTTTTAGGGGAGATGTGAAAGTTGCTGCTTTTCCTGAACAATGGGGATGAGCTAAAATATCTGCTGCTTGTAGCAAAGACGCTAACTCATGATGCAAGACATAGCCTAAAAATGTAATGTTCTGAACTTGCTTTTCTGCTGCTAATTGCTGATAGTATTCGACTTCTGTTGACTTACCACCTGCACAGACAAATTGCACATTTGGTATTTCACTAGCCACATCAATTAGTACATCAATACCTTTAAATTGTTGTAGCGCTCCTGCATATACTACCAAATGCGATCGCTCCGTCAGTAGCTTTTTGCGCCATTCCGCCGCTTTTTCTGGCTGTCTCTGCATAAATAAGCGGTTAAAACCGTTGTGCAGCTTAATTACTTTTTCTGGTGGAATGCCATTTTTAATCATGGTTTCGCGGATGGTATCTACAACTGTGACAGCAATTTGAAACAGCGGACTTTTGACAATTTCTGGCTCAAATTCCTTATCTTCGTGGTGATGGTGTTCGTAAATTGCGGGAACGCCATTTTTAATGGCAGCTTTCACAAAATTCCAGTTGCGACTATGGACAAGTTTGGTAGTGGGAAGTATATGAAATGGTAAATAGTACTTAGTGGCAATAGTATTAGAATCAGTAAATTTACTTTTAAAATGATCAATGGGCCAAGGCATCGGTAAGGGAGCAACTTTCAATTTGTCATGAAGGTTGTAATATTTAATCAGTTCTGTTGGAGTTTTTTGAGGTTGAAAAGGACGAAACAAATTAGCTGGGTTAATAGCTCTCGAATCTTTGTCAGGATATACCAAAACTGTTGAATATCCCAAGTTAGCGGCAGCGTTAGCTGCATTTGTGGACTGTACTAAGTGAGCTTCTGGCTGGGGTAATTTTTCACCAATAAAAAAAATGTAGTGTTTTTTTAAAGCAGCATTGTTCATGATTTTAGGTGGTAATACTATCCTCAAATTTTTCTAAGTTATCGAGCAGATATATAGCAGATTCATAAGTTTCCGTAACTAACTTATTTTGTTCTTTATGGGTGTATATCAAATTATCGGCTAGCGAGCGAAGAGAGCCAAGTATAGGATTAAGACAAGTCCGAAACTCAACGGAAATATGATTGAATGTTTCATGTTGACTAGTTGCAACATTCTGATTTTGCTCAGAAATTGAGAGGAACTTACCTTTCAATTGCATATTAACAACATCGTCAAAAACATCAATGGTATTAAGAATTCTCCAAGCTGATTTGTAGGATTCTTCAATTAATTCTTGCCGCTCTTGAGAATTGTCTACCATTTCATCAAGTAATAAGCGCAAAAACCCAATCATCGAGTTTAACTGCGTGCGAATTTCATGAGAAATGCGGAGTAAGCTTTGATTACGTTTAACAATAGCTTCTGGGCGTTCAGCAAATTGCATTGAGTATAAGCGTGAGTAGTAACCACCTTTTTGCAAAAGTTCTTCATGGTTTCCCACCTCCACTACACGTCCTTGATCTAATACAGCAATTTGATCGGCTTTTTGGACTGTAGAAAGGCGGTGAGCAATGACTAAGGTTGTCCGAGCGCGACTGAGATCATCGAGTGCAGCTTGTACTAAGCGTTCGGAAACGGTATCTAAAGCACTAGTGGCTTCATCAAGTATGAGAATGTCTGGATTTTGTAGCAAGGCGCGAGCGATCGCTAATCTTTGCCTTTGTCCACCAGACAACATGACGCCGCGATCGCCAATCAGGGTATCAAAACCTTGGGGTAATTTACTGATAAACTCATAGGCGTTTGCCCGCTTTGCCGCTGTGATGATTTCATCCTCGGTAGCCTCTGGCCGTCCATAAGCAATGTTATTCCCCACCGAGTCATTGAACAGAAAGGTATCTTGACTGACAATTCCCATCCGTTTTCGTAGAGATACAGCATCGAACTCACGCAAATCAATGCCATCAATGGTAATAGAGCCAGATGTTGGATCGTAAAATCTGGGTAAAAGGTCTGCCAAAGTAGATTTACCAGCACCAGAACCGCCTACCAGAGCTAAGGTTGTGCCATGCGGTAAGTATAAATTCACATCTTTGAGCACCAACTTTTCATGACTGGGGTAAGCAAAGGAAAGGGAATTAAATCGCACTCCCTCTTGCAATTTCGTGTAGGGAAGCTTACCGTTACCCATAAATGGCTTATCATCCAAGCTTAAAAATTCACTAGCTACATCCACACTAGTAGCAGTACTTGCAAAGTTGCTGCGAATAGTATTTAACTCAGAAATTAATGGCAGCACTCGCAGCAGTAAGAATAAATATGTTAGGAGTACAGGAGCCAGAGAAGTAATTTGGTCAGCAAAAAAGATTTTACTCAAAAGTACAATCAACAGCAAAGCTGTAATACCCATGACTTCGCTGAGGGGTGCGATCGCTCCTGAATTAACTTGAGATTGAAAATCTGCTTTTTCGCGATCGCGGATTAATTTCTTAATTCGTTGATATTCTTTTTCTTCATTTCCAGTTGCTTTGACTAACCGAACCCCGTTCAGAGTTTCCAGCACAGTAATTGAATATGCTTTAGACATATCACTAAGCTGTTTACCAAACTTTTTAGAACGATAAATAGCATACTGATTTATTAAAGTTACTAACGAGAGTAAAATCGTTGAGGCAATCGTCAGCTGCCAAGAAATTGACAGTAGCAACCCAACGAAAACTAAAATAGTAATTCCTAAAATACCTAGCTTGACTGTACTACCTACCGCACCTGCTGCACGCCCAATTTCACCACCAAGTCGATTAATTAAATCACCAACTTTCGTCTTGGCGTAATAATCTATATCAATTTCTAGTAACAGCCTTAGCCCGGCTTCTCGCATATCTGCTGTCAGCGCTCGTGTTAAAGAACTCGATGCTAAAGCACTGGCATAAGCCGCTAAGTTTTTTAAAATAATTATAAATATAATTGCTCCAGCCATTACTCCTGTGCGGTAATTCGCTGGAATATTCTCAAACGGAGACATTATCGTTTTAAGAAGAGTAGGAGCATTACTTAAATCTACTTCCTGCCCCACAATTCTTAAAACTACTGGCACAATTAGAGCCGTACTGACCCCATTAAATAAAGCTCCAGAAAATCCTAACAATATTGTCAATATAATCAACCCTGGATAGGGTTTAGCAAATCTTAATAGTAGTTTTCTGGTAGACATTGGCTATTTTTTGCTATTCACTTATTAATTAATTATGACTTACGCAAGAACTCTCTAAAACTCTTATTCCTTTGCGTCCTTCGCGGTTCGTTTCTTCACGTAAGTCCTGTTAATATTATTCACCGATTAGTTGCTTAATCAGCTAATCATCAAATAAACAGAGCTAAATAATTTTCATAAATTGCTTAAACACATATTTACCTATAATCTATAGCTTTTGGAGCTTTGATAAAATAGTTAATTCCACATATAAATCACCTCCATTAATATTTATAATTGAAAAATTATTGACTTGAGCGTAGAAGCCATAGCTTCTATGCTATAGTGCTCAACACATCTTTCTCTTGCCTTGAGAGCTAGCTGGTTTGCTGACTCTAAATCTTGAAATATCGATTGAATTTGTTCAGCAATTTGTTCAGGACAAGCAGGCTCAACTAAATAACCAGTATTGTCTAAAATTTTGGGAATATCTCCAACGCGAGTTGATAATACAGGTTTAGCCATTGCCATCCCATCTGTCAACTTGAGGGGAAATTGAGCGCGAGTTTCAAGAGTATCTCGCTGGGGAACAACAACAATGTGAGCAGCCGCTACTAAATCAGGCATAACATCAGCTGGATACTTTGGCAGTTTGATAATCCAGCGTCCCCACTGTTGTTGAAGTTGCTGATCATAATTATCATAAGGACTGCCACCCACAATTACCAGTTTTAAGTCTGGCTGATTAATTTTATCTAACGCTATTAGAACATCTTCTAAACCCTTATAAGGTCTTGGCGCACCAGGAAACATTAAAATACGATAATCAGATAAACCATAGCGAATTCTGCTGGACTCAGCATCATATCGAGCAGGATCAAATAAGGAAATATCTTTACCATTGGGAACAAATGTACCGCCAAAACGCTGTTGCAAAAATGTAGTATGCACAGTCACAGCATCAGCACGATTTACTAAAGTTTCCATCCATTTAACGTACAAAGGATGATAAGGATTCCTAAGTGCGCCGTCTGATTTGAACAATTCTCTAGCTAATTGTTTGAGTGTAGGACGATAATGCCAGTCATCACCACCATGCCAGCTAAGTTCCCAATCATCTATATCTAAAATTACTGGTTTTTGACTATATAGTTTTTTGAGTAGTGCAACTCCAAAACTTGCCGTTTGTGGTTTGATTGCATAAATTATATCTCCATTTATTTTTGGTAAAAGTTTCCTCATTTCACCAAAAAAGTCTGGAAAATTTTTGCCAGGTAGATGATAAACGTTTAACTCTGACGGTAAATTTCGATATAAGTTTTTTCCAAATAAAAACCCCATAATTTCAACTTCCAGCCCTAATGTTTTGAGGGCTGCTGCTATCAAGTATGAACGCAGAATAGCCGCACTTGATAAATCTGAAACTAACAGTGATATTTTTGAAATCTTTTTCACTATTTTTTCACTGGTTTTTATTTAGTGCGCCAAGGATTTGTAACTTGATTCGGCAAAAATACTTTAGCGAATCTGTCAAAAACCCTTGTGTATAAAGAACGAGTAATATTTTTAGCATATTGAGGACGGTAAGGATACGTACAGTGAAGTACTTTAATTTCATCTTGAATATGATAAGCGTCCTGCCATTTACTGAGATAATTGTAGGTAGGCGGTAATATTTTCATCTTAGGATGTACAGATGCGATCGCAGAAGCAAAAGCACCTTGGTCTTTTAAAAGTAATTTATCTTGGTTATTTTTAACAATCTCAAAATATCGCTTAAATTCCTCAAAAAATACCTTAGTTATCTCTGTTTTCCGAAAAGCCATAAAACCGCCATTATATTGCACACTATCTTCTTTTAGAGGTAAACCTACAGATTGCAGTATTGGTAAAACATTAGGCAAAAGGTCTTGTTGCTTTCCTCGCAATAAATTTGTTGCTTTAACAATATAAGGTTGCACATCTTCAGTTAATAAAAAATCATACTCATCTAAATACTCAAACACATCATTAATATCAGAAAGTAAGCAAATATCTGAATCTAGATAAATTGTTTGCTCAAATTCCGAAGCTTCATATAAAGCGAGTTTTGCTTGTCGTGATGCTAAAACAGTATTTTCATTCGCTGGGGCTGGCTTTAAAGTTACATTTTTGAAAGCCTTGAGTAAAGGGTAAAGAATGGTAGGAACCTGGCCAATTAGAATAATTATTGGTTCTTGATGAAACTTTCTAATTGCCGCTAAAAAGTGAATACAATCTTGAAAAGAGTAAAGACCTGTCAGAATTGTTATAAATCCTCTTTTTGAGTTCATAAATTAGTTTATGTAATAGTTATTTTAAAAGTTCTTGTACTTCTAAAGAAAAGTTTTTCCAACTCAAATGCTCAACAGTTTGACTGATATTAGTTTGAATATTAAACGCCTGATCGATTAATTTGCATACCACTTCATCGGGACTATCAATATCAAATATAAAGCCATTTGCTCCATGATTAATGATATCAGGAGCAAACCCTGTTCTACTCGCCACAGGTACAATATTACACATCATTGCTTCAATTAAAGGTATGGGGCCGCCTTCTAATTTCGCAGGTGAAACAAAAACATCCATCTCAGCATAGTACTTAGGATAATCCGAATAAGGAGCTTGAATATAAGATAAGTTTGGAAAAGCAATTAGTTCTTCAAATCTTTCGTATTGATCCCAATTTCTCCCCAAAATAATAAACTTTCTATGGGGCATTGATTTAATAATATTAAATATTAGTTCAGGAGATTTTCTGGCATAATATGCTGTACAAAAACCAACAGCGCCATTTAAACGTTGATGAGGTTGAAAAATCGCAGGATCAGCACCACCCAGAATAAATGTTGTTTTTTTACTGTTTACTCCTTGGTTTTTAAGTAACTCTACAAATTGGGAACAAGTACATATAACTTTAGTACTTTGATTTAGTGTATAAACAAGTTCTTCATTACTTCTCCCAATATCTTTTGGATGGGTATACCAAACGAGTAGCTTGCTTTGCCAAAGAATCGGGTTTTGCTTTAAAGCTATAGGTAAAAAAGAGTAGTGAGCAAAAAAGTAGGCTTTAGCTTGAGGTAGCTCGGTCAGAGAATATGCAAAAAAATAATTACCGGGAAAATATGTAGCAATCTCTCTGCATATTGCTTCGAGTATCCAGCCTTTGGCATCGTGAATTACAAATACTAGATCGTATAGTTTACCATCTGAATTATTATTTATCAACTTGCTAAGTTTTGATTTAGTTCTCTCAAAAATATAAGGATATTTATATTCTTCTATTTTAAAAATAGTTAAAAGTTTAAAAAATATATTTGCGATTAATGGCTGGTTTAAAAAATGCATTTTTTTAATCCATTTTTATTTTATTGAAATAAATATAGTTTAAATATGTAATAGGATTATGTTTGACATCTGGAATCGAATCTTGAGGATTCTAGATATTAAAATTATTTGTATCTTTAAAAGATAAAATAATATGATAAATTTAACTTTATACTTATGGCTATTCCTATAGAAAATTCACTGATAAATCTAGATAAATTTTGTTTTTGTTCAGTATATTTACCGTGGAAGTACGGTTGTATACTATCATGATTTATGAAGTACTACAGCTATAATAGTGAAAGTATAAATAGTTGATGTAGCTTGTGCAAGTAACCCTGTTACTTACTGAAATATAGGATTGCTAATCAATACCAAACATTTATTTGCGAGGGAGGCAGAGGTAATGGAGGTAATACGTCTTGAGGCACTCTCAGACAACTACATATTCTTACTGCACGACAGCAAACAAAATATTGCCGCTGTTGTTGATCCAGCGGAGGCAGAACCAGTATTAAAGAAATTGAGAGAACTAAAAGCTGATTTGGTAGCGATTTTCAATACGCACCACCATAACGATCATGTGGGTGGTAACAAACAGTTGATGAAACACTTCCCAAATGTGACAGTTTATGGCGGAACTGAGGATCGCGGGCGAATTCCTGGACAACAGGTATTTTTGCAACAAGGCGATCGCGTTCAGTTTGCAGACCGAATAGCTGAAGTAGTCTTCGTTCCCGGACATACTCGCGCTCACATTGCTTACTACTTTCCCCCAGAACAAGCTGGTGCAGGGGATTTATTCTGTGGTGATACCCTGTTTGCTGGCGGTTGCGGTCGTTTATTTGAAGGGACACCAACACAAATGGTAGACTCTTTAAGCAAACTGCGCTCTTTCCCTGACGATACCCGCATCTGGTGCGCTCACGAATACACCTTAAAAAATCTGCAATTTGCCTTGACTGTGGATGGCGACAATGCCGACCTCAAGAAGCGCTACGATGAAGTCAAGGCTTACCGTAGTCGAGGAGAAGCGACAATTCCCTCGCTGTTGGGAGTTGAGAAGCGTACCAATCCCTTTTTACGTTGGGAGCAGCCGTCATTACAATCAGCTGCTAAAAGCAGTGATCCTGTGCAAACCTTTGCTCGGATCCGGGGAATGAAAGATAGGTTTTAGTTAAGAGTTAGCACGCTTTGTGATTTTTCTGACGCTAATAGTTGCGATCGCACCCTACCTTTCGCTACGATCTGTAAGCTTTAGGGTATAGGCAAAGCTACTTGGGAGAGAGCTACACTCTTATGAGCTATTCTGCCCGAAACCCCAGTTAATGAGATTTTACAGGAAAAACGGAAAACGATGGTGAAACGCGTGCAGTTGGTTTTAAATCAGGATATCAGCAAGCTGGGCAAATCTGGCGACTTAGTGGACGTAGCTCCCGGCTATGCTCGTAATTATCTGATTCCCCAAAAATTGGCAACCCATGCCACTCCCGGTATTCTCAAGCAAGTAGAACGCCGTCGTGAGCAAGAACGTCAACGGCAATTAGAACTCAGACAACAAGCTTTAGAGCAAAAAGAAGCTTTAGAAAAAGTTGGTAGCTTGACAATTGCTAAGCAGGTTGGTGAAAACGAAGCAATTTTTGGTACTGTTACCACTCAAGAAGTTGCAGAGGCAATTCAAGCAGCTACTAGTCAAGAAGTTGATCGGCGTGGTATTACCATCCCTGATATTAACCACCTTGGTACTTATAAAGCCGAAATTAAGCTGCATTCTGAAGTAACGGCGCAAGTCGATATTCAAGTTGTAGCTAGCTAACGGTAAAGTAAGGAGACAAAAGACAAAAGACAGGAGACAGAATGTTTCTTGGGTGAGTGCCTTGAGTTGGGTTTTAAAATCTGGCACTTGTAAGCAGAATCGAAAAAGAAATCATGACGTTTAAACTCCATTTTTTATAGCTTTTGTCTCCTGAATCCTGTACAGATGCGTAGACGCTCGAAGACCGCTTCTCGTAAGAGTATAATCGCGTCTCTACTCCTGACTCCTAATGTTTCATTATGGCTGAAGAACTACGTTTTCAAGGTGATGGTAGCGATCGCTTACCACCCCAAAATATTGAGGCTGAAGAAGCGATTTTGGGGGGAATTTTACTAGATCCAGAAGCGATTAGTCGAGTTAGCGATCGCCTCCTTCCAGAAGCTTTTTACATTAGCGCTCATAAAGATATCTATCAAGCAGCTGTGAGGCTCCACGCTCAAGGTAAACCCACAGATTTACTCGCGGTTACAAGTTGGCTAACTGACCATGATAGTCTTACCCGCATTGGTGGGAGAAATAAATTAGCAACTTTGGTAGACCGCACAGTGTCAGCAGTTAACATCGACTCCTTAGCAGGGTTGGTGATGGAAAAATACCTGCGGCGACAGTTAATCAAAGCTGGTAATGAAATTGTGCATCTCGGTTATGAGACAGAAACCGAGTTACCAATCGTTCTCGATCAAGCAGAACAGAAGGTTTTCGGCGTTACTCAAGAACGTCCCCAATCAGGTCTAGTTCACATTTCTGATACCCTGATTAATAATTTCCAAGATATTGAAGATCGCAATCAAGGTATTGCCTTACCTGGTATTCCCTGCGGATTTTATGATTTAGATGCCATGACTAGCGGCTTTCAGCGTTCTGATTTGATTATTGTCGCTGGTAGGCCATCAATGGGAAAAACGGCCTTTTGTTTAAATCTTGCTCATAACATTGCTGCTTCTTATAAATTACCGGTTGCGGTTTTCAGTTTGGAAATGTCAAAAGAGCAACTAACGCAACGTTTATTAGCTAGCGAGGCGCAAATTGAAAGTAGTTATTTGCGGAGTGGACGCCTCAGTCAAACACAGTGGGAACCTTTAAGCCGTGCTATTGGTATCCTCTCAGAAATGCCAATTTATATTGACGACACGCCGAATATTACAGTTACACAAATGCGTAGTCAGGCGCGGCGACTGCAAGCAGAACAAGGAACTGAACTAGGATTAATTGTTATAGATTACTTGCAATTAATGGAAGGAGGAGGTGATAACCGCGTCCAAGAATTATCAAAAATTACGCGGAATCTTAAAGGTTTAGCGCGTGAATTGTCTGTACCAGTTATTGCTTTATCTCAGTTGAGCCGAGGGGTAGAAGCACGCACCAATAAGCGTCCAATGTTGTCGGATTTGAGAGAAAGTGGAAGTATTGAACAAGATGCGGATTTAGTAATCATGTTGTACCGCGATGAATATTACTCTCCAGATACCCCCGATCGCGGAATTGCAGAAGTAATCGTAGCTAAACACCGCAACGGCCCAACTGGGACTGTAAAACTTCTATTCAATCCACAGTTTACAAAGTTTCAAAATCTCAAACTTTAATAATTTAGCTAAACAAAATAATTATTGAAATAATAATTGCTTTAATTGAATATTGGGCATTGGGCATTGGGTAAAGGAAAAAACTATCCCTTTACCCTTTACCCCTCTCTTAAGAGTCCCCAATCCCTACTTAACGTCCAACAATTCCACATCAAACAGCAGAGTGGCGTTAGGTGGAATCACACCACCAGCACCGCGAGAGCCATAACCTAACTCAGGGGGGATGATTAACTGACGTTGACCACCAACTTTCATTGTGCCAACTCCTTCATCCCAACCTTTGATTACCTGTCCGACACCGATTTTAAAGTCGAAGGGTTGACCGCGATCGCGTGAGCTATCAAACTTAGTACCATCTTCTAGAGTGCCAGTATAATGCACTACAACTTTTTGTCCGGTTTTAGGAGTCGCCCCAGTCCCCTCTTTCAACTCAACATACTTTAATCCAGAAGGGGTGGTTACGGCATTGGCATCAGACATAGTATTACTCGCAATTAAGGTATTGTTTTTAGTTACAGTCGTAGGCGCTGGTAGTGTTTGGGACAATTGGGTAGCAATGGCAGTATCCTGTTTACCGCCAACTTGCGCTAACACCAAAAGCACAACACATGCCAGCATGAACACCACGCTGAGGAAAATTGCTTTCAAAATTAAGTTCTCCCTACTTAGGTAGTCTGGCAAAAGGATTACCAACAGAACACATTTAGTTTAAATCACAAAGGACATTCTAACGCCAAAGCTTATTTTCTAAATCGCGCACTTGACGTTCTAAACGGTCAATTCTACCCCGCAGTTCGTCCACCTCAGACTGGCGAGCCACTCCCAAATCCTGCATCATATTTCGCATTTGTCGTTGCATTTGGACATCCCAGTTTCCCTGCTCCGACTTTAACTGCTGTGCAATATCATCGATCACAGCCTTGGCTTGTTCAGGATTGAGCTTACCATCTTTAACTAAGTCATCGCTGACTTGCCGTAGTTTTTCCGCAACTATAGATGTTGTACCAAGACCTACCATCATTAATTGTTGCAACCAGTTGTTGCTGTCCATACTCCCTTCCTCTTCTTGTTTCAAACCAGCCGACCCTTATTCTTGAGTGTACGCAGTCAAGCTATGCTGGAAGCGTAGCTATTCTAGCCTACAGCTCTATTTTGGCAAATTGGCAAGCATAGGGATCAAAGGGTGTGGTTATAGAATTCCTCAAATTTCATGTTGCCCCCGATTTACGGGAAAATTTTATTCAAAAGGATGCGGAAATTTGGACAGCAGCGCTGGCTAAGTATCCTGGATTTCTCGGTAAAGAAGTTTGGATCACTCCTGACAACTCCAAAGAAGTTATTTTAATCATACATTGGGCAACGCGAGAACAGTGGAAAGCCATACCCCAAGCAGATTTGCAGGCTATTGAAGACAAATTTGCTCAAGCAGTGGGAAAATCTCATCCAATTGTGGAATCAGCGGAATATCAAGTACGGAAATTCCCCCATAGTTGACGGTAATTGGTACGATGACCAAGGAAAAAGGTTGCCTACGCCAGAAGAACGCATCAAACAAGCAGAACAACGCGCTCAAAAACTTGCAGAAAAATTGTGCGAACTTGGAGTAGACCCGGATACTCTTAGCTGAAGGCAATGCAGGCATTACGTAAAAAATTAGGGTGGGCAAATAAATTGCCCACCCTACGTTTATCTATGATATGGTGTCTGTCTAATCTTTTTTTGGATTAAACTTTTGCCAGTTCTGGACTAGGACGCTTGCTGTTGCGAATAGCTGTAATCGCCTCGCCATAATCCTTAGCATTGAACACAGCTGAACCAGCAACGATCGCATTGGCTCCCGCTTCCAAAACTTGCCAGGTATTATTTGCCTTTAGTCCGCCATCTACTTCAATCCAGGGGTCAAGACCGCGTTCATCGCACATCTGACGCAGCTTACGGATTTTGGGTAATACAGTCGGAATAAAGCTTTGACCGCCAAAGCCGGGGTTGACGCTCATAATCAGCACTAAATCGCACAGTTCCAAAACGTGTTCAATGAGCTCTAGAGGACTACCAGGGTTAAGTACAACTCCTGCTTTCTTACCAAGCTCTTTGATTTGTCCTAGGGTACGGTGCAAGTGAGGTGAAGCGTTATGCTCGCAATGTACAGAGATAATATCAGCGCCAGCCTTAGCAAAGCCTTCAACATACTTTTCTGGTTCCACAATCATCAAGTGGACATCCAGTGGCTTGGTCGTAACTGGACGAATTGCCTCCACAACCAGAGGGCCTATCGTAATATTAGGTACAAAACGACCGTCCATTACATCAACGTGAATCCAATCTGCTCCAGCTGCGTCTATGGCGCGGACTTCGTCTCCCAGACGACTAAAATCGGCTGATAGGATAGATGGAGCAATCACAATGGGCTTTTGAGATAGGTTTTGGGTCATGGCTGGTGGGTTTTCAAGCGTCCTCGTCTGTAAGCATTGTAACAACATATTGAGCAAGTGCTCATAGCTTTGATCCCGCCTTTTTCGCAAAGATGATGAGAGTGGGAGATGCGGAAATATGGAAACCAATAACTCTTGACTTTTGACCTTTGACTCTTGACTTTTGACTCTTAACTTTTGACCTTTGACTTTCGACTATGACTAAAAAACTAACTTGGATAATTTGGGGATTGAGTGCTTCCTGTGTGAGTCTGCCGGTACTGGCTTCAGCTTTAAAATCTCCTCTGGGAACCAATGGTATTGATGCTTTGAAGTTACATCAACCTCCTTATAATTTAATCGGTCGTAAGATTGCTATTGGTCAGGTAGAAATTGGGCGTCCGGGAATGTTTGGCTGGGATAAAGCAGTGTCTAAAAATCGCGCTATATCTTTAGCAGCAGTGTTCTCACGCAATGGGCCAGCTAAGTCAAATAGCGGTGTTGACCCCCATGCTTACAATGTCGCTGGTGTGATGGTAAGTCAAGACAAAGCTTTGCCAGGGGTTGCACCAGGAGCACGATTGTATTCGTCTGCCGTGGGTTCGACGAAAAACATGGGTCAGCCAGAAGAGTGCTTATCGGCGCAGCATATAGCCCTACAAAATGGTGGCGATGTCCGGGCCATTAATTTCAGTTTTGGTGAACCCTTAAATCGTGATCCACGACCGGAGGCTACCTTAGATGGCAAAGCTTTACTAACGTTATGTGTTGACTGGTCTAGTCGCGCTCATGATGTCTTGTATGCGATCGCTGGCAACCAGGGTAAAGGTGGTATTCCCATCCCTACAGATAATTTTAACGGAATGAACGTGGCTTTTTCATCCCGCAGAGGAGGGATTTTTAATAAAGTAGACGTTTCCAATCTGGCTGGTACTAACCAAGGAGTAAGCGGCCGTTTAGCTGGAAAAGAGTTTAATCTTGATGGGCGTCGTGCTGTTAGTTTAGTTGCACCTGGTAATAACATTTCTTTGCTCAATCCAGATGGTAAATTGAACAAGGTAACAGGTACGAGTTTTGCAGCGCCTCAAGTTACAGCTACTATTGCCTTATTACAAGAATTAAGTGATAGACAGATCCGTGCAAAAAAACCCAATTGGAGCACTGATGCTCGGCGTCATCAAGTCATGAAAGCTACATTGCTAAATTCAGCAGACAAAATTCAAGATAGCGGCGATGGCTTACGACTGGGAATGACGCGGACACTCATTGATAAACAAAGTCAAGACTGGCTAGATTCTGATGCTTACAAAGATCCCAAAATTCCTTTGAATGCCCAAATGGGAGCGGGTCATTTGAATGTATTTCGTGCTTATCAGCAGCTTAGCGCTGGTCAATGGCAACCATCAACTGCGGTTCCCCCCATTGGTTGGAATTATCACACAGTCGATGTTGGGGCATCATCTGACTATGTATTAGCCAAACCTTTAAAGCAGGGGAGTTTTATTGCTATTAGCTTAAGTTGGGATCGTTTGGTAGAACTGAATGATCGTAACAAAAACCAGCAGTTTGATTTAGGGGAGAATTTTCGCGATCGCGGTTTGAATAATCTCGATCTCTATTTAGTAAAAGCTGACGCTAAAAATACTGATGCGGGTGTGGTTTGCTCATCAATTAGCCCAATTGATAGCGTAGAACATATTTTTTGTCCCGTTCCTGCAACTGGTAATTATAAAATCCGCGTCCATTTTCGCCAAAAGCTGAACGAGGCGACTCAACCTTACGCTTTAGCTTGGTGGAGTGTACCTGAGTAAATAATTCGTAATTCGTAATTCGTAATTCGTAATTCGTAATTATGGCTCTTAATTACGAATTATTTTGACATTTCTTTGTCATAACTACCTAATAAACTACAAGAAAGGTAACGTTATTTTAAATTTAGTTACGTAATTGACCGTTGATGGTTGACAATTGACGGCTTGTTTGTTCGCTGTCAACCATTAACGATTAACCTTTAACCTTCAGTAGCCACCGTCAACTACTATGGATACTTCTGAAGATCAAGCTTCAATCGTTGAAACCCAGTCAGACAGTTCTGCGCCTTCTGAGTTAGCATCAACTCGTTCTCGCAAACCCTGGTTCTGGAGATTGCTGATCCTATTTCTGGCAACTGGTGGCATTATCCTTTGGCGAATGCTGGCTCCTGGTAGCACACCACGTCCCTCTGTTGCCCAACAGCAGAAAGCGCCAGCCCCAAAGGCGATTGAAACGATCGCCTTGGCAACTGGAAGTGCTACAAGAAGTGTGCAGCTTTTGGGACAGGTGGAAGCCAGCCAGCAGTCAACGCTCCGCGCTCAAACTAATGGGATTGTTGAGAAAATTTTGGTGCAATCGGGCGATCGCGTCAAGACAGGGATGACGATCGCTATCCTAGACGATACCGATCAACAATTGGCGATCGCTCAAGCACGAGCACAACTAGCACAGCAGCGTAGTAATTTAGCTCGCCTAGAAGTAGGTACTCGTCCAGAAATCCTTGCTCAGCGTCAAGCAACAGTCACATCTGCCAAGGCGCGAGAACTAGAAGCACAAGATAACCTAAAGCGCACTAGTGACCTTGTGAAAGAAGGCGCTCTGTCTCAAAGATTACTCGTGGAAGCGCAAACGCAATTAGATAACATCCGAGGAGAACGGGTAGAAGCCGAAGCTGAGCTTGCTGAAGCCAAAGCTGGGCCGATTCGAGAGGAAATCGCCGCCCAACGGGCAAACGTAGAAGCAGCCAAAGCTACTCTAGCTCAAGCAGAACTGGCACAGCAGCGCACTCGCATTGTGGCATCTCAAGCGGGGGTAGTGCAGACTCGGCATATCAGTAATGGCGATTTGGTACAAAGTTCTAGTCAAATCGTTACCTTAGTCGCAGGCGATCGCTTCGACATTTTTCTGGAGTTACCTGAAGAATTGAGCAGTCAAGTTACTCCCGCCATGACAATTGATCTCACGGCTCGCGCTCTCCCGCAATGGAAACAACGTGCCAACATCACCGCCGTAGTTCCCTCCGCCGATGCTGCTTCCCGGCGTCAGCGCGTCCGTGTTCAAATCAATAATCCCCCGCCAGGATTATTACCGGGAATGGCGATCGCCGGCAACTTAAATATGCCCTCAAATCGGTCTAGCTTTGTCATATCCCGCGATGCATTAACCAGACGCCAAAATCAATGGCTTGTTTTTGCGGTTGCTGATGGTAAAGCTAAACAAATTCCAGTAGAAATGGTTGCTGACATGGGTAAAAATGTGGCAATTTACCATCCCACTTTACGCACTGGCCAACGCATTGTGCTGCGTGGTGGTGATGGGTTGCAAGATGGTGCGCCTGTAAAGATAGTTGATCGCACTTGAATGCTGATTGATCGCGGCTCTACTGCGAGTCACAAAAGCAGACCCTTCAAATAGACATTCCCAGTTGGAGACTGGGAACGAGGCAATGGACTTCTTGCAGAAGATGGGTTAAGGGGAAGAGTCAAAGGCAAAGATTCCTTTTTCCTTTCTTCTTTAACCCTTTCCTAATATCTTGCCGTAGAGACGTTGTAATGCAACGTCTCTACATGGTCTATCTGTCACATTCTTTTTTTAAATTGCTATAACCCACAACATTATGAACTTTATCGAAACTGCTGTTCGTTGGCGACATGGCACATTCGTTTTATTTTGCTTGCTAGCAATGTTTGGGGTGTTCTCGCTTCTGAGGTTGCCTCTGGAATTGCAACCAGGAGGCGATCGCCCGGAAATTACGATCACAACTACGTATCCGGGAGCAGGCCCCACGGAAGTAGAAGACCTGATTACGCGCCCTATCGAAAAGCAAATGGAAGAGGTGCTGGGTGTCCAGGAAATCAGCAGTACTTCTCGTGCGGGACGTAGTTCTATCACCCTGGAATTTGCTCAGGATGCCAACGCCAAAGAGCGGATGGTAGATGTATTGAACCGCTTGCAGCAGGTGCAAAGTTTACCGCCAGAAGCACAAGAGTCGAGTGTAGAACTCGTGGGTGGTAATAGTTCCCCGATGATGTGGATTCCGTTTGATACAAAGGAAGGATTTCAGCCTAATGCAGACCGCTATCGAGATTTAGCAGAAGAAGTGGTGATTCCGCGTTTGCGGCGAGTGGAAGGAACTGGACAATTTCTGTTAGTGGGTGGACAAGAGCGAGAAGTGGAGGTAAAAGTCAATCCGCAAGCATTGTCTAATCGCAATCTCGCTATTGGTGATGTTGTGCGGGTACTTCAGGAAAACAACCGCGATATTCGGGGTGGGCCATTAATTTTGGGACGGCGAGAATATCGAGTCCGCACGGTCAGCCGATCGCAGGATCTATCGCAAATTGAAGGCTTTGTACTGCGGCGCGATGAGTCTGGTACGGTTTACTTGCGGGATGTGGCACAGGTACAAATGGGGCGTAAACCGCAAGATAGTGCGTTGATGTTCAACGGCAAATCTGCGGTAGCAGTCGGTGTGATTCGTCAAATTGGGGCGAATGTGCCAGAGGTTGCTAAGGGCATTCGAGCGGAGATTACGGCACTTCAAGCTGAGTTTGACAGAGAAAACCAAGGTATTATTTTTGTCTACAACTACGACGAGAGCCAGTATATAAATCAATCTGTGGCGTTTGTGCAAGGCAACTTGCTCAGTGGGGCGCTACTAGCGACAATCGTCTTGATTTTGTTCCTCGGCTCCATGCGTACCGTGGCGGTGGTAGCAATTACAATCCCTACAACGCTGATTATGGTGTTCATCGTCATGTCTGCATTTGGACGCACATTGAACATCATCAGTTTGGCAGGACTGGCGTTTGCGGTGGGTATGGTCGTGGATAACGCGATCGTTGTGATTGAGAATGTCTTTACCCATATACAGCAGGGTAAAAGTGCCATGCGGGCAGCCATTGACGGTACACAGGAAGTCTGGGGCGCGATGCTCGGTTCTACTTTGACCAACGTAGTGGTGTTTGTACCGCTGATTATGGTGACGGGTGAAGCCGGACAACTCTATGCCGATATGGCGATCGCTCTTTCTGCTTCTTCCCTATTCTCGCTATTTGCCGCGTTAACCCTAGTACCAATGCTATCTGGATTGTTCCTCAAGCAATCGGAAGCAATGCAAATGATGCAGGGCGGTGAATACCGAGGCGGTAATTGGTTTGAGCGTTTAGTAGCAAAAAGCTCTGCGGTCTTCCGTCATTTTCAGGGTAAACTCGAAAACTTTCTCGCATCTACCGTGAGTTGGTCACTGGGACGTAAACGTGTTGGTCGTAGATTAGTAGTGCTGGCGATTCCCTTGGCTTTGCTGGTGATTAGTATTTTGCTGTTACCACCTGCGGATTATTTACCTGAAGGAAATCGCAACTTAGTTGTATTGCGGGCAGAACCATTACCTGGAACTAGTATACCAGAAGCGATCCGGCAATCTGAACAGGTTCAGGAATTTTTGCGATCGCAACCAGAAGTTGAGCGGATCATGTACGTTGATCGTCCAGGAGCACTACGCGGTATTGCAACTATCTTAAAGCCAGAATTTGCCACCACTACCGGACTCGCTGAAATGGTAGATCGGTTGCGTGCCCAAAGCAGTAACTTTGCTGGATACCGCTTTATCATCCCGACGCGAATTTCCATCTTCCGCGATCCAGGTAAAGAATTTGAAGTGGATATTGTCGGCGCTGACTTAAATCAAATCAGTGACTTAGAGAAGCAAATCACAGCTAAATTGCGGGATCTTCCTGGCGTACAAAATGTCCGCTCTAACTTCGTCATGGGAGCAGGCGAATTACAAGTGATTCCCAATCGCGAACGCATCGCTGAAGTTGGACTATCAGAAGCCGAAATCGGTTCGATGGTAGAAGCAGCATTAGGCGGTCGAATCGCCTCTGATTACATTGATGGTAAAGAAGAATTAGATGTCTCAGTGGAACTGCAAAATACCGCAGTAGAAACGCCAGAACAACTGCGCCAATTGTCCCTGTATGCACAAGGACGACAGGTACAACTGGGTGATATTGCCGAAATTCGTGAAACCACGGGAGCCGACGCCATTAACCACGTCAATTTAGAGCGTTCGATTAGCCTCACCGTCTCCCTAGCACCCACCTCCCCACTGAGTACGCTGGTGGAACGTACTGAAGAGGAAATTCTAACTCCTTTACGTGCTAATTTACCAACAGGCTATCGTCTGGAACTAGCAGGTTCAGCAGATCAATTAGCAACAACCGTTGCTCAATTAGCTGCTGCATTTGCATTTTCGATTTTGATTACTTACTTGTTACTGGTAGCTTTGTATCGCTCATTTCTGTACCCAGTGGTGATTATGGCAACAGTGCCAATGGGTATGAGTGGCGCACTATTGAGTTTGGTAATTGCTAACCGGATTCCGGGAATGAATGTAGCGCTGGATATGATTACGGCGTTGGGATTTGTGATCCTTACAGGTGTGGTTGTCAACAACGCCATTCTGCTAGTCGATCGCGCCTTGCAACTTCAGCAAGCAGGTGAAGATTATGACGCATCGTTATATAATGCGACAAGCGATCGCCTGCGTGCCATCTTCATGTCTGCCGGAACTAGTGTACTGGGGATGTTACCGCTAGCAGTTCTACCAGGTCAAGGTTCAGAGCTATATCAAGGATTAGGCATTGTCCTGACTGGCGGTCTAGCATTTTCGACAATTTTGACCCCCACTGTTGTCCCCGCACTGATGGGTTTACTACATGATATATCTGGAAGGAAAACGCCGCGATCGCCAGCCCAAAACAACATAGATAATCAGCTTCCTGCTCATGCGATCGACAATAAGTAATTTGTTCATAGTCAGCGATTTATCGCTGCTTGTAGGGTGAGCATTGCAATGCTCACCCTACTGTAGTCTATTCATAAAAAACCCGCTCTATTTCTAATACTTCAAAGTTAATGCTGCCCATGAAAAGCCAGCAGCACTACTAGCTAAAACTACAATGTCTCCAGCCTTAATTCTTTCTAATTCTATAGTTTTCGCTAAACCGAATAAAGTATCTACAGCACCCAAATGACCATATTCACTCAAAGAAACATACGTCTGTTCAATCTTTAAATTCAAAGATTTTAAAATGCGTTTTGATAAACTTTTTTTGACTTGATTCGTTAACAAGAAATTTACATCACTTATACAGTATCCACTTTTTTCTAGAGACTTATGAATAACTTTGCCATAGTTTTCTAGGTATATTTCTGATAAGATATTTTCCAATTTTTTAGGATCTTTAACTTTTAAATAACTCAGTTCAGGATTGATTTCTATAACATTCACAGGAAACTTAGTTCCTGCTAATGGCACTTTGATACAATCAACTAAACTTCCATCTGTCATCGCATGATAAGCAAGGATTTCGTTACTCAATTCTCCTTTCTTTAAAATAGCTGCTGCTGCACCGTCAGCCATGATAAAAGTTGATAAGTTATCTATCTCGGAATAATCTAGCAGCATAGATAATTTATCACTACAAATAACCAAAGCATAAGATAAATCGTTATCTGCCAGCAGCATATTTCGACATAAATGTATTCCTAAATTGCCGCTATTGCAAAAATTCCTAACTTCAAAAGCGAAAGCATTTTTTGCACCAATTGCATCTTGGACTTTGGCAGCAGGCGACCAAAATCTGTAATCATAATCTCCAGCGGCACAATAAACAATAATATCAATTTCGCTGGCTGTTATTTCTGCCTTATTTATAGCTTCTATTGCTGCCTTAATTCCCATATCACTTGGATGCTCATCTTTACCTGCAATTGGCTTCTGTTTCATACCAATTTTTTCAGTGAAAACAAACTCTGGTAAATTGGCTAGTTTAGCCATCTCCTCACTAGTTAAAATGTTTGAAGGAATGTAATAACCAATGGATGTGATGCCAACAGTTTGTTTGATCATGCAGAATACTCCAATAATCGCAGGTCAAGCTCACTAAACTATACGGCTCAGTTCGCAAAATTTATGCTAATTTAGTGGAAATTCAAAATATGGGCAACCCTGAAAAGAATGCCGACTAGATGATTATCTCTTCAAACTTGCTGTTGATAGCTTTGCTAAAGCGATCGCTTATCACCATTTGAGTAACAGCGCAGAATACAAAAAATTAAGCAGAGATATTCTATCAAAAACTTCACGTTTTCAATTTACCTAAAAATTGGTAACATTTAGTATTTATGCTGTCAATCTGCCAGATAACCAAAATCTTGATAAGCTGATTTTTAATAACTAGAGCGCAAAGATTCAGAGCGGATGGGTAATAAAGCAGAGTCCACTATATAACTTTGATCAGATTGCTTTGCCCAAACACTGTATCTTAGAAGATTCAACCAAAAGACAGTTATTGAAAAATCCCATCTACAACAAGGATAGTGATGCCGGTGGTAATACGCTACGATTGGCAAGAACCAGAGATTCGGGCGATATATAATACGCCATTACTAGAGCTTATTTATCAAGCTGCTAGCGTACATCGCCAATATCATGACCCAACAAAAATACAAGTCTGTAAACTAATCTCGATTAAAACAGGAGGTTGTCCAGAAGATTGTAGCTACTGCGCCCAATCTTCCCGCTACAAAACAGAGGTAAAGGCGCAAGCACTCCTAGAAAAAGAAACAGTAGTTGGCATCGCCCAGAAAGCTAAAGAAACCGGCGTTAGTCGCATCTGCATGGGTGCTGCTTGGCGAGAAGTGCGGGATAACTCACAATTTGAGGAAGTCCTGGAAATGGTCAAGGAAGTTACCGCAATGGGTTTAGAAGTATGCTGCACTTTGGGTATGCTAACGGCTAATCAGGCGAGGCGATTAGAAGAAGCGGGACTGTACGCCTATAACCATAATTTGGATACCTCCCAGGAATATTACAGCACGATTATTACCACAAGGACTTATGGCGATCGCCTGAACACAATTGAAAATGTCCGTCAGACAAATGTGACTGTATGTTCTGGCGGCATCCTTGGCTTAGGCGAAAGCGTTGATGACCGTGTAGGTATGTTACATACTCTGGCAAACCTGCATCCGCATCCAGAGTCAGTACCGATTAACATTCTCTCCCAAGTACCAGGTACACCCTTAGAAAATCAGCCTGATGTCCCCATTTGGGATATTGTACGGATGATTGCCACAGCACGTATTTTAATGCCTGCTTCTGATGTCCGTCTGAGCGCTGGTAGGGCTAGACTTTCTCAAGTTGAACAAGCTTTCTGTTTTATGGCAGGAGCTAATTCTATCTTTTCCAGCGACGACAACAAAATGTTAACGGTGACAACTCCATGCCCAGATTATGATAATGACCGAGAAATGCTGAATTTACTTGGTTTGGGAATGCGTCCTCCTTCCCAAAAATTAGAGAACGTGGCAAGTCCAGCTGTTGTTGGATGAATATCTCAATTGTGGGACTAGCAAAATTTCATGAGTATCAAGTTAAAACATCAGGCTAAGTGTCAACATAATTAAGCTAATCGTCATTCATTTTTCCCAGATGATTCGCTTGTAGTAAGGGCTTTAGCCCTGTTTATATGCAACTTGAAGCTTATTAGCTTAGCAGCAGTGCGTCAGTTTCGCTGACGCACTGCTTTCAGTTTTTCAGGTCACGGCGTTAATACAGGTGTAGGCGTTACCTCTGGCTGTGGTTCTGGTGTAGGAGACTCAATAACCTCTGGCAACGTCGGTGGCACAGGAGATGGCACAACTGGCGCTTGTTGAGTTGGTATCTTATTTGCACGACGGTTAAAAAATTCGCCAAATCTAGGTTTTGCTGGCTGAGGAGTCACTTTTTCCGGTAACGGCGTTGATTCAGGTGTCGGTGTTACCTCCGGCTGTGATTCTGGTGCAGGAGACTCAATAACCTCTGGCAACGTCGGTGGCAAACTAGGAGATGGTTCGACTGGCGCTTGTTGAGTCGGTATCTTATTTGCGCGACGATTAAAAAATCCGCCAAATCTAGGTTTTGCTGGCTGAGGAGTCACTTCTTCAGGTAACGGCGTTGATTCAGGTGTCGGTGTTACCTCCGGCTGTGATTCTGGTGTAGGAGACTCAATAACCTCTGGCAGCGTCGGTGGCAAACTAGGAGATGGTTCGACTGGCGCTTGTTGAGTCGGTATCTTATTTGCGCGACGGTTGAAAAATCCGCCAAATCTAGATTTTGCTGGCTGAGGAGTCACTTCTTCAGGTAACGGCGTTGATTCAGGTGTCGGTGTTACCTCTGGCTGTGGTTCTGGTGCAGGAGACTCAATAACCTCTGGCAGCGTCGGTGGCAAACTAGGAGACGGTGTAGCCGTTGGAAGTTGCAATTCTGGTTGTTCTAACTGTTTTGGCTTGGTTGGCTCTGTTTTTGGTTTTTCTGGAACTTCAGTTTCAGGAATTGGCTGTTTTTCTACTTTGGGTTGTATTTGAGGTATTTTTTCAACGGCGGGTGTGGGTTTAGTAGCTGGTACTTTGACAGTATAATTTGCATCTACAATCCCACGAACTTCATCTGCTGTGAGTTCCCCTCTCACAATTCTCGATAAAGTATCTTTACCCTTTGGCTGGTAAGTAGTCAGCCTGACTGTAGTATTAAAGGCATTTTTGACAGCATTTCCCTGGTTATCGAGAAATTCCAGTTTTACCCAGTTTTGACCAGGCTTGAAGCCTTTGAGATAAACCGCTTGCCAACGGTCAAAAATGAAACTTTCACCATTAATCGTGCAGCGGATACGCCAATCACTAAATTCATCGTTGGTGTTTTCTTTAGCAACGAGGTGCAGGGGGGCATTAGTTAGGTAGAAGTCAAGTAAGATTGGTTCTGCTCCGTAATTCCCTTGAGGACGGCTATAAGTTAGCAGAGGCAAGCTAGGAGCGGGATTATTATCGTCGGTTTTGGTAAAAACATGAAATGTTGTCTGGGCATAAGCACCTTCATTTTTAAAGCTTTCATGCCAAGGACGAGAAGCAAAGACGCGCAGGGTATGCGTACCTGGGGACAAGTCTGGCAAAACTAAAGGCTGATTCAGGTCGTAAACAGGTATGTAAGGTTGGTTATCGAGAATTAAGTGTAGATGTGGCCCCAGTTCCCATTGTGGGTCTTTAAATATTGGTAAATCCTTAACTTGAAAACTGGCTGTAACTTTGTTGTCTTGAAGGATTTCATCAGGTTTTGGAGTAATTATTGTCACCTGTGGCTGATAAGTTTCCAAAGTTGAGCGCAGTTCTTGAATCACAGATGGTGGCGAAACTTCCGAAAATTGCTTGGAAATCTGAGAAATTTGGGGAGAGTTTTCTCCAGAGCCAATAGATACTTCTTGGCTATCAGCTTTGTCGCCACAACTGGTTAAGCCCACAACCAGCATCAACATAGTTATCCACTTGAGAACCGGGAACCTCCTAGGAAGGAGCTTCTCTAATACCGCCTTCTGCCACGAGTTCATACCTTCCACCCAGTGTATAGACTTCAACAATTGACAGATTATTTTGGCTCAAACTGTCCATAGGGAACCATAGCCCAAAAGGAAGGCAGGGGACAAGAGGCAAGAGTTAGGAGTGTTGAGTGCTGTTAGCGATAGCGGGGCGTTTAGCCCGTGATGAGTGCTGAGTCAAGAGTAAAAAGTTAATAATTTTCATCCCCCTGCTGCCCACTCCTCCACCTCCCAAACCATACATCTTACGAATTGTTATTCTTTGTAAATTAAATGAATAACCTATTGACTTTTTGTCCATTACTTTGAAGTTGAAAGGTAGATAAGACAGTTATTCTGTGGATTTTGAATTATTGTTAAATTATCTCTAACAATGTACAAGTTAAGACTCTATAATTCAACGAGAAACAACTCTCCACATAGGGTCTTCATCGCGGCTTCAGCAAATTTCTGGAGTATGCGGTAATGGTTCACTTTGTGGTATTCATGATTCCTCATTCCTTATCAAGAGAGGAGGTCGAATGACAATTAGTCCTCCGGAGCGAGAGGAAAAAAAGGCAAGAATCATCGTCGATAACGATCCGGTTCCCACTTCATTTGAGAAATGGTCACAACCAGGACACTTTGACAGATCCTTAGCCAGAGGTCCCAAAACCACCACATGGATTTGGAACCTGCACGCACTCGCCCACGATTTTGATACACATACAAGCGATTTAGAAGACATATCCCGCAAGATATTTTCAGCACACTTCGGTCACTTAGCCGTAGTGACGATTTGGCTGAGCGGGATGATTTTCCACGGCGCGAAGTTTTCTAACTACGAAGCTTGGCTAAGCGATCCTCTGAACGTTAGGCCAAGTGCCCAAGTCGTTTGGCCCATTGTGGGACAAGACATTTTAAACGGTGATGTTGGCGGTGGTTTCCACGGTATTCAAATCACCTCCGGTTTGTTCCAAGTATGGCGTGGCTGGGGTATTACAAATACATTCCAGCTTTACGTAACTGCAATTGGCGGCTTGGTATTAGCAGGCTTGTTCCTGTTTGCCGGCTGGTTCCACTACCACAAGCGCGCTCCTAAACTGGAATGGTTCCAGAATGTGGAGTCGATGCTGAATCATCACTTGCAAGTGTTGCTGGGTTGTGGCTCTTTAGGATGGGCTGGTCACTTGATCCATGTGTCCGCACCAACCAACAAGCTTTTGGATGCAGGTGTTGCCTTAAAAGACATACCCTTGCCCCACGAGTTCATCTTGAACAAAGACTTGTTGATTGAGCTGTATCCTAGCTTTGCTGCTGGTTTAGCACCTTTCTTCACCTTGAACTGGGGTCAGTATGCTGACTTCCTTACCTTCAAGGGCGGTCTAAACCCGGTAACAGGCGGCTTGTGGATGACAGACATTGCTCATCACCATTTAGCGATCGCAGTACTGTTCATCATTGCTGGTCATCAATACCGTACAAACTGGGGTATTGGTCACAGCATTAAAGAGATCCTGGAAAACCATAAAGGGCCTTTCACCGGTGAAGGTCACAAGGGTCTTTACGAAAACATGACTTCATCCTGGCACGCACAGTTGGCAACCAACCTGGCGTTCTTGGGTTCACTGACCATTATCATCGCGCATCATATGTACGCGATGCCCCCATATCCATATTTGGCAACTGACTATGCTACGCAGTTGTGCATATTCACTCACCATATGTGGATCGGTGGCTTCTTGATTGTCGGTGGAGCGGCTCACGCTGCCATCTTCATGGTGCGGGATTACGATCCGGTTGTTAACCAAAACAACGTGCTGGATCGCGTGATTCGTCACCGAGATGCGATTATTTCCCACCTGAACTGGGTGTGTATTTTCCTCGGCTTCCATAGCTTTGGACTTTACATCCACAACGATACAATGCGTGCCTTGGGTCGTCCTCAAGACATGTTCTCCGACACAGCAATTCAGTTGCAACCAGTTTTTGCCCAGTGGGTACAAAATATACACACATTGGCTCCTGGTGGCACTGCTCCCAACGCACTAGAACCAGTTAGCTATGCCTTTGGCGGCGGGATCTTGGCTGTTGGCGGTAAAGTAGCGATGATGCCCATTGCTTTGGGTACGGCGGATTTCCTAATTCACCACATTCACGCCTTTACCATTCACGTCACTGTCCTAATTCTGCTCAAAGGTGTACTGTTTGCCCGGAGTTCTCGTCTGATTCCAGACAAGGCAAACCTGGGCTTCCGCTTCCCTTGCGACGGCCCCGGCCGTGGCGGTACATGTCAAGTGTCTGGTTGGGATCATGTGTTCCTCGGACTTTTCTGGATGTACAACTCAATATCGATTGTAATTTTCCACTTTAGTTGGAAGATGCAATCAGATGTCTGGGGGACGGTAGATGCAGCCGGTAATGTGACTCACATCACTGGTGGTAACTTTGCCCAAAGTGCCATCACCATCAACGGCTGGTTGCGTGACTTCTTGTGGGCACAAGCTTCACAAGTCATCAATTCCTATGGCAGTGCGCTATCTGCCTATGGACTAATGTTCTTAGGCGCTCACTTTGTATGGGCATTCAGCTTGATGTTCCTATTCAGTGGTCGTGGCTACTGGCAAGAACTGATTGAGTCTATTGTTTGGGCACATAACAAGCTGAAAGTAGCACCAGCAATTCAGCCCCGCGCTCTGAGCATCATTCAAGGTCGGGCTGTAGGAGTGGCTCACTACTTATTAGGAGGAATTGCCACCACTTGGGCATTCTTCCACGCGCACATCCTTTCAGTAGGGTAGCAATCAGCAAAATTTTGGATTTTGGATTTTAGATTTTAGATTTAATCCAAAATCCAAAATCTGAAATCCGAAATTGAACTGATACGTGATGGCTAAAGGTCAGAGGATTTATTAAACCTATGGCAACAAAATTTCCCAAATTTAGCCAGGATCTCGCGCAGGATCCGACCACGCGTCGGATATGGTATGCGATCGCCACAGGCAACGACTTTGAAACCCATGATGGCATGACAGAGGAAAATCTTTACCAAAAGATTTTCGCAACTCACTTCGGTCATTTGGCAATCATTTTTCTGTGGGCATCCAGCCTCCTGTTCCACGTAGCCTGGCAAGGTAACTTTGAACAGTGGATTAAAGATCCCCTTCATATCCGTCCAATCGCCCATGCGATTTGGGATCCCCACTTTGGCAAACCAGCAGTTGAAGCTTTTACCCAAGCTGGTGCTAGCAATCCCGTAAACATTACTTACTCTGGTATTTACCATTGGTGGTACACCATTGGGATGCGGACGAATACTGAACTATACACAGGTTCAGTGTTCCTGCTGTTGTTCGCAGCTGTATTTTTGTTTGCTGGTTGGCTGCACTTGCAACCCAAGTATCGTCCAAGCTTGGCATGGTTTAAGAGCGCTGAACATCGACTAAACCACCACTTGGCAGGTCTGTTTGGTGTTAGCTCCTTGGCTTGGGCTGGTCACTTGATTCACGTCGCCATCCCCGAAGCTCGCGGACAGCACGTAGGTTGGGATAACTTCCTAAATACACCACCTCACCCAGCAGGTTTGACACCTTTCTTTACAGGTAACTGGGGCGTTTACGCTCAAAACCCTGATACTGCTAACCATGTGTTCAGCACGTCAGAAGGTGCGGGGACTGCGATTTTGACTTTCTTGGGTGGCTTCCATCCCCAGACAGAAGCTTTGTGGCTGACTGACATAGCTCACCACCACTTAGCGATCGCAGTACTATTTATCGTCGCCGGTCATATGTACCGAACTAACTTCGGAATTGGTCACAGCATCAAAGAAATGCTGAACTCCAAATCTGGTTTAGTTCCCGGTACTAAGAGTGAAGGTCAGTTCAACCTGCCTCACCAAGGGTTGTACGACACCTATAACAACTCGCTGCACTTCCAGTTGGGTATTCACCTAGCTGCTCTAGGAACCATCACCTCTTTGGTGGCGCAACACATGTACGCCATGCCTCCTTACGCATTTATTGCTAAGGACTACACCACCCAAGCAGCGCTGTACACGCACCACCAATATATTGCTGGTTTCCTAATTCTTGGTGCCTTTGCTCATGGAGCAATCTTCTGGGTACGTGATTATGACCCAGAACAAAACAAAGGCAACGTTCTTGAGCGCGTGTTGAAGCATAAAGAAGCGATTATCTCCCACCTGAGTTGGGTATCGCTTTTCTTAGGCTTCCACACCCTCGGTTTGTACGTCCACAACGACGTAGTAGTTGCTTTCGGTACACCTGAAAAGCAAATCTTGATTGAGCCAGTATTTGCTCAGTTCGTTCAAGCTGCTCACGGGAAAGTACTCTACGGCTTAGACACCTTGCTGTCTAACCCAGATAGCATTGCCCATACAGCATGGCCCAACTACGGCAACGTCTGGCTACCAGGCTGGTTAGATGCCATCAACTCTGGGACAAACTCCCTGTTCTTGACAATTGGCCCTGGCGACTTCTTGGTACACCATGCGATCGCCCTGGGTCTGCATACCACCACCTTGATCTTGGTCAAAGGTGCTTTGGATGCTCGTGGTTCTAAGCTGATGCCCGACAAAAAGGACTTCGGCTATGCCTTCCCTTGTGACGGCCCCGGTCGTGGCGGTACTTGCGACATCTCCGCTTGGGATTCCTTCTACCTCGCTACATTCTGGATGCTCAACACCATTGGTTGGTTGACTTTCTACTGGCATTGGAAGCATTTAGGTATTTGGCAAGGCAACGTTGCTCAGTTCAATGAGAACTCAACATACCTCATGGGCTGGTTCCGTGACTACCTCTGGGCCAACTCCGCTCAGTTGATTAACGGCTACAACCCCTACGGTGTGAATAACTTGTCTGTTTGGGCTTGGATGTTCCTGTTCGGACACCTTGTTTGGGCAACTGGCTTCATGTTCTTAATCTCCTGGAGAGGTTACTGGCAAGAGTTGATTGAAACCCTTGTTTGGGCACACGAGCGGACTCCTCTGGCGAACTTGGTTCGCTGGAAAGATAAGCCTGTTGCTCTATCTATCGTCCAAGCGCGTGTAGTTGGTCTAGCTCACTTCACAGTTGGCTACATCGTCACTTATGCCGCATTCTTAATTGCTTCGACTGCTGGTAAGTTCGGCTAATATTTTTTAGTTTACTGAATCATCAGGTTGTAGGTAATTAAAGAAAATCCCCTGCCAAAAGGTGGGGGATTTTTTTTTAAATTAGGCTTTAGGATGATCTATAGCTCACATCAATATCCAGAAAGATGGATAGGGTATTGAAAGCTTAAAATTTGATGAGGGCGAAGAGTATTCTTTTTTATGGCAACAAAATTTCCCAAATTTAGCCAGGATCTCGCGCAGGATCCGACCACGCGTCGGATATGGTATGCGATCGCCACAGGTAACGACTTTGAAAGTCACGATGGCATGACTGAGGAAAATCTTTACCAAAAGATTTTTGCAACTCACTTTGGTCATTTGGCAATCATCTTTCTGTGGGCATCCAGCCTCCTATTCCATGTAGCCTGGCAAGGTAACTTTGAGCAGTGGATTAAAGATCCCCTGCATATCCGCCCAATCGCCCATGCGATTTGGGATCCCCATTTTGGCAAACCAGCAATTGAAGCTTTCACCCAAGGTGGTGCTAGCAATCCCGTAAATATTGCTTACTCTGGTGTCTATCATTGGTGGTACACCATTGGGATGCGGACGAACACTGAACTGTACACAGGTTCAGTTTTCCTCTTAGTGCTGGCAGCTGTATTCTTGTTCGCTGGTTGGCTGCACTTGCAACCCAAGTATCGCCCCAGCCTAGTTTGGTTTAAGAGCGCTGAACCTCGTCTAAACCACCACTTAGCAGGTTTGTTTGGTGTTAGTTCTTTGGCTTGGGCTGGTCACTTGATTCACGTTGCAATCCCCGAATCTCGCGGACAGCATGTGGGTTGGGATAATTTCTTGTCCGTCCTACCCCATCCAGCAGGTTTGACACCTTTCTTTACAGGTAATTGGGGCGTTTACGCTGAGAACCCTGATACTGCACAGCACCTATTTAGTACATCAGAAGGTGCGGGAACTGCGATTTTGACTTTCTTGGGTGGCTTCCATCCCCAGACAGAATCACTGTGGTTGACCGATATGGCTCATCACCATTTGGCGATCGCAGTACTATTTATCGTCGCCGGTCACATGTACCGGACTAACTTCGGAATTGGTCACAGCATCAAAGAAATGCTCAACTCCAAATCTGGTTTAGTTCCCGGTACTAAGAGTGAAGGTCAGTTCAACCTACCTCACCAAGGGCTGTACGACACCATCAACAACTCCCTGCACTTCCAATTATCTTTAGCTTTGGCAGCGCTGGGAACCATCACTTCACTGGTGGCGCAACACATGTACGCTCTGCCTCCTTACGCATTTATTGCCAAGGACTACACCACCCAAGCAGCGCTGTACACGCACCATCAATACATTGCGGTTTTCTTGTTAGTTGGTGCTTTTGCCCACGCTGGCATTTTCTGGGTGCGTGACTACGACCCCGAACAAAACAAAGGCAACGTTCTTGAGCGCGTGTTGAAGCATAAAGAAGCGATTATTTCCCACCTGAGTTGGGTATCGCTTTTCTTAGGCTTTCATACCCTCGGTTTGTACGTCCACAACGACGTAGTAGTTGCTTTCGGTACACCTGAAAAGCAAATCTTGATTGAGCCAGTTTTTGCTCAGTTCATTCAAGCTGCTCACGGGAAAGTGTTGTATGGCTTAGACACCTTGCTGTCTAACCCAGATAGTGTCGCTTACACAGCCTACCCCAACTACGGCAACGTTTGGCTAAGTGGCTGGTTAGATGCCATCAACTCTGGGACAAACTCCCTGTTCTTAACAATTGGCCCTGGCGACTTCTTGGTACACCATGCGATCGCCTTGGGTCTGCACACCACCACCTTGATCTTAGTCAAAGGTGCTTTGGATGCCCGTGGTACTAAGCTGATGCCCGATAAAAAGGACTTCGGCTATGCCTTCCCTTGTGACGGCCCCGGTCGTGGCGGTACTTGCGACATCTCCGCTTGGGACGCCTTCTACCTATCTCTCTTCTGGGCATTGAACACAGTAGGTTGGGTTACTTTCTACTGGCATTGGAAGCATTTAGGTATTTGGCAAGGCAACGTAGCTCAGTTCAATGAGAACTCAACATATCTCATGGGCTGGTTCCGTGACTACCTCTGGGCGAACTCCGCTCAGTTAATTAACGGCTACAACCCCTACGGTGTGAATAACCTGTCTGTCTGGGCTTGGATGTTCCTGTTCGGACACCTGGTTTGGGCGACTGGCTTCATGTTCTTAATCTCCTGGAGAGGTTACTGGCAAGAGTTGATTGAAACCCTTGTTTGGGCACACGAGCGGACTCCTCTGGCGAACTTGGTTCGTTGGAAAGATAAGCCCGTTGCTCTATCTATCGTCCAAGCGCGTGTAGTTGGTCTAGCTCACTTTACCGTTGGCTATGTCTTGACTTACGCGGCGTTCTTGATCGCCTCAACGGCTGGTAAGTTCGGTTAATCCGGCTACTAGTAGTTTGCGTGATAAAGGGAAAGGAGTAAAGGGAAAAGGTGTTTTATCTTTTGCCCTTTCCCTAACCCTCACCCAGCAATTTGGGGTTAGCAAACTATTAGTTTTGTAGATGAATAGTCAAAAATCTCTACCTAACGGTAGAGGTTTTTTATGAAATTAGCCCAATATTAAGATTACAATGCCTTGATGCTGCTCCGCTCTCTCTTTCTCCCCGTAAATAGCTAAAATCAAAGTGTTTACTTACCTAATTTGCGCTGAATTTGGCTACTGTATCTTGTCCCCGCTGCCATCAACTCGTTGATAGTCAAGCTATCAGTTGTCCCTATTGCCGCACAACACTTAAAGCTTACGGACATCCTGGCATTCCCTTACACCGTGCCACTGGGGATGAATATCTGTGCGACACCTGTACCTATCATGCTGACGATACCTGTAACTTTCCCCAACGTCCCTACGCTAAAGACTGTACTCTCTACCAAAATATTGAAGAAATTAAATTAGAGTTGGAACAGCAGCGTTACACCAACAGTTTTATAGTAACTGTTAAAAACTGGATAAAACGCAATCAAGCTTTGTTAGTACTGGTGGGTTTATTATTAGTCTGTTTGTTGATGGTTCTATCAACATCTTGAACTAGGAATTAGGTACTGGGTACTGGGAAGATTTATCTCTCTCTGGGAATTCTCACAAAGTAAAAACCTCATCCTTGACAATATGTAAACGAATTATCTTAGGACGAGTTTCTGGATTTTGAAAATGACAATTAACCGCATCCTTAACCAGAATTTTTAAACTTTGTAAATCATCAGCTTCAGTAAAAATAGATTCTCCTGAAGCCCTCGCCGTATAGCCCCCATCAAGATCCTCTTTTACCCAATACGGTTCAGTTAAGGCTAAAAATGAGAATTTGTGTAGGTTGGGTTGAACGAAGTGAAACCCAACATATCAAGGCTTGTTTGGGTTTCTTTCCTCAACCCAACCTACAATTATCGCTCACTGAACTGTATTGTTCTTTCACCAAAAAAACGATTTCCGTTAATTGGCTCATAAAATTATTCTCCTAAAATTAACAGGAATAGGTAAAAGACAATTACCCAAACTTCAAACCAACGTCGTACATTCTTCTCTTTATTCTTGTTAGCATTACCCGAAGCCGTGACGCTGCACCTTTATACAAAACGAGCTGCCTTTCCGGTTTTATCTAAAAGTGCGATCGCATTGATAAACTATATCCATAAATCATGGTTTGCCCTGATCAAGCGATCGCAGTTGCTCAAAGAACTTATTTGAAGCTCATAACAACTAATCTAGACTTTGCAAACCCATCGCAATCTTACTGTGTTTCTCAATTTGCCCCATCACTTGTTTTGCCCGTTGAATTACTACCGCTGGTAAACCTGCCAATCTTCCCGCTTCAATCCCATAAGACTTATCAGCACCTCCTGGTTGGACTTGGTGCAAAAAGATAATTTGGTCGGGTAACTCCTTCACCGTTACCTGATAATTAGCTACATTCGGCAAAATACTAGCCAATTCATTCAACTCGTGGTAATGCGTCGCAAAAATCGTCCGCGCCCGAATATCCACAGCTATATACTCCGCCACCGCCCAAGCAATGGAAAGACCATCAAACGTCGCCGTTCCGCGGCCAATTTCATCCAACAGCACCAGCGACCTAGAAGTGGCATGGTTGAGGATATTCGCCGTTTCATTCATTTCCACCATGAACGTAGATTGACCAGTTGCTAAGTCATCTACTGCACCTACACGCGTGAAAATGCGATCGCATACTCCCAACCTCGCAAATCTTGCTGGTACAAAACTGCCAATTTGTGCCATTAACTGAATCAATCCCACCTGGCGTAAATAACAACTTTTACCACTTGCATTTGGCCCAGTGAGGATAACTAAGTCGGGAGAGAGGGGGAGAGGGGGAGAATTCTTCTCTGCGTCCTCCGCGCCTCTGCGGTTCGTTTCCTCTCCTCCTAACTGCGTCGAATTTGGCACAAAGAACCCCGCAGGTAAAGACTGTTCCACCACCGGATGACGACCATCAACAATTTCTATTTCCCGTCCTGGTAACATTTCTGGACGACAGTAGCCTTGATGCACCGCCAACTCAGCTAAGCTACACAACACATCCGCCGCCGCCACCGCGCGGGAGAGATTGCGAATTACCTCCGCCTGTGCGCCCACCTCTTCCCGCAACGCCGCAAAAACCTCATATTCCAACTGATTTAAATCATCCCGCGCCGTCAAAATCCGCGCTTCCCGTTCCTTCAACTCTGGGGTAATATAACGTTCCTCATTCGTCAGAGTTTGCTTGCGGATGTAATTAGAGGGTACTTGGTCAGCCTTAGCGCGGGAAATACTGATGTAGTAACCAAATGTTTTATTAAATCCTACCTTTAACGTGGGAATTCCTGTCCTAGCCCTCTCATCAACCTCTAAATTAGCAATCCATTGCTGGTCTGCTTCTACAGTTGACTTTCTCTCATCCAACTGGTGATTTACACCAGCGCGAATCAATCCACCTTCCTTAATATGTATCGGTGGTGACTCTACAAGATGCACGTGTAATTTCTGTGCCAATTCTGACAACACGGTTGGCACTTTCTGCAAAGCTTTCAAAAAGGGAGAATTCGCCTCAGTCACTAAGCGGGCTAATTCTGGTAGGCGTGACAAAGAATCTGCTAAAGCTACTAAATCTCTAGCATTTGCAGTCCCAGAACCCGCCCGCCCGGTCAGCCGTTCCAGGTCATAAATTTGCCGTAACAACTGCCGCAAATCCTGACGCAGGGAGGTATTTTCCATTAATTCTTGGATGGTATCTTGCCGCGCCCGAATACCTTTAATATCGAGTAGCGGTTGCAACAACCACCGCCGTAGAGCACGCCCACCCATCGCCGTGTTAGTTCTATCTAATGCCCAAAGAAGGGAACCATGAAAAGTGCCATCACGAACAGTTTGGGTAATTTCCAGGTTACGACGGGTTTGACCATCAACAATCAGATAATCGGTGGTTGTATAGGTGCGTAATCTTTGGAGAGAGACTGGGTTTTCTTTTTGAGTATCTTCCAAATATTCCAAAAGACCACCAGCCGCGCGGACAGCAAGGGGGAGATGATCGCAACCCAATCCTTCGAGCGATCGCACTTTAAATTTCTGCAATAATCTAGGTCTAGCTTCACCTTGCGAAAAGGGTACTTGCGATCGCAAACTATAGCAAAATGATGGTGGCAAACACTGCGGTAAATGCGGCGAAGTTTCTCCCGGACGCAGCAAACTACCTAAATCAGGCGCATTGGTAGGAACCAGCACTTCTGAAGGCTGCAAGCGCATTAATTCTTGTGTCAGATGTTCTAAATCACTACCTTGAGTCGTCAGAAATTCGCCTGTAGAGATATCTGCATAAGCTAAACCCCAATGATTAGCAGCAATTACCACAGCCGCCAGGTAATTATTGCGACCGGATTTCAGCATTCCCTCTTCCAGCAAAGTCCCAGGAGTCAGGATACGCGTTACTTCTCGCCGTACTAATCTCCCAGCTGCTTCTGAAGCATCCTCTACTTGGTCGCAAATTACCACTGCATAGCCTTTTTCTACCAACATTGTTGTGTAGCGTTCCCAAGCGTGGTGGGGAACACCAGACATCGCCACTCGTCCTTGTTCCCCAGCTTGCTTGCTAGTGAGAACTAATTCCAGTTCTTGCGCTAGTTTTACAGCATCTTGGAAATAGCATTCAAAGAAATCTCCTACCCGATACAGCAACATCGCGTGAGGATATTTATCCTTCGTCTCGACATAGTGCAGGTACATTTGACTTAACTTGCTGCGGTCTACCTGTCGATGATCGGAAATAAAAGTACTTGCGTCGGGCTTGGTAGATGGAGTTTCAGAGTAAGAAGCGGTCATAGATGCTAGGAGTTACGCACGGAAATTCCACAATATCCGATGATAACGTGATGTGAAAGTTGAGAGGCGATCGCTCAAGAATTTTTTACCCTTCGTTATATTAGCTTGCTGCGCTACCCATTTTTGCGGTTAGTGTGGTGAAGAAGCGATCGCAGTACGGAGAAGCTTGGCGAACTTTAGCTACATTTAACAATGTTAACAATTTGAATGCGTGATTTATTTTGTGATACTCACCCTTGGAGGTATTGCAAGTAGCTTTCTGTAGACTATCAAATAACTTGTCTTTGTCAATATTTTCCACGTTAGAATTTTTGGGAATTACATTTGCTTTAAATCCCTGACCATAATATTTTGTTAGGGTTTCAATGTCAGCAATAAACCAAGCGTCCATTGCTTGCACCATTAAATGGCAATGACTATCATCAACGTCTAGTGGTGCATCCCAATTATCCCTAAACTTCAGATGTTTCCAAGGAGACTGCATGGTAACAGATGCTTCTGCATCAACAAGCAACACATTAAACGCTTCTGGATGAGATTTTAAAGCATTTTTAAAATCACGACAAGCATTATTACGAGAGCCACAGATAGTAATATTCCATTTAATTTTTTGACTTTTAGCTATTTCCACAAGTGGTTTTAAAAATTGACTAAATCCTTGCCTAATTAAAGCTTTCGTATTCTTTCCATCTCCACCACCTTCTATATAAATTCTAATCTCTTTTATCATCGATTACCTCCAATTTCACCCATCCGCCAGAGGTCACCAAGAGTATAATTTTTTAACCAGTTTTTCAGTTTGTCACGGTCAAGGCGGCGGAGGTGAGAGCCTTTTTCATCATGTTCACATACCAACACTGATTCAGGATATTCACTCAAAGCAGAAACCAAAGCATCAGAATGGGTAGTAACTATGATTTGAGTTCGCCCTGATGCTTCGATTAGCATTTCTGCGATAGTAGGTAGAATATCTGGATGCAACCCTATTTCTGGTTCTTCAATACATATAAGTGGCGGTGGAGTTGGATCTAAGAGTAAAGCCATTAAAAATAAATAACGTAGTGTACCATCAGATAAACGAGTTGCTGGAATTGGTTTAATCAAACCTTCTTCACGAATAAACACCTGTACTGTACCAGCATATATTATTACATCTAGTTCCTCTGCTGGTTCATAAAACTTTTTCAGCTTTTCAATAATTTTTCTACTCCCTATTTGGTATTTTAAGTCATTTAAAACTAGACCTAAATTACTCCCATCTTCTAGTAGAGGATGTTGGGGCAAATCAGTTTTCTGAGCATTTCTTGGTTCTGAATATCGACCCATTTGCCAGTGACGATATAAACTAATTTTTGAAAATTCAGTGCTGAGATAAGAGAGTTCTGGATACAGATCCGGGTCTGTTCTTTGAGATAAAACTGACTGATCTGGAATTAAATCTTCTCGGCGAAGAGTACGAGTACGTTGAACTATTCTTTTTAAATCATCGTCTAATTTATTAATATTTAGAATTGGGCGACCACTTTGGTAACGATAGTAGAAATAAACATCCTCTTCATCTGCGTATGGATGTTCATTTTCTACAGCTTCGTCTACTAATTCTAGTCTTTGACCAATTGCAGTTAAGCTAACCTGATAACGTAAATTTTGGGGTCTTTGAGGGTAATCTAAAGTTACTTCTATCTTGGCTACTGGATTTTCCTGTCCACCCTTCCACAAAAACTCACTTACCCCTCCACCTTGACGAAATGGGGCAGGTAAGTCTGTGGGTGTTGCCTTTAAAATTCCAATTGCTTCAATTAAATTCGATTTACCAGAAGTGTTAGCTCCGATTAAAACATTTAGCGGTTGCAGTTCAATTTCTTCACCCTCACTTCCATAGGAAAGGAAGTTTTCTAATCGCAAAGAACGGATAAATGTTTTACCATTCATTAGATTTTCCTATTTGGTTAATCATCCATATCTTATTAATGTCATAGATGCTAGTAAATATGCACGAAATTACCACAATATCTAATGATAAGATAATGTGAAAGTTTAGGGGTGATCGCTCTCTGTTCCAATAAGAACAGTCAACGGGTCAAGTGGAAGCTCCGCATAACGGAAACTTTTCCAATTTTCAAGGATGAGTTGCTTAAGTATGACCAACTCCAAAAATGCTAGGATTTTACTTCTACTATAAGGTTTTTGGCATTACTTAATTGCAAGCTTCTCTCTGTGCCTCTGTCTTGGAAAGTGACGCTACTGCGTCGCTAACTGTTCGCCGGAAACCGGCGTACCCTACGGGAAGCAAGCTACAGACTTTCCGCTGCGCCTCTGCGTGATTAAATCATACCCTCATCCAGCAACACCAAATTTTTCATCCTTCGACGTCTCAGCCAAAAAACAGCAAAGCCAGCAGACAGAGTAAATACGTAATTACTCTATCTAACTGGCTACATTTCACTGCGCTTTTGACAACTTATTTTTCTGGCGGTAAATCTACACTGTAAACAGTCTCCCCAGCCAAATTACGCAGTGTTACCGTCATCACCTTTGTATAAGCATTAATTTTGACACCTCCAAAAAACTGCAAACCTTCACTTGGAGGTCGATTTGCTTTCGTACCTGGAGGGAGGCTTTGAAATATCAATTGTGGCCCAAAAGTATTTTCCAATTGATTTGGCCCAAATGTGCCAGAGTTCAGAGGCCCGGCGACAAACTCCCAAAAAGGCTTGAAGTCAGTAAACTGCGCTTTAGCAGGGTCGTAATAGTGGGCTGCTGCATAATGTACATCAGCAGTTAACCAAACAACATTCTTGATATCCTTGTTTTTAATAAATCGTAGTAAGTCAGCAAGCTCTAATTCCCTTCCTAGAGCTGGGCCATCTCCGTTAGCCCAAGCTTCAAAATCAGTGCTACCATCTCGAACTATCAAACCTAGAGGCATATCACTCGCAATGACTTTCCAAGTTGCTTTTGATGATAGTAATTGTCTTTTCAGCCATTGCACTTGTTTTCTGCTGAGAAATTCCGTGTCTTTACTTGGTACTGGTTGATTATTGGGGGTGTTCACTCCCCGATAGGTGCGCTCATCAAGCATGAAA
This sequence comes from Nostoc sp. B(2019), assembly GCF_010091925.1. GTDB lineage: Bacteria > Cyanobacteriota > Cyanobacteriia > Cyanobacteriales > Nostocaceae > Komarekiella. The sequence continues at coordinate 231,670 of NZ_WVID01000007.1, read as the reverse complement.
ATGTCTAGTAATGAACCATACTGGAAAGAGCGATAAATTCTTGCTTTGTCTGGGTCATCAGTTTTATACCCAATAGGCATATATTCTAAGAATGCTTGCCTTGCTCTTTGGGCTAGCAAGTTAACATCCTTGACTACATAACGTTCATCGTTGAGAAGAAATTCGCCAGGATACCAGTTATTTGTGGTTTCGTGGTCGTCCCATTGCGCCAGGATGGGAACTTCCGCGTTAAAACGTTTAACATTTTCATCCAATAAATTGTATTGATAGTTACCACGAAATTCTTTTAGCGTTTCTGCTACTTTTGATTTTTCTTCTGTAGTAATGTTTCTCCAGATTGTGCCATCATCCAGCGTTACTTCTGATGAAAGTGGGCCATCAGCATAAATATTGTCGCCAGAATGGATGAAAAAGTCGGGTTTAAGTTGGCGCATGGTTTCGTAAATTTTCATCCCACCGAAATCAGGATTAATACCCCATCCTTGACCGGCAGTATCTCCACCCCAAACAAAGAATATATCTCGTCCATGTATGGGAGGAGTTCGGAAAGTACCATTAACAGGAATGCTATTAATGTTCTGATAATTTAAATCTTGGAAAATCACCCGATAGAATATTTGTTGGTCTGGTGGTAAGTTGTTGAGATGAAGTCGGGCTGTAAAGTCGCTATTCTTTAAAGCATTGGGGCCGAGAACGCGCCGCACATTGCGAAAAGATTCACTAGTGGAATATTCTACGATCATTTTTGCAGGGCGATCGCTACGACTCCAAATTACAATGTTACCGTTGGATATATCGCCGCTAGCTACACCATAAGGTATGGCAGGACGCATTTTATTTGAGGTAATAATTGCAGGTGCTTGGGCAAAAACTTGTGATTTTGATACAAGATTTGTAGAAATAATTCCACCGGCTGTGATAGCTGAACGTAGCAAAAACTGGCGGCGGTTTAGCTTCAATGGGTAATTGTATTCCATATTAATTAATGGCAAGCTTAAGCGAAAGTATTATAGGATAACTATTTACCATATCTGATGACGCCAATCAGTAAAGATTGAGTTATCCAAGGGTTAATAAAACATTATTAAAAATATCTAATATTACCTAACATAATATTATCTTCAACTCTGATTAAAGTTTGCTTAAACCAATCAAAGCAAAGTGAGTTAACTCCAAGTACTTGGAAACGTAGATTAAATAAAACACAAAATTTTGTAGTGCATACATTGCTTGCAGAAGTTCATCGTGAGGTAAGCTGAAATGAAATTGGTTCCGCAAATAGTTCTTGCTACTGCTACTCTTGCTTTAGGTTTTGCTACCGTCGATGCAAAATCTGCCTCAGCTGCAATTATTAGTTACGCTTTCACTGTTGATAGTCCGATAAATAAAGGACAAGGCTATTTTAGCTTTGATGACTCAACTTTCAGTAATGACAACATTCCAGAAACAACAGTGAAGTCTCTCTATTTACAGTTCGATGGTGACTCCACTGTTTACACAGAACAAGATGATGTCAATTACCCAGAGTTTCCCATTGTACTTTCAACCACATTCTTAACAGGAAAAAAATCTGTAGGATTAGAATATCTATTTGATGATAAAGTTAATCCTTCCAGTTCCATAAGTTACGAAATCGTTGGTGAGGATTTTACAATTTTTTCCAGAACTTCTCCAAATAGTGAAATCGTTTCTGGCAAACTTTCTTATAGTAAAGTCCCAGAACCGACAACTTTAGCTAGTACTATTTTCGCTTGTAGTCTTGGCTGGATCTTGAAGAGAAAGGCAACATCAACGAAAAAGGTTAAAGCATAACCTTTGTTTTGGAAGCAGTGAATGTAATTGTTTAGAGGTCATTTATCAAGTAAAAATCAAATTACTGTAGGGTGTGTTAGGCGCATATTTCGAGATCATTTGTCATGAAAAACTTGACATGAGCATCTAATGCACAATATTATCTAGCCGTGCGTTAGGCTGAAGCTATAACACACCATACTTAATATTTACTTTATAAATACTCTCTTAATAACTTCCTAAAATAATAAATAATTGATTCAATATAAAGAATGAAGATAGTCAATTTATACTTCATTCTTTATTTATTAATGCCTCTTTTAAATCTATGTTTTGATTACTTTCTGATCATTTGCAATAGTAAAATATCAGTACAAATTTTAGCTATAAGTTCCTACTGGATCACTTTCAACCTTTGCAGGTTCTAACTCAATATTATCTATCTTATTCAATTCGCCCGCACGCCAGCTATCTGTTATGTCTTTGATAAAACTAGCAAAGGGTATAGCAACTAACAAACCCAACACGCCTCCCAATTTAGCTCCCAATAACAAGGAAATTACAACCCATACAGGATTTAAACCAGTCAAATTTCCTAAAAGCCGAGGTGCAATAAAATTAGAATTCACTTGATCAATTGCAACAGCTACACCCAAAACTTCAACTCCTAGCCAAAAGTTTTGCAACGCTACCAACAGACTTACTATGGCGATACCTATCCCCGTACCAAAGGGAAACAGAGAAAACAAGCCGATACCAATGCCAAAAAGTAGAGCCAAGGGAACTTGTAGTACCCAAAATGCTAGTGTAACTGTCAATCCCAGCACAGCACCCAATGTTGCTTGACCGATGAAGTAATTGTGAAAATCTTCTCGTAGTAATTGCCGTAATTTTGAGCCAATATTATGAGGAAACCACTGAAAAACTCCGTCCCAAAGACGTTCACCATTTAATACCAAGTAGATAGTAAGTACCACCGCTAGTAACACGTTGACTACAGTACTAATAGTATCAACAGCAAAGCTGAGAATCCTACCAGTAAACGACTGAAGTTGGTTAGATAATCGTTCAAGAACTTCACTAACTAAGCCACTCAAATTAATAGGAAGCTGCTGTTGATTTAAAGCCCAATCCTGAAAAGCTTGCAGTTGCAGAGTCCCAGAATCAATCCAACTGGGCAAAATGTTAGCTAGCTCGTTGAGTTGTTGTATGATCAGGGGCACTAAGGTGATGCCTAAAGCCACTAAAACCACCACAGTCAAAAGCAACACTCCTCCAATAGCCAGGTTGCGTTTGACTCCTTGTTCCTGGAGAAATTGGATTGGATAATTCAACACAAAAGCCAGTAGAATGGCTGCGGCAAAAATGCTAACCAGGGGTTGAAAATACTGTACAACCTGGATTAATAGCCAACCGTTGAGAATAGCCAGAGGAAATACCAATCCGAAAGTAATCCATCGCGGCAGTTTATTTGCTGATTGCATTGGTGATGACTCCACAAGAGTTCTAACTTTATTTTGGCGGGGATTTGGGATTGGGGACTATTAAAAGGGGAAAAGGTTAAAGGGTAAAGGGTAAGGGATGATTTTTACCTTTCCCCTTTACCCCTTTCCCTTTCCCCAATGCCCCATTTTCAAGCTAGGTTTAATACTAGGGTTATTGCTTTTTCTCGATAAAATCTAATAAAATACGCTGATGCATACGCCCCAAGGGCCGCACTTCTCCAGCGTTTTGCGAATAACAGTTACCCTGACGAATATCTTCGGGCGTCATTAACCCCATATCCCAGCCTTCACTCAGAACTAGTTGATTTAGTTCCACCAAGAGTGGTGCTTGAAAGACATGACGGACAGCTTTTTCATCGGAATAACAGCCAAATTCACAAAAGGGTGGTAGAGTGTAGCCAATTTCTTCTAAGATTTCTCGCTTGACTGCGACATCTGGAGTTTCACCGGGTTCGATATGACCGCCAAATAGCCCCCAGTAACCAGGGTAGAGAATACCAGGGATATTATCCCGCAGTTGCATGAGAAACTTGTTTTCTTGGTAGAGAATAGCGATCGCTACATGCACTGGTTGATTGTTCATAAATTTTTATTTGGCTGTTATATGTTAAAACTATTACTCTTCTTCTAGATAAACTTCCCCCAATTCTTTGCCAGCTAAAGGGATACTTTGGTAGCGAACTTTACCCTTAATTACTACTTGCGCTCCCTCCTTAAGACCAGTTTGATTGGTGACAACCCAGATTTTGCCAGTTGAGTCATTGATTTGATAAGCCTGCTGTTTCATCAGGGGAGCTTGCTTTTCTACCTTACCTTGGATGTAAACTATAGCCTGATTGTTTTGTTTTGGTTTAATTTCTCGAATCGGAGTAACATTAGTGCCAATTTTTAAGGGAAGCATCCCACTGGAGCTAGATGATGTTATTCCACAACTATAAAGTCCCATTACTAGGAAATAGGTCAATCCTAGGCGGTAGGGCATAAACTTCTTGCAAAAATCAGGCCAGTTGTCTCCGTACAAAAATGAAAGGGAAAAATTTTTCGTTTGTTGCATGAAAGCCATCGGTTGAGCAAATTTTCGCATCATTGCTTGCCTTGTTGCCAGTTTCATTAGGTCAGTTACCATCTATTGGGGATTGGGGAACAAGCAGGGGAGCAGGAAAGCAGGGTAGAAACAGGACAATTACAATCTTTCCCCTCTGCGACGGACACTTTCCTCAACGGGGGGAACCCCCGCACGGAAGTCTCCTCCCCTCTGTACCCCCGTCCCGCGTTAGGGGTTCCTGCCATAGACCTCTGCCCCTCTGCCTCTTCAGTACCTAGTCCCCACTTCCATTTATTCATCAAATGATGCCGTTGATCTGAGAAGATAAACATTATGGACTTGCTATGAAAAAAACGCTACGGCATAAAACAGCGACATCATAATGGTCAACAGTCAATAGTCAAGAATTAATGATTTATTTACTGGACTTTGGACTCTTGACTCAGCATAGCGGCTGGACTTTGGACGTAAGGCGAATATAGCTGGAAATTCTCATGGAAACAAAAACTGCCAAACTTCTTGATGGTAAAGCTTTAGCTGCAAAAATTCAGCAAGAACTTTCTGTTGCTATTACACAATTACAACCAAAAATTGGGCGACCCCCTGGTTTAGCCGTGCTGATGGTTGGTGATAACCCAGCGTCAGCTGCTTATGTACGCAATAAAGAAAAAGCCTGCACTAAAGTAGGTATTGCTTCTTTTGGCAAACATTTTTCCACCGAAACCACACAAGCCGAACTGGAAGAAGTGATTGCGGCACTCAATAATGATGAACGGGTGGATGGCATTCTTGTACAGCTACCTTTGCCTAACCACTTGGATGCTGTGACTCTGCTACATCAAATTGATCCCGATAAAGATGCTGATGGACTGCACCCAGTTAATTTGGGGCGATTAGTACGGGGAGAAGCTGGTTTACGAAGTTGTACCCCAGCCGGGGTTATGCGGCTTTTACAAGAATATGAGATTCCCTTGGCAGGAAAACAAGCAGTCGTGGTGGGACGCAGCATTTTAGTAGGTAAGCCAATGGCATTGATGCTACTAGAAGCTGATGCTACAGTCACGATCGCCCACTCGCGATCGCACGACCTCAAAACCATCACCCAGAATGCTGATATTCTAATTGCAGCAGTGGGCCGTCCCGGATTAATCTCTGCTGATATGGTGAAACCGGGCGCTGTTGTGGTAGATGTGGGGATGAACCGCGTCACCGATGCTAATGGCAACAGTCGGTTAGTGGGTGATGTCAACTTTGAATCAACTGCTGGCGTGGCAGAATTTCTCACCCCCGTTCCTGGTGGTGTTGGCCCGATGACTGTCGCCATATTATTGCAAAATACATTTACTAGTTATTCAAAGGCAGCAAAGTAGTTAGGAGTGGTCAAGAATTAGCAGACAAAAGACAGAGAGTTATCTTTAACTCCTCACTTTTTCAGCACCAGAGCACCTTAAAATTGTGACGTATACGACAAAAACTCTAAAATGTCAGGAATTTAAGAATGGTAGCAACAGATAACGTTTATAAGACACCAGAGGAAGCCACGTTTAACTTAGCACTCTATCTAAAACAGCGACAAAAGCTATGTGATACTGCTTTAGATCAAGCGATCCCGATCATTTATCCAGAAAAGATTTATGAAGCGATGCGCTACTCGCTATTAGCTGGAGGTAAGCGTGTACGTCCCATACTCTGCCTTGCTACTTGTGAAATGTTTGGTGGCACAATCGAAATGGCGATGCCAACAGCCTGTGCTGTAGAAATGATCCACACAATGTCGTTGATTCATGACGACCTCCCAGCGATGGATAATGATGATTACCGTCGCGGGAAGTTGACAAATCATAAAGTCTATGGCGACGATGTGGCAATTTTGGCTGGGGATGGTTTGTTGGCTTTAGCTTTTGAGTTTGTCGCCACTCAAACCCCCCAAAGTGTTGACAGAGCAAGAGTTTTACAGGTAGTCGCTCGTCTGGGAAGGGCGCTGGGGGCTGCTGGTTTAGTCGGTGGTCAAGTGGTTGATTTAGAATCGGAAGGCAAGTCAGATATTTCTCTAGAAACGCTGAATTTCATTCATAGACACAAAACAGCTGCACTTTTAGAAGCTTGTGTTGTTTGTGGCGGAATTTTAGCCGGAGCATCATCTGAAGATGTGCAAAGATTGACTCGTTATGCTCAGAATATTGGATTAGCCTTCCAGATTATAGATGATATTTTGGATGTCACTGCGACTCAAGAGCAGTTAGGTAAAACTGCTGGCAAAGACCAAAGAGCTAAAAAAGTCACTTATCCCAGCCTTTGGGGACTTGAGGAATCCCGTTCAAAAGCCCAAGAGCTAGTTAAAGCAGCTTGTGCAGAATTAGAACCATTTAAAGAACGAGCCGAGCCAATGGTGGCGATCGCTCACTATATTACCAGTCGCAATCACTAGGTCAATTTTGGATTTTGGCATTTGGGTTGCATCAAAATGTTTCTTCAATTAACAACCGCTGCTAATTTTACTAACCTAACCAAAATACCATGCAGGACATAGGCGACATCTTAGACAACCGGGTGCTGATGGTTGCTCTGATAGCTTGTTTAATTGCTCAAGCATTGAAGCTCATAATCGAGATAGTCCAACATCGCAAACTGAATGTGCGTGTTTTAGTGACAACTGGAGGTATGCCCAGTGCCCATTCTGCTCTGGTTACAGCTCTTGCAGCTGGTGTAGGGCAAACACTTGGTTGGGCATCTCCTGATTTTGCTGTTGCGACAATTTTTGCCATCATCGTCATGTATGATGCAGCGGGAGTACGCCAAGCTGCTGGTAAGCAAGCTCGTATTCTCAATCAAATGATTGATGAGTTATTTCATGAAAAACCAGACTTTAGCCAAGACCGTCTAAAGGAATTACTTGGACATACACCAGTTCAAGTAATTGCTGGGTCGGCTTTGGGCATAACTATCTATTGGTTAGCTAGGTCTGCTTATTAAACGTACCCCTACTCTTAACAAGCTACGCGTAGCGTGTCGCAGACAAGACTCGCTAACGCGAACGTGTCCTACCCTTCTTCTAGTACAGACGCTACGCGAACGGGAAGCCGCTTTACGTCTACGTGTCTATGCGTCCTTTGCAGTTTTTTCAAATCACTTCCCTTCACGGGGATGGAAACACTACCATTTTCGTCTGTCTCAATCCATTGGTAATTTGTTTTAATTCCTCTTTCCTTCACCAGATGAAAGCAAACTATTGAACTTTGGTGATAGCAATACCTTGAAGTTTAGTTCTCATAATAAAAACTAGGTTTGAGTTATACTTGATAGTGAAAAATGCATGTTATCAGCTACCGACGTTTAAAAGAATATAGCGAAAAGCACGCTGATTGTCATGATGTTCTTGATAACTGGTATAAAATTGCAACAAAAGCGAATTGGTCGAATTTGCTTGAGGTGCAATCTATTTTTCCCAAAGCAGAAGCAGTTGGTAATTTTACTGTATTCCACATTAAAGGTAATAAATATCGTCTGATTGTAAGTATAGATTATGAGAAGCAGTTGATTTATATTAAATATGTCCTTACCCATGCTGAGTATGATAAGGAAAGCTGGAAAAATGACCCTTATTTTTAATCAAGATAAATATAAAGAATTATTAGTTAAATATCAACCAAAAGTAATTAGGAATGAAGAAGAAAATGAGAGAGCATTAGTTATTGTAGAACAGCTAATGCATTGCGTAAATCGAAGTCTTGAAGAAAATGAACTTTATGATTTACTAATTACTTTAATTGAAAAATTTGAACAAGAATATTATTCACCTGGTTCAGCTTCTACACCTCATTCGATGTTACTTTTTTTAATGGAGCAAAATAATACTAAAGAGTCAGATTTAGTATATATTATTGGTTCTCAAAATGTTGTTTCAGAAGTTGTGAATGGTCAACGAGAAATTAGTAAAGCACAAGCCAAGGCTTTAGGAGATTTTTTTCAAGTTGATCCTGGTGTGTTTATGTAGAAATTTGGGAGGAGCATCCCAATTTTACAAATTTACCAAGATGATTAGTGATTATTATGAATGAAGCGATCGCTTTTATTTTACTGGGGATTTTCTATTGTGCTGAAGATGTTTGAAAATATTATTAGGATTAGCGATCGCCTTTATCCGTAGTTGACGTTAGGAAACTCAACATTCACTTCCACCTACTCAGCAATAATTAGGCTGATTTAAAAAATCGAATAATTTCGCGGACATGATCGAGAAATTGTCCGTCAGTTGAAAGTTGAGCGATCGCATTTCTAGCTTCTCTTGCCAAACGTTCATGTTCAGTTTGATTTGTAGCCCGTAATTCTTCTAAATTAGCAGCAATTCGCGCTAAGTCTCTGCGAGTTTCTTCGGCGAAGCGTTGTTGAGTTGCTGGCAAAGAATAGGGTTGTTCTGGGTTAAGTTGGTCTTCTATTTGCCGAACTTTGTCTTCTAGAGAATTGAAGCGATCGCGCAGTTCTACAATATCTTCGCGGGGATACTTCCATTCTTGGCGAATCATTGTCAAGCGTGCATATAAATATTCATAAGCACGGATAGCTGGACGTAGGATAGTCAATAATAAAGCTGCACCGGAACTTATATATCCCACGGTACTAATACCAGTGGCCGCAAGAGTATAAAGACCAATGGCTGAGAATAAGTGTAAACCAATGGCAACCCAGAGCGATCGCTTTGCTAACAGTTTGACGTATTTCTCTTGTTTATCATCAAGTGGAATTCCTTTTTCAGCCGACTGTGCTGCTTCTGCTAAAACTTCTTTAGCTTGGAAATGCACATTCCAGGGTACAGTAACAATTACCAACAACCACCAAAAACTTGCACCACCAATCACCCAATCGAGAAAATTACCCGCAGGTATGTGCAACCATTGCAGTAAGCCAAAAGCTGCCAGCACTACAACCACAATTCCAACAATGGAACTGATGAAAAAGTTAATATACATTTTGCTATATCTCTGATGAAACTATTACCTCGATCATGGCTGCGAGTTCGTAGTTATACAGATATACTTGTGATGGTTTTTCTAGTTGCACATATATAGCAGTTCTTAATAAATTAAATAGCTGCGCCAAGTCGGTTGTGCATTTTTGCTTCCTTTTTCTGGAAGCAGCAATCGCCAAGTTTTACCTTCTTGCTGAATTTGCAGGTAGACTTCAAAGGGTTTTTGTGGTTGCGTTAAGCTTCGTTTTGGTAGCTTGACAATCAAGTCATAGCTGCCCCGAACGCGAAAAGCTGGTAAATTTTCAATAGTCAGAGGTTGTTCTTGGGTAATTAATAGATGCTTGATTTCAAAACTTTGGAAATCTAGATCTAGCTGTTGGTTAAGTTTTTGTTGGGTTTGCTCTAGCTCAAGTGCGATCGCTTTTTGTACTAACTCGCTAGTTGGCAGCAGTCCAATACTGCCACAAGCTGTCAATAACACTAGCAACATTGCTGTCAAAATCAACCGCACCATGTAATTTCTAATAAACTTTCCAGCGTTAGTATAGCGGTAAATGCCTTAAATTCTTTCATCTACCATGCCAAAACAGACTATTGGTCTTGATAACAAACTCTATAATTACCTTTTATCCGCTTCGTTACGAGAGCCGGAGATTCTCCAAAAGTTACGTCAAGAAACAGCCAGCCATCCCAGCAGCGGAATGCAGATATCACCGGAACAAGGGCAATTTATGGCTCTGTTGGTGCAGCTAATTGGAGCAAAAAAAACTCTGGAAGTTGGAGTTTTTACGGGTTATAGCTCACTCTGTGTAGCGTTGGCGTTACCTGCTGATGCCCAGATTATTGCTTGTGATGTGAGTGAAGAATTTACTGCGATCGCACGACGATATTGGCAGCAAGCAGGGGTCGCTCATAAAATAGATCTCCGATTAGCACCAGCTTTGGAAACTTTAGATCAGCTCTTGGCAACTGGGCAAGCTGAGACATTTGATTTTGCCTTTATTGATGCCGATAAAGAAAATTATGACGGATATTATGAGCGATCTCTGCAATTAGTGCGTCCAGGTGGATTAATTGCTATTGATAATGTTTTATGGTCTGGACAAGTTGCTAACCCGCAAATTCAAGATGAAAGTACCCAATCTATCCGCGCCCTGAATGAGAAGTTACACTACGACGAACGAGTAACTCTTTCCCTCGTCCCCATCGCCGATGGACTTACGTTAGCGCTCAAGCGACGCTAGCACAGTGTAATACAGGTTTTTCAATAAAATAGTGATTCTCAGACGGATGAAATCACCAATTCAAAACAGTCAGGAGCCAAAGAGAACTTTAATCGGTGCAAACCAATGCTCAGAAGTTCGGATAGTTAAAGTAAAGATATCTCCTAAGTAGGTAGACGTAATTAAATGTAAGATAAAACTTTTGTTCGTAGTGTTCGCGTAGCGTCTCGCATAGAGCGATTTATCGCTCTATATTAAGGTTTTCAAGGGCTAGAGCCGCTTACTAATAGCTCTGATTTCATTAAGCCTTTCTACTTATCTCCTGTAGAGACGCGATTAATCGCGTCCCTACTCTTGACTACAAATGCTTAAAAGTTGAAGCCAACCCCTAGTAGTAACCCGACATCAGTTTCATCCAGAAAAGCCGCGTTTACAGAACCGGTTGCCGTAAATCGAGAACCTAAAGGAATATCGACACCACCACTTAGCAGTAAACCAAACTCAGTGTCGCCAGTAATTTCAACAGCTACACCAGCACCTATGTAAGGAGATATGGGGAAGGCTGGTACAGCTCCCGTATCTGCTGTTCGTGGAGCAAGATCTAAGGTCAGGGGAACTAGAAACAGTGTATCATCCCCAAACAACGCCGATGGTCGCACCGATATATTGCGTGTCAGACCGATTTTGCTGATTGCTGCAAAGTTACTTTCGCCCAGAGCTGAGCCACCGCTTAAACCAATGTTGCCAGCAATCCCGACATAGCTAGGGCCACCAAGCGTAGTTCTACCTGGCGCCACTTCACCAGTAGGAGTTCCTGGCTGTTGATTTAACTGACTGAGGTTAATATCAGGTGGTATAAGGACTTGGTTGATCGCATGGATTACACCATTGCTGGCTTGGATGTCCGGTTGGATAACTCTAGCATCGTTTACCGCAACTTGATTGCTAGCGCGATCAATTTGAATATTTACAGGTCTATCTTCAAAGGTTTTCAGTTCCCCAGCTGAGAGTTGATTAGCTGTTACTGCACCAGGAACCACATGATATCTCAAAATCTTAATCAATGTTTCTCTGTTCTCTGGTTGCTGTAACTGCTCTAGTGTTGCAGCAGGTATAGCAGCAAATGCCTCATCGGTAGGAGCAAAAACGGTATAAGGGCCAGGTTGTTGTAGGATCTCCGCTAGACCTGCTGACTTTATTAAAGCAGTCAGGTTTGTAAAAGAACTACTCGATGCAGCCAGAGAAACAATGTCGCTACCAGCTTGAGTGCCGCCAGGAGTTCCTCCTACAATATACTGACTAGCTGGAATGTTGCTAGCAATGGGTTGCACACGTCCCTGCCTAACCAAAGCTTGATACAAAAATGCCGCCGCTTCGGCACGAGTCAGCGGTACTTGTGGATTGAGTTGTTTGACGTCTGGATAGTTGACGACAATATTAGCTTGTGTTGCTGCTGCTACATTATTAACAGCGTAGTTCGGGATAGCTGAGGCATCGGTATAATAGGTGTTGAGAACACCTGATGCATCGTTGCTACTGCTCAAACCTAAGCCATTCGTTAAAGCAACGATCGCTTGTACTTTTGGAATTTCTTGATTTGGCAAAAATAAGTTATCAGGATAGCCTGCCATGAATCCAGTTTCGTAGGCATTCTGAATTGCAGAAGCAGCCCAATAGTTAGCAGGAACGTCTCTAAAACCACCTGCACTCAATTGCCGAATTCGGTTTTGGTTACTGAAAGCTTTTTGAATCATCGCCGCAAATTCAGCGCGAGTCACTGATTGATTCGGCCTAAATGTGCCATCAGGAAAGCCACTAATTACATTATTTGCAGCTAAAACTTGAATGAATGGAGTCGCCCAGTAATCTGAGGCAACATCAGACAAGTTAACCGTTGGAGTTGACGATGGTGTAACCGGAGTTGGAGTAGTGGGAGTAGTGGGAGTAGTTGGAACAGTATCTTGAGACGAAGCTGGGGCAGAAATCAGGATGGGAGTTAGTGTAGCAGTTATCACTCCTAGAGCTAGCAAAGGGGCGCTTGCTGATGACCAACGAAAGAAACTAGACATGAAAATCTCCTCCAGAAAAAGTAGAGCTATTTCTCAAATTTATTGATTGACTACGGAAAAACACCACACGCAAGGTTAGGGAGGGGCACAAATATCAAAATGATTGTTTGGCTTGCCTCATCATCAAAACCAAGAATCCGAACTGTAACTCTTGAAAATCCCAATGTTTGACATTCCAGTCATCTGCTCTTGCGTCTAATAACATCTCTCCAACTATTTACTACATATAGTAGTCTTAATTGAGTTGTGATAGTTTGGTTTTTTAAAGAACCCTAGATAAATTAGTACAAGTCCATAACTTTACCAATTTTGGATCATGGTCTGGTAGTAGGTGAATTGGCATTTTATCGGCGTCTCTCTGTAGTTGCTGATAAATGTTAATGCCCTCCAGCTTGAGCTGCATAAGATTTAGTAATATTGTCAGAGAGGAATATGTGTAATTCCAACACAGTAGTATTTTGAATCTATTACCCCAATTACACAACTAGCTAATGACTATAGTTTTAGTCCACTTTTTCACTCTTTAGATAGTTGACTGTAATGGTAAATTGAGAATTGCTAGAGTGGAAATCAGCGATCGCACTTGAGAATTTAGAGCATAATTAATCAAATATTTTAGAAGTTATGCGCTGTACGAATCAACCATAACGTGAATTCTCAAATTTAGTTGTTTTAAGTCGGGAACATTTCATCTTTTCTTCAGTCAAATCAAGCGAATGTCAGATCTGTGCGAACAACTCCAGCACGCTCATGACGAGCTAATAGTTTGACTGTGCTACCCAAGGGCGCACGTACTACCCATTCTACTTTTGCCCGATCCTTGGTAGAATCCCCCTGCCGTCTGGCAGGAGCCGAGGGTTTGTAGGCACGTCCTTCTAATTGACCTAACTCTTCAACGGGCTTACCTGTTTCCAAAGTTGCGCCGGGAGGTAGTGTAATTTCACAGATACAGCCTCGCACCAGCTTCTTATCCAAGGCTTTTTGGGTGATGTAAGTGGGTAGCCAGCCTGTGTTATGTATAACCAACCGCACCCGATAAGTATCATCACCCAACTTGGAGACGCTAGCTTCGTAAATTTCTAAACAGGGGGAAATTAAGAGATGCCACACCAGCCAGTCAGGAAAACGGGCTATTTCCTTCTCTAGAAACTCTGGGGGGGGATTTGTCCAGGCATACATGGTATCCCAACCGCCCAGTTCAATTTGACCAAGTTGGGGATGATGGAAGGCGTACCAATCTACATAGCCCTTACCTGCAAGTTTTTCATCGTTCCAGCGCAGTAGCTTCAAGTCATCTTCTAAGGGATGTTCTCGCTGCCAATCGATGTATTTATACTCAGTAATTCCGGCTTGGCGTTGAGGACTCCAGACTTCTACTGTCCAGGCAAATAGACCCTGGTATTCATAAGCCCAGTCGTCGAATGTGCCTGTAATTATATCTTTGGGATCATAGCGGAACTCATGAAAGGCGGAAATGGCTGGGTATCCTGTGAGTTCAGTGCCTTTTGCGCCAATACGTTGGTAGGTGCGGAGGTCATTGACAGGTAGTTCTTCATCGCTGAGGTGAGTATAAGGGCGGATGAAAACACCGCTGAAGGTGTGGAAAGCGATCGCCCCTGTAATGTTGGCATGAGTTGTAATAAAATCTACAAGCGATCGCACTTCTGTTTCAGATGTCGGATAAGGCCCGGCCCCCGGTTGCTCAGACTCTTGTCGCCACAAAGCTGGAAAATTCCGGTTTAAATCTAGCCCTTCCTTAGAACGCTGAATCTGAATCTGAACCCCGTCGTAATTTTCTATCAGACCTTCCGGTAGTAGGCGATAATACTGACCACCTGTTTCTGTCGGCTCACGACGCACTAACAAGCGTGGCTCAGTGGGGCAGATTTTCCAAGCACCATTAGCATCCGCGATTCGCATGAGTAAAATCCGACCATCGCCATCGATATCTTCCATCACTAACCCATCGTTGTCATCATCATGGGGATAGGGACGGGTTCCAGAGCGAATAAATTTCGGTTTTTCAGCCAATGCCAATTCAGCGCCATCGGGGTTAACACGGGGGCAAATGTAGAAGGTGCGCGTATCCAAGCAACGGGTGATTTCTAAATTAGTGCTGTAGGCTGTGACTAATGTTTGCAGTAAGTATAAGCAAACACTTGATGGTGCTAGTTCAGTGGCGTGGATATTGCCATCAACCCAAAATGCTGGTTTTTCTGTATCTGCACCATTGGCAAAGTTGGTAACTGTCAATAGCCAGATGTCACGTCCTTCGTAACTCTTACCGATGCTTTCTATGCGTACTAGCTGGGGAAATTCTTCAGCGTAACCATGGAGAATGCGTGTCAGGTCTTCGTAACGGTAATATTTATCAAACCGAACGTCTGGCATAACAAACCTCATCATGCACCCGTTGATTATTATTTAACATACCACTATCGGTTATTAGCTTTGAGAAGCAACATTCAAGGACGTTGCATATTTTTTGCGGCATGATTTCTCAACTCACACAACAACGTCGATGGATTCTGCGCTTTTCACTTATGATAAAATTTATCATTTAGTAGTCTCGTTAATAGAGAAGCAAATCATAGATAAAACAAGGGTAGCGCTTCAAAGTAAATCAACTCGTATGGCGATCGCACAATGGCTCTTAAAAGCTTTCGCACAAAGTTTCAGCATTCTCTTTATCGTCACACTGCTAAATACAAACACGCGTGAACGATTGGCACTGGAAGAATTAGCAGCTTGTGTCGGTTTATCTTTGCAAGCAATGACTAACGTCATTAATGGGCAATAGATTGTTTTTATATCATGTCAGGTTAATCAAGCTGAATAAAAATGTTCGTTTGTAGTCAGGACTTTAGCCCTAGCTTTGGGGACTTCAGTCCCCACTACAAACTACATTTTAAGGAATGAAAAAAGTACAAGGAGGAAACACCACTGTTTCCCAGTTTGAATAGCTTTACTTCAGGTAAAACAATAATCCAATTCCTGCGATCGCAATTATCACACCGATGATCGCCCGCAGACTCACTTTTTCGCCCATACAGATAGCGATGGGAATAACAAATAGTGGACTAGTCTGCATTAAGGTTGAGGCAATTCCCGCAGCTGTGAATTTAATTGCTGTCTGTTGCAACCATATTCCTAAGAAGGTTCCACAAAAGGCAGCAAAGAAACTTGCGAAAATTACTCGCCGCGATCGCCAGTAGGGATACGATAATGTAACATCTCTGCGGTTAGGAATCCATGTCCATACTAAGATAACCAATACACCTGCACTCAATCGTAACAAGGAAGCCCATAACGGGTTAATGCTTGCCGTTGCATACGCAATACGAGAAATCACAGTTCCGGCGGCATTTGTCATTGCTGCTAATAAACCAAAGCCGATTCCT
Organism: Nostoc sp. B(2019); assembly: GCF_010091925.1. Lineage (GTDB taxonomy): Bacteria > Cyanobacteriota > Cyanobacteriia > Cyanobacteriales > Nostocaceae > Komarekiella. The sequence continues at coordinate 215,670 of NZ_WVID01000007.1, read as the reverse complement.
TGCCATAGTTGCGTTGAGGAAACATCGCTTGTACCAGGAACTCGTTCTGTCACTACCCAAGCAACTCCCAAAATGGTGAGCAAAATGCCGCACCAAGCATTGATATTTAACCGTTCTTGGAGAAGAATTGTAGCAGCGATCGCTGTCATTGGCGGCGAAAGGGTTCCCAAAAGTAAAACCCGACGCGCCCCCAAGCAATTTATAGCTGTCAAAAAAGCTGTATCGCCTAAGCCAATACCTATAGCGCCACTCAGAAAGAGTAGAAATACAGGTAAAGGGGCTAGAGTTGGCAAAAAATCCCTAGTCAGTAAAATAGTTAAGATAAGCAGGGCGATCGCAATTATCCCTTTAATCAAATTCAGTTGCAGTGGCGGAATACGTTGCCCTAAAAGTCCGTATACCACTGATGCTATAGCCCAAAAACAGGCAGCAAATAAAGCCGCGACTTCACCTTTCCAAGCTGTCAGCGAAATAATTAAAGAATTATTAAAAATAATATACACACCTGAATTAATGCCTGAAACTCTTTAATACTACATCAAATAATTGAATAAATATTAGCACTCACAGGCAGCAAGTGCTAATTATTGGTTAAAGTTTAATACCTTGGATATAAACAGAAACTCTACTTTCTCTAGATGTAATGTAGGGATTTTGCAAGGATAATTTTTTGTAAAAACAATAAATCTGTACAACTAATTAGCAAAGGTGAAGACCAAAATGAAATATACTTTTGATATTGTAGGCGTATCTCAAGTTTTGTATTTTTTTAATCACCAACAGCAGAGTTGGCAAAAAACACCGCATCAAGGCGTTGAATACCTGGGAACGCATACGTGTACTTTAGATGCATTTCTAGAATCTGTGGAATCTGTTCCGGCAAAGTGGGGCTGGAATTTTGATCAAGTAGTAGATACAGTAATTCAATTTTGGTTAAATAACTCAGAGAGCGTTAACTATTGGAAAGCGCGTTTAAGTGATGCTGGTAGAGATAATTTGCTGGTAGCTAGGCTAGCAGACATTACAGCTTTACAAGCTGAATTTGAATCTCTGCTAAGTAAGGATTGGTGATATCTTGCAACAGCCATAGCAACTGCTAGAGAGAGTTTATAAATATATAGTTTATATAGTGGTTGCTATATTTTCATAATAATTTGTTGTTTTGCCCGTTCTCAAGTGCTTTAAGAACTTTGAGATATAAACTTTCTACTCTCTTAGTTTGAATCTCACCAGTTGAGGCATAGTGAGTTAAACCAGGAGAGGCATTTACTTCGATAGTTGTATAATTTAACATTGGCAGTGTTATGTCATTAGTAATAATATCCACACCTGCTAATCTCAAACCCATGTCTTTTGTGATATTTACTGCTAATTTATGAAAATCTGGATGGATATTTTCGGTTAAATCTACCGCCTCGCCTCCGCTTGATAAATTTGCGTTGTCTAAAAGGTAAACAATACTATCTTCGGATATTACACTATCAAAACTTAGCTTCTGTCTTTGCAACTTTAGTTTGATTCTGTAATCTTCAAAATCTATAATTTTTTTTCTACCACTTTTAAGAAAACTTTCTTGTTTTTGGCGCATAAGTTCCAAGACATTAGTTTTCCCATCTCCTTTAATAAATAAAGGAATCCTTTGATATGCCGAAAGAACTTCGTCATCCAATACCACAATTCTATAGTCATTACCACTATAGAATCGCTCGACGATTAATCCTGAGTTATTTTTCAATATTTTCTTGGCTACTTGATAGTATTCTTGTTTGGTATAAACCTTTGTAACGAACATTCCTTGACTGAGGTTAATCGGCTTGACAATTACAGGAAATCCCAAATTTTTCGCAGCATAATTAAATCCTGCATCAATATCCTTGGCATTAGATAGTTTTTCGCAGACTTTATAACTAAAAAATCTTTGACCTTCAGTAACCTGATATCCAAATTGTTTGAGAAAAAAGTTTGAGACACCTTTATCTTTTGCTATTGCTGCTGAGCCAAAATAATTAATATCAAACGTAGCCGTATGAAAAAATGTTTTATTCCCATTTTTAAAGGTAATATGTCCAACAAAACCATATTCTGGGTCGGTTACAACTACTGCTCCTATTTCTTCTGCTACTTTTTTAATTGTTGAGGTTGTAAATGGTATTTTCATTATAAAAAATAGAATTTGTACGAAAAAATTTTAACTAATTTGCAGTAATTGGTCAATATGTAGCAATCTTATTTAATTTGTTAAAAAGACCTTTCGTGAATAAACCGCTCCAGGCGCAGCGATCAAGCGGAGCAAAGGAAACCGATGCTTAAAATTTTACAAGAAATAAAACACAGAGTATCAGAAGTAAGATTTTCCTAATTTGATGATATTTGCTATAGTAAAAGTTGATAAATGTGGTAATAAACTATTCTAAAAATATGTTTAAAAGATAGAAAAATTTTATTTTTAAAACTTTAATTGAAGGCAAAACCAAGGGAGCGATCGCAGATAATGACAATCATCATTTGGCTGGCCAGCGCCTCATCAGTGACTTAATCGAAGCACTCAATAATCATGAGGATGGCTGGCTATGAAAGATTATCGACAATCAAAAGCCCCTTTGGGTATTTGGAACGGGGTAAACTGGATACTCTTTACAGAGATTACCAAATAAATCAATCTAACTTTATTACTTAAAATTCATAATGGTGACAAACATAGAAAATTCTCATAATCAAGAGTTAGTCGGTTTTATCTGGAGCATAGCCGACAAACTCCGAGGCCCTTAGCGTCCACCCCAGTACCGCCGGGTGATGTTACCTCTGATTGTACTGCGTCGTTTGGATGCTGTCTTAGAACCGACTAAGAAAGCTGTCCTTGAGGCGAAGGCGAAATATGAGGCGATGGGCTTAGAGGGGGATGCTTTTGAGAAAGCGATCGCTAAAGTTGCAATTGGAGGCGAACGCCAACAGTCGTTATATAACCTCAGTGAATTTACGTTTCAGAAATTATTAGAAGATTCTGAGGGGATTGCGGATAATCTCAGAGATTATATCAATAAGTTTTCGCCTCTGGCACGAGATATTTTTGAGAAATTTGAATTTGATAATGAAATCCAGAAGTTAGATGAAGCTAACCGACTTTTTGAAGTCATGAAAGCGATCGCTAGTCCTGAAGTTGATTTATCTCCGGGTAAACTCTCTAATCTGCAAATGGGCTATCTGTTTGAGGAACTGGTGAGAAAGTTTAACGAGCAGGCGAACGAAGAAGCGGGAGATCACTTTACACCCCGTGAAGTAATTCGACTCATGGTAAATCTGGTTTTTTGTAACGAGCAGGATATCTTTAAGCAAGGGATTTATCGGACAGTGTACGACCCCACAGCCGGAACAGGGGGAATGTTATCGGTAGCGGAGGAATACATTAAAAAGCAAAATCCTGAAGCGAATTTAGGGTTATTTGGGCAAGAGTATAATCCTGAATCTTATGCGATTTGCTGTTCTGATTTACTGATTAAAGATGAACCGATTAACAATCTTGTCTATGGCGACACTTTGGGAATAAAAAACGCCAAAAGCAAAAGTAATAATTTTTTACCTCGTGACGGTCATCCTGATAAACAGTTTCACTATATGTTTGCTAATCCGCCTTTTGGTGTGGAATGGAAACCAGAAGAGGATTTTGTTAAAGATGAGTATGACAATTTAGGATTTAAGGGGCGTTTTGGGGCTGGCGTACCTCGAATTAATGATGGTTCGCTGTTGTTTTTGCAACACATGATATCGAAAATGCACCCATCCCCAGAGGTCGGGGGTGATGGTTCTCGAATTGCGATCGTGTTTAATGGTTCGCCTTTATTTACAGGGGATGCGGGGAGTGGAGAAAGTAATATTCGCCGTTGGATTATTGAAAATGACTGGCTTGATGCGGTGATTGCGCTACCTGACCAGATGTTTTATAACACGGGGATTTTTACTTATATTTGGCTGGTGACGAATAAAAAAGCGGCGCATCGTCAAGGGAAAGTTCAGCTGATTGATGGGACGCACCATTTTTTGAAAATGAAAAAGAGTCTCGGTAATAAGCGTAATGAGTTATCCCCTGAGCATATTGCGGAATTGGTGCGATTGTATGGGGATTTTGAACAGAATGGTTTAAGTGAGGTGAAATCAGACGGACAGATAGAAAAGCAGATTTGCTCAAAGATTTTTGATAATCGGGAGTTTGGATTTCTTAAAATTACAGTGGAGCGATCGCTAAGATTAAATTTTCAGGTGAATGAGGATCGTTTGGCGCGGTTATCGGAGCAAAAGGCGTTTCAGGATTTAGCAACGAGTAAGAAGCGTAAAGATGCTCAGGTGCAACAGTTAGAAATGGAGATGGGTAAAAGTCTCCAAAATCAGATTTTAGATGCTTTGCGGTGTCTGGATGGCGATGCCTGTATATGTCCCGTGCTGAGTTTATACGGGATTTAGATAAAGTCCTAAAGGTGCAGGATTAAAGTTAAAAGAGCCGGTGATCAAGGCGATTTTAGCGGCGTTGGGTGAGGCTGATCCAGAGGCGGAAATCTGTCGGGATAAGAAGGGGAATCCTGAACCGGATAGTAATTTACGAGATACGGAGATTGTACCTTTACCAAATGATATTACGTTGCCGATACCGTTGGGTTATGACAAAGATGCGAGTGTAGATGAGTTGATTCAGTTAGTAAAGAAGCATTGTGAGGAGTATTTGGACGCGGAAGTATTACCCCATGTGCCTGATGCTTGGATTGATTTTTCTAAAACCAAAGTGGGGTATGAGATTCCGTTAAATCGCCATTTCTATGTGTATCAACCGCCTCGTTCTTTGGATGAAATTGAGAATGATATTAAGTCTTTGGAAGCGGACATTATGGCGATGTTGGGTGAAGTGGTTTAAGCACTAAAATAAAAATGTAGAGTTGGGAGATTTTGAAATTATGCAAATCACAATTAATTTACCAGATAAGTTAACGGAAAAAATACAAGATCAATGGGGTAATTTACCACAAAAAATACTTGCTAATCTTGTATTAGATGCTTTTAGAGATGGCTTAATTGATTTTGACGAGCTAAAAGATATGCTCAATTTTTTCTCTGATACTGAACTGAAGGAATTTTTACAACAAAAAAATATGCTTCATTCTGGAGGATTACTAAATTTATCTGGTACTTGTCCTGAGCTTGAGATTGTAGAAGATGATCTAGAAATTTATGATGATCTGGATGATGAATTAATTGAAATTTTTGATGAATAAAAAATTGAAGGTTTACAAATTGAAGATTGGGAGGTTATGTAGTGGGTAAGTATCAGGGTTATGAGGAGTATAAAGATTCTGGTGTTAAGTGGTTAGGTGAGATTCCTGAAGGCTGGGATATAAAGCGATTAAGATTTATATTGAAAGATCAATTTGCAAATGGTCTTTTTAAAAAAAGAGAATATTGGGGTAAAGGCAATCCAATAATCAACGTATTTGATGTTTATGCAGAAAACAATATTGTTGACGTATCTACTCTTGATAGAGTCGAATGTGATGATGAAGAGCTTAGTAAATATTCTGCACTTTATGGGGATTTTTTCTTTGTACGTTCTTCTCTAAAACTAGAAGGTATTGGCAAATCTGCAACCTTGCTAGATCCATCAGAACAAATAGTTTTTGAATGCCATTTAGTTAGGGGAAGACCTGATTATTCCATCATTGATCCTAAGTTACTTATATCCTATCTAAATTGTCATTTGACTAGAGCAACACTGGTTTCCAAAGCAAATCAAGTCACTATGACGACAATTGACCAAAGTAAATTGAAGGATATTTTTATTCCTTTTCCCCCACTAGATGAACAACAAGCGATCGCCCGCTTTCTCGACTATAAAACCAAACAAATAGACGAACTCATTGCCAAGAAAGAAACCCTCATTGAAAAACTCGACGAAAAACGCACCGCCCTCATCAGTCACGCTGTCACCAAAGGACTAAATCCAAGCGTCCCGATGAAAGATTCTGGTATTGAGTGGTTAGGTGAAATTCCTAAAAGTTGGAAAAGAGGGAAACTTAACTATTTCTGTCAAATTATATCTGGTGGAACACCAGACAGAAACAATCCTGATCTTTGGGAAGGTGATATCCCTTGGGTTAAAACAGGTGAAGTGAATTATCAGAATATTTATTCAACAGAAGAATATATTACAAAAGAAGGTTTAAATTCATCATCTACTACACTAGTTAAACCAGAAACACTTTTAATGGCAATGTATGGGCAAGGTAACACACGAGGAAGAGTAGCAATTCTAAAAATTGAAGCAGCATTTAATCAAGCGTGTCTTGGCATATCCCCTCTAAGCAATCTCAATGTCTATTTCTTATACTACTATCTTATAAGTGCGTATAAATATATTAGAGATACAGGAAATGAATCAAGTCAGATGAATCTTAGTGCTGGACTTATTGGAAAAATAAGTATATTAATTCCTAATTTAGAAGTGCAACAGCAAATTGTTAAATTTTTAGACCAAAAAATAGCAGAAATAGATAAACAAAAAGCCAAAGTTAAAGAAGCCATAGAACTATTAAAAGAATATCGCACCGCCCTGATCACCAACGCCGTCACAGGTAAAATAGATGTGCGCCAAGTCCCTATCCCCTAACACCAAAAACCACCATGCAACAAATTACCCTTGCAGAACTTCCCGAAACCGTCCAAAACCTAATTAACCAAGCACAAAAAACAGGCGAACCCTTCACCATCATACAAAATGGTATTGCGATCGCCATCATTTCCCCTATTAATAAAAACAAAAGAGCCGCCTTTGGGGCGATGAAAGATAGCGGTAAAATTACAGGGGATATTGTCGAGCCTACCTATGATGAAATCACTTAATAAAATTAATATCATACCCGCAAATGATAGATCACGATAGACTATTTAAAGAATTAATCCAAACCTTCTTTTGGGAATTTATAGAACTGTTTTTACCAGAAGTATTAGACTATGTAACAAAAGACAGCCTCATCTTTTTACCAGAAGAAATATTTATAGATGTCACATCTGGAGACAAAAGAAAAATAGATTTATTAGCCCAAGTAAAATGGAGAGGAGAAGACAGTTATTTTCTGATTCACCTAGAAAACCAAGCATATAATCAAAAAGAATTTGAACGGCGGATGTTTCATTACTTCGCTCGTTTAGATGCTAAATATTTATTGCCTATCTTTCCTATAGTTATCTTCTCCTACGACGAACCAAAAAGACCTGAAAAAAGCCAATATACAGTTAACTTTCCTAACAGGAAAATATTAGAATTTAACTACGTCGCTATTCAACTAAATAACCTCAACTGGCGCAATTTTTTAAATCAACCAAACCCCGTAGCAGCCGCATTAATGGCAAAAATGGACTTTCAACCAGAAGAAAGAGTCCGAGTAAAACTAGAATGCTTAAGAATGCTAGTCACCCTAAAATTAAATCCTGCTAAAATGGAACTAATTTCCGGTTTCATTGACATCTATCTCAGATTAAACGCCACAGAAGAACAAGATCTGGAAACTGAACTCAAACAAGCCAACTTAGTTGAAGAGGAACAAATCATGGAAATTGTCACCAGTTGGATGGAAAAAGGAATTGAACAAGGAGAACAAAAAGTTATTAAAATACTGATAAAACGGCGTTTCAATAATATTGATTCTGCCTTGGAAAATCGTGTTAATGGTTTATCTTCAGAACAATTAGAAAATCTAGCGGATGCGATTTTTGATTTTCAATCTTTAGAAGACTTCATCAAGTGGCTAGACCAACAAAACTGATCTAAATATTTAATATTTGTCATAGTGAAATCGATGTCTAATAAGTTCTTATTCCCTAACTCAAATTAACTGATAAATTACATTTAGGAGAATTACAATGACTACCGAATATCACGTTAAACTCATTCAACAAGGCAATATTCAAACCTTATCTATTCCCGAAGAATTAACACTATCAACCTCAGAAGTTATCATCCGACAAGAAGACGGAAAACTTATCATAGAACCCTACAAGAAAAAATCACTACTCGAAGTATTTGCCAACCTTGATGATATTGACGAAGATTTTCCCGACGTTGACGAAGGACTATTACCATTAGATGACATAGAACTTTAAAATGTATCACTCTTACTTACTCGATACCAATATACTATCGGACTTTATTAGGCATCCAAGAGGTAAAATTTTTTCTAAAATTCAAGAAGTTGGAGAAGAAAAAATTTGCACAAGCATCATTGTTGCTTGTGAACTCCAATTTGGCGCGGAAAAAAAGAACTCACTTGGATTGAAAGAGCGCATTTCCCTGGCTTTAGACATAATTCCTGTATTATCATTAACTCCCAATGTAGATTATCATTACGCAAAAATTCGTACTTATTTAGAAAGTCAAGGAACGCCCATAAGTAGTAATGATTTATTAATTGCCGCCCATGCACTAAATCTAAATCTAACCATAGTTACAAACAATGTTCGTGAGTTTTACCGTGTACCTAATTTAAAAGTAGAAAACTGGCTCAAACCTGATGAAGAATGATAGATCACGATAGACTCTTTAAAGAATTAATCCAAACCTTTTTTTGGGAATTTATAGAACTATTTTTACCAGAAGTATTAGACTATGTAACAAAAGACAGCCTCATCTTTTTACCAGAAGAAATATTTACTGATGTCACATCTGGAGACAAAAGTGGTTAGACCAATAAAATTGATATAGATTTAACACGTTTTATACTTGATTATATTTATACTTCGTGAATTATGCACACGGAAAACAAATTTGAGGACACCATAGAACGGGAACTCCTGCAACTCAGTGGCTATCACCAAGGGAACGCAGCCCACTACGACCCAGATACAGCCCTTTTCCCCACGGAAATCATCAAATTTATTCAAACTACCCAGCCCACACAATGGCAGCGCCTAGCCAACACCAGCGATGCCCAGAAAATCATTATAGATAGCCTCACTAAAGAACTCAAAAGCCGAGGAATGCTCGATGTCCTCCGCAATGGCTTCAAATGCTACGGCAAAACCCTGCGAGTCGCCTACTTCCAGCCTAATACAGGCATGAACCCTGAAACCTTGGCACTCTACGAAAAAAATCGCCTCACCATCACCCGCCAAGTCACCATCAAAACTGGACGTATTCCCGATATTCTCCTCAGCATCAACGGTTTACCCATCGCAACTATCGAACTTAAAAACCCCTTCACCGGGCAAACCTACCAAAATGCCATTCACCAATATAAACACGATCGCGATCCCAAAGACCCCCTATTTGCCTTTAAACAACGATGCTTAGTGCATTTCGCCGTAGACACCGAAGAAGTTTGGATGACTACCAAACTCGCTGGAGAAAGTACCTATTTTCTACCCTTCAATAAAGGTAATAATCACGGTGCAGGCAACCCAGTGGGAGACAATGAAGAATATCGCACCAGTTACCTTTGGTTAGAAGTCTTACAAAAAGATAGCCTTTTGGATATCTTGGCCCGTTTCCTCCACATCGAAACCAAAGAAACCAAAATTCCTACCACAACTGGCGTTAATTACCAGAAAAAAGAAACTCTGATTTTCCCCCGCTACCATCAGCTTGATGTGGTGCGTAAACTTATAGCCCACACCAAACAACACAAAGCCGGACATAATTATTTAATTCAGCATTCAGCAGGTTCGGGAAAATCAAACTCGATCGCCTGGTTAGCCCATCGCCTGGCCAACCTCCACGACAACCAAGACGAAAAAATATTTCATACCGTTGTCGTGATCACCGATCGCACCATACTAGATCAACAACTGCAAAACACTATCTATCAGTTTGAACATAAAGCCGGAGTTGTCCAGAAAATTGACGAAAACACCCAACAACTGGTTACAGCCCTCAGCGACGGTGTACCGATCATCATTTCTACAATTCAGAAATTCCCCTTCATTACTAAAGCCATCGAGACTTTAGCCAAAAAAGGCAAAGCCATAGACATTATCACCAAAGATAAACGCTTTGCTGTCATCGTTGATGAAGCCCACGGCTCCCAAACCGGAGAAACCGCCGCCGAACTCCGCAAAATCCTCAACAAAGATGGTATCGAATCTGCGATGGCGTTCCGCCCACCGGAGGTGATCGCAGCTCAACTTCTAGAAGATGAACTTGAAGAAGATAACCTCAGTTACGAAGCCAAAAAACAACTATTAAAAGAACAACTCACCCGCACCAAACAACCAAACCTCAGCTATTTCGCCTTTACCGCCACCCCTAAACACAAAACCCAACTGGTATTTGATGAACCCGGAGAGAACGGCGAAACCCCCTTTCATCTCTACACCATGCGCCAAGCCATTGAAGAAGGCTACATTAAAGACGTTTTAGCCAATTACACCTGCTACGATCGCTATTACGAACTTGTCCGCATCGGTGAAAATGACCCCGACTTACCCCGTCGCCAAGCAGCCAAAGCGATCACTCGATTTCTCGAACTTCATCCCCACAACATCGCTCAAAAAGTAGAAATCATCGTCGAACATTTCCGCAATCATACCCGCCATAAAATTGGGGGTAGAGCTAAAGCAATGGTTGTCACCCGTTCCCGTGAACACGCCGTTAAATACAAACTCGCCTTTGATAAATACATTAAAGAAAAAGACTATAGCGATATTAAATCCCTTGTTGCTTTTTCTGGCTCTATTACCCTGGATGAGTTCCCCGAAAAAACATTTACTGAAGTCAACATGAATGGCGGTATCAAAACTTCAGAAATTCCTGATAAATTTGCCAGCGATGCCTATCAAGTGCTACTTGTTGCTAACAAATTTCAAACCGGATTTGATCAACCATTGCTCCATACTATGTTTGTTGATAAACGACTCGATGGAGTCCAAGCCGTCCAGACACTATCCCGCCTCAACCGTACCACCACAGGTAAAGAAGACACCTTCGTTTTAGATTTTGTCAATAAACCCGAAGACATCTACCAAGCCTTTAAACCCTACTACGAAGAAACCCCCGTTGGAGAAACCGCAGATCCGCAACACTTAAATGATCTGTCTTACCAGCTTTATGAATGGCAACTTTTTAGCCAAGACGATGTAAACCAGTGGTGTGAAATTTGGTTTCGCCCGAAAACTTCTCTAACTGGAGGCGAACACAAAAAATTAAATATATTACTAGACCTCGTTATTGAAAATTATAGAGCCTTGCAAGACCCAGATAAAGAACTATTTAGAAGCCAACTTACCAGCTTCCGCAACCTTTACCTATTCCTTGCCCAGATTATTCCTTATCAAGATTCTGAACTCGAAAAACTTTATGCTTATGGACGTTTCTTACTAAAGAAATTACCCCGTAGTCCCGAAGCTCCAAAAATTGATTTATCTGGGGATATAGAACTAAAATTTTATCGCCTGGAAAAAATTAGTGAAGGGAAAATTGATTTAACCGCAGGTATAGCGGAACCATTAAAAGGTGCGATCGCAGTCGGAACACGCCAGCCAGATCAACAAGTCCCCTTATCTCAGCTAATTGACTCCCTTAATGAACGATTTGGTACTAGCTTTACCCCAGCCGATCAACTCTTTTTTGAGCAAATCACCGAAACTGCGTAGGCGCAGCCCGTCGTAGACATCGCTAATGACTCCATCAAACAAGCGGCTCAAGTTAATACAAAAGAAAACTTTGCCCCGGTTCTAGAAAAGCATCTGGAAAATTTATTTATCGAACGCATGGACGGTAACGAAAAAATATTTATGCAAGTGATGAATAGTGAAGAATTTAAAGCAATTGTGTTTGAGAAATTACTATCTAGTATTTATGAGAGTATTAACACTAAAGAGTCAGATTAGCACTTGACCAAATAATTATTAATTCATAATTAAAAGGATTGGGTTGGAGATTCAAAAGATTGTCTTGATTTTCTTTTCTCAATCCTTCATCTTGAGCGAAAGCTGTCCTACTTTTATGGGAAGCTGCTGAATTTAGAGCATACGTATATTCTTTGAGACTAAATTTATTATTTGCTTACTGATACTAACTTTAGTTATTTTTATTTATCAAAATGGCACAGACGGAATACTTGTCATACCTCCAGATGTATCCTTGTTTTTCCTTGTACCAGTTGCCAAGTAAGGCTTTGAAGCTGATGGCTAACTGATATTTGTAACTTAGTTGGTCTAAAATGTAGCCCTAAGTGTTGACAATTTATAAATAATCGAATAACAAGGTGGCAGCATCATTAAATAAAAAGCGTTAGTGCATTCCTACCTAGAAACTAATTAACGCCCTCTACTAAACTTCATACGGATAAGATAATCATGCCAGAAAATACGGATAACAAAGCTTCCAAGTCAGACAATCAAGCGATCGCTTACAAAGAGCGTCTTAACTCTTGGGCGATCGCTCGTTTACTTCCTGACACACAACGGGAGATTGTCGCCCGATTCCGCAGTCGTTCTGATGCAGATGGTTATATGCAGCACCTACGCCAAGAAAAACCAAATACTTCTTTCATGGTTGTCTTTGATTGTAAACGCGAAGAAGTTGTAGTTTAGATTTCAGGGAGAGGCGAGTCATGAGACATCGCCTCTGCGTATCTACACAGTCGGAGCAATATAACTCAACAGCTTAGTTGTATTCTCCTCCAACCACTCTTCCAGCAAACTTGTGTTTGTTACCGCATCAACCACACTTTGGTGAGTTACTTTACCCTCACGCAGCCAGCCTGTCCAGTAAACAATACAACTTGCTCGCTGCAAGCGCCAAACTAACGTCAACGCTTCTGCTTCTGAGTATGTCAGAGAATTATACTTGGCATATCCTTTGCTGAAAGCTTCCACAAACTCCAAATCAGGTGCATCTTTCCAAGAAAATCGAGTGAAGTGATCGAGTGCTGCAACATAATCCATTAAGCGCAAATCTGAAGTAGCAAACTCGAAGTCTAAAACCCCAACTACACGATTATCTATCAGTAAAATGTTAGGACAAAGGAAATCTGCGTGAGTTGTTTGAACTGGAAGCGTTCTATATAAATTGGGCGCGGCTTCAAGAATTTCTGTCAGTGTTTTAACAATATACTGTTGCTGCGTTAGAGGTAATTCAAGTGATTGTGGCACTTCTAATGGATCTGTAACTAAAGGATGAATATGATAAATATCTCCCCACGCAGGTAATTGAGCCATTTTTCCTGTTGAATCGAATCCAGCCAAGGCGTGATGCAGTTCTCCCAGTGTTTCACCGACAGCACAAGTATGAGCGATATTTTTGCGATCGCCAGGCTCACCTAAAATGAAAGGAAGCAAAGCAACGCGAAGTAATGAGTTATTTTTATTAACTAAAATCAATGTTTCGCCCAACTGAGTTTGTATAGGAGTTGGAACTGCGAACGATAGATCACATGATTGCAGATATGTCAGTAATGAGTGTTCATATTGAATTTGTGCAGTGGTTATAGAGTCGTTGTATAGCTTTAAAATAAAATTGCCTGCTTGCGTTTCTATAAAAAAGGTTGTGTTGACTGTACCTTTGTTTGTTGGTTGAACTGTTAAATTACCAATAAATGACCACGCTTCAAGTAGTTCAATAACTTCTTGTTTGGATAACTGCGAGTTTTTGGGCTTATTCATAATCGAGTAAAATAAGTTTTAGCTCACGCAAAGGCGCAAAGGCGCAAAGGTAGGAACAAGAGTTCATGCGTCAATTCAGCAACGCCCACGATTCGTTATCAGGTAAACAGCAAAAGTTCCTAGCCAGTGACTAGCTGCATAATGTTCACTCACAACATCTGCTAGTCCACTCCGACGATGCTGAACAGCAGTAGAGCGAAGTGTTTCTATCCGCTGGTCATCATTGGGTAATTTAGAAATGATGCCCTCAAGCATCCAAGCACGGCTAAGATTAAGACCGTGGAAGTGTGATTGCATATAGTCTTGAGGATTATCCACTTTGACAGGTTCTAACCAATTTGCTGTATTTTCAATCGGTATTTGTGGTAGAAAATTAGTGAGCCAGTCAGTAAAAGCTGTTGTTGAGAGTACTCGCCGCATCAAGTCTGCTTCCGCAAGACCAGGGGAGGTAAAATCGTAGCCGAGTGGTTCAAATTGTAAGGAATAGTTGCGATCGCTTAGATAGAATTGTCTTGCTTTGTTCTCTACTAACCGAGTGAAATCAGCATTTTCGGTAATCCTTGCCCAATCCAGGATCAAACCAAGTGCAAAAGCTGTTTGATTATGCGTCCCTGTACGATTTGGCAGTTGTAGTGCGTCAAGCCAGCGGTGTAAGTTACCTGCAATCAACTTCTCTAGCGGTTCCAATACAACCCGCCATTCTTTCGCTTGAGGATGATTCCACTCATGAAGTTCCGCAGCCAGTTGTAGAAGCCATGCTACACCATAAGGAAATTCAAAAAAGGGCAACCGCTGGAAATGGGCAATCTCTCCTTGAATCTTCTCAGGTGTGAGGCTCTGCTCAAGTGCTTGCTTCGCCGCTGCACTAAAGGAGGCTTCTGGGAAGTGACGCATCAGACGTACCAGCAACCAGTGACCATGTACGGCGGAATGCCAATCTAAGCAGCCATAAAAAGCGGGTGTCAATTCACGCGGCGGTTTTATATCCTCGTCGCTATCAGCCCAACATATATTACTGTGGGGATACTCCCGCTCGATACAATCTAATACCAATTGAGCAAATTGTGTCGCAGTCGTTTCATTAATCTCTAAATTATCAGCTGGCATGATCATTCAATTTTAGATTGATCCTACGAATTAACTCGCTATTTACTTTGTATCTTTGTGCCTTGGTGGTTCAAAAATAAATTTGGTTAACCACCAAGACACAGCGAAAACTTAATCTAAATATCTTGCTTATATTCTTGTAGTAATTTAGGAATGTGATCATACCCATCTACACCAATAACAGAAATAATTTTGGGGCGATGCTGCTGTAATAAATTATAGAAATCTTCTGCCCCTATTTGTCCCTGCAAAATTGTCAATAAGCCTGCTGAGTGACGCCATTCACTAGAAGCAATTTGTTCTAATAGATACATTCCTAAACAGCCAGTGTAAATGGTTTTTTCAGCATTTTGCAGATGATAATAAGCTTCGGCTAAACAAGCTAAGTTGCGCCCTTGGAGATATAAATCACCGGAAACTTGGGCTGTTTTAAAGCCGTCTTCAAGATATTTAATTGCAGCTTGGTGTTGTCCAATTACTACATAGGCAATTCCTAAGCTGCTAACACATAAAGCTTTACTTTGAATATCACCTAATTTTTCTGATAACTTTAAGCCTTGTTCTAAATAGTTAATTGCGGCTTCATAGGTTTCTGGTTCGAGGTTTTCCAGTTCTTGAGCCTGCATAACTTCGCTGTAACCTAAATTTACCAGTGCATTGGCCTCGCCTGTGCGATCGCCTGCTTGCCGACTCAGAATCAATGCCCGTTGACTGTAGTTAATCGCCTCGGCGTAATCTTGCTCTTGCACGTAGGTGCGGCTGAGGTGGTTGAGATTAGCAATTTCACAGGGGCGATCGCTTGCACTTCTAGCTATTTCCAATGCTTCCTGATGAAAATCAAGCGCACGTTGGTATTGTCCTAAAGCCCGCTGCGAATAGCCTAAAAGTGTCAAAATTCGCGCCTTTTCCTGGGTTCCCTCGATTTTTTGCAGCGGCTCATCCAGATAATCTAAAGCATCCCGTAAATAAGTACCAGAAAAAGAAGCAAAAATCCCACCGTAGAAGGGAAAATATGGACGCTGGGCAAGGGTTCGCAGAATTTGGAACATAATCTGAGAACAGGCATCACTGTATACTGTCCCAATGCTCTGAAAACCACTCGCTAATTGACTCCAAATTACTGCAAAGGTCAAGAAAGTAGAAATGGACAGCTTTGGCCCTGCCTTAACATCGTAAGCTTGTTGGTCAAACCAGTTAACTAATCCCCGTTGCAAGTACTGTAAAACTATTGCCATTTCCACCCAATCTCTGAGGGTGACACCGCGCTGGTGTTCGGCAAATTGAATTAAAGATTCTTCCATTGCCAAGGTGCGAAATAGTCTTTGGGGTAACTCACTATTAACTTGCTTACCCCAACTCGCCCAAGGGCCACGCTCTCCAGGTACGCCACCAAATCCTAGAGATCCCTGTTGCTCGTACATCCAGCTGAGCAAGTTATCTTGTAATCGTTGCCAAGAAGTCAAACCACGGGTGATACCTTCGGAAAATTGCTGTAAATCAGAATCAGCCTGAGCAAATTGCTGTAAAGATTTTGATAGCTGCTGTAATTGTGCCAGATTTAGCGGATTTTTCTGATTTGGGTCAGTAACACGTAAAAATATAGCTAGACGCTCATCTCCATCGGCTGTGGTAATTTCTTTAACTGCGGAGGCGATCGCTTCTGTGGCTTTGTTTTGTTCTTGCCAGCGTTCCCATTGACTTTGGATGGTTTTAATCGCTCTTAAACTCCGCGTAGCCTTGGCTTTTTTGAGTTCATCTTTTTCGCTGTCTACTTGGCTTTGGATGGCGTTTAAGCGATCGCTCAAAGCTAGCTCAAACACTTCACCCGTACCGGAAGTTATACCCTTAAGCAGCATTTGATACACCATATCTACAGAGCTAATCTTGCCCTTGAGGGTGGTTTCGACAATTTCATCGATTAAAGCGAGATAGCGATCGCGCAATGGCAATTCTGACACTTGAGCCACTAGAAAACGTCACATCAATTCTAATTCTAGACCTGGTAGCAGAGGTGCGACAGAGAATTGGATGAATCATACACTTTTTGCGTTATTAGTAATCAAGGGACTAGGTACTGAAGAGGCAGAGGGGAAAGATTGTAATTGTCCTCTTTCTCCCCTGCTTCCCCTGCTCCCCTGCTCCCTTGCTTGTTCTCCAATCCCCAATCCCTATAAATGGCTCGCACCCCCACATTAACTTTCGATCGCGGTACATTAGTTTTGCATCCACCACCACGCGGCAAAGCTTGGATGGACTATGCCAGATGGGATGATAGAGTTGAAAAATTCCGGATTCCAGCAATTAGATACCGCTCTTTGGTGGAAGCATTACAAGCAGAAGAAACGAACTTTATTGACGAAGCTAAGGAATTTCATCCCATAGATTTGGTTCCCACTTTGGAAATGGAACCTTATCCCCACCAGAGTGAGGCGTTAGCAGCTTGGAAACTGGCAAGAAGACAGGGGGTGGTAGTGCTTCCCACCGCAGCGGGAAAGACTTATCTGGCGCAAATGGCAATGCAGGCGACGCCGCGCACAACGCTGATAGTCGTGCCAACGTTGGATTTAATGCATCAGTGGTATGCACACTTAGTGGCGGCGTTTCCTGATGCTGAGGTGGGATTGCTGGGGGGTGGTTCGCGGGATAGGACACCCATCCTAGTGGCAACTTACGACAGTGCAGCAATTCACGCTGAGGCGCTGGGGAATAAATATGCTTTGGTTGTTTTTGATGAATGTCATCATTTGCCGACAGATTTTAATCGTGTCATCGCTGAGTATGCGATCGCACCTTATCGTTTAGGACTTTCTGCTACACCAGAACGCACTGATGGCAAACACGCTGATTTAAATATTCTCATTGGCCAAGAAGTATATCGCAAACGTGCTGAGGATTTGGCGGGCAAGGCGTTAGCAGAACACGAAATTGTCCAAATTAAAGTGAAGTTATCACAAGTTGAGCGGGAAAGATACAACCAGTTAATTCAAACCCGCAACGACTTTTTAAAGCAATCTCGAATTTCTTTGGGTAGTCTGCAAGGCTGGCAAATGTTCGTGCAAATGAGTGCGCGATCGCAAGCTGGACGTAGAGCTATGTTAGCGCATCGAGAAGCCAAAGATATCGCTTTGGGTACTGATGGAAAGTTACGAATTCTGATCGATTTACTGGCAGAACATTACCCTGCACGAGTTTTAATTTTCACTGCTGATAATGCCACAGTTTACCGTATTTCCCAAGAGTTACTTATTCCGGCAATTACTCATCAAACACCTGTGAAAGAACGACATGAAATATTAACCAAGTTTCGCGCTGGTGAATATAATACTTTGGTTGCTTCTCATGTTTTGAATGAAGGGGTTGATGTGCCGGCGGCTTCTGTGGCGATTATTTTATCGGGGACTGGTTCAGCAAGGGAGTATATTCAGCGTTTGGGGAGAGTTTTACGGAAGGGGAATATTGAAAATAAGCAGGCGATTTTGTATGAGGTGGTGGCGGAGGATACGAGTGAGGAGGGGACTTCGGCGCGGCGGCGAGGGGAGAAGAGAGGGGGAGTAGGGGAAGCAGGGGAAGCAGGGGGAGAAAAAGAGAGCAAAGGAAAGTTACATGTTGTGTATGGGAGTGGGAAGGAAAGGAGTTTTAAGGCTGCGGAACAGTTAGAAATTAATTATTCGAGCGAAAAGGGAAATGTTACCGACAGACTTACTGATGCATCGCCAAAATGGGGAGGAGATTATCCCGAAGAGATTAAAGATTGATCAGAAAACTTCGGAGTTGGCGATTGAGTTAATTAATTATTTTCAAGCAGCGGTGGGGAAGACTCAAGGTGTGCTTGAGCGTCAACTGGCGGATTTTGAAGGTGATACGACAGATTATCGCGTGAAGCGGGGATTAGCTTATATTCTCAAAAGCAGTTTTTGCACGTTTGAGGTGGTTAGTCCTTTGGAACCACAAATGTTAAGAGAACGGGTGTTTTCGCTAGCTGCAAAATCTGTTTCTAGTCGAGAATCAACACAAGTTATTCTTAGTAAAGTTGCGGATGAATTAACTCAAGAACTTGAGCGGGAAGTTTTGCTAGAACAGGTTCACAATGGGTTGTATGCTGATTTAAATGAGAATAAAGTTTTGACAGCTTTTGATGCACCAACACCGCCAGATTTGCTAAATCGATATAACTTATCTCAGGTGCAGGGTGTATTTTATAAAGCTAGTCAACTTGTGTTAAATGCTCATCGCAATGTGCCGGGAGAGTATAAGCTGTTATTTCGCTATTTGAAGTTGTTTCAATTGATGGCTTATATTGAGGGCGATGCTGACCACGGGTTTACAATTAGCATTGATGGGCCGACGAGTTTGTTTAATCCTAGTACACGATATGGTTTGGCGATCGCTAAACTTATCCCCGCTTTACTTCACGTTACTAGATGGAGTCTTTCCTCTATCCTGCAAACCCGCGACGCCTACACAAACGCTTGGAAAACTGGACGTTTTACCCTCAATTCTGAATGTGGTTTGGTGTCCCATTACCCACCAGGTAAGCCCTACGATAGTATGCTAGAAGCATCCTTTGCTGATAAGTGGGATGCTCTCAAAAGTGACTGGGCATTAGAGCGAGAAGTTGATTTAATTCCGATTCCTGGTAGTGTGATGATTCCCGATTTTCGCTTAGTGCATCGTGATGGTCGCAGCTTCTTATTAGAAATTGTCGGTTATTGGCGACCAGAATATTTACAAAAGAAGTTTTCTCAGGTGCGGCGTGCGGGACGTGACGACTTAATTTTAGCAATTTCCGAGCGACTTAATCTTGAAAAGGCAGGAGTAAAATTAAACGATGTCCCCGCGAGAATTGTTTGGTTTAAAGATAAGTTATTGCCTAAAGCTGTGTTAGCTGTGATGGATTGATATAGCGGTTCCTAATCTGCTGGGGTACAAATTTATCAGTGTTTATCAGTGTACCCCACGAGAAGCCCTTCTCCTATCGGAGACGCTACACGAACGGGTTCAGCAGTCGCCTGGGTCGGGCTAACCCTCCCCGAAGTTTGGATGCCTACGGCGGAAGCCTCCGCTCCAACTTCTCTTCGCAGCGCTGCTTCACCACTTCGTGTCTACATCTGTGGTTAATTACTTCTTCCTATACCTCGCTGAGGCGGGAACCGCTATAGCTTTTACGCCCCCGCAATTTTCTTATAGAGCTTCTCGCCCTTGGCTATCTCTTCATAGTACTGTTCATAAGGAGTGAATCTGATCGATTCTTGTCGTCCTAAACCCAAAAGACCGAAGTTGCAAAGACTATTATAAAAAAGTTCATGTACCCGCTTTTGAAGTACTTGATTGAAATATATTAAAACGTTACGACAAATAATGATATTAAATTCATTAAAAGAACCATCAGTTGCCAAATTATGCTGAGCGAATACTACGTTTTCTCTTAAAGATGTCCGAAAAATGGCATTATCATAAGCCGCTGTATAATATTCTGAAAAAGACCGTTTACCACCTGCTTTCAGATAAAGCTGAGTATATTCCTGCATCAGTTTTAGGGAGAAAATACCGCTTTTAGCGGTTTGTAGTACCTTCTCGTTAGTATCGGTAGCATATATCCGACAACGATGGTAAAGCCCTTCTTCTTGCAGCAGAATTGCCATTGAGTATACTTCTTCTCCAGTAGAGCAGCCAGCGTGCCAAATCCGAATAAACGGATAGGTTTGCAAGAACGGGATAACTTGATTTCTTAAAGCCTTATAAAAGCTGGGGTCACGAAACATTGATGTTACATTCACCGTCAGACCTAGCAAAAACCGTTCCAAATAGGCGCGATTGTGGAGTAACTGCTCTTGCAATGCAGAAATATTAGCTAACCCTTCTAGCTGTATAAAGCTCAGAATACGACGCTTGAGTGAGGAAATAGCATAATTACGGAAGTCATAACCGTAATATTGATACACTCCCTCTAATAGTAACTGGATTTCGATATCCTCCAAAGTAGGTTTGGGCAAAGTCATAGTAGGAATTAGCATATCTATCTGCTGAGCCAATTACTGAAAATACGCTAGCTATTCAACAAATTAAACTGCTTGCGGCTAGCAAAGCAACTACCGTGGTTTGCACTTGGATGTAATAAACTTATCTCTCCTACTAGAAAGGGAAACCTTTGCTTTTATTCCCTAAATTAAATTTGCTTTTCTCGAACAACTATTTTCTTTAAAATACCTTATTTATCACCAACTATTAACACAATATGCTGATATTATTTTAATAATTCCAGACGATAATCATAGAGTTTTACCTTAGATTATTCAGTTTGCCAATTGAATTTACTATTTAACCGTTTAACTCAAATAAGTGAATACTACACCTAAACAGGCGATCGCTACTATTGAAATCCCAGTTAGCAATCTAACCTGGTAGCGCAGATGTCTAATCTCTAGGCTAAGACTTTCGGTTTGTGATACAGGATATGGCTGAAGTTGTTCAGCTTCGATAGCTACCTCTTGAGCTATCTCTTGAGGTATATTTTGTAATCCTTTAAAAGTTATCTGTAAGTGTAACCAATCAGTAATCAGTTGGGGACAGTTCTTCTTAAACCAATTAAAGGCTAATACTCTAAAAACTGGTTTAGACATTCGGGCAATTAATTTCATCACCCTGTTTAGAGGGCGCAAACGAATCTTTTGGTTAATCAGGTTGACTGAGCCAACATCATAGAGACAATCCAGAATTAGTTTCACAGTGGCTTCTTCACTGTTAATTAAATTTTGTATTAAAAGCAGAACATCACGCATACGCTCTGCTTCAGTATGTTTTTCTGGCAATATTTCTGAAGGCTGTACTAAGGTCTTTAAGGGTTTTTGTCTAACTATTGTCATACTGGTAAAATAACAGCCACATCATTTTAAGTACACCTATCTATCGAAAGAAATATATTTTATCTAGAGAGAGAACGTAAAAAGTAAATATCTTATTGATCCAGGACTTACGCAAAAATTGCTAAAAAGCTTAATTTATCGTTCACGTAGCGTCTCGTAGAGAAGCGCGAACGGGTGCGAGGTTTTTAGCTTTATCCCTTATCCCCTTCCTTGATGAAAATGGAAGTTGCGATCGCATCATCCATCTATAGACACTATGGCGATTTCTGCTTGAGTGAAAATTTCATCTGAAAACGGTAAGGTTATCTTCCAGGAAATAATCATTGCCAACCTGACCACCGCAGGCCTGGCAAATTTAGAAGTTAAATATATAACCAATCAAATTAGCGATCGCAAAGTATGCCCTTCAAGGGAACTTGATTTTAGCAGATTCTCAAAAGGCTGCAAATCCAAACTTCGTTTATGAAAAAGCTTTTAACAGTTTATTGAATGCTTGATGATTAAGTCGCGCCAAGCTGTTTATATAAAGACGGTCTTCCTTTAGCACCCGATTTCTATCTAAAATATTGTTAGTTGATTCCAAGCCTGCTTAACTTATCACGAATCAACATTCTCTTTAATCGAACGATGGAGCAGGCGGCAAGGCCAACAGAATGCTCCACAAATACTTACCGAGGCAATAGCAGCGACGACTCGCCAAGTCAAACTAGGTGGAGTGGCATCTGAGGGTTGATTTTGTGCGCCTTTAGCTAATTCTGGAGCGGAATGACATAGCTGACTGGCTGTACTCACCCCTTCAATCGCCGCTCCAATTAGATAAGCTACCAGGGCAATTCCTAGCCAGTGATTTATCATGTTGTACTATTTTAATTCTGATGAGGATGCTAGACAGTAAGCAATTATTCAGTTTCTCGTGCTACTGATTGCTTTGCCCAACAGATAGTCGGCCTTCAGCCGTGTCGCGAATGAGGGGCAGTTTAGATTTGATGTAAGTATTGAGGCTACCATCTGCCTGAGCGTCAAGCCCTTGCTTGGCTTTCAACTGTTGGAGGAGTAATTGTACTAGAGCAGCATCATCAAACTGGAGCAGGACACTGACCTGAGTAGACTCGATTACAGCCCACAGTTGTTGCATCATTTTGGCAGTGATCATGAGTCTCAAACCTCTTAAGCTTTTCTTTATATTTACACATTTTTGCAGTTCACGCTAAGTTTTTGTCTCAGGTTTAATCAATCAACACAATCACAGAGGCGTGAAAATACAAATAGTTACGCAAATCCCTATTCCATCTTGCTTTCATGAACTTTAAGGTCAGAGTCGCCACCAGTGATTGTTTGGAATAAGTTCCCCAGCAAGAGGAAAAAAGCCGCGATCAACAATATCAACATTAAACTAGCGAGAGCAGCAAAGGGAGAGATGATGAGCGAGACTAACAAAGCAAACACCAAAATCGTTATCAATGTTTTATTCATTATTTTCTTAGCTGAAATAGTTGTTAATCTCCAACTTACTAACTAAGTCAGGAAATCGTCTACATCCAATAGACGGAAAATGCATAAAGTCGAGTTGATAAAGAGGGCTAAAAAGCCGTACATGGCATTTTGAGTAACCAAAGTATTCCTTAAGGTTATAATCATTAGTTCTGATGGTAGATGCAATGCCTAGATTTGAATTGTTATTGTAGATTTGTGAGTAAAAAATATTTTCTAAATTAACAACAATGAACATTCTTGCTTGGATTGTTTTAGGTCTAATTGCTGGCGCTATCGCTAAAGCTATCTATCCTGGTCATCAAGGCGGCGGAATTCTGGGAACAATCTTGTTAGGAATTATTGGTGCTTTTGTTGGTGGTAGTTTAGGCGTATTCTTCAGTACGGGAACCTTATCTCTAGCCGCACCTAGTCTTAGCATTCCCGGTATTGCAGTCGCGGTTTTAGGCGCAATTGTAGCCGTTTTCCTCTGGAATTTACTAACTCGTAGAAGTGCTACGTAAAAAATTAAATCAGCCTCAACTCATAATCAATCTCAGGGAATTAATTTTAACTATCTATGTCCCTGAATTTAATCAGAATAATAGCGCCTACCTGTACTTAGGGGGCGCTATTATTGTTTTTTTGGATAAACACAAAATAAAGATCAGTAAAAACTTGAACGTAGTGCGTAAATGCAAAGAGACTTGTAGTCAGACATCGCCATCTGTTAAATTTTGCTGATGTCGTTTAAGTCAAGACATATCAATAGCGATCGCTCAATTTGTGAGATACTGGTGCAACAAGGCAGAAGGCAGCACAATGAAAACGCAGAGATGCACCACTTTACATCCTAATTCCAATATCAGACAGCTTTCAAAACTGACTTAGCATAGATTGATATTACTGTGTGAGTTCGCATCTAACACAACTCCATTCCTTACTCAAAAGATATCAAGCTAATTGCTTTCAAAAAACAGTTAACTAACCTGTTAGCTAATTCTCTGATGGCGACGAGTTTCAGTCATGTTCCAGTGAACTCGCTCGCAGAATCAGACCTGCTATGGTGTCATTGCATAAAAAGTTCCCAATAAGCAATTTTAGAAAGATTTTTTGACATTTATTACTTGATTATTTGGGCGAGCAATTTATCTAAGCTTACTCACATATCCCAAGCCACTACCAAGATGTATTTGTGCCTGCCAAAGCCAAGTTTAGCTTTGTTTGGGCTTAAAAGATTACAAACTTACACTATTAAATTTAAGTAAATAAGTAAAAAAAGTATGAAAAAGTCCGTTAAAGTCATATCTAAAATAAACTTTATTACTTTTTTTACAAATGAATCTCGAAGAAGCATTAGTAATTTTAGACACATTTCTTGAACAAAGCTTAAACGACGTTCAGGAACTAGTGTTTCGCCAAGCTTGGGAAGGACAAACTTATCCAGAAATAGCAGAAAGCTCTGGTTACGATGCCAATTATATAAAAGATGTTGGTTCTAAATTATGGAAGTTACTGTCACAAGCTTTGGAGGAGGAGGTTACGAAAAGTAATTTTCGGTCAGTTTTAAGACGGCGATCGCGTAGCATTGACCTTCGTGAAGCATCCCGTATCCCTGTAGAAACGCAAGCTGCACACAGTATCGACGAGCACAACATCAGAGAAGAAGACATTCTTCAAAAGAAATCGCAGAATGTACAAGCAGCCTTAAAACATCGTCAGCCATTAGACAAACACACAGAGGAACTTGAACTCATCTCTAAAGATGGTGAAATATCAAAGTCACTTGTGGGGATAGAGGGACAACAGAGGAGAAAATCCCTAAGCTCCAATTCTGAGTTCTTAGAAATTCCTAGTGGTTCAGTACCGCTCAATTCCTTTTTTTATATCGAGCGTCCGCCAATTGAAGAACGCACATATACCGAAATTAGTAAACCTGGAAGCCTGATTCGGATTAAAGCCCCCAGCCAAATGGGTAAAACCTCCCTGCTGCAAAGAATTCTTGCTCATGCTAGACAGACTGGGCTACACACAGTACAAATCAGTTTGCAGCGGGCAGATAGTCAAGTTTTCACTAGCTTAGAAAAATTCTTACGGTGGTTTTGTGCCAACATCAGTCGGCAGTTGAACATAGAACCAAAGCTAGATGATTATTGGGATGAAGATATTGGTAGCAAAGTTAGCTGTACATTGTATTTACAGGGTTATTTGCTACAAAAAATTGACTTTCCGGTAGTTTTAGCTTTGGATGAAGTGAATCGAATTTTCGAGTATCCAGAAATCTGTCGAGACTTTCTACCGCTACTACGCTCCTGGTATGAGGATGCTTCCGAACTGGAAATTTGGCAGAAACTTCGATTGGTGGTAGTTCACGCTACTGAGGCTTATATCCCGTTAGATATCAATCAATCGCCTTTTAATGTTGGGCTACCGATTAAGTTACCAGAATTTAATTTAGAGCAAGTGCAGGATTTGGCCGTACGTCATGGGTTGGATTGGGTCAAATGTGAGGCAGGAATGCATAAACTTACTCTGCTAATAGGTATGATTGGCGGTCATCCCCATCTAGTACGTCTGGCTCTTTATCAGTTGAGACGTCAGGAAGTAACTCTAGAGCAGTTACTACAGGATGCTCCCACAATTGCTGGAATTTATAGCAACTATTTACGGCATCATCTGGCGAATATCCAAGGGCATCCCGACCTGATAGCAGCACTCAAATCGGTAGTTACGTCGCCAACAAGTGTGCAATTAGAAGCGATCGCTGCCTATAAATTAGAAAGTATGGGTCTGGTAAAACTTGAGGGAAATCAAGCAATGCCCAGCTGTGAGCTGTATCGACTGTATTTCCGCGAGCAATTGGGCTAAAAGCATGAATAAGTACGAATATCAAATCGGCGGTAGTCTGAAAGTAGAGGCTCCTAGCTATGTAGAACGACAAGCTGATTTTGAACTCTATAATTCTTTGCTACAGGGGGAGTTTTGTTATGTATTCAGCTCCCGACAGATGGGTAAATCTAGCTTGCGCTTACGAACTAGGCATCGACTAGAACAAGCAGGCTTTAGTTGTGCCTCTATCGACATGACCCGGATTGGTAGCGCCAATATTACCCCTGCTCAGTGGTATAAGGGCATAGTAGTTGACTTATTGAGAGGTTTTAATCTCTTTGAAAAAGTAAATTTAAAAGTTTGGTGGGCGGAGCGAGAAGATTTACCTGCACTACAGCGATTGAGCCAGTTTGTTGAAGATATTTTGTTAGTTCAGATCAAAAGTGAAAAAATATTTATTTTTATTGATGAGATTGATAGTGTTTTAGGTCTGAATTTTCCAGTTGTTGATTTTTTTGCGCTGATTCGGTCTTGCTACAATCAGCGAGCCGAAAATCCAGAATATAACCGCCTAACTTGGGCGCTGTTCGGAGTAGCAACGCCCTCAGATTTGATTGCCGATCGCAACTCTACCCCATTTAATATCGGTAAATCTATTGACCTACACGGCTTTGCATTGTCGGAAGTTCAGCCATTAGCAGCAGGTTTAGAGGGTAAGGTGGCTAATCCTATGGCGGTTCTCAAAGAGATTTTGGCTTGGACAGATGGTCAACCCTTTCTCACCCAAAAGCTATGTGAGATTGTGGTGCAAGAAAGAAATAGCGGCAGCAAGGATGTTCAAGAGCATAGAAGCCTAGAAGCCGATGACCGTTACAAGTTAGATGACCATTTGCCCATCATTAATTATCATCTCATCAGTTTTTATTACCAATTTCCATCGTTAATTTTAGAAAAGCTCGTGCAAACCCACATCCTTGAGAATTGGGAAGCCAATGACGAGCCAGAGCATTTGAAAACTATCCGCGATCGCCTCCTCAGAGATGAGCAACGTGCAGGAGGTTTACTAGGACTGTACCAGCAAATTTTACAGGGGATTCAAGTATCTTCTGATGACGGAGAAGAACAAATCGAGCTGCTGTTATCGGGGTTGGTGACTAAGCAGCAAGGACAACTGATAGTGAAAAACCGCATTTATCATGAAGTTTTCAATCAAGCTTGGGTAGAGAAACAATTAGCAAAACTGCGACCCTATTCCCAAACATTAAATGCTTGGGTAGCCTCAGAGTACCGTGACTATTCGCGGCTATTACGCGGACAAGCCTTGCTGGAAGCTCTAGCTTGGTCACAGGGCAAAAGCTTGAGCGATTTGGATTATCAGTTTTTAGCAGCTAGCCAAGAATTTGATCGGCGAGAAGTTGAGACGTGGTTAGAGGCGGAACGTGCTAAAGAAGTTGAAGCCAGATTGGTTCAAGAGCAAAAAGCTGCTAGATTTCAAAGATTGTTTTTTCTGGGTGCATTCAGTTGGGTATTGTTGATTGCTTTAGCATTAGGGATGGGGACTTTATTCGAGTATGGAAAGGACTGTTCAGTCAGATTTAAGCAATTGCTTCATTACCCGTAAGTATCAATAAATATTGTCTCAAAAGATATTTTCAATGGTGATATTTTACTTAAATTTTCTTCCCAACTAAACTTTAGAAAAATCCAGGTATATGACTTTTTCTGACTAAATAATACAAAAGTTTTCTAAAATCTTTTTAATATTACTAACTATTTCGGACTTTTTCAGGCTGTGTTTACCTAACCAAAAGCTTAACTTATATTTAGGATTAAACAAAAACCATCCCAACTATACAAATTAAATAAATTATAGGTATCGGGTATCAAATTGTTGGTAACATTATCAAACTAATGTAGGAAATAAACATTATGGCTTTTAATGCAACTCTAGAAACAAACAACAATATTGCCACCATCAAGTTGTCTGGCGAATTAGATGGGTTGACTGCATCGGTTTTTAAAACAGAAGTAGATAAAGCAGCATCTCAGAAAGTGAAATGCCTCGTTTTACTAATGCAGGATCTAGAATATATGTCTAGCGCTGGTCTAAGGGTGCTGATTTTCGCTAAGCAAAAGATGGGTGCAAATGTTGATATTTATGTCGTTGGCGCTCAGGAGACAGTGATCAGTACATTGCAAAAGACTGGATTCGATCAAAGTGTAATTTTGCTAGATGACGATAATATCTCTGAACTCGAAAACGTTTAGAAGAAAGCATATTAATTAGTTTCTACAAGGCAATTGGTATGCAACCTTCTTTAACAGTGCCGGCAACCTTGGATTCACTTTCAATAATCGCTAAATATGTACTCGCAGCTACCGCAGCAGCCGGTTTAGATAAAAAAGCTGCCTATCAGTGCCGCTTAGCAGTAGACGAAATAGCTACCAACATCATTACTTATGGCTATGGTCAAGCAGGTTACGAAGGGGTATTAGACTTGCAAGCAGAGATTGACGAGCAAGCTCTGACCATTTCTATTGAGGATACAGGTGTAGCCTACAACCCTTGTCAGACTCAGCTTCCAGATGAAGATCAGTTAAAGCTGCCTCTACAGGAGCGGCCAATTGGTGGTTTAGGCATATATCTTGCGCTTCATGAGGTCGATAAGTTTCTTTATGAACGCGTTGGCGACAAAAATCGCAACATCTTCATTATGTATCGCTCAAAATCAACCTAGCTCTTTCAAGGGAAAGGGGGAAAGGGGAATGGGTAAAGGTGGAATGGCACACCATGCAACCCCTATACTCTTATACCCAGCTATAACAAGGGTTTCACCTTAACAAGAGGCCTATTAAGTAGGTAGACGTAATCAAATGTAAGATAAAGCTTTTGTTCATAGTGTTCGCGTAGCGTCTCGCAGAGAGCGATTTATCGCTCTATATACTGATCACCAAGGAGACTCCTCCATAATGAAAACTGAGCACGAGCTTCTACTTATCTATGAGCGAGACTTACAAATCGCTCACATGATTCAAGCCGACTTCTTGCCAGAAGCTTTGCCACAGATGCCTGGGTGGGAAATAGCAGCCCGCTTTCATCCAGCGCGTGTAGTAGGTGGAGATTTCTACGATGCTTTTCCCCTTGCAAATCACCGAATTGGTATTGTGATTGCAGATGTTTGCGATAAAGGGGTGGGTGCTGCGTTATTTATGTCCCTTTTCCGAAGCTTGATTCGGGCTTTTGCTCAACAGCATTATAATTTGAGTTGGTTAGGCGCTTTTACCGATCAGAGCAGCACGTTAACTAAGGGTGGACAACGGGCGCAGGCTCCAAGAATCGGTACTACTGCCCTCAAAAATGCTGTCAGTCTGACAAATAATTACATCGCCAATAATCACAGTCGGATAAATATGTTTGCCACGCTTTTCTTTGGTGTGTTGAACCCAAGCACAGGTCTGCTGCACTACGTTAATGCTGGACATGAGCCTCCAGCTATTTTTGGCGCTGATGGTGTTAAGGCTAGGCTTAAACCCACTGGCCCAGCTGTTGGCATAATGCCTAATAGAGAATTTGGAATTCAGCAAGTCCAGTTGGAACCGGGAGACATTTTAGTAGCTTACTCTGATGGTGTGACTGATGCTCGTGACCCAAAAGGTCAGTTTTTCGGTGAAGAAAAATTCTTATCTTTATTACAGCAGCCTGCGCCCTCTGCTACTGCGGTGCTAGACCGGATCGAAGCAAGTGTGTATGCTTATATTGCTGATGCTGATCAATTTGATGACATTACTATGCTAGCTGTGCATCGTGCCTGATTTAAGGTGCAGACTATCACCTTACTAGGATTGCAAGGACGAAAGCTGCGTGATTTCTAAGTTATCTGAGAAAATTAATTCTGTATTGCCACGTTTGCAGAGACTTTACGCAGCATTATTAGTCTCAGGTACAAGCGTGATTGTCACTAGTGCGATCGCCACAACTATGGTCATTGGAGCACGGCATGCTGGTTTGTTGCAAACACAAGAACTCTGGGCTTTCGACCAGTTCATCCAATTGCGTGGTGATGAAGGCCCTGATCCGCGGTTGCTGATTGTTGCAATTACAGAGGAAGATCTGCAACTGCAAAAGCGATGGCCATTGCCCGATCGCACATTAGCACAGCTCTTAAGCAAACTAGAGCAGCAACAACCGCGAGCGATCGGGTTAGATATTTATCGAGATTTGCCCGTAGAACCTGGTAATCAAGAGTTAGCTAAACTTTTGCAGCAGAGCGATCGCATCATTACTGTATGCAAAGTCAATGATTCTGCCACCAATCCCGGAATTGCGCCTCCTCCTAGTGTCCCAGAAAATCGCATTGGATTTGCTGACTTGTTAGTAGATTCTGGTGGTATCCTACGCCGCAGTCTACTGTTTATGAATCCTCCTCCTGTAAACAAACCAATTGGTGAAAATTCCCATTTTTGCCAAAATTCCGCCGCCGACCTTTTCTCTTTGAGTCTCCGGCTAGCATTAAATTACCTCAAAGTAGAAAATATTCAACCACAGCTAAATTCATCTAATGAGCTAAAGCTAGGTTCAACAGTATTTAAACGATTAAAAGCCAATTCTGGCGGCTACCAAAATGTTAATTTAGCAGGGTATCAAATCCTGCTTAACTATCGTTCTCCCTGGAATGTTGCCCAACAAGTAACGCTCACAGAAGTATTAACAGATAAGGTGAATCCTAGTTTGATTAAAAACCGTGTAGTCCTTATCGGCACTACAGCAGAAAGTATCAAAGACGGTTTCTATACACCTTACAGTTCTGGACAGCAAAAAGACCAAGAAATGTTGGGGGTGATGATTCATGCACAGGCGGTAAGTCAAATCCTCAGTGCTGTTTTGGATCAGCGTCCCTTATTTTGGTATTGGTCAAACTGGGGTGAGACTTTATGGATAGGACTATGGTCACTCTCAGGCGGAATATTAGCTTGGCAGATTCGCCACCCTCTACGCTTTGGCTTAGCCAGTGGAGTAGCGTTAGGGGGTTTATTAGTA
The DNA here is from genome assembly GCF_010091925.1 of Nostoc sp. B(2019). Taxonomy (GTDB): domain Bacteria; phylum Cyanobacteriota; class Cyanobacteriia; order Cyanobacteriales; family Nostocaceae; genus Komarekiella. The sequence goes on along the minus strand of NZ_WVID01000007.1, from coordinate 184,728 downwards.
GTATGTTTCGGTTTCTTTTATCAAGGAGCTTGGATACCACTAGTACCATCTGTATTCACATTCATCGCCACTGCTGGGAGTGTGGTAACAATAGACCGATTTAATAAGGCAGGATACACAAGGGCTATTTACGTTCGCCTCAAAAATCCTCTCAAAGTCAACATTGAAATTGACCAATCTAAGAAAGAGCGTCAAGTAGCCGAAATTACACGCACAGAATACTTTCAAGACTTGCAAAAAAAAGGAAAAGAACTTAGGACTAAAAGAACTCAAACCACTCCAAAGAGCAACTCTGATGCATCTAGCGAGGTGAATGATACTAACAAAAGCCGTCAAGAAGTTTCTGAGAGTTCAGAAACAGAATATTACCAACAGATGCAAGATAAAGTCAAAAATTTAAAAGATAGAGAGAAGAAAACTGAGGATTAATCTTTAGTAATCCTATTTAAATTGTAATATTTTTCGTAAAGACTGTCATTTGTAATTTAAATATCAGTAAACGAGGTTGAAGATGAAGAATAGATTTTCTCAAAAATTTGCCCTATTTTCTTTAGCTATATTGCTAGAGGTAGCTATAAATACTGTTTTTGCTGGTAAATTAACAGCCCAGCCATCATCGGTTTTATTCAATCAAGAAATCATTGAACCTGGGGAAGTAGTTGAGGAAAAAGTTAATTTCAAGCCTCCTAAAGTTGGAGCACCTGAAAATCGAAAAGGAGGAGCATCACGTAGCGCTAATTGTAGCCGAAGTCAGAAATCTCTCAAGGCTTTACTACCAACCAGTAATCTCGGATTAACAGTAGAAAAATACCCAACTTTCTTTGTGTACGTTCCTCCAATTTCTACACAATTAGCAGAGTTTGAGTTACGTGAAGGAAACGATAGCACGGTAGTTTACAAAACAAGATTCATGGTTCCGGCAACTCCTGGTGTTGTTAACTTTAGCTTACCTCCTAACAAAACCTTGCAACCTCTAGAAATTGGCAAGAGTTATAAATGGTCGTTTTCTATAATTTGCGATTCTGAAGATCGCTCTAAAGACCTTTTTGTAGAAGGTTGGGTGCAAAGAATTGAACCAAGCTCAACTCTTGCTAGTCAAATAGAAAAGGCAAAACCACGCGATCGCCCAGCCTTATATGCAGAGTCCGGCATTTGGCACGAAACTCTAATGACATTAGCCGAGTTACGCTACTCTTATCCTCAAGATTCAACTTTAGTAGCTGAATGGACAGAGCTATTAGAGTCAGTTGGACTGAATAATATTGCTCAAGAGCCGTTAGTTCCAAATTCAAAAAACGATCAGGCAAATAAGTAATTTAATTCTTAGTTCTCAAGAACACAGCATTGAACAAAGGGTTCTGAGGCGACTTGTTCCAAGCCCATAGATTGTAACAAACTTGACCAGTCCTGACGAGTTTTGGCATCCTGTGGAGAGACACTCAGGCTTTGAGCTAGTTCGGTCAGAGTTTCGTACCAGATACCCTCAGCCTTATACTGAGTCAGGCGATCGCGCGAGGAGACTGACACTAATTGTTTCTCCAAAGCAGGACGTTCCACGCGTCGAACTAAACCATTGACGTAAACAAACCTATCCTGGTTTTGGGCATCGCAATAAACGAGGAAATACCAGTTATAATCCTTTTCAGCTTCCAGTGATACGGTTGATGGCAGGCGCAGGCTGACGATACCTGGTGGGGTTCCCTTGCCTGCAACTTTGTTTGTGTAGACAGTATGATCTTGATGATCTTTGAGGACAAACTCTACCGAATAGTTGGTTGTGAGCGTATACGGTACATAAAACCAGAAGGTGGGAGACTTGGCAAGGGTTAGCCCTGCACCTGTGTCGGGTACTAAGGCAGTTAGTGGGGGCTTATTCGTAGCTAAACAGGGCCCACGGCTTCCGCCTCCTCTGCGTCTTCGGGGTCTGCCGATATCAGAAAAGTCTAGGGCATTAAAGCGCGATCGCTCTTGACGCGGAAGGGCGTTTGCAGGTGAGGCGGAACGAGTAGAACTGGCAGACGCTAAAGTAAATTCGCCCAGCATAGACTGCGCGATCGCCCAAGTTATGATCATTTTACCGAAATGCAACATCTTCTTAGTCATGCTCCAAATCTGCGTGTTTACTATCAGCGTCGATTTTGGTATGTGGTATAAGCCACCACACTGCCCCCTGTCAGGGCTAAACCTAATGCGGCTGGAATGAGCGTCATCCATCCACCTTTGAGTAAAAGAATCAAGCAGGCACTTGGTAAGATTCCTAAAGCAGCACTACTCACCAGTACCAGATTAAGGGGCGATCGCACATACAAGACCAAGCCACCCCCGACGAAAGCCCATCCCCAGATCCAAAGTGTTATTCCCGACGGTGTTAACCACCACAGCAAAGGGCGCTGATCCAAAACAGCACTGAGAATCTGACTTACCATGTGTGCGTGAATTATTACGCCTGGCATTTGCTCAGATTCGTGTCCTGAACTATAAGGTGTCAAAGAATAATCTTTAAAGCTCTGGGCTGTTGTGCCAACTAAAACAATGCGATTTTTAATTAGATTTGAAAGTTCAGCATCCGATGAATTGTTCAAGATGTCAGTGAGTGTGACTTGCACTGCAACAGAGTTTGAGGAACGGTAATTGAGCAATACTTGATAGCCCAAGTTGTCTAACTCTTGATAGCTGCCGGTCTGAGGTTCAAGCCGCTTAAAAGTAGTACGCCCAATCTGTAAGTCTCCTTCTGGATTGCGTTGGGCATGAATGCCCTTGGCGGTAAGATACGATTGAGCAACTCGAAAGCTGAAGGATGTGTCCGTCACACAAAGCGAGTTTGGGTTGGGAGCCATCGCCAATAGTTGGCGGCGCACAACGCCATCTGCATCGATGGGAAAGTCGCTAAAGCTCAGGCGATCGCTTGAAATGCCGGGAGGAGGTCTAGTACCAGAATCTTCGCTAGTTTCGCCAACTTCGCAAATCGGAATAAAATGCTTACTTTGCTGAAAATGAGTTTTTAGGTCTGGATGGTTCTGATTGATGGGAAAATCACGATAAATATCTAAGCCGATGACTCGTGGCTGATGGGACTCAAGTTTTCTCAATAGTTGAGCCAGTGCCCGATCCGAGAGCGATGAACCTCGTCTTTCCTGGGGATTTTGACTTTGAACGTCTTTTTCAGTCACCGTCACGATTAAAAGGCGTGGATCGGGTGGTTCGGGTGGTCGCAGCCTCATTAGTTGATCGAACGCCTGTAACTCCCAATTTTCAAGAATTCCTAGCTGCCGCATCCCCATCACGAAGGCGGTGACTATTATACTTGCCAAAAGTAAGGTTTTGAAACGGTGTTTACCAGTCTGACGGCGGCGATCAATCGCTAAGGAACCAGATAAAGCTTGCCAGGTTGTTGGTTCTTCGCTAGGATTCTGGCAAATTACAGGCAACCATGTCGCATAAGGACAGTCATCTTCTAGTTTTTCTAGTCTTTCTCGTGCCTCCCGAACCGCAGCATACAAAGACTGACCCCCTGAAAAAGCGCTCAGAAAATGCCTGAAAAATTCATGAGCAACTCTATCGGGTATCAGTTCTCGCATGACGATCACTTGCGGAATTTGCAGATCAGCGAGCGATCGCGCTAAACCCAAACCATCACAAGAGTTGAAAATGACGAGCTTTAAACCGCGACTAATGGCTTTTTTGAGAGCATTTCTTAATTGCTTCAGCGTCAAGCTGTCGGTTGGATTAATATAAATCCGCCCCGTATCTTCCTCAGTTTGACTATGCCCAGCAAAAAATAGGATGTCCCAGCCTTGCTGATCCCAGAGGTGCTCATATAAATCCCAGTAATGTGGTTCTTCGAGAAACATCGGTACAGCACCAGGAACCGCTTCTAACAATTTGCGGTCTGCCAAAACATTGATACCATCACTATTTCCCAGAATGGCTAAGATTCTAACAGTACCTACAGGCGTTTGAGATTGGGGTTTGATTCGCTCATACTCTTGAACACTGAGGGCAATTTCAGCCTGGGGGTAATCCTCAAAGAAGTTCCACAAATGCCAAGGGAGTCGCCGCAGAGAATCATCGTTGGTTTCAATAATTACTCTGACTTCATCTGATGGATGTATCTCTCTGCTTAATTTGCGATCAATTGGCAGAAAGGATTCCGAGTTGAGCCAGGCGTTGAGTTGAAGTTTTAACTGTTGGGAGAGGTCACTAAATTCAAGCTCAGAAAAATGAGTAATACCTCCTGGTTCAATAGTGATTGCACGAGTGGACGGTGCGCTGCGCTCTCGATAGAACTCGCGATAGAGCAATTGCCAGTGGCGATAGAGTTGATCAATCTCAGGGGCCGGAGGTAAACCGCCTGTAAATTTTGTTGGATAGCGATCGCTCACTGCTTGCGAAAGTTGAGCAGTGACATTAGGGCAACCACTTTGCAAATCACCTGAACCCAGGTTGATGACAACCAACTTACTCATTCCTATCAGTCTACAAGCAACTAGAGAACAAAATCTTCAGTTACATTAACATTATTAAAAGTTACTTGCAGACTGAAACAGTCTCCAGACATTCCCCTAAAAGGTCTAATCTGAATATAGTTATCGTGTCCTCTTGAATAAACCTCTTGTAACGTTTCTCCAGACTCAGACAGCATTACCAGTTTGATATTGGGCGGTAAATAAGTGTTGACACCAGGATAAAGTTGTACCAAGACACTGATTGTCTCGTCGATGTTTGAACTAACAGCAAGTGAGAGCACCACAGTTTGATCTTTGAGTCGCATCCCAAAATCAATTAACTTGGCTCTCTTAATATCAGTCTTCAACAAAGTCATGCTCCTAATTGAAACCAAATCCATATCAATGCCTAAAATGGCTTCGGTGGACTGCCAACCCTTCTCAAAAACGCCCTGAAGCCACTTTCTCAGGTTCACCACCTTAGCGAGTGGGGCAGTTAATGGAGCTTCCTGAAGCTGATGGAGGTATGCCAGAAATTCTGAGAGCGATCGCAGATTGCTCAGTGGCACTTTTGCCATTGCTGTTGGAGTAAATCCCAGCAGTTTTGCCTCTTTTAGCGTTTGGCTCATTTGCACAGCTACATAACCAATTCGGTCTGACCACACATCCGGCGGAATCTCACAAACCTTTGCATCTGGCAAAACTGGACGACATTCTAATCTACCTAGCTGTTTAACCCATAAATCCGCAACATCCATCATTTTCACGATCATTGGATTGCGGCTATCGTTCTGGTTTGCATCCACTTCAAATCCCAAACAACGCAGGTAAAAATCGACGGCGTAGACAGCTAAGGTGTTAAGATAAACTTGTTTTGCTTTCAAAGGTAGTAACTGCTGTTTTTGATAATGTTGCGCGATCGCGTGCGCCTCAAAAGACAGCGGTACTGTAAAAATCGAAGGCTCAAAGATTGAACTCATTCGTTATCTCTCTATATATCTTTTAGGTATTAAATATTTTTGGAAATAGGGCATCAATTCTTTTAACTGGCGGTTAAAAAAAGAACATAAAGTCTGCGCTGAAACATCTAGGTTTGTCGCAATTTCTAACCAGGTTTGACCTTCAACGAATCTAGCCCAAACCAATGACTGGAAAGTAATCTCTGGAAGTTCTCTAAGTCTTTGTTTTCGCAAAAGACTCTCTGGATCTTCTTCGATAAACTGTTGCAGAATTTGAGCGTTAGACAGTGTATCTTCTACTGAGACGAAGTTATCTAAATCATCCAACGATGGCAAGTGAGCAATTTGTTCTGTCTTGTCTGATTTCGGAATTTGTGTGATTCCTTGTTTTCTATAGTCATTAACAACATCAATAAATTGAAAGTTCAGACGGAAATTAACCCACGCCAACACAGGATATTCTGGGTTATAACTGTCAATTTTCTCGCATATCTCAAGTAGGGTTTTCTGGAGAGCTTCGTTATAAAGATCTTCGTAAAGACTAGCAGACCATAACTGTTTTTGAGGACGACCTAGCCTACCCGATTTCAAAATTTCATGGACTAGTCGATTGAGCGCTAGCCGTCTGTGAAGACTTTGGGGCGGGTATTGTTGAATTTCTTTGGCGTACTGCTGAAGTCGCTGATCTAGATCCTCATTAGGTGAAGCACCTGCAAAGCGCCCATTCACCATCCAATTCTCCTTGCTTCTCTAAAAACGATAGAATACATCTCAACATCAAGACTTCAGTTGCAGATGCTATTTTTAGCCGATTCAGGTATTATTTGTTAGAGTAAAAGCAGCACATCTAGCATTGAGAATTTTTTCAACTCTACAATCAAAACACTGCATTTATCAGGAATTTAGGGCTAAAAATTTACAAGTTCCACTAGATTAGTACCGGATCTCTACAAACTTAGTTCAAGTAACTCCTAATTGAGCGGGAAATGCTAAGTCTCATTCTATAGACGTAATTAAGAAATCTCCATAATTGTTGGCTGTAAACTGCATTTGACTTCAAGAGACTCTATCTGCTATTCAGCCTGGTCAATTAGAAATTAGGCATTTTGTTACAAAACTTAATAATTGAAGATGATTACCCAATTTACTCCAGACATTAATTTCGATATAACCTAGATGTTGCTAGGCTTGAGGCATTTATTCAAGGTTTGGTTTGAGGCTAATTTTAAAGAAAATATACAAATCTGACTACGGCTTGTTGTATAAGGAATACAGCGCCGTAAACATCTAAAAAATTAGAGGCGATCGCTCAAGAAAATATCGTAATCATCAGCTTTTTTTATTATTCGCAATTAAACAGATTTCCCGATTCTGTGAGAAACTGCTCAGAATATAGACTTAAATTCTGCCAATCAAAAAACCTGGAAACTCATTTGTACAGACTCTAGATAAATTAATTCATTAACTTCAAAAGGACTGGTCTTCATAACTGTTGTATGGGGAGTAAATACCAATTCGAGGTCAAAACAGCACCGAGAAAAGCACTGTTGTTCACTCACTTAGAAATATCATTTCAGCGTCTCGTACAACATGCGTAGTGTCTATGTACCCAAACAATTTTTCCTTGCAATTTGCATCTCATCCATTAGTCCAAAAGCTGCTCATACTCCTAATGGCAACTAGTGCGGTAATTAGTAGCAGCACTGCGGCTCAGGCAACAAAGTTCAATTTCAGCTATGCTCCAGGAACTTCATTAGAGCAAATGCTCAGTTTTGAAATAGCAGGCGGTGTTTGGTCAAATTATTTAGCAGATAATGTCACCATCAACATCTATGTAGAGATGACAGATCAATTACCAGGGGGTGTGATTGGTGGAGCGCTTCCCGGTATCCGAGCAGAGCAACCCTATGAAACTTGGAGAAATCAACTTGCAGGCGATCGCACCTCGACAGATGATCAGTTTGTCTTTGACAATCAGCAAGATGATGCAGATAAATTCACAGCGCTGATTGACGGCTACAAGGTCGATAACAACTATAAACTCAAAATGACCCGTGCTAATGCAAAAGCACTAAAGATGCTTGACGGCAATAACACTGGTCTTGATGGCTACATCCTGATGAACAAACTGCCGAGTTCGTCTGTCACCTGGAATTATAATGCCTTGAGCAACGTTCCGAATGGGACTTTGGACTTCTTGAGCGTAGGGATACACGAACTCGGCCATCAGCTTGGTTTTGTGAGTGGAATCGATAAGGCTGGATGGTTAACCCAAAAGACTCAATATGACGCGGCTCATCAAAGTGACTTTTACGCCACCTTGAACGGCAAATTAGATAATACCACCCCACTTGATGCATTTCGCTTTTCTTCACAGAGTGTTAAAGAGGCGGGTTCGGGCGACTCTTGGATTGATATGTCTGTGGGTAGCAAACCCTTCTTTTCCACAGATGGTGGTAAGACCGCATTGGGCTACTTTTCCACGGGAGAGAATACTAGTTTGGGTGGGGATGGCGATCAAGCTAGTCATTGGAAAGAGCAGAGTATTCCTTTGGGCATCATGAACCCGAAACTAGGATCAGGACAGTACAGGAACATTTCGACGCTGGATCGACGAGTCATGGATGCGATCGGCTGGGATCTGCAACAAAAAGACATAGACCTCGCAAGCCTCCAAACTCAGGCCAAGAACCGACTGGCGCAGCGCCTAGGAAAAACAGTCGCGTGGCTGGACGCCAACCCAGAAGAGGCAGCCTTGCTTTTAACAAAAGACCGTACCCTGGACGTGAAAACGATGATCGAGCAAAGTAAAGTCTACGAATGGCGCTCGTCTAGCAGTGGCGGCTGGTGGCAAGGTGGCGTGTGGCAGCACTTCTTGGAAGAAAAAATCCCCTTGTCAATGACTAACGCTCAGACTGAAGCGATCGCTGTTCCAGAACCCTCTTCAACAGGGGTGTTAGTTTTGGGGAGCGGTTTCTTGGGTATCCGCTTTCTGCTCAAGCATCGTGATCAAAAGCAGGCAAATAAATGATGAACAATCCCCGAAAGTTCAGCAGACTCTTCTGGTTGCCGTTCGCCTTTTATCTTTTGGTAGCAACACAAACTAGCGCTTCTGCTCAGGTTATACCTGACACGACACTCCCAAATAATTCCGTCGCTCCCTCTAATGGTCAAACCATTGAGATTACGGGTGGGACGCCAAAAGAGAGTAATCTTTTCCATAGCTTTGAGAAATTTTCCATTCCCACTGGCAGCACCGCTTTATTCAAAAATGCTTCGGCCTTTGAAAACATTATCAGTCGGGTTACAGGAAAGTCTATTTCCAATATTGATGGTCTGATCAAGGTAGAAGGCATCGCCAACCTGTTTTTGATCAATCCTAACGGGATTATTTTTGGTTCCAAAGCTACTCTCGATATTCGTGGCTCGTTTATCGGTAGTACAGCCAACAGCATCAAATTTGCCGATGGCAACGAGTTCAGCGCTGTAAATCCGCAAGCTTCACCGTTGTTGACTATCAGCGTTCCCGTTGGCTTGCAGTATGGAGCAACTCCAGGAGATATCACAGTACAGGGTTTAGGGAACAATCTGTTTCTGAATTCACCAACAGATCCTTCTGTAAATCGATCAGAACGACCTCCCGGACTTCAGGTGGATACTGGGCAAACTCTGGCGCTTGTTGGTGGTAATCTCTCCTTGGAGGGAGGCAACCTAACAGCAACAGGCGGACGGATTGAGCTAGGAAGTGTGGGTGCTGGAATTGTCACGCTGACCCCAACTAATCCAGGCTGGATGCTTGGCTACGACAACATTGAACGCTTTCAGGATATCCAGCTTTCCCAAGCCGCTTCCCTCGAAGCCAGTGGCAACAGTGGAGGCAGCATCCAGGTGCAGGGCCGGAACGTGATAGTCAAGGATGCTTCAGCGATGTTAGCAGACACACTAGGCAATGGTTCTGGAGGAACGCTGACCATTAAGGCAACAGATAGCGTACAAGTTAGTGACTTTTCATTCCCTCCGTCAGGGCCTCCGTTTATTAGCCGGCTATCAACAGATGTGGCTCCGGGAGCTACAGGAGGGGGAGGACAGTTAGCGATCGCAACTAAGCGTTTACTAATTACCAATGGCGCTCAGATATCGAGTGGAACTTTTAGCGCCCAGAATGCAGGATTATTGAGAGTAACAACTCAAGATCTAGAAATCATTGGCAGTTCACCCATTGGCCCTAGCGGTTTGTTTGCTCCAGTAGGAACCGTTGCAACGGGTCATGGGGGGAATTTGACTATTGAAACCGAACGCTTGCGAGTCGCCAATGGGGCGCAAATCGCCGTAAGTACGTTTGGGCCTGGAGACGCCGGAGATTTAACGGTTCAGGCGAATGCGGTAGAACTGGTTGGTACTTCACCAGAAGGATCAAGTGGCTTGTTCGCAAATGTTGAAGAAGGAGCCACGGGCAGGGGAGGGAATTTGACAATCAAAACCAATCGCTTGCAAATTACCAATGGGGCGCAGGTTTCAGCAAGTACGTTTGGAGAGGGGAATGCTGGCTCACTGACGGTTCGCGCTCAAGATGTGGAAGCGATTGGCGGAGCACCAATTGCTTCTAGCGGCTTGATTGCTGTATCCAGATCCACGGGCAATGGCGGGAATTTGACAATCGAAACTGATCGCTTACGGCTGGTTGATGGAGGGCAAATAGCAACAGCAACCGGGGGATCTGGAAACGCAGGAGTTTTAACCGTCAGAGCTTCTAAATCGGTAGAACTGATTGGTACAACTGAAACTGGTCGCAGCGGATTATTTTCGAGTGCGATTAACGGAACTGGTGAGGGCGGTAACTTAAAGGTTTCAACGGATCGGTTGATTGTTCGAGATGGAGCTACTATTAGCGTGAGTAATTTTTCTAGCCGCAACCCTAACATTCCACCAGGACAAGGAGCGGCTGGAAACTTGAATGTAGACGCTAACTTGATTTTGCTTGACAATCAGGGAATTCTCACTGCTGAAGCCGCAGCAGGTGATCGCGGAAACATTAATCTTCAGTCTGAAACAATCTTCTTACGTCGGGGCAGTGCAATCACCACCAATGCCCAAGATACAGCTACAGGTGGTAATATCACCCTCAACACGGATATTCTGGCGGCTATTGAGAATAGCGACATTACCGCGAATGCTAAACAAGGTTTTGGGGGACGAGTAATTATCAATGCTCAAGGCGTCTTTGGTGCTCAGTTCCGGGGGCAACCCACCCTAGAGAGCGACATTACTGCTTCCTCGAACTTGGGGGCACAGTTCAATGGCGTCGTACAACTCAACACCCCCGACATTAACCCTAACGAGGGACTCGTGAAATTGCCCAGCGATTTGGTTGATCGCAGTACGCAAGTTGCTGCGGTTTGCAAAAAGACGGGAGGGAATGAATTTGTGATCACAGGACGAGGTGGACTACCAGAAGTACCAGCCCAAATTCTTCGAGATGGGACAGTTTGGGAAGATTTGCGTATGGCATGGCGTGGGAGCCAGGAGTTAGAAGCTAAAAGCCAGAATTCTCCGATACCTAAAACCCAACAGCCGACACGCTCCCAAGCCCCGATCATTGAGGCACGCGGATGGGTAGTAGATGCAAATGGTCAAGTGACTCTTGTATCTCAGCTTCCTCAGACGCCGAGCCAATCCTGGTATGCATCAACTCAGACTCAGTGTGCTTCTGTAGAGTCATGAGAAAATTACGTTGGCGTAAGTTTTTACAGCAGCTTTGGGCAATTCGTGTGAATGTTTGGCTGGCATTGCTGACGTTTTTTTTAGTAACCGTGGGTGTTCCGGCTGTTGCTATTGATCGCGTGGCATCTGGTCGAGAGAATCTTTCAGTGGCTTCGATTGTTCAATCTGCGGCTGCCTCAAGCCCCTTAGCACAAGGAGAAATCCTTTATCAAACAGGACAATTCTCTAAGGCGGTGACGACCTGGCAACAGGCTGTCCAGTACGCTCAGAGGCGAGATGAACCGCTCAATCAAGCTTTGGGCTTCAGTTACCTGTCGCTAGCTTATCAAAAGTTGGGAAATTGGCAACAGGCGAAGCGGGCGATCGCTCAAAGTTTACAACTTTTAAAGCCACAAACAAATTTAAAGGAGACGGGCACTGGCATTCTCGCCCAAGTCTTAAATACCCAAGGCAGTATTCAACTCGCAATGGGACAACCGGAAGCGGCACTAGAAACCTGGCAGCAAGCAGAGAAAACTTACGCCCAAGCAAAGGACGATGCCGGAATACTCGGTAGCCAAATTAACCAGGCTCAAGCACTGCAAACATTGGGGCTGTATCGCCGCGCTCAAACACTCCTCGAACAGGTAAATACCCGGCTACAAACCCAGTCCGACTCTGTACTGAAAGTTTTAGGATTAAAGAGCTTGGGTACAGTACTGCAAGTTACAGGAAACTTACACGAGTCTGAAAAAGTTTTAAAACAAAGTCTAGCGATCGCTCAACAGTTAAACCCTCCACTTGATACTAGTGAAATACTGTTTAATCTAGGTAATACCTTGAGGGCGTTACAAAACACGCAAGCAGCATTGCGCCTTTATCAACAAGCAGTAGCAACAGCACCAACCGCGATCGCTCAACTCAGAGCGCAACTCAATCAATTAAGCCTGTTAATCGAAATCAAACAGTGGCAAGAAGTTCAAGTTTTGGTTGCTCAAATTCAACCGAAGTTAGCCAATCTAATTCCAAGCCGTAGTTCTATCTATGCTCAGGTCAATTTCGCTGCCAGTTTGATGAAAATTGCAGCAGGACAAAAAAGCAGTGAAAATACTCATATACTGAGTTCACCACTCTTCACACCTGGAGCGATCGCCCCACTTCTGGCAACAACGGTGCAGCAAGCCAGAACGCTTCAAGATCCTAGGGCGGAATCTTACGCACTAGGTCAACTAGCTGGCTTGTATGAACAGACACAACAATGGGATACTGCTCAACAACTTAGCCAGCAAGCTCTAATGCTGGCTCAGACTACCAATGCTTCAGATATTGCTTATCGCTGGCAGTGGCAGCTAGGGCGCATTTTCAGGCAAAAAGGTTTTAAAGGAAATCAGAAAACAGATGCAATCTCTGCCTATATCGAAGCTGTGAAAACGCTTCAGTCCATTCGTAGAGATTTGTTGGCAACTAATCCAGAAATGCAGTTTTCTTTCCAAGAAGCGGTTGAGCCTATCTATCGAGAACTCGTCGAATTACTTGTTCAACCCGATGCCAGTCCTGAAAATCTGCTACAAGCCCGTGAGGTAATTGAAGATCTTCATCTGGCCCAGTTAGAGAATTTCTTTCGCTCAGCCTGTTTAGATGCCGTACAACAAATTGATTTTATCGATGATCAGGCAGCGATTATTTACCCGATTCTTTTGAACAATCGGCTAGAGGTGATTCTCTCCGTACCAGGACAAGCTCTCCGTCACTACTCGACAGATGTACCACTGCATCAAGTTGAAGCCCTCGTAGAAAACTTACACCAAAAATTAGTTCTCCCCTACACTTCCAAAAAAGAGATCCAGCCGCTATCTCAACAGGTTTACAACTGGGTGATCCAACCGGCTGAGACAATCCTGGCTAACAGTGGAGTGAAAACGTTAGTGTTTGTCTTGGATGGGGCATTAAACAATATTCCCATGTCAGCGCTCTACGACGGCAAGCAATATTTAATAGAAAAGTATAATGTTGCTTTAACCCCAGGCTTGCGACTGTTTGAGCCTAAACCTCTGGCACAAATACCCCTCAAGGCTCTAACCGCTGGACTGACTGAATCGCGCCATAATTTCGAGTCATTAGAATTCGTGAAGCTCGAACTGGCACAAATTGAGTCTCAAATTCCCAGTGAGGTGCTACTAAATCAAGAATTCACTAGCAAAACGTTTGCCAGCAAGGTGAAATCATCGCCGTTCCCAGTGGTACACATTGCCACTCATGGTCAGTTCAGTTCTCAGTCTGAGAACACTTTTATTTTGGCTTGGGATCAGACAATTTCTGTAAATCAGTTAGATACTTTACTTCAAGCAAGAGAGGAAAGTTCGTTTGACACACTTGAATTATTAGTACTCAGTGCTTGCGAAACTGCGGCTGGAGACGAACGTGCTGCTTTGGGGTTGGCTGGCGTAGCTGTGCGGGCTGGAGCACGTAGTACGCTCGCATCTTTATGGTTAGTGGATGATGAATCGACTGCTTTACTAATGGGTCAGTTTTATCAAGGGCTGAAGACCGGATTGACTAAGGCAGAAGCCCTGCGTCATGCTCAACTCACACTTTTGCAAGGAAATTACAGCCATCCCCGGTTCTGGTCTGCTTTCGTCTTACTTGGGAACTGGTTGTAATAGCACTAAGGAATCGTGCCAGAGTCAGGCTAATTTGGTCAAGAGAAGCTATGTCAGCGAGCCTCTCATAACCAAGTTTGATTCTCTCGCCTCTGGCGATCGCTTGATTGTTTAACCTCCTAGCCTAAATTCTGTAAGGTGGTTACGAAAAACCACCTCAACTCGGTCAGGGCAGAATCTTCTCACCGTTTGGCGGTAACTATCGGCATCGTTGCGCCGACGGAATTGTGATAAAACAATCCAGTTGCAGGCGGAAACTTGCCGGACAACGATCCAATCAAAAAGCTGTTGTTCATTAGTCATAACTTGATAAATCTTAAGCTAAACAGTCATGTCGGGTAGTTCTGACAGAGAAACCGATGCAATTCCTCATCAGAAAAGTCATGAAATGTCTGCTGACTAATGTTGAGGTATGTCGCCCGGTGTTCAATTGCCGATTGCCCGGTGTACTTTGCTAAATCCTCTGTTACCAGTGCGTAAGCTACAACGAGATATGATAGAAAATCATTAGAAACAAACAGATCTGATTTTTGTTTTGTAATACTCATAATTACCTTTTGATAACAAGAAAAACCAGCCAAGCACCAGTGTTGACTGGTTTAAATGAAAGCACATCGATTCATAATTATTCGCAAGAAATGAGATTTATTTCATAGGCATACCCTCAAAAAGCAATTGAACTGAAGGGCGGTTGAAAAATTGCAAAATCTTGACTTTATCTCTCAGAAAAATACTTAACTGGGTCTGTTGCTTTACCTTATTGATGGGCTACGGAAAAATGATAAAGACCACGAGCAATTATTTGGTAATAAGTCTTTAACAACTTTTTCAAATAAGTAAGCTAAATATGTCAAAAACCGTTGAAATATCGCTTTTTGACTGATGTTGGGACTATACTACAGAAAACAAACACTCGCTAACATTCTTGTTAGCAAAGATAAGCTCGAATCAATTCCCGAATTACATCGGTTGCTGCTCTTCCTGTAATTGAGCAGTAGTTTTCAAGTTTTGTTACCTCACTTGATGTGAGATTTATCGTGAGTCGTTTAACAGCCCATTTTTTGTTCATGATTCGCTCTTACAATCGTGTCTACGGAATGTGTACTCAATACAAGTTGAAAACGCATGATTAGAATTGCCGATTTATGCAACTTTGTTGGGTCAATCACAAATATTAGAAAGTATCTTTAAACTCTAGAAGTTTCAAACTACTATGCTTACGACTAATTTCGGGCTAAAAATTTATAAACTAGACTAGAGGAACATCATATTTTCACAAGGTTGGTTCAGAAAACCAGCATTGAGCGTGAAAATTTACTGAGTTCTATTCTCTAGACATAATTTAAATCTCCGCAAATAATTGATTAGTGGAGAGTACCCAGTCCTCAAACTTTGGTCGGCCCAAAAGGTGGCTTTCGGTGTTCGTCGAGTGTGTTTATTTCTCACGCAACTGTTATTCTTAACTAGAAATATCTCAAAAGCTTTCTTTAGCGTAAGGGTAAAAGGGTAAGGGGTAAATTCAAATATGCGTCCCTTTCCCTATTAACCGAAAAGTATTAATTGACATCTTTAATTAGGAGCAGGTTTTTCTGACATTTTACCTGCCTCTACTAAAAATATGGGGAATACTAACCACCCCAAAAACCTGCCAACTTGTAATATTCGTTAAGGGGAAATGTGGAAGTAGTCGGAGCTAAGATAATATTCAAACGACCACCGTTGATAGTGGCAGCAACTTCATCACTTAGTTCTTCCCATTCCATTCCTAGATCTCCTAGATCATTTAGAGTAATTTTGGTTTTTTGGGTTGGAGGCAAATTTTGTTCTTTGCTGTTAAATTTCATTGAACTTTACTCCTAATTATTTGAGTCTGCTAACTTTGGCGAAGAGTGAGTGGAAGGAAGTGTTTGCTGCATTATTCAATGGTATTGGGTTAGTAGCGATCGCGATTTGGATCGCCACCGATGCGATCGCATTCCATTAACCTGTATTGGATAATTTTCGGAAATTGTTTAATGCCCTCTTAAGTTAAAACTCTTAAGAGCTACGATGCATATTCATCTCTATTGGAGATTCAGCTTGGTCAGCCAGAAGTTAGGCGTTTTGTTACAAAAGTTAATAATTTCAGAAAAAGTAGCATCTAGGGCATGGGGCAAGTTATTGACTGAATGCTCAGTTAGCAACAATGGTAAGTCTGAATAATGGAAAACAACTCACGGTTCTTAGAGTGGGTAACGTGCCCAAGCTACTTAAGTACAGGCTGTTCTAATATAATTGTTCAAGTGCTTATTGTGAAGTTTTGTAACGACTTGCGTAGTTTTTGGGCCTCCAAGCTGAAAGGCTAAGTAGAGGGTTTAAGTAAAGGATTTTGACAAAGGTCGTCTAAATCACAAAATATCTGTGTGATATCCAACTGAGATTTGAGATGCACCATGACTTGTAAAATAGACATCGCCTACTTCTTGTATTGAAATCTCACTAATCACCACAGTCAATTTAGCCCATCTAACTTAAATTCCCTCCAGCCAGGATTCACTCAACAACCAAGACATTAGTCAACTAGATTACAAAGAGTGGTTATCATACATGAAGATTAGTAATCTGCAAAGACTAGTTCACCAACGGCTTGATGTCATAGAAGTTCATGACCGTAAGACAGCTCATTTATTGTGCAAGATGATCCCGGCTAGTTGTCCTTTTGAGCAAGACGTCAAACTGTTTAACCGCACCTTATTTCACATTCCTCCCCTGTGCAAGCTGAACCCTCTTTACGAGGACATGGTTACTCTTCGCTTCAAGTCCCTATGCTATTTAGCAGATGAGTGCGGTGAAGATATAACACTCTATTACTGACACAAAGTCAAGGCAAAGTCTAATCCTTACAACAGAGCCTTACTATTGAAAATAGTATATACCTAGTTCAAAAGTTAAAGGCAAAGTAGAACTGTCTTAGACCCAAGCTTTGAAAAAATCAGCCCAGCCCTTCTCCTATGGTCGATGCTACGCGTAGCTTGGCTTTTGCGTGGGGGTAAAGGACTGGACTCACCGTAGCAAATATATTTGAGTAAAGCATATATGCCTGGCGCTTTCTTTCCTTCGGGACTGATTTTTTTGTTGGCTTTCTCTTAGCAGGAAATATCAAGATTAACTAAAGAAATCTTAATCAGCACCATTGGCTAAAGGAAACCAGCAAATGAACCCACAGATTCCTTTTGAAACAGCACTTCAGTTTTTGGCAATAGCCTATTTGGTCAGCGTGATACTTCTACTGTTGGCTTCTCAAATTGGTTTAGCCATAATCAAAACTCTTGAGAAATCTGGTTGATATTCGCAAAAATCAGCATAAGTCTCTATACATGGTGCGTTGTAGAAATGTGAGTTTTATCTACACATAAAATTTGAGTGTAGATAGCACATAGTATTAACTGGAGTTCTGTTATGTCTTCTAGCTTTTCAAATAGAACAAATCAATTGGCAATAAAGTTCAGAAACTATTTGCGCTCTGTTAATCAACAGTTTCTAAGAACATCAGATCGCTCCCTTGAGCAAGCCTATCAAGCTGTGTTAAAGATTAAAGACATTGAAAATGAGCACTTTAATGGCAGCAAAGTCTCCGCAGAATCGACAATTCACACTGCTTCAGTAACCTCATGCCTGCAATCAGATTTGAATAAAAAATTGAATATTGCTAAACTGAGAGTGCTAGAATTCAAAACGAGTACGTTTGTCTTTGGTGATCTCAGCCCTAATCATTTAGCAAAGCTGAAATTAGTAGATGAAGTATTAGATAGATATGAAAATGCAACAGAAGATAATACTTCGCAAGTTTTAGTTCCACTTTCGGAAACTGTAAACAATAATTCGAGCAAAGCTAACATTCAACTGTATTCAACAGGAGATCAAATTTCTGTTGAGACTGTTAATGATAAAACCGGAGTACTGCCTAGATCAATTGGGAGAACGATTAATAAAATCAAAAATGACTTCAGTCCGAACAAGGAACAAGAAGTTATCAGAAAATTTCGTAGTTCTAGAGCTAAGACAACGACTTCTGTGAAGTTTGTACTCACACTGATTCTGGTTCCGATTTTGATTCAACTGTTATCGAAAAACTTGTTAATCAGTCCAATCGTTGACCGTGTAAGAGTTGAAAATATTCCGCAACTTTTCCTGCATTCTGAAATGAAAGAGTCAGCTTTAAAAGATTTGCAAGGTTTTGAAGAAGAACTCAAATTTGATAATATAATAAATCTTGCTCCTCCAATGTCAGAAGAAGTAATTGAAGAGCGTGTAAAATATAAAGCTTCTGAACTAGCTAAAGAGTATTGGCAAAAAAGTAATAGTGCTATCAGCAATGTTTTTGCCGATTTACTAGCGCTAGGAGCTTTTATTTTAGTACTATTAGTGAGTCGGAGAGAAATTGCAATTTTGAAGTCGTTTATGGATGAGATTGTATATGGTCTCAGCGACAGTGCCAAGGCTTTTATCATCATTTTGTTTACCGATATATTTGTGGGATTTCACTCACCACACGGCTGGGAAGTGCTTTTAGAAGGATTCGCAGACCACCTAGGTATCGCTGCAAATCACAGCTATATCTTTCTGTTCATTGCAACATTTCCAGTGATTTTGGACACTATTGTGAAGTATTGGATATTCCGCTATCTGAGTCGTATTTCGCCTTCGGCTCTCGCAACTCTTAAAACCATGAATGAGTGAGATTCATTAATCCACAAATTCTCTGGTAGGGCGACTAGCTTAAAGTTTTATCCAGAATAAAACTTGTGACCAATAAAGAAGAATCAACAACATACATTCGAGGTTTAGACTATGAGACATTACAGCATTGAAGAAATCCTCAAAAATAATCAGGCTTGGGCTACACAAAAACAAGCTCAAGACCGCACTTACTTTGAAGAACTGGCAGATGGACAACACCCACCCTATCTCTACATTGGATGTTCAGACAGTCGTTTAGCCCTAACAAGATTTACCAGCACAGAACCCGGAGAGTTATTTGTCCATCGTAATATTGCCAATCAAGTTTGTCTTACGGATATTAACTTTTTATCCATTTTAGACTACGCAATTTCTCATCTGGAGGTGAAATACATTATTGTTTCTGGTCACTACGGTTGTGGTGGAATTAAGGCGGCGTTAGAAGGGAGAACAACCGGAATTATTGATAATTGGGTGAATCCAATTCGAGAAACCTATTTACAAAATCAAGAGGAAATTGATGCCTTGCCAACACAAGAAGAACGTTTGAACCTCTTATCAGAATTGAACGTGATGATGCAAGTTAAAAATCTCTACCAAACTTCTATCATGCGTCAAGCACTTCAACAGCAAAAAGCACCTGAAGTTCATGGCTGGGTGGTGGATTTAAGGACTGGTTTGATCAAAGACTTGCACGTCTCAACAAAAAAATGGGGACTACGCTCATTATCTCTCGCTGCATATTAAGGTAAGAAAACCAGAGGTTAGACAAATAGCGATCGCTGCATACAGCTGGCGATCGCCAATTTTCTTAAAATTACCAATTGCAGCAACACGAGCAATTTATTCCTTGTGCGTAGGCGTAGCCCGTCGTAGACATCGCCTTCTAATATCAAGTTAGTTTAATTGCCCATGACCATAGCACCCTTAACCCCATCGCTAGTCTGTTCTGATTTAGCCAAGCTTCGCGAAAAGTATATCCATATCCGTTATGACATAGCCTAAATTTCTGTCAAATATCAAAGCTTAGACATTTATCAGAGGTTTAGAGATGGAAGAACGAAATAATAAAAATATTTCTTTCCCCTCAGAGGAAAAAAATAATAAATTGAGAGAACCTAGGGAAAAGTATTCAAGTTCAATATCTCAGACGAAACTATTACTAAAAGAATCTCAAAAAAGATTTTTTTCTACTGAGAAACACGTTTCTAAGAGATCATTCAGTGAAAGATATGGACTCTACTCTGGCGAAAACTTCTCTGGATTTAAAGTAACTTTACACCTTGCAGAATCAGTTATTCAGGCAGTTTTACCCTGGGTGATCTTATGGGGTGGATATGGCTTTATAATTTCACTGTTCAATTACTCTGGAGATTTATCCAAACTTAATAGTGATATTAAAAGTATTCCCAATATTATTATCTCTCTCAACATTGTTTTGAGCTTACTATTAATCTTCAGAACAAATACAGCCCACGATCGCCATTGGGAAGCTCGGAAATTGTGGGGAGGAATGGTCAACACTGTTCGTAACCTGGCTCGGAGAATCTGCCTCGTAATTGAAGAAACTGAGCCAGAGGATAGAACAGAAAAAGAAGCAGTATTGCTACTAGTAGTTGCATTTCCAGTGGCAATGAAGCTGCATCTGCGAAGAGAACAAGTGAGTTCCGAATTATCTCCTTTAATGTCATCATCTAAGTATCAGACGCTAATAAATACAAATCATCCCCCGCTCAAGATTGCTTACTGGATTGGGGATTATTTTCAGCATCAGCAGGAGCGTCAATCTATCGATATGTTTGAGTTGATTGCTCTACATCAATTGCTAGATGAAATGGTGAATATCTTGGGTGGCTGTGAACGCATTTTGAAAACACCAGTGCCCCTGGTATATACCATTACTCTCAAGATGCTATTGACGATGTATTTCCTGATGCTTCCTTGGGGATTAGTCAGTGGTCTACATTGGTTTACTGGGCCGACGTTAGCTTTCTTGAGCTTTATCTTGCTTGGCATTGATGAAATAGGGGCGGAAATTGAAGAACCCTTCGGTCACGATCCAAACGACTTACCTTTAGATGCCATTTGTCTAACAATGCTTCGCAATGTCAACGAGATTGGTTCTTCCTCCCATTAGGTGTCACTACTTTGAATGACAAGTGTACAGTTTCCAGAAATTTGTTTTGCAAGAGGCTTAAGAATAGCCAAAGTAGTTACAAATTTAGGTTTTAAACATTTATTCACGTCATAGGTTTAAAGTGATGAATACAACACTAAAAAGGTGGGCAATCCCGTTTGGTATCCTGGGTTTATTGACTATTATTACGGCACTAGTTGACGATCCATTTACTAGCGCCCAGATGCAACGAAAGCAAACAATTGAGATTGATGGTTCTAGCACCGTCTATCCAATCACAAAGGTGGTTGCTTCGGAGTTCGACGGTAGTGAAGGCAACAAGGTGCCAATTAAGGTTGGTATTTCCGGTACTACTGGAGGATTTAGAAAGTTCTGCGAAGGTAAAATCGATATCAGCAATGCCTCACGCCCCATCCTCAAAGAGGAAATGGCAGTATGCAAGCAAAACAACGTTAATTATGTAGAACTTCCTATTGCCTTTGACGCCCTGACTGTGGTGGTCAATCCCAAAAATGATTGGGCAAAGGACATCACGATTGCTGAGTTACAGAAAATCTGGGAACCAGCCGCCGAAGGGAAAATTACCAAATGGAACCAAATTCGTAGTACCTGGCCCGACAAACCCCTCAACCTCTATGGCCCAGATAAAAATTCTGGCACTTTTGACTACTTCACCCAAGCAACGGTGGGTAAATCTAAAGCATCGCGCAATGACTACACAGATAGTGAAGATGACAACGTGCTGGTCAAGGGAGTAAGTCAAGACCCGAATGCCTTGGGTTACTTTGGCATGGCCTACTACCAAGCCAACACAAATCAGATAAAAGCTGTAGCAGTTAACAACGGCAAAGGTTCTGTGCTCCCTTCACGTCAGACAGTGGAGGCAACTCAATATCAGCCTTTGTCTCGCCCACTATTTATCTACGTCAACTTCAAGTCTGCCCAAACCAAACCCAAAGTAAAAAAGTTTGTAGACTTTTATCTGGCAAACGCTCCAACATTTGTTAGTCAGGTTGGTTACATCCCTCTATCAACGGAAGTTTATCATCTAGACTCTGTTCAATTCCATCAAGGTGAACTTGGGACAGTCTTTAATGGGGAAACTCACTTAAACCTAACCCTTGCTGAAATGTTAAACAAACGAGCAAACTTATTTTAGATAGCGCTACATCTACCAAGGGCTACCAATCATTGTAAAAGCTGCCCAATAGTATGGATGAGATAAATTAAAATCTCCAAGTTTTGCTATTTCTGGCGGTAAAGGCGTTCCTACTCTCAACCCTGCTTGACGCAATTGTCCTTGTTTAATCTGAATTTGCTCATTGAGCATTCCTATCTGTGTTTGCCTCAGAGCTTCTGCTTTAATGGGTGATGTTCTCAGGTGTTGGTAAAATTCTGTCATCAGGGCTAAAGTTCCTGCATCACTAACAGACCAGAGACTACCCATTGCAGACTTGACTCCTGCTTCCAGCGCCAACCCGGAAAAGCCTAGTTCTGCTTGTTTATCCCCCAAGGCGGTTCTACAAGCGCTCAGCACTAATAACTCTACAAGAGGAGTATTCAATTGCAACTGTCGCAACTGGTTTAATTGCACCTTGGTATTCCAAAATTGAATGTAGGAGTTACTGGCTGACCCTGGTTGAAAGACTCCGTGGGTTGCTAAGTGAATAATTTTGTAAGGTTTCTGATACCGTTGCGATCGCAAATTTTCTAAAGTAAATTTATCATTCAAAAAGCGGCTTCCCCCTTTACTCTGCACAATTGTCGATAACTCTATCGGTACAGCAGGTAGAGGTTCGAGGTTTTTGAACTGGGAAGCTCCCATAGCTAAAACTGAGAAGTTGCGGATATCGCTGTAACGAGTGTCAGTCAGACTAAAAGCCGGAATCAAACTAACGCTGTATTTCTCTATAAGAAATTGCTCACCGTCATGTAATGCCGAAAATGGCACAGAGCGCAAGCCAGCACCGACACAAAAAACTAAAGTATCTATATTTTCAGCTTTCAGGTCTTTTTCAATGGGAGCTATCAACCACTGATAAAGCTGCTTTGCAGAAGCCAAGTAGTTAGTATTGTTAACATCTCTTGGATTACTAAGCTCAGTTTGAAACTGTTTAGTTATTTTGAGTAAATCCTCTCTATTAGCTGCTGGTATACTCTTAATGATCGGATTACTTTTAGGCGTTACTAAGAGAATTTTTAGTTGTTTATCGGTCGGTATTAAATAGACAACGGCAGAACTTTTCCCAGTTTGGGTTTTAATTTTTCGCAAGGTGTAGCTAATAGCCTTAGCCGTCATTAATTCGTTGGAAAAAGTTGAGCCTATGTAATTTTCATAGTCTTTTTTCCAGATTTTTTCTTGTTCAGCTACAACATCTTTTAGTACTGGGACAGTTGGAGTTTGTAAGCTGATATTGCGAATAACTTGAGGTATGATAGCCTCAGCCGAAACAGGGATGGGATTAATTAGTCCTGTAATTAGAAATGTTAGGCTTAAAAAGCTAGCTTTTTTCATAATTGCGATCGCAGTTGGTAATATATGTAAATTTTTCAGCCCATAATTTGTTTGGCGATCGCTTCTACTACCAGGCTAAAGGGATGATAGGGGTTGCGTAGGCAAAAAATATCACTACTAGCTAGTTCCATTAGTTCTTCGGCGAGAGGGAAGACGCCCGCTACCGATGCGTTGTAGGCTATCTCTACCCGTTCTTGTAAAGCTTTGAAATCCATATTTGGCAGCGCCTTATTGACCACCAGTAGTAACTCAGGCACTTCTAATTGACGAGCTACATCCACAGTCACAGCAGTACCTTGAAAGTCTTGACGATCTGGACGCAAGATGATGATCAAAGCATCAGAGATGGTAATCGACAGTAGTGTCTCTTCATTCAGACCAGGGTGGGTATCAATAAATAAATATTCTAAATTTAGTCTTTCAAGCAGTTCTTGGAAGCCATCATGTAGTAAGCCTACGTCATATCCCTCACGCAGAACTCTGGTAATTTCACCAAGATTTAGAGAGGAAGGAATCAAGTAAATAGCGCTATTTTTCTGGGCTGTCTCCTTCAAAGCCGAAGTGACATTGTATGCAGTATCCTCAATATCACAGCGGCCCCACAAATAATCATTCAGGGAACGATCCATCGTTTCCTCATCGAAACCAAAAACAACATGAATCCCTGGTGATTGGATATCAGTATCAACAATGCCAACCCGATGTCCATAACGAGCAACCGTAGCAGCCAGATTAGCAGTTATATTTGATTTCCCGGTTCCTCCCCGGAATGAGTGGACAGAGATAATTTTGGACATGACGTACTCAAAGTATGAAGTATGAAGTATGAACTGAAGTCCGATCATCCTTCAGTCTTTTTCTACTTTCCCACTAATATGACCACTGACCTACCTCCGATGAGCAATCCAAACTGATTTTCCAGTACTGGTTCTGTACCAGGATACCAGCTTTCCTCTGGTGGCGTAGCACCAGTATTAACAAAGACGTGCCATTGCATTCCCTGGGGAAGTCCTGGTATTTCAAACCAATTACTTTCCCAATGCATATTCATCGCCACGTAGATGTAATTGTCTGTTAGCGTTCCTTGTTTGGCGTGTCTCCCACAGAGCATAAAAGCCAAGATGCGACTAGAATTAGACCAATCAGCTTCCCATGCTTTAGTTCCATGCCAAGTAATATCGGCATAGCCACTAGCGGCGTAATCTGTATTCTGGAAGTGGAATTTATTTCTGAGTACGGGGTGAGCATTACGAAAGGCAATACAGTGTTTAAAAAACTTAAACAAGTCTGCATTTGATTCCAACAGTTTCCAGTCCAGCCAGTTAAGTTCGTTGTCGTGACAGTAAGTATTGTTATTACCTAGTTGAGTGCGTCCCATCTCATCACCCATGAGGATCATCGGCACTCCTTGGCTTACCATTAACATGGCGATCGCATTTCTGATCTGTTGGCGACGTAGGGCGTTAATATCTGGGTTATCAGTCGGGCCTTCCCAGCCACAATTCCAACTATCGTTATCGTTAGTCCCATCGTTATTATTTTCGCCGTTAGCTTCGTTATGCTTCCCATCATAGGAAACCAGATCCATCAGCGTAAAACCATCATGGCAAGTGATAAAGTTAATCGAAGCCGTCGGCCCCCGACCCGCCCAAGCATAAAGATCCGGCGAACCCTGTAGCCGCTGTGCCATATCCCCAACCTTTCCCGGCTCTCCTTTGAGGAACTGGCGAATCGTATCCCGATACTTCCCATTCCACTCTAGCCAGCGCCCAAACGCTGGAAAAGAGCCAACTTGATACAAACCGCCTGCGTCCCAAGCTTCAGCAATCAGTTTGCAGTTAGCGAGAATTGGGTCAAAAGCAAGACTTTCTAGCAGTGGTGGGTTTGAGAGTGGCGAACCCCAAGGGTCACGCCCCAAAATCGCCGCTAAATCAAAGCGGAAGCCATCAATGTGGTACTCAGCAGCCCAATAGCGCAGACAATCAAGCACCATATTGCGAACAATAGGGTTATTGCAGTTGAGGGTATTGCCAGTACCACTGAAGTTAAAGTAGTAGCCCTCCGGCGTCAGCATATAGTAGGTTTGGTTGTCAATCCCACGAAAGGAAATAGTAGGGCCGTACTCGTTACCCTCTGCTGTGTGGTTGAAGACAACATCCAAAATTACCTCAATATTATTTTGATGCAAGGTCTTAATCAACGTTTTTAGTTCATCAACTTGCATCCCATATTTGCCTGTAGCTGCGTAGCCAGCTTTCGGCGCAAAGAAGCCAACAGTACTGTAACCCCAATAATTAAGCAACAATTCCCCTGTTTGAGGATTAGGGCGACTGTTTTCAAACTCGTCAAACTCATATATGGGCATCAGTTCAACACAGTTGACGCCTAGCTCTTTAAGATAGGGGATTTTATCGCGGATAGCGGCAAAGGTTCCTGGATGCTTAACTCCAGAGGAGAGATGACGAGTAAAACTACGGACGTGCATCTCATAGATGATCAAATCTTCAGTAGGGATTTGTAGGGGGCGCTCACCTTCCCAATCAAAGTCATCGAATGCCAGACGAGCTCGATGGTGATACATATTGTACCAATCAGGCTTTTCTCCCCAAATATCTCTACCACCAATAATTTTGGCGTAAGGATCTAAGAGAATTTTCGTCGGGTCAAACCAGTGACCTTCTTTGGGTTTGAAAGGCCCATCCATCCGGTAGCCGTATTCGAGGTTTTCGTAATCCAATTCAAATACGACCATACTAAAGACATTGCCAATGCGGAACTCTTCTGGAAATGGAATTTCCGCCATTGGTTCTGGAGAGTGCTTATTGAACAGCACTAAAGTACAAGATTTAGCATGACGCGAAAATATAGAAAAATTAACGCCTCCCGGCACTAAGGTTGCTCCAAAAGGGATAGCAGTACCAGGACGTAGCTTAAAGTTCTCGTAACTATGGGTGGGATGAATGTCAATTCTTTGC
The DNA here is from genome assembly GCF_010091925.1 of Nostoc sp. B(2019). Taxonomy (GTDB): domain Bacteria; phylum Cyanobacteriota; class Cyanobacteriia; order Cyanobacteriales; family Nostocaceae; genus Komarekiella. The sequence goes on along the minus strand of NZ_WVID01000007.1, from coordinate 158,618 downwards.
ATTTGTTGCTTCTTCCTATAAGACACTAATATGCCAAGTTCGTAGTGAGCACTTTAGTGCTGAATTTAGCGCTTAAGCGCTCACTACAAACTCTGCAATACTAGGTGCTTGTTACCTGAACTTTGACTTTAAGAGCTTCCAAAGCTTGGTCACGGGTGTCACGAGTCTGAAAAAAGTCTAGAAATCCAGTGATAGACATTGTGTCCTGAATTTCTTCAGAAAGTCCTACCAAAACGATCTGTCCACCTTGTGCGGATATTTGGCGGTAGAGTGATAGCAGTACCCTTAAACCAGCACTTGACATATAGGGCACTTTGGTCATTTCTATAATCATCCTCGTTCCGGCTTGGGCTAGTGGTAGAATCTGCTCTTGAACGAGGGGGGCCGTATTGGTATCTATATCTCCAATTACTTCTACTAAAGTTACTTTGGGGAGTTCATTTAAAGCGGTTTCGGCAGATGTTTCTACCGATGTTACTTGCAGCGATTCAATGTTGATTTTCATAGGTGGTAGGACGGAAACTAAGTACAGAATTTTATTAGTTGCTAATAGCTCAATTCCACGCAAGCGTAGACTAAAATCCGTTATCAGTTGGGAGGTAGAGACGTTGCATTGCAACGTCTCTACATGGTCTATCTGTCACTTAAAACCCTTTATTCAGTTGTCTTTAGACGACTTTAGCTATTAGCTTTGGAATTCATTCCTAGGCGGTTGTTGGGAGAAGTGCAAGATCTAATTTGAAGAATTCGGGATAATCTGCACCCGGATTTTTACTTGTTCTTGGGTGTCGGGTAACTTGACTGTTAAAGCATCGGCGTCAAAATCTGTATACTCTTCTTCATTTGCCCATACTTTACCAATCCGTACGCTACCAGGCGGTAGGATATCTGGCTGCACCCGCAGGATATTGTCTTTAAATGCTCCTGGCTGCGGCTTGAAGTAAAAGTCCATTGGTTGTTTGGTAATCAGCAGGTTGGTGTAAACTGCTGACAAATAGCTCAATTCCGTTGAGTGATAACCGCTCATAGAGTGGCTGCCTTTGAATCGCTCGTTACCCATAAGGTATGGCAAACCGTTTGCTAGGACGTTGAAGTAAATGCCACCATCATCATGGTCGAGGAAGAAGGCGTTGTAGAAAGCTGAGGCTTCTCTAGCATGACGCAAGTATTCTGGTTCTTGAGTTATGCCATGCAGAATTAAGTAGGCTAGAATTGCTTGCTCTTGCTGCCACCAAGCTTTTCGGTCATGCCAAACGTAGCGGTATTGTTCTTCGCCTTCGCCCAGTGTGCGCTCTACGACATCATACCAGCCACCGCGCTGGCGATCGCTACCCGCATCGGGCATCAGTGCGGCAATTTTTTCTGCTAAATCTGCGTATTCTTTCTTGGGTTTGAGGCTTTGCATCCGCATCAAGTTCCAAGCAATTTTGAGATTATGACCAATGACGGCGCGGTTTTGCTGCCATCCCCAGGTGTTGTCGTGGCTCCAATCTTCGTAAAATCGCTCTTGGACAAATGGGCTGTTGTCGTAGTCTGGGAAATATTTGGCGATCGCATCAAAGGTATACTCCAGCATATCGGCGTATTTTTGTTCGCCAGTTGCTAGCCACAAGTTAATCAAGTAAGCTGGGGCGTGATCCCCGACTGAATTCCAGTTTTTGCGAGCGCGGTTTGCACCTAGCGATTCTGCACGCGGGTCTAAGGTAATAGGGTCAATATGGGAGAAATAACCAACGCCATCCTTATCCAAGAAAAAGCGGTCAAACAAATCAATGGTCATTTCAGCATCTCGTAAGATGCGGCGATCGCCAGTTATCCGATAAGTTTGAATAGGGCCAGCTAGAGCATAAATCTGCTCATAAGCTGGAATAGCATCATAGTCATCGCCAAACTCAGATGTCAGTAACTTTTGCTCCCGGTTGCCTGTGACTTGAATACCGTGATACCAGTAAATCAGGTCTTCATCATGGTCATAAAACCGCATGTGTTGACGCAGATATTCTGTACCTTTTTCTGCACCTTCTAGAAAGCGGTCTTCTCCGGTTAACAAATAAGCTGAAGCAAAACCATAAACTAGGCGGGATACCGTGTCCGTTTCCTGGAGGAAGTCGTCACGCTTTTTAGTACCAGCCAAGTTGAGATAAGTCCGATATTCCCGATAATCAATCGCCTGTTCGGGATAACCAAACTGCCATTTCAAGTATGAATCAGCAATTGAACGTATTTGCTTAACCCACCAATCTGGTTCTTCATGCCGATATTTGTTGGGTGCATCACCAGGAAAGACAAGATATTTAACTTCAAACTTGTAATCCTGTCCATGAGGATAGAAAACGCCATAGGCAAACACATGCTGACCGGGAGTAAGCATTTCGCCAAACCGAGCAGTACAGTCAAGATAAGGTTCTTCTAAATTTTGACTAATCCGACCATAGGCGCTGGGGGTGAGGTATGCTTGGTATTCTCGTCCATCTGATGTCTTAATACCAAAGGATTTTTCGCTGCGATTAAATTCAGTGACATAACCTGCGATCGTGTCTGAAAATGAAAAACTCATGTGATCCATGAAGCTACCTCCCGGATTATTATGTTTATTTTTAAATGATTGATTGTTCTAAGTAGAGACGTTGCAATGCAACGTCTCTACACATTGCAGCGTCTCGACTTTTTTCAAAATGGTATGAGGTGGGCAGTGGTTTCTCACAAATGAAATAGGGCTGCTATCTCTATGCATTTGCTCCAACTTTTTGCCTTTCTTCCTGCTTTTGAATCTCTTCTATAAACACTTCCATAAATTGATCTACAACACCAGGATGTTTTCCCGTAATCAAATTACCATCAATAACTAAATCAGCAGTTGCGTCACCTTCATAAATAACTTCACCACCTGCATTTTCTACATCACAGATAATATTGTGGGCGCAGGTAACTTGCCGACCTTTAATTAAGTCTACATCAGCACATAAAAGCCATAATGAATGACAGATTGTTCCTACTTTTACACCATCTGTATTCATCGTTTTTCTCAGAAATACCACTGCTGGAGCTTGATTTTTCTGTCCTTTTTTTACCGAAACCTGATATCTCAGACGATCCATAGCATAAGCACCAATACAAATAATACCTTTGTAATCTGATGGATCGATATCATTGACTTCCGTAGTCACAATTACATGGTCTTCAACTTCACCGTTATCGGGATTTGAACCGAATGTTAATTGTGAATTACCCCATAAGTGAGAAATATACTCTACTTCATAGCCTTGTTGAGGAAAGTACTCATTGAATCTCCGATATTCAGTTTGGTCAAAATGTTCTTCAATTAATACACCAATTTTCCCTTTAAATTCGGATTTCATGGTATTCAACTCCTGATGTGATTTTAGATGGCGCAAGCGATAAAAACCAATTATTTCGTAGAGACGTTGCATTGCAACGTCTCTACAATCAATGAGAATTGGTCGTTTTACTGAAAATAAATCGGGTTTTTGCAATTACTGAATCGATGCTCTAGACCTCTTTACTCACCAATTACTATGAGCCTCTAGTGAATAATCACTACGCCTCCATTGTGACGACGACCTGGTAAAAGTTGAAATCGTGAGGCGCAAAATTTCCAACCTTCTCCTTCATAGCTATAAAATCCTGGTCTTTCATAGCTACTTCCATATCTTTCCGGCTGTGCCACTGAACATAGTTAATGACCCGCTTGCCGTCCAAGCTTGTGTGTACGCTGGCTGATATAAAGCCAGGCTGCCTCATGGGTATTTCTTTATTCTCCAGCAGGAAATCTACTATACGCTGCTGCTGTTCGGAACTTTCGACTGTGAAGATGTTGATTGCGGTGACTTGACCAGCTTTGTCGCTAATTGTAATCATTTTTGCTCCTATTTACGGGTTAGGGCTAACTTTGGTGGAGTTTTAAGCAATTTAGGAAAATCGGAAGATTCATTGATACCGAGTTGTATTCACAGTGACTATTGAGAATTGGTAATCGGTAATTAGTAACTGGCTTTCGAGAGTTTTCTCAATTATTCGAACTCACTTAGGCGAAAACGAAGTCTCCAGCTGATAATTCGTTGAACACAACACCGGACAAATTTGCAAAGGAAATATCCTTACCGTCCAAGCTAGCGAGGATGCTAGTGCTGCGAAGATCGCCAAAAGCGGGCAGGAACTTCAAGTCATCAAACTTAGAGATGCCGCTGATGCCGCTAATGTAAATCTTGTCAACACCTAGCTCAAAGTCTGCGATGATGTTCCGAGTATCCTCTAACGGCCGTAAGTCGGGAAAGGGGAATGGCTGATCAATTACTTGCCTAGGGTCAGAAACAGTATCGGGGATTCTACCATTGGCAATCCAGAACTGGTCAGCTCCAGCATTACCATAGAGGACGTTTTCGCCACCACTGACAATGATGAGTGTATCGTCTCCGTCACCCCCAACCAGTTGATCCTGATTGCCAGCTATCAGGAAGTCGTTCCCTTCACCGCCATCAAGAAGGTTGCGTTCTGAGCCACTAGAGGCGTCAAGCAGGTCTTCTCCTTTTTCGCCGAACAGGCGAGTATCTTGAGTGGCGTAAAGTTCATCATTACCCTCACCACCGTAAACCCGAATATTTTTGCGATTGGGCTGATAAAATATGTCATCTTCATTACCCAGGAAAACTATCTGGTTAGGCGAGAGATTTCCTTGAGGCTTTAAGTATGAAGGAATAGGTGCTGGTTCAAGGTTAGTTTGCGGGATTGAAACTGCTAGCGATTCTACTTCTTCTGTGCCAAAGTTGGCGATCGCATATTCATTTCCTGGAGCAATTTTGACAAAGGTGTCTGGGCCGGCCAGCCTCACCTCATCACCGATTTTGACGGATAGTTGCCCTTCTGTTACGTATAAAAGTTGATGATCCTCACTTTTAACGGGGTCGGGAAAATCATCACTGTTGAGAGCAATTTGACCGCGAATCTCACCAGCCGGATTACCCTCGGTGTGAATTTGAAAGTAGTAGTCTGATTCCTCTCCCGGTAAGCCACTACCAGTCAGAAAATCACTCAAGTCTGTGGGAATCTTTGCTTCTGTTGAATTCCAGATACCACTAATGGTGGTGGAACCATCCGCATTCAATTTAATACTAAGATCCTCTTCATCCTGATGATCCGGATCTAAGATACTAAATGTGTGTGGGCCACTGCTGCCGCGATCGCCTGAGTGGATATGGATAGCAGTAACATCATCTAACTCATTATCAGGAGTTTGGGGAGTACCACCCGGTAACAATTCTCCAAAATCCAAGCCATTTACTATCAACTCATAGATAATACCGTCTCCCGCTAAAGTGGGTTCCAAATCGGCAACGCCAGTTGCTAACGATTCACTATGCTTCACCACTTGGCTGGCATTCAAATTAGCTTGAACAAAGGTATCAGTTTCCTGAGGCGCAAGCGAAAACTGGTTGTAGGCCAATTCATTTCCCGATTCTTCAAAACTGAGTAGAGAAGTGTACTCAATTCCAAATGGGCCAGCAAATGTTGGCCGCTGCGCTAAGCCTTCTTGCTCGCCAGTTGTCCAGACACTAAAACCATCAATCTTTGATAATTCCTTTGCTTGCTCTACTACTTCACCCTCAGCGTCTTCTGGCAGCACCAATACGTAATTCTTAGAACTTGAGGGAGGTTGATAATCTGGCGGAGCAAAATTTATACCGGCATTAGTCCGAATCGAAAATTCTGCTAGTTTTCTGTAGGTATCATCACCTGGAACAGCGCTGAAGCCAGGTATTGGGTCATTCCTATCTATTATTGGGGTAGCTATGTTATTGAAGAAGAGGTCTAGCGCCCCAGGAGTTGTCAAAGAAAGTGTCCTTGCCCCTGGAGTTTTCCCCGTTGTTGATGCCGTTGAGTCGAGATTACGATAACCATGTATTCGGTTTCTAGCACCAAAGATTAAACTGCCTTCAGGCAACACAATACTATTAGTTCCCTGATTGCCTAGGTTATATTGAATATTTCCGGCAGTTATGTACCAAGTCTCGTGTTCATAAGGGTGGAAGTGTGGAGGTGGCCCGCCGCCGACTGGAAGAAAGAAATCGAAAAAATTGAAATCAAAGTTAGTTTCTTTTGAAGTTGCTAAGTAAGTGTATAAGTCTCCAGAAGCATAAACCGCCGGACGAGATGGATCATCCTGTGGCACGAGCAAGTAGTCATCAACTTTTGTTTTTATATCTGAATTGATAATGCCAACGGGGCCTGTGCTGTGTGTCATGCAAATGAATTTCCTTTAGATAGCGAGAAGGTAGTGAAGCCATTTATATATGGGCAAGGTAGGACTTGCCGTACTGGGAAGTAAGATAATTTATCGCTCGAATTTTTTCCTAAGACCTAGTACAGCAAGCGAATATAATGGTGGCGAGTTCTTCCTACCTGACATTCAAGAGTTTCCCCAAGGAGACATATCTGCATAAACCCGCCATTCGCTAACCTTATTGCCTCGCAGACGGTAAACATCACAGCAGGCGATTACAACACGTTTTTTACTATGAACCATTTCGTATTTGGCATCCATTTCGATAGTGATGATATCTGAATCTTGCCAAATTTTTCTGACATCATGACTATAAAAAACCGCAATAGTTTTAAACGTGCGTGCAAAGAAATCTACTACAGCTTGAGGCCCATAAACAACTTCACCAGAACCTACTTTGTAGAAGATATCATCAGTTAAATAACTTTTCACCTTTTCCCAATCTTGAGCAGTTACAGCTTGTGCTAATTCGCCTACAGCTTTTAACTGTGCCGCAGATTTTTCATCAACTACATCAGAACTAATTGGCCATTTAGGGCCAGTAATTGACCATTTGGGTGCAAATCCATTTTTCACCCTTTCTTGTGCTTCTGGATGTTCCGCAAAATGCTTCCTCATTGTACCGGGAGGTAGTAGTTGCTTTCCTTGACTTGCCGTTAACACAGAAGCGGATTTGGGAACAGAAATTGTTGGATCAAATACGGGATTCACATCCATAAATATCCGCAGTTCTGAGAATTTATCACCCTCAACTCGGAAAATGTCTTTGCAAGGAAGTGAAATAAATGAGCCATCTTTACGCCAGTAGGTAACATCCATTTCCACGAATACTACATCGCCGATTTCCCAGATCATTTTAATTTCGTGGTACACAGCCGATATTTGACTAAAGAAAGCATCCGCTGATTTCTTAATTGCTGCTTTATCTAGACATACATCGAAGTTACCAAATTGATAAACTGGTGTATCGGTAAAGAAAGTGATAAATCCTTCTGAATCAAATGCCTCGCCTCTAGAGAATAAGCGTTTAACTAAATCAACATTTGTCCCAGATATTTTTTCTGTTATCGCAGCTTCATTAGTACTAGCAGATCCCATTAAGCCACTCAACATTGATTCCACAACTTCACCAAACACAACATGCACTTTACCAAGTGCTGATGCTAATTCTTCGGGAGTCAGATTGTAGCCATTTTCAGATGCAATTTTGACGAAGCTTTCAGGAGTTTTAGCAGTATGAAGTTTTTGTTGTAAAATTGGATTTTCAAAAGCATCTGCTAACAAACTAATTACTTTTTGTGACATAACTCACCTTATTGTATTTATACAAATTTACGTTTGAAGATTATCAGAACTACTCAATTAATTAGGTATTGCTGAATTAAGATATGAAATTCAAAAATTAAGTATTCTCAACTCTTCCTCTCTGCGCCTCTGTCTTGAAAAGTTTCCTACGGCGGGAAACCCGCCTACAGAACTTTTCGCTGCGCCTCTGCGTGCTAGCAAAGCGGGGCGTAGCCCGGCAAATTCATATTTTCAATCAGCAACACCAATAATTTATTCGGATTACGATTGCCAAGGAGACATATCTGCATAAACTCGCCATTCGCTAACCTTGTTGCCTCGCAGACGGTAAACATCACAGCAGGCGATTACAACACGTTTTTTACTATGAACCATTTCGTACTTGGCATCCATTTCGATAGTGATGATATCTGAATCTTGCCAAACTTTTCTGACATCATGACTATAAAAAACCGCAATAGTTTTAAACGTGCGTGCAAAGAAATCTACTACAGCTTGAGGCCCATAAACAACTTCACCAGAACCGACTTTGTAGAAGATATCATCAGTTAAATAACTTTTCACCTTTTCCCAATCTTGAGCAGTTACAGCTTGGGCTAATTCACCTACAGCTTTTAACTGTGCCGCAGATTTTTCATCAGCTGGATTCTCAGAACTAATTGGCCATTTAGGGCCAGTAATTGACCATTTTGGCGCAAATCCATTTTTTACTCTTTCTTGTGCTTCTGGATGTTCCGCGAAATGCTGCCTCATTGTGTTAGGAGGTGCAAGCCTTTTACCTTCGCTAATAGTAAACACGGAAGCTGAATCGGGTACAGGAATTGTTGGATTAAATACAGGATTCACATCCATAAATATCCGCAGTTCCGAAAATTTATTTCCTTCCACCCGAAAGATATCACAGCAAGGAAGTGTAATTACTGAACCATCTTTACGCCAGTAAGTAACATCCATTTCTACGAATACTACATCAGCTATTTCCCACATCATTTTAATTTCGTGGTAGACAGCCGATATTTGACTGAAGAAAGCATCCGCAGATTTTTTAATTGCTGCTTTATCTAGACATACATCGAAGTTGCCAAATTGATAAACTGGTGTGTCGGTAAAGAAAGTGATAAATCCTTCTGAATCAAACGCTTCTCCTCTGGAGAATAAGCGTTTAACCATATCTGTGGTTGTTCCGGGAAATTTGATTAAGTTCGGTTTGCTTCCATTTGTAGTCTCTACTTTACCATTGGAAACAATTCGTTGTGTATCTTGCTGTTCAGCTATAATTTTTGCGTTTAAAACAGCTTGCTGAATTGCTTGAGCTATTTTGGGTTGAATTGTTTGAGCAATTTTTCGAGCTTCCTCGTTGTAAGGTTCCCAGTCTAAGGTAAAGGTAATTACTGGGAGTTCGTTAGGATTAGCAGGACGGATAACTGTATTAGTCGCCTGACCAATAAAAAGAGGATTATTGACTAATGTATGTCGGACTTCTCCCGTCTTTTCATCCCAGGTTATTTTCTCCGTAACTGTCATATTTAGCGCTTTCATTTCGCGCAATATGCTATTGCTACATTTTTCGATAATCTTGTAATCTCTAGCCTCTGGATTGTAGCGTTCTGGGTTTTCAATTTTATCCAGTAAGACATTCCAAGCTGTTGCAAATGAAGCATTTACAGAACTGCTAAAGGTGGCATAAACTTTTTCTAATACATTATCTTGTTGTTGGGAATTTATGCCTAAAAATTTAGTATTTGAAGCTGTGAAAGATGTGTTGTTTGCCATGTTATATTTTTCCTGTGCTTGGGTAAAAAGTCCTTTAACTTTACGAGTAGCTTGGTTAAATTCCAGCTGCTCTCCATTTGGCCCTTTACAATAAAATAATGCCCAGCCTTCTAATTCACCAAAGTCTGTTTCTGATTCTTCTGCTGATGAATCTAGTTCATTCCAAAATTTTGTGGAATTGTATTTGAGGGCAACTTTTCTTCTTTCTTCTTCAGATTTAACTCGAATTACACGATTAAAAATAACGTTGTTCAGTCCACGTGTTTGACATTCTTCTTCTAAAAGTTTGGCGAAAACATTCAGATCCACGTCATCTTTTACATGAAAAGAGATGTGCATTGCATTCACATGACCAATATGGGAAGGAATGCTACTCACAGAGGAAGACTGAATGTGTGGTGTTTTCGGATCTTTGAAATAGATCAGTTCAACACAGGTATTGCCAAAAGAAATAAACTTAATATCTAAGGCTGCTTGAGCATCTCTAAGATTGGGAACATCAAAAGTTTTGAGGTCAATACCTTTAGCGATCGCATCTAATTCTTCTTTTTGAAAAAGAGTGTTTTGCATCCCATCACCGACTAGATCATGTTCAGCAATAACTAATTTCCCTCCTAATACCTCTGTGTAAAATTCTAGGGATTTTGCCATGTCCTGAACTGTGACACCGACGTGTTGCAATCCTTGGAGATAATGACCTAATCCAGATTTAGTAATTTGCTTACCGCTCATAAGAGAAACTATGTCTGACTTGAGTTGATTTGTTGCTCCTACTTTCACAATTAGATCCGCAACATTGGAACTACATTGACCAGCCAGGGTCATTTTGCCGTCATACACAAAGGTGTAAGCAGTTCGCTCTGGAAATGGTAGAAGCTGCTTGGCATACTGAGCTAGATCTTTGACCGCAGTCGCGTATTCTTTAGAAGCAAAAAATGCCTCCATTTCTAGAGGATTAGTGAAAGCAATTTCAAACGCCGCTTGATACTGCTTCTCTAAAGGTTCATGATGAGATACTCCGGCCGCTTCTGGACGAGAATTGTCTACTTCCTCAAACAAATGCAGTCGGAATTTCAAGACAGAAGCACTTTGAATAACATCTAGTGCAAAACTATCTGTGAGATATTTACGAAAAGCCTCCACACTCACGTCATCAGATTTCTTGACCATGACGTGGAACTTGATGATATCTAATTCTCCGTTTGGTTCACCCGTGGGGATGCTATCAATATAAGTTTTAGAATTACCAGGACTAGTAATATAGCCAACTGCTTTACTAAATAAGTTGCGCTCATCATCCATGAGTAGGTTGGACGATTGAAAAAATGTCTGGCGATCGCCTTCTGTTTCAAAAGTTAATTCAGCAATGCCATTGAACTGATCTTCTTCTAGACAGGTATCATCTACACTATTGACCGTTGGCCAGATGCCACCTTCATTCTGAGCTACGTGAAACTGCCAGTATTGATGCTGGCCTGGGAGACGAGCGCACAGTGGGCCATGTACATTTCTCCAGTAGTCATCAAAAAGCTCTAGAGAAATGCCTTTGCGTTTCCACGACAAAATATAGAAAGCTACTTTGCCTTTTTGGTCACGGATTGAGTAATCGACCTTTCTCAGTGCTGTTGTCATTGCCTTTTTCCTTGCTTGAAAAATTTCTTTCAGTACGCCTAGGCAACCTGCGACCTTATTGAACCCCGCATAAGCGCACATAAATAAAAGAATTTCTGTGATTTCTTCGTAAGTAGCTCCCTGTTTGAGAGCCATATCCACGTGTGCGACAAAAGGATTGCCGGGGCCTTTATGATTTTGATTGGCAACATCAACTGCGATCGCAATCAATGCCTTAGTCTTTTGGTCAATTAATGGCAGACCCCAGGCTTCCCCAGCTACACGAGTAACAAAGTCACCAAATTTCGGATTAATACTTTTTAAACCTGCTTGCAGTTCTAAATCATCTAAAACTGCATTTTTATATTTCCGCTTTTCATCTGATACCATTTGGGTTTATTTCTGCTACTTTTTGATTTGGAGAAACTCCCTTTTGGTGAGCCTTGCAAAATATCCAATCCAACTAGTATTAGGCTGTGGTGATCAATTTCAGTAATCCACCTGGGGCGAAAACATCGCGGTAGAAGGTCAATTGCTCAGTTTTGAGGTAACACCCACCTCTGTGACCACGGCGAATCCAAGTAACATTTCCCTTCGCAAGTGTTTCGTTAGTTTCATCATCCACACACTTCCATTCAAAGAAGGTAACTTCACCATGAAACATCACGATTGGCCAACACATAGTCACACCTGGCTGGGCAATTAATGCCCACCAATGTTGTTCACGCTCTTTTTGTTGTTCTAAGCCTTGATAGGGGCCATCCTGGCAAAAATAAACCAAATCATCACGATATTCACCAGTTAAGATATCGCCTCGTCCCTGTCTCAATGCCTCGCAATGGGTTGGCCACCATTCGCGGTTTTCTTGTTCAATTTGTTCAACAGTGTAACTATGACTAATTTGTGGTAGTGTCCTTTCTTTCATTGCCACAAATTTCTCAGCATCTTCTATCAATTTTTTCGCAACATAAGCGGTTACGAGTCCTGGACGAGAATAATCTGCTGCTAAATCTTTATAGTAATTAGTTCGTTTATTAATCGATGTGTTTGTAGTGTTTTGAGAACCATTACTATGACCATTCGAGTTAGAAATAAGTTTTTGTTCCAGCATAAGACAAACTACGTCCTCTTTGAGTTGATTAGTTGCGCCGATATTTGCAATTAGTTCTGCCACTGTAGAACTCCGCTGACCGGCTAGAGTCATCCCACCGTCGTAAACAAAGGTGTAAGCAGTTCGCTCTGGAAATGGTAAAAGCCGCTGAACATACTTAGCCTGGTCTTGGACAGCATTAGCGTATTCTCTTGAAGCAAAGAATGTTTCCATTTCCAGAGGATTGGCAAAAGCAATTTCAAACGCCGCTTGATACTGCTTCTCTGGAGATTCATAATGAGATACCCCAGCTGCATCTGGGCGGGAATTATCTACTTCTTCAAACAAATGCAGTCGGAACTTCAAGACAGAATTGCTTTGGATAACAGCTGGTGCAAAGCTATCTGTCATATATCTGCGAAAAGTTTCCACACTCACGGCGTCAGATTTCTTCACCATGACGTGGAATTTAATTACACCTAGTTTGCCATTGGGATCTCCTGAAGGGATGCTATCAATATAGGTTTTAGAATTGCCAAAACTAGTGTTATAACCGATCGCTTTGCTGAATACGTTATGCTCGTCATCCATCAGAATGGCGGCAGATTTGAACCATATATTACGTTCAGCTTCCGTCTCAAAGGTTAATTCAGCGATACCATTAAACTGATCTTCTTCTGGACAAATATATTCAATACCTTTAATAATTGGCCATAAACCACCCTCGTTTTGAGACAGGTGGAACTGCCAGTATTGATGCTGACTTGGTAAACGCGCACATACTGGCCCGTGTACATCTCTCCAGTAATCATCGAAAAGTTCTAAAGAAATTCCTCGGCGTTTCCACAAAAGAACATAAAAGGCGACTTTGCCTTTTTGATCACGGGTTGCATAATCGGCTTTTCTGAATGCTGCTATCATTTCTGTCTGTCCACGTCTGCAAAATATTAGGTTTGGGAACTGAAAATCTCATTGAGAGCACCAAAGCAACCAGCAACCTTATTGAAGCCTCCGTAAACACACATGAATAAAAGGAGTTCTTCTATCTCTGCATGAGTGGCTCCTTGTTTGAGAGCCATATTTACATGTGCTGCAAATGGACTACCTGGGCCTACCTGGTCTTGATTCACAACATCTACTGCGATCGTGATTAAAGCCTTCGTCTTTTGGTCGATTAACGGCAACCCCCACGCTTCACCTGCTACACGAGTAACAAAGTCACCAAACTTCGGGTTAATACTTTTTAAACCTTCTTGAAGGTTTTGATCATCCAAAACAGCGTTTTTGTATTCCACGTCATTCTCCGTTAGATATCGAAGCTAATAACAGTACGTTTGCGAATGGCAATGCCTGTAACGCTATCAGTCGCTTGATTAAGTTCATCTTTAATGCGAACTTGATAAAAAACTTTTTGTAGATAGTTACTGTAATTGTTATTTATTAACATTTAGCTGTTCTCTAACTTTGGCGTTGAAGACTTGTTTTACCTCTAAGTTAAATTTAAGTTAGTTATTCACTTTTTACAGCATGAAAAAGTCAGAAGGAGTAGGAATTATATAAGTATAATTCTGATTAATTTATGTAAATAGTAAGAAAATGTCTGAAAAAGTCATATTAATATATCTCTATAATTATCCGCTTAATAAAACCTACATAATAACTCTCAGGTTAAGCGGATGTCAGAGAAATCAAAAATGTCATGCTGTACCAAGTTTCTGTAATGTAGGAAGCGATCGCGTAGTGTACCCCTCATACTCTTAAGCTAGCTACACACACCGTCTGGCTCCAGAAGCATCTCAAGAACTCACGATAAACGATTGATTGTGTTCTTTGTTTTTGTACCCGGTATAAAAGGCGAAAAACTCGCATACACTAACCAGACGTGGGATACAAATCTTTAAATGCAGCCTGATTGCATATTTATACCAAGTTGTCATTACTTGTCATTCTGAGCAAAGAAAAGAATCTCAGAGATCCTTTCTTACAGAACCAAGGCGTAGCTTGCTTCCCCATAGGGGTACACTACACTGCATTTCGTACCCTGCGGGAACCAAGGCGAACAGTATGACAAAATACTATCTTTGGCAACTTGGTATTAGCTACTAGCATACTGGATGCCGATTAAATGATAAATAATTTATTAATATTTTTTTAAGACAGAACTCAAGTAATTATGCCTGGAATTCTTCACTTGAGTAAAATACTAGTCTCAGGATAATTATTAAGTAAATATTACTACCTATATAAGAGATATTTTTTTGCCTTTACTCTAATCGTTTGACTTCCATAACTGTTGCCTAATAAAAAACTTTGGGTTTTCCATTCCCCAGATACACTGAGAAAAGAATAAGACCTCCTCTGAAAATAAGAAATTAAAAGCGGCTCTTTCAAAAGAGTAAGACATATCCTCATTTTTGGCTTAAAGCTTTGTCATACAGGGATTAAGTGCTAACAACTTAATGAAATTGAGATATTAGTCTGAAATGGATATATGGATTAATCAAGTTTTTCTCAATAAATCAATGAATTGATTGTCAATTCAATCGTTAAACTAAAAAAATCTCTAGACTAAACTCTGCCACTTATGTCTAAGCAATCAATTTAAAAGACTTGATTTACCAGTGTAAAATTGCCAAAATCAGAATTAAAGTTAGACAAAATATAGTTTAATCATGTTTTGGAGTCTAAGTTTGCAATGTAGTCAATTAGCAAATTAAAAGCCTAAATAAGAGATTTAAACTATGAATAGGAGCGAAATTATGAATTCTACAGAACTCACTATTGAACAGCGGTTTAAACTAAAAGTTTTAGAAATGCATATTCAAGGTTTAAATCAACATCAAGCACAAAAGCTATTAGTAAAATTTGTCCAAATTGGCATGATTAAAGACAATATTATTAATCATTACACAGATATACAATCAATAAATCCACAAAACTCTCTCCCAGATCGTTAAGCAAGGGTTGATAGTTTTCTTCTATGCAGAAGTCTTAAATTATTTATCAAAGTCGCGGGTAATGCTACTCACTGTAACCTTTAGATAGATTAGACTTCTTGCGAAAGTCGATTTTATGAAAATTAAACCACAGATGAACACCGATAAACACAGATAATTTATCGGTGTTCATCTGTCTTGAAAAGTTTTGCGCTCCTGTTACCCGGACGCACAAACTTTTCGCTGTCTTGAAAAGTTTCCTACAGCGGGAAACCCCGTTCGCCTTTGGCGTCTCCCCTTCTCCCAAAGGGAGAGGCTAGCGCCAAGGGAGAAGTTCTGATCGCTATGCGGGTCTTACTGCCCAACCGTTCTGAAAGAACGGTTGCCTTGTGTCCTTTGGACACAAGGGAGAGGCGCAAAGCCTTGCGCCTCTCGGCGGTGATACAGACCATCGCCGGACGCCGGCGCACCCTGCGGGATCTTGCTACAGACTTCTCTCCGCCTACAGAACTTTTCGCTGTGTTCAATCTGTGGATTTAATACAAAACTAGGATTTTTGCAAGATGTCTATTGAACCCGTTCTTGTTCGCGGTAGCCTCTTTGTAGGAGAAGAGTAGAGCTTGTGGTTAGAGTTCTACACCTTAAACTTCTCAGCAATCCGTTTCATTGCTTCTTCGACATTCTCCCGGCTATTAAATGCTGAAATGCGAAAGTAACCCTCGCCTGCGGCACCAAAGCCAGAACCAGGGGTTCCTACAACATTTACAGTGTGCAGCAGCTTATCAAAAAATTCCCAACTGGACAAACCATTAGGCGTTTTTACCCAGACGTAAGGCGCATTCACGCCGCCATATACTGCTAATCCGGCGGCTGTGAGTTTCTCACGAATAATTTTGGCATTTTCTAAATAGAAACTAACTAGCGCCTTGATTTGTGTCTGTCCTTCTTGAGAATAGACTGCCTCAGCTCCGCGTTGTACGATGTAGGACACTCCATTGAACTTGGTGGACTGACGGCGATTCCACAGCTTCCAGAGTTCCACATCGGAACCATCAGCCGCTTTTCCTGTTAGTGTTTTTGGCACAACGGTTAATGCACACCGGGTTCCCGTAAAGCCTGCATTCTTGGAGAAAGAACGGAACTCGATCGCAACTTCCCTTGCTCCTTCAATCTCATAAATAGAGTGGGGAATTTCAGGATCGGTGATGTAGGCTTCGTAAGCAGCGTCAAAGAAAATGATCGAGCCATTGGCTTTGGCATAGTCTACCCACGCTTTTAGGTATTTTTTGGTGGCGATCGCACCAGTAGGGTTATTAGGAAAGCAGAGATAAATTAAATCAACTTTTTGAGAGGGAATTTCAGCGGTAAAGTTGTTTTCAGCGGTAATCGGCAGATAGACTAAGCCTTCAAATTCGCCTTTATCGTTAGCATCGCCAGTATTTCCCGCCATCACATTAGTGTCTACATATACGGGATAAACAGGGTCAGTAACGGCGATGGTGTTGTTATGTCCAAAGATTTCCAGAATATTGCCCGTGTCACATTTGGAACCATCAGAGATGAAGATTTCTGAGGCATCTATTTGCGCCCCCCGCGCCTGGAAATCTTGGGTGGCAATTTTCTCCCGTAACCAAGCATAGCCTTGTTCTGGGCCATAGCCTTTGAAGGTGGTGCGATCGCCCATTTCTTCAACAGCTTTGATCATAGCTGTGCGGCAAGCTTCAGGCAGTGGTTCGGTGACATCACCAATACCTAGCCGGATGACTTTGGCATCAGGATTAGCTTCAACAAAGGCATTCACCCGGCGAGCAATTTCAGGAAATAGATAACCTGCTTTCAGTTTGAGATAGTTGTCGTTAATCGTTGCCATAGTACATTGTTACAAACGCCCTACAACAGCTTACTGCTAATTTATATATGCGATAACTTTGTTGCTTTTGCTAATATCATCATTTAAAGCGATCGCTTCAGCATCCGCCTCTGGTGCATTGAGACGTTTTCAGCGGTCATACGTATTAATTATTACCACTCAAGCGTCTCAACTCATCCTGAGCAGCCCTATGATAGCTGTACCGAATTATTTCCAG
Organism: Nostoc sp. B(2019); assembly: GCF_010091925.1. Lineage (GTDB taxonomy): Bacteria > Cyanobacteriota > Cyanobacteriia > Cyanobacteriales > Nostocaceae > Komarekiella. Next base: position 141,518 of record NZ_WVID01000007.1, on the reverse strand, counting down.
CTAATACAACAAGACCAGCAAATTCAGAAATCATGAGTCAGAATATTGGCGCTGCCAAAATTTGTATTATCATTCCAGTGTTAAATGAAGCGAGAAATATCAAAGAAGCAATCACAACGACTCAACCTAGTACAAATATAGAAGTGATTGTAGTAGATGGTGGCTCACAAGATGACACAGTAGCGATCGCTCAGTCGTTGGGTGTAAAAGTTATTTCATCATCCCCTGGTCGTGCTGCTCAAATGAATGCGGGTGCTATGGCTGCTAGTGGTGAGATTCTGCTGTTTCTTCATGCAGATACCCGTTTACCAGCTGGGTTTGATGCCATGATTCGCACGGCGCTACAACAGCCTCGGACTGTAGCTGGTGCATTTAAATTGCGGATCGATGCACCAATTTTGAGTTTACGATGGGTGGAGTTGGGAGTAAATTGGCGATCGCGTTTTTGCCAAATGCCTTATGGCGACCAAGCAATTTTTTTAACAAAGGAAGTATTTCAGCAAGTTGGTAGCTTTCCTGAATTGCCCATCATGGAAGACTTTGAACTCATGCGCCGTTTAAAATACATTGGAAAAATTGTAATTATTCCTGTGCCAGTTGTCACTTCAGCCCGTAGGTGGTTGCAAAAGGGAGTTTTTAAAACTACGTTACTTAATCAAATAATCATCATTGCCTATCTACTCGGTATTTCACCTAAGCGAATTCATAGCTGGTATAGCCGGGAAAAATTTAGAAGAATTTAAGCTGTTTCTCATGTAAGTAGTTTATCTTGGTGGCATTGGATTCGAGGCGTTGAGACTTCAAAAGCGAACATTAAACCTCCAAAGGTGAATTTATCAAAATGAGGAAGCGCAAATTAAATTCCCAACTCAAACTGTTACTGTTAAGTTGCCTGGTAGCTACCCTAATAATTGCTGCTAAACAGTTTAACGTTCAGGGACTTTTGCAGACCTCAGTCCTTTGGGTTAATAGTCTTGGCATTTTGGGGCCAATTGCATACATAGTAATTTACAACTTGGCAACATTACTGTTTGTACCAGGTTCTCTTCTAACTCTCAAAGGTGGTTGCCTATTTGGCGTATTTTGGGGGTCAGTCTATGTATTAATTGCTGCAATAGTTGGAGCAATCTTCGCTTTTCTCATTGGACGCTACCTGTCGCGGGATTGGATTACCCAGCTGATGGACAAACATCCTAAATTTAAAGCAATTGATTTAGCAGTTGCTAAAGAAGGATGGAAAATTGTGCTATTGACTCGTTTATCTCCCGTTTTTCCGTTCAATTTATTAAATTATGCTTTTGGAGTAACACAAGTTTCCCTCAAAGACTATATCTTAGGTTCCATCGGCATCATTCCAGGTACAGTAATGTACGTTTACATCGGTTCTCTAGCTGGTAATCTTGCCGTAATTAATATGCCTCATCAGCCAACTACTCCAGAAACTCAAATCTGGCAATGGGCGATACAACTGGTTGGGTTAATTGCTACTGTTGCAGTAACCATATATGTCACAAGAGTTGCTCAAAAAGCTCTAGCTCAAAGTGTAGCAACAGCAGAAATCACCAATGATCCAAACAGTAACAATTAGTTTAAAAAGCTTATAAACCCCTGACTGTTGTTACTAGTATCCAAAACCACGAAAGTTTACAATTATCATATTTTCATCAACTTTTTAATGTTCTGTCAAGATTTGATCGACAATGATTAATTTAGTTGACCTCTTGTATAAATCAGATTCTAACTGCTAAATAGATAAGCTTATCTAGTTTATCTCTGCGCCTCTGCGTAACCCTTAAAATCCTTATTTTCAAGCATTCAAACAAGAGAACTAGCATTTCCTAAATAAAGTATTATGACAAAAAATCTAGATGTTTAATAAAAGTACTTCAAGATAATTATCACTTCTACAACTTATGAAAAATCAAATTATGAAAAACCAATCTCGTACCAAAATCTCAAGAGAGTTTTTTAAACTAGGTGTATTAATATTACTGACTGTTGGTCTTGCTTTTTTATGGAATACAAACTTTGCCTTGGCAGAGAAATCCATTAGTACAAATTCTTTCAATCCCCAGGCAATTTTACGGAACGCCTTGCAGTGGATTAATAGCATTGGTGCAGTAGGAGCTTTAGCATTTATCGCACTTTATATTATTGCCACTGTCGCTTTCTTACCAGGTTCCATCCTTACCTTGGGTGCTGGTGTTGTCTTTGGTGTAGTTTGGGGTTCGCTCTATGTATTTATTGGTGCAACTCTAGGCGCTACTGCGGCTTTTCTTGTCGGGCGTTATGTTGCAAGGGGCTGGGTTGCACGTAAAATTGCAGATAACAAAAAATTTGCCGCTATTGACCAAGCTGTTGGCAAAGAAGGATTAAAAATTGTGCTGTTAACGCGACTGTCTCCGATATTTCCGTTCAATTTATTGAACTATGCCTTTGGCATCACAGGAGTTTCACTCAAAGACTATTTTATCGGCTCTGTGGGTATGATTCCCGGAACCATCATGTACGTTTATATTGGTTCCCTTGCCGGTAATCTTGCCATGATTGGGACTGAGGCTCAACCCACCAACCCGACTTTACAATGGGGAATTCGGCTCATCGGTTTGATTGCTACAGTTGCAGTTACCATTTATGTCACCCGTATTGCCCGAAAAGCTTTAGAAGAAGAATTATGAGTTCATATTCTCGTTGCCATGCTGAGTATGGGAATTTGATCTTGAGGGCTGCTGTCTTCCGTAGATGTAGAAAATGAGGCGGAGTCTCTAGTAAGCATTCTCAGGCAGAGCTAGGAAACGAGAAAAACAATTAAAAAATAAACTTAAGTTTGAAGAGTGTCTGTTAATTATCGAACTGACAAAACAGTTTAAAGGCTGTATTTCTTATTAAACAATCTCGAATTCAAACCCCAGCCAAAGAGTTGAGAAATCTTCCCAGTTTCCAGTCCCCAGTTCAAATGAGGTATCACCAATGTCAAATTCAGAATTCGAGAGAGTCACAGTTCGCCCAATGGATGAGTATAACCAGACGTTAGTGTCCTACGTCCATCCCCCAAATTGGGTTAATCCTGAACCTGCTGATGTTTACGACTTGGTAGTAATTGGCGCTGGTACAGCGGGATTAGTGGTGGCGGCTGGTGCAGCCGGTCTAGATTTGGGCTTAAAAGTGGCTTTGATTGAAAAGCATCTCATGGGTGGGGATTGCTTGAATGTTGGTTGCGTACCATCTAAAACTGTTATCCGCTCCTCTCGCGTAGTTGGCGAAATTTGGAATGCTAAAGAGTTTGGGGTTAACATTCCCCAACATATTGACGTTGATTTTCCCGCAGTCATGGCCCGGATGCGGCGGGTAAGAGCTGGTATTAGTCATCATGACTCGGCTGACCGCTTTCAGAAACTAGGGGTTGATGTCTTCTTGGGTAGCGGTCGGTTTGCGAGTAAAAATACCGTAGAGGTTGGGGACAAAACCCTCCGATTTAAAAAAGCTGTAATTGCGACTGGAGCCAGAGCCGCGCAACTCTCGATACCGGGAATTGAAAAGGCGGGTTATCTAACCAACGAGACGGTTTTTTCCCTAATTCAACGACCAGAACGTTTAGCGGTAATTGGTGGTGGGCCAATTGGTTGCGAATTAGCGCAAGCTTTCCGGCGTTTGGGTTGTGAGGTGATACTTTTCCATCGTGGTTCTCACCTCCTCAACAAGGAAGATGTTGGCGCTGCTGAAATTCTCCAAAAGGTCTTGATTCATGAAGGAATTCGCGTAGTGCTAAATTCCCAGTTGGAAGAAGTGGTAACTGTCACTGAGGGCAAAAGACTTTACTTTTCTTCTAATGGTCGCCGAGATTCTGTCACAGTAGATGAAATTTTAGTAGGTACTGGACGTGCGCCAAATGTAGAAGGTCTAAATTTAGAAGCAGTGGGGGTGGAATACGATAAGCGCCAGGGTGTAAAGGTAAATGATTATCTCCAGACTACGAATCCCAAGATTTATGCAGCTGGCGATATCTGCATGAACTGGAAGTTTACCCATGCTGCTGATGCGGCGGCGCGAATTGTGATTAAGAATACGCTGTTTTCTCCCTTTGGCTTGGGACGTTCTAAACTCAGTAGTCTAGTTATGCCGTGGGTAACTTATACTGATCCCGAAATTGCCCACGTAGGAATGTATGAACACGAGGCGCAAAAGTTGGGCATTGATGTGACTACGATCGCAATTCCTTTTAGTAGTGTAGACCGAGCGATCGCTGACGGAGAAGAGTTAGGATTTCTCAAAATCCACCACAAAAAAGGTTCTGATGAAATTATCGGTGCAACTATTGTCGCCAGTCATGCTGGTGAGATGATCTCAGAAGTAACTACGGCAATTGTCGGTAAACTGGGTTTGAGCAAGCTCAGTAGTGTGATTCATCCTTATCCCACTCAAGCTGAAGCTATCAAGAAAGCTGCGGATGCTTATCGTCGCACACTCCTCACCCCGAAAACTAAACGATTCTTAGGATTTCTCACAAAGCTTTCTTGAATTCGGTGGATTACAGCAATTTTCAAATGCATGGAATGCAACATAGTATATTATGCTACTAAATGTGTAGTCTACTGAAATAAGCTTACGCACAACCTTAGTCAGTAATTTAGTATTATGTAAAATAATATAAATAAATGTAAATAATACAATGCATGATAAAGTTATCGTCGTTGTCGGTGCTACTGGCGGCATTGGTTCAGCTTTAACTCGCAAACTTGCCCCTACAGGGGCACAGTTGATACTGACTGCCAGAGATGCAATTCGTTTAACAACACTAGCAGATGATTTACCTGGGTCAATTTTGACTATTCCCTGCGACATTACTGATCCGCAACAGGTAGACACTTTAATACAAAAGGCTATTGCCGAGTTCGGTCAAATCGATGTTTTGGTGAATGCGGCTGGTGCTGGTATCCTCAAGCCCTACAACAACCTGGAACCAGCTGATTTGGATCAGATGCTAGATGTCAACTTAAAAGGTAGCTTCTACACTACTCAGGCGGCTGCTGAAGAAATGCAAAAGCGTAAGTCTGGTCATATTTGTAACGTGATCGGAATTTTGGGCAAACATTCGATGGCGACAGCCGCGGCTTATTCGGCTTCCAAGTTTGGCGTTGTTGGTTTTAGCAAGTGTATGGCAGAGGAACTTAAGCGTTTTGGTATCAAGTTCACGCTATTCTACTTTGGTGGGGTAGATTCTCCCTTCTGGGACAACGTGAATTTAAAGGTAGATAGGAAAAAAATGCTTAGTCCTGAAACTGCTGCCAATGCGATTTTCTTTGCCCTTTCTGCGGAACCGCAAGCTGTGCCAATGGAAATTAATATTCAACCGGATAGTCATCTGTTCTTTTAAAATCAGAGTATGCTTACATAATTCTTGCTTAGGAAAGACCAGAAAATCTAGCAAAAAAGGCAAAATTTACAGATATATAAGCTGTTGTGCTGGATTTTCGTAACTTATGATAAAAATTGACCATGTTCACTTTTATGTAGAAGATGCCAAAGTGTGGCGGGATTGGTTTGTACACCATCTCGGTTTTGAAGCAGTAGCCGATAGTATCAGTTCATTTCACACTTGTACGGAAGTCGTGAAAAGTGGTGTAGTCTGTTTTTTGCTGTCTTCACCACTATTGCCTACAAGTCCGGTAGCTGAGTTTCTGCATCAGCATCCACCTGGTGTGGCAGATGTCGCTTTCATTGTCGAAGATGTGGAAGCAGCGATCGCCCTGGCTCAAGCACACGATGCCGAAGTTATACAACCCATTCAACAACATCAGCAGGGTGATATATCCCTCAAGTGGGGTAAAATTTCCGCTTGGGGCGGGCTAACTCATACGTTAATAGAAAGGCACTCTCCTAGAGGAGAAGAGTGGGAGAGTACGAGGCTAGAGGAAATAAGTAAACAAGTACTCTTGTCCACCGCTCCTCTTAATACCCCTTTCTCTTCGATTACCGCCATAGATCACATAGTGCTAAATGTGGCAGCAGGCGATTTAGAGCGAGCTGTTGCTTGGTATGAAAAAATCCTAGATTTTCAACCCCAACAGGTATTTAAAATTAAAACTGATCGCTCTGCCTTACACAGCCGAGTGATGGTTTCGCGCAATGGTAGCGTACAGATGCCAATTAATGAGCCAGCTTCTAGCAATTCCCAAATTCAGGAATTTCTAGATGTTAACCGCGGCCCTGGAATTCAACATATCGCTTTGCGAACACCCAATCTTATTAGTGCGATCGCTCAATTTCGTGCCGATGGTTTATCCTTACTCTCAGTTCCCAACAGCTACTACTCACGGCTAAAACAGCGGCGAGGACTCCCACTATCACACCAAGAAATTGAAGCGATCGCCCAACAGGAAATTTTAGTAGACTGGCAAGAAGATGCTCCTTTAGACGCACGAAATGCCGCGCCCCTACTACTACAAATTTTCACACAGCCCATTTTTGAACAGCCGACATTTTTCTTTGAGTTTATTGAACGCCGTTCCCAGGCTCAAGGTTTTGGGGAAGGCAACTTTCGCGCCTTATTTGAAGCTATTGAAAGCGAACAAATCAAACGCGGTACTCTCAATTAAACAATTTAAAATTCCAGATTTCCCTGCTTCCTTAAAAAGAGGTTTCTAAAAAAAACGCCTAGCTAAACCTGAGATTGCTGTTGGTTTCTCAAAAAATAGCCACACAAATGAGATAATTTTAATAAATATTAACATTTCCCGCCGATGCTAAGACTAATTACTGACTTCGACGGCCCGATTATTGATGTTTCTGAACGATACTACCGTGTTTATCAATTCTGCTTGGAAAAAACTCGATACCAAAATCAAACAGTGCGAGAACTTTCTAAAGCGGAATTTTGGCAGATGAAGCGATCGCGCGTTCCCGAAAAACAAATCGCCTTGAATTCTGGATTGGACGAAGCACAAGCACAAGAATTTTCCCAGTTACGGCGGCAAACAGTACATACAGAACCTTACTTCCAGTATGATAGCCTCGCACCTGGTGCTGTAGATGCACTATTAAAAATTCAACAAGCTGGTGTCGATTTAGCGGTTATGACCATGCGCCGGGTTTGGGAATTAGATTATGCTTTTAAAAAATACGATTTAGGTAGATTTTTCCCAGAAAACCGTTGTTATTGTCTGAGTAACGACTACGTTAAAACCCGCGACATCGAAGATAAGCCTTTGTTGATGGCACGAGCGTTAACAGAACTTTCCTCGGCTGCGGATACTTGGATGGTGGGGGATACAGAAGCGGACATTGCTGCTGCTAAAAAACACGGTATCAAGGTGATGGCTGTGGAGTGTGGCATTCGCGATCGCACTCAACTAGAACTTTACCACCCCGACTTAATTGTTAAGGATCTAAGCTTTGCAGTAGGTTTAATCTTAGAGCCTCAACGTCTTATCTAGGACTGTGCATCTACGACTTCAAATGGGAATTCGTCTATTTTCTTTTCATCTTGGTAATAGGTAATTGGTTTCTAACCCATTACCATTTACCAGCAATACACATCCAAAATCCAAAACTCACACCCATGTTGTTTGAGTAGACTTTCCAACAGGTAGAAATAGGGTATGGCCCTAATCCCAACTTGGTTTAACGTAGAAAGCTACTAACCAACCACAACAATATAAATGTTAGTACCGTAGAGAACTGATTCGACGTAATGAATGGTGTTTGAGATATTAGCCAGCTAGCAACTAATCCTCCAGCGATTAGGCCAATTATCAAACAGATTAGCGTGAACAAAACTGCTCTACCAAATTTGCCTTCTTTGCGATTGAGAAAGTAAATACTTACTCCTACCCCAACCACCAATGCTAACTGCAAAATCTGGTCGCCCGCCTCTGGATAAAACACACTGATCGCACTCAAGCCAAGATACCAAGCTCCTGGTAAAAGTACATCCGCAGGTGTTGGTTGATCCAACATTCGTTGCAGCCATGCGGGCGACTGCTCACGCGGGGTTGGACTTTCTTTCGGAGGTGATTGCACACGCAACTCTGGGAACCGGATACGCTCAGGTACTTTGATTTTGCCTTCTTGGCGCATTCGTAAGCGATCCATTAAAATCGCATCGTAAGCTGCCTCAATTATTTCTAGACGCTTGGCATCGCCACTGTGTTGCTCGAATAGGCGATTACGAGCATCCTGAATTTCATCGAAGCTAGCCTCTTCTGATACCCCAAGTTTTTCGTAGGGATTTTGATCGCTCATGGGAGTTTATTACTTCAGCCTCAGTCAGCGGCAGTCTTTTGTCGAAGAAAAAACAGCTTTAGGTTCTATTCTAATCGAGACTAATGTCCCGACAGATTTTTGTGCCCTACCAGGATAGTAGCACGGGTCAGTTTGATTGACTTGTGAATTTTAACTACAGTCACTTTAACATATTGCTAGAACTCCGTGTATTTCCTCATGTCGTTACCTAGTTAGCGCTTTACTCTAGAATTTGAACCGGGATACCTACACATTTTTATGAAAAAATTAACTTTACTGTTTCAAATTTGGCAACTTACCGTGCCCTGAGTGAGTCTTATTGAATTAGCCTTACAATTCCTTGTGGGATCGATCTGTATTCCGCATATCGATTTAAAACTGTAACGTTTTAAATTAGTATCTAATTCCGAAAAACTGTCCCAGCGTAGCAGACCGCTGCGGCTAAGATCAGAACATCTGTCTGCGGGACATAAAATTGACAATTACAAGGTCTGCATTTCCATGTAGCGCTGGCTGTTAAAAGTTTTGCGCTTTCATTGTTCAGAATCCCGATTACACTATTATTTTGAATAATCAGGATTCTCATGCCTTAGCCTTGTAAATTCTTAATTAGTGCCGAAGTGGAAACTGCGTATTTACGCAATCCTCCTGTTAATCCTATGAATTTTTGTGCAAAGTGATGGTCATGGCTCCTGCCAAGATTCTTGTAGTTGACGACGACCCTGCGGTCCGTAATTTAATCCAACGCTTTTTGATTAAGCAGAACTATCAGGTGGAGGCTGCTGAAGATGGAAAGATGGCTTTAGCTCTATTTGAGCAATTTAACCCTGATTTGGTAATTCTAGATGTGAATTTACCAGATGTAATTGGGTTTAACCTCTGCCAAGAGATGCAAAGTCGTAATGGTGTGTTTGTTCTCATGCTCACTAGCCGTGCAGACGAAGCTGACAAGATTCGCGGCTTTGCTAAAGGTGCTGATGATTATCTCACCAAACCCTTTGGGCTGGGAGAACTAGAAGTCAGAGTAGCGGCTATTTTGAGGCGTCAGCGGGTTGTGACTACCGCCGAACAGAAACGCCTGTTATTTGAAAAACTTATGATTGATCCAGTGCGGCGGGAGGTGACACTTAATAGCCAACCAGTACTCTTAACTGCTCTGGAATTTGACTTGTTGCATTTTTTAGCCAGTCATCCAGGTCGAGTTTGGCGGCGTGCAGAACTAATCCAAGAGGTGTGGGACTATGAATACGTGGGCGACCAACGGGTTGTAGATGTACATATCGGTCAAATTCGCAAGAAGATTGAAGTAGATGCTAGTCAGCCAGCATTAATTCAAACTGTACGTGGTGTAGGCTATAAATTTGAATGTCCTACTCAACCCCAGCAGTTGGAGGCCAAGTCCTGAGTTTATAGTCTAGAGTTTTATAACTCTTAATGCTTGACTAAATTATTTAAGTACTGGATTTCATCAATCCGTAACTTAATGTGCCATGCTGAGCGGAACGCAGTGTAGGTTAGATGCGTTCCATTCAGGATGACATTGAGAATTTTTCAAATTTTACAAAAGACATCCATAAACTTTTAAGAGAGGTTCTAGAGAACTCTGAGCATCAGCTTCCGGCGCTCAGAGTTCTTTTTGCAACGCAGTGGCTCCCCTTGTCTACGAGACGCTCCTTTGCGTTGGGAGAAGACCGCGCGCGCTGGCTCACCAGTCCCAATCCCTATTTTAAAGCCAGAGTAACTATATTTAGCAGTGGTGGAACAAAGTTTCCAAATAGACTCGGGCCGCACGGCGATCGCTATCTCCATTTTGCAGCAAAAATAGTGATAGGGCTGCCGTTAATACTCTGTTTTGATCCCAATCGGGATGCTTTTCTAAGTAGTTTTTTAGGGATTCGTGGAGTGTTTCGGGAATTTCTGTAAAGATGCTAACCGTTGTGTTCATAAGATTTTCCTTCTATGAGACTAATTAAGAGGGACAAGTTGCTTGCGATAAAGCGGCCTAAGGCTACCTCACGCAATCTTTCGCCAATCCGACAATCTGCACTAACATCTTAGGTAACAAATTTTACACATTTGATGCCAGCGGTTGAACGCACTACAAAAGCAAGCCGCATCATTGTGCGCCAAGAGGGGGTGGGTTTGTCAATGCTGCGAAATGTTAAAAACGATTGTATAAAAAATAAATGCTAACGAGATAATCAGGTTTGTAGCCTGTTTTTAGTTACGTTGCTTAACAAGAACTCAGTCCACACAGTTCATTGTCATTTGTAATCAACAATCCCCAATAAAACTGCAAGAGCTTATTGGCTCGTAATACACCTGTGGAAAACTGCAAAAATACCTGTGGAAACCCTGTGGAATTAGTGAGGAAAATAGCAGTCAATGATAAGAATTACAAAAAGGGTTACAAATTATTCTCACCTACGCCTCATTGGGAACAACCTGAAACTGAGATGATATGATGTGAGGGCGATCGCAGTTTAAATTAAGATGTCAGTATACGTGTCAAAAATATACTGAAGACTCAATGAACCAATGATCTACGAGGCTTGAGCCAGTTTATGGTTAATTCCGACGCTCTTGCAACTTCCGATAAACCGATTTCAAATCCACTTGATGGTAAGCTAAAGCAACCAGAGTATGATATAGCAAGTCAGCTACTTCACCTGCGATCGCATCAGCTTCATCATCTTTAAAAGCCATTACCACCTCAGCGGTTTCCTCACCGATTTTCTTCAAAATTTTGTTATCACCGCCAGCCAATAACTTACACGTGTAAGAACTTTCAGTAGGATTGTCACGGCGATCGCAGATAACCTGAAACAATTGCGATAATGTGTCGCCTGGTGGTAGAGCAACTTTCCCATCCACTTGATGAAAACAACTGCGTTCACCAGTATGGCAAGCAATATCTCCAATCTGCTCTACCCCTATGAGTAACGCATCACTATCACAGTCATAACGGATAGTCTGCACTTTTTGAATATGTCCAGAAGTCGCTCCCTTATGCCATAATTCCTTACGGGAACGACTCCAAAACCAAGTTTCTCCAGTTTCCAAAGTCTTGTATAACGACTCTTGATTCATCCACGCCATCATTAGCACAGTGCCATCAAGATAATCTTGGACAATTGCAGGCACTAAACCCCGTTCATCGTAGCGAATTTCCTCAACAGGGATAGCAGAACGCAGTGAATGCAGATTGTTAGAATACATATCAGCCAGTTTGCTTTAATGAGAATGATTCATGAATTCACGATACCATTCTAAATAGAACAGCTGATATGCTTTTGTGAATTGAATTTTCTTAGCCAACTTTAAACAAGAACATTCCTTTCCATAGCAGATTGCATCTTTACCGCACTTAACGCAACTTGGTGAGCTTTTGGTGCTTCACCATACCAGTGGATCGCCGAGTTAAAGGCTGCCCGGTAAAGATCCTGGTATGCCTCAGATAATCGAGTCCGAATCTCTAAAGGTAAATCTTCGTTGGATTTATATAACATATTGTTATTTTTATAGTTCAGTTAATTTTATACGATAGAAATTCTAAGCAGTTTTTAACCCTATCCTAAGATAGAGCTTTTTTTTCTTGCCCACTGTTAGGAGAGAACCTTGGTAAATACCACGATAAAAACAACAAAATCACAAGAAATCTTCGCTGCTGCCCAAAATCTCATGCCAGGAGGAGTCAATTCTCCAGTTCGTGCTTTCAAATCTGTAGGCGGACAACCCATCGTTTTTGATCATGTTAAAGGCGCGTACATTTGGGATGTAGATGGCAATCAATATATTGACTATGTGGGCACTTGGGGCCCAGCAATTTGCGGTCATGCTCATCCCGAAGTTATTGCAGCGCTGCATGAAGCCTTGGAAAAAGGTACGAGCTTCGGTGCGCCCTCAGTACTGGAAAATGTTCTGGCAGAAATGGTTATCGATGCTGTTCCCAGCATTGAAATGGTAAGATTTGTTAACTCTGGGACTGAAGCCTGCATGGGAGTTTTGCGGTTGATGCGGGCTTTCACTAAACGAGACAAAATTATCAAATTTGAAGGCTGTTACCACGGCCACGCCGATACGTTTTTAGTGAAGGCGGGTTCTGGTGTTGCTACACTCGGCTTACCCGACTCCCCAGGAGTACCGAAATCGGCAACTATCAACACTTTGACTGCACCTTTCAATGATCTGGAAGCTGTAAAAGCGTTGTTTGAAGAGAACCGCGACGAAATTGCTGGTGTCATTCTTGAGCCAGTCGTTGGTAATGCTGGCTTTATTTCTCCTGATGCTGGCTTCCTTGAGGGCTTACGGGAGCTTACCCATGAGCATGGGGCATTATTGGTATTTGACGAGGTAATGACAGGCTTCCGTATTGCTTATGGTGGCGCCCAAGAGAAATTTAGTGTCACCCCCGATTTAACAACGCTGGGTAAGGTTATCGGTGGTGGTTTGCCAGTAGGAGCGTATGGCGGTCGCCGGGATATCATGTCAATGGTTGCTCCCGCAGGCCCTATGTATCAAGCTGGAACTCTTTCAGGTAATCCCTTGGCGATGACTGCTGGTATTAAGACTTTGGAATTGCTGCAAAAGCCTGGTACTTATGAGTATCTTCACCGGATTACGCAGAAGCTAGCAGATGGGTTACTACAAATTGCCCAAGAAACAGGTCATGCGGCTTGCGGTGGTCAAATTAGTGCCATGTTCGGGTTATTCTTTACCTCTGGGCCAGTTCATAATTATGAAGATGCGAAAAAGTCTGATACAGCTAAATTCGGACGCTTCCATCGCGGTATGTTAGAGGGCGGTGTTTACTTAGCACCTTCTCAGTTTGAGGCTGGATTTACGTCTTTGGCTCACACTGAAGAAGATATTGAGCAGACTTTAGCAGTAGCACGGGATGTAATGTCTAACCTGTAATTACAAAAGTGCTGAGTTCTGAGTAAAGACTATTTTTTTCTGACTCAGCACTTAGCGAGAAGTGGGAGCATCGGCTATCGGTGTTGGCGCAGCCTACCACAGCGAAAAGTTCTGTAGGCAAAGAGAAGTCTGTAGCAAGATCCCGCAGGGTGCGCCGGCTTCCGGCGAACACAACTTCTCCCAACTCTTGGAGAGGCTCCGCCAACGCGTAGCGTCTCCAAGAGTTGGGAAGACGCCAAAGGCAAACGAAGTTTCCCAACCTAGAAAACTTTTCAACAGAGGCATCCAAACTTCTGCTCAAGGGAGACGCCAGGGGCGATCGGTAACTCAGCACTACTTAACAGCCACAGCCCTCATGACCACAGCCTTGGATGGTTTGATGACCTTCAGCACAGGCTTCAGAGCAATAGTATTTGCTGTCCTTGTTGATGGCATCTTCAAGTGAAACGATACACAAGCAGGTCGGGCAAGCGCATTTCATTTGGTTTACGGTTGTCATATTTTTCTCAATTTCCTCTTGAAATTACTGTGAAAAGATTACTCTAAAACGTATGAACAACTGTTCATGTATTTATTAATATAACTTAAACTGGTATTGGAGATGGAGAGAGCGAATAAAGGGACGGGTGTTTTTATTTAAATTTTAATAATTAAATACACGTAATACTGTTTGTTTTTGATGAATCACAAGTACCAATATTCGCTACGTATTCAGACTAAATAATCATCGATAAAAGAGTTTTAAGAGTCAGTACAGTAAATTCTCTTCAGTTTGTTAAAGCTTTAAGTAACCTCAGTATAACTTTAGCAACTCTTCAAAGTCTTTCCAGCAAAAATTACCTGGTAAAAGTTGATTCTGCTCTCAATAATGAAATGAGAGTGTAATGCTCCCCGTTATTATTCGTGCAGCGAGTTGACAGTGCATGAGCTACTGCTTAAATCCTACCTGTCTCAATCCAGAAAATTTGGCATATAGCCAGATGTGTCAGTCTTGTGGCTCGCGGCTACTGTTGCGCGATCGCTATCGGGTATTCAAACCATTAGGTCAGGGTGGCTTTGGAGCAACCTTCTTAGCCAATGATCAAGCTTTGCCAGGAGAGCCAAGTTGTGTTATTAAGCAACTACGTCCCTCTGGAACCACACCACATGTTTTGCAGATGGCGCGGGAACTCTTTGAACGAGAAGCCAAAACCCTAGGCAAGATTGGCAATCATCCCCAAATACCGAGGCTGCTGGACTATTTTGAAGAAGAGGAACAATTCTATTTAGTTCAAGAATACATCAGCGGTGACACCCTCCAGCAGGAAGTTAAACACAACGGTATCTTAAGCGAAACTGGGGTTAAGCAATTCTTGAGCGAAACATTGCCATTGCTGCAATACATCCATGAGCGCAAAGTGATTCACCGTGATATTAAACCAGCCAATTTGATTCGCCGTAGTCAAGATGCCAGAATGGTTCTCATTGACTTTGGAGCTGTAAAAAACCAAGTTAGTCAAGCTGCACTAAGCCAATCAGGTCACACAGCATTAACTGCGTATGCGATCGGCACTCCTGGTTTTGCTCCTCCAGAGCAAATGGCTATGCGTCCGGTTTATGCCAGTGATATCTATGCGCTAGGGGTAACATGTATTTATCTGCTAACTGGCAAAACTCCTAAAGATTTGGAATACAATCCCACAACGGGTGAGATGATGTGGGAGCAGCTTGTGCAAGTGAGTGACCATTTAATAAATGTACTGAGGAAAATGTTAGATGTGTCAGTACGTACTCGCTACCAGTCAGCGGAAGAAGTTCTTAGAGCATTAGAAATAGAGCCATACCTGGAGAGCCTAGCACAGGGTTTGCTAAGTAAATCTGATGCTGGTGTTAAAGAGCGAACACATAATCACCGGGATAATTCTGCTGTTTTGTGCAGTAACCCTTCTGCTGCTGCCAACACAGGCATGGCGCAGGTAGCGGCAGCAATTCGTGCTAGACGAGCTAGGGTAGCGGAAGCAGCTGGATTACAAGCAGGGGGAATGCATCAGGGGCCTGTGATAGCTAAATCAACAACTTTGGCTAATAGCAACAGTCATGGTTCACAAGTTCCAAGTTCTAGAGTTGAGCGCAAGTTAGATACCCAAAGTTTGCTAACAGCTTATCTGAAGGGGAGGCGGGATTTTGCTCTACACAATTTAAGTTTGCTGAACCTGCAAGGTGTTGACTTATCGGGAACAAATTTTCATTCCTCTCAATTGCAAAAAACTAATCTCCAGGGTGCTAATCTTTACAATAGTGACTTTGGCAGAGCTAGCCTCACTCGCTCCAATCTCAAAGACGCTAATTTGACCAAAGCTTACTTCAACCATGCTGATTTGGAAGGGGCAGATCTGCGAGGTGCAGACCTTAGCCATGCTCATTTGAGCAATGCCAATCTCCGGGGAGCTAATTTGTGTGGTGCTAATCTGACTGGGGCTAAAATTTCGGATGAGCAGATGGCACTAGCAAAAACGAATTGGATGACTGTGCGCCCCAATGGTAAACGAGGTTTGTTGTGATTTGATATTTTTAGATTAGTTCAATCCCAAGGGAGTATCTCATATTGGCAAATTGGGAAAGATAGTAAAACTACGTAGTTGATTGATCAGTTCTTAATCAAATCTTCATATCTTTCATCTGTTATAAATAACAAATATTTATTTACAATAAAAAACGAAGTGTCACGATAATTTTTCAGAAAAACTTGGCATGATACTTGTGACTACGAATAGCAGGGAAACTCTTATTTAAAAGTTGTAAAAATTCAAGCTCTCAAATATCTCAGCTTTTGAGATGACGGCGGAAAATGAAAAAGCAATTATCCCTGATTGTAGGCTAAGACAAAATATTTACGACCGAAATCAGGCAATACAAGGCTTATCTATAATGGCTGACTTTGCACAAACGGAAATACAACGGCGATTAAGTTTATATCAGGTATTCCTCAAGTTGTATGAACACAATAGCAGCCTTCTGGATGAAATTCTTCAGCTAGAAAACGTTTATCAGCCGTCGTTGGCAAGGGTGAAGTCCTGTTATGTAAATGGTGTAGTGGATACTACTGCTGTTTATTTAATAACTAACTTATGCGAAAATAAGACGCAAACTTTACGACAGCCACAGCAAATTTGGACAATAGGTCGCGATCGCAGTAGTGGTATCCGCATTGCTGATAGTTATCTGTCTCGTCGCCACGCTGCTATTCAATATATTGACACTCAAGGCTTCTATTTAGTTGACTTTAACAGTACCAATGGCTCGTTTGTGAATGGCGAACGTGCTTACCAGCCACTTGAGCTTAAAGATGGCGATCGCATCAAGTTAGGCAGTATGACTTTCAATTTTTTCATAAATCATACGTACCGCATTTTGCCAACTGTAGCAATGGAATTGTTGATGCAGCTTGTGCCTCGAATTGGTAACAATCCAGTCGAAATATCTACTTACCCCCGCAACAGACAAAAGCCACTGCCTGAAAATCTAGATGATACTTTAATTACTGCCAAAAACTCTGACTTGTCTGGGAAGTTAGAACATTTGCATAATACCTTAAGCACAGAGCAAAAGTCAGAAATTTTAGATCGCTTTTTCAATAGACAAATACCATACAATCCCAAATAACAGACTGTATGGAGGTAGATTAGGTTTTTTGCGTCTCCAGTTTTATCCTGAACTCATGGTGATGAGCAGCATTGCTGCTCATCAATGTTTCCACTACTGTTATTCTTCTTCCTCTAAATCGGCTTCTTCCTCTTCTTCGCTAGTCTTGGTTACAGAGTTAGCAGAAACAACAGCTCCTTTGTCTAGCTTTTCACGCACGAGTTGCTTAATTTGTTCAGCAAATTCCGGTTTTTCTTCTAGATACTTGATGGCGTTGTCTCGACCTTGGGAAATGTTGTCGCTGTTGTAGCTATACCAAGCTCCCTTGCGGACAAGCACGCCAGTTTCTTCTGCCAAGTCTACAATACAACCCAAGGTAGAAATTCCTTTGCCAAAAATAATGTCAAATTCCGCAATCCTGAAAGGTGGAGCTACTTTATTTTTAGCAACTTTAACTTTGACCCGATTACCAAATTCGTCAGTGCCTTTTTTCAAGGTTTGAATCCGGCGAATATCCAAGCGTACCGAAGCGTAAAACTTCAATGCGTTACCGCCAGTTGTTGTTTCTGGGCTACCGTATGTAACGCCAATCTTTTGTCGCAACTGGTTGATAAAAATTACTGTGCAGCCAGATTTACCAATATTCCCAGTAATCTTACGCAAAGCTTGGCTCATCAATCTAGCCTGAAGTCCGACGTGGACATCACCCATATCGCCTTCAATTTCGGCACGGGGAACTAATGCTGCCACTGAGTCAATAACTACAATGTCAACTGCGGCGGAGCGAACAAGCTGATCGACAATTTCTAAAGCCGATTCGCCCGTGTCAGGTTGGGAAATAAGCAAATTGTCAATATCTACACCCAAGGCCGCAGCATAGGTGGGGTCAAGAGCGTGTTCAGCATCAACAAAGGCAGCAATACCACCATTTTTTTGTACTTCAGCGAGTGCGTGTAGCGCTACTGTCGTCTTACCGGAACTTTCCGGCCCATAAATCTCAATCACCCTTCCCTTGGGTAAACCACCACCTAATGCTAAATCCAGGGTGAGCGCCCCACTGGAAATCGTCTCCACCCGCATCCGGGTAGCAT
The DNA here is from genome assembly GCF_010091925.1 of Nostoc sp. B(2019). Taxonomy (GTDB): domain Bacteria; phylum Cyanobacteriota; class Cyanobacteriia; order Cyanobacteriales; family Nostocaceae; genus Komarekiella. The sequence continues at coordinate 123,648 of NZ_WVID01000007.1, read as the reverse complement.
CGCCTAGGCGCATGATTGCTCCTTTACCAAAGCTGCGCTCAATCTGGTTGAGTACCATATTCAGTGCTTTTTGCTTGCCAGAAGTATCGGTGTTAATAGCCATTCTTGCCTCTAAATATATGGATTTTATGGATTTAAGGATTGATTGTTGGGTTCGGAGCTTGAGTAGAACAGATATACTATTTTAGCCAGAAAATTCTGGAATAGGACTTCTCATTTTAAAAAAGGGGTGTGACAAGATCGTAACCCGATCGCTACCCAATCGCTAGCTGATTTGGATAGTCCTGAATAATGATACCAACTTGCATTCAGGGATTGCTTCTTTTGGCTGGGTAAGCAAAGGATTTTCAAACAAAAGATTGTCTAAACAATACTCTCAGTAGAATCTTACTCGTAAGCTGCGGTGGTAGCTAAATCAGGAGTGAGCTAATGCAAATCAGCATATCATCGACAGGGACTTTATTGGTTCAAGGGAAGATATAAACGGCTTGTAGTCTGGTATTGAAGGGATTTCAAAGCTTTAGAATAAAAAACCATGCCCACTTTCTTGCATTGGTTTTTGGGCATGGAGCATGGTAAGGGGCTACCAATGCCCTATGCTAGTTGCCTGGCTGTCGGGAAACCTCGATTGCCTTTGGCGTCTCACTACAACACCCACGTTAGCAAACGCGAGTGTGTCTCGTTGTGCAGCCTCTCGTAGAGAAGAGAAGATAAGCGGAACGAAGCCCAATGTAAAGACAAAAAAGTTTCTCCCCGCTTTCATTTCAATAAAATAATCTTCTTGTTGTATTGTTTATTCAGATATTGAATATATTCAAAAATATGACATTATTTTAACTTTATATAAGTTGAAAGTTTCGGATTAAATTCGTTACGTTTAGAATAGAAAAAATTATACATTGTATAAAATTTTCAGGCATTTTTTAATTTATTAATTGAGATTTTAAGTTTTATGTATAAAAATAATTACTGATAACATCCTTTACATGATTTTTGTCTCAAATGTTGCCATAAGAAAGCTATAAAATTTTGAGGTGAGATCGCCAAATCTCTTCAAATCTGATAACATCGAGTCACCGCTGTGGGGCGGCATAGCTTACCTTAGAAAAGTTGTTTGGTGTCTACGTTAAATCGATAGATAACCAAAATTCTTATGCAAAGCCCTACTCGGATTTAGCCGTCAATAAAATTGAATTGGCACTTCTAAGAACTGGCTTCAACATTTCAGCCTCAAGAAGTCGTCCAAGCTTCAATTTTTATTAAAATAAGTGCTTAGTTTTGCACTTGTGCTATTTCACATTTAATTGTTTTTTAACATTTGCTCCTCACGATGACACACAGATCAATTAATCGCTTCAATTACTCAATCTGGAGATAGATAATGAATAAGCTAATTCTGTTTCTAGTTAGTAGCATTTTGGTAGTTAATACCTTTGGATGCCAAGAGGCTCCTAAAACTGGTTCAGAAACTCCTAGTACTACTAATGAAGCTGCTCAAGTCCCAGCAAAATCGGCTTCTCAAACAACTCAAACTACAGATAAAACCGCCAAAACTCCAGGAACACAAACGACTCCTTCAGTAGCTAGCACAGACACTAAAGCTAAAATCGATTCAGTAAAAACAGGAGCAACAAAATCTACCACTTCTGCTACTAAAGCTGAGGACGACTTGAAAACCGAAGTTAGCAAAAAGCTGAAGGAAGGCTTACCAGGCAATAAGTTAGAAGTCGAAAACAAAGAAGGTGAGATCGTCCTTAAAGGCACAGCTACTTCCCAAGAAGAACTCCAAAAAGCTGAAACCTTGGTCAAGGCAACACAAGGTGTGAAGAAGGTGAAGGTAGAAGCAAAAGTTGAACCTGTGAAAAAGTCCTAGGATTTGGGACTGAGGATTAGGGACTAGGAGGACAAGGAGAGAAGTCTGTAGCAAGTTCCCGCAGGGTGCTACCCTGCGGGAACGCCAAAGGCGAACCGACGTTGGCGCAGCCCGCCGTAGCGAAAAGACAAGCATAAGAACTTCTCCTGACGGAGACGCTGCGCGAACGGGGGGACAAGGAGGACAAAGAGGACAAGAGGGAATTATTGAACAGATCTCTCTGTTGTCTCTTCCCAATTCCTGATAGCCGATACTTAAGAATTAATTACTGTCAAATGTTGAGCCTGTATATAAATATCTCGTTTATCAATTAAATTGATGTTTTTTAAAAGCATAGTGTAAAGAATCGTTACCGGATTTGATTAGCTTGTACTCTATAGGGAGAATTGCTGTATTTTGATGCATTATTGCTGAGTTCATTCCACTCTGGTAACGTTTGGGTTAGGGGTGTCCAACCAATTTTGTATCAAAGACTAAATATGAGGGTACTTGTGAATTCAAGAGATTATCTACCATGCTTACCTGCATTGAAAAGGGTGAGTGTGTATGAAACAATTGCGATCGCTTGTCTGAGTCTGATGTTTCCTACATCTATGCCTGATGTAGCTGCGGCAGAAACCGTAATGCAAAAAGTGGCACGGACAGGGATACTAACTGCTGGGACTAGTAAAGATGCGCTTCCGTTTGCCTCCTCTGACAATCAAGGGAAGTTGACTGGTTATTCTGTGGATATGCTGGCTCTCATCAAAGAACAGTTAGAAAAAGAATTGGGCAAAAAAATCCAACTGAAATTAGTCGGACTTACCCCAGCAGAACGTATTCCCAAAATAGTTAACCGACAAGTTGATATTGTTTGCGACGCTACCAGCTTCACATGGGAGCGGGATAAAAAAGTGGATTTTTCAGTCAGTTATGGTGTTACTGGCACGCAGTTATTGGTTAAGAAGGGGAGTAATTTGGGTTCTCCTGAATCCTTAATTAACAAGCGAATTGGTGTGCTGGCACAAACTACTAATGAACTGGCAATTAAGCGAGCACAGCCTAAAGCTACACTAGTGTACTTGAAAACTAGGGCAGAGGGATTTGCTGGTTTGCAACAGGGCAAAATTGATGCTTTCGCATCCGATAGTATCCTGTTAGAGGGATGGTTGCAAAAAGCGAAAAATTCTGATGCTTTTGCGATCGCTCCTGATCGCCCCCTTTCACAAGAAGGGATTGCTTGCATGGTTCCTGAAAATAACTCCAAATTCCTCGACTCAGTAAACTATTCGCTTGTCAAGTTCATGCAAGGATTCGTGAATGGTAATCAACGATATGTCGCTATTTTTGATCGCTCGTTCGGTTCACAAGGAGCCGTTTTTCTGAATCGCGATTTACGAGATTTATTTTTGGAAACTATGCAACTGGTTATAGAATTCCGTGAAGAGATTCCCAAGGACGACTTGTAAATTTATATGATCAGTGCAGATATCTAGTGTATCCCGCTACCAGTTAAAGAACTGTTCCTCTGGATGACTCAGCATCAACGGGTTTAATTAAGTAAGTCTGCAAAAGATGCCAAACGATAGAGACTATCAAAGGTAATTTTTGGCAGAATTTGAGAATTGGTGAGCGTAGCTTGCCGCCATAAGCATCGCTCTTATTAATCTCCGCTAGTTTGAGATTAAGCTCTGAACATTGCTCCAACCGTTGGAAAAACTCAGGGTGATTTGTATTCAAAATCAGGGGAAATGCCCGCGCAGCAGTGTTATTCGTCTCTTGAATAACTCTGGTATTATATTCGCGTGGGTCTATCCCAATGGATTGATAAAATGTTGCCCGTTCAAATACTGTCAAAGTATGGGTAGCAAATACACTCAACAAGAAGAAACGCACCCACAACCGCGCCTTCCAATTGTTCCATAGTTGAGGTTGCGACAGCAGCAGCGCTTTGAAAAAATCCCCATGCCGATTTTCATCCTGACACCAACTTTCAAACTTACGGAACAACGGATAGATTTGGTGTTCTGGATGTTTTTGTATATGGCGATATACCAGAATATAGCGCCAGTAGCCAATTTTTTCAGATAGGTAGACTGTGTAAATAATCCACTCTGGCGGAAAGAAGGTATAAGTGCGATTTTTGGTTAAATAACTCAAGTCAAGAGAAAGATTAAAATCTGCCATTGACTTATTCAGAAATCCCGCATGGCGTGCTTCATCACGTGCCATAAAATTAAAAGCTTCTGCTAGGATGGGGTTACGATTTTTCAGTCGGCGCGACAACTCTTTAAACAGCAGAAACCCAGAAAACTCTGAGGTACAAGAGCGTTCTAAAAAGTCAATGAAAGCGCGGCGTGTTTCCCCATCAATGTGATCCCAACACTGCTGAAATTCTTTATCGCGTACAAAGTGATGACGGTTATAATCTGCTCGTAACTCTTCTACAATTGCTCGTAACTCCATCTCTTGCGCTGAGATATCTAACTGGGCCACAGCCTCAAAGTCAGTGGTGTAAAACCGAGGTGTTAATAATGTTTCTGGAACAGGCGCTTTTATACCTGGCTTCAACAATTCGGGTTGGGGAGTTTCCAAAGACTTAACCATGAGAATCCTTTGATTATTTTCTTCTTTAAAAGTTATATAACTATAAATAGTTATTGGTGGACATCAGTTAAATTATTGAAAGTAAATTGTGAGAAATAATCTGAACGTCTCTCATTTCAGGAGAGTTGAAATGCTTACCCATAATCAATTTTGTAACTGCCCATCTGAAATGTGCTTCAGTGTGAAAAGCAGAGAAATCTAAAGAAATATTAATAACTTTATAGTTATACAAATATTAATAGTTAAATAATTTTAGAGGGAAGAAAATAGCTGAGATCTGTATTAGCAGTGGTACTTGCTGGATGGCGCAATGCAGATCTGATCTACACATAGAATAGCAATCTTTTAACTCTGGCATTGACTGTGAACTGGCAAGCATCCTGAGTCGATGACTGATCAGAAACCTTGCGCTTGAACATGAAGGAAGCAACTCAATGGTTTTTCTACTACCTGGTGTCAAATTTGATTTAGATATGATTCAAAAGTATGACACTCGCGCACCCAGATACACCAGTTACCCACCCGCTACAGAGTTAAACGAAACATTTACTGAAACCGATTTTAAAGCTGCGATCGCCGCCTCAAATCAACGTAAATCTCCACTTTCTTTGTATTTTCATATACCTTTTTGCCAAAGTGCTTGCTATTTCTGTGGTTGTAATACAGTAATTTCTAACAACAAAAAGATTGCTAAACCTTACGTGGAGCATTTAGTTCAAGATATCAAGAACACCTCAGCCTTAATCGATCCAGAAAGAAAAGTGCTTCAGATTCATTGGGGAGGTGGTACTCCAAATTATCTAGAACGTGATCAAGTAGAATTTTTGTGGAAAAATATCAATCGCTACTTTAGCATCGATCCAAAAGCAGAGATTTCAATCGAAATTAATCCCCGCTATATAGATAGAAACTACATTTTCTTTCTCAGACAGATTGGATTTAACCGCATTAGTTTTGGCATCCAAGATTTTAATCGCCAGGTTCAAGTTGCTGTGAATCGCGTCCAGCCTGAAGAAATGTTGTTTGATGTCATGAGTTGGATCAAAGAAGCCAAGTTTGAAAGTGTGAATGTAGATTTAATTTATGGTCTACCCTATCAAACTCGTGAGACATTTCGGGAGACGGTGAGAAAAACTATTGAATTAGATCCTGATCGAATTGTTGTCTTTAATTTTGCTTATGTACCGTGGCTTAAACCAACTCAAAAAAATATTCCTCAAGAAGCTTTACCAGTATCACAAGAAAAGTTAGAAATTCTGAAAATGACAGTTGAGGAACTAACGAGTAACCAATATCTATTTATTGGTATGGATCATTTTGCCAAAACTGATGATGAACTAGCGATCGCTCAACGTAATGGTACTCTCAAGCGCAATTTCCAGGGGTACACTACCCATGCTGAAACAGAACTTTTTGGTTTTGGTGCTACCTCAATCAGTATGCTAGAAGATGCTTATGCCCAAAACCACAAAGAATTAAAGGATTATTATCAGGCAATGACAGTAGGTGTTTTACCAATTAGTAAAGGCATCAAGCTGACTCAAGATGATATGATCAGACGGGATGCGATCATGTGCATCATGTCTCATTTTCAGCTTTATAAGCAAGATATTGAAAATAAATATCATATTAGTTTTGATGAGTATTTTTCTAAGGAACTAGAAGCATTGAAGCCATTAGAAGCAGATGGCTTAGTCAGTTTATTAACAAACAACATTCAAATCACAGACATTGGCAGATTATTAGTACGAAATATTGCTGTGATATTTGATAACCATACTAAATTGCAAGAGACAACTTTCTCTCGTGCAATTTGATACTATTCCAATAAGTTAGATAATCTAATTCTTTCTAAAGAGGGATATACACAAACAAGAATCCCGGCTTCTTTGAGAAGCCGGGATTCTGCATTGAGATGAACTCTTTTCTATAACTTTTGGATTTGGAATTTATCTCATCTGGTAGAAACTATTGTGAAGTAGGATTGATAACTTATATACAGGGTGAGCAGATTTTCGAGGAAATCATGAACATCATTGTTTGGGTAGTATTAGGACTTTTGGCTGGTGCGATCGCCAAAGCTGTTTATCCTGGTTATCAAGGTGGTGGAATGTTATCCACAATGATTTTGGGTATTGTTGGTGCTTTTATTGGCGGAAGTCTGTTAACACTACTACAAACAGGAACCCTACAATTGACGGCAGCTGGTTCTGGTTTAAGTATTACTGGTATTTTAGTTGCTGTACTTGGTGCAATTATTGCTATATACATCTGGGGATTACTGAGAAGAAGCAGTAATGCCTAAATACTGATTACCAGCTGCTAATTATTAACTGAAGGGCGTTTGATTAAATCTTTTAGTTCACCAGTCTTAAAAAATCTAGAATCTGTAATTAGGTAGACGAGACTGGAAAAATACTAAAAGATAATAACTTAGCCGATCCATTCTGTCACATCATTATTTCTGGAAAAGGAAGAGCATGTTTTTTCATAAAAAAGAGCCTATTCATGCAGTCAAAATTGGGGAACCAAATCCTCGTTTTGCTCAGCTGCTTTTAGAGCAGTTTGGCGGAGCTACTGGAGAGCTTAGTGCTGCTCTACAATATTGGGTACAATCCTTTCATGTCGAAAATGCTGGCATCAAGGATATGCTTCAAGATATAGCTATCGAAGAATTTGGACACCTAGAAATGGTTGGCAAACTCATCGAGGCTCATACCAAGAATACTGATCAAACAGAAGCTTACAAAAGCACTCTTTTCGCAATCAGAGGTATAGGCCCTCACTTTCTAGACAGTCAAGGTAATGCTTGGACTGCAAATTACTTAAACGAAGGTGGAGATGTCGTGCGTGATTTGAGAGCTAATATTGCTGCTGAAGCTGGTGCTCGTCAAACTTACGAAGAATTGATTAAGCTGTCTACTGATCAAGAAACCAAAGAGGCGTTAGTTCACCTCTTAACACGAGAAATTTCTCATACCCAGATGTTTATGAAAGCTCTAGATTCACTGGGTAAGTTGACAGATCCATTCTTTGGTAATGTTAAACCTGACGAAACTGTTGATCTGTACTACAATCTATCTTCCTATGGAAATGGAAATGGTAAGGATGAGCGTGGCCCTTGGAATTCTGAGCCAACATTCAAATACATTGCTAATCCATCAGAAAGTAGCTCTTAATTCAATAGGTTGAAGTAAGAATGTAGCATTGATTTGAGGTAGAGATACCTTTAGCACATTCTTAGTTGAAACTCACAAAATTATGGTGGGCATAGCCCACCATAATTTTGAAATCGTTAGTGGTTTGTTTACTCTATTAAAGTTTTACTTTGTCCATCCTATAATTATGCTTAAATAGACAGTATTTATTGTTAATTAGCAAAGGTAAATGATAAGTAGTACCTTTTCAGCCAAAATTTTATTGTCTGGCTCACCTTTGTTTTCTCAATTATAGTTTTTCAATTTAAAGGTGTTTGCAAAAGCCGACCCCGATGTTACTGAATTCATATATGAATTCAAGAAATATCAAAATCAAAACTTAGAATCTGGAGATTGGTTTGTGATTGTCAGCGCTACACAAAATGGTTGGGAAATCATTTATCATCGTGCTCACGCTTTGCTAGCAGCTCAAATAGCAGGACAGTGGCGACGCAAAGATGCTCCAGCACGGTTATATGAAACGATCGCTGCAATTTCCCATCATGATGATATAGAGAAAGAGTGGGAGGAAGATAACCTGACTGAAGCGGGTACGCCAATGGACTTCACTCTCAATTCAGATATTGATATCGAGAAGTTGTCTAATATGGCAAACAATGCACGTTACCGAGGACGATGGGTAGCTTTGTTAATTTCTATGCATATCAGCCGTTTAAATGAGTCACAGCGGGGTCAGTCTTCAGAAATAGACAAATTTTTAGATGAGCAACTGCAAAACCAGCAACGTTGGCGCAAAGAACTGGATATTGAAAAGGAGGAAGTAGATGCAGCCTATGCGTTTATGCAGTGGTGCGATCGCCTTTCTCTCATCCTCTGTCAGCAGGAGCTACCTGCTGATGAGCGGTTTTTAGAAATTAGCAAGGGGCCTGACGGTAAGCGCTATGACATCATGCAAAGCAGTGATCAATTGGTGAGCGTCAAACCCTGGCCCTTTCAAGATGACCGATTTACAGTCAATATCGAAGCCTGCGACCTCTCCCAGGTGAAATTTGAAAGCAACGCCGAACTGAGTCAAGCACTTCAGGAAGCTCCTATCAAGGTGATGGAGTGGACATTTGTTAAAGGTTAGGTATATCTAAATTAAGCTGTAGCCAACACACTCCGCAATTGATACCCTCATTTGAGGGCTTTTTCTGTTGGAATTCTTCTAGAAATCTTTCAATCGGCGATCGCCCAATTCTTTATTCCAGATAAGTAACTCTTATGACAGCTATCAACTTTTTTTTGTCAAGTCTAGTTGACTATATGTAACAGTCAAGTTAATATTATTTACATAAATTAATAAAACTAAAAATTAAATTACTGCTAAACAAAAAAAGCTGATTTTGGTATCGCTATATTTCATCGACATTTGGACTTCTCCCATCGACCTCGACTTAACAGCCGAGGTTTTTTGTGCTTGCATTATTCCTGGGCGGTTGTTGGTAGGAGTGCAAAATCTAAGTAAACAGTACTTCGACTTTCTTCAACTATTGCCACAATAATTTGATAAATAAAAAAGGTAGGACTGCCTACCTTTAAACCAAAAAAAGCATTTTGTAACCAAACAAACCAAATATCACACACAATTTTGACGAATCTATTGCAAAAACATGACGACCGTATGATGTTTAATCTGAAGTTGACTTTGCTATTACCCCCAGCTGCAAACCTTCTGGATAACTACCTTGCTCTTTGATTTGTTTAATTTCGGCATCCGTTATTCGCAAATTTAACTTTTGTGCCAACACCCGTACAACATCTCCCCGGTCAATTACACCAGCGACAGCACCAGCGGGGGAAAGTACAGTAATCCGAGGTAACTGCTCATTTTCTAACTTGTTAATCACATCAGCCAGGGAAGTTGACTCAGTAACCGTGGGTATTTCTGTCAAGGGATGTACGATGCTGTGTAGGGTTTGGGTTTCCCATTGACTTCTTTGGATTAGACGTAAATCGTTAATGGAAACCATACCTCGGTAACGTCCATCAGAAGCAGCAAAATAAATCTGGGAAGGGACGGTTTCTAATAAGTATGAATCGGCAAAGGAACGCAACGTTTGGTCAGCATCGACGACGCGAAAATCACGGGTCATAGCATCTGTGGCTAGCAGCTTGAGTAAAGTTTCTTGCAGTGTAGTCACGCGGTCATAGCTGTTGGCATTACGGATACCAAACCAACCCAAAAGAGCAATCCACAAACCAATCGCCAATTCTCTAGTCAAGAAATCGATCGCAAATCCCAAGGCGATCGCACTGTAACCTAAAATTTGCCCCGCTCTCGCAGCCCAGTGTACAGCTTGATAACGATTACCTGTTGCTTGCCATAGTGCTGCTTTTAACACTTGTCCCCCATCTAAAGGTAAGCCAGGAATCATGTTAAACAGTGCTACAACCAAGTTAATTCTTGCTAAATCTCCGACCATTACACTAACGGGGCTAGTATCCGGGATAACAGTAGCTCCGAGACGCAGCAGGAAAAACAGCACAATACTCACCAACGGCCCAGCGATCGCTACTTGAAAAGCTTTTCCTGGAGTTTTGGATTCTTCTTCAATAGCAGCAATTCCGCCAAACAGAAACAGGGTAATCGAGTTAACCTTAATGCCTTGCGATCGTGCTACCAAGCTATGACCTAACTCATGTAACAACACCGAACCAAATAGCAGCAGCGCCATCACTATACCAGCGCTCCAAGCAATCACAGTCCCCCATTCCTGGTAAGCTACCCCAAAATTAAGGGTCGCTAGCCCTAAAATCACAAACCACAACGGGTCTAAAAATAGAGGAATTCCAAATAAAGACCCAATTTTCCAATTTGTTTGCATTACATTGTCCTAAAACTAAATATCACCAGCAATTTTTATAACTGGATGCTTAGTATAATTTTATACATAAATTACACGGCAATTAATTTCAGCAGTGCCAAGGTGCAAGATGCTCTAACTTCTAGAATAGACAATTGCTACGAGTAATCAAAACTTAATGCTTGTGGACAATGTGAGCAATTTGAAGCAGCAGAAGATGAGGGAGTAGGGGGAGAGGGACATCTTAAGTAAGAATATCAATGACATGATGGTTCTTTCTCCCGCATGAATAAACTGATTGAGTCTAGAGAGTGGATTGATCCCATCTTTGAAGACAAGTACACTTTTTGCTGATGAATGTAGTTAAATCTTCCCGCAAAAGGAAGGTTAATACTTCCCTCCTCAGTTAGAACAACCACACAAAAGCTGACTTGGCTAATACTCACGAGTTATCTTGCTGGAGAAAGAACCAGAATCATTTTTGAGAGTTTTGTATTTATTGAAACGTTATAAGTAACGTCTCTGTCGTCTCAAAACTATAGACGACCGATATTAGTGAGTCCTAAAACAATGCCAACGCCGATAACATGACCGAAAGCCATCGCCGCAACGAATGTTGGAACACTAACAGGCAGAATTGGGAACTTAGGCCCAACTAGGGGTTTCTCAATTCTAGTACTTAGCAAAAGAACTACTAAGCAACTGATACTGATGATAATCCCCACGGTGGGATTCCACGCTGGTGTTGGAGGAACAGTTGCAGCGGTTGCTAGTAAGATAGATGAAGTCAAGCTTTTGTCTCCTGAATGAAAAAATAAATGTAAACCTACAAAATTATAAAGTTACTCAGGAAACAAGCGAGAATAATTAGCAAAAATTCGACATTTTTTTTCAGTTCTCAATATGTCAAATTTCTATGCGCGTTAAGATTTGTGGCATCACTCAACCACAGCAGTCTGTAGCGATCGCCTCTCTTGGCGCAACCGCACTAGGATTTATTTGTGTACCAACCTCACCTCGCTACGTTACCACATTGCAAATTTGTGCAGCTGTGGCACAACTACCAGAAAATATTGACAGAATTGGTGTTTTTGCCAACGCCAGCATCCCCGAAATCAGCCAGACAGTTGTTGATTCTGGGTTGACTGGTGTGCAGTTACACGGAGATGAATCACCAGAATTTTGTTACCAGTTGCGTCAATCTCTAGCCAACGTCGAAATTATTAAAGCGCTCAGAATTAGAAGTCTTGAGCATCTTGACACAGCAGTCAATTACAGTAAATACATAGATACTTTGCTACTTGATGCCTATCATCCCCAACAACTGGGTGGTACAGGTCAAACCTTAGATTGGACGATGTTAGAGAAATTTAGCCCCAGTTGCCCTTGGTTTTTAGCTGGAGGACTAACACCAGATAATATTGTAGAAGCCTTGAGCCAGGTTAATCCTAGCGGCATTGATTTATCTAGTGGTGTGGAGCGTACACCTGGAGATAAGGATTTAGACAAAGTAGCAAAGTTGTTTGAGAAATTAGGAAGTAGGGAGTAGAGGCAAAGCAGGGAAAGCAGGGGAGGCAGGGGAAGAAAGAACAACTAATACCCCATGCCCAATGCCCCAGTCCCCAGTCCCCAGTCCCTAAAAGAATGCTGCTTGATGGCGAATCAAGTTAAAGAATTCTTCACGAGTTTTGTGTTCCTCTTGGAATACACCAACCATTGCACTGGTAACAGTCCAAGAACCAGGTTTTTGGACACCTCGCATTACCATGCACATATGAGTAGCTTCCATCACAACGGCAACTCCTTGAGGTTCCAAAATGGTCTGAATTGCTTCGGCAATTTGCCGGGTTAGCCTCTCCTGTACTTGCAAGCGGCGAGAATACATCTCGACGATCCGAGCCAGCTTACTCAGTCCCACAACTTTTTGGTTAGGGATATAAGCAACGTGTGCTCTGCCCATAAATGGCAGCATGTGGTGTTCGCACAAACTAAAGAAATTAATATCTCGCACTAATACCATCTCGTTATGTCCTTCATCAAAGATGGCATCGTTAACGAGTTCTTCTAGGGATTGGTTGTAGCCACTGGTTAAAAACCGCATTGCCTCGGCCACCCGCTTGGGTGTTTTGAGGAGTCCTTCGCGTTCAGGGTCTTCTCCGACGCCTAATATTAGTGTCCGCACGGCATCTGTCATTTCTTCCATCTGTTCCTCTTTTGGCGGGAACACATCCGCTTGTCGTCCGTTGTGGGTATTGCGATCGGGTCTAGGATTGATAGCTTCTGCCAAATCGGGAATCAGAGGTGATTGAGAGCGATTAGAACCGTTGGAACTAGCGATAGTCATGATGTAGTCTTGGTTATGGTTTGAAGGTTGGTCAAGAGTCAAAGGTCAATATTAATTACTCTGGACTTTTGAGTTTTAACTTTGCACAGTGGTGGACAAATGACTCTTTAGAGGACGCCAGCGCTAGGCATCAGGGTTAATTCATCAACAACTGCCTGTTGTGGTAACAGAACTGTGTAGAGAATTGATTGAGCAACAATTTCTGGGGTTAACATCTTTGAGCGGTCAAAATTGGCATTAACAGTTTCGGTGTCCCAAAGTTCAGTGTTGACTGCACCAGGACAAATAGCAGTAACGCGAATGCCGTAGCCCCGTTCTTCTTGTGCCAGGGTTTGAGAAAGGGCTATTAGTCCAGCTTTACTGACGTTATATGCACCCCAACCGGGGAAAGGTTGTTTTGCGGCAATAGAGGCGACGTTGATAATTGTGCCGCCCCGATCGCGCATTGAAGGCAAAATTCCCACAATGCATTGAAACACACTGGTGAGATTCAAGTTAATTACTTGTTGCCAATCTTCTAATGGGGTTTCGCTCAATGTGCCTGTGTACGCTATGCCAGCGTTATTTACCAGAATGTCTACGTTGCTATCAAGAGCGATCGCCTGAATCTTTTGTTGTACTTCTGAGATACAAGCTAAATCCACAGCGTAAGCTTTCGCTTCCACCCCTGCTTGCTGTGCTGCTTCTGCAACTGCCTCCAACTTATCCAAAGAACGGCTGACTAAGGCGACATCTATTCCCGCCTTTGCAAAAGCCAAAGCCGTTGCTTTCCCAATTCCACTACTTGCCCCAGTAATTAGGGCACGTCGTTTCCGCTCAACACTCATGGTTTCTCCCAATTTTTTGGCAGTTCCGAAAGCTTATTCCCACCTAATTATTCACATCTCTATGTTTGGATAGATTAAAAGGAGCTAAAAATCCGTTAAGTTTTTTGACACCTGCTGTACTTTAGTACCAGGGTGAATACATTGTCATTTGGGCTTTTTCCCAGTGAGGACAACAAATTATCGCCTGGGAATACCGTACACTCATTGATTACTTCATGATTACTAAACAAACTACTCAATCAAATTGAGTAGGTTTGCCAAACATGCAAATGCCTATGGCTGAGAAGATTGTTAAAAATCTTTAAGCACATAGGCAATTATAGCACCGCTGTTGAGCTAATCAATCATCTCCAAAGGTGCTAGTGGGCAACTTCAGTAAAAATACCAATTTTACGGAATTTTTCATAACGCAGTTGGCGGCGTTCTGGAGCGGTTAAGCGATTAAGTTCATCTAAATTGTCTAACAGTGCTTGCTTGAGAGTAGTAGCGGCTTTCAGGGGGTCTGCATGAGCGCCGCCGATGGGTTCAGGTAGTATTTCGTCGATAATTCCTAAGTTTTTCAGATCAGGAGAAATGATTTTTAAGGCTACCGCTGCTTGGGGAGCCTTAGCAGCATCTTTCCACAAGATAGCAGCACAGCCTTCAGGGCTAATCACGGTATAGACAGCGTGTTCGAACATTAAAAGGCGATCGCCTACACCAATACCAAGTGCGCCACCAGAACTGGCTTCACCGATGACTGTACAAATGATGGGTACATCCAGGCAAAACATCTCTCGTAAATTGTAGGCGATCGCTTCTCCTGCGCCTTGTTGTTCGGCTGCTACTGTCGGCAAAGCGCCTGGAGTGTCGATAAAGGTCAAAATCGGCATACCAAACTTGTTGGCATGTGCCATCAAACGCAGCGCCTTACGATAGCCTCCTGGGGAAGCCATACCGAAGTTTCGGGCAATATTGTCTTTGGTGTCACGCCCTTTTTGTTGACCCAACATAACTACGGGTTGTCCCCCTAAACGAGCCACACCGCCAATTAGTGCCGGATCGTCACCACCACTGCGATCGCCATGCAATTCCATCCATTCATCACTAATTGCTTGAATGTAATCGAGAGTACTGGGACGACGAGGATGCCGAGCGACTTGTAATCGCTGGGATGGTGACAGACTACTGAAAATTTCCTCACGCAGTTGCATGGCGCGTGCTTCAAGTTGACGAATTTGACCAGAAACATCGACGCCATTTTCTTCTGCAAGTTGCCGAATTTGCTCAATTCGGGTTGCAAGTTCTGCTAGTGGCTTTTCAAAATCCAACAGTAGCGGTTTTCGCTCGATAGTTGCCATAGTTAGGGATTAGAAAATAGGGGATAGGGGTTAGGGATTATGTATTGGGGATGATGGGTTAGGGGTTAGGTATAGGTAAAACTCTTTCCCTGTCACCTGTTACCTGCCCCCTGTCACCTGTGACTAAACCAGCAGTGGTCTAAATCCGTGTTTCACCGACACCCGACCAATCTGCTCCATTTTGTCTACAGTAATCTGATTGCGTCCCCATGAAAAGTTTGTATATAACTTCTCAAATTCCAGTAGCATTGATTCAGCAAAACAAGCAAACAACTGACGTGCTGGCACGTCCATATTGACTATTTTCATAATTTTCCAGTCAATATCCAGAGAATGCTCTACAATTCCACCATTTAGCACGTGTACACCAGGATGCTGAATTTTCATTGCTAAGTTTTTAGGATAGCCACCATCAATCAGCAGACAAGGTTTCTTCAAAACAGTGGGGTCAATTTCCACACCTTTGGGCATACTAGCAACCCAAACTACAATATCAGCTTGGGGCAGTGCTTCGCTTAAAGCCATGATTTTTCCCCGTCCCAGTTCGTCTTGCAACTCTTGAAGACGTTCTTGGTTCCGGGCGATTAGCAGGAGTTCTTTGACATCAGTTTTCGCATCTAGCCAGCGTGTAACTGCACTGCCAATATCTCCTGTTGCTCCACATACAGCAACAGTCGCACTCTTGAGATCAATTCCTAGTTGTTTTGACGCTTCTTCTACTTGCCGACAAATAATGTAGGCAGTATGTGTATTTCCTGTAGTGAAGCGTTCAAATTCTAGTTTAATGTTGCGGACTTGGCTAAACTGCTCTAATTTAAAGTTTTCAAAAATAATCGAAGAAAACCCACCTAAAGCCGTAATGTTGATGCCATGCTTCTGAGCATGGGCCATAGCGTTCAGGATTTTGCGTGTCGCTGCTTTGATGCGACGAGTAGCTAGCATCTCCGGTAAAAAGCAAGATTCGACATACCGTCCTTCAATTTTTTGCCCAGTCACACTGGTGACGATAATGCTATCAACAATTTGCGGCGGGGCGCTGCACCAAAAATCTAGCCCTTGATCGGCATATTCTGGATATCCCAATTCTTGGGCTACTGCTTGAGCGTGTTCCAAACTAGTCAGATGTCCAATTAGACCAAACATGTAGTGATGTATTAGGCTTATGCTGCGTCGAAAGTGTGGAATTAATTTGTTCAGGGGTGCTGAGTTATTGAAGTTTTAGAGCAGCAAAAGCCGCCGCTCTGACTTCTCGCTGAGTGCTGAGAAAAAAGAAGGTAAAACAATTTATTCACTCTTAACTCTTCATTCTTTACTCATGACTCAGCGCTGTGTTTAAACTGCCGTAAGTCCATAAGCTGACATCCGCATGATGTCACGAGTGGTGAAGCCGATATTACTCAATGCTTCGCCGTACTGAATCATGAAGTCTTCTACCAAAGCATCTTTAGCCATTGCTAAAGTGTGAGCATCGTCTGCAACTTGGTTCAGCATTTTCCAGACGATAGGCAGGTTTTGGCGATTTGCTTCTTCTAGTTCAGTTTTAGATTCTGTATAGTGTTCTTTCAACCAAACTTCTCCAAAATTGAGATGACTGTACTCATCTTTAACTACACCTTCGGTAATTTTACGTGCAAAATCATCTGCAACTGGGATGTAAATGTTATACGCTGCGATGGCGAAACATTCAATAATTAAAGACTGAATTAATAGGCAAGTAACAACTTTACCTTCTGCCGCCGCTGTTTGGAAATTTTGGTGTAGTCCAGCAAAAAATTCTTTGGCAAATTGCAGATCTGGTGTTACTTGCAAGTTGCGCCCACAAGCTTCAAATCCTTTTTTGTGGCGACTTTCCATCTTGGATAGACGAATCAGTTCATTTTGATGTTCCGGCAGCAGTTGTCCCAGTCTAATGTAATTTTCATGGGCTTCTTGTTCCCCTTCAATCACGATCGCATTAATGCGGCTGTAGGCATCTTTATAAATTTCGCTGTGAAAATCAATTTCTTCAAACTGGTCTGCAAGCTGCTGCATGGTATGTTTACTCCTGTAAAACTGAATCATTTAATACCAGAGTTGAATTTACTCTATAAATTTAGGGTAACAAGCACTGTGGTTTAATTTTACTTAACAAGTAACTATGTTTATAGATTAGCTTTTGCTGGGGGCAATGCTCTAGTACTAAAGAAACAAATGCTTTGTAGAACAACGTCATGTCCAAACCAAACTGGAATCTGAAATCTGGGGATTTTTTGAGCCTAGGAGTGCTGCTGCTAGGAGCATTTATTGTCCTACTACCGCTGTTTGTGGTCTTTCTCACTTCATTTGCACCTCCAGGAGCAGCTTTAGAAGTTTTACCCAAAAATAGTTGGTCATTAGCTAATTACCGCGATGCATGGCAGCGAGGTAAATTTTTGCTGGCGTTTGCTAATTCTACCTTGGTAGCGATCGCTGTGACGGCGTTTCAGATTGTCACTTCGGCATTGGCAGGTTACGCCCTAGCACGGCTGAAATTTCGCGGACGCCAAGCACTGCTACTGATTGTTTTGGCAACTTTGGTGATTCCGTTTCAGTTATTGGTGATTCCCATCTTTTTGGTGTTGAAGTGGGGACACCTAATCAATACTTACGGGGCACTAATTTTACCAACCGCTGTCAACGGCTTTGGCATTTTCTTGTTACGTCAGTATTTCCAAACAATTCCCGTGGAATTAGAGGAAGCCGCAGCTATAGACGGAGCAAATCGACTGCAAATTTTGTGGCGGGTGATGTTACCTTTAGCTCGTCCAGCTTTGGTAACGTTATTTCTGTTCACCTTTATCGGAGAATGGAATGATTTGTTTAAGCCTTTAGTATTTACGACACGCCCAGAATTAAGAACGGTGCAGCTAGCTTTAGCTGAGTTTCAGGAGCAATTTACAAATAATTGGCCTTTGATGATGGCAGCGGTGACTATAGCAACTGTACCAGTGATGGTATTATTTCTCATCGGTCAGCGTCAGTTTATTCGCGGTATTGCCGCGACGGGGATTAAGAATTAGCGTTGTTTGTCATTTGTCCTTTGTCATCAGTATGGAGTTCAAACATTTTTACACTTGCTTTAAGACTCAGTTAAATAGTATCTGGATCAATCCCCAATTCCAGCAACTTCGCCGCCATCCGCGATCGCAATTGCTGCTCCTGCTGCAATCGTTCTGTTCCCCACAACAGCAATTGCCCTGCTTCATCCCACCAGCGCAACCAATAGCCACTACGATTTGCTTTAACGCCCTGCCAAATCCCTAAAAATAGTCCAATACTTGCAATCCAATAGCGTCCATGCTCATTCGGTTGCTGGAGTTGGTATTGCCCTGAAGCACTGAGTTGATAGACTTCCATCCACCCGGCTTCTGGTTCAAAAATTATATAAGTTGAGACTTGAAGAATGCGCTCATAGTAGTACCATTTACCAGGCGGGTACTTCGCTTTAATTGAATATTCACCACCTTCTGTCTGTGACAAAAACTCCATAACGATCGCGGGAACTTCACCTTCCAGCTTTGGGGTATAGCTACGACGGTTTTGATTAGGTGGAACTGTGGGCAATACAGAAGGGACATAGAACCAATCAGGGGCTTTAATCACCAACTTGCCATCTACAGTTGCACAAATCCCGAAATTTGTCCCTATGAGCGTCTGAGGCGCAATTAAACCTGCCAGTTCCAAACTTTCGGTAAGAGCGGCGGCTGTTGCTGGCTGATTGATGTTGTCCACAGGCTCATTGGCTAAAGGGAAGTCATCAGGTAACTTTTCCCAAGTGACAATGGGTTCACTGATGGTAGTTGACATAGAAACCTGGAGTCAGGTGATTATTGCTATTATGTCAAATTTGATCTGGCAAGGCTCAGATTTAGCGATCGCTCAACATGACTATTACCTACATTGCCAAATCTTAATTGCACCATCATTACTACTACTAATAATGCTCCTACCATCTGGGCTAATGGCGATCGCATGAATTAAATCTAAATGTCCAGTGAAGGTATCAATCAGTTGTCCATTGCCCAAATCCCACAATTTGATAGTTTTATCTCGACTACCGCTAAGGAGCAAATTACCTTGAGGGTGAATGGCAACAGTCGTTACCCAGTCAGAATGGCCAGTTAAGCTACGAATCATTGTGCCACTGTCTATGTGCCATAGATGAATTGTATTGTCCCGACTGCCACTTACTAAAGTTCGACTATCTGGGCTAATGGCGACACTATAAACCCAGTCTAAATGCCCGGTGAAAGTGCGAAGTAATTTGCCGTTAAGTAAGTTCCAAATTTTAATTGTGTTGTCCCAACTACCACTGGCGAGTGTCTGACCATCGGGGCTAATGGCAAGGGTGCAAACTGAGTTAGAATGCCCGGTAATATTGCGAATTAGTTGACTGGTGGGTAGATTCCAAACTTTGATCGTGTTATCACGACTGCCACTAACTAAAGTTTGACCGTCTGGACTGATGGCGATCGCATTGACTCGATCAGAATGTGCTTTTAATTTGCGGAGTTGTTTACCACTACTCCAATCCCATAGTTTGATAAATTTGTCCAAACTACCGCTGACTATTGTTTGACCATCTCGGCTAAAGGCGACAGCAGTAAACCAGGTGAGGTCGCCTTTAAAAAATCCTGATGGGGAAGTTAAAGTACTCTTGAGGCTACCACTATTGAGATGCCACAGCTTAATAGTATTGTCGTCACTACCACTTGCAATAGTCTGACCATCTGAACTAATGGCGATGGAACGTACTGAAGCTGCATGACCTGTGAGAGTGTGAACACATTGCCAACCTTGTAAACTTGGGGTTTTAGGTGATGTTACAGGCTTGCTAATAATTGTTGACGGAATCGAGGCTGATGCAGTAGTGCCATTTAAATCTTTTAGCACTTGATTGGCTGATTGATAGCGATCGCCTACTCGGTCTTTAACTAATTTCTCTAAAATTGCCACTAACTGGTTACTGATGGTTATACCTGCATTCATTAGATGTTCTTGCCATAACCAGCGGGACTCCCAAGCATTGTAGAGATTAGAAGGGTGCGTTCCCGTCATTAGATGTATGCAAGTTACACCCAAGGCGTAGAGGTCACTAGCTGGATATGCTTCGCCAAAGCGGAGTTGTTCATCTGGGGCATATCCTGGTGTACCTGCCATTGTACCCCTTGACCCACTGATTATAGTGCCGCTTGCCTGTTTGGAAATGCCAAAATCAATCAGGACTAGAGCGCGATCGCTCTGACGACGCATAATATTTTCAGGCTTGATATCTCGGTGAATCACCCCATGTTCGTGAATAAACTTCACCACTGGCAACAAATCAGCTAAAAGCTGCCAAATCAAGCTTTCGGGAAAGACTCCATGCTGTTCTAATTCTTTTAATAAATTTTGCCCATCGACAAACTCTTGCACCAGATACAGTTGTTTATCTTGTTCAAAATAGGCCAGCATGTTGGGAATGCGATCGTTTTTCCCTAATTCATATAGTCGAATTGCTTCTTGATTAAACAGTTCAATTGCCTTGTTTAGCGCTTGCGAATTTCCCTGAATTTCTAGTGACGGAGAAAATTGTTTAATGACGCAAGCTTCATTCAATCGGTCTTGATCAACTGCGCGGTATGTTTTACCAAATCCACCTTCACCCAACTGACTAATAGCCTGATATCTTTGTTTCAGCAGCAGCTTTGACCCGCAATTCAGACAAAAATTTCCATGAGCGGGATTTTGGGGTTTTTGGCAATTGGGATTGAGGCAGTAGCTCATACTTTGGCAGGTAATTGGGCAACGGAGTACTGTGAAGCCTCTATCAAACCGCTAAACATTAGCAATAATTTGATAATACCCTATTGAGCATACATTTTTTATACCTCACTGGAGGCTAAAAACCCAATTATTATTAATAACCATAAAATTGCTCCGAACATAATCCACACAATTTCTCTACCTGTAAAAGATTCATTTGTTGGTGAATTAGGCTGTTGCTGTGTCCAGTAATAATTAAACGCTTTGACAACTGTTAATAATGGCAAAAAAGTAAATAGTGAGATTAGCCATAAGGGATCTGGCAATCTTGTTAATACAATAAATATCCAATAAACAAGTGTTACCTGAAAAGGTGAAGGCTTACTTCTATATCCTTGTTCTTCAGCTAATGCAAAAGCTTTTTGACATAAGCTGTATAAATAAAAAGGTAAAAACCAAGAGCGCAACCAAGGACTGATGTTTAAGTTATCGCGTTCTTTGATAAATTTCCATTGCTTATGCGCCCATGCAAGTTGATATATTCCCCAAGTAAAAATATATAAAGTACAAAACTTCCAGATTGGAATTACGTTAGAAAATTTAGCTTGATTCATAGTTTTTTATATACTATGATGATTATGTTTGAAATAATTTAAAGTAACAATTCAAAGATTAAAACTAGCCTTATTTACACAATACTGGAATTTCGGTTATTTTGAGAAGCAGTTTAGAGAATAATACCGTAAAAGTTAATGTTATAAGCAGTTGCTAGCTAATTGCATGGAGACAGCAAGTAGACTCACATCAGGATATGAATTTAGAATTTGAGTGGGATAATCAAAAAGCTAGTGACAATCTCAAAAAGCACGGCATCAGCTTTGAAAGTGCTAAGACAGTCTTTAAGGACTCAGGTGCTTACATATTCGACGATGAATGGCACTCTGTTAGTGAACGACGGGAAATCATTATCGGACGTGACCAAGATAATCACTTATTATTGGTTTGTTTCACAGAGAGAGCAAACGTTATTCGCATTATTAGCGCACGTCTAGCAACAAAGAGAGAACGAAAAGATTATGAAGAATTCACAGGCTTCTGAATCCCAGAATAACGCAGACGATGATTTGCTACCAGAATATAACTTTGACTATCGCAAAGCCAAGGCAAATCGATTTGCCAGCCAAGAAGAAAAATTTCCATTGACAGTTACCCTTGATCCTGATGTTGCTGAGGTTTTTAAAACATCGGAAGCTGTTAACAATGCGCTGCGTGCTTTGCTGTCAGCAATTCCTAACACAGCAAGAAAGCAAAGAGAATGATAAATGACTCTTACTTTATTTAATTCGTTTCCTGGATTTGCAAACGTACAGTGTGTTCAGTAGCGCCACTAAGTTGCAATTCCATGATTTCACCGCCTAGGGGTTCTAAGCAAGTGAGGAGCGATCGCAAATTAGGCGTACTTGCACCTGTATCCACATATAATCGATCTGCTAAGCTACCGATGCGTTTCCAAGTCATGTATAACTTGGCGATCGTTTGTTCTATCTGAGATGCTTGATTTACCAAGTCAGCGGCTATACTCAGACAACCAACTCTTTGAGCTTCTTCTAAAGCAGTTTCGATATCAATATCTTCCTGCATCAACGCCTGAACTTGAGCCGCTCCTTTGAGATATTTTGCTAAGTTACGTGCTTCTGTAGTCACCTGTTTCAAGGTATCCACATCCGGGTTAGCAGCAATTTCCTTCTGGATAAATTTTTGATGCGATTCTGGCAGTTTTTCCATTTCCTTCACCAGTGGGGCGATGTAGCGCGGGGGAAGGGTGTTATCTGCTGCTTTTGCCCTAACGGGTTCAGGTAGTAAATCTGAGGACATGGCTGTCCATTCGTCAGTGAGTTGACGTACTTCACGCCTAGTGATGCGATCGCCTTTTTGTGCGGCTTCACTTACCATCTGTTGCACTTCTGGGACTGCTTTGGAGGTTTCGACAAATGCGCGTTTACTAAAGTTATTGACAGATTCGGGGTCAAGTTTACCGTCTTCTATGAGAGTATCGGCACTATTCGCTAACTGTATCCAAGCATAAGCCTGACTTTTACTGATTTCTCGTTCTTTTAGCCATCGCAGAAAACCAGTACCTCGCCCATCACCACCCTTTTTTTCTCTGTCGCGGATAGCTCGTAAAATTCGTCCTCGCCAGATTTCGGTTTGCAAATCAAAGCGATCGCATACTTGCCAAGCTACATCAAGTTGCTGTTGAAAATCTGACTCTAGAATCTGTTCATCTTCTGGATCAGGTAGTTCAAAGGTAAGATCTGCTGGCTGTTGCAAAGCAGCAGCAAGGTCGTTGATAGAGTCGGTATCTTGCACGATTGATAGCTAACTAGTGTATGCGATCGGCTTATTATGCCACAATCTGTATGCTTCGGTGGAAAGATGAACTGAAATTTTAGCTAGTTTGTTTGTACTAATTGCTGCTACTGCCTAACTATTTTTCTCACTAAACGGCAACTCTGTGTTAATCGCCTCAATTTCCTGTTGTTCGAGTTGATTCACTTCACGAATGTAAGGACGTAAAATTTGCTCTAAACGACTATTGTAAAAGCGATGCAGACTGTAATTGGGCATAGCGGGGAAACCGCGCCGTTTTTTGTGGCGTCCACCCGCGCCAGGGTCAAAAAGTTGAATATTGTTCGCGATCGCCCACTCAATCGGTGCATAATAACAAGCATCAAAATGCAAACAATCTATTTCTTGAAAACTCCCCCAATAGCGTCCATATAGTTTGTCATCTTTAAATAAACAAAAGGACATTCCTAAAGGATGAGAGTTATCTTGCTCGCTATATGCAGCAAAAAACAAGACCCGATGCCGATAATCTGCGTGTAGCTGCTCAAAAAATCGCTTTGTTAGGTATTTGCTACCCCACCAGCCAAACTTATCACAGGTATCAGCGTAAAACTGGTACATCAAAGGAAACAAAGACTTAGGAATGTCATCCCCAGTTAGCGGTTGCAATCGTAAACCAGCTTTCTCTACAGCTTTGCGTTCCCGCTTGATATTGCGACGCTGATTCGCGTTAAAAACCGCCAAGTAGTCATCAAAAGTTTTAAATCCAGCATTTTCCCAAACGTAGCTGTGATGCAACCAAGTTGTAAAGCCTTGTCGTTCCAGTACAGGCCGCCATTCGGGATCAACGTAGAGAAAATGACACCCAGAAATCCGATTTTTGACACAGAAAGAGTCAATCTCATGCACTATAATCGCTGTGATTTCATCCTCATCTTCTCCTGGAGCAATTAAAAACCGATAGCCTTCAGCGGGAGTAAATGGCGTCATTCCCAGCAATTTTGGGTAATATTGCACTCCAATGCGATCGGCTAATTCTGCCCACTGGTGATCAAATACAAACTCGCCAGAACTATGTCCTTTCAGATACAGAGGCGCAGCAGCAATCAGCGTTCTATCTCGCCACAGTGTTAAGTGATTTGGCAACCAACCAGTTTTAGCCGTAGCACTCTGGGAAGTTTCGAGATTTTTCAGCCACTCCCATTCTAAAAACGGTGTTTTAAGTGGCAGTGCCAAAGTATTCCAGGCCTCTTGGGGTACTTCGGCGATTTTGTTAGTCCAAATGACAGAATAGCGAGGTTTGAGTTGTTCCACCATCGTGTGGCTTTTGAGGGGGACTGGGGACTGGGGGACTAGAGGGAGAGAATAACTAAACGACAAATGACCAGTGACAAATGACAAAATGCCCATAGCCTTATTTAGCGTAATCTAATCTGCTGGTTGTTGCAGGCGATAGTGCAAAAACACTTCTTGATCAACGGTATTAACTTCTAGAAGTTGCAACTTAGGAGCTAAATCGGCTACAAATCCTCTACCTTCTACGGGGGTAGGCGCAGTAGTACCACCTAAAATCAGCGGACACACAGTCAACCATAATTCATCAATTAAATTTAACTCCAGCAGAGAAGCGACTAATTCACCTCCACCTAAGACTACTAAGCGTGTTATGTCTAGAGTTGCCAGGTGTTGCAAAGCAGCAAGGGTGTCAATTTTCCCCGTTGGTGTTTCAAAAACCAAAATCTGCTCGAATTCTGAGCGTCCTTTCCAGGAAATTGCTCCTGTTGTTGTCGTGAGCAACCAGCGTTTAACTGGCTGCTTAAAGAACTTAATCTCCGGATTGAGGTTTGCAGAGTGTGTAATCACTATATGAACTGGCTCTTGAGGCTTGCCCTCTCGTGTTCGGTGTTCCAACAGGGTTGGATGTGATACGGTAAGTGTTGTACCGTAAGCGCGGAGAGTACCTGCTCCAAACAGAACAGCATCAGAGGCAGCGATTTGTTTTTCTAGGTGTGCTTTATCAGCCCTTGAACCAAACCGAGCAGGCGATCGCCTGATATCTGCTATCTTGCCATCTGCACTCATTGCTAAAACAACTGTAGTATGAGGACGATGTTGCACCATTAGGTTGGTTTGATAGTTGTAATATTTTCTTTGCTAGTGTGTTGATTCTTAAAAAAAATCCATGCTTGCAAGTGATTGTTTACCAATTTCGCCACTGTATCTATATGCAATGTAAGTCGGTTTTACATTTACCATCTATGAGTTTTGGTATACCATGTTTCTTTTTGTACCAGCACAATTTGTTATTTTTAAACATTGAAAATAAAGTTCTGATAATTTAATGAAATGTCTCATTTAGCTGGTCTAATTGCATATCGTTGCTGTTGTGGTTTGCAGATGCGAAGTGAGACACTCAATGGCTAAATCCCATCAATCATCTTTTCGTCGAATTTTAGTAACAAGAATATTGCTTCTGTTCGTTCCAGTTTTATTAGTAGGGGAAATTTTTGCTCTCAATAAGGCACGCTCTAGCCTATTAAAAACTGCCCGTCAAAACTTAACAGAAAGCGCCATCAATAAAGGTGAGAAAATTACTGATGCGATCGCCACCTTAAAAACTACCTTACTAACTGCAAGTCAGACAACCTCAATTCAATCAGATTCGCCTCTACAAGCGCAACAATTTATCACTCAGTTGAAGCAACAATTGCCAACCCGGATTGAGTGCATCCAATTAACGAATGTACTAACCCGTAAAATCGTTGCTAGTAGCTGTGGCGATCAAGTAATCGGAGAATTAAAATTACCTTTTCCTAGTGACGAAATCTATATTAAAGCCATACCACCGCCAAAAGTAGGAACAACTGGGAAAAAAGCTACCCAAAATCAACCGCAATTAATATTATCTGCTCCGGTATATAATCGCCGGGGAAACTTGGTTTATACCTTAAATATTCAGTCTACATTACACCAGCAAACCGAAAATCAGCCAGGGTCGCTCACAGGCTCTATAGTAGTAATTGCTGAAGATGGCACAATTTTGGCCCACCCGTTAACAAATTGGCTGGGGACAAATATTGAACAGCATCCAAATGCTGTCCGGTTAAAAAGTGTTATTAAAAAGGCGATCGCAGGAAAAAAAGATTCGATAAATTTATCTTTTTCAAGGGGACAAGAACTAATAGCTGGCTATACAGCTATTGCTAATCCAATTACAAACCAACAGCAGCAAAAATGGATTATTTTAGCTGTTACTAGTGTGGAAGATGCTCTTATTGGTTTAGAGGAAATAAAACTAATCCTGATTGTTTTAACAGTTGGCTTGATTGGCGCGAGTTTGGTAGCATCGCTCTATCTCGCTCCTTACCTGGCAAGTCCTGTAGAAGAACTGCGAGACTACGCTCTAAATATTCACTCTCACCATGCTGCACAACCCGTTCCACACAACTTCAAAATCCGGGAGTTCAATCAACTGGCACAAGCAATAGACCAAATGGTTGAGCGGCTCAAAGCTTGGGCAGAAGAACTAGAAATAGCTTGGAAAGAAGCGAAAACCGCTAATCAGATCAAAAGCCAGTTTTTGGCTACTACTTCCCATGAATTGCGAAATCCATTAAATATTATTATTAACTGTATTCGCCTAGTTGAAGATGGCTTGTGCGATAACCGGGAAGAAGAAATGGAGTTTCTTAAGCGTGCTGATGAAACAGCGATTCACTTACTAGGTATTATTAATGATCTACTCGACATTTCTAAAATCGAAGCAGGTAAGCTTTCAGTAGTCACAGCACCAATTGACCTCCGACAAATATTGCTAGAAGTTATCAATTTACAATCAGTTAATGTTCAACACAAAGGCTTGCAGTTGAAATGTGAGTTAGGGAATGAACCAATACCAATTAAAGCAGATGCCGCAAAACTCAAGCAAGTGCTGATTAACGTCATTGGCAATGCTACTAAGTTCACCGAAGCGGGAAGCATCACCATTGCTACACAGGTTCAATATAGTGCTGGCAAATCTCAGGTTGTGGTGACAGTCAAAGACACAGGTATAGGCATTGAGCCTGCTCAACAGCACAAACTGTTTCGCCCTTTTGTGATGGTTGACACAACCGCACGCAAATTTGAAGGTACAGGACTGGGACTAGCAATTTCACGGAACTTAATCGAACTCATGGGAGGCAGCATTACTCTTGAGAGTATGGGTCTGCATCAAGGTACAACAGTCAGCATTGTATTACCTTTAATTGATATTTCCTTATTATCAGCCCCAGAGAAAAAAGAGGACTTAGGAGAACTCAGATTCCCCCCGGAAGATGAAGGGGCCAAAATAAGCCGCTACCCTAACCTGACGTCTACGGAAAGCCCCTCATTGGGAGTTTACGGTACGGAAACAAAGGTAGATGGAGACAAATCAGAGCATCGGCTTGTAGAGGAAGCTTGCGAGATTAGTTTACTACAAATGCCAAAAGGTGGAACTTGTGCTAATGGCACATTTGAAAGGGGTTAGGAGTTAGGAGAGGAGTTATTTAGAAAAACAGGTGTGCCACCTTGCTCAAGAGATGCTGTCAAAGCGTCGAGAATTTCTACTAACTTTGTGCCTACCCAGCCAGATGAAACCTTTGAGGGAGTATTTTTGAGGATGGAGACAATAAAGCGATCGCAAACCCGCTGCAATGGTTCACCTGTTTCTAGTTCCAACACTTCTGGCTTTTGATTCACAGGAATAAATTGATTTCCCCGCTGTTCAAACTCACCGTGTAGCAATGTCAGCGGTGATGAGAGTGACATTTCATCAAAAATCAAGCTGCCAAGGCTGCCTACAATCCCCAGGCGTCGCTGTTTATCGGGATTCAGCCAGCACAGGTGAATATATGCCTGAAAGCCATTTGGGTATGTCAGCGTTACCCATACCAAGTCAGCTAGTCCCTGAGAAGAGGTAGAGGGGCAGGGGGCAGGGGGCAAGGGGGAGGACTTGTACAGGAATTCTTCTCTGATCCCCGCTCCCTCCTCCTCCACTCCTTTTTGTAGCCACACTGTACCTGTTGCTTGTACTTTCATGGGTAACTGACCCAGCCAGGTATTAAAAATGGCAATATCGTGAATGGCTAAGTCCCACAGTGCATCAACATCTTGCCGGACAGGCCCTAAATGGGTGCGGGTAGCGTAGCCATAGCGTAAATCACCTAATTTACCCGCCTCGACTATAGTTTGCCCTCGCTCAACTGCTGGGTGAAATAAATAGGTGTGGTCAACCATGAGTATTGAGTGTTGTTGCTCTGCTAGCTGGCAAAGTTCCTGGCATTCTACTGAGTTGAGTGTTAAGGGTTTTTCTGCCAAAACATGGTATCCCTGCTGGAGAGCGTCTTGAATTAAGGCATAGTGGGTAATAGCGGGAGTAGCGATCGCCACCCCTGTCAACCCTGGCACTTGCTTCAAAGTCTGCCACTCAGTTGTTAATACGACATTTTCATCTAAATTAAACTGCTGTTTTACTGCTATTAATCGTTCTGGAGTGGGGTCTACTATTGCAACTACATCTACTTGGGGATGTGCTAAAAAATTCCGCAGTAAATGTACTCCCCAACGTCCAACACCGATGACAGCGATTTGAATTTTGTTTGTCATTTGCCAAGAGTCAAGGGTCAAGAGTCAAAAGTCAAGATTTGAACTCTGGACTTTTGACAATCAACTGATTATCAGCTTATCAATTGTTTTTTGAGTTCAGTGTTTTTCCTGATTGGTAATTGCAAAAAAAGCTACTTTGGCTGCTGCTTGTTCAGCGGCTTTGATGGAGCGCCCTTTACCTTGTCCAAGCTTTTTTTCGTGCAGCCAGACTTCAGCGACGAAACGCTCTTGATTGCGGTGCGGTTGCCCGATTTCTACAACCCGATACTCTGGTAAAACTTTAAATTGTGCCTGAGTCCATTCTTGCAGAGCTGCTTTGTAGTTGAGTCTAGCTGGATCAAGGCGAATTTCTGTCGCTAGTTGTTGGAAGTGGGGATCTAACCAAGGGCGAATCAGTTCGAGATTTTGAGTACTTAAGTAAAGCGCACCCAGAACTGCTTCAAAGGCATCTGCTAGTCGTGACTCTTGACCAATTTTATCAGCGGTGGCACTGCCAGCAACTAGTAGGTATAGCTCGAAACCGTATTCTCTAGCTAGTTGGGCAAGGATGCGATCGCTTACCAATACCGAGCGAATCGCTGCAAAATCCCCTACTGGACAATCGGGGTAATGTTCCCATAACACAACGGCTGCTACCAAACGCACCACAGCATCCCCAACAAACTCTAGTTGTTCATAGTTTGCCGTCTCAGAAACAGTTGGGTGAGTCAGCGCCAAGTCCAGTAGTTGCCACTTTATAGGTGCTTCTGGTGGCATACCTAATTTTTGTACTAAGCTTTCGAGTTGACGCTGACGGCGTGGATAAGCTAGGGACATTATTCATTAGTCGTTAATCATCATTAGTCATTAACAAATGAATAATGACAAAAATAAAGAGACAATCAAGTTCTTGTTCCCTATTATCTCTCTTTAATGCCGATAATTCTCTAACTATTACTTCAATAACTTTACAATGCTAATTTTGTTAGTACAATTTTACTATCATGAGCAATAGTTAGCATCGGTCTAATAAGCTGGTTTTTAGGGAGTTTCGCCATTTGTGAGCAATTCTATCGCAGTGACGCTCATGGAGTGCATAGCGGTATTGGTTTAGGATAAGCGATCGCCCAAGCTCATAGAGGTAAAATTATTATCATCTGTCGTAGCTAACCCGGCAGAAGCATCTGCTACTGAAATTATCTAAGTTAACGTCCTATGAATTGGAGTGCTGCATTACCAACCTTTCTCATTACTTTAAGAGAAGGTGTAGAAGCTGCTTTAGTTGTTGGAATTGTCTTCGCCTGTTTACAGCAAGCTGAACAAAAAAAATTGCACCGTTGGGTATACTTAGGAGTTTTCAGTGCTGCTTTAGCTAGTTTTGTTGTTGGCCTACTATTACGCCTGGGAATCCAAGGATTGCAGACATCCGATCTGCTTTATGGGCCAGTTTTCAAGCAATTATTCGAGGTTGGACTAGGCGTAATTGCGATCGCTATGCTTAGCTGGATGCTGATCTGGATGACGCGACAAGCACGATTTCTCAAAGCCGAAATTGAAGGCTCCGTCAAAAGTGCTTTGGGTGATGACAGCCGCGCCGCTTGGGCAATTTTCAGCTTAATTTTTATTGCCGTATTTCGAGAAGGTGTAGAGACAGCTTTGTTTATCGTCGCTAAGTTTCAAGAAGGCTGGATACCAGTACTTGGGGCAATGGGAGGACTAACTACAGCAGCTTTAATTGGGATGCTGCTGTTTAAGTGGAGTATCCGCATTAACTTGAGCCAATTTTTCCGAGTGATGGGCGTATTCTTGCTGCTAATTGTCTCTGGGTTGGTGATTTCTGCCCTCCGCCACCTTGATGCTGCGGCGATCGCTTGGAGTCAAATTAATTCTTCAGTTGTTGAATGTGGACAAGGGAGTACCTCTTGTCTTTTGGGGCCTCAGATTTGGGATCTCTCAGCTATTTTACCTGACCGACAGTTTCCTGGCATTTTGCTAAAAACTTTATTTGGCTATACCCAAAAGCTGTATATAGTTCAAGCTGTGGGGTATTTGCTCTTTTGGGCGATCGTGGGTAGCCTCTATTTCCGTAGTCTTAGCCAACCCACACAATTAAAACCAGCAACCAAACTGAATTGATAGGCGTTTATGCTTGCGATCGCACGAGTATGCGAATCATGAAGAGTACTCAGCACTGAGTGTGATTAAAGGAAAGAGCAGGACATAAGCCGGGTTCTGTTCTCTTTCGAGGGCAGTTATCTATCTGGGACGCCTGTTACCAGACGCCTCAAGCGGCTCTTTTTGAGCGGAACTGGTAAAAGACCAACCGTAGTTCCTTTCGCCTTGCTTCCAACCGGGGTTTACCGAGCCAGCGCCTCTCGACGCTGCTGGTGCGCTCTTACCGCACCTTTGCACCCTTACCAACCAATTTTGAATTTTGGATTTTGGATTTTAGATTCAATCCAAAATCTAAAATTTAAAATCTAAAATTGGTTGGCGGTATCTTTCTGTGGCACTATCCTCACGATCGCTCGCACTGGACGTTATCCAGCAAGTTTGGTCTTTCGGAAGCCCGGACTTTCCTCAAACCAGCCACTATGACTGATCTGCAACCGCCTGCGCCTACTCCTTCCCAAGATCCAGTGTAATCTTTGGATGGCATCGTGCGTCTGGTTGGGATTATTTCTTTTTATTCCAAGGTAGGGCGTATGTCCAAGGTAGTTTCCTGATGGTGAAAGGACAATTGATAATACACATTGGGGGAACATTGACACCGGGCGCTAGACCTACACGCACTTCAGATATCCGTAATACTAGTTGTAGGGAAAATTCCAACTCCTTTCTTCTATTTATAAAGTCGTTGTATAACTTTTTTTGCGGTGGCCCAGCAGATTTTAGCCCAGTGATATTAATTAAGGGTTTTTTGGCTGTGTAAGTTCCAGTTGCTTGATCGCGCTCGAAAACATTTTCTGATGTCACCGTTTCGGTAAGTGTTTTTTTAGGAACAATCAAGCTGGGACTTTGTGGTACAGCTAAGTCGCGAGTTAAGTCTGGTGATTTCCGAATCACGCGGCGCGATTCCTTGCTATGTTCGACTACCAAAGAGCTATTATCCCAATCAACGTATACAGCAATATTTTCGGATTTATTTTCAATGCTAATCAGCAAATCTTTGAGATCGTCAATTGGGTATGAGGACTTAAGTTTACAAGAAATCCCTATTTTGTCTTGGAGGTTTTGTTCTTTGAGTTGTTCATCGACGACTTCTTTTTTAAACTCAAACTTAACTTGATCGTCGATTGATTCAATCATCCGATTGAAGACATAAGAGACACCAATAATATAAAGTGTCAAAACTACTAAATTCTGGTCACTGCTATTATTTTGCATTCAAATATATAAACTCCATCTGATGATTTTGTATATTCGGCTCATTGCCGATCACCAATCTTCAATCACGCTTAATTGATGAAGAATTTTCGAGCCAGCCCCGTCGCCAGAATAAGAATAGCAAGCCAAATCCGATTACTGCCATTACTGCTAAGCAAATCGGATAGCCCCAATACCAATTCAATTCAGGCATATTATATGGCGATTTTTCAGTATTGAAATTCATCCCATATATTCCAGCAACAAAAGTCAGTGGGATAAAGATTGCTGAAACCACCGTTAGCACCTTCATGACTTCATTCATTCTGTTACTCACTGCTGATAGATACACATCCATTAATCCAGATGCCAGTTCTCGGTAAGTTTCTACCATGTCCATGACTTGCACTGCATGGTCATAACAGTCTCGTAGGTAGATTCGTACTTCTTCACTAATCAGTTCACTGCCATCTCGAATTAAAGAATTAATTGCATCCCGCTGGGGCCAGATAGCACGACGCAGTTGCAGTAATTCCCGCTTTATGTGATAGATATTTTGTAGTGTTCGCCGAGTAGGGTTGACTATTACTTCCTCCTCTAACTCTTCGATTCGCTCCCCATAAAGTTCCAGTACTGGAAAAAAGCCATCAATAATTGCATCTAATAGAGCATAAGCTAAATAATCGGCTCCTTGTTTACGGATGATGCCTTTACCTTTTTCAATTCGCGATCGCACTCCTTCAAAGCAATCATGCTCTGGTTCTTCCTGGACAGTGAGCAAGTAATGTTTCCCCAATATCAAACTCACTTGCTCACTATAAAAACCACATGTTCTTTCCTTTGGTACTACCATGCGGGCAATAAACAGCAATTGGTCTTCATAATCCTCTACTTTGGGACGCTCTGGTACATTCACCACATCTTCTAAAACCAGAGGATGTAATTCAAAAACTTGACCCAATCTTTGTAATATATCTTGACTGCCTAAACCTTGTACGTCTACCCAAGAAACGGATTCCGTATCCAAATAAGGGGCGCACTCCTCCGGGGTTGCTACTTGGTGGCGGGTGACATTCGTTTGGTTATAGTCAATCAAAAAAATTATCGGTGGTAGAGCATCTGCATCAATGATGATGGTTCCTGGTAGAGTCCCTGGATAGTGATAGAAGTCATCTGCGTGTTGCTTAGTTATCAATTTGGCAAGGCGGCGCAGTTTTCGTGCCATAAAATTTTACCTAATAGGCAGGTATTGGTAGGGAATTAGGAGCTTTTTATATTTTGAATGCAACTTGGTATGACAATGTACTAGATTACTTCTGAAACAGCAACGGTATAAAAAAACAGTTTGCCTTGGCAAGACAAACTGCATAAAGTACCTATATTAATTCTGGCGGGTACAAAAACGGCTGCCAAATTTAATCGCTGATGGACTACATCATGCCCATGCCGCCCATGCCGCCCATGCCACCCATGCCGCCCATGCCACCCATGCCGCCCATGCCGCCCATGCCGCCCATACCGCCCATATCAGGAGCGCCACCAGCAGGTTTCTTCTCAGGCTTTTCGACGACAACCGCTTCGGTGGTTAGAACCATACCAGCAATTGAAGCGGCGTTTTGCAAGGCTGAGCGCACGACTTTAGCGGGATCGATGATGCCGGCGGCAATCAAGTCTTCAAAGTCACCAGTAGCAGCGTTATAGCCAATGTTAAATTCAGTATCCCGGACTCTGGAGACAATGACGGAACCTTCAGCACCGGCGTTTTCTGCTATTTGACGCAAGGGAGCTTCTAGCGCTCGCCCAACAATCTCAGCGCCGATTTTTTCTTCATCTTTTAAGGTATTTTTAAACACCTCTACGTTTTTGGCCAAATGAATGAGGGTCGTACCACCACCAGGAACGATACCTTCTTCCACGGCGGCTTTAGTAGCATTTAGCGCGTCTTCAATCCGCAGTTTACGGTCTTTGAGTTCGGTTTCTGTGGCCGCACCCACTTTAATCACAGCTACGCCACCAGCTAGCTTGGCGATACGTTCTTGGAGTTTTTCCTGATCGTAGTCAGAATCAGTTTCTTCCAACTGCTTGCGAATTTGAGCAATCCGCTTTTGCACTTCCGGCTTGGTGGTACTGCCAGCTACAATTGTGGTGCTTTCTTTGTCAATGGTGATTTTACGGGCAGTTCCCAATGCTTCCAAAGAAGCAGTATCCAAGCTTAAGCCGATTTCTTCAGAAATCAACTGTCCGTCGGTGATAATGGCAATATCTTGTAACAAAGCTTTGCGGCGATCGCCAAATCCAGGTGCTTTGATAGCAGCTACGGCAAGTACACCCCGCGCTTTGTTTACCACCAAGGTTGCCAAAGCATCCCCTTCGACATCTTCAGCTACAATCAGCAAGGGTTGACCTAAACGGGCAACTTTTTCCAACACTGGCACTAAATCCTGGATGCTGCTGATTTTCTTGTCAGTAATCAGGATGCGAGCGTTTTCAAATTCCACTATTTGTCGCTCGTTGTTGGTGATGAAGTAGGGAGAAATGTAACCCCTGTCAATCTGCATTCCCTCAACGACTTCTAGTTCGGTTGTCAGGGATTTAGATTCTTCAACGGTAATTACACCGTCTTTAGTGACTTTCTCCATTGCCTCGGCGATCATATTGCCGACTTCTTCATCATTGCCGGCTGAGACGGTGGCGACTTGGGCGATCGCACTTCCTTCCACTGGCTTAGCAACTTTGGCAATTTCTTGTACCAGTGCTTCGATTGTTTTGTCGATCCCGCGCTTCAAACTAACTGGGTTAGTACCAGCTGCGACATTCTTCAAACCTTCACGAATCAACGCCTGTGCCAAAACTGTGGCAGTCGTGGTACCATCCCCAGCAACATCTTTAGTTTTTGATGCCACCTCTTGGATGAGTCTTGCACCAGTATTTTCCAAAGGATCTTCTAATTCAATTTCTTTGGCAACAGTGATACCATCGTTGACAATTTGGGGTGCGCCAAATTTTTTCTCTAAAAGGACGTTGCGACCTTTGGGGCCTAAGGTGATTTTTACGGCATCGGCAAGGGCGTTAACACCCCTCTCCAGCGCTCGCCGCGATTCCTCGTCAAATGCAATAATTTTCGCCATGTTTTATTTTTCCAGCGCTTCCATTAGACAATTTAGCACTCACAGGTCAAGAGTGCTAATTCTCCAACAAACTCAAGTTACAAATAGAAACAAAAAAATTGATTAATATACAGTTGATGCTCATATTAAATACTGGCAGTAATGCCTGAATTGGGAGATGAATCTAGACAACTCCCTTAAATCCCTTGGTATTGCCGATCCTAGCGGCACCGGCTGGTTGGCAGTAGTGTTTACGTTTCTCTTGGCTTGGCTTGTAACGTGGCGTTTGATTCCGACAGTACGCAAATTTGCCTTGCGGGTAGGTTGGGCTGACCAACCCAACGCACGGCGGCTCAATCGAGAACCTTTACCTAATGCAGGGGGTTTGGCTATTTACGCGGGAGTGATTGCCGCACTGGTACTAGCTAGCCTTTTACGACCTATCGAACTCCAAAACGTATTAGCTCAGGTGTTAACTATTTTGTTGGGGGGTTCGATATTAGTGCTTGTTGGCTTTATCGATGACCAGTTCGGTTTACCTCCCTCTGTTCGTTTGTGGGCGCAAGTTATCACGGCACTTTTGCTAGTTGCTAATGGCATTAGCATTAAAGTTGCTTTTGGCACTCCCATAGACTCGCTTCTGTCGATGTCGCTGACGGTACTTTGGGTAGTAGGTATTACCAATGCCATTAACTTAATGGACGGAATGGATGGTTTGGCGGGAGGAATCAGCTTTATCACCGCCATGAGTTTATTAGGAGTTTCAGCCCAGTTTCCTAATCGTGCGGCAGCAACCTTAGTTCTGGCGGCTTTGGGGGGTGGAGCACTGGGGTTTTTACGCCATAACTTCCACCCCTCGCGCATCATTATGGGTGATGCCGGAGCATACTTTTTTGGCTATGTACTGGCAGCGACCAGCATTTTAGGTAGACTCCAGCAAAACACAGTTTATGCCCTTGTACCCACGGTTTTATTTCTGCTGTTGCCAGTGCTGGACACCACTCAAGTATTCGTACGGCGGCTACTAGCAGGAAATAATCCTCTGAGTACTCCTGGTAAAGACCACCTGCACCACCGCTTACTTGCTTGGGGAC
Source organism: Nostoc sp. B(2019) (assembly GCF_010091925.1). Lineage (GTDB taxonomy): Bacteria > Cyanobacteriota > Cyanobacteriia > Cyanobacteriales > Nostocaceae > Komarekiella. Next base: position 87,388 of record NZ_WVID01000007.1, on the reverse strand, counting down.
TCTCCCAGCGTCACGCTGCATTCACTCTGTGGTCAATTACCTTGGTTTGCAACTTGCTGGCTATGAGAATACAAGGCATGAGTTTAGTAGTGATGCTTACTACCGCCAGTAGCATTGTTATTCTGTTAGGTTTTACTGTCTGGCAAAGGATGCGGCATCAGTAATGAGTGCTGAGTAATGAGTACCGTTAGCGGTACTCATTACTGTTTACGCCATTACCATGCCGCCATCGACGTTAAAAACTTGTCCGGTAATATAGGCAGCAGCGGGATCGGCGGCGAGGAAGCGCACCATCCCAGCAACTTCTTCTGGCTGTCCGTAGCGACCCAAAGGGATATATTTGAGAATTTCATCGGCTTTGAGATCATTTGTCATATCGGTGACGATGAAACCAGGGGCGACGGCGTTAACGGTAATGCCACGAGAAGCAAGTTCTTTGGCAACGGTTTTGGTAAAGCCGATGACACCTGCTTTAGCAGCGCTATAATTTGCCTGACCTGGGTTGCCTATTTGCCCAGCGACGGAGGCAATATTGATAATTCGCCCAGAACGTTGCTTGAGCATGATTTTACTAGCGGCACGCGTACATAAGAAAACACCAGTAAGATTGAGGTCAATTACGGCTTGCCACTCTTCTAGCTTCATTCGTAAAAGCAAAGTGTCACGCGTAATACCCGCGTTGTTGACCAAGATATCAATACGTTTAAACTTATCTATGACTGTGTTAATCAGTGAGTCTACTTGGTCAATTTTAGAAACGTCAGCTTGGAGAGCGATCGCCTCACTTCCCGCTGCCGTAATTTCTGCAACTAAATTGTCAGCGGCAGCGCTAGAACTGGCATAATTGACAACTACATTGGCTCCTTGCGTGGCTAATTCAAGTGCGATCGCTCTGCCAATTCCCCGTGAAGCACCCGTGACAACTGCCACTTTTCCTTGCAAGGGTTGTAAGTTTTGGTTTAAGTCTTTCATGAAATATTCCTCAACATTTTTGAATCACCGCGCTAATTATCTTATGGTGATTAGTACCTAGAACTTATAGGATTTTGCGGAAAGTTGTAATAGCGACTCTTAGATAGTCGTAGGGTTTTCCAAACCAATGCTTTTGGTCGGTTCAAGACAAAAGGATTGAATTTACCCTTTACCCCTTAACCCTTTCTCAAACTACAAGGCAGATTTAGAGTGCTTATCCGACAAATATTATTTTTCAGCTTAGAGGAACAATAAAAACAAAATGATGTTACACCGATTCTAGACAGCACGCATTACTATTGAAATCAAACAATAAAAAAATCGGTGTGTATTACATGGCTACTAAAAAGCAATTCAACAGCTTTGAAGAGATGTTGTCTAGTTCTGATGTACCTGTGTTGGTAGATTTTTATGCTGACTGGTGTGGCCCTTGTCAGATGATGGTGCCAATTTTAGAGCAAGTCAATGCCCAACTGCAAAACCGCCTGCGTATAGTCAAAATTGATACTGAAAAATACGCTGATTTGGCAACTAAGTATCAAATTTATGCTTTGCCAACCTTGGTACTATTTAAGCAGGGTCAACCCGTAGAGCGGATTGAAGGTGTAATGCAAGCAGCGCAGTTGGTAGAACATCTACAAACAATTATTTAAGCTACCATTGAGGATTTGAAATTTGAGGCAGTGCGTTGCAAACAGAAGTTGCTCGCAAGTCTTGCTTACGGTAACGCCCTTGGGCGACACGAGCCGCCATCTGTAACAACCTTACAGCGGGTTTTTTATGAATAGACCACAGTAGGGTGGGCATTGCAATGCCCACCCTACAAACTTTCTTGACTGAGTTTACCACCGACTTTTATAAAACCTTAAGCAAACATTAAGTATATGTGCTTATATGTCTTGAGTAAGTAGTTTAGGAATTGAGGCGGTTGATATTGTAGACATATATAAAAATACCTTGACGAGCAAGACCAGCTATGGATAGGAATCACAAAATGCCTGCCAAAGTCAGTATTTGGGCGAATATTGATTTTGATACGGTTAAACACAGAATAAATACAGTAACTTCCAAGATTGAGCAGGTCATACAAAAGTATGAACTTTCCACTAAAATTGGAACCCCAGGCAAAAGAAATAATTAGGTTATCTACAGCGCGATTGCCATTAATTTTAGTTACGACAAGAATCAAACTTTACGAATACTAAATTCGATTTCAAATGTGCCTGATTTTCCTGGTGAATTTTTTTTAAGAACGTCTTACATTTAAGCAACACCATTCTTTTCTTTTCCATAGGGTAGCAACTACCCAACCATTTTTTTCCAAGGCATCAGCCACAGCTTTGGATTGATCAAGTAAAATTCCGCTGAAAATACCCCAAGTGGTGGGTTTGGCGATCGCACTCATTTGTGGAACTAACTCAATAATCACATCAGCTAAAATATTGCAGACGATACCATCCACTGGATTTTCAACCAGGTTTGTCAAAATGTCTACACTTCCTTCTGTTGGTATCAAGCGTTCTGGACTGATGTTATTAAGTGCGCGATTGCTGATAGTTGATTTTACTGCTAAGGGATCATTATCCACTGCATAGACTTTCTCTGCTCCCAGCAGTATTGCTCCAATGGAAAGGATACCGGAACCACAGCCAATATCCGCGATTACTTGTTCATGTTTGTTACCAGTACTAACAAAAGATTGAGGAACTTCACCCAGACGCATTTCTAGAGATTCCAGACATAGCTGGGTGGTGGCGTGGTTGCCTGTCCCAAATGCTACACCAGGATCAAGACGAATGACTAACCGTTCCGATGCTTCTGGTGAAGGTAGCCATGCGGGGTTAATTAGGAAGCGATCGCCTATTTCTTGGGGATGCCAATATTGTTTCCAGCTACTCGCCCAATCTTCTTCATCAATCAACTCCCAGTGCAGTGTTGGAGATGACAGTCCTACACAGAGGGCATCTTGACGCAGCCACAGCGACAGCGCAGCTAAATCTAGCAGTTGTGCTTGAAAATTCGGCAGGTAAGCTTTTACTAAAGAGGAATTTCCTTTACTTTCACTAGCTGTACCACGACAGCCAAAATTTTCCAGTCGCCAAAAGATAGAATCTTCTAGGTCTGGCTCACATAAAATCTTGAGTTCCCACCAAGTGTTTGCCATATTTTAGTGCTGAGTGCTGTTAGCGGTAGCGGGGCGTTTAGCCCGTGCTGAGTAGTGAGTTTAAGAGAGTTATGAGCGATATAGCGTTTTTCAGTTGCATAGAACACAGGTCTTTCGTAGGGGCACAACAATGTTGTGCCTCCACCCTGTGTTTTTCATAACTCAGCACTTCTTTACTCAGCACTCAGCACTCATAGTGTTACTGTATATGCGTCCCGGATACCCGGCACTTTGATAATCTCAGCCAAAATTCCATCGGGTAAAGGATCATCAATGCTGAGAGCCATCACTGCGTCGCCACGGACGATTTTACGGCCTACCTGCATACTGGCAATATTGACATTAAAACTGCCGAGTAAAGAACCAAGTTTGCCGATAATTCCTGGCATATCGCGGTGTAGGGTAAACAGCATATATTTGCTAGGTGGGACGTTAATTGGGAAACCATCAACGTCAGTTAGGTGAATTTCCCGCTCACCTAGTAAAGCGCCTGTGACAGAATGAGTACCTAAAGTACCTGTGGCTTCTAGATGCAGCGAACCGGCATAGTCCCTAACTGAGGCGTCGCGTGTTTCAATCACTCGAATTCCCCGTTCTTTAGCTTCTATGCTGGCATTAACGTAATTAACTCGTTCCCGCAGAGCTTGGTAAAGTAGTCCTTTGAGGGCAGCTACCACTAAAGGCTGACTTTTGTTGGTTGCTAGTTCGCCTTGCATTCTGACGTTTAGTACTTCCACGCGTCCACCAGCTAGCTGTCCCACCAGATTCCCTAGGGTTTCTGCTAGCTGCATGTAAGGTTTGAGTTCTTCTAACACATCAGGGCCGAGTCCAGGAATATTCACCGCTGAACGCGCTGGTAGTCCTAAAAGCACATCCCGAATTTGTTCGGCAACGTCAATTGCTACATTTACTTGAGCTTCTGTAGTGGAAGCTCCCAAATGGGGGGTAAGGATAACTTCCTTTCCTAGCGATCGCAAGTCAGATTCTCCTAGTGGTTCTGACTCGAACACATCCAAGGCTGCACCCGCTATTTTACCTTCTTTGATAGCTGCTGCTAAAGCCTTTTCCTCAATGATGCCACCGCGAGCGCAGTTAATGATCCGGGCTGTGGGTTTCATCTTAGCCAAGGTTATGGCGTTGATTAAGTGGGTGGTTTCTGGGGTTTTGGGGATGTGTAACGTGATATAGTCTGCTTGCTGGAAAAGCAAATCCAGTTCCACCAACTGACAGCCAATTTGTTCAGCTCGTTCTGTGGAGATAAAAGGGTCATAAGCTAGTAGTTTCATCCCCATTGTCTTAGCCACAGCTGCAACATGGGAACCAATTTTACCTAAACCAACAATGCCTAGAGTTTTTTTGTAAACTTCCGCGCCAATAAAGCTATTACGATCCCACGCACCGCGTTTTACTGAAGCATTCGCATCAGGGATGTGACGAGACAAAGCCAACATCATAGCGAGGGCGTGTTCGGCGGCGGCGATGGTATTTCCTTCTGGAGAATTGACCACCACAATTCCTCGACGCGTGGCTGCGGGAACATCCACATTATCCACACCTACACCAGCACGACCAATGACTTTCAGCTGGGTAGCAGCATCGATGATTTCTTTGGTGACACGTGTACCAGAACGAATCATCAGCGCGTCATACTCACCAATGATTTCTACCAGTTCTTCTGGTTTTAAGCCTGTTTTGACATCAACAGTAGCAACTTGGGAAAGAATGTCAATTCCAGCTTGATCAACAGTATCGGAGACAAGAACCTTAGACATGATTACTTCATTTAAAGCTACAGGTTTTGCTGCACAAGACTTTTTAGTTTAGTCTTTATCAGTCGCAATTCAGCAAAAATTATTTGTTTTAATATCAAGCTAACCTTTAATATCAACTTAACTTTAACTCTGCCTTATGCTGATAGTATCAGAGTATCAGTTGAAAAGGTAGTATGGTACTGCCTCCAAGTATCTAAAAATAAGTAGCTGTTTGTACTACCCCATCGCTAAATATAAAGCATAAGTAGCGACAAACAGTATATATGTTTATTAATAGCTAAGAGTTACCAAAATTTCCCAGATTGGTACTTCATTAGATTTGTGTGTCATGTAGTACTAGAAGGATACTCAGTCTATAAGAGTGCAAATAATGACATAAGTAAGTAGGCATAATTAAACTGAAGATACTTTGTAGCTTGTAGTTGACACTATCTTCTAAAACAGCATAAATTACGAACTTTAATTTATTTATGTTTATCTACTTAATGAGCGCGATGTCTCCGACAGGCTACGCCCACGCCAGTAAGTGTAACAGCTTTGCTTAGGTTTATAACCTTTGACGGTTTTTGGGACTAGCGCAAGACATCAGTTTGGTAGTGTACTAACTACGAAATCGCTATAATTCTGGTGAGCCAAATAGAATATAGTGTCCTTTGAGTTTTGGGAAAACCAGCCATGTTAGAGTACAACTTGCCGAGGTACTTACCATCTGCTGATGAGACGCCTGTGGACAATGACCTGCAAGAATTGATACCAGGCTTGTTGAAGGTAATACTCTTGATACTTTAGTCAGAACGCATGGACTGGTTTTTTGGGATAGATATGGGTATTTATTATCATCCCGATAAACCACCCATTGTCCCGGATGGTTTTTTGAGCTTAGGTGTAGAGCGGTTTTATGATGAGGAACTGCGTCCTAGTTATGTGCTGTGGGATGAAAATATTGTACCTATTTTAGTGTTAGAAGTAGTTTCACAAAATTATCGTCAAGAGTACAGCATTAAATTAGATGAATATGCAGCATTAGGTGTAATTTACTACGTAATTTATTCTTCTCGCCGTCGCCGTAAACCCCGTTTGGAAGTACACAAGTTAGTTAATGGGAAGTATGAATTGCGAGAGGGAAACCCCATTTGGCTATCAGAAATTGGTTTGGGAATAGGTTGCGATCGCGGTAACTATTGTGGGGTAACAAGAGAATGGCTTTATTGGTATGATGAGCAAGTAAAACGATATCCCACACCCCAATAACAGATTAAAGAAGCGCAAAAACGCGCCCAAGTTGCAGAACAACGCGCTCAACAACTAGCGGAACAATTAAAAGCGCTAAGAATAGATCGAGATAATCTTAATTAACTGAATAAACTGCAATATTTCAACAAAACTACAAAGTCCAGATTGTGAGATTTAAATATTTGTAATCAACCTAGTTAACCAGTTTTTTTACTGGGTAAAACTGTCAGTGAAGGAAAATTATTTATTTTTAGGAATGACGTTCCTGATTCCACTTTTAGTATTGACAGCATCACCTTTGTAACGAGGGATGATATGAATACTAGTATGCATAATATGTTGACCTGCTTCTCGATTGATGTTCATTCCTACATTAAAACCATCAGGTTCAAATTCTGTTTTGATAACTTCTTGTACTTTGTTCACCATAAACCAGCAAGCAGATTGTTCTTTGAATGGTAGCTCAAAATAACTGCTAACATGACGTTTAGGAATTACCAAAGTATGCCCTTTACTTATAGGATAACCATCAAAAATAGCGTAAGCAGTTGCCGATTCAGTTAATAATCTTAGATGTTTATATGGATTGCAAAATATACACTTATTAGATGAGTTATGTTGATGGTTATAATGAGTATATTGATAAAATTCCCGGTTTTCATCTAAATAAATTGAATGGAAGGGAAGTTTGACAATACATTGATATGTAGGTTTTTTGTGAACATAATGTTCTCTAAAACCTTCTTTTTTAAGATCCCTTCTGACGACGTAATAAGCTTTACCGCCTGGTTTTAATAAGTGTGATACTTCCATAAGAACATTAGCTTGTTCTTCAGGCAACAATACATTTAAAACATAAAAGCAAATAATTGTATCGAATTTATCATCAGGATATTGTGGAAAATAATAAGGGTCATAACCTGTAATCTCACAACCTTTTTGACGTAATAACTTAACATCGTTACCAAAGCCACAACCAAAATCTAGTATTTTGCCTTGAAGCAGGTTTTGATTTAATAAAAACTTTGCAGGAAATGACAAGCAAGTTCTTTCAATTGCTGTAAGATGACTAAATTGATTTTTTTGTTGTTTCATGAAATTTCAATGCGGATATCTCCTTACAGCGGTTAAGGAGACAAGGGAGGAATTATTATTTCCTCTCATCTTTATTACGCGATCGCATCCGGGTCAATACCTAGCTCGCGTAACTTAGCTGCTAAGATATCAGCACGTTGGCGTTCTTGTTCAGCACGTTGACGTTCTTGTTCAGCACGTTGACGTTCCTGTTCAGCACGTTGACGTTCCTGTTCAGCTTGTTCGTTGCTCCAGAGCAGTAAGCTTCCTTCTTTATCCCACCAGCGCAGCCAATTTGTGGTTTGGCAAAGTCTTTCACCATACCAAATTCCGAGAAATAACTCTAACTCAGAAATCCAGAAACGTCCATTGGCATCTGCTTGCTGTAAAATATATTGTCCATTTTGTAAGCATCGTACTTCTAAACTGGGTTCGTAGGGGTCGTAGGTTACATAGGTTGGAACCTCAAGAATCCGTTCGTAAAAATAGAGCTTACCGTAGGGTGGAGTTGAGCGCACTGATAATTCTCCACCCTCTGTGTCTGACAAAAATTCCATCACCACAGCCACAGCAGCGCCTTCTAAATTTGGTGTATAACTGCGACGTATTACATCGGCGGCTACAGGCTGCACTTGAGGGACATAAAGCCAGTCTGGTGCTTTGACGACGATTTTTTTGTTGACTGTGGCTACGAGTCCAAAATTAGAGCCAATCAGCATTTGAGGTTGGATGCGTCCTGTGGCTCCTAAAGCATCGGTAAGCGCCGCAGCGAGAGATGGTTGCTGAATATTTTCCACTGGATCGTCAGGTAAGATGAAGTCGGTTGGAAGTGGCTCCCAAGTAACAGTTGGTTCTTTTTGGATAGGGTGAACTTGTAGAACCATAGAACTACTCCTAATATCAATTCACAGTTAAAGAATGGCTTGTGATTATTTATTATGGAAACTTTCGCTCTCGCACTTCCACAGCATAATCTTGCACAGCTTTGGTAATCGTCTCTCGCAGATTTGTATAAACTTTGGCGAATGGTGGGTGCTTATCTGCAAGTCCGAGGACATCAGAGGTCACTAAAACCTGTCCATCACAGTTTTGTCCTGCACCAATACCAATTGTCGGAATGCTAAGTTTTTGTGTAATCTGCATTGCCAAATCTGCGGGTATATGCTCTAACACTATAGAAAATACACCTGCTTGTTGCAGAGCGATCGCTTCATTTAAAATTCTCTCAGCCGTTTCCTGGGTCTTACCCTGTTGTCGCAAACCGAGTTGATGTACTGATTGTGGTGTCAAACCTACATGACCCATGACGGGAATTCCAGCTTGTACCAACCGCGCAATAGTTTCTGCGATCGCAGGATACCCCCCTTCTAACTTTACCGCTTGAGCGCCCGTTTCTTTGAGTACCCGCCCAGCTGAGTGCATCGCTTGTTGCAGACTTTCTTGATACGTCAAAAATGGTAAATCTACAACGACTAATGCGCGTTTAACTCCACGGCGCACAGCTTTGGCATGATACAGCATTTCTTCTAGGGTGATTGGCAGTGTTGTTTCATAGCCAAGCACTACTGCCATTGAGTCTCCCACAAGGATTAAGTCTACACCAGCGGCGTCGAGGAGTTGAGCGATCGCGTAATCCCAAGCGGTCAACGCCACAATCGAACGTCCCTGTTGTTTCCATTGAATTAATTGCTGGGTGGTGACTGTCATTTTTTTTTAATGCTGAGTGCTGAGTAATGAGTGCTGAGTAATGAGTGAGAAGTTAAGAGTTTTGAATTTAAACACTCAGCACGGGCTAAACGCCCCGCTATTGCTCTTCAGCACTCATAACTTGTTACCTCACGGCGCGACTGAAAGCAATATGAGGTTTTGCACTGCCCATTTTGGGCATTAACCAAGCCAGACCTTCACTAGTGCCAATCCATAATTTGTTACCGACATCAGGCACAAGAGCAAGAACCCGACTAGAAGGAAGTCCAGTGACTTCTTCGTCTAACACAGCGCCAGTATTTGGATTTAATCGTAACAAACCATTGTTAGTCCCGACCCAGATACTACCATCTTTAGCAAAGCGCACCGAAGTTACGTCACGTCCCCGTAGACGTGTTACAGACCTCAGCACAGCCCCAGTTTTCGGGTTGATAACTAACAAATTATTGGGCATTCCCGCCCAAATTAACCCTTCTGGACTGATAGCCAAAGCTTGTACAGTTGTCCCTGGTAAATCACCAATCCGCTTCATTATCAAAGCATTAGCAGTATTAACCCGCACTAATCCATCAAGAGTACCAACCCACAAGTTACCTTCAGCATCTAAAGTTAGAGCGTTGGCGCTGACACCAGGGAGATTTTTTAAAGTTGTCATAATCAAGCCTTGGTCGGGACTAATTAAAGCTAAGCCGCTATCAGTTCCAGCCCACAAATAACCCCGCTTGTCAAGCAAAAGTGACAATACTCGTTTAGAAGGCAAAAATAAATTCTGCGCTGTAATTTCATTAGTGCGGGGTTCTACTCTTATCAGTCCTTCATAACTTCCCACCCACAGACGACCTACTTTGTCTTGAGCTAAAGCACCAATGGCAACATTCGTTAAACTAACACGAGCGATAATCTTGCCAGTATTAGGGTCAATCCGCGATAATCCCCGCCAAGAACCTACCCAAAGATTACCTGTAAAATCTGCCAGCAAGTTGCTAACACGATAATCGGTTTCTTGCTTATGTTCTTGCACTCCCCGTTGATTGGGTAAGGGTTCTACTCGCGGTGGCGGTGCGGAAGCTGGATAAGTAGGGGTTAACTCAGATGGCTTAATATCAGGGGTTTTTTGTGGCGGAGCACTATTACTTATTTTTTGTGCTTTCGCTGGAGTTCCTATTGCTACAATACCCATGCTCGGCAAAGCTATCAGCCCCAGCAAGATAGAAGTAATCAATAGATTAGTACGCTTGCAAATCAATACCACGGTGACATTTCCTTTGGAGACAATACTCATAGCTATTACCTAAACTGGCTTTGGATTAATTTCAGTGTTCCCCTAGCTGGGATTTTTTAAACGTCACAGGTAATTTTTATCCAAGTCAAAGCCTCAAAAGCATCCCAACAATCTTCCTCCAGACAGGGAAACTCTTGTGCATCAAGGCTCTATACAGTTATCTATGACCTTTTGTAAATCATTCTTCACAAAATGTTAAAACTTTATGTAATAACAAATTTATATAGTTAAGTTAAAAAGTTTCAAAGAATAACTTATCGAATTCTTGATATATTGTGAAACAAGCTACAAATTACGTGGTGTGCAATTTTTTATCTTTAGCTCACAACTCTGCTAAACCTATGGCTCCACTGTCAAGTAAATTCTCTTGTAGTCTTTTTCCTGTCAAGGGAGAAGGTGAAAGGAATGCAGAGGCGGGAGTGTGTGCCAGTCAGCCCACTCCCCTGAATGCCCCGATTTGTAGGGAAATTATCTCAGTACTGCCCCGCTTTGCGGGTAGTTTTGGTGGAATTAAAAGGTTTAGTGGGGTACGAGGAAGAGATAGAAAAGAATTTTGATACTCACAGAAGAGGGGAGATGTAGAAGCGCTAGGTCGTGTGCCCCTAGAAGGGGATCACACTGGTGAGGAGGGTTACCACCGCTACCAAAGTATCCGCCGCAATAAAGACTACTACCCTCTACTAAAGGCAATCCCTAACAGAAAATTTTCCTCATCTTCTCCTCGCTGAAGGGGGGAAAGAACGGGACTGAGGGGAAATTGCACAGTACGTAATTTGATAAGTAAAAAGAGTGACTTCTGGGAAGGATAAAATATGTCTTACGCTCAAACTAAGACTCAGAGCAAAACTGGGTATCAAGCCGGTGTTAAAGATTACAGACTAACTTATTACACACCCGATTACACACCCAAAGATACAGATATTTTAGCGGCGTTCCGCGTTACACCCCAGCCTGGAGTTCCCTATGAAGAAGCAGCTGCGGCGGTTGCGGCTGAGTCTTCCACTGGTACTTGGACAACTGTATGGACAGACTTGCTCACCGACCTAGATCGCTACAAAGGTCGTTGCTACGACATCGAACCAGTTCCCGGCGAAGATAATCAATTTATTGCTTACATTGCCTATCCCCTGGATCTGTTTGAAGAAGGCTCTGTAACCAACATGTTGACCTCTATTGTAGGTAACGTGTTTGGTTTCAAAGCATTGCGGGCGCTGCGTCTGGAAGACTTACGGATTCCTGTAGCTTACCTCAAGACCTTCCAAGGGCCTCCCCACGGTATTCAAGTTGAGCGTGACAAGTTAAACAAATACGGTCGTCCTTTACTGGGTTGTACAATTAAGCCCAAATTAGGTCTTTCCGCTAAGAACTACGGACGCGCTGTATACGAGTGCTTGCGCGGTGGTTTGGACTTCACCAAAGACGACGAAAATATTAACTCCGCACCATTCCAACGGTGGCGCGATCGCTTCTTGTTCGTTGCTGAAGCTATCCACAAAGCTCAAGCTGAAACAGGTGAAATTAAAGGTCACTACCTAAACGTCACCGCTCCTACCTGTGAAGAAATGCTGAAACGGGCTGAGTACGCTAAAGAACTCAAAATGCCCATCATCATGCACGACTACCTCACCGCAGGCTTCACCGCCAACACCACATTGGCTCGTTGGTGTCGTGACAACGGTCTGTTGCTGCACATCCACCGGGCTATGCACGCTGTAATCGACCGTCAAAAGAACCACGGTATCCACTTCCGCGTTTTGGCTAAAGCGCTGCGGATGTCCGGCGGCGACCACATCCACACCGGAACAGTGGTTGGTAAGCTGGAAGGTGAACGCGGTATCACAATGGGCTTCGTTGACCTACTACGTGAAAACTACGTTGAGCAAGACAAGTCTCGCGGTATCTACTTTACCCAAGACTGGGCTTCTCTACCTGGCGTAATGGCAGTTGCTTCCGGTGGTATCCACATCTGGCACATGCCTGCACTCGTAGAAATCTTTGGTGATGACTCCGTACTGCAATTTGGTGGTGGTACTCTAGGCCACCCTTGGGGTAATGCTCCTGGTGCTACCGCTAACCGTGTAGCTTTAGAAGCTTGTGTCCAAGCTCGTAACGAAGGTCGCAACTTGGCTCGTGAAGGTAACGATATTATCCGCGAAGCCGCTAAGTGGTCTCCTGAATTGGCCGTTGCTTGCGAACTTTGGAAAGAAATCAAGTTCGAGTTTGAAGCAATGGATACCGTCTGATAAAGGCTGAAGGTGGAAGGATAAAGGCTGAATGTTAAATTACTTTAATCACTTCATCCTACCCTTCTCCTAGCGGAGACGCTATGCGAACGGGAAGCCACCCAAAGGGTGTCTACATCCTTCATACTTCATACTTTTAAAGGCTGGGGTCAAGCATGAATCTCAAGCAAATTGCGAAAGACACAGCCAAGACTCTCCAAAGCTACCTGACTTATCAGGCTCTAAGGACAGTACTGGCACAGCTAGGCGAGACTAATCCTCCATTGGAACTTTGGCTACATAACTTTTCGTCCGGCAAAATTCAGGACGGAGAATCATACATTGAGCAACTGTTCCGAGAGAAGCCAGATTTGGCGTTGCGGATTATGACTGTCAGGGAGCACATTGCGGAGGAAATCGCCGAATTTTTACCGGAAATGGTGCGGACTGGCATTCAGCAAGCCAATATGGAACAGCGTCGCCAGCATCTAGAACGCATCACACTAATCGATACATTAGACCCCAGTCTGCAATCAGAACAGCAAACAACTTCAGATACGAACTTGGATAACTCATCCAGTTAGTCAGTCAACCAGTAGTAAAAATCGCAACCCATCATCAACAGCTATGCAAACTTTACCAAAAGAGCGTCGTTACGAAACCCTTTCTTATCTGCCTCCCCTTTCTGACGCTCAAATTGCCAAGCAGGTTCAGTACATTTTGAGTCAAGGTTTTATTCCTGCGATCGAGTTTAACGAAACTTCTGAGCCAACGGAATTATTCTGGACAATGTGGAAACTGCCTTTGTTCGGCGCTAAATCCACTCAAGAAGTATTGAGCGAAGTCCAAGGCTGCCGTTCTCAATTTAGCAACTCCTATATCCGTGTTGTCGGTTTTGACAACATCAAGCAGTGCCAAGTTATGAGCTTTCTTGTTCACAAACCCAACAGCAGCAGATACTAAAGCTGAAATGCTTTAAGTAATTTGTTGATTATAAATAGGAGAGGTGGAATTATCTGCCTCTCTTGTTTAATTAATTTTAAACGCATAGGCGCTTCGCCTTCCCGCAGGGTAGGTACGCAGAAATACCTTTGCGTTTTTTTTGCGTAAACTTCTGCGTTTTTTTAATATGAGTAAATGCAATTAGAACATCTACACCAAATGAGAATTTGTTTTGTTGGTGACTCTTTTGTCAATGGTACTGGCGACCCAGAATGTCTTGGTTGGACGGGCAGAATATGCGTGAATGCTAATAAAAAAGGTTATGACATTACTTACTATAATTTAGGAATTAGGCGAGATACGAGTACTGATATAGCAAAGCGTTGGATACAGGAAGTATCTGCTCGATTGCCTCAAGAATATGACGGTAGAGTTGTGTTCTCTTTTGGGCTGAATGACACGACTCTGGAAAATGGTCAAACCCGTGTAGATTTTACAGAGTCTATCAAAAATGCTAGCAAAATTTTAAGTAAAGCTAAACAGTTATATCCTGTGTTAATGGTTGGGCCTGCGCCTTATGTAGATGAGGAAGACCCTCAAAGAAAGCAGAGAACTACCAATTTATCTAAACAGTTTGCTTTGATTTGTCAAGAATTTCATATACCTTATTTAGACGTTTTTCCAATATTAGAAAATTCAAGTATTTGGATAAATGAAGCAAGAACTAATGACGGAGTTCATCCTAGATCTGGAGGCTATACAGAATTTGCCCAAATAGTGGAAAACTGGGACGCTTGGTTAAATTGGTTTCCTCTAATTTAATAAGGCGATCGCTTTTAATATGCGTTTTGCGCGATCACCTGCCTTGATCTTCCTCAGAACAATCATCGCTATACTAGACGTAAAGACATTCCTTCCAGGAATCTGATTATGACGGCATCAATCAAGCATAATCTAGGCAAAAACCCACCTATTCCACCCTTAGAAAGTGGGGACAGACTCACTCGCCATGAATTTGAGCGTCGCTATACTGCAATGCCACATATTAAGAAAGCAGAACTAATAGAAGGAGTCGTCTACGTGGCATCACCCTTACGTTTTCAACGTCATGCAGAACCTCATAGTTTATTAATAGTTGTCTTCGGCACTTATAAAATAATGACCCTAGGTGTCAAAATTGGCGATAACGCCACAGTGCGTCTAGACTTAGATAACGAACCTCAGCCTGATGTTGTGTTGTTAATTGATGAGATATTGGGTGGACAAGCACGCATTAGTGAGGATGACTACATCGAAGGCGCACCAGAATTAGTTGCTGAAGTTGCAGCCAGCAGCGCTGCAAATGACTTATACGATAAGAAGAAAGCTTACCGTCGGAACGGTGTGAAAGAATATATTGTTTGGCAAATTTTAGAAAATAAACTCGATTGGTTCAGCTTGCAAAACGGGGAATATGTATCATTAGAACCGAGTGCAGATGGAGTAATCAAAAGTCAAGTTTTTCCTGGTTTATGGTTGGATGTACAAGCGTTATGTGCAGGAAAAATGACACAAGTTTTAACTGTACTGCAACAAGGACTAAATAGCGAAGAACATAAAAATTTTGTACAACAGTTAGCACAAAAGTCTTAGTTATAAATCTCTGGATTGGCGTATTTTTGATGGTGCGTAGGCGTAGTCCGCAGTAGCGGAAAGTTTGCGCGTCTGGGTAACAGGAGCGCAAAACGAATATTAAACCAGCAATAAACAAAAAGTTAAAGAGTGTTTGGATCAACACCCATAGCGCGTAGTCGCTCTGCTAGTTGTTGAGCGCGTTGTAGTGCTTGCTCTTTTTCTAAACGTTCTTGTGCAGCGCGTTCATCTCCAGTCAGCAGTAAGTTACCATCTTGATGACACCAGCGTAACCAATTATCCTGTCTACCTTCAAATTCTCCTTGCCATAATACTAAACCTAAACCAACTTGTTCTAACCATGTTTTTGTGGTTGCGAAATACCTCATTCCTCTGAGTTCGTAAACACGCAATATTTGTTCTCCTAATTGCTGACTGGGGTCGTATACGATGTAATAACTAACTCGCATACGTTCATATATTTTTAGTTTCTTCTCTAATTCATCATCTTCTTTATTCGGGACAATTTCAATCACAACTTCTGGTGGTTTACCAAATTCCCAAACCAGATAGCAGCGATTTTGCTTTTCCCACCAGTTTTTCGGAACTTGTACATTAAAACTCAAGAAGATATCAGGTACAATCGCAGGCTGTTTGTAGGTATGAAAAATACCTACGTTGGCTTCAGCTAAAAAAGTCTGATTTTGTAAAGAACTATAAACAGTAGTGACTAATAGACGTTGTTGTTTGGCAGACGCAAAATTATCCACAGGTGTATCATCTTCAGTGATTAGCTGGTTGGCATCTGGGACATAGTAATTGTCATTGTCAACTAAAAGTTGCTCAATCATAAGATTGTCCACCAATTGAGAGCGCTATTTCTAGGTTAGAAGATGAAAGTGCGATCGCACTCACTACCCAACCTGAAAAGCTATTTCTTCACTAACTCCCTTGCTGCTTTGCGCCGTGCTTCTGTCCAGCGACGATTGCGCCAAAGCATTACACCTGTAACAAATAAACCTAGCGGACTCAAACCAATCAAACTTGGCGTGATAAGTCTACCAACGAAGGAGGATTGTCAAGGTTTCGCAATAAAATTTCTCTGGCGTGGTGAATTCGTTGTAAATCATCTGACTTGAGTGGATGAGTCTGATTTTTACCTTTTTGTGCTTCTACCTCTTGTTCCACGAGTAACGCCATCAGTTCCAAAACTTTCGCTTCCAAATACATTCTTTTGGTGATGCCGTGCTAGGGACAGTGTAGAATTTGTTGCAAGATGATCTGCATCGCTGGCGTTGTTTTACCAGAATTAATGTAATAAGTGCGATCGCTTCTAACCAAATGCTGCAATTCTGGTGGAAGTTGACCAGATTTATCACCGATAAATGAGTGAAAAATCTCAGGTTCTATATGAACATTAATCTCAAATAGTTGCTCTGTTGCTAACCATTGACAACGTTCTTTTGATGCTATTCCACTACCATAAAAACCGTATTCTCCAGCATCAATACTGAGAGATTTAATTTGATCTGTGTAACCTCCAGATAGATAAAAGCTATACTCTTGGGGATGTTTCCGTTCAGTAGCTTGGGTAATCAGATGATCGTGGAGATGGTATTTGCTGATTGCTAACTCCAATCCCTGCCTTAATTCGATGATGCGTGAATAACCTTGACCTAACTGCTGAGGATACTTCTGAATGATGTCTAAATCATCATCAGGGTCAATACTTAGATTATTGACATTTTCATCACATGGTTTCCAGTAAGCTTGCTGTGAGATTGTGACTGTCATTACCCGTATGCTAGAGCTAAATGATAATTATATTTATTAAGGATACAGAAAGTGATAGCAATAATAAGTAGGGAAACGCGATCGCTGTCCCCAGAAAAACTTAACATTATGTTTAGAAGTGCTAACTATTTATAAGACAGGCTCATGGGTTACTACATTGCTCCCCGCTTTTTGGACAAACTTGCTGTTCACATCACCAAAAACTTCTTGAAACTTCCTGGTATTCGAGTACCCATAATTTTGGGGATTCATGGACGCAAAGGCGAAGGCAAATCCTTTCAATGTGAGTTGGTCTTTGAGAAAATGGGTATCGAGGTGACTCACATCTCTGGCGGAGAGTTAGAAAGTCCTGATGCTGGAGACCCAGCACGTTTAATTCGTCTGCGCTACCGAGAAACAGCAGAACTGATCAAAGTACGCGGAAAAATGTGTGTTTTGATGATTAACGATTTAGATGCGGGTGCTGGCCGCTTTGACGAAGGCACTCAATATACTGTAAACACGCAGTTGGTGAATGCCACACTGATGAATATTGCCGATAATCCCACAGATGTGCAGTTACCTGGAAGCTACGATTCCACGCCTTTACATCGTGTACCGATTATTGTCACAGGAAATGATTTTTCCACCCTCTACGCGCCATTGATTCGGGATGGACGGATGGATAAATTTTACTGGGAACCAGATAGAGATGATAAAGTGGGCATTGTTGAAGGGATTTTTGAACCGGATGGACTGTCGCGTCGGCAAATTGAACAGTTAGTTGATACCTTTGTGAATCAATCAATTGACTTTTTTAGCGCTTTGCGATCGCGCATTTATGACGAACAAATTCGCAACTTTGTCCATGAAATAGGTTTTGAGCGCGTATCCTTGCGTGTGGTTAATAGCCTAGAAGGGCCACCAGAATTTAAAAAGCCAGATTTCAGTCTGTCTCACTTAATCGAGTCTGGTAACTTGATGGTTGGTGAACAAAAACGAGTAGAAAATTCCCAGTTAGTTGATGAGTACAACCGGCTTAATAGAGGGAGAAATTATCAAGCTGCGCCGCCAGCAGTGACACCAATTAGTCAGCCGTTAACCAATGGTATAACCCAACCTACAACTACCAATGGATTTCAGAAAAAGGATGTATCGAATACTCATTTAAGCCTAGAAACTCAAGAACAGATTAGGCAACTTTTGGCTCAAGGTTATAAAATTAGCATTGAACACGTAGATGAACGACGCTTCCGCATGGGTTCTTGGCAAACTTGTGTCAACAGCCATATCGATGCAGAGACGGATGCAATCTCAAATTTGGAATCATCTCTGGCAGAATATAGCGGTGAGTATGTGCGCCTAGTAGGTATTGATCCGAAGGCTAAGCGGCGAGTGGTAGAAACGATCATTCAACGACCGAATGGTAAAAGTTAAAAACTTGACACTCCCCTGGCTGTGAATTTAGTTGAGCTTTAGCAATATATTTGCTACGTTCTCACCTAGCTTCTCAATAGATTCCTGCTGTTTGGAATCCTTTAACGTGCCATCGGCATTGAAAGCTTCGTAAGCTTTGGGTACAGCAACTTGATCGGGAAGTACCAAAACTTTAATATTTCCTAGGATAGCCCGTAAGTGAACCAAGCCCCGTAGACCACCCAAACCTCCTGGTGAAGCGCTCATAATCGCAGCAACCTTGTCTACAAAAGCAGCTAACGGGGGTTCGTTAGGAGATGGACGAGATGCCCAGTCGATGGCATTCTTCAAAACTCCTGTCAGTGAACTATTATATTCAGGTGAAGCAATTAGCAACCCTTGATGAGAAATCATCAAGTCCTTAAACGTGCGAGCATTGGCAGGTAGTCCTTCTTGAGCTTCTAGATCCTCATCAAAAAGAGGTAAGGGTAAATCACGCAGATCTAGATAAGTTACTTCCGCACCAACTGCCATAGCACCATCTGCCGCAATTTTTACCAGTTTTTTATTGTAGGAATCAGTGCGAGTGCTGCCAGCAAAAGCCAAGATTTTGGGCGTATATGCCATAAAAGTATCAGTTTAATGGATTAGCCAATTCAAGTGCATTATCCGGTTTTGTTGCGATCGCCTCTTACTTTTTTAGATTTTCTTTAACATGAGTTGGACAGAACTAAAAAATAGCAGGAGGCACTGCTGATAAATCTTTTGGATAAATATCAAGTGATAGTTTTTGAGGCAAATAAGTATACGCAACCAAACCTGCCATTAAGTTAACCAAGAAATTAAAAACACTACGATGCCTAGAATGTTCTATTTGACAGAGGTTTTTGAGATGGTCATTGACTGATTCAATAACTACACGTTTCCGTAAAAGAATCTTGTCAATCAATTTGACTAGGCGATTTTTCATCAGAGACTTTACGAAAACTCTTGTAAACGCCGTCTAGCGGGCGCTTACTTGTCCGTGTTCTCCTGTGCAGCAAGCCGGACAGCTTCTACATCAACATTGAGTTGTTGAGCAATCTGTTCTACACTCATCCCTGTTTTTAGTAACAGGGGGACGGTAACTTTCAACATTTCAGCTTCTCGTTCTTCTCGACCCTCGGCTTTCGCTTCCTGATAAACCCTTGTTTGCTCTAAAGTCAGTCCCAACATGGCTTCCACTTCCTCTCTACTCAACGAAGAAAACTTGTAAACAGCGATCGTGGTAATAATATCTATTATTTCGTTTTTCGGCAGTGCGTCTATTGACTCTAATTGTACCCGCTCAATTAATAGACGAGCTTGCTCCGCCATAGCTTTTTCTGAGGCAATTGTCAACTGCATTAAATTAATGCCTATTGGCAGAGTATTAAAAGTGCCTAACTCATCCAAATAAATGCGCTGCACTTGGTCGCTGTTTAAAAATATTCTATGAGTTCTTGTATCGCTTGGTTCCAAACTGCGTGATGGAAAAATTACCACACAGTACCAGTCATCGTATTGAGACTGATTCCGGTTCAAATACATCATCAACTCAGTAAAAAATCGATGATATAAAGCTTCATCTTTCTGAAATTGAACTTCTGCAAAAAAGATAACTCTTGGTGTTGCACCCTCTGGAGGCAAAAAGACCCCATCAATACGGAAGGCGGTTTCTTTCACCTCAACCGACTCAAATCTATAGTTCTGTGCCTGTTCAGGACGGTAATCAACGAGTTCAAAAATCAAACTAGGAAATCGCTTAAAAATTTGATAATAAATAGAGTCACGTTTCACTATACTATTCGAAACTAGGCTGATTATTCAGTAGTGATTTTATCAGGAAACTGACACAGTAATATATCTAAATTTGACAGCTAAGTTTATGGTTAAAGTATTAGTTAATAATTAATTACTCCTTATCTTTATAAATAGGAAATTTCATCGCGATACCTACGGCACACTGCGTGAACGCCTAAAACTTTACTGTGTTATAGTATAAATCATGTTATTTAAATTATTTTAAGTATATGTGAAATTGCTTAAATGCTTACATAGTCTATATTTCACGCATAGATATCACTAAAATGTAGTTAATAAAATCTAGTAAATTTTATTAACCCACTATAAAACTACCGGAAGAACAGATTTTCTTTACCTCACCTAACTTCTGTATTTGCTGTTTATCGTATCCTGCTGCTTGGAGTGGCTCGATTACATCTCGTTGCAAATCTGGCACGTAACAGGCTATCAGATTGGCTTGATGCTCTGGAACAATACGAACCTCTCCAATAGCTGCTGGCAAAATGCAAGATTCCCCTTGCTCAAGCCGCTCGATACCAGAGCTAAATTCTAGCTGCACAACATTGCCGACATTGGAAAGAATTAGACAACGCCAAGGATGAGATGGTTCTAAATAAGATTGATTTAAAATCCAATGTTCAAGGGCAAAGTAATGACTAGCACAGCCAAAAATCCGAGAATTAGCTCCCGACTGTAACTTTAGCCCACTGTTCGGACGAGGTTGATAATGGGTTTTTAGCTCATCAAGGGCAGCATTAATATTGGCGTACCACTCTTGTTGGCTGTACTCATTTCCATACAAATCCGTCGGCATCACAGATTGAGCCAAATTGGAGGTTTGTTGAATTTCAAAGACAAGTGTATCTGGGCCGAAAGAGTGAATGATACCTGCCGGCACGTAGATAGTATCTCCCGGTTGAATTGAGTGACGCACCAAGACAGAATCATAGTCACAGGCTACGAAAGCTTCAAATAGCTGCTCTCGTGTAAATTCTGACTTGAGTCCTGCCAATACTGTTGCTCCCGGTGCTGCCGAAAGAATGTGCCAAGCTTCAGTTTTACCATTTGGTTCGTTGTGCAATTTCCGAGCCGTTTCATCATCTGCGTGAAGATGTACGGGCAGCATATAAGAAGCATCAATAAACTTGGATAGTAAAGGGAAGTGTGGCCCCTGCCAGCCCTTACCAACAAGTTCGTGAGGATGAGACAATGTGAGTTCATGTAAGGTGCGACCAGCCAAAGAGCCATTAACCACAGTTCCTTTTTTGTCTTTGTAGTCGCTCACTTCCCAAGTTTCAGCTATCCTCCCAGCAGGTAAGCCGCGCTTTCCAAGACGTTCTGGAATTACTCGTTCTCCAAAAGTGTATTTTTGGATATTAGTAGTTAACTTTAGTGGATACCAATTCATTAAAATCTCACCCAATCATACATCCAGTTTCTATGCAGTAATAGGGCAATGCCTCTATCCATAGGCGAATACAGACAACTGATGGAGAGAGAAACACAATCATGCGATCGCGCAGCGTTAGTTAGTAAGTCTTGGTATTACACTGGCACTATCCTGATATTATTTGGTTATGGTCGAGTCGATTCACACTTAAGAAGATGGCTCTAGAACTTCCATGAACCTCGAATCTATTCTTAATATTGTTAACCGCAAGCTGGTTGAAATTCAACATCGTCCCCTCAATTCCACAGAAGTTCTGATTTTGCGGGGTACATGGCAGTATCATACCTATAGCCAAATTGCTCAAGAACAAGGCTATAGCCCTGGTTACTTTACTAATGTCGTCGCTCCAGAGTTATGCCGACGGCTTACTGAAATTATCGGTGAGCGTGTCACCAAGAAAAACTGTCGGGCGCTACTGGAATCTTATGCAGCAGCACAAACAAGCAGTGTGGGCAACACCCTTGATATTAAACAGGATATATCGTCGCCTCGCTTTCCTAGTGGTTCGGTTCCTCTTGACTCCCCTTTTTACATTGAAAACTCTCCAGTTGAGAGGCAGGCTTATACAGAAATCAGTAAACCAGGAGCCTTAGTACGGATTAAAGCTCCTAAAGAAATGGGTAAAACCTCAATGCTGTTGAGGATTCTGGAACATGCAAATCGCCTCGGCTATCGCACAGTTAGCCTGAACCTGGAGCAAATTGACCAGAATATTTTGAGTGATTTGAATCGATTTTTGCGCTGGCTATGTGCCAACGTCGCCCTTCAACTTCAGATTGAACCAAGACTAGACGATTATTGGGATGAAGATATTGGCAGCAAAGTCAGTTGCAGCCTTTACTTGAGAAGCTATGTGCTTGAACAAATTGATACTCCTCTTGTCTTGGCATTGGACGAGGTGAACCAAATGTTTGAGCATCCGCAAGTAGCAAAAGAAGTTTTACCATTGTTGCGTTCATGGTATGAAGAAGCCAAAAGGCTGCCCATTTGGCAAAAGCTTCGCCTCATTGTAGTTCACTCGACTGATATTTATGTTCCGCTGCAACTTCATCAGTCTCCTTTCAATGTGGGGCTACCAGTTCAGCTAACCTGGTTTAATCTAGACCAAGTGCAGCAGTTAGCCCAGCGCTATGGACTTAACTGGACTGATGGCAAAGAAGCTAAACAAATAATAGATATGGTTGGAGGACATCCGGCACTAGTTAACATAGCACTCTATCACCTTAACCAGGGTGAGCTAACTCTCCCACAGTTGCTAGAAACTGCCCCCACATCCACCGGAATTTATCATCATCACTTACAACGTCACTGTGCAACTTTGCAAGAACAGCCAGAATTAGCGATCGCACTTGATGCTGTCGTAAATACCACTGAACCTGTCCGATTAGAACCGATGCTGGCTTACAAGTTAAGCAGTATGGGGCTAATTAAGTTAGATAACAATAAAGCAATGCTCAGTTGTCAGTTATATCGGCAGTATTTTCAGCCGAAGTTTCTCCCTGAAGGCAGGCAGATATTAACTAAATCGACATGAAAAAAGGCTTGGTAATACACCAAACCTGGTAAACAGAAGTGAAAGACTCAGGTAAATTTAATCATTCTTATTTTTGTAGTTCATCTACCTTGAGAGCGTATACAAATCATAATTTGCCTGCTATGTCATATTTACTAGTTTTACAAGCCTCAGATTCAGTCAGTACAAGTTCAGCTATTGCTTGAGAAATGGGTAAGCCAGGGCAACGTTCCAGCCAGAAGAACTCTCCCACTGGGTTAACTTCAAGGAATACATAGCGATCGCCTGGCGTCAAAATAATATCAATCGCCCCGTAGTTCAAGCCAAAGTTAGCCATTAATTTCAGCAGCTTCTCCTCCACATCTTGAGGTAGAGTGTAGGTTTGCCAAGCGTTGAGTAAAGCAACTCCCTGCCGCCGCCAGTCATAGTGAGCCTTCTGCAAAGCTTGGGAGTCTACCGCAGCCGTAAAAACACGCTTACCTACAATAATTGTCCGCAGTTCTAGCGCCTTCGGGATTTTCTCCTGAAAAGTCATCGGGCAGAAACGCAATCCATCGAGGTTGTCTAGATCCTCAGGTTTTACTGGATTCGTAAACACAACATTCTCCTGCCCTTGCTCATCGTAGATAGCAAAGGAAGAGAGCATTTTTGTAATCATGCCATGCTCGCACTCTTGAGCAAATTGCTTGACTGTAAGTGGATTGTTTGTAGTCAAGGTGCGCGGGGTATCTAAACCAACCTTCCGGGCCACTTGTAGTTGCAGTTGTTTGTTTTCTGCTCGGCGGATATTTGGTTGAGGGTCAAGATGAAACCCGTTGATGCTAGCAATCATCCCCTGAATTGTAACGCGAGATTCCTGAATTGAGGCTTGTCGGAGTTGTCGATCCATCGTTTTGAGAATTTTTGCCCCGATCGCAATCCGCCGATACCAAACTGCCGACACCTCATTCAAATCTAGCTTCTGGTCATCACAACTCAGAATCACTCGTTCAGATTCTTCACTATAGTAAACATCTAACTGCACTTCTGTAGGAAATCTGTCTGTGTCAAAACGAAACGCTTTCCCACCTTGATCTGCAATTGCCTGGAGAACTAGAGAAATACTTTCGTTATCTTCGCTGTGAGTAATAAGTAAAATAGTCATATCGAGTGCTAAGTTCTGATTTTTTAGTTTTATAAAGTGTTAATTTGTCAATTTATAATTATTACGATTTATTAAGTAGGCAGACGTAATTAAATGTAAGATTTTTGTTCGTAGTGTTCGCGTAGCGTCTCGCAAAGAGCGATTTATCGCTCTATATAAAGTTCTCAAAGGCTAGAGCCGCTTACTACTAGCTCTGATTTAATTAAGCACTTCTTGAAAGCAAGGCATCAGCGATCGCTTCCGAAATGGGGTAGCCTAAATCTCGTTCTAGCATTCCCCACTCGCCTGTAGGGTTAATTTCCAAAAAGACGTATTCTCCTGATGGTGTTTGAATCAAGTCAAATGCGCCAAAAACTAGCCCAAACCTGCCCATAAAAGCATTGAGACAATCAACTACATTTATTGGAAGTTCATGAGTTTGCCATACACAATCCTCAGATTTAGCGCGTCGCCAATCTTGGGTGAATGCCGCATAACGAGACGCATCTAGCGCCCCTACAAATAGTTTTCCATTTACAAATACTGCTCTTAGTTCCAGTTGTTTAGGGATTTGCTCTTGAAACACCATTGGACAATAACGCAGTGTTTGAGCATCCAGTAAGTCTTCCTCTTTAACTAATCTGGTATATAGAAAAAAAGTGGAGCCTTTCATCCCAGATGAAAGAGGCGTTAATAGCTTAGCAATCATCTTTCCTTTGACCTCAAAGAAAAACTCTCGTACTTCTTCAGGGTTATTAGTAACAAGAGTCCGAGGAATCACAAGACCAACTTCACGAGCAACCCTCAATTGACGTAGCTTATTCTCTGCGGCATTGATCCGCTGCAAATCATCCACCCACATAGCTTCTTTAAGACTGTCCCAGAAGCCATCTAGAGTTGTGAGTGATTCTCTGATGCAGGCTTGTTGAAATTGTGGAGCCAGTTCTTTGCCTAACTGAGGCTGCCAAATACGACGCATCCACACCGCTTGCACTTGCTCTGTGCTGATAGAGACATCGCCATATTTTAGGCTGTGATGACTCCCAGAGTTGTCAAGATGCGCTTGGAGTTGTACTGCGATCGGAAATTGATCAGTGTCAAGGCGAAATGGTTGTACACCCCGTTTTGATAGGGCATCTGCTACTCTATCTATTGTGAAGTAATCACCACTGTGGGTGATTAATAAAACCACATCACGCGAGGGGCGCATAAAATATCGAATCAGTGTTGGTTTTTTTCTTTTGCAGCCTACTACCAACTAGAAATAAGTAGGCAGTTACTTTATAAAACTTATAGGCAAAATGTAATCTTCACTATCAGATGAGTATTGATTTATGACAGACCCATCTTGTTTGGAATTTTTACAATGGGCTACGATCGCACAGAGGCTTGTAGCTTGTAGGGTGGGCATTGCAATGCCCACCCTACTGTGGTCTATTCATCTAAAACCCCTGTATGTTGAATTTTAGACTGCATCATCACCATCTGAGGGATACTTTTGAGTTACAGCATATTCATCGCTATCAGATGGGTATTTCTTAGTAACGACATCTTCGTTATCAGAAGGAAACTTCAGAGTGGTAATTGTTCCACCACATCCGCCTCCAACTACTTCCATTTCCTCTTCAGACAACTCTTCAGGAGATTGTCCTTCTAAGAAGCGGGCAAAGAATGGTACTGCTTGCGAATCTAAATCTTCTACTTTGATGTTAGACATAATTTTAGCTCCTTTGGTCAGATGAATCTGACTTTATATTCAAGTTTTGATGTTAGAGACAATAACTTTAATTATCATAGTTAATCAACTTATTTCTTCAGCAGTTTCTCATATAAGTTTATGGGACATAATTAATATATTTATGCATTTGTCAAATTTACAAACATTATTGCTAGCTTCAGTTTAGATAAGCTCATCGCATCTACTTTCTATTATTGATACAATTCCATTGCACAGATAGTGCAGATAAAGCTAGGTTGTGCGATCGCACAAACGCTAGACATAACTTGTATACATAAATTTCTGGCTCTATTAGTTGGAAAAAATTAGGGACATAACTGTAATGGTTATGTCCCTAAATAATAGAAGCCTATGCTATCAATAAACTGAAAATTCCCATAATGGAAGTACAGTTGACTATCGACTTCGGATTATGGACTCTTGACCTGAGCTTGCAGAGTCTAATTTTGCAGCAAACTTTTTGTCTCTTGCCCAAGCAAGACATAATTGACGGAAATGATCACCCCGCACTTCAAAATTCGGGTATTGGTCAAAACTCGCGCAAGCTGGAGATAGCAACACTACAGATGCATGATACTGCTTGGCTAATTCTGCCGATTTAATGACAGCTCTTTCCATTGTTTCCACAATTTCGTAAGAATGATACCCCACCTCTTGGAGGCGTTGGGCAAACGCAGGTGCGGCAGAGCCAATTAATAATACAGCAGCAGTTGAGGAGCGAATTTTTGCTAGCCAACCAGTATCATCTCCTGCTTTGGCTTCTCCGCCAGCAATCAAAATTGCTGGGCTTTTCACTGATGCTAAGCCAACTTCGGCAGCATCGTAGTTAGTGGCTTTGCTGTCGTTAATGAAATCAATGCTTTCCCAAGTGCAGATATGCTCCAAACGATGAGCAACGCCAGGGAATTCCCGAATCGCACGCGCGATCGCATCACAACCAATGCCTGCTAACCGCGCCGCTGCTACAGCCATGAGTAGATTTTGCTGGTTGTGTTCTCCCACCATCCGCAAAGCAGACACTTCCACAACGGGTGCTGGTGCTGAGTGTGCAGTCAATTTTTCAACAACCCAACCATTTTCGATGTAAAAGCCTTGTTCGCCAATCAGAGAATCTTTTCCTTTGACACTTGTCCAATAGGCATCAGGCCAGTGACTTTGACCTAGCTTGCTCAAATAGCCATCATCACCATTGAAAACTTGAAACTTAGACTGATGCAACAGTTTGGCTTTGATGTTGTAGTAGTTCTCTAAACTCTTATGACGACTAAGGTGATCCGGTGTGAAGGTCGTCCAAATACCAATACGGGGAGCAAGAGTATTAGAAGATTCTATTTGATAGCTACTGACTTCCGCAATTACCCAATCCAGTGAGGGAGATGAGGAAGACGAAAGAATTAATTTGTCTTCCCCTACACCCCTGTTCCCCTGAGACAGCGCAACTTCGCAAGCAGCGTAGCCAATATTACCGCAGGCGGGTGCATTCAATCCTGCTGCTTGAAAAATGGCAGCAATTAAAGCTGTGGTAGTAGTTTTGCCGTTAGTGCCGGTAATTCCTACCCAGGGTAGAGATTGCAGATGTCGCCAGGCGAGTTCCATTTCCCCAATAGTTTCTATGCCTAGTTCTCGTGCCTGAATTAACACAGGAATATCCCAAGGCACGCCAGGACTAACAACTATTAATTGGGGTAAATTAGCACCATTCAATTCCAGGGATTGGCCTAGTTTAACGGTTATTTGCTCGGCAGAAAGTTCTTGTTGTTGCTGAAGGAGGGTTTCGGAGATGGTGCGATCGCTTAGCTCCACCTCCCAACCTTCCCGTTGCAACAATCTCGCCGCAGCAACACCGGACTTTCCCAATCCAATCACATGAGCTTTGGACATAGATTGCAGCAGAGTCCCTGGTTAAGCACTCCCTATAGTAGCGCTTATTGGCAAAATTACACAACTTTTTGTTAGCCTACGCTACATATTTTTGACGATCGCCCCAAAATCAGCCAATACACGAGCATGATTGCGAACTAATCCCAGTAGATGTAAGCGATTACGCTTAACTTCATGATCGGGATCCATCACTAAAACGCTATCTGGCCCATCAAAAAAGTTACTAACAGTAGGAGCAATTTTTGCTAATGCTGCTACTAACAGTTGATAATTCCGTGTCTGCTGTGCTGCTTGAGTTTGTGGCACTAAGTCAACTAAGGCATTATACAGAGCTACCTCAGAAGCTTTTTGGAATAGTTCTTGACGGACTACGGCTGTTGGTTCTAGCTGTTTTGTATCCAAATCACCTTGCGCCGCTAATCGTGTGGAACGGTTAACGGTTTCGTAGATGTTATCTAAAGTGTTGTCGTTGCGGATTTGTTGTAAGTATGAGGCGCGATCGCGGACATCTAATAAATCCTGTAACGCCCGTTCTGTATACTCTGGGTCATTCTCTCCCAAAACTGCATTTACCAAGTCGTAATCAATCTGCTTTTCTTCTTGCAGTAGGGTGCGGATGCGTTGTAAGAAAAATTCTTGCAATGCTGTAGTTAATTGCGCCTGATTTTTGTTGTAAGCTGCTGCAAAGTCTGCTACTATTTGCTGCAATAAATTTTCTAAATTAATTGGCAAATTAGCCGCCCATGTAATGTTAATTACAGCATTTGCCGCCCGCCGCAAGGCAAAAGGATCTGAAGAACCTGTAGGTATTAAACCTAGTCCAAAGATACTGACCAACGTGTCTAATCTGTCTGCTAAACCGACAACTTGACCAGTTAGGGTTTCAGGTAAAATATCACCTGCTCCCGTTGGTAGATAATGCTGAAAAATTGCGTTTGCTACTTCCGCATCTTCACCACTGGCTAACGCATACTTTTGTCCCATTATTCCTTGTAATTCAGGAAATTCATAGACCATTTGAGTAACTAAATCAGCTTTACATAATAAAGCAGCACGTTGATTTTTTTGGCTTTGATTTTCCTCTAACTGTAATTGAGTATTAATTTGCCCAGTAATCTTGACTATTCTATCTACCTTGAGCCGCACAGAACCCAAGTCTTCTTGGAAAGTGACTTTTTCTAGTAGTGGTAAAAAGCTCTCTAGAGGCTTGGCTAAATCAGCTTGATAGAAAAATTGACCATCTGCTAATCTGGCGCGGATAACTCTTTCATTACCAACGGCAATGATGTCTGATTTGGTGGGATCACCATTAGAAATAGTAATGAAATTCGGCAACAATTCTTCTTGAACAGTACCTTCTTTAAATACAGGAAAATAACGCTGATGAGTCACCATAACTTCAGTAATTACCTCAGTTGGTAACTGCAAAAACTCTGGTTCAAATTTGCCAACAACAGCTGAAGGATATTCTACAAGATTAGTAACTTCATCTAACAAATCAGGATAAAGTACTGTATGTCCACCTGACTCTTGCGCTGCCACTTGCACTTGCTTTTTAATCAAATTTGCCCGTTCCGCTGGGTCAACAGTAACATAGGCAGAGTGGAGAGTATTTACATAATCGGTAGCCTGGAGAATTGTCACGGTTTCTGGATGTAAGACACGATGACCTTGGGAAATGCGATCGCTCTTGATCGTTTCCGAACCATTAACTAATTCAATCGGTAGCACCTCTTTATCTAACAAAGCTACCAGCCAACGAATTGGTCGGGAAAACTTGGCATCCCCATCACCCCAACGCATCAACCGCTTACCTTCTAAACCCAAAATCCACTGGGGAACCAGTTCTGTTAAAATTTCCGCCACAGGACGACCGGGAATTCTTTTTTGCACAAAGACAAATTCCCCTTTGTCTGTGGGACGGATGAATAGTGCGTCTATTTCCACGCCTTGCTTTTTGGCAAAGCCCACTGCTGCGGGTGTTGGTTTACCATCTTTAAAGGCTGCTTGTGCGGGTGGCCCTTTAATTTCCTCTTCGCGGTCTGGTTGTTGGGATGGTAAACCTTTAATCAATACCGCCAGACGCCGGGGAGTACCGTAAACTTCTACAGATGCGCTAGAGAGGCTATTTGCTTCTAGACTTTGAGGAATGCGCTCTCGCCACTGTGTTAAGGCATTACTAAGAAAGCTTGCAGGTAGTTCTTCTGTACCAACTTCTAATAAAAACGCTAAATTTCCTGATATATCAACACTCTTAACCTTTGTCATCAGAATACTACACAAAAGATATACAATATTAGACTAGTTAAGTGATAGCTTTAATTTTAAGTAGTAAATATTACTTAAATGCTACACAAACTTTTGTACCACCAAAATTATATATCGTGTACGCTAAGGTGCAGCCTTTCAAGAATGAGAATCGCTCTACGCCCAGAATGGCGCTCAAAATTATTGAAAATTGGAGAGTTCAGTACATGTCAAGAACCTATACAAATTATATGTTTTCAAACGCTTGCTGAAACATGATTTCTAACAGCGAGGTATCATGCTAACTCTTGTTAGGGACTAACGTAAAAATAAAATATCAAAAAACTTGGAAGAACTACCTCAAAAGGGTTCGGTGGAAGAACGTTGTGAACACGTGTTTAATTCTTATATTGATACATCTTCGTCCACCGGATGCTGCTGGAACATTTTGCCCGCATGGAGTGAGTTTAGGTAGAGTGAGTGCGATCGCCGCTTTCGTAGCGACTGTCTTAAAAGTAATGCGATCGCTAGTAATTGTTTGCGAACCCTTCGGCAAAATTGTCTCATCTAATAACTAAAGACAGATGAGATAGATAATTCATCTGTCTTTATGTATATATATAATTTACTTTTGCAAAACATACTGTAATCTCTATTGAAAATGCAGGATGAAAGCAAACTATTAAGATATATTTAATATTTTTTTGTTAAAGAAACAGCATTTTATTATTCGATATCATTAGTAATTATTGGCAAGAGACATAATCTCAGCTAAAGATTAAAATCTCTGACTAATAGCTAAAGTCTTGTCAAAAAGCTGATACTAAATCCGTATTTATTAACACCCTTAATTGAGTAAGAAAAAGGGTTTGACTTTACTTATTTTGACTTGAAATATTAGCATGAGAATCGAATTTGTAGGTTGATTATAGGACTAATCCAGAATACTGTAAAACGTCATTTTTGCCAGTGTTAACTGGTAAAAAGCAGTCATTCTCTCTTGAGGAGAAAAAGCTATGTTCACTAATGATACTAGTGACAAATTACTTGCTCATAACGGGCTAAATTCTACTTATCTCCCCTCAACGGATACTTTTCACACTCAGCATGACTATAGCTTGCGCTTTGGCGATCGCAGCAGCTATATAGCAGATAGAAGTAATGCTACTGCGACTACTAGCAGCACTAGATATAACTTTACTAATGGTTACGGCACGATAAATGCAGCAGCAGCGGTTGCTAGAGCTATTGGTCAGAATACTTTCGCCGATGTTCCTAAACTTGGTGGCGATAATTGGGGAGCAGACCTTATTAAAGCACCAGAAGTCTGGGCAAAAGGATACACAGGTAAAGATATTGTCGTAGCTGTTCTAGATACTGGGGTTGATTACAACCACAAGGATCTAAAAAATAATATTTGGAGGAATCCCAGGGAAATTCCGGGTAATTATATAGATGATGATAATAATGGCTATGTTGACGATAGCTACGGCTGGAACTTTTTCAACAACAACAATAACACTCTAGACAAAGTTAACGGTCATGGCACTCATGTTGCTGGCACGATCGCTGGAGAGAAGAATAACTATGGTGTCACTGGTATTGCCTATGATGCCAAGATTATGCCTGTAAAGGTCACAAATGACACTAGCCCCTCTGCTTTAACTACTCGTATTTCTTTAGCTAACGGTATTTACTATGCTGTGGATAATGGCGCTCATGTGATTAACGTTAGCTTAAGCAGTCCAAATCCTAACTGTATTGAAAAGTCAGCCATTGACTATGCCAGTAGCAAAGGAGTGACTGTTGTTATGGCAGCAGGCAACGATGGTAGCCCATTACCAGGCTATCCTGCCCGCTTTGCATATAAGTCGGGAATTGCTGTTGGGGCAGTGGATAGAAATAATAACTTAGCTGACTTCTCTAACCGTGCTGGAACGAATAAAATCACCTACGTCACAGCCCCAGGAGCCGGGGTTTATTCTTCATACTTATGTAATCAGTATGAAACTGCCAGTGGCACGTCAGCAGCTACTCCTCATGTTGCTGGTGTAGTTGCTTTGATGCTTAGTGCTAACCCAAATCTGACTGCCGAACAAGTACGTCAGATGATCACAGACACAGCAGGAAGTAGTACACAAACTACAGTCTCTAGTTTGAATAATTCTGATGTTGGTTCTTTAAAAGATCAAGCACTTACACAAACCAGAAAATATCCGACACCTGAGACTATTTCTAATTTGAATAATTCCGCTCTTGCTTCTCTAGTAAATCAGGCAATTGCACAAAACTCAAAATATTTGACAGATAGGACTATTTCTAATTTGAATAATTCCTATGTCGATTCTCTAATGGATAAATCAATCACACAAACGAAAAACTATGTAACATCACTGGAATACAATGACAAATTAGCGAATTCAGAATTATGGCCGTCATTCCAAGACTATGAGAAGGTTTAGTAATGCTAAAAACGCTAGAATTCAAAACACGATATAGTACATTAATACTATACTGTTTTTAGTGAATTCAATTCAAATATATGAAGCAAATAGTTAAACAAATTAAAGAGCGCAGTAAAGTTGAACTGCAATCGAAAGATATTAAATATCAACTTTGGCGGTTAGATGATTCCGAATTTGGGAAGTTGAGAAAAAAGAGCCTTCCTATTAAAGATGATTATATGTTTTATATACATCTTTATTTATCGAAAAAAGGAAGTAAAGATCAGTTTAATTTAGCTCAGTCACTCGTAACTTTAACATACTTGTTTGGTAAAAGCAGTGATTGGATTGATGATTGGAAAGGCTCTTTTTCTTTTCCAGTATTACTGGTTTTAGAAAAAGCACAAGGTAAATTTTTCTACTTAGTTGATATCTATGACAATCGAGGTTCAATCAACTTCAGCTTGTATAGAATTTTGGAGGCTGAGGTAGAAGGTTATGATAATAAAATACTGCGTGAACCGTTTGAATTGGAATTTTCTCGCCAAGAAATCAACTATTTCATTAGCTATTTTTATGGTTATATTGAAGGCTGTTTTCAAAGTATAGGATTCTTGATGCCATCTGAGCAATTTTTTAAGAAGATTGATTCTAACCATATACTTTATGGTTATAAAGATGATCAGTATTTTGAGGAGGAGTACCAATCTCAAGAAGCATATCAAGCAACTATTAAAAATTTAGAGTCAATGGGAATTGGTTCCATGATTTCACAAAATATCAATGATATTTTGCAATCAATAACTAATGAAGTAGTCGAAAAATAATTGTGTATATTTGTTCCAGCAACAGTAATGTAAGCCTGAATTTCCATATTAAAGTCGGACTTGTCCCACATTCATTTCATAAATATGCCAAACTCTAGCATTTTTCATAATTTGATAAATCTCTGTTTCTAAAAATAAGAATATTTTATTAGTACTCGTCCTATTTTTTAACCACTACTGAGAGTTCATTATTCAAAAACTGCGGCTCTTTCAATAATAAACCATTCATGGTACAAGATTGCTAAGAAAAATTCTTCATTCTTAAGGCGATCGCATACTGCCATAAATCCAGAAAAGAAGGGATCATCTTCATAGGTAGTATCAGATAAAAAAACTGTTACAGAATTCTTATCTGCACTCCAGATACAACGTAGTATACTGATATTAGGGTGATGTAATTTATCTACAGGTAATAATATTGCACATCCTTCAACTTCCAAAAATTCTGGCTGTTCATATCTTAAAACTAATTCCCAACTTTCTGGGCCTTCATGTTTCTCAATAATCCTATCCCATCTGACTAGCTTAATTTTTTCTAGAGTTTCTGTTGATAAATCTGATAATTTCATAGTTTTTCCTACAATCAATAAGTTTGAACAATTAACATTAGGACTCCGTACCGTGGCAGGGCTGATTCATTCGATCTCTTAGGGATTTTGTCAAGAGTATGAGTCAGAAATTTGCTTGAGTGGAAAAAAGAAAAACTACCACCTCAACCAGCAAATTTAAGTGCGTTCACCATTTTCTTGCCCAATCAGATTTTTTAGTCACCTGTTTTTTTTGCTTGAAACGCTTGTAAATCAGCGCCTTTTAGGGAATGAAACAGCCCTGCGTACCGTGGGGCACACGAGAACGCCAGCCCTGAGCGCAGCCGAAGGGTTAATCGCCTCTGGAGACATCGATCTCTGCACGGGTGAGAAAACTCCTCCGAGAAAGTCGAGTCGCAGAAAGAGGAATCCCAAGAAGTGATTTTTGGAATTCCCCGCTACACTGCTTGCGGTGTAGTGGTGGGAGGATGTCAACTGGATTTTGTTACAACAAAGAGGTGAGCGCATCAATTAAGAATTGTCCTTCAAATTTTTCAACTATTGGGATCAGATTGGTTAGGCAAAAAAATTGTACGCGCTCGCCTAAAAAGCTTGTAAGGTAAATCATTTACCCCCCTTAACGGGAAAAGTCAGAAATACTAATTAGATAGTCAGGGATTTAAATGTGTTTCCTATAACCCTAGAGAAGTTTCAATATCCCCCAGAATAATATCTGTTAAAATCTTTGTGGTATGTCTGCAATAAATTGTTTCAGAAGAAGCAAAAAAGCCATTTTCAAAGTATTTATTAGCAGGAGAACCGCCTCCACAGACAGAGAAGTATGGGCAGGTATGCTGACACAACTCGACACCTGCTTGAATATCTTGATTGATTCTCTGGAATCGATATGTTTCACAGGCTGATTCAAATGTGTCATATTTCACATTACCCAAAATAAAATCGCCATAGATAGAACTTTTCATAGATGAAAGTTCTGGCGAGAACGTGGAAAAATTACCTTGATAGTCTATGCTGATGATTGTAAAAGGTGTAAACTGTCCTTTTATTTCATTGGAAATTCCGTGACAAATCTTGTTTTTAAGCTCCTCAAATTCTCGAATTTTTAAGTAAAAGTTTGTGCTTTTTACTAGCTCGTAAAAACGCTTTATAAAAGTAAAGTAACGTTCTTCTGTTCCCAAATTCTCAAAAGATGATGACTCATGAGAGCCTATTTTTTCATCAATATTAAATCCCACCTTTCTAATGTCATTTTCCATGAAGAAATTAAACATCTCTTCTGGATAATCTAAAGAGTCTTGAGTCAGCACAGCAATTACACGAAAGTCAATATTATTTGCTTTGAGTAGCGATATCCCTCTCATAATGCTGGCGTGAGTACCCAAGCCTTTCCTAGTTTTGCGGTGAGCATTGTGGATAAAATCCAGACCATCAAGGCTAATGCCAATCTGCACTTGATAGCTTTTAATCAAATCACACCAAGCTTGATTAATTAGTGTTCCATTAGTTTGAATAGCTTGATATATTGTGCAGCGATTTTGGTTTAACTCTTCATTGAGTTGATTAATAATTTGAAATGCCGCATTATAAAAAGCGATCAGCATCGACAAAGGTTCGCCTGCGTGCCAAACAACGGTAAAATATTGATCAATTAATTGGCTTTGAAACAAATTTTTAAAGATTGCTTCAATCAAATCGAGGGACATCTGAGTTTTAGATTGACGATTGGGTAGATAGCAGTAATCGCAATCTAGATTACAAAAAGGAGTGGGTTGAATGATAACGAGTTCGACTGGCCCAATATTAGTGTATTGCATGGATTTCGTCACCCATTTCTCGGATTTTACACTTTAGCCCACTTGACCCACTGAGACAATTTGCCCTGCTGCTTGAAAAGAGTATCTTTCTCTTGAGCGTCAGGATTATCTTGCGGTGATGATACGGTGTGAGACGAGTAATTTGGTGCTTCTCCTCTTTGCTTTATATATTCTCTCACCTTTGCTAACCGCTTTTCTATCGTTAACTCTGAAATGGTTGCATCCTCGAATCGATCTGCATGATGCAGAGCAGAACTAACAATTGCAGCAACTACTACTACTGTGAAAAGTTGTAAAAGCTTCCAATTATTGGATTTTGTTTTCATTTAAATTAAAACTCCTATTTTATAAAAGAAAACTGGATTAAAAATTTAATTTAATAAAATTAAATAACTCAAAAATCTAAGTATTGGAAACGTTAAAATACCTTAGTTTTAACTATGGAACAAATCCCAAATGTCAATTATCTTGATTAATCTGTGGGGTGCATTTAATATCTAATAATCCACATATTTTTGACATACTTCTTTGGCTTCTTTGGTCGTATCCTCAAGGTTAGTTTCAAAATAGTCATCGAGCCACTGACAACCACTTATTAACAATCCCTCTAAGTTCTGCTCGATTTTTGGTTTCTTAAGCTGAAGGTTCCAGACACGGATATTGCTGTCTCTGTAACCAGTAGTCATAAGCTTGTCATCCGGGCTAAAGGTGATGCTCAAGACTGGAACTCTGCCGACTGAATTGACTGGAGGTTCTTTCTGTTTCTGGCCCTCTA
This sequence comes from Nostoc sp. B(2019), assembly GCF_010091925.1. Taxonomy (GTDB): domain Bacteria; phylum Cyanobacteriota; class Cyanobacteriia; order Cyanobacteriales; family Nostocaceae; genus Komarekiella. Next base: position 51,036 of record NZ_WVID01000007.1, on the reverse strand, counting down.
GGGTAGGGAATTGTTCGAGTTTCTCACCCTGTAGGGTACTCAGCCTGACAATACCATCTTGGTAGCCAGTAGTTAAACGCCGTCCATCCTGGCTAAAGCTAAGACTCCAAACGGTATCCTGCTTCTGGAGATTTTTGGGAGGATTGCAAAATTTCGGGTTCTGGAGATCCCACAGGCAGACAGTACCGTCTTTGTAGCCAGCGGCTAAGCGCTGTCCATTACGGTTGAAACTGAGGCTATAGACAGGACTTTTATTTTTAATAGATGGTATTGTTTTGTCTAGTTTCTCGTCTTTTAGTGACCACAGGCGGGCTTTGCCGTCGGCGGAACCAATAGCTAAGAACTGGTTATCATGGCTGAAACTGAGGCTTAAGACAGGATTTCCAGAAACTGGTATTGTTTTGTCCAGTTTCTCGTCTTTTAGCGACCACAGGCGGACTTTGCCGTCGGCGGAACCAATAGCTAAGAACTGGTTATCATGGCTGAAACCGAGGCTCCAAACGGAACCTCCAAAAACTGATATTGGGTTTTTTGCCTTGCCTTTTAACGGCAGCGGCCACAGGCGGACTTCGCCGTCTTCGGAACTAATAGCTAAGAGCTGGTTATCATGGCTAAAACTGAAGCTACGGATTTCACTCTGAGATACTGAGGTAAGAGTAAAGTGATTTTTCTCTTGGATGTTCTTGAGAATATACTCTAGGTAACAGATCGCATCCTTTTCATCTCGCTCGATTGACGTTCTGAGAAAGGGGTTCCAAGTGAGAAAGCGATTACTCAAGTGGTTTAATAAACTATTTCCTGCTTTTATTCCCTTGATTAATCCCAGAATTTGTCCATAAGGTTCAGAGGGTCTGGAACTAAAAACTTCCCTAGCTTCTTTCATTTCGGTCGCTGCCATCTGCAATTCTCTCATCTCGCTACCTATCCACCCTGAAGCTCCCACGAAAGAACCTAAAATAGCTAATCCTAGCCCAATTAAAAGGCCGTGACGAATCTGCTCCTCTGCTTTCTGCTTTCCTTTTTCTTTTTCTTCTTTGAGTGTTTTTTCCAGCAAGTATCGGTCACGCCAGTTTAAAATTGGTAAAGCTAGGATGTCGTGAAAAATCTCATAACGTTTCACATCTGAATGGTTGGGGGCTTTGACTGTACGCAAGATGCGTTGCTTGTCGAGTTTGTCTAGCACAGATATGAGTTCACCTGCGTTAAGCCCTATAGTCTCCGGCAAGTCGAGAACAGGATAAGCAATCTTAGTCCCTCCTGCACTCACCAAGTATTTAAAGACAGTTGCCATAGCATCCCGTTCTCTGTCTGAGAGAATATTCATCTGTTCACTTAGATGCTCGTTGGCGATCCTTTGGGCCCCAGTTATATTCTTCTCTGGAATGCTGAATTGATTCAGTGTCTCTAACCGTAGGCAGCGTGAGCCTTTTTTGCCGATCTCTTCTTTCCAGAGGCGCTCCATGACCAGTTCTAGAAAGGGAGCTTCAATTTCTACATTTTCCTGGGAGGTAGAAGGGATACTAATCCTACCTTGATCGGTTTCGATGAGAGAAACCATGCCAACCTGAACCTGATTTAAGACCTCCTCAACTAATTCGGGTTCGATCGCGATCGCCTGGCTTGTTTGGTCGGTGGGTTCCTCAATCGGTTTAACTAAATCAGCAATCTCTGAGTTTTCCTCTAGTTCTTTAATATGCAAGTGATTGTCAAAAATGCCAGCGACGAGCTGTTCAAAATATTTGAGCAGGCTTAATGCCTCATCACGGATGGTAATCAGGAAATGGACAGGCAATTCAGAATAATTGACCGCACGGGCAAATTCTGCGACAAAGCTTCCTTCTCCCATATCCGGCTGCTGATACTGGAAAAACTCTTCAAATTGGTCGAGGATGATAAAAAGTTTACCCTTTCCTTCTTTTCCACCGATATGCTCCGCCCACTCCTGCAAGGTTTGAGCCAATGAAGTCCCGGCTTGAGGAACTTGGACATTAGGAAAGAGTGTTCTGATATCCCTGGCAAGCTGCTGTTTTAAATTAACAACTGGATTGCCGCGCCAGGAATTACAGATAACGGTGGCTATTTGAGGTACGCCCTCATTGTCTAGGTTTTGCTGGGCAATCTGCTGTAAGCGATCGGCGACACCATATTTGAGGATGTGACTCTTCCCCATGCTAGCTGTGGAGAGCAGGGTTAGTCGCGAGGTCATAAAGTGGTCGGTGATAATCTGTTGGAGGTTGTATTGCCCAATTGGCTTGACAATTGCGTCTCGTGCTGAAAGTCGGTCAAGGCGCTGGAGTACCAGTTGATTATCAAATATATTGATAATTCGCCCTTGGAAGCGATTGAGTTTGGCTAGAGCATCCTGGCGCATGGCAATGAGGAAATTGACCGACAAGCTAGGACGATTCACCCATCGGGGAAACTCATCGGCGAAGGTTCCCTCTCCAGACTCCTGTGGGTGATACTGAAAGTATTCCTCAAATTGGTCGAGAATGATGAAAATTTGACCTCTTTCTGGCTCTCCACTCAACATCTGTGTCCAGGTTTGCAGACTTTCGGCGATTGTTGCCTCATCTTTCAAACTAGTCGGGTCAATTTTCAGGGCTGCGGCAACAGAATTCCGCATCTCGTTCACCAGCAGCACAAGTGGATTATCACTGTGCCAGGCATTGAACACAACAACAGCCCATTGGGGCTTACCATCATGCTCTTGTCGGTTTCGTTCGATATCCCGGTGGAACTGGGGAACAATGCCAGCTTGCAGAATGGAACTTTTGCCTACTCCACTTTCCCCCAGCAGGACTGTTAGGCGCGAAACCCTAAGATTTCTGGCGATCGCTCTTTTTTGCTCATCCCGTCCAAAAAAGAATGGTGCGTCTTTTTCTGAAAATGGATTTAAACCCAGGTAAGGTACTTCACCCATATAAGGGACTCCAACGCTCATAAAGAGGCTGCTTGGGTTGCAACTTTTCTATCCTATTGGCTAACTCAGTACAGTAATCTTCTAAGCGGCTATCGATCAGTTCTACCTGTCGCTTTTCCCAGAAGGTTTTATCTAGCTCCCCTGGCTTCGATTGATGGATCATCCAAGATTTTTGCCCAACTAGCCGCTCTCCCCAGATTCGATTAACGATGACCCGCAGATCCGGATCGCTGGGGTTATAGCCCATAAGCAAGATGTTGTGACTTTCCCATAAAATTTCCAAAATATCCTTGGGCAGCAATTGTCCAATCTCTCGGTAGGCTAAATAATTGATGTGGTGATCTTCAGTAATGACAAAATTGCACTGTTGACTCTCAATTAAATCAACTACGCCATAGAGTTTGAGAATAACTGGACAATCTTTTGCTTTGCCGATGACTTCCAATAGATTGGGTTGGTCAATGGGACGGGCTTTCTCTTCAAACGGTTTATATTTAAATCGACCACGTGCCTCTTCGCCTTCCGCTACATAGAACACTAAATCAAACGGTTGATTAGCTGCTCTAAAAGCCCGTTCCAACATATCATCGTAATTGGTGGTCACGATTAATTGGTAAGGCAAAGGATATTGCTTGTCTTTCATTTTTCCAGGGAGATTAGCCAAGAACAGGTAAAATCGACTAGGACTGTATCTCCCTCTCAACAGTTCGTACAACCTTTCGTAAACATTTTTGATGCCGAAGGTGAGCTGGATATATTGGGCAAGGTACTGAAGATTCATCTTCGCAAGGGCAAGTGCCTGTTCGTTAGCGAGTGGACAAGCTGTTATCGTTCCTTGCAGCAGGGCTTTTTTGAGAGGGCAATCGGCTGGCAGATCATCTGCACTGACAAGGCAGAGTGGACAAGGTGCTCCCACTAAATCTTCATAGGGAGAGGTTATTCCCAAATTCTGGGCTAAGTAATCTGCTAGTTCAATTTCGCTAAGTCTCTGATTCGTGAGCTGTCCGTCAAACAAGTTAAACCCCGGGCCAATGAACGGAACCAATCGTCCGCTTTTTAGGGCGTTAATAATATTTAGGTAGTGGTGAGTTGTCGGGGGATGTTCGGGGAGTCGTGGAACGGTTAAAATCGGTTGGGTATTTTCCCAAAAGACGATCAAATCGTCCGGTATTCCCTCCAAATCGAGAGCAATACAACCGAAGTCACAGGCATCTTTATAGGTACGACCTGCGATTAGGGCGGCATAAAAACCGACAGCAAATTTAATGGCTGCCGTGTCCTCTATCTGATTTTTGATGCCAATCACGTAATGGATGTGTTCGTTGATTGCCTTAGCTTGAAATTCAGAATAGCAAGCATTCAAAACAACACACTCAATTTCATTTCTAAATTTCTCAAATAGTTTTACTAGGGATTCTGCCCTCACTAGCTGAGATTGTCCTGCTACATCCTCGAAAACTAAACCTGCCTCCTTTCCATGCCCAGAAAAATGGACAATCTCTGGTTTTTCGGTGTCTAGAATATGAATCAATTCACCAGGGGTAACTGCTAATTCAAACTTAATTTCAAACTTTTCACGATTTTTAGAACGATCTAATTCTTGCGCGATCGCTTTGATTTCTTTATCTACTCGCAACCTTAGCTCATTGTCTGGGCTGGCTGTCAAAATCAGTATTTTTTTCTTTGACACTGGAGTCTCATCTTGGCTTTTTTATCCACGCATTATCTTGTTTTTAGTAGCTTTACTAGCTTGTTCTCGTTCTGTTTCATTTAAATTAGAACTCTTATCCTCTTGTTCTCCCCGCATTAACTTTTCCTTTATACCTGCTTTTATTTTTCTTAGTTCTTCTTCGCTTAAAGTAGTCTTCATCTCCTCATTAGTAAGAATTGGGACAAGAGTAACTTTTATAGTATGTACATCTTGTCTTTCTAGGCTTTTAGATGCTTTACCACTAGCTTGTAATTCACCTAAATTGAGAAAATCCACACCAAGCACACTAATTTTTAAGCCAGCTTTTCCCTGGACTTGACCTTCAAATACATCCTCTTTTAAAACTGCTACATGAATCTCTAGTTCTGCTTTTTCTAAAAAAAATATTGGTGAGTCTTCTGTAGGTTTCAAGTCTTCTTTCACTTGAGTTATGAATTCATTTAAACTAATTTTGTTCAACATTTTAATTCCTATCTATGGGCAATACTGTATGGTGTTGACGAAAATCAAAGAGAAGATGATGGGATAAATTGACCATAAAGAATGCTAAATTAGCAGCATTAGTTACCGCAGTTTGACTTAAGTTCAGAAAATATTCTAATTCCAGCCACTTTAAAATGTGGCATTGATTTGAAAACAATTACGCTATATTGTCATTGCAACTTGAGAGGATATCTTGCTTGAATTTAGCTTTAGCCTGCCAATATGCTTTCCAGGGGGCTAGTAAGTAGATAAAATTAGCAAGATTTACCAGAAAAGCGGAATGAAATTCTCACTAACAACTTATAAATGAAAAAATTAGTGAAGTGATTAATTGATTATTATCCAGCTTGCTTAAGCGAAAACAAATGCAAAATGCTTTCAACTCTTACATTCAAATTTTCATGTGTTAGCAACACTCCAACCTCTTGCCTAAGATAGAAACTGGTTTATGAGTATTGTGCTGACTGCGACAACAGTAAAAGCATTCTGCCATCTTAATGTAGGCAAAATTAATCAATATTAAGCAATATTCAGTAAACTTTGAAGGAGTATTTCCAAAGTAGTAGAAGAGGTTGTGTCGTCACCAATAGAACAAAGTAAGCTTCGGGAGCATCCCAGTTTGGCGAAAACATCTTCTCCAAGCGATCGCATTGCCACCTGCCCAAAATTTAACCAGAGAACAGATGCAATGGGTGTGGTCAGCTTTGGAGTTGCTAGGAGAAACAAAGCAACGGGATACATCCTCATGCAGTAATTTTTGCAGGATGTGCGCGATAGGCTACGCCCCCCTGTAGGCGATCGCAACAGTCCTGATGGGCCGATTGTCAGCACTGATATCTTTGCTGGGTTAGTGCGAACCACAATGCAGCTTGATTTGGACGATTTGATAGAACCAGCAATACCGCAGACTTATAGACCAGATGGTTCACATCAGTTTGACAATACTGGGGAGGAGCATAACTCTATAGCAACACCTGTTGAAAAGATGAAAGTTTTGAAAATCCTAGAGGAGGTAACAACTTTAGAGGATGTTCGCAACTTGGCGAGTGATCATAAAGCTCTACTATCGATTAGGCTTTTTGTGAACAGTAGGGTCAACTAACCGATATGATTGGTCAGATCCACTTGTTGGAGGAAACGGATTGCCAGCGGTTGATGTTACTTCTAGCCCTGTGCCTTCTCCATTAGAATTGATTAGTTCGTACTGTCCGCTTATGGGAGTGCGTTCGCCTGGACTATACAAAGAGGATTTTCCCTTAAGAGTTAGCTCATCTGACTGCTTTAAGTGTACAGCACCAGCACTGTAGGTTAGAGTAAACTGGCTCTTAATTTCAAAACCGGGAAGATAGCCACCGTGGTACGGTATTTCTGACAACTGGCTGAGAGTCCCTTTAATTTCTGGAATTGGTTTAAGCAATTGTGAGTTATGCTGGCTCCATCTAATAATTTGTGCATCTAGCAATTCTTGAAACTCAAGAGCGTGCAACGTTGCTTCCTCTGGGGGTGTTTGACTGTCTACAACAATCGATAAATTGAGAGTTAACAAAAGTGCTGTTTGTACTTCTAAAAAATTATCATTAGAGGTAACTTGCGTAGAATACTCGTCTACATGAAAACCAAACAAGGCTTTAAAATTTAAAAAGTTCTCTGTTTGGAGTTGCTCTCTTAAATATGATAATAACCCGGTATCTGGGTCTGATAGTATCTGGCGAACGATTGGCATTTGTGTCATCAGTACTCTACAAGTTTTGAATTAAAAGCTCAGACTAATAATCTGCCTTGATTAAGTACTCTCAAACATCCATCAAACTGAGGAAATTTAACTCAATCGCTCTACTGATTTACTTCAAACATTTTTTGTGCTTCTCTGGCGCAAAATCTGATTTTATACAGTATGAAAAATTGATATTACATTAGTAATATCAGAAAATTTACTATTTATACAATGTCAAAAAAACTGATGATTTTAGTCTATGTAATCTGCTGGCATTTGCGAATCAACAGTATTATCTGAAACTATTGGACGGCTACCATCTATCTCTATAGTATCCTCAACTTGAAAATTATTTTTAGTGATCGGACGTTTACCGTCTATGTCCAGAATCTCCTCAATTTCTAAATCATTAGGGTCAATTGGACGTTTGCCATCTACCATTAGCATGTCATTGTCTTGAAAATCGCTCTTAGCAATCGGGCGATGACCATCTATATTAATTGTTTTGCCACAATAATTTTCACCCTTCACAATTGGGCGCTGACCATCTACATCAATTGTTTCTTTAACTTGAATGTTACTTGGATCAACTGGGCGCTGACCATCTACATCAATTGTTTTACTTGTTTGTATCAGTTCATCAGATGATAAATTAGAATCCATCTCAGTTTCAGTACCTATCCTGTGTTGACTCAAATTATTTCCAGTACTATCCGGTTTGTTTCCGTTATCCATGTTTTGCATCATTCTTCTAAAATTATTTACCCGCTAACAAAATTACTTGAAAAATTGTTTATCTCTAACAACAGGAAATGATGATTGGTTAAAGCTCAGAAAAATTCTGAATTTCTCCAAAAGTTTGTTTATAAATTATGATACTCAAGTAAAATCAAAAAAGCCTCTACCACAGTACATAATACATCTTTGACTTCAGAGCAATTTGTTATCTGTCAGAAGACATATTTTATAACAATAACCAAATCTTCTGGTGAATACTTAATTGAAAACACAATCCCGTTCTTGTGCCAAGTCTTCCCGTCCGATTTCTTAGAGCATTGTTTAGAGGTAGAACCCCGCACTCATAACATTAGACACCAGTTGCCAAATTGAAGCACAGCGCAATTGGTCTATCAATAATCTGCGATCGCTCCTAGACGAAATGGGCAATACGATTATTCCAATGGGCGACGCAATGCGTCACCTATTGGAATTGAGGGCGGTGTTGATGGATCTTATGGCTGGGGTTGAGATTAAAGGGGACGAGGCGATGATTCAGGTTTTACCCCAGTTCTCCAAGCGCAATGCCTCTCACGTTAGGAGGATTCTCAACCTTACCACATACTCATATATGAATACGCTTTACTACTCTCATTTCAGCAATTAGATACTTGTTGAAGATTTGTTTGAATATTTTAATGTTATTAGGGAATTTCAATGAATTCTCAGCCTATTCTCAATCAACCATCTGGTAATTTTTGTCAGTTAATAAGCCTTAATTAAGTGCTCATTAAAAATTATGGAAAACACATTAGTTGATAAAACCTTCCGTGACAGCAATGGCAATATTGTTTTAGCTCAGAAGCCAAACCTACCGCTTATTGTTTGGATAGTAACCAGTTTACTTGCTCTAATTTTTACAAGTGGCAAAATCAATACAGTTTTAGACGTACTCGCAAATGGTTCCTTGTTTACTTGGGCTTGGCTGGAATTATTTCAAGGCGTCAATTATTTTCGCAGAGCGTTAGGTCTTGCTGTCTTAATTGGTATTATCACATTAAAAATTATTAATTATAACGGACTTACTAATTAACCAAAGTTATTTATATATCTTCCGTGATAACTTCCATAATCGTCTGGCTATTCATCCCACACTCATCGAGATAAACAACTTTCACTTTTTTTAAGCAGGGCTATTTAAGCAATAAACACGTGTTCTTAATGAGTAACAGTAATAGCTGATCATGCTGAAAATTTTAGTGACAGGTGCAACTGGAAACGTCGGTCAAGAAGTTCTTAGCTTACTGTTATCCCACGATTGTAATGTCTGTGCCGGAGTTAGAAATCCAAACAGCACTAAACAGATATTAGGCAGCAATATCCAAACCGTCCCCTTCGACTTTACCAATCCTGACACCTTTTATCATGCTTTTCTTCAAGTCAATAAACTTTTTTTAGTGCGTCCGCCTGCTCTTGCTAATGTTCGCAAACAAATTGCCCCAGCCCTAGATGCTGCAAAACTTGCAGGCGTTGAGCATATCGTGTTTCTCTCATTACTGGGAGCCGAACGCAACCGTTTTGTGCCGCACTCAAAAATTGAACGCTATATCGAGCAATTGGGTATTCCTGCTACCTTTTTACGGGCCAGCTTTTTTATGCAAAATTTCAACACCACACACCGAGAAGACATCAAAACTCATGGTGAATTGTTGATGCCAGCAGGTAATGGTAAAACAAGTTTCATTGATGTCCGGGATATTGCTGCTGTTGCAGTTCGTACTTTGATTGAAGATGGGCATCAGTCACGAGCCTATGCGCTTACGGGTGCAGAAGCCTTAACCTATTACGAAGTTGCAGACATCTTTACATCAGTTTTAGGTAAACGGGTACGCTATAATCCCTCTTTAGTAAACTTTGTTCGACAAATGCGCTCATCTGGGTTGCCAATAGACTTTATTTTAGTAATGATAGCAATCTACACTAGCGCCCGTTTAGGATTGGCAGGCAACATTACATCTGATACAGAGCAATTACTCAATCGTTCACCTCTGACCATACGGCAGTATATCGAGGACTATCGACAGTTTTGGTTATAAGTTTGATTCTTGATTAGCACTGCTAACAATTGGTTTAACTACTGCTAGAAACAAAGAACATGGAACTACTAAGTATAAAGCTATCGTATTGTTGTGGAGAAGGACTTTCCTGGTCATGATTTACTCTTGTAACTAAATGGGCATTAAAATCAATTACAAGTACTTCTTCAGCTACAAATATTAAACATATTTGTAGCTGTAAATAGAATTCAAAGTAAATTTTCTGAAATATATATTGTTGATTTGCAGTAAATTTAATAGCAAAGATTTAATGAATAGTTGTGTTTAATTAAACATTGGATTAAGCTTTTACACTATCATGACTACGGACATGAGTTTAACTACAATCACTCATACCTTTTCACGAAAATATGATACAGAGAGCGAAAAAATATAAAAAATATAAGTGAAAAGAGCTATAGTCAAGAATTACGGGAGATTGTGCGTGGTGCTGAACATTTTTTGAGATATCTTGGCATTTTCCTCAGATTGATTAACTACCATTTAAGGTTTGGTAATCTTTATTAAGAGAGCTTTAAAAATAGAATATAAACTACTTTTAAATCGTTATATGGTAAGGTAAAGTGACAAGCTGTATCAATAATTCATTAAGCAAAATATAGGGAGATTTCTAAAGTAAACTTTTAAGTTTCAGGAACTACTGCAAGGCTGGTATGGTCATTTTAAGGCTAAAGCTACTTGCTCCTATTAGCTACAAGCTAATAGGTTGATTTTGGAAAATATTTATACAGAAGTATACACAAAGTTCTTTGTAAGAAAGACTTTAGATGTTCTATGTGATACCTTCAAAACATCTAGAAGATTCAGCTTTACCCGTGGCATTTTATCCCTAAATTAACAAGAAATCTATGTATAGATTCCAGGTTAGTGCATACACACAAACTGGTGAATCCATTGGTGTGGTCGGTTCTACTCCTGAGTTGGGATTGTGGGATATCACTAGATGTGTTCACCTTTGCACAAGTGCCCAACGCTATCCTTTATGGTGGACAGACACAAAAATCGACATTCAGCCATCTTTGGAGTCAGACAATTGCCAGAGAGTTGAATACAAGTATGTACGTTTCGATGCAAAAGGTCGTGGGCGATGGGAAGCTCTAGGGCCAAACCGTTGGATACCGATCAACCGGGAAAATCAGTCCAGCACTATTGTTGTGGATGATGGAGCATTCGGTTATTTGCAACCTTATCCATTCGGATACATTCAGGAGCCTGCTGTCAAGATACCTTTGTCACAAGAGTCTGAAGGTCTAAAAATCGTGGTCATTGGCAGTTCTGTTGCCTTGGGTCATAAAGCCTGGCTGTTGAGAGGTTGGACTTGGTTATTAGGACAGGCTTTGCAGGAAAAATATGGGCACAGACTCGTAAATGTATCAGAAGTGGGAGCAAATGTCAGCAGAACGATCGCCCGGTTTGGATCAGTAGTCACGCCAGAACAACCGGATATCGTCATTATTGCCTTGTCTCTGGGTAACGAAGGGTTCGCTTACTGTCCCCCTCACCAACGACGGGCTATACAGCGACGATTTGAAAGCGGCTTGCAGCAGCTTGTAAACATGACGCGGGCATTAAGCGCAATTCCAATCCTGGGCGGGGTTTATCCTAATGGCGACTATTCCCCTGAACATCACTGGCTGCTAAAGGAGACACACAACCGGATGTTGAATTGGGGCGTTCCGATACTCGATTGGTTGGCAGCACTGGATAATGGACAGGGACGTTGGCAAGAGGGGACATCCTTCGACCCATCTCACCCCAACACCATCGGTCATCGCCTCATGTATCAGCCGATCGACCTGAGTATCTTCCAAATTGACAAAGACAAATTAGCAAAAGAAAAACAACGTTTCTGGCAGCCGAATGACGTTGCGATTTACCTTGATAATGCAGGCTTCTATGTCTGTGCTTGTATCGAAGAAAAGCGTTTGCGGATCAGCAATCCATCAAAATACAGCTACACCATTGCTCCCTATTGGCAAGAACTACAAACTGTACTGCAAAGTAAAGCAGGATTGATCCCAGGCATCTACATTGCAAAAAATGCTCAGAAAGGAACACTCCCCTTCTTTGCCGTGCAAGAGGATGGCGCGATCGCCACGACCGTGGATATCCCCCCTGGTGCTGACGTGGAATACAGTCCTGCCTTCAATCTCTTTGCGCCGAACAACTCACAAGTTTTGTTCTATGACGGGCATCTGGGGATTTTGCAAAACGACGAGCGCCATCTCTGGGTGATCAACGAATCAGACCACGAGTACAGTATTCATCCCATGTGGCAGGAGGTGCGTCTAGCACTGAAAGCCATGCCAGCAGGTGTTTATGAAGATCCGCTGTATCCCGATATTCCCTTCCGCACCATGATGATTGGTAACTACGGGTTGGAAAGCCGGGTTAAAGTACCATCCAAGTCTGCTGTGCTGTTCCAATATCAGTGCAAATTATCAGATATCAGCCGTGTTGCGATCGTGCCGTTAGGCGATCGCTGTGCCGTCCGAATGATGCTGTATAAAATGGAGTACGACGGCCCCGCTTTTCCCTTTGATCTGACGCGCACCACTAATATTGCAGATATCGCGGATATCATCGAAAACCGTTTTTATGATATGTGGAATCCTAGCTTCCTGCATTACAATCCAGACGCAGGTAGAATCTACCACGGCAAATGGGGAGGTCTGTCCTTTGCCCATGAAGTCGAGGACACAGATGACCCTGTTAACGATATGTCTCCCGTCCATCAACGAATGCGCGTTCGTTACACCGCACGCTCAGAGAGGTTTTGGTACACAATCCAGAACTGCGACAAGGCGCTTTTCATCCGCACGGGTATTAGCGATCGCGGTGGCGTGATTGATCTGGTTAATAAACTGCAAAAACAATGCCAAGGCAAGCCATTTCAACTTCTGCTGCTTTCTCTCCAAGCTTCAGATGAGTTCTCAAACCTCCCTAATGTGCTGCATTACAATCTGGAGTTTAATCCTGATCGTATGTATGACGATTTGGGACATTGGATGTACTGCACACAGGTTATGCACCAAATTCTAGAATCCCTTGGTGTGTCAAGCAAAAACCTCTTCTGGTGTCCACCAAATCCTCCGAAAGGGTGAGAAACTATGTAGGGGCGATCACTCAAGTGAGTGAAGAACTGAAGCAGCAATATCGCCCTTTTGTTTGCTGCAACGCTTTGGTTATATTAGACGGCGGCGCTTTTCGGGACAAGCTACTGAGAGCCTGATTAGCAGAGCATACAACCAACCTGCTATATGCTTGCTTTCCATTTTCTAGCTAATTAAAAACTGAAGATGCGCGAAATAGCTCAACCACTGTCGGCTTAGTCACTTTCCCCATCGCGTTGCGCGGTAGTTCTTCAACTATAAGAATTTTGGTTGGTATTTTATAAACTGCTAATTGCTCTTTTGCCCAACCCCTAAAAGATTCTAATTTTAACTGGCGTTGCGGTTGCAATACTAAGGCTGCACAAACTCGCTCACCCCACTCAGGATCGGCAACCCCAACTACTGCACATTCCTGAATATCTGGATGGGTTGTTAGCACTTCTTCAATTTCTAGAGCTGAAACTTTATAACCTCCGGTTTTGATGATATCCACGCTCATCCGGCCTAAAATGCGGTAGTTGCCGTTCTCAACTACGGCAATATCTCCTGTACAGAACCAGCTATCTTGGAAGGCTTTCGCAGTTGCTTGGGGGTTTTGCCAATATTCCAAAAACACCCCAGGGCCTTTGATTTGGATTTCTCCTGGTGTTCCAGGCGGGACTATCTCTCCACTTTCATCCACTAATCTGACTTCCACTTGCGGTAGAGGCTCACCCACATAGCCTGAATATCGTTGACCGTGTAAAGGGTTTGATAGTGCCATGCCAATTTCAGTCATCCCATAGCGTTCAAGCAGAAAATGGCCGCTAATACTCTGCCACTTTTCTAAAACTTGAACTGGTAAAGCGGCTGAACCAGAAACCATGAGCCGCATTTTTCCACAGCCTGCTGTCATGCTTTTTTGGCGATCGCTAGAAGTCGTTTTCCAGGCAGCAATTAGCTTTACATAAATCGTTGGTACTGCCATAAATAGGGTTAAGCCACCGTCACAAATTCGATTCCAAACGGTTTCGGCATCAAATTTGCTCAACATCTGGCACTCCGCCCCAGCCCATAAAGCACAGGTCAGTACGTTGATAATCCCATGAATATGATGCAGTGGCAGTATATGCAAAATGCGATCACTAGATGTCCATTCCCAAGCAGTAGTTAAGCTAGTCACTTGAGCTTGGATATTTTGGTGAGTCGTAACTACACCTTTTGGTTTACCTGTTGTGCCACTTGTGTAGAGAATTAATGCACGTCTAGTAATATCTATTTCTGGAAGACGACCAACATGATCTGGCAGCGTTTCTGAGGTGAGGATAAATCGCAAATTTTGTTCAGTAGCAATTAGGCGCAGTATATCCTCAAAGTTCGGATGGGCAATAATAATTGCTGCTCCTGAATTTGTAATCACATACTCCAATTCTGGTCGCGGATGGGAAATACAAAGAGGTACAGCTATTCCGCCAGCACGCCAAATCCCCCACTGAGTAGCTACATACTCAAACCCAGGTGGGATGAGAAAAGCAACTCGCTGCTCTTTTAAATCTTGTACATTCTTAAGAAGACTTGTCGCCATTCGACTGGAAATTTGAAGCAAATCCTGGTATGTAAATGCTCCTTCATCTGTAATAATCGCTATTTTCTCGTTATTTTCTTCAGCACGAGTAATTAAAGGAAGATTCACTTTTATTTTCCAATTTATGCTTGATTCAGTCTAATTACTGAAAGCATATAGCAATCTCAAATGTTTTTTAATGCTACACAAACTTTTGTACCACCAAAATTATATATCTGTGAGATATTGAAAGTTGATTTGACAAATACTTCAAGGTGACACCCAGCCTGTTCATCTAATACATCAGTGAACGATTTTGTTGCAGCGCGATCGCTAATTCACTCTCTTAGAATAGTTAATCACCTGATCTAATCGCGGCAATGCACTCACTGCTGATTCTCGAATATATGGATCGACAGATTCATCATTGGTTAATGCCGTCAGTACTTCCACTCCCCGAATATCACCCATCGAACCGAGTGCATTCACGATCGCCACAGCCACCGCAACATTATCCGTTGTTCTTAGCGCCTCAGCCAAAATTTCAAAAGCAGGAGAACCAATTTCGCCCAGCGCCATCACAGAGGCAATGTAAACAACCGGATTTGGGTCATCAAGGGCTGTTTTTAATCCCTGTAAGCCATCGCTGGGGAAGGGAACTTCAGGATGGTTGGCAGCGACCTGAGCCAAAGCCTTAGCACAACTACCTCGAATAGTTGCGTTATCACTGTTTAACAATGACTCTACCAACGAAGACACGGCATCTGGCCCAATAGCGCCCAGTGCCTTTACCGCAGCTCGACGGTAGGTAACATCTTCATTATCCAAAATGCCCATCAAGCGAGGAATGGTATTTTCATCGCGGACATCAGCCAGCTCCCGCATTGCCCTTTCCCGCAGATTGGGGTTGGGATGTTTCAATTGTTCAAATAAAGAATCTATTGTCATAGGTTTATTTTTATATCGTCAAATAGCCGGGGACTAGGGACTTACCACAGCTTAAGAAAGCTCTCTTCTTTGACCTAGAGTGGTGTCTGGTGATGGAATGCAAGCTTCCATAAGCCATCCCAACTGACATAGGTACTACTTATAATTACTGTGAACGGTTCGCGTCCCTCACGCTGTGCAGTAGCTTTGTAGATCACAACAGCACTGTCTGTCGTCAATTGTAAAATTCGGGGTGCATCGACGATGCGCCAAAAGAAGAATGGTGGTTGCCCCTCATTGACCGCGATGGTGGTTTCTTTGTTCAATACGCCAAAAGTTCCCACAGTAAGGGCATCGTCAGTGAGGTATCCCCGAATTAAGTCAACATTCGCAGCAGAGCTAGCCTCCCAAAACTGTTCTTCAAGCGCCATCAGGGTTTCTTTCAAATCCATCTTTGTTTTCTTTCCTTTACTAAGATCTAAGTTTTTGGCTTTAATCAAAGTACAATCACCTTTTGACAAATGACACAACTGAGGGACTCTTAGTCGATCGCTTACCTTAACTTAGGCAAAGCAATATACTGAGAGTCCCCTAGTTTTAGAGTATGACGATCGCTCGTCTATCAATCCATCTGAACTATGACAGGGAGTTGATTACGTAGTCGAGGAGAGAGCGGAATTCAACCAACGCTTGAGGAGACATATCGCGAGGAGAGCAAGCGCGATCGCGTGTGTAAGTCAGGGCAGTGACGTAAGGAGCAGTGGGCAGACCCAAAGAGCGATATACTTCACGAGCACCTGCAATACCCCACTCATCTAGAGGGCCAGTACCACCAACAACTAAGCTGTAGTTGATCAAGCGTAGGTAATGCTTGATGTCGCGGAGGCACTTGTCTTTCTTGACTTGGGTGTCACCAGCTTCACCTTCTTGGTTCAGGTAAGGATATTTTTTGAAGGCAGCGTCATAACCTTCTTGAGCTACGGCATCGATACCAGAAGCTAGCTTTTCAGCAGCTTCCAGACGAGCAGTTGCGCGTTGAATGCTACCTTGGATAGATTCCAAGTCAGAAGTGCTGGGGAAGCGACCTGCTGCATCAGCAGATGTGATAACTGTTGTGATAACTGATTTCATTGCTTTTTATATTCCTGATTGCATTTGCTCGGATTTGGATTTCAGTTTGCTTGGCTAATAGCCGTTAGCCATGAGCTGTTAGCTCAGAGCCGAAATAACGCGATCAAAGTAGCTAGCAGCTTCAGAAGCCAAAGCAGAGCAGTCACCTTGAACAACTTCCTGCTTGCGGAATTTTTTACCAGCGTTAGCTTCAGTGTTGGTGTTGGTGATGTGGGCAACGCTGATAGACTTCAGGATTTGAAAAGCGCGTACAGCAGATGCGGTGGGTACGCCCAAAGCTGAATAGGTTTCTTTGAGTCCATTCAGAGCGCGATCATCCAACACAGAAGAATCACCAGCTAACAATGCATAGGTTACGTAGCGTAGGACGATTTCAGCATCACGCAGGCAAGCAGCCATCCGGCGAGTGGGGTACAAGTTACCACCAGCTTGTAGCAAACCTGTGTTCTCACAAGCGATACCAGCGATCGCATCAGAAACAGCACAGCTAGCGTTGCTGGCGATCGCATTCACAGCATCAAGGCGCTTGTTGCCCTCAGCAATGAAAGACTTGAGAGCTGCCAAATCAGCACCACCGATGGGAGCAGTTTTAGCATCTGCCGTAATTACAGCTCTAGAAAAAGCGTCAAGAACCATTGAGTTCCCCTTGATATTCACAAATGGTGGATATTATTTCTGGCGTGTTCTCGAAATAATTGCGAGCAGCCAAGAAAAACATAGGGGATTAATAGTACCCTCGTCTTTTCTATGAGAGACAAAGTAATAATCTGTAATATTTTTCACTCAGCACTCTTGAACTTTCTCCCCTTTCTTACCAATAAAAAACACGAGCCTGGGTGAGTTTTACCATTTTCACCCAGGCTGATGTTATTCAGGAAACTATGAAATTTTGCAATTTTTACCGTGCGAACTGGCGCAAGCAATTCTCCGAAGTTTTAAAGCCGCCTGATTGAGGAACTACAGAGTCAGCTAACTTTTACTCTTTACGCTTTTCTTCGTAAAAAGCTGCCTGATAAATCGCGTCTGGATAACTAAATTTAACTAAGTGTCAAGCTTGTTTAATTAAATGCTTGACCAAGTTGTCTTTTACCATCATCTGGCGTAAAACTTCTAGTAAAAATTCTTGAGCCTCTTCTCGACTCAAATCTTTCACCTGATCTCTTAAGTTTTGTAAACGGAACTGTTGCTCTAAGGTCAGTTCGATTGGGAAGTCCATGATTCACTCCTCTGATTCACAAAATCGAAAGGCATTTGGTTAGTACTGCTTGTACAAACAGTATTTTTACTAGCTTAGCATAAGATATTAAACTGTCTCTTTTGTCAAGCCATAAGTAATTGTCACCATAAAAGTTTACAATTGGATAGCAATATACCGATTTAATCCCTTTGTCGAGAGGCTTGTTGAAAGCTAACCGCTAATCGCTGTAATGTTTAGAATGTTTAGATACCAACAACTTTAAAAAGAAAAAATCGGTAAAACATCATCCGCAGGAGTAATTAAGTAGGAGTCAGAAGATTGATGGACGCGATGGAATTTTTCAAACTAAGTGCTGGCAGGTGGCGATCGCAACGAGCGACTCATCACCTTGCCTTCAAGCGCTCAGAGACGGGAGAATCGGACATTCAGGTAGAAACTCTGGCTGAGGATCACGCAGAAATCATTGAGCTATGTCAGTATCATCAGATTGACCCCAGTCTGTCAGTGGGTGGTTCGCGTGTGCGTTGGCTAGGCACAATGGCTTGGGATAGAGATGGTGATGAGAATCATCAGGGGAAAACTATATTTGCGATCGTGCCTGATGTTGATAACCCCAGGCAAGGTAGATTACTCCGGGAGAGAGGTTACGCAGAAATTGTGCCTGTAGTTGGTCTATATCACATGGATGATCAAGATGGGCTAGTGCTGACAACAGAATATGAAACAATGAGTTCCATTGAGCGATTCTGGTTCGCTAGCCCAAATCTCCGACTGCGAACCAGTACGGTGAAACGGTTTGGTGGTTTCAGCACGGCATCATTTTGTACTGAAGCTCGTATTGAAACCTCTTTGGAGGATTCCAATCCAGAAGAAGTAACCTCCAAACAAACACCGGATGTTTTGGAAGCAAGACAGTTTTATTCAGTTTTGGGCTGGTGAATTATCTGAAGCATACTGATGCTTTTACTCGTGGTGTGGAGTATCTGCGTCTGGTACAGGAACTTGCCCTAGAACCGGGTATGGTGGATGTGATCAATAATCTGCGCGATCGCATCCCTATTTGCATTTGGATCGGCGATAATATTGACGCTATTAATGCTCAGCTTCAAATCTGTCTTGAAGCCTGTCATGATTGCTTTCATCCCCAAGATCGTCCCCACATCCAAATTTTTGCAGTACCCATAGCTCAATCCTTTGGCATAGACGGTCTGTGCAATATTTTCACAACTCCAATCACCATTCTGGTGGATGTTGGGCGAATTGCACCCATAGACTGGTTAGGTATCGTTGCCCATGAATATGCCCATGCTCATTTAGGAGACTCCGGTCATAACCAGCAGTTTGTCAGAATTCTATCTCATCTATGTTTAGGACTGGGATTGGAACCGCCCTACTGGGAGCCAGGGATGGAAGCAACTTTGCGTAGCTGGCCTTACTGTAACTCAACCATAGATCCCCTGGAATTTTGGATCGGTCAAGAGGTCTATTAGGCAGAGAAGATGGGGAGCAGGGGGAGCAGGGGAGAGAATAATTAATCACTCCTGTCTCGCGTCTTTTGACTCCCGTCTCCCCTCCCCTTCGTCTCTTTCCAATTCCCAATGTTAAAGATTATTGCTTCAGTTCAAAAAAGTGAAACTGAATCTCCTAATCTGAAAGTGGATAAGCTTTTAGTAGAAAACTATCTAATTGTTAATTACTAATCGTTTTTATTGTTATCTTTAGTGAGAATTTAGCAATTAGATAAGTCTGACCGTTGAATTTTTTTATTAAGTTACTTAACTTTATCTCAAAATCAGCGTGTATAAAGCTGCTTCTTTTCCTGGGTAGCCACAGTCACATTACTACTAGGCTATGAACTAAATCCCGCAGGCTAACCCTACTGCTACGAAAACTTAATTACCCTTGGTTAAGTTTCGTGAAATTTAATCAGAATTCTGAGGTTCTGATCCAACTACTCCCTTAATATGTGATTTAAAGTTGTTAATTTTAATTAAGAACATGGAGGCTTTATAGTGGCACTTCCTCTATTAACATACGACCCTTCAAGTCAGAACCAGCGTGTAGCAGCGTATGAAGTACCGGGTGATGAACAGCCCAGGGTTTTCTCTACAGACAATCTGCTTTCTCCATCAGATTTAGGTAATCTGATCGAAGCAGCATATCGTCAGATTTTTTTCCATGCCTTTGCAGCCGATCGCGAACCATTCCTAGAGTCTCAACTCCGTAATGGACAAATTACAGTACGAGACTTTATTCGTGGTTTACTGCTTTCCAATACCTTTAAGAAAAGCTTCTACGACCTCAACAGCAACTACCGCTTTGTTGAACATTGCGTACAGAAGGTTCTCGGTCGCGACGTTTACAACGAGCGGGAGAAAATTGCCTGGTCAATTGTAGTCGCTACCAAGGGTATCAAAGGCTTTGTTGATGAATTGCTCAACACTGAAGAGTACCTGAGCAACTTTGGATACTCTACAGTTCCCTATCAGCGACGTCGAGTATTACCATCCCGCGCTGAAGGTGAGTTACCTTTCAACATCAAGTCTCCACGATACGATGCTTACCACCGTGCTAAACTGGGCTTCCCACAAATCATTTGGCAGGTAGAAGTACGGAGATACACCCCACAAGACCAAAAGCCCAAGGCTGGCGATCCATCTCTATTCCTGGCTATGGCACAAGATATCAATGCAACTGGCAATCCTCCACAACGGATCTCGCCATACAACATTGATATCGAAAAGTCTGTACCTTACAGACAACTGGCAGGCGTTAAGTAACAATTTTTCGTTTGCATCTGGCTAGTAAACTGCCTGAAATCATCTGATAGCGTGCATAAGTCCTGGGTTATGTAGGAGTTTCATTTAGGTATAACTAGTGAAACAAACTCTATCCCATGTCTGATGCACGCTAATTGTTTAGCGAACACCACTGTCATTTGTCATTTGTAAATACAAATCACCAGTCGCATAGACGCCTCAGCAGCTATTCTCCAAATTCTGTATACTCCTACGGAGAAGCAGGCTACGCACGCGGAGCGTTCCGTAGCTTAGGGTAGGACTACCGCAAATTTATTTGTGCAACAGCTTGTATCAGTTCAATTAATGATTACAACAAATCCTTTGTTAGAGACGTTGCAATGCAACGTCTCTACATGGTGTATCTGTCACATTCTTTTTTTAAATTGATATTAGTTTGACAGTGCAATTCGTCTTTGCAAAATCTCCAAAAGCTTTGTAAATGTTCTGGGAGGGGGAGCTGTTACCTCAATCGACTCCGCAGATAGGGGATGCTGCAACTTTAGACGCCAAGCGTGCAATGCTTGTCCGGGCAAATTTACCCCCACTGAATGACCAGAACTATAAACTGGGTCGCCGACGATTGGATGACCAATTTTGGCGCTGTGGACGCGAATTTGATGGGTGCGTCCAGTTTCTAATTGGAAGTGGATTAATGTGTAATTACCCAAGCGTTCTAGTATTCGCCAATGAGTGACGGCAGATCGTCCACCTTGTTCAACGGGTATAATAGCCATTTTCTTGCGGTCTTGTGGATGACGACCGATGGGCAAATCTATAGTACCACTTTCAGTTTTTGGCGCACCGTAAACCACGCCTAAGTATTCTCGCCGGGCGGTTTTTGCTTGGAGTTGTGCTTGTAGACTTTGATAGGCAATATCTGTTTTGGCGATCGCGATCGCTCCCGTTGTATCCTTATCCAGTCGATGGACAATTCCTGGACGTTGGACTCCCCCAATTCCTGGTAAGTTGGGACAGTGTGCCAATAAGGCATTTACTAGAGTACCGTCTGGATGACCGGGTGCGGGATGCACGACTAAGCCTGCGGGTTTGTTAAGAATGAGTAACTGGTCGTCTTCGTAGAGAATATCTAAAGGAATATCTTCTGCTTGCAGTTCTAAGGGTTGCGCTTCTGGTATTTTGAGAGTGATGCGATCGCCTGCTTTGACGTTTATCTTCTTAGATGTGCAGGCTTTGCCGTTAAGTTGCACATTACCCTGTTCGATTAACTGTTGGATGCGGGAACGCGATAAGTCTAATAATTCTTGAGAAAGGTAGCGATCAAGGCGTTCGCTACTTTCTTCGACTTGTAAATTAAATTCGGTCACAATTGCTCTGGATTAATTCCCCGTTCTTTAAGTAAAGCGCGAAGTGCTTCTAGTTGGGCTTCTGCTTGTTCAGCTCGTTGACGTTCTTGTTCAGCTCGTTGACGTTCTTGTTCAGCTCGTTGACGTTCTTGTTCTGCTTGAGCTTGCGCTTGTTCCCGTTGTTGCGCTAGTTCTATATATGTCAGAAATCGCTGCCCATCAGGACGATAAATCTGAAGTTCGCTATCTGACAATTCAAAGCGTATACCAAGACGGGAACTTACCCAACCAGTCATTTGGGGAATTTCAGCTAGTTCACTACCAGAACGTAACCAACCACTTAACTCATCTGTCTCTGGATCATATAAGTAATATTCTTCTACCCCATAACGTTCGTAAAATTTGTATTTAGCAATCATCTCTTTAGCACTATTGCTAGGAGAGAGAATTTCAAACACCACTTGCGGGGGAATATAATCTTCTTGCCATTGTAGATAAGAACCTCGGTCTGCTTTTGGTCTGCCAAAGACTACCATGACATCAGGCGCTCTGCGGGTAACGTTATCCCCCTGAACAGGATACCAAAATAAATCGCCGGCAACGAATACATTAGGGTCATCAGCAAATAAAAGATCCAAGTTCTTTTTAATCAGCACAATCAACTCAAACTGTTTTGTATTTTCTGCCATTGGCTGTCCATCGCTTTCGGGGTAGACAATGGCTTTTTGGCTGGAAGATGGTAGCTGAGTGACCATTGCTATAAATCCAATTTCACAAATGTATTGTCAATTTTAACGAACTGAAGGTTCTTCGACTTGTAAATTAAATTCGGTCACAATTGCTCTGGATTAATTCCCCGTTCTTTAAGTAAAGCGCGAAGTGCTTCTAGTTGGGCTTCTGCTTGTTCAGCTCGTTGGCGTTCTTGTTCTGCTCTAGCTTCCGCTTGTTCAGCTCGTTGTTTTTCTTGCTGTCTTTGCTGATCTAGTTCCAAATAGGTGAGAAAGCGATCGCCATTAGGACGATAGATTTGCAGTTCTTCTTCAGACAACTCGAAGCGTACTCCTAATCTAGGACTCACCCAACCAGCCATTTGGTCAATTACTTCTAATCGTGAGTTACGAAGCTGCCAACCTGTCAAGTCCACTACATCAGGTTCATACAAATAGTATTCTTCTACACCATAACGCTCATAAAACTCAAATTTCTTCGCCATTTTGGAAAGACGATTTCCAGGCGACCAAATTTCAAAAACCACTTGTGGAGGAATATTATCTTCAAACCACTGTTGGTAAGAACCTCGGTATCCTTTCGGTCTACCAAATACTACCATCACGTCGGGAGCTTGGCGGAGCTTGTTATCATTTTCTACGGGATACCACAGTAAATCACCAGCCACAAACACATTAGGATCGTTGGCAAACAGCAGTTCTAAATTATCTTTAATCCATACAATTAACTCAAACTGCTTGGTATTGTCTGCCATTGGCTGTCCGTCGCTGTCAGGGTAAATAATGCCTTTTTGGGTGGAAGATGGTAGCTGTGTAACCATTGCGATGATTCCCATTTAACGGGTAGCATTGTTAATTTTAACGAATCGCCAAGCAAGAGAGGGATTTAACTGCGAATCTCCAACATCTCTTAGTGTCTGTCACTTTTAAGACTTTAAAATTTTATGCTAAATTGCTAGTACGAAATAATTTATTACTTTATAAGTGTAATTTAATAACATTAAAAATGTATAATCTACTGTACATTTTATATATATCAGGATAGTCTAAAAGAAAAAATGTAATATTCTTCTTGAAGTTAATATTAATTATTTTTCATACTTTCCTGAATTATTTATTATAAATTTTACATATTATTTTTACTTTTACTTGAAAATTATAGTAATCTGAGTTTTAGTAAGTAATTTACTTACCATCTACCATTTAACTGAAGATTACAATTTTTTAGGTATGCACCTACTTCTTCAGTTTCGCTGCAAATCGAGAATTTAGCACTCAGAATTGTACAGAGTAACTATTGATCGCAACACAACTTTAGAGCGTGTTTTCATTACTTATGAACAGATTACCTTCCACTGAGTCAGTCGTGGTTGCATCTCACTACATACCATCACTGCATCAATTATTATCTGGCTCACCCCTAATCAGAGTTTGCCATTTCTATTGCTTAAGGGATGAATTTACTCAAGTCTTGTAAAGAAAAGCTCTACAATCTAGAACTTAGATAAAACCTTGAACAATTATAGATACTTAGTTGTATCTAAAACTTTGACTATGCGTGAGCTGTCCTCAAGAAAGTGTCTGAAGTTCTAAACTCTTAATTTGCGCGTTTCGGCTGAAGCAGTAAAGTCCAAGCAAAGCGGAACCACCCAGAACACAGATAAACACGTTCTTGCTGAACCAGACGGAGGGAAGATTACATCCAAAACACAAGTTAAATGCACATCAGCTTGTAATGTAAAGCGTATCTTCCTTACACCTTGCCGACTGACCTATAACCTTACACCGTCAAGTAGCTCATGTACAATATTTTTGCTCTGTATGCGGCTCTGAGGCGTTAGTCTGCACCTGTGGTTGAGTTACAGTGAGGCCAGCCAGATTAGCGAAAGATACAGAAAGTAAATCTGATTTTTGGAATACTGTTTCCAGGAAACAAATTAAGCTATTTCGCTATCAGCGCTTGGTTTGGCATAGCGAGTTGTGATTTGTGCATTATAGCTTAGCAGAGATTAGGGAATTTGGTGTTGGGGGGTGTGGAATCTCTGTACTAACTCAAATATGACCGCTATATTTATTTAACAGTGCCTCTAGCTATGTGATTGTGAATTCCGAAAAGGTAATTCACCAATTTTGCCTGCAAGTATTTGTTCATTTTAATCCAGAGCCGTCCCGATGAAGACACTTCCTATTAGTAGATATAGATTTTTCCAAAAACTTCAGCCTTTATCTTTATTAAAAAAAATTACTAGTAAGTCTGTTACTGGTTGTTTACAGGTCTTTAGTACGTCAGGTTCTTGGTCAATATACATAGACGAAGGTAAATTGATCTATACCTCCTACTCAGAGAAAATGTTTGAACCGCTGTACAGAAACTTGCAACGCTTGAGTCTGCAAATTTCTACCCTACCTCGCGGAATTCACGAGCAGTTGCGAGCGATATTTGAAACTGGTATTGAGAATCAGGCAATACCAAATCCAGATTATTTGGCTATTTGCTGGTTAGTCAATCAGAAATATCTTAGTCCTTCTCAAGCAGCGATACTGATAGAACAATTAGCTCTAGAATTTCTAGAGTCATTTCTGAGCTTAGAAGAGGGGAGTTATGAGTTTGTTCCTGAAAGCTTTCTGGATGACATGCCAAAGTTTTGCCATCTGAATCTTCGCTTACTAGTCGAACGTTGTCAAAAGCGATCGCTAATTTCTCCAATGCAACCCTCACAATTTTTACCGACAAATCAGCCACAAACTCGAACCAAGGCTGCCCAAAATTTGCTCAAGCTAGACAACGGTAATCAACCAGTAGCATACGCTAACCGCCCTTTAACTAGCAGTATTAATACTATTGACAATAGCGGCAAGCAAATTATACCGCCGCCTGCGGAGAAAAAACTCTACACCATCTTTTGTATTGATGATAGTCCGACAGTTTTGAGTGCGATCAAAAGTTATTTAGATGAGCAAATGTTTTCGGTTGTGGGAGTCACCGATTCTTTGAAAGCTTTAATGCACATTATCCGTGCCAAACCCGACCTAATTTTGTTAGATATCTCAATGCCTAACTTAGACGGATACGAGCTATGCTCTTTGCTGCGGAAACACTCATATTTTAAAAATACACCCGTGATTATGGTGACAGGAAAAACGGGTTTTTTAGATAGAGCAAAAGCCAAGATGGTCAAGGCATCCGGCTATTTAACTAAGCCTTTTACACAAGGAGACTTACTGAAAGTAATCTTTCAACACATTGTTTAATTTCTGAAGATAAAAAATAACTACGCCTTGGAGACTTAAGGTTGAGTATTACTTGGATTGGCACAATTCTAGTTGTAGAAGATTCTCTAAGCGAATTGAAATTAATTAGTCATTTTCTGAGAGATAGAGGTTACAACATCATTAAAGCCACCAGTGCTAAAGAAGCTCTAGAAATAGTCTTAGAAGAAAAACCAAATGCGATTATTACGGATGTAATAATGCCAGGAATGAGTGGATTTGAGTTGTGTCGCTTCCTCAACAGAAATCCAACTAATCAAAAAGTGCCAATTATAATTTGTAGTAGCAAAAATCAAGCAATTCATCACTTGTGGGCGAGGAAACAAGGTGCTGATGCCTATATAACTAAGCCATATACGCTTGAGCAGCTACTAAATGTTATTCAATCGGTTAAGGTATAAACATTCATTTCATTGGGATTGCTGATGATGCGATCTAATTTCATATACCGCTGTAACCAATGTCCAGATTAATCTTCATCTTCCTCAAGAGTTTCATCTTTAAGCCCTAGCCAGAAAAGTAGTGCTTCCTCTACTTTTACCATTTGCTCTAGTGTTAGACTTCCTAACTTGCGTATAAGCTTTGCATGAGGGATTGTAATGATGTTTTGTACGTCAAATACTCCCTCTCGAAGGAACTTCACTTTGACTTGTACCTCAAATCTTGAACCGCGTGGGCTTGTTGTATGTGGGATTAAAGTCGATAATGCACGGTCTTTATCTAAAGCAGGAACACTAATTACCAAACAAGGTCTGACTTTCGCTACATAGCCTAGATCGACGAGCCAAATCTCTCCACGATTAGGACTACTCATGAGCAGATTCTTGTTTATCTAACTCTAGAAAAAGTCCTTCAGCATTCAGAACTAAATCTTGATCAGATAAAGGTGGAGCGTCTAAGTGAATTATTCGTTTCAAAATCTCTGATACGAACTCCAGTCGTTCTGAGTCTGTCAATTGGTCAAAGGTATTCAGGAGTTCCTGGACTACAGCAGTCATAATCTATTTCCTCGAATTCGATCAATTTTATTTGCATCAGACCATGTTATTTTAGTTTTACGTTGGACAAGCTTTGCACCAACCATCAAACTGGACGACAACCAGACAAGATACTGTGCATATTTACTACCTGTCCTATTACCGCGATCGCAGGCGCACCAAATCCAGTTTGCTCTACCTGCTCAACAATTGTCTTCAACGTCCCAATCAATTCTTCTTGTTCGGGTCGCGTACCCCAACGCACTAAAGCAATCGGCGTTTCTAAACTCAGCCCAGCTACACTTAACTGTTCTACAATGTAGGGCAGATTGTGAATTCCCATATAAATTACAATCGTTTCGGAACTGTGGGCGATCGCATTCCAATTTACTATCGGTTTATACTTACCCGCTGCCTCATGTCCGGTAACGAATATTACCGAAGAACTATATAGCCGATGAGTCAAAGGTATACCTGCGTATGCTGCTGCTGCAATCCCAGATGTAATACCGGGCACAACTTCTACAGGTATTCCAGCTTTAACTAATTCTGCCATCTCCTCACCACCGCGACCAAAGATAAACGGGTCGCCACCCTTGAGCCGCACGACAATTGCATTATCCTGCGCTTTATCAATCAGTAGTTGAGTTGTTTCTTCCTGCAACAAAGAATGTCTCCCCATCCGCTTACCAGCGTTAATTTGCTCTGCTTGGGGATTAATCATTGCTAAAATTGTTGGACTCACCAAGGCATCATAGATGACTACATCTGCACATTCCAACAAACCTTTACCCTTGAGGGTCATTAGTCCCGGATCACCGGGCCCCGCACCTACCAAATAAACCTTTCCCAAATACTTTCTCCCCTCTGTTTGTGTGCAATTCATCTGTCTACTAAATCCCAAATTAGCTCGGCTAATTCTGCGCTTGCTCCTAAAGGCTGAGCCAGTTGGAAATTCACCGTAGGGAACTGTAATTTTAGCTCCTCTATTGACCGAGCGATCGCATCTGTTATTCCACCGGCGAACAAGAAATATGGCAAAATTGCAATTTCCCGATAGCCAGTAACTACCAATTCTTTCACTCGTGATTCTAAACTAGGAGGCACAGCCCAATAAGCAACCATTGCTCCTAAACTCGCCGCCATTGCTTCTACTGGTTGTTGCGAACCAGGGCGACTGCTACCATGAGCCAACAGAATCCATGCTTGTGCTTTGATAGCAGCCATTGACTTTGTTAGTAATTTCCCTAAACTTGGCTGACTACCTAAGTATGGTCGTAGGTCAATAATCATATCTTGACCAATAACCTGTTGTGCTAGTGCTACTTCCGCCGGAATATCTGTCATTACATGCACTCCAGACAGCAAAAATAGCGGTATTAAATCCAGGCGATTGCACCCAGAAGCAAAAGCGCTCTTGGCAAATTGTCGAATCTGCTCGTGTAATGGCTCAGAACTCGCTTCCAAGTAAGCTATACCTACCAGATTTTTATAATGTGGAGATCCGCCACCAGTAGAAGCTGCTTGGTTATAGCTATTATCCAGTTTATTACGTAGTAGCTGTGCTAGTTCTTGCATGGCAATTTCTGGACGCGGATCGCGACTTCCGTGGGATACCAGCAGATAAGCAGATGACATTGGCAAGGGTTTAACTCTCGATTGCTATTTTTCTTATCTTACTTAAGATTAAAAGGACTTGATTCGTGGGATATTTTAAGTAACCGCAGCAAGAACAGGCATCGTAGTTAGGCTGATGCCAACTATGTTTTGGAGATTACTGGTTTATTTGCGATCGCACAATATCAAGAAGTTGACCGAATAAGGTAGCGATTGTTCAGAAATTTATATACAAAAGTATATGCAAGCTATTCTATATTCTTCTCTCTGCTGCTTGCTTTATTGTTCTTGGGCAGTGTAAGTATAAAATTGATTCAATGCTCCCACCGTTTCAAATCTGTAAGAAGGTATCCAAGAATTTAGTTTTAAATCTGTGCGGTAAATACTAAAAATAATATAATTTTGCCTTTCTGTAGTCCTGGCAAGAATTCCCTGCATTTGTGGGTTAACCGAATCAACCAACTTCTCACAATTTAAATTTATGAGATTTTCTAAGATATTCGTTGTTTTTTTACATACGTCAGTTTTTAAGTACTTAGCCAATCGCTGTACTGCATACTCTTCATATTCAGCCTGACTAGGATTGGTCTTCGCCATTGTCACCCCTAAAGCGGCGAGTCCCGCTGCTGCTCCAACGTATGCGATAGTGGTTAGGGCCTTCATGTTTGCCAGATAAAATTTCGTTGTAGTCATTAGACTCTAAATCAACTGAGTCCGTTCCTTTAACAAACACTCTTGATCGCTTCCCCAAAACTTGTTATAATCCAAATTGTTGAATGGCGAGCGTAGCCAAGTGGTTAAGGCAGTGGTTTGTGGTACCACCATTCGTGGGTTCGAGTCCCATCGTTCGCCCTATATTACAGTACAGTACCTTATTTGGCAATAATTTGTGATCTAGAGTTGAGTCAGCCTAGATAAGGCAGTGTACCTAAATATTAGGTTAGCTTATGGGTATTTGGATGTATATAAGCACAAGTACTTGATAAACTTGACTAACTTCTCTATTTCAATACCGAAATTATGACAATGGTAATAATAACTTGTTGCCTTTTTATTTTTCTGCTAAAGCATGAATAATGGAAGCAGATTAGCTGTATCTGCTTCCAAAAAAGTTTTTCAACGCACAGTAAACTGTTAGAAAAGTCCCAAAAGAATGATAAAAGTCAACCCACAGAAGGCAAGTAAAGAAATAATCATGATGTTACCTACGCTGTGGTCTGAAGCTGTTAACTTATTCATATTGTCAGCCATATTAACCGACCCTATTTAAACAACTTTATGCTGAAATTATAGCTAGGGTAGATAAACATTTGATCTAGATAACCTAAAAAATTGATTTTAATTCATTTAAGTTAAAATACACAGTTATAGCCTCAAGCCAAAAATTAACTTTTGTTTCAAAAATTGGGAAGGTTGTAGCGCACTACATAAGAGTGGGTTTTTACAAAAAAAGTTATTAATTTGCAAGTCTGCTCAAGCTATAAAGTAAATATTGACATCGTAAGTCAACTGAGAATAAAATACACACGAATAAACAATATAGTAAACAAATATATGCAGCAATTGATGACTTAAGTGATGGCGTTCTAAGTGCCGTTGTATCAATATTTTCTAACCTCTATCAAAAGAAACAAGAATTGTATTCCTTTAGTTAGATCAAAAAATACTGAGTAATAGATACTTTAAGTAAAGAAGAACACGATCTAAGTGTCTGCTAAAAAGTGGCTACTCTTAGATGCAAAGGTAAATATAATTTATCTGTATTGATTCGTGCTTCTATATGATGCAAAAGGTAGGAGCTTTTTAGTCCTGCCTTGAGAGTCAACAATGTAAAATTTTCTAGCGGGGTTGCCGTGTCTGAATTATTCCAAGCAGTCCTAGATAGTGAAGAAAAGAGTGATTTGCGTTCCTTCATCAGTGAATTACGTCAACAAGACAAAAAGTATTTGCTGCGGAACGACATATTGAATGTATACAGTGAATACTGCTCCAAGTACCAGAAATCTGAGACGTTTTGTACTACTTCTGATTTAGGCAAGTTAATTTACTACACTCAGGAAATTATTCAGGAGGACTCAAACTTCTGTTTCATTATCCGTCCTAAGATTGCTAGTCAAGAAATTTGTTGGTTGACATCAGACTTGAGTATTGAACCAATGACGGTGCAAGAACTGCTTGATTTACGCGATCGCTTAGTGAACAAGTTTCATCCTAACGAAGGCGACCTGCTAGAGTTGGATTTTGGGCCTTTCTATGACTACACCCCTGTGATCCGCGATCCCAAAAATATTGGGAAGGGGGTGCAATTTCTCAACCGCTATCTATCCAGCAAAATATTTCAAGACTCCAAACAATTGCTGGAAAGCTTATTAAATTTCTTGCGTCTGCACCAATATAACGGTGTTCAATTGTTAGTCAACGATCGCATTCAATCGCAGCAACAACTTTCTCAGCAAGTTAAAAAAGCGATAACATTTGTTAGCGATCGCCCCAATGAAGAACCTTACGAAGACTTCCGGTTCCAATTGCAAACAATGGGTTTTGAACCGGGTTGGGGTAACACGGCCCAGCGCGTGCGAGACACTTTAAATATTCTCGACGAATTGATCGACTCTCCCGATCCCCAAACTCTAGAAGCCTTCATCTCTCGCGTCCCGATGATTTTTAGAATCGTCCTCGTTTCAGCCCACGGTTGGTTTGGGCAAGAAGGCGTTTTGGGGCGTCCCGATACTGGTGGTCAAGTAGTTTACGTACTTGACCAGGCAAAGAGTTTAGAAAAGCAACTTCAAGAAGATGCCCAGCTTGCTGGTTTAGAGAAACTAAATGTCCAGCCAAAGGTGATTATTCTCACCCGTTTGATTCCTAATAGTGATGGTACTCTTTGTAATCAACGACTTGAAAAAGTCCACGGTACTGAAAACGCCTGGATTTTACGAGTACCTTTGCGGGAATTCAATCCCAACATGACTCAAAACTGGATTTCCCGATTTGAGTTTTGGCCTTATCTCGAAACCTACGCTATTGACTCGGAAAGAGAACTATTAGCAGAATTTCAAGGCAGACCTGACTTAATTGTTGGTAACTATACTGATGGAAATTTAGTGGCATTTTTGCTAGCACGGCGGATGAAAGTTACCCAGTGCAATGTCGCCCATGCTTTGGAGAAATCTAAATATTTGTTCAGTAACCTCTACTGGCAAGATTTAGAAGATAAATACCATTTTTCCTTGCAATTTACTGCTGATTTAATTGCAATGAATGCTGCCAACTTCGTGATCAGTAGCACTTACCAAGAAATTGTCGGCACAACCGATAGTGTGGGACAGTATGAGTCTTACAAATGCTTCACCATGCCGGAGTTGTACCATGTGGTGAATGGGATTGAATTATTTAGTCCTAAGTTTAACGTCGTACCACCTGGAGTCAACGAAAATTACTATTTTCCCTATACGCAGACTCAAGACCGAGTTGAGAGCGATCGCCAACGTCTTGCAGAAACCCTATTTACCTTAGATGACCCCACCCAAATCTTTGGCAAACTCGACGATCCCAGTAAGCGTCCTCTGTTTTCAATGGCGCGTCTTGACCGGATCAAAAACCTCACAGGTTTAGCCGAATGCTATGGTCAAAGTCAGGAATTACAGGAGCATTGCAACTTAATTTTAGTTGCAGGTAAGTTGCGCGTGGAAGAATCAGGCGACAACGAAGAACGTGACGAAATTATCAGACTCTACCAAATCATTGACGAGTACAATCTTCACGGGAAGATTCGCTGGCTTGGTGTACGCCTGTCTAAAACTGATTCTGGTGAAATCTACCGAGTAATCGCCGATCACCAAGGAATTTTTGTGCAACCAGCTTTATTTGAAGCTTTTGGTTTAACAATCTTGGAGGCAATGGTTTCAGGAATACCAACTTTTGCCACACAGTTTGGTGGGCCATTGGAAATTATTCAGGACAAGGTTAATGGCTTTTACATTAACCCGACCAATTTAGAAGAGACAGCTACAAAAATTGTGGATTTTGTCACTAAATGCGAACAGAATCCTAACTACTGGGGTGAAATTTCTCAGCGAGCAATTGACCGAGTTTATAGCACCTATACTTGGAAAATTCACACTACCAAGCTGCTCTCATTAGCACGGATTTATGGCTTCTGGAACTTTACCTCGAAGGAGAACCGAGAAGATTTGTTGCGTTATATTGAGGCTTTGTTCTATTTAATTTACAAGCCAAGAGCGCAACAATTATTAGAGCAACATAAGTATCGGTAATTAGTCATTAGTCAATGGTCATTAGTTTTAACTCTTGACCTTTGTACAGACGCGATTAATCGCGTCTGTACTTTTGACCCTGGGAGCATCCACTTTTGGAAGAAACACCGGGCGATTGGAAATCGCGGCTACATAAACTAAACCCGCCTTTCCTTTCGGAACGCTACGCGAACGCGGGTTCGATGAGTCCGCGAAGGCGGACTTCGTTTGTATAGCCCCAGACTTCTAGTCTGAGGGCGATCTGCCAAAACGGGATGCTCCCTTGACCCTTGACTCTTGACCCCTGACTAAATTGTCAATGCCCGCCAGGTTCGTTGACCAACTACCCCATCCACCGATAAATTTTGCTGGTTTTGAAAGGCCTTGACAGCGGTTTCTGTCAGTGCCCCAAAAATACCATCAATGCGGACGGCGTAGCCGTTAGAGATTAACAATCGTTGCAAGGCTCTAACAGCAACACCAGAGCTACCAAAGTAGAGATTTGGCAGAGGTTGGCTACTAAACTTCTGAAATTTTCCCACAGCCTTTGTACGGCTTTTGCCTACGGACTGGGCATACTTCTGGGGTTCGGCTAAGCCAGAAGAACCTGGGGACTGATTCTTTTTTGTGATTTTCTTAAGTGTATTTTCTTTTTCTATTGTGAGCGCTGACATAGCAGTCTGGGGAGTTGCATCTGCCTGCATAAATTCAGGTGGTGTGACTTGAGCAGTTAGAGATAACTGATCTGTTGACTGATGTACGCCATTTTCCATCTGAAATATTCGCTGCTCCGGCAAATTGGGCCCAGATGCTTCTCTTGTTGTTAACACGCTCGTCATCAGCAGGCCAATTTCAGTCATGGTAGTTCATTTTACTAAGACCAATATTTCTTTTGACGAACAAAAATGCTGCTACTCCGGAATAGTGCATACTGAATTAATTAAAAAATATGTACTAATTTTTTCAGATAAACCGTCATTATCTCATTTTGTCTCCTTATTCTTCGGTTTAATTAGACTACTTTGCTTTAGGCTTTGTACTTTTTTTATCTGTAATCAAGCCATCAATTTGTAAAATATTGCTCCTAAATCAACGGTTTAGACAATAACATACTATATGATCTCATGGAAATGCCATCAAGCAAATTTGCAGAATTATCTTTAGCTCGTAGTTGGTCTGCTGATGCGGTTTTTAGCATGTTTATACTGCTACCAATAACACTACTGGATGTACCGAGTCAGTTCTTTTAAGCAATGATCAATGCAGAGTTTGACAACAATGATAGACTCTAGATTCAAAAAAAATTGTCCCCCCGCGGATGGTGGTTAGAAACTTTTTGTAGAGTAGGATGTGCTATCACCCCCAATTAAAAGCGATCGCTTTTGGTTAAACTACAACAAGCGATCGCTTTTACAGTTGACTACCCTACGCCATCGATAACTGGATGAAAGTAGAAGGCAAAACCCAAAACTGTATAGGCAGCTAATAGCAACGTGCCTTCTAGCCAGTTGGATTTACCATCAGAACTGATGCTATTGGCAATCAACACCGACACAACCACAGCTACTAATTCAAAGGGATGGAAATTCAAATCCATCGGCTGATCCATTACCCACCCTGCAATAACTAAAACGGGAGCGACAAATAAGGCAATCTGCATACTCGATCCCACAGCCACGGAAACAGAAAGATCCATCTTATCTTTCATTGCCACCGTTACTGCTGTAGTGTGTTCGGCAGCATTGCCAATGATGGGTACAAGAATCACCCCTGTAAATAGTGCCGTTAAACCCAACTGAGATGTGGCTACTTCTAAAGAGTCAACAAGCAGTTCTGACTCAATTGCTACTAGCAGGGTACATACTAGCAACACCCCACTCCACAACCAAATATTTGGTTTGGCGTGAGGTATTTCCTCGGCTTCTATTTCTGCTACACCCACATCATATAGATAGGAGTGGGTTTTCATCGAAAATAGCAGCGTTAGGGCGTAGACGAGAATTAATACTACAGCAACAGCAACGGAAAGATCTTGCAACGTTTCTTCGCCAATCCCTTGAGAACTAAATTTCATTGCTGTTGGCAGCAAAATTGCAATTACTGCCAAATTCATAGAAGAAGCATTCACCCGCGCCACAATTGGCTGAAATGTCTGCTCTTTGTGGCGCAGACCGCCCAAAAGCATGGAAAGACCCATCACTAGTAGTAAATTGCCGATAATCGATCCCGTGATACTGGCCTTGACTACTTCTACCAATCCAGCCTTCAAAGCAACTAGGGCGATAATCAGTTCCGTGGCATTGCCAAAGGTGGCATTCAACAATCCCCCCAATGACGGGCCAACTACTACAGCAATCTCTTCTGTGGCTGTACCCATCCAAGCTGCTAAGGGCAGAATTGCTAATCCTGCTGTAATGAAAACTATCAATTCACCCCACTCCAGAAAGTGGGCTGCTAAAGAAATCGGGATAAACAGCAATAAAACGAGAAAAACAATGTTTTTACCTGACATTTGTCACCTTGAGTTGAAGGTATCCTATCCGAGTCCTGTTAGCGGTAGCGGGGCGTTTAGCCCGTCCTGAGTGAAGAGTAAGGAAATGGTGTTAAGTAAACATAATTCACTAAAGATACTTCATCGCTTGTAATTGGAGCTTTTGCACTAACTACAAACTTTAATTTATTCATGTTTAGCTAGCTACTGTTTCGTTTCTTTGACTCACTCAAATCTCAGCATGGGCTACACCCCGCTACGCTAACATCACTCCTCACTCAGCACTCCCATAGGATACTCTCAACAGTCTGTAGACCCATTCAGAGATTGTACGGTTTTCAGTCTTATGCTAGATATGTAAAATAAAATTGCGTTTTATTGTGTTTTTGCAATCTTTTGTTGCAAAACTATGAATTTAAGCCAAAATACTACACCACAAATGGGGTTTAATGTATTAAAAGACAATTAAATTTTTTATTGGCGCTGCCAACGAAAAAATCCTAATTGAGGCGTCGTTCAATGGCTGATTACTTTAAGCCTTTAGGGAAAAGGCTGTGCGATAACGCAGATTTCCCATTATACTAAGACCGCTTCTTTGGAAATTTGCTTAAATCCCATAGTTGTCGTCTATACCGGATTTTGTGTACAAACTGTTGTAGAAAGGCCTACGCACAATATTTTCGACGCAACTGCAAGTTTTTTGTTTTGGATATATATACATGACTTCTGCTGAAATGCCAGCTAGCTCTGGCTCAACATTCACATTAAATCCAGATTCTACAAACACCCAACAGACTGATCCCCTGAGAAAAGCTACCGGTGTCTATGTGACGGTACATGGTCATTTTTACCAGCCGCCAAGGGAAAACCCTTATCTGGACGCGATTGAACGTCAACCGAGTGCTGCGCCTTTCCATGACTGGAATGAGCGGATTCATTGGGAATGTTATCGTCCGAATGCTTTTGCCAGAGTCTTAAATGAGCGAGGCGAAGTAGTGGGGATCGTGAATAATTATGAGTATTTGAGCTTTAATATTGGGCCGACACTAATGTCGTGGCTGGAACGCTACGATGTGGAGGTTTATCAGCGGATTTTGGAGGCAGATGCTAAGAGTGCCCAACGGTTGCATGGTCATGGGAATGCGATCGCGCAAGTATACAATCACATCATCATGCCCCTGGCGAACGAACGCGATAAATATACCCAAATTCGCTGGGGCAAAGAAGACTTCCGTTCCCGCTTTGGACGCGATCCCGAAGGCATCTGGCTAGCGGAAACTGGTGTAGACTATGCCACCCTAGAAGCTTTAGTTGCCGAAGGTATTCGCTTCATTATTCTTGCCCCGTCTCAGGCGCAGCGTTGCCGTCCTCTACCCACTCAGGATGATCCCCATCCTGAATGGCACGAAGTTGGCGGTAGTCAGATTGATCCCACCCGTCCCTATCGTTGTTATTTGAAGCCCACACTCAGCACATCTTCACCTCTAAGTGCGATCGCTACTAGCAACGGTAAAACTGACCATTCTTCGTCTCCCCACGAAGAAGGCAATACAGAGGGCTTACCTTATATAGATATCTTTTTCTACGACGGCCCAATCTCGCGGGATATGGGTTTTAGCGATGTTGTCTATAATTCTCATCACTTTGCCGGACGAATCGGTTCAGCCGTGCGTGGGGATCATCGTCCAGCACAATTAATTTCTGTAGCGACAGATGGGGAAACCTTTGGACACCACAAGAAAGGAACCGAAAAAACTCTAGCCTTTGCCTTTATCAACGAGTTTCCCCAACATGGTTGGACGGTGACAAACTTTGCTCACTACCTCAGCTTAAATTCTCCTGCTTGGGAAGTGGAATTAAAGCCAATCACAGCATGGAGTTGCGCCCACGGTGTCGGCAGATGGCAAGATGACTGTGGTTGCGGTGGCGAAGGCAGTCTTTGGCATCAAAAATGGCGTCGTCCCTTGCGGGATGCCCTGAATTGGCTGCGGGATCAGCTAATAGAGATATATGAGGAAAATGGTAGGCAGTTATTTCGTGATCCCTGGCAAGCACGAGATGAATATATCCAAGTGATGCGCGATCGCTCTCCTGCCAATGTTAGCCGTTTCCTATCTCGCCATCAAACCCGTAAACTGACAGCAGCAGAACAAGTAGACGCCCTGCGCCTATTAGAAATGCAGCGTCATGCTTTGCTGATGTTTACCAGTTGCGGTTGGTTTTTTGAAGAAATTTCCCGCCCAGAGGGAACGCAGATTCTCCGCTATGCCGCCCGTGCTTTGGAACTGGCGGGAGAAGTAGCTGGTGTACAGTTGGAAAAAGGTTTCCTCAAACGCCTTGGTTTAGCTCCCAGTAATGTCGAGCACTTCAAGCATGGTGCAGAAATATATCGCCAGTTGGTGCTAACTGCTCAAGTTGGTTTTAAGGAAGTAGCAGCCCACTATGCCATTACTTCCCTGTTTGGTAATCACAAACCTACAGAGACGCGTAATTTCCAGTCTGGGCAAGATGCGGCTAGCCAACATCATCCTTCTCACAAACGAGTTTATTGCTACACCGCCAATGAGCTAGATTACCAACTGCAACGGATGGGATCATTGACTTTGGTAGTTGGACATTTGAAGCTGGTGTCAGAAATTACTTGGGAAAGTGAGCATTTAGTGTTTGCTGTGCTGCATTTGGGAGGCTGGGATTTTCACTGCTGCATTCAACAATTTATCGGGCGGCGTGACTACAGCCAATTAAAAGAAAAGCTGTTTGGAGCATTGCAACTGGCGAGTGCGGCTCATACTATCTTGGCAATGACACAGCTATTTGGCGAAGAGGCTTTCAGCTTGCAAAATCTATTTGCTGAAGAACGCCACCGAATCATGCGGCTGCTCAGTCAGGAAACACTGACACGCTTAGGTCAGCTTTATACTCAAGCATACCGTGATAATTACGGCGTTCTAATGGCGTTCCATCGGGATGAGCTAGCAGTGCCACAAGAATTGCAGGTAGCAGCGGAAATTGCTTTAGGACATCGCTGTATGATTACATTGCGATCGCTAGAGCAAGATATCAGCGAACCCCAAAAGATGTGGAATCACATAGTAGAATTGGAGGCGATCGCCACTGAAGCAAAACATCTGCGCTGTCGGTTGAATATTCCCGAAGGCAAGCAAATGTTAGAACAGCTAATTGCGCGGTTACTCTGGCAATTGCTACATGATGCCAATGGTAGTTTCAATGCAGATATCCAACAGTTGGAGCGATTGATTGATGTTGGGGATCATCTCAATATTGATATCTCCTTACAGCGATCCCAAGAACTGTACTTCAGCTGTCTACATAGTCAGATAGCGCCTCTATGTGCTATCACCCTTGCCAATGACGAAGATACTCATCAGTGCCGACAGTTGCTCAAGTTGGGGCAAAAGTTAGCCGTTGATGTCGCTGTGATTTGGAATAAACTTGCATAGACGCCCGAAAGATAGCTTCTGCGATCGCCTAGCTGGTATGCTCAAAAATGCGATCGCTAGCTCAATCACAAAGATAATTGGGGAGAGGGGGAAGAATTATTCTTCCCCCTCTCCCCTACTTTCATCTACGGTTCGCTTTTAATACTCTGGAACTGACGAATCTACTTCCCGACTCCAGGCGGTAATTCCGCCTTTAACATTCGTACCCACAATTCCAGCTTCCTTGAGAATGCCGAGGGCTTTTGCTGATCGCCCGCCCATCTTACAATGAGCAATTAAGCGATGCCCATTAAGTATTTCCTTGACTTTGGTAACACCATTCCCGTTTTCAATATCTGGTAAAGGTACCAAAACTGAACCGGGAATCTTAGCGATATCGTACTCATTGGGGTTGCGGACATCTAGCAGTACAAAATCTTTTGCACCACTATCCAGCAATTCCTTCAATTCCTTGACGGTCATTTCTTGAATTTCCATCTGCTGTTTCGCCTCCTCTGCCTTCGCTTGTGGGATACCGCAGAATTGTTCGTAATCTATAAGCTTGTCAATCACTGGGCGGATGGGATTGGGACGCAGCTTCAACTCCCGAAATTTCATTTCTAGAGCATTATACAGCAGCAGTCGCCCACTCAGAGTATTACCCTGTCTCATAATGATTTTGACAGTTTCCGTTGCTTGGATTAAACCAATAATCCCTGGCAAGATTCCCAGTACGCCACCTTCTGCACAAGAGGGAACCATTCCTGGTGGTGGTGGTTCTGGGTAAAGGTCACGATAATTTGGCCCACCTTCGTAGTTAAATACAGTAGCTTGCCCTTCAAAGCGGAAAATTGAACCGTAGACGTTAGGTTTGTTGAGCAATACGCAGGCGTCGTTAACTAGATACCTGGTGGGGAAGTTATCCGTACCATCCACCACAATATCGTAAGGACGGAGGATATCTAAGGCGTTTTCGGAAGTAAGGCGAGTTTCGTACAAATCAACCTGACAATAGGGATTGATCTCCAGAATTCGCTGCTTTGCTGATTCAATTTTGGGTTTACCCACCCAGGATGTACCGTGGATTACTTGGCGTTGCAGGTTGGAAGTATCAACAACATCGAAATCAACAATACCGATACGACCGACACCCGCCGCTGTGAGATACAAAAGCAGAGGCGCACCTAATCCACCTGTACCGATACACAATACACTAGCTGCCTTCAGGCGCTTTTGTCCTTCCATTCCTACTTCCGGCAAAATTAAGTGCCGGGAGTAGCGTTCGTAATCGTCTTTTGTCAACTGGATTTCATCCAGATTCGGATTGAGCATGAGAGTTGTAATGTGAAAGAGCGGGAATATTAATCCTATCGAAAAACGATATCTGTCTTGAACTTAAGCCGTTAAATTATATTTTCAATCAATTATCAGTTATTAGTTCTTCACTGATTACTGTTCACTATTTCAATTGC
This sequence comes from Nostoc sp. B(2019), assembly GCF_010091925.1. Classification (GTDB taxonomy): domain Bacteria; phylum Cyanobacteriota; class Cyanobacteriia; order Cyanobacteriales; family Nostocaceae; genus Komarekiella. Next base: position 11,106 of record NZ_WVID01000007.1, on the reverse strand, counting down.
CTCTGCTTGGAACTGATGAGTATCATCAAGACTCCAGCTTTGGACTTCCGTAGCTCTGCCATTTTGGACGGAAACTATTATATACGAGTATCCTTGCCAAGCATATAGGCGATCGCATTCTGAAGGTATGGCAAGATGATCTGGATGCGAGTGATAAATTCCAATAATGTTCAGTGAGCGATCGCGCGCTGCTTTTTGTGCTTGTAACATAACTTGGGGTGCGATCGCATATTGCCGCCTTTCACTTTCTGCTGTGTACTCACCCAGGAAATCAGCCGCCTCTGTACTCCAGGCATTTTCTGTTGGCATGACTTCAACCACAGTTTTACCCTCACTGCCCATATAGCCTAAAATTATACCGCAGCACTCATCAGGGTAAATGTTTTCGGCATGAGTGCGGATAGTTTGCAAATCTTCTTGGCTGACTCTGATCATGTCTGCATTCCTAATTTTTGTTACCTATGTGCTTGTTTCAATCTTGATTTGCTGCGACGCTCTCCAGTTATTGGTGATAGTTTTTGTCTTCAGACAACACTCTTAATTAATATCTCTCTCTATAGACATAATCAAAATCGCTAAATATATCAGAATTACACCTCTAGACTCACGTATTAAAAATAAAAAACGTTAATACTAAAAAAGGGCTTTACAAGCCTTAAAACTGGTTGTCATCAAAAATTAGACTCCAGAAAAAAAAGAAAAAAGAGTACAAACAATGACAGCTTCTACAAACCGCGAGCAAGAAATTAAAAAACTGCGTGAACTAATCAAAGATATTGATTATGGCATGTTTACCACAGTTAATGATGATGGAAGCTTGCATAGTTACCCCATGTCAACAAGTGGTGAGATTAATTCTGATGGCACACTTTGGTTTTTTACCTATGCCAAATCTCACAAGGTGACTGATATTGAACACCATCAGCAAGTCAATGTAAGTTACTCATCACCCGATCAGCAGCGATTCGTTTCTATATCGGGTACAGCACAATTGGTACAAGACCGCAACAAAATGCGAGAACTATGGAAGCCGGAACTTCAAACCTGGTTTCCTAAAGGGCTAGACGAAGCTGATATTGCCTTGCTCAAGGTAAATATCAATCAGGTTGACTACTGGGATGGTCGATCAACTTTTAAGCCACAAACAATTAATTTGTTGACATTATCACGCCTATAAGTCATGAGATTTTTAGGTTGAACTTGTAAAGTAAATTTAAAAAAGTCAATGTCAGGTAACAATAATGATGAAGCCGCCCCAAAGCATCTTTCTCCAGAGCTAAAACGGCGGCATTTTTTACAAGGATTAGGCTTTATTGGTGCAGGCGCAGGAGCAATTATCGCTGACCATATCCTAAATGGTAATTCTGAGGTAGAAGCGGCACAAGTCCAAGAATCATCTGCAACTCCAATGAATAACAAAACTACTGGTGAAATTCCCCTTCGTTCACTGGGAAAAACAGGAGTAAAAGTATCAGCGATCGCCTTGGGAGGTGCAACTGTAGCTCAAGGAAACAACCGAGAACAGACAATTCGCATTATCCAGGAAGCCATTGATAACGGCATCACCTTTATGGATAACGCTTGGGAGTATAACCAGCATCGTAGTGAGGAGTGGATGGGGCAAGCCTTGCAAGGGCGACGAGATCAAGTTTTTTTGATGACGAAGGTATGTAGCCACGGACGCGATCGCCAAGTTGCAATGCAGCAACTTGAGGAATCCCTACGCCGTCTCAAAACTGATCACCTTGACCTGTGGCAAATCCATGAGGTTGTTTACGACAACGATCCAGAAAGGATCTTCCGTACTAATGGAGCAATTGAAGCTTTGGATCAAGCAAAGAAAGAGGGTAAAGTCAGGTTTGTTGGCTTTACAGGTCACAAAGACCCAGCCATTCATCTGAAAATGCTCTCTTACAATTACCCGTTTGATACGGTGCAATTACCCCTCAATTGTTTTGATGCCAGCTTTAGAAGCTTTGAGAAACAAGTACTACCGGAACTCAACAAACGGGGAATCGCCGCAATTGGCATGAAAAGCCTCAGCGGTACAGGCGACGCCATCAAAAAAGGTGTAGTGACCCCAGAAGAAGCCTTACGTTATGTATTGAGTTTACCGATCGCCACCCTTGTTAGCGGTATTGATTCACTAAAAATATTACGTCAAAATTTGGCGATCGCTCGGAGTTTTAAACCAATGCCAGCAGAACAAATGCAGGCTTTGCGCGATCGCTGCGCTCAGTATGCCGCTGATGGGCGTTTTGAACTATTCAAAACTTCCATGAAATTTGATGGCGATGTCGGCAGAATTCAGCACGGCTTTCCACCCCAAAGCCAGATGCAGACTTGATGTTTTGACTAAGCCCTCCAGGGAAAGCAGGAGGGTAGGAAGAAAGAAAAAGTTTTTGGGACGTTAAGTAAGGAAATGAAATTTATGCCTTACAAACATATTGAAGACTTACCAGATTCAATCAAAGAAAACTTACCCAAGCACGCTCAAGAAATTTTTCGGGCTGCATTTAACAGCGCTGAAGAACAATACGGCGAAGAAGAACGAGCTTTTCGTGTCGCTTGGAGTGCAATAAAACGCGATTACGAAAAAGGCGATGATGGACAATGGCACAAAAAGCCAGAATAGCTAAGATAACATCACTTCTAGAACTGAATTTGGCTTGACAAAATTTAGATGTAGACGTGTATATTTCAAACTTTATCTTATGAATTACCTTGTTGCAGTCTTACCTGATAAAAGACAAACAGAAGCCGCCTACTCTGCTCTAGAAGAAGCAGGTGTGCAAATGTCACAAGTTAATATTTTGGGCAAGGGTTATAAGAGTGCCGATGAATTTGGATTAATTGACCCCGAAAAACAAGCTAATAAACAGGCAAATCGGCTCTTATATTGGCTTATACCCTTCGGATTTATAGCAGGTTACGCCTTCAATTTCCTCACACAAATTGAGATTTTTCCCCAGGCTACTGCCTTTGGTAATGAAATTATTGCTGGTCTTTTAGGAGCAGCATCCGGTGCATTAGGTGCTGTTTTAATCGGTCGAGGAGTCGGTTTAACAGTTGGTAGTGGCGATGCCTTACCCTATCGTAATCGTTTGAATGCTGGCAAGTACCTGATTGTAGTGAACGGGAATGAAGATTTAATCCGTGAAGCGACTCGCTTACTTCGTCAATTTGAACCGGAAAACATTCAAGGCTACATAGAAGAACCAAGTGGTACGTAACTTTAAGTTCCGCCTCGGAATTTATTCAGAGTCTCATAGCGCAAGTCCTCTCTAAAGGACTCAACGAAGTCAGAGGGAAGATGGAAGAAGAAGGATGATCCTTCTGACTTCTGGCTTCTTATTCAATCCAGTCAACGCGCTTGCGTTGACTTTCGCTATTAGCCTAGAACTTCAGTTCTAGAGCATCGATTCAGTAATCACAAAAACCCGATTTCTTTTCGGTAAAACGACCAATTATCGTTGACTGTAGAGACGTTGCATTGCAACATCTCTACGAAATAATCGGTTTTTCTCGCCCCTATCTTGAATACTGAATCGATGTTCTAGGCGGGATGAGGGTTCAGCGTGAAAATTTTTGACTTGTGTGTACACTGTAGCCACCCAGAAGGGGATGGAGTTTCCTGTCGCTTTCGATGAAGCCTCACTGCTAGAAGTTATTGCAGATTTATAAATAGTGAAAAATTCTTTTGTTCAAAAGTACGGAAGAGGCAGGATAGCCAAATATCAAAATAACTTTTCACAGTTCTATAACCACAATTCAGCTTCTAGACAGTTGGCAACGATTAGGCTAATTTCCAATTAATACTTAAAACTACCTTACGACTTGCCAGCAGGTGGAGCAGCATTAATTAGGTCTGGCTTCTCCTCAAGAGGAGGATGCTCAATAGCTTGGTCTAATGTGGGACGTTGATGCTGCTCAAGAGATTTTAACTGTACAGGTTGACCTGTCTCAATTGAGTGATATAGCGCCTGAATAATGCGAACATCATTTAATCCTTCCATCCCGGATGGCTCTGGGTCTTTATCTTGTAAAATACAATCTGAGAAGTATGTGAATTCAGCCGCGAGCTGGTCGTGAGGAGCAAAGGTGCGCTCTTGGGTTTCACCATCAATTGTGAGGTAGTGCTTTAATTCTCCCTGCCAAGCATAGGCGGATTCTACCTGTAAATCGCCTTTTGTACCCACAATTTGATAGGTCGAAACTTTTGCGGCTCCAAAGCTACAGGTAAATGTCGCCAGTCGTTCATTGGGAAAGCGCAAGATAGCACTAGTCATTTCTTCCACTTCACTGAAGCGTTGTTCTCCCTTGTTGGCAGCTACAGCAAAGACTTCTATTGGTTCATCTTGGAATAAATAACGTGCAGCATTAATGCAATAGATGCCAATGTCGTTAAGCGTACCACCCCCAGTTACATTTCGTAAACGAGTATTGCCCTCCTCCACTTGTTGAGTAAAAACTGAATTGAAAATGCGTGCTTCACCGATTTGCTTTGATCGTACAATTTCAACTGCTTGCAAGTTTGCTTCTTCCAGATGTAAGCGGTACGCAATCATTAACTTCACATTGTTGTCTTTGGCAGCTTTAATCATTGCCTCACAATCTTCTTCGGTGACTGCCATTGGTTTTTCGCACAGTACATGAATTGCTTGATTAGCCGCCCGCACAGTGTAATCGCGATGCAAGTGATTAGGTAATGCAATATAAACTGCATCAATCTCACCATTTGTAAGGCAGTCCTCGTATTCTTCATAGGAATAAGTACGTTGAATGCCATACTGTTTGCTAACTTCTTCACGTTTAGTGGGATCATCTGAAACTAGAGCAACTAATTCAGAGTTATCAGCATGAGTAAACGCAGGTAAAGCAGCTTCTTGAGCAAACCAACCCAAACCAACAACGGCGTAACGAACTTTGCCCTTTCCGTTTGTAGCTGTCATTTTTAGACCTCTCAATGAATAAGTTGTTTTCAAAAAACCCCTCTTTTACACTGATAGAGTTTGCTAAAAATTCAATCCTACTAATGAGATAAGCTCTAATCATGCTTAGGTGTGAATGAAGCGATCGCATCCGTCAATACATTGGAAAAATAGGCGCTCTGTTGGATGCATCAAATTTTATATGTTTATCTGTGGTTAATTACTTCTTATGTGTACCTCACTGAGGTGAGAACCGTTATAAAGGTAACAAAAAACACAATTTACAAAGAACTTACAGGTTCGTTGAGATATTAATGGATTACGGTTTGGATAAGCAAAGTCCAAACTAGCCTTTAACCCTGGACTCTTGACAACCTTAATGCAAAATATACAATTTAAATGTGTAATAGTTATCTCTTTATTACTAGCTAAAATGTCCTTAACAAATGTGTTTGGAAAAATTTTGATACTCCTAAAGCAAAATCACAAACTACTCTTGCTTCAATGGTCAGCCAAAGCAAATGCATTTATCTTGAAATTTTTTTGGTATAGGTGTAAAGTCTTCTATATTTATTTACAGCCGTTGTTCAAAATATACAGCGGTACAAATTCCCATATTCAACTGGTAGTGTATGCATTTGATTTTGAAACGCTTTAAAATTTACGCTATACCAAGGACAGACTAACTACAATTAATGAGTATAATTGCTAGCCTGATCGTTTTTATTTTAAATTGGGTGCAAGTACTGATTTTTGTGTTTTCAGACTTCGATTAACATTTATATGATTGCGAAATATCTTATTGGCATCAGCATTATTCAATGTGAAAACTCTCGTCGTTCAAGCTTCTGAATTTACCCTGAGCCAAGTCTGTATAACTTCATGCAGATGAAATTTGAAGAATCTCATAAAACTTAAGGAGCCTTTACAATGAATCAAATACAAGTGGCTTTAATTATTGGTTATCTATTAATGACGTGCTATTTTTTTTGCAATTGGTTAATATTTTCTCTGCGTCATCCTACTTCTTCTCCAGAAGATAAATTCTTATCATTTGTGATGTTTTTGATCACAACTATCTTTTGGCCTTTAGTAATTCCGATATCTTGTGTAGGAATGTTAAAAAAACAGAAGCTTGAATATAGTACGGTGATTCCTGTTCTGTTGGCAATGTTTGCCTTTAGTATTTCCTACTATCTGACTTATCTCCATGCACACGGGATCTGCTACACTGATTTACTTTGCCCTTATGCTTCATGATTTGGTCAGTTAAAACCAACTTCTAGAGGAGTTTGAGGTGCTCTAGGTTCATCCTTTAATTTAATTGGTATAGATCCAGCGAATTTTCATATCCTGTAAATTAATCTATTTTTCTTGTATCATTTAGTTGATTCTTGCTACATTTTACGTTTGGATTTCTCAAAATTGCGAACTGACAAGTCAGCGCTTGCGCTATCGCAAAACTTTTCAATACCAAATGCTAACATCGCTTCACCAAAAAAAATGCTAAGTGCTGAGTAATTACCACTCAGCACTAAAGCATCTAAGAGCAACTAAATTTTTTGAATTGGGAATTTCCTAACGGCGTCTACCAGTACCAAATGAGCGGCTACCAGAAGAACGGCGGTTAGTGCCAAAACCAGTTCCAGTGTTGCGTCTGGTTGAGCCAGACCGACCAGATGGTCTGAGTTCACTGCTGCCAAAACCAGAACCAGAAGGACGGTTCCCTGTATTGGTACGTGGTGAAGTCCGTACATTTGAATTACCAGGATACGACCTTCTAATTGTTCCTGTACTACGGAAAGCAGTGCGATTTCTCACGGCTGCGGGTGGCGCATTGTAACGGGAGCGATAGCTACTAACTGCTTGGTCATAGTTTCTGCCATATCCACCATAGCCAGTCATCACTCCTCCTGGTTGATAAGCAGGGGGTACGTAATATTGGGGTCTAAACAACAGACTACCAAGTGCCTGACCAGCCACAGCACCAGCTACAGACCCGGCAAAGGGGGCCCAGAAGCCATTTTCACGCCGGACTACAACCGTTTCTTGTTGTCCTGTTTGAGGATTTGTTCTGTTCTCAGTAACGTTATGGACGTATTCAATTTTAAAGTCTTCCGTCAGATATAAAGCTGGCTGTCCGTTTTCAACCTTCAAGTAACTTTTTTTACCTTGCTTGATTTCATCATCAGTCAGCCGTGCCATTTGCAAATTTTCGGTTGTAAACCTTGGGGGCGTATTGTTGAGCAAAAACAGCGTATACTCCCCAGTCGCATCGTCATAAGTAGCTTGTTGTATTTGGTACTCACCATCATTGAGTTTAGTGGTAGCTGAGGTCTGGCTAACGTTCTTAGCTGAAGGAGAAGAGGTAGTTTCGTTTCCTCCCCCACAAGCGACAGTTGTCACACATAAACTCAGGGCTAAAAAAACGGCTGTAAATTTACGCACTATAGTCATGAGCATTGCATTATTGTCCTATCTCCGAGCTTAACAAGTGATCGATGTGAACAGTCAGTACGGACTACCCAACAAATTATAAAGGAATCAATTCTGGGTAATGTTGTAACAGATGGTCGCTAGTGAGTTCATCGCCTAACTGCGCTGGGGAGAAATGCACTTGGATTGCCTTGAGTTTATGTTTGTAATGCAAATTGATTAAAGCTTTCAAACCTTCCTTTAGTGCCTGAACGCTAGAAAAGTCAGTTTCCAACTCTGGTACTTCTCCTTCATAAGCTACTGTAATCATCACAACTACGTTGCGCGTCACAGGTATAGATAAAGGTTCATTCAATCCTGAGTCAGGACTGTAATCTGGTTCACTGAGATATCTTTGGGCGGAGTCAGTAAATAATTCATTTACGTAATCTCCTGCTTCGCCTTCATCCCAAAATACATCGCCTTCATTAGCAGCAGAAAGCCAGTACTCATCGTATTGCAGCAGAGTTTGGCAGATTTCTACTAATGCTTCTCCCAAAACTTCCAAGTCTCCCTCAGAATCGATCGCATCTCGTCCAGCACTATTTAATACTCCCAAAATTGGTGCTACTTCACCTCCCCCTAAATGCAGAAATAGGCGAAAAACCACATAGCGGGTTCGACCAATCATTCTATTAAAACTATCGCGCATCTTTTTCCTCCAGAAATTTATTTTTGTCCTTTGTTAAGAGCCTTAATTTATCTGGCTAAAGCTAATAGATTAAGACCATTAACTCTTAACTCTTGAACCTTGACTAATGACTAATGTAGTGAAATCCTTTAACAAAATCCATAACCATGTTTAATGAAGGCATTATAGAGTTAGTCGCTTCATTGAATTTATCATCATAAACTGAAGCATTAAGAGCAGAGCGATTAATAAATTTTTTACCAAAGTTGGGATTGTCATGCACAATCAAAGTATGGGCACTGGAATTAGTTAAGATTGTCTGGGTAGGCGCTTTACAAAAGTTTAATTTTGCTGCTATTTCCAGATTTTTTTTCATCTGTTTAATGGTGGTAGCCTTACTCATAGCTTGCTCTAAAAGCATGATTAATTGTTTCACCATCTGGGGGGATTTTAGATTTTGGTTAGCAACAACTTCATTTTTAATCATTTCCACCATACTAGAAATATTTTTTTGGTTGGATACCGCATCATAAAAGGGAAGAATTGCGATGTAAGCCGTAGGAAGTAAAGCTTCGTCGCTATCTACGCGGAAAGTGAAAACAGTCCGGCGGCGTCCGCTTTCCATACTTGGCGGTTGTTTTAGCTCTCTATATTCTTGAGCAATTTGGTAGTAAGCGCCAGCAAGAGCAAAATTGGCTTCGTGTTCTAGGGCTGCATCAACAACTATGCGAATTGTTGGTGATGTTTCATTAAAAAAGTCTCGTGAGTCTTCTGAATGGAACTTTTGGATGATGGAGCGATCGCCTGTAGGACTGAGATCAACCCATTCACAAGTCATACCTTCAGTTTTTAAACCAAATCTGGAGGTGGCGTAAAGTTTTGCTCCAGTTAAAATTGCTCCCGTTAAGTCAGCACCAACCCATTCCGCCTTAATTAATTTTGCCTGAGTTAAATCGGCGTGGATTAAACTCGTGTTCGTCAGATTCGCATTGCTCAAGTCTGCGCCAATTAAGCTAGCCCCACTCAATTTTGCCCCGCTTAAATCTGCCCAACGGAGATTCGCCCCGCTTAAATCTGCCCAACGGAGATTCGTTCCACTTAAATCGGCTCCACTGAGGTTAGCATGGCTAAGATTTGCCTGTCTGAGTTCGGCGTCTCGCAAATTTGCGCCGCTGATGTCAGCGCGACTCAGGTCGGTGGCGTTTAAGTTAGCCATTTCCAAGTTTGCACCCGTCAAGGAACTACCTCTCAAAATTGCTTCACTCAAGTTGGCGTGACGGAGATTTACTTGTCGCAGTGTCGCTTCTCGCAAGTCAGCACTGGAGAGATTGGCCTCGAACAGGTCAGCGCGACTGAGGTCAGCGCGAATTAACTCAGCGCGAATCAGCGTTGCTCCTCTGAGTTGGGCGCGACTCAAATCCGCTCGAATCAAATTAGCGACGTTAAGACTAGCATTATTTAAGATGGCGCTACTTAGATTCACACCACTCAGTCTGGCAACATTTAGCTTGACACCGCTCAAGTTGGCTTCGCTCAAATTTGCACCACTTAGGTTGATTACACTCAAATTAGCTTGGCTAAAATTCACGCCAATGAGTTTAGCCCCACTCAGGTTAGCTTCAGAGAGGTCAACACCACTAAAGTCTAAAACTCCTGCCGCATATTTTTCCAGCAATTCCTCTACAGTCATGGATGCTACCCCTCAGATGCCGATTTTAATAGTTGGTAAAGTATGCAGAAAATATGTAAGAGATTAAATGTCAAAATCAAAAATGAATATTGGGATTTTAGGACTCGGACTGATAGGCGGATCTTTGGGTTTTGATTTGCGATCGCAAGGACATCATGTCCTGGGAGTGAGTCGCCGTGAATCAACCTGTCAAAAGGCAGTTGCTCTTGGCAGTGTTGATCAGGCGTCACTTGATATGAGCTTATTGGCAACCGCAGAAGTGGTATTTATTTGTACACCTATCGCACTCATTGTTCCCCAATTTGAGCAAATGATCGCTTATTTGTCTCCGACTACGGTCGTAACTGATGTTGGTTCGGTGAAAGCACCGATAGTCAAGGCAATTTCTCCCCTTTGGGATCATTTTGTCGGTGGTCATCCAATGGCGGGAATCACAGACAGTGGTATTGAAGCTGCACACCGACATTTATTTGTTGGCAAACCCTATGTATTAACACCAGACAAAACAACAGCAACCGCTGCAATTAAGGTTGTAGAGGAAATTGTGCGATCGCTTGGGGCAAATATCTACCATTGTCAGCCAGAGCAGCATGACCGCGCTGTTAGCTGGATTTCTCATTTACCTGTAATGGTCAGTTCCTCGTTAATTGCTGCTTGCATTAGTGAAACTGACCCCGATGTTTTGCAATTAGCCCAAAAGCTAGCTAGTTCTGGTTTTCGAGATACCAGTCGTGTGGGTGGTGGGAATCCAGAGTTGGGCGTAATGATGGCGCAATATAATCGCCAAGCATTGTTGCGATCGCTGCAACAGTATCGCCACAATCTTGATGAATTGACTAACTTAATTGAGCAAGAAAATTGGACAGCTTTAGAGAAAAAGTTGACAGCAACGGGGAAGGCACGACCTGACTTTGTTGAGTAGTTATAGGGTGCGTTACGCTATTGATAACGCACCCATTCTTCCATTTTGTGAGTTAATTAATATGGTTTTACAAACAGAGAAGCGTTATTACACCCCAGAAGAATATCTGGAATTAGAAGAGAAAGCTGAATATAAAAATGAATACAGAGATGGAGAAATTATACCAATGACAGGGGGAACAACTAACCACAATAAAATAGCAGGGAATTGTTATAAAAAATTTCCTTTGAAAGTAGAAGAACAAGATTATGAAATTTATTTTGGGGATGTAAGGTTATGGATATCTCGCTATCGCCTTTATACCTATCCTGATCTGATGGTTGTCAAAGGTAAGCCTATCTATGAAGGAAGTGGTACTACAACTATTGTTAATCCCCTGTTAAGTAGGTCGGCGTGAAAAAACCAAACTATGTGAAGATAAATAAATACGTAGAATATATCTACTGAGGTGACTGGG
>NZ_WVID01000079.1:987-2497 GCF_010091925.1 Nostoc sp. B(2019) | reverse complement strand
CTCGATTCACCTTATACGGAAACACTTCTAGCTCAGCTTCTGGCAAAATATATGAAAGACCAAGCTTCATTTGCAAGCAATGTTTGAAAAAATTTGACAGTGTCTTTCGATCATCTTGATTAACATAAAGAGCACAATGATGCAGATGCAAGTCTTTCATCCAGACAGTGTTTTTAGATAAATTATTATCATTCGTTTTTGTTAATTTTGAAGCTAATGTCGTATCCTCTTTAATAAGTAGATTAATGTTTTTATAAGCATTAGATTTTTTATTATTAGTAAAGTATAAATTGATTCCAGCTACTTTTATTGACTGGCTTAAAAGATGATTGCCACTATTCTGCGGCGATGCATTTATGTCTAGCTCTAAAGCTCTCTTAACAAGCTGGTTCTTATATAACTCAATATGATACTCGTTTTTATCATCTGAGAAATGACTCTTGGCATCATTAATATTTAGATGAAATCCAATACCAGAAATTACAGCCGACTGATTCTCATAGCTAGATAAATCTTCCGATAAAACAATCTGTGTACAATTAAAACTGTATACAGAATGCCGTTTGCTATTGCAGGATACAAATTCATTAACTTTTTGAAAACCCATCACTGAGCAAAATAAATTTTCAAATAAATTAATATCTTCATGTCCAACTGTATATTCGATAAATGCAATTCTGTACGGCTGAATGTGTTTTGAACTTAGCATTTAAACCTCTCTTGAATGACTAACGAGAACTAAGTATATACATCTATAGGAATCATACTTAATGTAAGGATTCAGGTCTAATATTGAGGAAGTAAATAGGGCAAACGCATCTAAAGTACTCTTGATCACTACCAAGATTAAGACCAAACGAAAAATCAGTATTTCTGGCTTGATTTATTTTCCAAGGCTCAAAGCGATCGCTAAAATCTTTGTCAATAAGTAGGGGTTAATAAGATTATCTTTAAGTCTATTGAGAATTTACTAGTCTTGTTGACATGATGCGGCCGCTAACTCGGCTCTAGAACGATTATCAGCCGCAGTAAACAGGCAAAATTCAGAATTAGCCACTACTCACAACCATTCCTTGATTCCTTTGACCGACCAAGGCGTTTCATCCACATGAATGTTAGGTTGTGTCTGGAATAGTAGTCCCGCCTCAACCAGTTCCACAATAATTCTGGTCATCTATCAATGCTTTTTTCAACATATTGATCTTTCAGCATTGAATCAGAATAGGTAAGGAACCAGGCGTTTGGTACGCTGCATGTATGCTTTGTATTCTTCTCCAAACTGTTCAATCATCATCCGCTCTTCGTTTCTAATTCGGAGAATGTATGTAGTTCCGAACGCAATAATTCCTCCTAGACCTGCAACCCAATTCGAAAGTATCAAGGCTTGTGCCGCACCCCACAACCAGAAAGCTGTGTACATTGGATGACGAATTTTCTGATAAATGCCACTACAAATAAAGGTGTGACCTTTTCGGATCTCTAATGTAGGGGACCAATTATTGCCTAAATC
>NZ_WVID01000079.1:0-977 GCF_010091925.1 Nostoc sp. B(2019) | reverse complement strand
ATGATGAGAACGCCAGAGTAGCCAAAGTGAAATCGTAAATAAAGTAGCACCTAAATAACCAGTCCAGAAAAATGGGCGATAGTCAGCAAGAGTGAGCCAGGGAGAAAAAATATAGATTAACGGCAGAATAATCATTCCAACATCAATGAAAATAAATAAAATTCGCTCTTGCAAAACTAGGCGAACAACTTGACGTCTATTCTGTTTATTTTGTTTCTGATAAGGGATACGAATCACCCACGCAGAAATGAAGCCAATCATGAAAAGTATTTTCAGAGTTAGAGTATCCATAGTACCTAAATAAGCGTAAAGGGGTATGGCAATGGGGGACTTTGATTCCGGTTCACCCCTTCTTAAGGGAAGCCAGCGCGGTCTTCTCCCAAGGGGAGACGCCAAGGGCGATAGCGCCAGCGTTAGCGACGGAGGAACGTCTGGGGTCTCCCCTCCGGGTTCGGTAGTCCCTCTTTGTTGAGGCAACAAGACCGGGCTACCTCACCAAGTGGAGCGACTGGCGTGGGTTAGGGGGATATAAAAGGTAGCTAAAGTCACAGTTTCCTTTTGGGATTCGTAATTTCAGGGAGACGAGTCATGTTCAGCGCAACTATTCAACTAAATCTAGCCTAAAATCTACTCAAGCTAACCCATAAACCCTTTAGATTTTCTTTACGAATCACCTCTAATTCAACAAGTTAATCAAGCAATTCTAAATATCCTTCCCCATCAAGAGTTGCCAAGTCGATTTCCGCAAAACAGCGAACTTTTTCAAAATCTAACATCAGACTGCCAACCAAATATATGACACCAGAACCCGCAACAAAATCACCTTCAGTAAGTTTTGTTGCGTCTTGGTCAATGTCTATTCCTAGAACTGTGCCACCTTTCGTATTAGTAAATTCTATATGAACGTAGTTATCTGAAATGCGCTTTTCCAAAGACTCTGACGTCCTCTCTGGAAGGAGACCGACTCTTATAGGGTG
>NZ_WVID01000078.1 GCF_010091925.1 Nostoc sp. B(2019) | reverse complement strand
TAAATCGTGACCTATTTGCTGCCTATAAAGCCAGTTTGGGCTACATTTGGGCTTAATTTCTGTTTAAGTCCCGTTAAAGAAGTCGGTAATCTGGAGAAGTCGGGAATATCTGCTGGGATACAAATTTATACTTTAAGAAAACATTTTATAAGCTTTTATGGCATTGTTGTCTCATTAGAACTCACTTGGTTCGTTAATAAATTAGATATCAAGCGCCGTCCTGGTTCAGGAATGGAACGCCCTAAATCTTTAGCAACTTCTATCCATTCTTGCATAACGATTTCTACATTATGCACTGCTTCTTGATAAGTCTCACCATCAGCAGCACAGCCTGGTAATTCTGGTACTTCGGCAATAAAAGCTGCGTCTTTTTCACTCCAGTAGAGAATAATTTCATAGTGAAGCATCATTTTTAATTCCTAACTGATACTTGAGAATCACTGCCCGAACTTGCTTAATTTGATAACCTTTGGCTTTTCCCATTTTGTGTTGCAAGTTCAATATTTCTTCAACACCTTCTTTGACAAAAATGCGGTGATTACCACGAATCCGTTCATCAAAGCCTAGATTATATAAGAGTTGCCACAACTGGGCAAAAGGAATATCTGTATCAGAAGTACCTGATTGGATTTTGGCTAAGAGTTTGTCTTGTTGACTCACGTTTTTCTGACTGTTTTAATGTTTCTATCGTCTCACATTTCTTTAAAAAATTGTTGATGCGAAGATAAATGCGATGTCTAACGACAAGCCCTATAGTAATTTAATATTCGCTTGTTACTAACTTATTCTATGATGATACTAGCGGAAAGCGATCGCCTGTTGTGGAAGCGTGAACGCGTTAGCACACCCCTTTGGGGAAGCAAGCTACAAAGCAGGGTTCCGTAGGAAAGCTCACCGTAGGTATCGCACCTCACATACCCAAAATCTCCCAAAGTGCGTAGGCGTAGCCAGCCGTAGGCATCGCACTACCATACTCCCAAAATCACACTTCTTAGATTACTCTAGGCACGATACATACAAAATGATAATCTGTCTATATTTAAGTGATAGTAACAACTATATAAGACGAATTTAACCACAGTAAAAATTATGTTGCAATCAATTGAAGGAGTTTACAAAAAAGGTAAGGTATAACTTACAGAATTACCTGACAATATTTCAGAAAGCCGTGTTATTGTAACTTTTTTAGAGTCGAAGAAAAAGCAACGAGAAAAGCAAATAATGCAGTTTGGTATGTTCTCTGGAAATCAACAATCAACGGAAGCAGATTTTAAAATTGCTGAATTTCATGGGGATAGCGAGGACGGCAATGCACGATAGGCAAATTGCGGCAACTGCACTGGTTTTAGCAAATAAAGGTAACGCTGTCCAGTTATTGACGTGCGACCAAAACATAACTGAGTCGGGTTTAGTTGCTATTGTTTGGTATTTCGTAGATGAAGTCCATAGCAGCGATCGCTTCTTATGCTAAAGCTTCCAATTTTCCATCAGCAATATCTTTCTCTAATTGCTTATAGCTTGCCTACCAATTATCTTTGTGTTGTAACTAATGTAGCGATCGCTTGTTGTGGAAGAGTGTGCGATCGGATTATTAGCTGCTTGAATTGTCTCACCTGTAAGTCACAGACGTGATTATTCTAGTTGTAGCTTGGGGTAAACGCAGTGAAACTCAACGAATAAACTATGATCAAGAAGCAGACTTGATTTACTAGAGTGCTTTGCATGGTTTCAGCAGAATTAATCTCCACTTTGCGAGAACTTAGTCGAGCAGATAAGTTTTACATTATGCAGGTTTTAATTTCAGAGTTAGCCCAACAGGAAACCGATCTGATTAAGCCCGATCAGTCCTATCCTGTGTGGTCGCCTTATGATGCAGTTGAAGCAGCAGATACTATGTTAAAAGTGCTACAAGCTGCTAAAACTCAAGACCATGCGTAATGCACAACGGTATTCCTTTATCCCGATTGATGTTGCATTGGGCGAAGCCAGTTTCCGCCCCTATCTACCCCTTACTTTGATCTACCAGCAAAGTTCTGTGATAACATCCGGTCTGTTAGATACTGGAGCAAGCGTGAATGTGCTTCCTTATCCAGTAGGAGTTGAGCTTGGTTACGTGTGGGAGCAGCAGACAACTGCATTGAGTTTGACAGGTAATTTAGCTCAATACGAGGCGCATGTCGTGGTTCTTCAGGCAGTAGTTGGGCAATTTGAACCTGTACAACTTGTATTTGCATGGACACAGGCTACAAACGTACCGCTGATTTTGGGGCAAGTTAACTTCTTTATGGAGTTTGATGTTTGTTTCTACCGTTCCCATTTACAGTTTGAGATCAGCCCTAAATCGGTAGCCTCAGAGTAGATTTATTGCAATTGCTAGCCACCTAAAGCTTCAATGTAGCGGACGGAAACCGTTGGTGAAGATAATTATAAAGTGCGATCGCCTGTTGTGGAAGAGTGAGCGATCGCCTTGCAGAAAACCTCAAAAATAAAGCGTAGATGCATAGCAGCTTGTCGTTAGACATCGCCTGTTGTGGAAGAGTGGTGCGATCGTCTTGCAGAAAACCTCAAAAACAAGGCGAAGATCGCCTGTTGTGGAAGAATGTGCGATCGCTTAAAAACGAGACGTAGACACTTAGCAGTTTGTCGTTAGATATCGCTCAAGCTGCCTTTGCCGTTAGTTACAGTTTGGGTGGGTTGAGTGACGGGAACCGTTACAACTGTAGGAACTTGTGAAATAGATTTTTTACTCGTACTCCGCTTTCTGCTAGAGCCACCTGCCTTTGAATACTCCATGCTGTTTCTGCCGTAGACAGTTGCAACTGCACTAAGCATCCTCTCAGATAGTTCCGAGAGTCCTCTGTCCATCTGATTCATTGTCTTACGAGATTCCTCAAGATTAGACAGAAGGGTATTATGGGCTTCTAGCGTGGCACGGGTATTATCAATGAAGCGGGTATAAACTTCAATTGTTAATCCGTGCCCTAAATCCAGGTTCTCATTAATGGATTTAAGCAGTGCAAGACGACGTTGAGCTTTGTCTACAGCAGCAGAACCGCGAGTTTTTAGAGGCATGGGAGATATTTCTTAAATAGTTCTATTTCAACATAGCGGAATGCCTTTCTACGTGGGATGAGTAGTTTTATCGATTTAATTAAGAGTTAATATTGAGAGTTTATCTGTATTTTTACTTATCCATCCGTTTGTATTTGTCTGTTGTTTTGAGATGAACGCAATCATTTATGTAACAGTGATCGCCGAAATAGCAAATGCGATCGCCGAAATAGCAAATGTAGCCGCCAAAATAGCAAATGCGATCGTCGAAAT
>NZ_WVID01000077.1 GCF_010091925.1 Nostoc sp. B(2019) | reverse complement strand
GAGTTGTCGTTGTGAGAGACAATAACTCTACTACATCGGCCCTCTCTCCTCATCCTCTTATTTTGACTAAGGTATTGTAATTTCAGCCTTCATAATAAGCCTTCAAATTTAGCAAAACTTCGCAAGCGTGGTAGACACTGACGTTGATAAAAACTGCTCAATGTCGGAATTGGTAGCCCAAATTCTTCGGACAATTCTCTCCAACTAACTTCTGGGGGTAGGCGTTTAAGAATCAACACCTGACAATTCACATCTGGACGCCCTTTAATGTAAGTATGACGCAGTTCTCCGTCTGAGTCTGTATTGACCCATATCTCTAAGTTTTCCAAAATCGGAGGTACTGGAGGGGTGGCAGGTAGGTTATTTATGGGGTCAAAAGTTTCACTTCTGTCACCTGAGATAGACTGGTGATGTTTGAAAGAGACTGTTGTGGCTTGTTCCCGGCGCTGGTTGATGTTGAAATCTCGTAGTCTGCATTTGAGGTAAGCATTCAACCAAGTGATGACACTGCCGTAAGTAGGGTCATAGGCTTGACCTGTTAAACCTTCACAAACATTGCGACAGAAATACAACCAAGTTTGTTGTAGTGCATCTTCATAGTAAGGAGTGCTTTCCTTCCATAGTTTTCTAGAAGTTAAGCGAATAATTTGCGTGAGTAGCTTCTGACGCTCTTGGCTTCCAGGTAGGTGTCCACAAGCTTGTGTAACTAGGTATTTTAGCTGTTCATCTGGTTTTTCTTTGATTAGATTGCAATGAGATATCGCGTAATGTTTTTGATTCATTGTTAGCAAATAATTGTTATTTTCTATAACACTATTGACATCTCTTGTTCAGAAAGAGTTTTGGGGTTTTTTATCAATTTCAGAAGTAATAAAAAAGTGATTATTGAGTAAAAGACTAATTACTTCCTCTTCTATATCAATCGGTATTAATTGCTCTTGTTCCTGATAAAATAAATTGATTTCTGCAATAATCTGTCTCAACTTAGGATCATCCATAGTTGCTTCCATAACAAGATTAACGCCGTCTATATCTCCTTGCTCAAGCTAATAACTTTATATTAGGCATTCACCCTTACTGAAAACATCTGAAGAACGTCTCGTATTTTGGCTCAACGAATTGTATAGTCCAACTACGACTTTCGTTGAGATTGTTGCCAGATAATAACGAAAGGGGTATGGCAATTTGAAACTATTGACAGTATTTTTGAATAAAATCTTTGCGTTGCGATCGTCTTATGCTATCTCGTCTAAAATTCCAGCCCAATCCATTCCGCTTTCTGGTGTATACCGAGTGGGTCATGCTTGCAAGCTGCGGTTCCTTAGCCATATTAGAAGCGATCGCTGGTCGGCGGTTACCTCTCCAGCATATTTCCGTTTTGCTGTTGCTTTGCATCATGGGATGGATGCTGCCAATGGGCAAATCGCCCATCAAAATCCTCTATACTCTTGCCGAAATCGGTTTAATTTTCTATGGAACAGTGCTGGGATATCTGCACATTTTGCCGACGCTGTACCTGATTGTGTTTATTCGCAGTTGCTTCATGTTCAGTACGATCGGACGTTGGGTAGTTGGCGGAATATTGTTCATGCTGTTTTTGAAGCATCAGACCATATACGTACAGAAGATGACAGTGTTCGTACCCCAACTAGAGGAGCAGTTTTGGATGCATCTAGTTGCCGAAACGTTAATGTTTGGGTTGGGGCTGTTCCTGGTGCTAATGCTAGTCAGTACGCTGTTGTCTGAACGTCAGGCCCAGGAAGATCTGGCGACAGCGCATCAGCAACTTCGGCAGTATGCCTCCCAGGCAGAAGAGTTAGCAGCTGCCCAAGAGCGCAATCGAATTGCTCGTGATATTCATGATTCTTTGGGACACGCGCTGACAGCATTGAATGTGCAGCTACAAACGGCAGTGATGCTCTGGCAACAGCAGCCAGACCGGGTAGAACCCTTTTTGCAGCAAGCTCGACGGCTGGGCGTGATTGCCATGCAAGAGGTGCGAAAATCGGTGCAGGCATTGCGCGAAGAAAATCGAGCAGAGCAATCTTTGACTGAGACGATCGCCGCTGTGGTCGATGATTTTCGGCAGGGAACTGGCATTGAAACGCAAATGCAGATCGTAGAGCAGACAACAGGAATAGGTAATGCGTCGGTGTCTACCGCGATCATGAATGCACTATACCGAATTGTTCAGGAGGCGCTAACCAATATTTCCAAGTACGCTCAGGCAACAGCGGTGACGGTAAAAATTGAGGTAACGTCCGAAATCGTACTGCTGATTGTGGTAGATAATGGACGTGGGTTTGAACGGAGTAGCTCCATTGGCAGAGGATTTGGACTGCAAGGGATGCAGGAGCGAATTGCTGTACTGGGGGGTAAATTTATTTTAGAGACAGAACTAGGAAAAGGCTGTCGAATTCAGGTGGAAATACCTCTAACAACTACCGTGCCAGAAGTGTCGTCTAGCTAGTTGATTTATGATTAGTCTGTTAATTGTGGATGATCAAAGCCTGATTTGCCAAGGGCTGAAAACAATGTTGGAGTTGCAGCCAGATTTGCAAGTTGTGGGGATTGCTAGCAATGGTGAGATGGCGATAGAGCAGGTTGCAGCCCTCCAGCCTAATTTGGTACTAATGGATGTGCGAATGCCATTGATGGATGGGAGAGCCGCAACACGAATAATCTGCGAGCGATTTCCTAATGTGAAAGTGCTGGTACTCAGCACGTTTGACGATGACCAGTATATTGTCGAGTCGATCCGGGCAGGTGCGAAAGGCTACCTATTGAAAGATATGCCCGCAGACGAGTTAGTGCAAGCAATTCGGCTGGCGTGCCAGGGCTATGCTCAGTTGGCTCCGGGGCTGTTAGAAAAACTGATGAAGAATCCTTTGGGCATCGCTAAACCTACCGCTTCACCAGAATTTGAGACGCTGACGAAGCGAGAGCAGCAGGTTTTGCAGTTTATTGGCAAAGGAGCCACAAATCGAGAAATCGCTGAGCAGTTAGTAGTTGCTGAAGGTACTGTAAAGACTCATGTAACGCATTTGCTAAATCGCCTTGATTGCCGGAACCGCTCCCAGTTAGCGATCATTGCTAATTCGCTCTTTGAGATTAACTGAGCATTACTAACTAATGGCAAAGAAATAACAGTAGAGACAGCATGGTATTGAGAGTGAGAACGAGTGCTGAATTATGCCAGCAGTTGAAGTGCTTTCCCTCTTAGAATTGCCGTAGGCATCGCTACTCCTCCCAATCAACCAGCACCCCATCCACACAAGCAATCCCCCACTGCGGAAACTTCACCAACAATTTCTTGATCACAATCTGCAAAGCAGGGTCATCACTCCAACACTCTCGCAAAAAATCAAACCCCGGATTCTCACCCGAATTCGCCGCTCGATTCAGTTTTTCCCTTCTTATACCAATTCTCTAAAATCTGGCTACAGATAAAGCCTCCAAAATATGTTGTCTTCCAGCAATAGATGCAATA
>NZ_WVID01000076.1 GCF_010091925.1 Nostoc sp. B(2019) | reverse complement strand
GCAGGAATAGCAGTAGCAGTAGACATCAACCGACCAGAAGCCAAAGTTGGGTTTATGATTCCCACACAGGTGTTGGTAAATGCATGGTCTGTGTTGCGTGAGCAAGCTATTGCCTCTTGTCCGTATCGGGGCTTATTTGCTTTCCAGGAGGAGGATGCAAAGTTCTTTTTTGGGCGAGAGGCATTTACCGCTAAGTTAGTAGCATCTGTGGAAAAGCAGCGCTTAGTAGCAGTGATTGGTTCTTCTGGAAGCGGCAAGTCATCGGTGGTATTTGCTGGTTTGATTCCCCAGTTGCGTACTCAGCAGAGTTGGATTATTGACTCTTTTCGCCCAGGCGATCGCCCTTTGTATAACTTGGCGGCGAAATTGCTCCCGTTGTTGTCAAGCTTAAGTGCAACCGATCGCCTAGATGAAATCGACAAACTCACTACAAAACTCCGACAAGATAAATCACGGCTGCGGAATGTAGTGGAAGACATTCTAAAAAATAAAATTGGTACTCGCTTGTTGTTGGTTGCTGATCAGTTTGAAGAACTGTTCACCCTTTGCCAAGATGAGGAAGAACGAAGCTGTTTTATAGACCAAATACTGACAGCAGTTAAGCATATCCCAAACTTTACCTTAGTCCTCACTCTTCGAGCTGACTTTCTCGAATACGCTCTCTTAAACCGCTCCTTAGCTGATGCCTTGGAGGGAGAACTTCCATTACCTAACTCCACTCTCCGCAATACAGGAGGAGCAATTTGTCTACTCGGCCCGATGAAGCGCCAAGAACTGCAAGATGCCATTGAGAAACCAGCCTTGGGTTTGGTGCAACTAGAAGAGGGGCTGAGCGATCGCATCCTAGACGCAGTAGAAAAACAACCGGGAAATCTACCCTTGCTAGAGTTTGCCCTAACGCAGTTGTGGGCGAAACAACACAATCACCAGCTGACTCATCAGGCTTATGATGCGATCCGTGGCGTCGAGAAAGCGCTAGCTGTATACGCCGAAGAAAAGTATAACGAGTTTTCTGAGGCAGATAAAGAAAGGGCGAAGCGGGTTTTTATTCAATTAGTGCGTCCTGGGGAAGGAACCGAAGACACTCGAAGACTGGCTACCCGTGCAGAGGTGGGAGAAGATAACTGGGATTTGGTGACGCATCTGGCTAATCAACGTCTGGTAGTCACAGGACGCAACGAGACATCTGGGGAAGAAATAGTCGAGGTTGTCCACGAAGCCTTGATTCGGGAATGGCAGCAGTTGCGTCAGTGGATGGACGAGGATCGTAGTTTCCGCACCTGGCAAGAGCGATTGCGCTTCGCTTGGCGGCAATGGGAATCTAGTGGAAAGGATGAGGGGGCTTTGTTGCGAGGTGTCCCACTGGCGCAGGCAGAAGATTGGCAGCACAAACGTTTAGAGGAACTAAGTTTAGAGGAGCAAGTTTTTATAAAGTTGAGTCTGGCACTACAGGATAGGGAGAAGAAGCGAAGGCGGAATATCACACTGGGATTGATATGCGGTTTGCTCATCACCACAGTCTTAGCTATATTTACTGCCCTGCGATGGCAACTAGCCGAGACACAAATTCAGCAGATAAAAACTCGAAACGATCAAAACGAACTCGCCAAAAAACTTGATAATTTCAGACTAATTCCAAAAACTCAAGATTTCGTCATTAAGCATATCTTTGCTACTGACGATGCAGTATGGATGGCTCTCTACAACAGCGAGGATGATGGAAAAGGACTAATGCGCCATAACCTCAAGAATGGTAGTATGCAAAGTTACTTTAATAACAAGTCAATCACTGCTTTATTAGTAGAGAAAAAAGACATTTGGGTAGGAGTGTCTGAGAAAGGCACTAAGAAATTGTTGCACGGCAATTTTCAAGATGGTAATTGGCAGTTTGATCTTGAAGGCGTGCGTGTTCCTTACTCAGTTTCCAGTTTAGTTCGCGATCAAAAAAATCGCCTTTGGGTGGGAACTTACAATGGCGTTTGCTTACTAAAATTACAGCAATGTGAATTTGTGAAGAATATGCAGTCCCAATGTCTCAAACCAAAAGATCCTACCTCAGAACTACAAGTACATAAAATGCTATTTGATAATAAACGAGGTGTGTTGTGGATAGCAACTAATCAAGGGCTTGTCAGATGGCATCCAGAGAAAAAAGAACTATCAAGCTGCTTTTGGGACAAAAAAAATCAGCAGATTCAAGAATCACCATCCTCTAATTTTTTAAAAACTTTAGACCTCGATAAAAATGGATATCTCTGGGTTGGAACTATAAATGGATCTGTAAAATATTTTGCCAAAGGTTTAGATACCCCTGAATTGGAAGATGATGTTTGGGATACCTATAATGTTGTGGACAATGAAGTGACAGCTTTGGTTACACTTCCTAACGGCTTCGTAATAGCTAGCACACTGGATGGTCTTTTTCTTTACAGTTATGCTACAAAAAATTGGATTAAGTTTACTTCGTACTCAAATGTAGTATATTATATCTTCGCTAGGTTAGATGACCAGTTATTTATAGGAACAAAAAAAGGGCTATATCGTTCTGAATAAACCTATTAAGTTCAGCAAAGCCAGCAATTCTTAAAAAAGAGATTATACCAATAAATAAGGATGAATAAATGAACGAATTTATATTAGAGACAACATCAAAAGGAGAAGCTACAAATAATTTCCATACGTGGTTAAATAAAGTAAAAGATAATTCAAATCTTACCACTTCATCAAGCGTTGGGAATTTTCATGCATCCGCGGATCTCACTTTTGGGGAAAAATCTGGCAATAATTTAATTCTAAGATTAACTTCGCTAGAAGGATTACCAGAAGACATCCGGCAAATACCAAAGCAGGAACAACCCGCTATAGAAAGTTTCTGGGACAAACTTATCGAAAATCCTGCTTTAAGTGACCAACTTTTTGCACCTCTGCAAACTTTACGTCCTGATCCTAACCAGCTGATTCCCAAGCTTCAGTTTGTTATAGCGGAGATGAGAAAGCAGATGTCAACCCAGATTCCTCAAAGTAGTCTCGATAATTTGGATGTTGCTGTTCGCGAAATTAATATTACTCCTCCCAGTCCCTCAATTGAGGAAATTTTTGGGGCAATCAAGGCAGAATTGCCAAAGATAGAAAGTCGGGAAGGTTTAGATATACTAACAATAATTAACTCTCTGAATTCAGAAGCTAAAAGTTGGCTAGGACGCTTGCTTATATATATAGTTCAAAATCCTGATATAGAAATCGATTTACGAGCTAACCTATAATTCATACCGCAATTTAGTGAGTGAAGATAATGTGATGCTAATAAGATTCGTGTAGCTTGTAGCCGTACGAATCTTATTGTATGTGATGCTTCAGTGGAAAGAGCGATCGCCATTTTTTAACTATAAATTACACCAGCAGCGATCGCTAAATTAATTGCAATTTAAACAGAGCGATCGCTTACCAATTTATTAATATTTTTGAATATATAGGAATCATATTTGATTTCTGAAAAAGACTGCGAGATAATACGGATAGAGAGATCTGTCTAAGAACGAACAAT
>NZ_WVID01000075.1 GCF_010091925.1 Nostoc sp. B(2019) | reverse complement strand
CCATCACCAGTACTCAACGATTTCTCTCTCATGATATTGACAAACTACTTGCTCTTGTGGAATGAAACAGCCCTGCCCTATCGGGGGGGGTGGATACTACGCAGCTAGAACCATCTAATGACGTTCGCCCTGCCCTCCTGCATTGCGTTGAAACACTTCGCTCTGGTATTGCCAAGGGAGTTGACGCGATTAAATCCATCCTCAAACGCTGGAGTACGGATTTACGCTGGGAGGCGGTGCTGGAGTTGGAGGCGATCGCGGCAGATGAACTGCGGCGAGTGGAGCAAGCTGTACCCCAGTTTTATCAGTGGCTTGATGAATCTATTTTGCCTGTGGAGGTTTAAATGCTTCAGGAAATGCAAAGAGTCGATATTGCTGTTGAATTGGAAGATTTCGATAAATTAAACCAGCAAGAGGAACGCGATCGCCTAAATTTAGAGCGCCGTGTAGAAAGAGTGTTTTTTGTAGCAGGGAAGGCGCTGACTGAATTACGTGATCGTCGGCTGTATCGAAGTACTCACCGCACGTTTGAGGAGTATTGCAAAGATAGGTTTGCCTACAGCCGCCGACAACCTTACCTTTTGATGGACGCGGCTACTGTTTTTGATAACTTGGAGCAAAAATGTGATCAATTTGATCACATTTTGCCGACAGCAGAGGGACAAGTTCGACCCCTTACCAAGCTAGAACCCCAGTCACAACAAGAAGTATGGCAGCAGGCGGTAGAGGAGGCAGGCGGGAAAGTGCCAACTGGTAGAATCGTCAAAGATGTGGTGCAACGCATCCTAGAGCGCACCAAAGCACCAAATCCTTACCGTGTAGGAGAAGTCTGTCAAATTATCGTCAAGGACAACCCCGATCTGCGAGGAAAAGGTGGGTGTTGGTGTATTGTCAACCACGTTGGCGATTACAGTTGTAGTGTTATGACCTGGGACGGAGAGTACACCGTGAGGATAGACCATTTGAAATCACTGAACTATATCGATTCGGAATGCCACGATATGCAATCACTTAGCACTCGTATCGACAAACTGCGCGATAGTGACAACCTAGAAGAAGCGGCTTTAGCAGTTCTGAAACATCTGGGGGAACTAAAGCGCCCTTACTTGACAGAGTTTGAGGAGAAAATGTTACGTTTTATCGAGCTTGAATGCACTACTTAGTGATCGCCACTTTGGAACTGTTAGGCATACCTGCATTACTAGAAAGCGATCACTAACTGCGAGGCAATGATGAAGATTTACAAAGCTTGATGCAAATGGCCCAGGCTAACCGTTGGGCAATCAAGTCTATTTTTAAGCGTCTCAATTCCTGTTACCAACCAACCTCTGATTATCCTGCGGCATATCTTGAAGAAATTAGGCTTAGGGTCAAAGAAAATAGGCAAAGATTCAAGTGGCGATCGCCAACGAGTTTATCAGATAGTTGGCAATTATGATGACCGCGTTCGTGTCTTCGTCACCTGGTTAATGCTAGATGAGGATTGTAGCCAACCGTCATTATCGTTATTGCAGCACCGCAATTGGGCATCTCGCTCGATGATCTGCGTAAAATGGAGCAATTCATGACTCAATTTTATCAGTGGCTCTCGGAGGAGGTGTTGCCAATAGAAGGCTGATGAGGGACTTGGAACTGACTTGACCAGCCAATACAAGAGCTTTTTGATGTTATGGTTCAGGAAATTTTGGTTTTATCGGAAATTGCAGATCAACTGGCTGAATTTGATGAATTGAGGTGATCTAATGTGCAATGTTCATCCATAATCTAAGTCTACAGAAATTCGTAAGAACGGAAAATTGAGAGGTAAACGCTCATCAGATGGTTTGATTAGTTGAACAAGGTGACATAATGATTAAATTTTCTAGCTCGACTATCCCCAGAAATATCGGCATTGATTACTTTCACACTAAATTAATCGCTTTTTATGAATTTTGCGATGAAGGAAGGCTGTCCTATTTCTACAATGGTTCGATTGATGAAGCTTTGGGGTTTTTGCAATCCATAGGCTTTGCTGATATAGAAATAATTGGCGAAGTACCGTTTGATTCTGGGTGGTTCATGCTTCCCAGATTGCAAAGCGATCGCTAGTTCCTTGTAGCGTGACAAAAAGCAACGCAAGCAAACAAATTAATGAATAAGTAAAAGGTGTAGATTGGGAGTTTTAGATTTTAAAAAGGTATCTCATCTGGGTCATATTCCTCTGGTACAGAATCAGAATTAGATGAATTTTCAACTAAGACATTACTAGGTCTTTTCGCGGGGCGTGGATACCATTTACATGGTGAATGCCAACCGAGAGCGATCGCCTCTTTATATTCTAATTTTGTCTGGTCAAATTCCACTTTTAGAAATAATTTACCAGTGTCGGTATCGTGATGAAACCAGTAAGGTAAAAATATAGCTACGTGCCATCCTAATTCCCTAAATCTGCGAGAATCATAAGTAACTTCTAACTTGCCATATTCACGAAGTTGTCGATATTTATAAGGTATTTCTTCTGCTTCAGCAAAGCCTAAAGCTGTTGCTGACTCTGGAATGTCAAGACGAAAGCTATGTTTATCTTTACCAATAATTAAACATAAATCATGGTAACTGTAAAAAATATCAATTGCTGTACTATACCCTGCTTCTTTTGCTTCTCGTTCTAACCACTTATGAACCTCTAGTTTAGGAATTTTAAATAACTGATTCCTTTCTGATTGCCACATTTGACAAGGAAGAAAGCACCATCTATTTTGAGTATGTAAAGCATTATGTTTACATGATTCATGATTTGGGCAGTTCTCAGGTGGTTCGCCCGTCATCATTTTACAATCAAGAAATAACCAGCAATCTTTTTCAGGTACTTTAGACATGACAAACAACGATGTTAACAGTAACTATAGTAATAGTAATGCAGCAAAGCAGAGATTTTGCTGTAATTGTAGAAAGTACTGTAAATATGATGAAATCTATTTAATCGTACAAAACCACTATATTTGCCAAAGGATTTGGGCAACCCTAACCTATCCAAATTGTTAAAAATTTATGCATTCAAGACCTTTTAGACTCTTATTTTAACCCTGACGGAAACTGAGGCTACAACAACCCGGATTTCTCACCACACCTCTCAAAGCCTGCGCTTGTGCAGGGGAGAGTTCAAATACCAAGTTCTTTCCCCTCTGCCCCTCTGCTCCATCAAACGCCTTAAGCTTGTGAGAAATGCGGGAACAAGACGTAGGGGTCTTAAACTCTCTAATTGATGATAAATTAAGTCAAAGATCCATCAAGTTTAAAGCACTGCTGTCGTTGGGTCTAGCTTTGAGATAGCGATCAGTAATTGCCAAATTAGAATGACCCAAGGTATCTTTTACCAGTACAGGATTGGTTCCCCGCTCAATGGCATGTGACCCGTGGGCATGACGCAACCAGTGAGCTGATACTTTGTCACTTAGCCCAGCATCCGAGGCGATCGCTTTCACGATGGGGTGCAAGTTTTGGCGCTCCAGATGTCCACCCTTTTGACTGGAGAAAACTGCATCTGTGGCACTAACTTTCTTTTGTCACTCCGGGAAGAGTAAAATTAGAAAGAAGGGCTGAAAGCCAGGAGGGGAGGATGACACAGCC
>NZ_WVID01000074.1 GCF_010091925.1 Nostoc sp. B(2019) | reverse complement strand
AAATCAACATCGCACAGAATCAAGGATAGGGGCTGTTGTGAGCGTGTTTGGCGCTGCCACTCAAGGGAGAGATATTCCTCAAATCGCCGACGGTTGGCTACTTGAGTTAACTCATCAAGATTAACCAAAAGTTGCAACTGCTGATTTGCGGCAATCAGCTTTTGCTGTAGCTGGGATTGCTCAATCAGGCGTTTTAGACGTTGACGCAAAATGGATAACGGAAGGAATTTAGTAACATAGTCAGTTGCACCGACTGCAAATGCATGGTTAATCGAGCGTTCATCCTCAACAGATGTAAGCATTAAAATGGGAGTGTGCTGATCTTTAGCTGATGAATGTAACTTATGGCAACACTCGAAGCCATCCATATCTGGCATTGAGATATCAAGGAGTACGATGTCAGGGTGCAGTTGCTCAAAAATATTTATTGCCTCTGTGCCATTTTCAGCCTCCGCGACTCGATATCCATCCTGCTCTAAGAAAAATCGCAGTACTGTGCGAAAAAAAGGCTCATCATCAACAATCAGAGCTAATAATTGATTTTCTTCAATCGGGGCTGTCATGATGCTTGCTTATTCAAAGTTAAATCCTTGACTCTAGGACAGAGCAACACACTAGGGCGCTAACAGCGACAAATAACTTGTGATTTGAAAAGCAATGATTAGGCATATATCACTAATAGGATTTATGCCCAAAATTCTTGGTAATCAGGCCTTTTTAAGAATACAGTTACTAGATTGATTAAGCAAGATTTCCAGGAATTTTACAGTTGTAGAAATAGAGTATTGTTTTATATGAGCAGCAGGACAAACACATCTAAGAGCTTATGATCAAATAACGATAAGCTTTTTAGTTATAGTTCAAATCAAAGTTGATGTTTATCAACCTGATATTAGTCATAAAAAGCGGCGCTGTTAAAGGGATTTGTGCAGATAACGAAGTTATACCACTGCATATAGTCCAACCGTCCACGTTTGTGGAAGCAAACATACTATTGTTGAAAATCCGGGCAGTTCTCGCCATCCCATCCTAGTGCGTGAATCCCGCAGACTAACATATTGCCACCATAGTATTGCCCGTGATAATTCTGGCAACCAATGCAAGCTACTGGTGTTGATTCTTCTTCATCTACATCATCCTCATCCTCATCAAATTCCACAATTAACGCACAATTGCAATTCGGGCAGTGGTCTATTTCTCTTGAATTATCGTCAACTAAACAAGTCTCAAGTCGTAGATGGCTGCCATATTCGCCAGTATTGCTAATATCAACCCTTAGTGTAGAGAAGTAGGGATAGCTGCATTGGCAGACATTTACCTCGCACTCAACATTATTAGTGCAACAGGACTGGAAGTATTTTTCAGCAATCTTCCAGTTCTGTTGCTTGGAAAGACTCTGAGGATTGCCCTCGAAATCTACTGTCCACAGTTTGGAGTCGTGAAAGATTCTTAATCCAAAAGATGAGCAGTCATGAGCCAGATTTTCAATCTCACAACTACTATTTGCTGTTTGGTAGTTAAAGCTTCGTTTGCTAACTCTCAAGTTTTTCTCATAGGGGTAAGTTTGAATTACGAGGTACTCACCCTCGCAAAAGGGATTGAAGTCTGTGGCAATTCTTTCGTTACAAAATAAAAAGTCTCGTTCAGTATCCATATATTTAAAAAAGTGTTTATTGCTCTTCACGCTGATGAATAGGATTTTTTTCCCACCAGCTGTTCATAATATCTTTTAATTCTTCGTTACGAGCTTTTTCTTGCTCTAACTTCTTAAGTTGAGAAGTGCAGCACACTAATTCATAAAATGATACACTCGACATTAAAGAGCCGATAAAAGTAAAAGAATACAACCAACTATTGTACTTAGCGCTACTATTATTCATTAGTCCAAATTGATAAATCCCTATTTCTGCACATCCAATATTGATAACAGATGCTACCACAAAGGCAAATTTACGAAAACTTATTTGACGTTTCAAACTTTCTATATCGCTCATTTTTCACCTTCTAATAATTGTGGTTAACTTGCATTATATACCCGATATCAATTGATTTTTTCACTCTTCCAAGTCTTCACCATTAAGATTTTCTGATTCAAAAGTTATGTTCAACAAAGAAGACAGACGGAAGAAGGATATCTTCCTTCTGGCGGCCGGAGGGAGCAAGGGTCTGAATCTCCCACCAAATTCATCCTTCTTCCTACTTCCATCGAACGTCTTCCTTCCGTTTCAAAATCATTGATCTAATTTTGATAACCTAGAAGCTCCTAGACACAGTTGATACCACTTGCACGCCACTTTTGGCATACTACGAGATCAGTCTCGCCTGGCACTTGCTTTTGTGTAATTGTTGCAGCAATCATGATTGCTGCTCCTAAAAGGCTAATAACAGTGAAGAAAGAAGCGAATTTATTCCAGGTCATAATTTAATTTTTAATTCAAAAAAGGTCAAATGGGATAAAAGTTGCGCCGCTCTTTGGGCAGCGGACTGTATTGTCGAGGTCTAAGAAAAGAATTTTCATTAATCATTTGGGCTTGGAAAACTTTGCACTTGGCGAACGTAACCAACGTCTAATTCAATTACTTCTTCTTCCTCGCCAACATCCACCAATATGCTAAGTTTGAATTTACCTTGTCCATGGCGATCGCAGTATTTAAAAATGTAGGCTTCAGTAAGTTCCCCTTCACTAGTTAATACGTCTGGGCAATCAAAATGCCATTGCTTAAGCACTACTCCGTCGCCCAGGGGTTCTGTTTCGGAATATCCTGTAACCACAACTCTGATGATTTTTTTGGTATCAATCCACAAACCATCGTCGAGAAGAGAAATTTCTATAATCATAATCGTGGAGAGGTGCTTAAGGCTTCGATGAAGAAAACAAACAATTCAACAGTTTAGTTTGCTGCTGGCATTGGGTAAACTCTTTCTTTAGTTGGTCAGCTGTAATTGAAACCAAAGCGAGTGCCAAAATCAACAGTAAAGGATTGTTTTTGGCAACCACCAACCACCAACGCCATTCACCAAAATGTAACTGTGGGAATGAGAGTTTTGGTAGTGAGAATAACCGTGGGAACCAAAAGTGAGCGACCCTACTTCCTGGCAACCACTCTTCATCAATATTGACAAAAACCACCTGTACACGAGGATTCTGCTCAACCATTGAGGCAGTTTTAAGGGCTGATGGTTGCGCCCTTGCATCGGGCGTGAGAAAACCCATGACTACGAGTTTGTGCGTATTGTTCAATCCGTAAAGATTGAGTTGCCCGACTGCTTGGTAAATGGTGTCGCGATCAAGATATTTCTTCACCTCTGCGATTGCCCCACCTTGCCAGCTGGTGACTATATCGGCCCGTCCTCCATTGGCTTGAACTTCTAGATGGGTTTGAAATCCGCGCTCTTTTAAGCGATCGCTCAGGTATTGTTGCAAGTCTCGTTCCTGCCAGCGGTCAGGAAAACCAGCAGCTTCACAAAATTGAGATGGGAGCATAAATTAGAACTGTACACTCAAGTCAATTACTTCCAAAACATCCGGCAACCAACGAACGTGTTCCACAATTTTGTCGTGAGTACGAGCTTTCAAACAATTCGCAATTCGCAATTCGCAATTGTTAATTCTGATTTCAAGCATCTAATTTTGGTTATGAAAATAAAGAAATTCATAGTATTAGAACTCTAAGCCTCCACATTCATGCATGAGATTTAATTGCGAATTGCGAATTTATAATTGCGAATTGGGATGACAGTTCCCCACTGCTTACCTGCTTCAGTCAGATGCCAGATATTTTTTCGTTGTGGTTTACCATCTGAATTAGTTTTAACCCCACATTCCGCCCTTTGAACTGGCACATGAGATAATTTTCGGATGGCGAAGGTTGTTTGAGACACAAACAAGGT
>NZ_WVID01000073.1 GCF_010091925.1 Nostoc sp. B(2019) | reverse complement strand
TCTAGTGTGTTGACCCGCTTTGTAATGCCTTGAGGTCATAATTCACGATTGTGACACTTCAAAGGGCGGAATGTAGGCTGCATCTAAAGGAAGCAAGGTTGCTAGCAAGAAATAAACACCACGAAAACGCGGGTCGCCCATTCTATCAACTAATAGTCCTTCGGCTGCATCAGTTTCGCCCAGAAAGTTTTGCACCAAGAAGAAATCCATGATTTTATCGTGGCGGAAATACCATTCTTTCTTAGCTTCGCCTTTTTCATCTTGCCACTGACGGCTAACTACCATCTTGTATTTCTCGTCTTCCAAAGACATGGCAACTTGGTGAAATTCATCCCCAGGTAGGGCTTGTTTGTCTTCGAGTCGCATTTGGTAGACGGCGGTGGAAAATCTTTTGAGCGGAAATTCTTGTTTCCATTCTTGCTGGTATTCTGCCGCCATCAAGTTGTATTGCTGTTCTTGCAGACGAAACAAGTTTGGCTGTTTACCTTGTGATAACATCAGCGCTACCACAGTTAGATCCATTGGATTGGAAAGAATTCGGCGGACAGCGTTTAACTCTTCTTTGGCTTGTTGTTTATTGAGGGCTTCTGTTAGGTAGTTGGTGCAGGCTTTTTCATAATCAGCACCTTGAACTTGGGTATCTTTGGGCAGTCGCGGCTGACGGGATATCAAAAACTCTTGAATTTGTTGTTTCTCAAGGGGTTGCAAGTAGTATGTTTTTGCTGTTGAGGGCGGTGTCCACTCTAGGGGCTGGGTAGTCATAATAATGTTGCCCCGGAAATAGCTTTCGACAAACTGGCAGATTTTTGCCCGTGTGTCGGCGGTGACTTCATTGAGTCCGTCGATGCAGATATCTATCGCGCCACTGTAAATCAGGTTTTTCAGGAAGTCGGCATCTTGGGCTTGGCCGTGTAGCTTGTCTTGGATGGCTTTAATTACGCCTTTATGACATTTCTGGGCGGGGAGATAAACGACAATGCGCTGGGAGTTTTTCAACAGATGACGGAGAAATATCGACTTGCCTAAGCCAGAATCTCCTTGTAAGATAATTTGTCCTTGAATACTGGGTAAGGCTGCGGTAATTGGCTGGATGTCTCCTGAAGCGGGAACTTTGACTTTTGACTCTGGGAAGTATGATTGGTCATGAAAATTATCTAACCCGGCATCGGCTAATAGGGAAGGTTTGAATGGTTCAAATAATTTGCGGCGGAAGGGTGGAAACCAGGTGAGGAGAAAGCCGACGTAGACAACGCCGAGAATACGGCGTACCCACGGGTTTCAGAAGAAGATGGCTTGGACTTGGGGAAATTTCGGGTAGGCAAAGATGAGGGCTAGCCACAAGGCAGCATGAATGAGGATAGTATTTCTGACGCGGACAAATCATCGCCACACCTCTAAATTATCTATAACTGACTGCACCGCATTAGCGTTGGTGGAGTTGACTTGTTTGAGGTTGTTGTAATGGCTTTGCAGTAAGAGAAGATTATCTAATTTATAGATATTTATAAGTTAAGGATGTCAGGGATATACTTTTAATTGCAATTTTTAAAAGCTGGGGCACTCCGGTCTATAGAAATTTATAACTTCAACCCCCCTGAGCAGTGACGATTTATTTTATATTTTTTCTTAACTGTCCTTGCTTTTAAATGAAATTTAATTTTATATTTCTTCTTAACTGTCTTAACTGTCTTAACTGGTCTTAACTGTCCTTGTTTTAAATAAAATATTGTGAAATACTCTCAAATAAGTTCATCCGCGCGGAATAGTTGAACAGCAAAGTTGATAGAACATTTCATATAACGGAGATTAAATATGCCTCTTGTTGAAACTCAAGATTTCTTGGATCGAAAATTCGATGTTTGTTTTACTCATGCTGACGTGAACGGTAACGGCGTTCTAGAACAAGCCGATGTACTCGCTCTCGCCGCTCGTGTTGCTACTTATCTCGGCGAGCCTATGGGCAGTCCCAAAACACAGAAACTGTTCCAAACGTTTGAACACTTTTGGACTCATGTACAAGCCAAGATGGATGTTGATAACGATGGCCAAGTGACTCCGGAGGAATGGCGCAATGGCTTAAAGTCCTTCGCCGAAGATTTAGAAGCCTATAAAGCAGGCTTCCATCCCCTTGCAAAAGCGATTTTCACAATTTGCGATCGAGACGACAACGGTTTCCTCGAACAAAGTGAGTTCGCCAAATTCCACCAAGCTTTTGGCTGTAAGTCGGCGAACAGCCAGCTAGCTTTCCAGAAGCTCGACAGCAACGGCAACGGACAGCTTACGGTCGATGAACTCCTGATCGCGTGGCAGGAATACTACACCAGTAGCGACCAAAATGCGGGAGGCAACTGGCTGTACGGCGACGTTTGGGATAATACGGTGGTTGTCGGCAGCAAGACAAGATGACCTACTCAAGCGTCGTTGCCAGACTGATGCGACCCAAGCCTAGGTAGTGCAACGATTCACAAAAAATTCTGCCATATAGCTAAAAATCCTTACCTGAAAAGGTTTTCAGCTTTTAGCTATACGGTATTTATTAGTTATTAATCAACATTGCCTAGTTTGAGCCAATTTAGACAATGTTTAATAATTATTCTTTGCAATCATCAGGGTTTTGGGCATTTCTCTGATGAGGTATCAGCTTCGCTTTTAGGCAATGAATAACTAGAATATCGCTCCTAAATAAATATTTTTTTAACTGTCTTAACTGTCCTTGTATTCTTATTTAGAGTCTGAGATGTTAATAAATCTAACGACTAATTTCTTTTGAATAGTATAGTCTTTAGGGTGATAGTTTATGAGTTCTGAAATTTTAGATACTTGCATCTCACAGCAAGTGAGTAGTGTTGTAGTTGTTCAGGAACCAGAAAGAATTTGTGATACAGATCATGGCTATGTTCGAGGCTGGGGTGTAACTGAAGAAACTGTCGGATCGAAGCACCTTAGTATGGCTCACGGCATAATTCCTCCAGGAGCAGGTGCAACCCCACACTACCATCCTTTTGAGACTGCGATATACATTATTACGGGAACGTGCAGAGTTTTGCTAGGTGTTGAGAATGATACATTTGTAGATATCAAAGCAGGCGATTTCCTCTATATTAAAACTGGTGTCGTGCATTGTCCGGTTAATTGCGGGCAGGAAGTGATGGAATATATCGTTGCCCGAAGTTCACCACAAGAAATTTGTCTTTATCCTGACCAAAAATGTTGAAGCTGAATATTATCACGCCTTAGTCGATATTGCTTCACTTTGAGGTAGCTGTCGTCAAGGGCTGCTACTATGCCGTCAATTTGCCAGGGTTGCAGTTTGGGTTTGGGGGTTTCTTTGGCGCTTACCCAAGGTAGAGAGAGGAAGAAAGTCAGGAGTAGGGTGAAACAGAAAAGGAAAAAGAGCGATCGCTTGCTGGTGTGGCGGGGTGTGGTGAGCATAATTTGGGGCAAAGCGGCAGATTACACGCGGTTATGGGTATAATGTCAAGCTTGCAATTCGTAATTCCTGATAGAGAGTCTTTAATACTGGTGGGCGAGTATTAAAGACTCATTAACGAAGCTTTGAGGTTCATTAACGAAGCTTTGAGGTTCATCAACGAAGCTCTGAGGTTCATTAACGAAGCTTTGAGGTTCATCGACGAAGCTTTGAGGTTCATTAACGAAGCTTTGAGGTTCATCAACGAAGCTCTGAGGTTCATCAACGAAGCTCTGAGGTTCATTAACGAAGCTTTGAGGTTCATCGACGAAGCTTTGAGGTTCATTGACCAAAAGATACATCTCGTTTTGCAAATTAGGAGACTCTTAATACGATTCGGTTAAGAGGATGAAAAGTCCTCTCCTCGGTAGCAAAACGTTTTAGATCCCCCTAAATCCCCCTTAAGAAGCAGGGCTGATTCATTCGATCTCTTAGGGATTTTGTCAAGAGTATGAGTCAGAAATTTGCTTGAGTGGAAAAAAG
>NZ_WVID01000072.1 GCF_010091925.1 Nostoc sp. B(2019) | reverse complement strand
GGAATGATGGTGATGCACGCGCCATTGAGGAGCGCGCCCCAAATTTCAAAGGTGGCTGAGTCAAAGGAGAAATTTGCGGCTTGAGCGACGCGATCTTGGGGGATAATATTAATATAGTTGGTATTGCACACTAAGCGATTAACAGAATGATGTGCGATGGCAACTCCTTTAGGTTTTCCTGTGGAGCCAGAGGTATAGATTATATAGACTAAGTTTTGAGAGTGAACGGGGCTGATGACGCGTGCTTTACTCTCTTGGGCAATAACATTCCAATTTGAATCGACTAAAACGATGGCGGGGGGCGTCTTGAAGGGGAAATCGATGGATAGATGGCTTTGGGTAATCACGACGGCGGCTTGTGCGTCTTCAATCATGTAGGCCAAGCGTTCTGGGGGATAGCTCGGGTCGAGGGGGACGTAGGCACCACCTGCTTTGAGAATGCCGAGTAGACTAATGAGCATCTCGATGGAGCGCTCAACGCAAACTCCGACAATCATATCGGGTCCCACTCCCAGAGATTGGAGATGGTGAGCTAATTGATTGGCACGTTGCTCTAGGTGACGATAGGTTAATTGATGGGCTTCGTAGACTAGGGCGATTGCATCTGGCGTCTGCTCTGCCTGCTGCTCAAATAGTTGATGGACACAGAACTCAGATGGAAAATCCGTTGCTGTGTCATTAAACTCGTATAACAACTGTTGACGCCTAGCATTACTCAATATCGGTAAATTGCTAATCAGTGACTGAGACTTGCTATTATTTATAACCATATCTTTTTCTATTGATTGGATCTCAGTGCGATTAACATGAAATTTATAGCAGATACGTTGAGTACATATACGCTATGAAGCTTGTGACAAAGCAATGCATTTAGCAAGATATTGATATTTACAGTTAAATCTCGATATTTACAAAATTTTACCCTTTTGTTTTTCTGAGAGTGCAAGACAAGTACTTATGTAAAATTAATTTTAATTATTTGCCGATTTGCCGAAATCTCGAATCCCTTTTTCGACATAGCTAAGTAGGTGGGCAGGAAAATTTATAACTATGTGGTGTTATTAAAATGTGATCAAATTTATATAATCATGTTTGCCACCCCTTAGTCTTATTCCCAAAGATAGATATTATTCGCTTTGTTTTTGATGATTAGTATTGATTTTTTCTGATGATTTGATATGGGTGCGGCTCTTTTGCTGGAGTTTAGACTAGTTCCTGGTGCGAAACTCCAAACCTTTACGGTGATTGATATACATCAAATTTTACCGACACCCACCCGAAACTTAAGTAGGAAATATAGTACCTTTGGACTAAATGGCTGACTAGCAAGGATGCGATCACTAGAAAAATAAATTGACGAGCGCGATTTTCTTTTGTTCAAGTCTCTGGGGATAAAAATGACCCTTTAACTGACCAAAGTGTTTCATCTATATGAATGTTAGGTTGCGTCTGTTTTACCCAATTACTTAACTCAGTAACGCTCGGTTCAATTGCTTTTTGAACTCGTTCATTAGTTGTCACTAACGTTCCTAACCCAATTTCAATTTGCCCTAATTCCCAAAGCATAACTTGGCTGTTTTTCATAGGGCATATGTGCATAATTATTTGTCCAGCCTAAAAATGCTTGTAACGAAGTTCCTAAATCTTGTCCAGGAATCATATCCAAAGGCCACTGCGCTGCTTGTAAATTGCCACAACACTCACAGATGCAGGTGTGACGTTGATACTCCACTATTTCTATAGGACGTTCTACTAATTGCGCTACAGCTTGTTTTTCTACTTTTACTGCTAGGGGTGCAAATGCTTTGTGACCACAAAAGATACAATCTATAGGACGCAAAATTTCATAACGATCTATTCTGCCAAAACCCTTACGAGTCTTACCTTGATGTCCTGCCTGCCCACCTGGTTTCTTCTTTGGCTGGTTTGATTCCTCTTGGGCTGGTAACTTTTTGTTTTCGCTCTTTTTCAAAATGTCACCAGACGGTGGTTTTGACGAATTAGAGCTATCCAAATCTCTACTAACTTTTAAACGCTCTATTTCTTGCTGTAGTTCTACAATGATTTTCTGTAACTCACGTATTACCTTACTCTGCTCAATAATTATCTCTACCAGTTCTTCTTTCGATAACTGGTTCAAGCTTTCTCTGTCTAAATTTTGAGGCAGATCGTGGTTCATATCTGTGATACTTCCCCTCAAGTGTTCTCTTTGTCAATACTCTGCTACCTGAATCCTTACATAAAATAGTCAATATCAGTGGCGAGTGAGAAAGTCGCAGCGTTCATGACGATAGCAATATTACGCTTTCCACTTAGACCTGATACCTCTGTATCTTCAGGCAAAATCCTACTTTCGCTTCAAAAAGGCTCAAACTTATATACAGCAAGGCTTTTCAGACCATCTTGCTGCTTTTTACTCGTATCTCGGCTCAATACCTAGTTTGCCTCAAAGCACTTACGGGCTAGATGTGCTGGCATTTATTCGGTTGGCAACATCAATACCTTAGCCAATTTACGAGGGTTCAACGGCTGTGGAAACATTGTGAATACGACCTAGAGAGGTAAGTTTGGCAAAAATCTGGGTCAATAAAATAGGCTCAGGCTTATCAGGAAGCATTTTTAACATTTCACGAACATATCGAAAGCCACGACAGTAAGCTTTAAGATCAACAATGCCAGAGCCGGGATTATCTTGACGAAACTGAGCCAGAAGATAATGGGAAAAATTGACCATGAAAAAAGAAGGGGTAAAAGTAGCGAAGCTGTCACCAGCCGCCACGTCATGGTTGAAAAGCTTGCCTAGAAAGCATTTCAGAAAAAAATGTTGCAGATTGAGCTACCAAAACTGTTATTGAGGATATTGATAGATCATTGAAATTTTCGTAACCTTTGATTAACTTCATTGATATCGAAGGTATCTGGATTAAAGCTTTCACCTACCCACTCCATCCTCTCTTCATACTCTGGATGTGACGGTGAAGTAATTATTTCCAGTAACTCTGCATAGCCCCAAGAACCAACACAATCTTCAGGAGGACAAGCACGCTTCCCAGTGATGCATACAGGATAATTTGTATCAGGAGTTGATGGTAGTTCTTTTTCTACCAAAATTTCGTGTTCCCAGCTATCCCCAAAATCGTAAGTGTAGAAGAATTTGGACTTCTCACCCTTAACCACCTGACGAAGAATGACAGTCTTTTCCGAACGCACATTAAACTCTGGTTCAGGTTGACCGTAATCAATGCCTGCAATCGAAAACTGATGCATGTGATAGTTATCCCAGCCCATTACCTCTTGCACAATCAGATGTAGCTGTTGAAGCGTCGTCGAACTTAATACCTGTATCCTTCTCCAAATAGGGGGTCGAATGTTTTTGAGGGTGATTTTGAGTTGGTAAATGGTTTGATTGCTTGCAGATTTTCTTGAAGCCATAGTTGGTTGCTCAATATCTGGTATCAAATTTGCGCTATTAATTGTTGCATTTGACGATACTCGATGTCGTTTGACAATATCATTAACCGTTGTCTTCGAGAGATGAAGCGAGGTGGCAATTTTACGGTAAGAGTACCCCTGTTGCACCATCTGCAAAACTTTGGGGGCTAACTTGTCTGCTTTTACCCGTTGTCCCGGTTGCCTGCCAAACTTCTGACCCCGCGCTTTAGCCGCCGCCACCCCACTTCGTACCCTTTCCCGCACCAAATCCCGTTCAAATTCAGCCAAAGATGCCATTAGATGAGCAATTAGCCTGCCTTGTGGTGTATTTAAATCAAATTGCAATCCGGTTTGGGCAATTAAGGAAACATGCCAACTCTGAAGTGACTGCAATGTCTCAATCAGGTCAATGGTGCTACGTCCCCACCGGGTCATCTCTGTCACCAAAATGGCATCAATGCTATGACTTTGAGCTAAAGTCATGACTTTGGATCGCTCGGTGCGGTCATGTTTAGTCCCAGAAACTGTTTCCTTCCAAATACCAACCACTTCAAAGCCACAAACGGCAGCATACTTTAGTAAGTCCCGTTCTTGCCGCTCACAGGACTGGTCAGTTGTGGAAACCCGACAATAGATGGCAACTTTTTGTACCAATTGAACCCTCTAGCATTTGGGGGTTTCAAACCCGCACTGCACCGTTTCCATTTAGTGTACCAAATAACCTACACTTTAGCTGATACAATTGCCTAATTAACTTTTGTATCCAGTCATAGGCAGGGTAAGCGCAATTGAAAAGACAGTGGGACGCGACTGAGCTGGTCGAGCATTTTACGCTGATGCCCGAAGAAATGGTATTACTTGAGAATAAAAGTAAGGACAATAGTTTAGGATTTGCGGTTTTGCTCAAGTTCTTTCAAATGGAAGCGAGATATCCACGCAGCAAGCAAGAAGTCCCAAAACAAGTTGTCTCCTACATTGCACAACTTCTGGGAATATCGTCAAAACTATTTAAAGAATACTCGTT
>NZ_WVID01000071.1 GCF_010091925.1 Nostoc sp. B(2019) | reverse complement strand
ACGTGTTAAATTTAACTCTAATTCCACAACTTAATGTTTTGTTACATACTTGTAAATTTTCTCGCCCACCTACTTAACCCCCCTTATGCATCAGAGCAAAAGGCAGCCAAAAAGCAGAAGCAGCACCGATAACCTTCTCCTTTTCAGTAAGTAACGTGTCCTTATTTTTGAGAAAATCTGCTAGGACTTTCGTCATGCCTCCAATACCAAGAGCTACACGAAAGTAATATTCAACTCTTTTTTTAAGAGGCATGAGCCTTCACCTGTGCAATTGAAGTTACTGCATGTTTCTTACCACAAAGGTAGAAAAACAGCCCATAGACATCTGTTAAGCGATAATCAAGAGATTTAGCTGCCATTTGGGAAGAGAAGCTATTATTCACTTGTTTTTCTAGATGTTCGCACCAGTTAACTTGTGAGAACGAGAAAAAACTATTCAATTCTGTACGTAAAAAGTTGGCAGTACCACCCGCTAAAAGAACTTCATCAGCAGAACGTGGAACTTGTAATTTCAGCCATTGAGAGAGCATCATCCAGTACTCTTCTCTTGCATTGGAGATAGCCGCTCTTATAGTCGAAAGTTCATGATTTTTATAAGCCGAATCTAGGGATACGACTAATTGTTCTAGAGCTTTTGGCGAAACATTCTTTCCAGCTTTACAAATTGCCGCAACTAGCTTTTGGTCATTAAGCCCAGAAGTTTGACTTTTGACCGAATCAATCAACTTGGCAAAGCCTAATGGTTCAGTGTGTCCAACAGACATCTCGCCGCGCTCAACCAATAGTATAGATGCATCTCTATATCCCAACATGACTACTGCTACTGTTTGCTCTTTAAGACTAGAACCAGGGGCGCGTCCTCTTGTCAGTACTCCTCCACCTTCAGGTAAGCAAATGAATAAATCCAGTACGAAAGATTTTTCATTTCCTCTGAACTTGTAATCGGCAAGGGCTTCAGTGATTAATGCATTGAACAGCTCCCGATCTCGATATTCCCCCCAAGGAAGCAGAATTCCAATGCGAACTGTTGAACCATTGGGAAGGTCATACTTATCGGCGATCGCTCCAACCATTGCTAGAACCTTGGGAAGCGCTAGTTCAAACTTTCGTCTTTGTAATTGCAAGCCAGCGTGAAATCTTTTTCTAGCTAGGAACCCTACAGCTTGATACTTGCCTTTGTATTCAATCCAAGCACTATTCTCAGGAGATGAACTCCCAATCTTAGATTGCTCGTAGGATTCTAAACTATGAAGTGGAACAACGGCAACCTCTGGCTCCATCAATATTAATTCCGGCTTGAAAGTTTCTAAAGTGAAAAATCCTTTGAGAAAAGATCCGCCAGGATCTACAGCTAAAGTCAACTCACTCATTAATTTAATTCTGAATTGTAAAATGCTATTTCTAATTTTATGTGATCTTTGTGTAAGTTTTGTGGATTGTTTGATTTGTGTAACTTATGTGTGATTGTTATGTTCTCCTTGTGTGTAATGTGTGTATAGTCTGTGGAAATCATCTTCATGGTTTTCTCTTTCATTATCAACAGTTATTGCTTCCTGAGAATTAACATCAAATGTGAGAATCATGTGTAATAAATGTGTATAACCTGTGGTGAGACTGTGTTAATTGTGTGGTTACTTTGTGTAATTTTTGTGGGATAAACAATATTTTTTGATTGATATGCGAGGAAAAATATTTTTCGATTTATGACGCACAATACGCCAACTTTGGCGGAAAGTTTTTCGAGTTATTTGCTATATTAAATGTCATCAGAAAGAAGGAATAAAAATTTTGTTGAAGTCCAAGCCTCTCCAAAACTTTTTGACTCGTCATCAAACTTACTTCTGTTTGATGACGGTGATTAACTTTGACTTCAATAGGTACAAGAGTAGTGATTATTTGGTCTTCAGAGAAAATAAACAGAGTTTTTTGACCAGAGTAAGTAGATCTCGACTTGCAAATGGAGTTGGGATGCAATGCTAACAGCTGCTAATGTTTCTTCTGAAATGGCGGTAAACTACTTCGTCAAAAACTACTACCATCAGGGGAAATCACGTTGGAGCGGTCAAGGGGCTGAAAAGTTGGGTTTGTCGGGTGCAATTGATAATGAGCAAGCATTCAAAAATGTGATTGAAGGGCGATCGCCCGATGGAAGTGAACAGTTAAATGCCAGGGTGCTAAAACCAAAGGAACGTAGAGCAGCATTAGATTGTACATTCTCTGCACCTAAGAGCGTGAGTTTGATGGCGTTGGTGGGTGGGGATTCAAGATTGGTGCAGGCTCACCATCAGGCATTAAAAGAAGTGATAGCGCTAATGGAAACACGTTATGCCTGTACTAGAGTGACAGATGGCAACGGCAGGCACAGAGAAAATACAGGTAATTTGGTCGTAGCGCAGTTTGACCACATCGAGAGTCGGGAATTAGACCCACATCTGCACACACACTGTTTGCTAATGAATATGACGCAAACCCCAGATGGTAGGTGGTTTAGCCTGGGCAACAATGAGATATTCGCTAATAAGAAATTCTTGGGTATGGCATACCAAAGCTATCTGGCGCGTGAGGTACAGAAGCTGGGCTATGAAGTGGAGCAGCGCAAACACGGGCAATTTGACATCAAAGGTTTTAAGGAGGAAGACTTAGAAGTATTTTCCAAGCGGCGACAACAGATTATAGCCAAAGCTGGTGCTAACTCGACTTGGGCGGAGCGTGAGAAAATCTGGGATAACACTCGTCAACGCAAGCAAAAGATTTCAGAGGATGAATTAAAATCACTTTGGAAAGAAGAAGCTGCGGCATTGGGTATTAACTTTGTTAAACCGGGAGAGCCGAGACAGGATGTACGGGTCAATGACTTGAGTTTGGCAGATGCCTTAGAAGATACGATTGCGCGAAGCGCAGTGCTGGAAGCGATCGCTCATTGTAGTGAGAGGAATGTAGCCTTTACACAAGAGGATTTGGAAAAATTCATCCTAGAGGAACGTTTAGCCACTGATGTGACAGTGATTGAACCACTGATTAGAGAGCATCAAGAATTAATCGCTTTACCAGGATTAGAGAGACAATACACTACATGGGCTGCGGTCAAACGAGAAATTGCTACTATTGGACTGATGTCCGATGGTCAAGGGAAAGTTAACCCAATGTTACACCCGGAGATAGCAGAGAGTTATCTAGAAAAAACCTCTCTCAACACCGGACAGCGCCAAGCTGTACAACTAGCTGCAACAACATCTGACCAATTTGTAGCATGGCAGGGGGTAGCTGGGGCTGGTAAGACTTTTGCGCTCTCCCAATTGAAAGTGTTAGCTACTGATGCCGGATACACTATTATTGGTTTTGCCCCCAGTTCAGCGGCCGCCAAGGTGTTAAGTCAAGAGTTAGAGGTTCAGTCGGAAACTGTTGCTAGGCTTTTGGTAACAGAACCACCACCAGAAGTAGAACTGAATCAAGTTTGGATTGTGGACGAAGCTGGTTTGTTAAGTGCTAAAGATGCTTATGCGCTGCTACAACGAGCTACTCAGGAACAAGCCAGGGTGATTTTAGTCGGTGATACTCGGCAGTTATCGGCAGTAGAAGCAGGCAACCCGTTTAAATCCTTGCAACAGGCGGGGATTGAGACTGCATACATGAACGAGTCTTTAAGACAAAAAGATCCAGGACTGAAGCTGGCAGTAGATTTAATCGCTGATGGCAGAATAGAAGCGGGTTTTGAACGACTGTCCGCCAACGGTTCCATACTTCAAGTAGACAGTGAATCCAAAGTAGAAGCTATAGCCAGTGATTATATGGCGGCGAAACCAGAGCAAAGGGAGCGAACTTTAGTATTAGCTGGCACGAATGTAGAAAGATTAGCACTCACTCAAGCAATTCGAGACAAGTTAAAAGATGAAGGGACTTTAGGAGAAACTGCAACCATCACCCAATTACAAACCAAGAATTTAACAAAAGTACAGATGCGCTACACCCATAACTTTGAAC
The DNA here is from genome assembly GCF_010091925.1 of Nostoc sp. B(2019). Classification (GTDB taxonomy): domain Bacteria; phylum Cyanobacteriota; class Cyanobacteriia; order Cyanobacteriales; family Nostocaceae; genus Komarekiella. The sequence goes on along the minus strand of NZ_WVID01000071.1, from coordinate 2,781 downwards.
TTGGTGATGTGGTGATGCCAACGCGCAACTACAAGCGTCGGGAGTTAGAGAAGGGCAAACTGTATGAAGTGGTTGGTCAAACTACTGACTCTTTGACCCTAAAAAGTGATGATGGCAAACATTTAGAAGTAGATACAGCTTTTGAAAAAGCCGTATACCAGAGACAGGAGATTGAAATTGCGGTGGGAGATCGCTTGCAATGGAAGAAGAACGATCGCCAACTGTCAAGGCGCAATCGGCAAGAGTTTGTAGTCACAGCGATCACTGTTGATCAAGCCTATATTAAGTATCTTGACAGTGACCGTAGCGAATCTATCAACTTATCCCAAGCACAAAACCTAGACTATGCGCTTGTGAGTACGACATATAGTAGCCAGGGTAAGGCTGCGGATCGTGTGTTAATTTCCGCAGACTTCACTATTGGACAGGAAAGTTTTTATGTTGCTATCAGTCGCGCCAGAAATGAACTGAAGATTTACACCGAAGATCCAATGCGCTTGGTGGAGTTAGCGCAAGAGTCGAAAGCCAAGGAGAACGCATTAGAGCTATTAAGGCAGCAAGTCAGGGAAGCAGAACTGCCGCAGCCTAAATTAATTTCTATCAATATAGATGTAGCTCAAAGTCCAAAACCCAAACCGAAAGCTGCAAAACAGATGCCATGTCCAGCAGTTGAAGTTAAACAAACTGGGACAGAAGTTATTGGTGTACCAAACCATAAGCAAGAGTCAGTAGACTTTTCGGCCCCCATCCTCAAAATTCCTCCTCCAACAGTTGTTTTTTGGACACCTGAAAAGACAGAAGCACCAAATCACATTGAAGCAAAACATTGGTTGGAGTTGGTAGAAGAGAGTGCAATTCACCCAGACATAGCAAAGCTCAATTTCAAGACTCTCCAGTATGACGTAGCGGAGGGGCAGCATGAAGCCTGGGGGCGTTTATTGTATAGTGAAAAATTTGATGAAAAAGCTCATCGGATCAATACAGGAGTATTGGTTAAGAAATGGCTAGACACCTATGCTCACTTGGATCATGGTGGTTGGTGGTGTGGTGCGGGGGTAGATCCATGCTCGTTTGCGGATCTGGAGCCGGGGCAACAACCGCAATCAAAACTTTGGGGGTGCTTGAAACCAAATAACCCAAGAGCGAAAGCGGATAAACCAGGCAAGTTTATTAAGTATGAACACCCGCCTCAAGTCGAAGGGAGCATTTTTCTACTAGATGTGCCAGAACACATTGCAGACAAGATTTACAAAAAAGCTGGCGTCGAACCATCTTTAAGCGATCGCGCTAGTGGATTCTGGTATTGTGTGTGGAAGCATAACATACCAATTACGCTCACCGAAGGGGCCAAGAAAGCAGGTAGCCTACTAAGCCAGGGTCATGCAACGATTGGATTACCAGGAATTACCACTGGTTATCGCCGTGAAAAAACTGTGATGGAGGATGGTACTGTCGAGAAGGGGGAAGCACATCTGCATCAAGAATTGGCGCCCTTTGGTTGCAAAGGGCGCTCAATCAAGTTCTGTTTCGACTATGAAACCAAGCCAGAAACGAAGCAAAACATTGAATCGGCTATATCTACAACAGGTAAACTACTAGAGAAAGTAGGGGCATCGGTGAGCGTGGTGGATTTACCTGGCCCTGAGAAAGGGGCTGATGATTTCATCGTGGCACAAGGGGGACTGGCCTATGAAAAGCTCAGTCACCAAGCAATGAAATTATCAGAGTGGAAACGCTGGATTAGGGACATGAAGTATTCACGCACGCAAGAAGAACTACCCAAGCGAGTAACTCCCCAAGAGCAGCAGCAGAGATTAGAAGTCAAAGCTACTATGTCGCCTAATGCGATTGCGATGTCAGAGAAATTTAGAAAGCAGTTGAAATTGATGAGCGATGAAGATTTGGCGAAGCTGGATTTGTACATAGCAGATTATTTTAAAGAGCATGAAAACGAAGATGACCCCCAAACGCAAGGGTTGAGGGTGGTCAGGAAAGTATTGCGTGAACAACAAGCTGAGATCCTGGAGAAATCAAAGAAGCAGAAACCAGAAGAGGAGAAAGAAGTTTTAAGTAGTGAGACAGAATTAAAAATAGCGGAAATGATTGAGAAAATGACTAATGAGGAGTTAGGTGATTTAGTACTTGAAGTAATGGGTTATTTCAAAAAACCGCACGAAGAAAATGACCCTCAGCTTGAACAGATGAAGGTCATTCGTGAGGTGATGAAAAGTATGAAATCGAAAATTATTGAAAGAGTAGCAGACTACAATTCAGAATTAGAGCAATCAGAACAAATACGATTAAGACGTTAGGGGTTAAGCAAAAATAAATTGAACAAACCAACGATTGCCACGATTAATAGTGTTGTCTAGACAGATACCCCAATTCATGGAAAGTTCAATTTATGGAGAGCGGGGATGCTTAACGAGAAATTCCCCTAGATTGAGTTTGAGATTCTGACTCAACTTCGTTTAACTTTTCTTGTTGTTCAGCAGCATTTAGCTTATCAACTATAGGCTGCACTTTATCAAGCGCTTGCATTTGTTCTGGTGAAACCTCAGTAGACAAAGCGCCATCTTGAAGCAGTGTAGCTCCGTTTTTAGCTTTAACTGTTACAGTTCCGCCTTGCTGCTGAAAATCAAAACTTTTGCTGGTGTAGCTCAAAGAACCATCTGAATTTTTAGTACCCAAATGCCTTAAAAGGGCAGGGTTAGCGCATCTCAAATGCTATTGACAAGCGAATTTAGAGATATCATTATATTGGGATAAACAAGCAGCAAG
>NZ_WVID01000070.1 GCF_010091925.1 Nostoc sp. B(2019) | reverse complement strand
CCTTGTTTGTGTCTCAAACAACCTTCGCCATCCGAAAATTATCTCATGTGCCAGTTCAAAGGGCGGAATGTGGGTTAGTACAAGTTCGTGCCAGATGGTTAATCAAAGACTATCTGAGGGAACAAGTCTTTACTTTTCCTCTTACCGCCGACTGCGAAAACCCTGTTTGCCATTAACTGGGTCAAAGAGTACATCGTATTTATCAAAAAATGCGATGCCAGAATTTATAAATATAGGAAGTTCTGCCTGTGGTGAAACACTCAGACTCCAGCGATTAAATCCTTCGCGTGTTCCTGGTGTCAAACTATAATCAAAAATGCCATTAATTGCTACCTTCAGAGCATTTGCTGAACTTAATACTCCTGGTTTGAGTTTACCTGCTGTAGAAGCTGACTTGAATTGAGTCAACCCATTAATAGTTGCAGTATCAGCGATCATTCTGCCATTACAAGAATTTTTAGCAGAACTTCCATTAATAGTTAAACAAACTTTGCCCAGCCGAGAGTCCCATCTTTTACCGGGTATACCATTAATTTCAGGTTGTTGACTCCAAGCAGCCGTTTTGAAACCTGCTTGATTATCGGCAGTTAAACCGAGAATGAGGCTACCGTTAGTGTTACTACCACCATTTCCAATCACGATAAATCCGTTACTCAGATTGCCTGGTAATTTTCTTAACGGGTTATAGGGAAGTGATTTTTCAAAATAGTTGACACCGACAATACCAGAAAATGGCACACCACTCTTTGCTGAACATTTGGGTTTTTGGGCAGTACATTGGCGGCTAGTAACAATTTGTACGGGAACAGGTTCGGCGGTGGGAATCAAACCCAACCGGACATTAGTATAAACTAATTCTCCTTCCAGGATAGTACCATCACTTAATACCTCCTTAATATTTTGACCTGTTCTGCGGATAGGGGCATTACCTAAAAACTCTTTAGGAACTCTTAACCCTGCTGACCCCGTATCTAATAAAATACGCTTTGGCTGACCACCTGCGATCGCTACTTCCAAAAAATAGCCGCGAACACGTTGACCGAGGGAAGGTTTTGGATATAAAGGTAAGCTTATGGTGTTAAAAGTTGGCTTGCGAGGTGTGTTTTGAGAGATGTCGCGTAACACTGGATTTGGGAAAAGAGCCGCAAATGCTGACTGTCGTTGCGCTGCTGGTTCAGGCGCAATATCCCAAAGGCTTTCGTAGTAAAAAAAGCCGATACCTAAACCGCGTTGTTGGGCTGCTTGTACCTGAGATTGGATTTGTGGTATGGAAACTGGGCGATTTCGTAACCCCGCCATAATACCGATACCAGTTGGAATGATTTGTTGTGTTTCTAAAATTTCTGGGCGGGTAATTTGAGCGATAAAACTTTCTAAATCATTACGGTACACCTGCATAACCAACTCATCGACAATACCCAACCGTACCCAGTTGAGCCAGTCTTGCAGTTGCAGCTTATAGGCGAAATCATAGTAGTTGGGAGAAACTGAGAAGATGGCCTTCGGTTTTCGGGCTTTCACAGTTTGGTGGAGGTCTACCATGAATGCAGTAATTTTATCTGCCCGCCATTTTATCCATGCTTGGGCTTGGGGATTGGGTGGTGGAGGATTCCCAGTTTCTTGAGTATACAGACTAATCGTGTACTTATCGTAACCAAAATCTACAGGTAAACTCGTATGGTCGTCAAATTGAACGCCATCAGCATCGTATTTAGTGATGACTTCTGTGACAAGTTCGGTGATAAACTTTTGTACTTCGGGGTGAAAGGGATTCAACCACGCGACTTCACCCGCAGCACTAATTGAAGTTTGAGTTCCATCCTGCTTTTGTGTTAGCCAATCTGGATGCTGCGATGCGAGTTCCGAAGTTAGAGGAACCATGAAACCAAATTCAAACCAGGGTATTGCTAGTAGCCCTTGTCTGCGGGCTTGGGTGATGATGTCTGCAATTACATCTTGTCCATCTGTTCCTTTGAAGAAAAAAGGGATACCCATTTTTTGGGTTATGGCGCTGGGGTATTGTGTATAGCCATCGTTCCATACTACGGGGTAAACAGTATTAAAGTTTAACTGCCGCAGTTGGCTCATGGCTGCTTGCACTTGTGAACGATTTCTGAAAACGCTAAAATCGTTACCACTTAGCCACACCCCCCGAATATCCTGACGAAGTTGAGGAGGTAGTTGGGCAACAATAGGGGTAAAGTTGTTGAGTAGCAATACCGCAAAGAATGATATCAGACATAATAATGGCAGCAGACGCTTTTTCAAAAACCACCAACCTTGACGAATGAAAGGCGATGTCTGGCAATTAGTAGCTTTTCTACCAGATGCTACGCGTAGCTTACTTATACTTAGAAGTAGGCGTCTATGCACAGGCTTAAATAGTAAGTTAGTTAGAGTTAGATTAACTTATGATGTGCTGATTGAAAATCAACAAGATAGCGGATTTAGTCCGACAGTGCTAGGCTTGCCAGATTTTAAAGGCTCTGGTGTGACTAAAGAAGAAGCGCCAGAGAAACTAATTCAACTTTTACAAGAGCGAAAACCAGAAATAGTAACTTTGGAAATTGAGCTTCCCCAAACCGAACATCCTTGGATGAAATTTGCGGGAATGCACAAAGATAATCCTCTTTTTGCAGAGGTGCTGGAATATATAGAAGGTGAACGGAATAAAATTGATTTGGAGAATGAGACAAAGTGAGTGTTGTGTGGATATTAGATACAGACCATTTGTCCTTATTTCAAAATACTCATCCACTAGTCACGCAACGCATAAGACAGCAGAATCCTGAAAATTTAGCCATAACAGTGATTACATTCGAGGAGAAAGTTAAAGAATGGCTGAATGTTATCAACATATTTAGGAAATTGTATTGCTTCAGTAGCTTTACTTAAAAATGTTATAATCAATATAAAACTTGAAAAATAAAAAGATTATGAATTTAACTGTAAAAACTATCTCTCAGACAACTGCACCAAAGTTAACTTATGATGTGCTGATTGAAAATCAACAAGATGGTACAGTAAAAGCAATATTGTTAGGTTTACCAGACTGTCAAGGCTTAGGAAATACGGAAACGGAAGCGATAGAACAACTCAGTCACAGTTTGCAAACTCGGTTAAAAACAGCCAAGATTGTGACTTTAGAAATCGAATCTCTCCAAACCGAGCATCCTTGGATGAAATTTGCAGGAATGCACAAAGATAATCCTCTTTTTGCTGAGGTGCTGGAATATATAGAAGCTGAACGGAGTCAAATTGATTTGGAGAATGAGACAAAGTGAGTGTTGTGTGGATATTAGATACAGACCATTTGTCCTTATTTCAAAATACTCATCCACTAGTCACGCAACGCATAAGACAGCAGAATCCTGAAAATTTAGCCATAACAGTGATTACATTCGAGGAGAAAGTTAAAGGATGGCTGAATGTTATCAACAAATATAATAATCAATCTTCTAAGTATGACAAATTAATCTGGGGATACAAGGGATTACGGGATGAAATAGAATATTTCAAAAATATAAATTTACTTGAATTTGATACTAAAGCTTGTAATATTTACGCTGAGTTAGTTAAGCAAAAAATTCGCGTTGGTACTCAAGATTTACGCATTGCGGCGATCGCACTTTCAATGAATGGTATTGTAGTTACGCGGAACCGCAAGGATTTTGAAAAAGTGCCTAATTTGCGTTTAGAAGATTGGACTATATCTTAATTTGTCTCAAGACTAAATTGACCTATTTGTTTATAGTTAAAAACTTCAGAATAATGATTTAAGCATTCTAGATGATGAACTAAATAATCACCTAACCTGAATCGGTCTGCAAAGCTCTGATAAGGATTATTTCCCTTCAGCCCAACTTATGCAAAACAAAAGCAAAACAAAACAAAACCAAGCAAGCATAGCAGACCAACCACCAACCAAACAAGCAAATAATCCAATCCCAACAACCAACTTAACCCATAGCAAAAAAGGTGAGTTTGAAGTAGTTATAGATGTTGTCGGTGGTTGGGTTATTACAGGTTGAATATAAGGTGTAGAAGTTGCTGTTTGCGAAACTTGAGATTGAGTTGGTTTAATTGGTGATGAAGTAGCTGTATTGTTTGATGATGTAAGCTGCCAAATATTGATGGTTTTGTCAAAGCTAGCACTGGCAAGGATTTTCCCATCTGGACTAAAAGCTATGGAAGTCACATAGGAGGAATGCCCCTTAAGGGTGTAGATTTCTCTTGCCGTGCCTACATCCCATAGTTTAATATCACCACAACTCCCACTGGCAAGGGTTTTGCCATCTGGGCTGAAGGCAACCGAAGTAACCCAGTCGGAATGCGCTTGGATAGTGCGGATTTGCCCTCCTGTCGTCACATCCCACAGTTTGATAGTTGTGTCAGTACTCGCACTGGCAAGGATTTTGCCATCTGGACTGAAAACAACCGAACAAATCGAACTGGAATGCGCTTGGATAGTGCAGATTTGCCCTCCTGTTGTTACATGCCACAGTTTGATAGTCATGTCACCATAACTTCCACTGGCAAGGGTTTTGCCATCTGGGCTGAACACAACCGAAGCAACCCAATCGGAATGCGCTTGGATAGTGCGGATTTCCTCTCCTGTCGTCACATCCCACAGTTTGATAGTCGTGTCAGTACTCGCACTGGCAAGGATTTTGCCATCTGGGCTGAAGGCTACGGAATAAACCGAGTTGGGATGTGCCTGGATAGTACGAATTTGCCCTCCTGTTGTCACATCCCACAGTTTGATAGTCGTGTCACAACTCCCAGTAATAAAGGTTCTGCCATCTGGATTGAAGGCAACCGAACGAACCCAGGAGGAATGCCCCTGAAGGGTGTAAATTTCTCTTCCCGTGCCTATATGCCACAATTTGATAGTCGAGTCACGACTCGCACTGGCAAGAGTTTTCCCGTCTGGGCTGAAAGCTACGGAACTAATCAAATCGGAATGCCCTTGGAGGGTATAGATTTGCCTTCCTATTGCGACATTTTCTATAATTTTATCTGCGGCAAAAGCTTTAGGTTGTGATGTTGATACAGCAAAAGCAGATTGTTGTTTTGGTCTAGCAAAGCCAGGAAATACATCAGTACCAAGTTTTATGGCGCGATCGCACCAATAACATTTACCATAAGTTCGGCTGTAGTAGTGGCTGTCTACTTTTCCACAGATAGTTAACTCATTGACAGCAAGTCTGAGCGCCTTTACCCAATCCCCAGCAGTTGGGCGTAGGTTAGGATTTTGATAACCATCGTTAAAACATTTGAGAAAACATCGCTGAACCTCTGGGTGAACAATCTCAAGAGGAATTGTGATCTTTGCAGGTTGAATAAGATTATTTGGTGTATGAATCCATAAACCAGCACGGATTCTGTCTTCAGGTTTTGGATCTTCACCAGCACCTATCCACGTTCCCCCAAAAGGAGTTTGACCACCAAACAATAACTGATAGATAATCACTGCTAACCGGAAGCGATCGTGTACTTCCGTTTGATCAACGCTAGAAAAATCTTTGCCAATCAGTTCCGGTGGTGTAAAGCCCTCTGAACCAACTAGACAACGATAAACATTGCTATTTTTCGGATTTCGAACCTGAAATGAATCAGTATCAATAATTGAAGGTAAAGCGCGATCGTTAACAAGAATATTTTGCGGCTTGATGTCACCTAAAATATAGCCAGAAGTGTGAATTGCTTCAATAATTGAGGCGATATTCAGCGCCGTTGTGTGGAGAAAACGCCAATCAACCTCAAGTTTGAACCGCTTACGAAGCCAGGGATTGTATACATCAATAAGTTCTTTTCCTTCCTTAATTTCCGGCATCAAAAAGCCCACACAATCACCCTGAGCATCTTTCAGTACCGACTTAGGCCAAGCAAAAGAAATATGATTGAGGTGAGAGTTTGGCTCTTTGGGTCGGTGCGCTATCATCACCGCCAACTTTTGCACATGCTCAGGAGTTTGCAAGTGGTAAATTTTCGCTAAGTAACCATTGCGATTTGTTTGCCAAACCTTCGCTTCACCACTAATTTTAGGTTCACCCAGCAGAGTAATCGATTGACCCGTACTGGCACAGGTGAGAACTGTCATCGAACTTTACTCTCATCAAAAAAGCACAAAAGTAAGGTTTTATCATCGTCAGTGCGAGAATTTAGCCGTTCAGATTTGAGAAATTCCGCCAGATATTTATCTTCCTCCTCTGGATTAACAGGTTCGTGCAAGTATTCCTCCAAAGGTTTAAAGAAAGGTGAGAAGGGTTTCCAGTCGCTTAAGCGAATTGCTACTTTTCCTAGTCCATCAGTGGAAGCACAAATAAACTCTTGTTTTTCGGAAATAACCGTTACCTGCATTTCTTTAACTGCATTTGCTGAAGTGATAAAAGTCGTTTCATTAGCAAACTCACCTTTATCTGGCTGAAACAACAGTTGATATTCTGACTTTTGGGAACGCATTCCAATAAATCCATCCCCGATTTGCATAGCTGCAATCCAGTTAGGAGTCGCCACAAAAACCAACAATGTACAAGCTAAATCATTGACAGAATAATCTTTTTTGGCTGCTTGCTTGCCTAACTCAGCAATTACCTTGTTTACAGTTTTAGTAAATAAATTCTCTGCTTCTGTTTGCGAAAGTGCTTGAGAAAATTTTTGCCACCAACGTTGACGCTTGCGAAGATATTCACTAATTTTCGAGAGATATTTAAGTGCCGTTTCTACCGCCAATTCAGAACCAACATCAGAATATTTAGCACTACCAGCACCATCAGCAACCGCGCCTACAATCACATCCTTAAAGATGCGAGAATCCCCATAATCTTGACAACCTATCCCCTGTTTTTGATGACTTGTTCCAATTTCGGAACGCGCAACAGCTTTCCAATTCACAAAATTTCCTCTAACTAGTAATTTGACCCCATCCCATAGCCGGTAAAGCTACAGCTTGTCCTACTTTCCCACTAGAAACCCGTTTCATCGAAGTAGAAAGCCAGACAAACATCTCACGAAAATCTAAGCCATTTAGCATAACTGGTGGACGTTCAGGAGGGGAAATTTCTTTGAGGATATTCATATCAGCACCCTGTACACCAACTGCAAAAAATGACAGTCGGCTTTGTGCTTCTGCTTGTCTCAATCTTTGCGCGGCTGAATCCCACGGGGGTGATGGCGCTCCGTCTGTAATCAAAAACACCCAAGGACGATAATAGAGAATACCGTTGTCTTTATAAATCTGTTTCCGGTTTTCTAGAAAATCTAAAGCATACTCAATCGCCGCAGCCATTGGTGTAAAACCATCTGCCTCCAATATAGGCGGTGTAAATTGGTCAATCGTCACAAAGTCTTGCTTCAGTTTAACTATGGGGCCAAATGTAATCATGGCCACTTCCACACTCAGCGATGCTTGGGAATCTCTTAATACATCTTCTTTGAAAGCAGCAAGTCCTCGATTTAACTCTTGGATAGGCTGACCTGACATAGAACCAGAAGTATCAAGTAAGAGAATTACAGGGCAACGATTTTCTGGATTTTCAACGAATTCAGGCAATCCTACAGCCATTCGATGCTCCTGATTGAGTAAATTAGGCTACAAATTATACACGTTGATTTTATTATAGGAATCATATTTGATTTCTGAAAAAGACTGCGAGATAATACGGATAGAGAGATCTGTCTAAGAACGAACAAT
>NZ_WVID01000006.1 GCF_010091925.1 Nostoc sp. B(2019) | reverse complement strand
CTTTTTAGGCGAGGTAAATCAAGGTTTACCTCAAGAGCAATGGAAAATTCATTGCATTCGCTTTGCGCCTAATTGTCTATCACAAAATCCTATAGAAGATATTTGGTTACAAGCGAAAACCTGGGTTCGACGTTTTTGTGCTTTAATTCCAACATTTCGCCATTTAAAATGGATGTTTGAGTGGTTTCTCCGAAATACTACGTTTGATTTTCTGTCTCTTCAGATGTACGGAGCTTTTTCAGAAATCAAATACTAGTCCTATAGCTAATAAATACTTCAACAGTAGTGTTTTTACTGAAAGAATTCCCATACCTACTTAAGTTGAAATAATCCAGCGCCGCATTTGGTAAAATAACTCTTCTGAATATCTCTCTACCTGAAGTGTCCGGCATTCGATAAACTCAGAATTGCCCCAAGATTTACTTATCATGTCAGATTCCCAAACCGTTAGTGCTGCTGTTGCTAAACTCTACAACACCTACCCATTTCCACCAGAAGCTCTATTAGATGAACCACCTCCAGGTTACAACTGGCGCTGGAATTGGCTAGCTGCTCATAGCTTCTGCACTGGTCAAAAACCCCAAAAACAAGACATCCGTATTTTAGATGCTGGCTGCGGTACAGGGGTAGGTACAGAGTACCTAGTTCACCTTAATCCCCAAGCTTCTGTAGTAGGAATTGACCTCAGTACTGGCGCTTTGGCTGTGGCAAAAGAGCGTTGTCAGCGTTCAGGGGCTAACCGCGTCGAATTTCACCACCTGAGCTTGTACGATGTGGAACAGTTGCCAGGTGAGTTTGATTTAATCAACTGTGTTGGCGTTTTGCACCATACCCCCGATCCAATTCGCGGTATTCAAGCCTTGGCAAAGAAGTTAGCCCCCGGTGGCTTGATGCATATTTTTGTGTATGGGGAGTTAGGACGCTGGGAAATTCAACTTATGCAAAAAGCGATCGCTCTCCTCCAAGGTGACAAACAAGGCGACTACCGCGATGGTGTGCAAGTCGGACGGCAAATATTCGCCTCTCTACCAGAAAACAATCGAATTGTCAAGTACGATCAGCAACGTTGGTCACTAGAAAACCATAAGGATGCATACTTTGCTGATATGTATGTTCATCCCCAGGAAATCGACTATAACATTGAGACGCTGTTTGAATTAATTGATGCTTCTGGCTTGGAGTTTATTGGCTTCTCAAATCCTAGTTTTTGGCAGTTAGAAAGACTTTTAGGCAAAGCACCAGAGTTGATAGAACGGGCACAGGGATTAGGCGATCGCCAGCGTTACCGCCTGATAGAATTACTTGATCCAGAAGTAACCCATTATGAGTTTTTCCTTGGTCGCCCTCCCATCATCAAAGCCGACTGGTCAGAGGATAACGCTTTATTAACAGCAAGCCCCGAACTTAATCCTTGTATCGAAGGATTTCCTAGTCAATGTTTCTTTAATTACGATTACCAGATTGTTAACTTATCAGTATCAGAGTTTGAGTTTCTGCAAAGATGCGATGGTAATTCAACAGTGGGAGAAATTTTAGCAGGTGTGCAGATAGGACTGAATGAAGTGAGAATGCTCCTTAAGCAACAGTTGATTTTATTAACACCTGTTTAATCACACCGTATTACCTCACTCCGCCAGTTTCCTGCGGGAAGCTACAGAAGCGTCTACCTTCCAAGGGATGGAACACCGATGAATTATCTGTGTTCTACGAAGTTCTGAACGCGATGTGGGTTAGTATTGCCCAACCGTTTTGGAAGAATGATTTCCCTGTGTCCAAAGTACACAGGGAGAAGCGCAAGAATTTGTAGTGATACAGACCATCGCAAGAAATCAGCACACCTGGGGAATCTTGCTACAGACTTCTTTTATGTATTTATCCGTGGTTCATTTTTTAGTTGTTCGCATTTTTACAAAAAGTTGGATGAGAACCGCTAGATATTTTAAGTAAGAATAAAAATAGTTATTTTATACTAGTATAATATAGTATAATTTTACACTATCTTCATAAACTAGTTGAAAAAATTAAAGATTTGGATAATAGTGCTTTTTTGCTCTGCGTATAAAAATACAAAAGAATAAATTCTATATAAAGACTCATGTATGTGTTTTTACTGTGCTAGTCAAATTCTAATTTGGGAGAATTTTCTGATGAAATTAGCCAAACAGCTGAGCATTGCTACTGCTGGTGTTGCGCTTTTCGCTGCTGTTGGTGCTAAATCAGCAGAAGCAGCGAGTGTTGTATTTAAAGGACAAGAAGGCAATAGATTCGATTACACAATCCAGTTTGATTCTGCGAACCTACCTGGTGATTTTGAAAGGCTCAGAGATGGCTCATTACTGACATTTTCCGGTTTATCGGGTGTATTTGATGTAACTCCTGACTACCCAACTAGATTGTCGGTGGAAACCAAAGAACCCGACTTTGTGACTTTGAAATTGATAAACTTTGCTCAGACAGGTAAAGTAGGTACATCATCATTATTCGGTAATTTTTCCCTATTCAGTTCGTTTACCACATCGGGTCTAGCGCAGTGGGATATTATACGCCGAAATCCTCTTGGTAAGGTGGCGACAACTTTTGATGGTCAAGTTACGGGCCCTGTAACACCTGTTCCCGAACCCTTCACAGTTGGTGGTTCAGTGGTTGCTATTGGGTTTGGTTTGTGGATGAAGCGTAAGCAAGCAGCGACTTCTCAAAAGCTATAGTAAATTCACTGGCGCTAGTCTAATTAGCTACAAGTTCAGGTTTTATACTTAAGATGTATGCCCCTGTGAGCTTGCCTGTAATGCTCTCACAAGGGCATTAATTTTATACAGCTAAACTTATTGGAATTCACTTGTAAAAATAATTTATACTTCGTGGTGAAGGGCGATCGCTCATCACGCTTTTTGCTGACAAGAAGTTAATTGTTTTTTTCTAAAGTATTGTTACCGGAGCGTGATATGATTCAGCTGACTGAATGTACAGTCATCAATAGTTAGCTGTACTGGTTTCAAGTCCCGTGAGCTTGTCAGACGAATCAATTGCACCCACTCCGACAACACAACAAGATGATCAATCTGGTTCTGAGGATACAGAATCAGGGAACTCTATGCAAGAGTTCTATCAACTCTTCCAGCAACTGTTGACAATCACGGTTGTCTTGACGGGGGTTATTTTTATCTCTGTGTGGATTTTTTATTCCTTAAACATTGCTCTGAATTATTTGATTGGGGCGTGTGCAGGTGTGGTTTACTTAAAAATGCTGGCTAAAGATGTTGAGCGGCTCGGTAATGAAAAAACCCGTCTGAGCAAAAATCGTTTGGCTCTGTTTGTTGGGTTGATTGTATTAGCAACTCAATGGCATGAGCTACATGTTCTGCCCATATTTTTGGGATTTCTAACTTACAAAGCCACGCTCATCGTCTATACGGTGCAAACTGCGTTCATTCCTGATTCTTAAAATCAGGCTCACAAAGACAATACTCCCATCCTCGCTCGTTGGGGAAGATTCTTGCTTGAAGAATGCAAATGCTTAGTGTCTTAAACGCCTTTAATTCTTTTACCCTCGCCGAATTAGAAGTAGGTCAACATTTCTACTGGCAATTGGGCAATCTTAAAATTCATGGGCAAGTTTTTCTCACCTCGTGGTTTGTGATTAGCATTCTAGTAGTGGCTTCACTAGCTGCAACTCGCAACATCCAGAGAATTCCCAGCGGCATCCAAAATTTAATGGAATATGCCCTAGAGTTTATTCGGGATCTAGCAAAAAACCAACTTGGTGAAAAAGAGTACCGTCCCTGGGTGCCATTTATTGGCACATTGTTTTTGTTTATCTTCGTATCGAACTGGTCAGGTGCTCTAATTCCCTGGAAGCTAATTAAGCTGCCATCAGGTGAATTAGCAGCTCCCACTAATGACATCAATACGACTGTAGCGTTGGCATTGCTAACATCTTTAGCGTACTTTTACGCGGGTTTTAGTAAGCGGGGTTTAGGCTACTTTAAGAAATATATTGAGCCTACACCTGTTCTATTGCCGATCGCAATCCTAGAAGATTTCACCAAGCCCCTCTCCCTCAGCTTCCGTCTTTTTGGCAATATCTTGGCGGATGAGTTGGTGGTAGCGGTGCTGGTTCTGCTAGTTCCTCTATTTGTACCTCTGCCTGTGATGGCTTTGGGTTTGTTTACCAGTGCCATTCAAGCTCTAGTATTTGCCACTCTAGCCGGAGCATACATTCATGAGGCCATGGAGGGACACGGTGGAGATGAGCATGAGGAGCATTAAGCTTCTCAGTTGATAGCACAGTTCCGTCGAGCAAATGCGCTCAAAACATCGCAAAGCACGATTTGAAGAACTTGGTGCAGCGTGAAAAACACGTTTCTAGTCGTTAACGTACTCTTGTTAGTTCTGTATTCAAAGTAAGGAAAATCAACATGGATCCATTAGTTTCTGCTGCTTCAGTTCTGGCTGCTGCTTTAGCAATTGGTTTAGCTGCAATTGGCCCTGGTATTGGTCAAGGAAATGCTGCTGGACAAGCAGTAGAAGGTATCGCCCGTCAGCCCGAAGCAGAAGGAAAAATTCGGGGTACTCTGCTGTTAACCTTGGCTTTCATGGAATCCCTGACTATTTATGGTCTAGTGATTGCCCTGGTACTCCTGTTTGCTAACCCCTTCGCGGGATAAGACCTAAAAGTTTTTGTGAGTGTGGAGACGTGAACCATCACGCCTCTACAGTCAAAAAATTTTGGGTATTTAGTCGTTCTGATGTAATTGACCCTTGTTGGCTATGGGTCTCTAAAATATGAAAGGTTGGATGATCTTGCTAGCCATGAAAACTGCTACTCCAGCCAAAGAGGAGAGAAATGTTTGATTTCAATGCTACTTTGCCCTTAATGGCATTGCAGTTCCTGCTGTTGGCAGCTTTGTTGAATGCAATATTCTATAAGCCACTGACCAAGGTGCTAGACGATCGCGATAGTTACATCCGAACGAATACCCTTGAGGCGCGGGAACGCTTGGCTAAAGCTGAGCGCTTAGCCCAAGAATATGAGCAGCAACTCGCAGAAGCTCGCAGGCAATCGCAAGCTACTGTAGAAGCAGCTCAGGCTGAAGCTAAGAAAATTACTGCCGAGAAAATCGCTGAAGCCCAAAAAGAAGCTCAAGCGCAACGAGAACAGGCTGCTGTTGAAATAGAGCAACAAAAGCAAGAAGCTATGCGTACCTTAGAGCAACGGGTTGATGCTCTCAGCAGACAGATTCTAGAAAAACTATTGGGATCTACTGTAGTTAGCTAAGCTCACAAAACTGCTTCTATGAAAGCATACGCGCGTCTGGGCGCTAGTCCCAGAGCGCTCAATTTAAGTGTCAAGAAAAGGCATTTTTTCCCTTCAGGAAAGGATACTTTATTTCCCTTCGGGAAAGGACACCTTATTCCCCTTCGGGAAAATACAATACTATTAGCAAGCGAGCAGCGCACTTGTAGATGGGTATCATGGGCACATTTTTATTACTTGCCGCAGAAGCGAACGCTGTTCACTCTGAATTGGCAGAAGGCGCAGCAGAAGGTGGTTTCGGTCTAAACATAGACATTTTTGAAACCAACCTCATTAACCTAGCGATTCTGGTTGGCATATTATTCTACTTCGGACGTAAAGTTTTAAGCAATATCCTGAATGAGCGAAAGTCAAATATTGCAACCTTAATTCAGGAAGCAGAAGGGCGCTTAAAAGAAGCACAGACTGCTCTATCCCAGGCGCAAGAGCAGTTGACCCAGGCTCAGGCAGAAGCACAACGCATCCGCAAATCTGCCCAAGAAAACGCCCAGGCATCGAAAGAAGCCTTGTTAGAGCGAGCAGTGCAAGACGTAGAACGCTTGAAACAAACAGCAGCAGCGGATTTAAACAGCGAAACAGAGCGAGCGATCGCTCAACTGCGTCAGCGAGTGGCTACTCTAGCATTGCAAAAAGTCGAGTCGCAACTCAAAAGCGGCATTGCCGACGATGCTCAACAAATGTTAATTGACCGCAGCATCGCACAACTGGGAGGCAATGTATGACAAGTAAAGTAGCAACAGCCGAAGTAGCCCAGCCGTATGCACAGGCACTTTTGTCAATAGCGCAATCGAAAAACTTGACAGAAGAATTCGGGGAAGATGCGCGTACTTTCCTGAGCCTGCTCTCAGAAAACAGAGAGCTACAAAACTTCTTTAGCAACCCGTTTATCCAGTCTGAGAAAAAAAAGGCTCTCATCAGACAAATACTCGGTGAAAGCGCTAACCCTTACTTACGCAATTTTTTGCTGGTATTGGTAGATAAACGGCGCATTGCTTTCTTGGAACCGATTTTACAGCAATATCTGGCGCTGTTGCGGCAGTTGAATCAAACCGTATTAGCGGAAGTGACTTCAGCCGTTCCCCTCACCGAAGCTCAACAGCAGGCAATCGTCGAAAAAGTGATTGCCATCAGTAAAGCTCGCCAGGTAGAACTAGAAACTAAAATAGATAGCGAGTTAATTGGTGGTGTGATCATCAAAGTAGGCTCGCAGGTAATTGACGCTAGTTTACGGGGTCAGTTGCGTCGCCTTTCCTTACGCTTAACCAATAGCTAGAAGATTAGGAGTTAGGAGTGAGAAGTTAGGAGTTAGGAGTTAAATAAAAAGTAATTTATTTTAACTTTTAACTTTTAATTTTTGCATTTTTAACTCATCATTCCTAACTCTTGGCTCCTAACTAATTACTTCTTACGTCTCGAAAGCAAACAAGATAGACACATGAGTATTTCAATTAGACCTGACGAAATTAGCAGCATTATCCAACAACAAATCGAGCAATACGACCAAGAAGTCAAAGTTGCTAACGTTGGTACAGTCCTGCAAGTTGGTGACGGTATTGCCCGGATCTATGGTCTAGACCAGGCTATGGCTGGCGAACTCTTAGAATTTGAAGACGGAACAATTGGTATCGCCCAGAACTTAGAAGAAGACAACGTGGGCGCGGTGCTGATGGGTGAAGGGATAGAAATTCAAGAAGGTAGCTCCGTCACCGCCACTGGCAGAATTGCCCAGGTAGCTGTGGGTGAAGCCTTGATTGGACGAGTTGTAGACGCTTTGGGTCGCCCCATCGATGGTAAGGGAGACATCAAGTCCTCAGAAAGCCGTTTGATTGAATCTCCAGCACCCGGCATTATTGCGCGTCGGTCAGTACATGAACCCATGCAAACGGGTATCACAGCTATTGACTCAATGATTCCCATCGGTCGTGGTCAGCGAGAGTTGATTATTGGTGATCGTCAAACCGGCAAAACTGCGATCGCCATTGACACAATCATCAACCAAAAAGAAGAAGATGTAGTCTGTGTTTACGTTGCCATCGGTCAAAAGGCTTCCACCGTTGCTAACGTAGTGCAGACATTGCAAGAAAAAGGCGCGATGGATTATACCATTGTCGTCGCCGCTAGTGCCAGTGAACCAGCAACCCTGCAATACCTAGCTCCCTACACCGGGGCAACTATTGCTGAGTACTTCATGTACAAGGGTAAAGCTACCTTGGTGATTTACGATGACCTCTCCAAGCAAGCTCAAGCTTATCGGCAAATGTCCCTGTTGTTGCGTCGTCCACCCGGACGCGAAGCTTACCCTGGAGATGTGTTTTACATCCACTCCCGCTTGTTAGAAAGAGCAGCAAAGCTGAGTGATGAATTAGGTAAGGGCAGTATGACCGCCCTGCCAATTATCGAAACCCAAGCAGGTGACGTTTCAGCATACATCCCCACAAACGTAATTTCCATTACCGATGGTCAGATATTCTTGTC
Source organism: Nostoc sp. B(2019) (assembly GCF_010091925.1). Lineage (GTDB taxonomy): Bacteria > Cyanobacteriota > Cyanobacteriia > Cyanobacteriales > Nostocaceae > Komarekiella. The sequence continues at coordinate 298,857 of NZ_WVID01000006.1, read as the reverse complement.
TTCTGACCTGTTTAATGCTGGTATCCGTCCCGCTGTAAACCCTGGTATTTCCGTATCCCGCGTAGGTTCTGCGGCTCAAACCAAGGCAATGAAAAAAGTTGCAGGTAAGATTAAGTTAGAACTAGCGCAATTTGACGATCTGCAAGCCTTCGCACAATTTGCTTCTGACTTGGATAAAGCCACTCAAGACCAGTTGGCAAGAGGTCAACGCTTGCGGGAACTACTCAAGCAGCCACAAAATTCCCCACTTTCAGTGTATGAGCAAGTAGCCATTCTTTATGCTGGTATTAACGGCTATTTAGATGATGTGCCTGTAAATCAAGTAACTACCTTCACAAAAGGTTTACGCGAGTACTTAAAAACTGGCAAACCTCAGTACACACAAGCAGTACAAAGCAAAAAAGTACTGGGTGATGAAGAAGAAACTGCGTTGAAGGAAGCTCTAACTGAGTACAAGAAAACCTTTAAAGCAACAGCGTAATTAGTCATTGGTCATTGGTCATTGGTAAAGAACTAATGACTAATGACAAAAAACAAAGGACAAATGACTAACGACGACTAAGGAAAAAATTATGGCCAATCTCAAATCGATACGCGATCGCATTCAGTCGGTCAAAAATACCAAAAAAATCACAGAAGCCATGCGCCTAGTGGCTGCGGCCAGAGTGCGTCGCGCCCAAGAACAAGTGCTGTTGACTCGCCCCTTTGCCGATCGCTTGGCGCAAGTATTATATGGTTTGCAAACCCGTCTGCGGTTTGAAGAAGCCAACCTACCACTGCTAAGAAAAAGACAAGTTAAGTCCGTGGGACTGTTGGTCATTTCTGGCGATCGGGGTTTATGTGGTGGCTACAACAGTAACGTCATCCGTCGGGCAGAAAACCGTGCCAAAGAAATCAAAGCAGAAGGTCTAGACTACACATTTGTGATTGTTGGGCGCAAAGCTACACAATACTTTCAACGCCGCAATCAGCCTATTGATGCTACTTACAGCGGTTTAGAGCAAATTCCCACCGCATCGGAAGCCAATCAGATTGCCGACCAACTACTTTCCTTGTTTCTTTCGGAAAAAGTAGACCGCATCGAGTTAGTCTACACCAGATTTGTCTCTTTGGTTAGCTCCCGTCCTGTGGTGCAAACTCTGCTTCCCCTTGATCTTCAAGGTCTAGAAGCACCAGATGACGAAATCTTCCGCTTGACAACCCGTGGTGGTCAATTTGAAGTCGAACGGCAGAAAGTGACAAGTCAAGTTCGCCCTCTTCCCCGCGACATGATTTTCGAGCAAGATCCAGTACAGATTCTCGATTCTCTGTTGCCTTTGTATCTAAGTAACCAGCTATTGCGGGCGCTGCAAGAATCGGCTGCTAGTGAACTAGCAGCCCGGATGACAGCCATGAGCAATGCTAGTGAGAATGCTGGTGAACTGATTAACACCCTCACGTTGTCTTATAACAAAGCCCGTCAAGCCGCAATTACCCAGGAACTCCTTGAGGTTGTTGGTGGTGCAGAAGCGTTGACTTAAACTGGTAATGGATAATTGGTAGTTAGCACACAATGATTTTTAACAAGGATACGCTGATATGTGTTCGGTTATTTTTCATAAATTAAGTTATGCTCACCGATTATCCATTGCTAACAATTTGATTTATTACATATTCTCTAAATTATTTGATTAAATGTAAATAATCCTCTTCTTCAATTTGTGAAAGAAAAGTTAGATATTTTTATTACTTATTAAAGATTGTAAACTACTCTGATTTTGAGGAATAATATAGGGCTACTATTTGATTTTTGAAATATAAGTAGGGGAGCCACCCTCATGCGCGAATTACTGCGTTGAAAGGTCTGGCATAGTCCACCCCACAAATACTGAGATTTTTTCAAAAATCAAACCGGATTCCTATATATGACTAATCCACAAAATCAACAAAAATTTAAATTAGGTAAAGCTTTAATTATTGGAGTAACTTTACTGACTGGCTTGGGGATTTTTCAGATAGCATTATCCCAATTACTACTAAAACAAACAGCACCAAAAGTAAATTTTGCGATTCAACCCCAATTCGATTATGCCTCTCCCTTTTCCGAGGAAATGGCCAGAGTAAAAATTGGTAACAAATGGGGTTATATCAACAAAACAGGTAAACTTGTTATTCCTGCCAAATTTGATGGATATCCCGTAGATGGTGCCATCTACTTTAGTCTATCTTTTATGGATAAACATCACCGCAGCTTTCGCTATTCAGGTAATTTTTCCCAAGGATTAGCACCTGTACAAGTAGGTAATAAATGGGGATATATTGACAAAAGAGGTCGAATGGTGATTCCTCCTAAATTTGCGTGTGCAGATGACTTTTCTGAAGGTTTAGCGGCGGTAGGAAATCAAGGAATGTATATTAATCAGAAAGGTCAAGCTGTTTTCACTCATCAATTTGGATGTAATAGTAGCAAATTTTTTCAAGGATTAGCATTGATAGGACGAGATACAATTATTAATAAAAAGGGAAAAGTCGTTTATCATCTGAGCGAGAATTTCGGTTCCGAAAGCCCATTATCTGGATTTTCAGAGAATTTATTAGTGGTCAATAAATCCAATAATTTTGATTTTGGTTTTCTAGATAGAGAAGGTAAGATTGTCATTAAACCACAATTTCATTTAGCCTATCCATTTTCTGAAGGATTAGCTTTAGTTAGAAATAAACCAACGGGTTCTCGTAGTGGCTTTGGATTTATTAACAAAACAGGTAAATTTGTAATTCCACCTAATTTAATTATCCCTGCTTCATTTTCCCAAGGTTTAGCACCGTTTTGTATGGGTGAAAGTGCCTGTGGTTATATTGATAAATCTGGAAAAGTGGTTATTCAAACACAATTTGCAGATGTTTCGTCTTTTTCGGAAAACATCGCTCCGGTAAAAGTTGGTAATAAATGGGGTTATATTTATCATCCTTTTAAGCGATGAAAAAAGTTAGAATTAGTTCGCAATAAACTATAAAATATTTATCCTTTTGTCAACTTATAAAATTGCAACTCCAGAATTAAATGACATCGACGATATACGGGCCATTATGTACCGAAGTGTACGACATTACCAAACCCATTGGAGGAAAGTATCCAGATGTTCCCTACTACATTAAACATCTTTCTCAAATCGGCGGTAGGATTCTTGAGGCAATGGTTGGCACAGGACGATTACTGATACCACTATTAGAAGCTGGTATGAATGTTGAGGGCATCGATACTTCACCAGATATGCTGGCTATTTGTCGAAAGCACTGTGTAGAAAGGGGATTGAACCCTGTTCTCCATCACGGTGATATAGAGAATCTTAATATTCCTGGTAAGTTTAGCGCGATCGCAGTTTCCTTCGGCTCGTTTATGCTGTTAGAAACTCAAATTCATTGTCTTACAACACATTTCAAAAACAATACACTATAATAAATATGAGGCATGGGTCCGTCACGGTTTCGACAGGTTGGCGAACGCTGCTCTGTGATTCAGGTCGAGAGTGAGTCGTCTCTCGGAAATCAAAGGCTCGAAAAAAAAGTAAATGCGAATAACATCGTTAAATTTGCTCGTAAGGACGCTCTAGTAGCTGCCTAAACACCTCTTATAGGTTCGAGCGTCTTTAGTTTGACTCCGTTAAGGACTGAAGACCAAACCCCAACGGATGCTCTAGCAAGCGTTCTCTGGTTGGCTTGCTAGCTAAGATTAAATCAGAGCATCCTACGTTCGGGATAATGAACGATTCCCGCCTTGAGGGTCAGAAAGGCTAAACCTGTGAATGAGCGGGGGGTCAATACCCAATTTGGACAGCAGTTCGACTCTGCTCGGATCCACTAACACATAATTAACAAGTCCACCTGACACTTTTGATGTGTAGGTGGATTTTGTTTTATGGATTGAAGGTAATTTGTGATTTCTCTGACCACCTTCATACAGCGGGTTTTTTATGAATAAACCACCAACTACAAAACATTGAAGTCAGAACAAATAATCCTTCGCAATCAGCTAATCGTTCTGTTTTTGGGGTTATGTAGGTGTGTTTTCAAACCTTTTTCCCCTTTTTTTCAGTACCCGTCGCAGTCTGTCGGGACTCAAGTTTACTTGGCGCTCAGATGCCAGTTTTTTTGCTAGTTGTTTCGAGTTATAAGTCTGTGGCTCGTGAGCTAAGCAATTTTCTAGATAAACTAAATCTGATTCCGAATATCGGGGTTTTCCGCCTCGGCCAGGAGCATCCCACAACCCTGCTAACCCCATCTTGTCCCAGCGATGAAGGGTTTGACGTACTGTTGAAATCGCCCAGTTCAAGCCTTGAGCAATCTGCTCGTTTTTTAAGCCACGAGCATTCAGCAATAAAACTTGAGCGCGATCTTTGGTACGTTGAGGAACCTCCTTAGCTCTCCTCAACTCTTCTAGAGTTTGCTTTTCCTCTTCTGTTAAAAAAATTCTCAATCGGCATCCCATAAGCGCTAATCTTTCACACAGTCAGTTTTTGGTATTGTTATGTCTATTCACGCCTGTATACTTACTACGCAAAGTATTAAATAACACACTAAAATGACTGAACTACAATGTTTAAGGATGCCGGAGTCTAGCCTGAAGGCATGTTATGCGAGAAGTATTGGCTTGAAGAACACTTATTAAAATCTGGAACTTATCACCAAGTAATGATTGACGTAAAAAATTAGTCCAACGACAAATTTGGCCTGTACAGGCTTTTTAGTCGGATAGCTATAAGCCGGAGCTCGTGGCTATGACGACAAGAGTGTATTAGCGTTGTCCTAACTAATATCTAAAATTCACACTAAATAGAGTGTAGCATTAAAATTTAGTTGATTATTCGTATTTTTACTGGTAGTTTATTGAAACTTTAAAAATAATTTTTATAAAAATTTGCATAAGTATAAGTAGAAAAAGATATGGAAGTCCAGACTTTTTTTTAAACTGGTTTTAGCTAATTTGCTTTGATTGTTTCTGGAAAATTGCTGTTTTCTTTACTTTACAGAAAATTTACATTTTACGTGAGAAGAAATTTTATCAAGATAGTGGCATATCTGATGCTGATTAACAAACATATTAACGACATCATATTTGATGCTTGTTAATATGTTTGTAAAGAGTTTATCTTACCTTTCCTACTTATTATCTCAGGAAGTACGCGAAAAAATTAAATAACCTTGCGGGTGAAGCCTTCGGATACGTTACATGGCCTGATCTGTGGGACGCGTGTCACTCCCTCAGATTAAATGCATAATAGCTTACCAATTTTGCACCGTAGTTATAAGAACCTCTTGTGCATAGCTGGTGTATGGCAGCAAGTTATGGCAACTTTTAATAGATATTTGGTTATCAAGAAGTAATATTATTTAAATATATAACAATTGAGTATTTCAAGCTAATTATTAAGTTTCACCTAATAAATGTAACTGGGTATTAGTTACATAATTTATGCTTTTAATTATGATTTGGTGGTCAAATAAAGATGAGATGTATGGTAGCTTTAGATTAGTAAATAGTGCGAATATTCAGCGTTAATAAATAGTTAGTGTATACATTAGTTTAATTAAGCTTTAGTATATTTCTTGAGTAAAAAAGATTGCTGATAAATAGAAACAATTGATACAAGTTAAATTTTCCAAAAGAGCATATTCATTACAACTTAAAAAAAAAATTATTGGGACAATGGGGACAGAATAAAAACCTGATGATTTGCGCTCGGAGACGAATAATGGTAGCGATCGCACAAAACATTCAACATCGGCTAACTATACAAACTGTAGAAATTGCCCCTAACACAACAGCGATTCGCTCTCTTGATTGGGATCGCGATCGCTTCGATATCGAATTCGGACTGCAAAATGGTACAACCTACAATTCATATCTAATTAGGGGTGAGCAAACAGTTTTGGTTGATACTTCTCACCAGAAGTTTCGCCAGTTGTATTTAGACACTCTTAAAGGTCTTGTTAACCCCAAAACAATTGATTACATAATTGTCAGTCACACAGAGCCAGACCATAGCGGCTTAGTGGAAGATGTCCTTCAGTTAGCACCAAGAGCCACAGTCTTAGCCTCAAAAGTTGCGCTTCAGTTTCTCGAAGGCTTAGTACATGATCCTTTTTCCAAGCGGATTGTCAAAAGTGGCGATCGCATAGATATCGGCAAAGGACATGAAATCGAATTCGTGAGTGCGCCTAACCTGCACTGGCCGGACACAATCTTCAGCTACGACCGCAAAACCCAAACCCTCTACACCTGTGATGCCTTTGGGATGCACTTTTGTGACGATCGCACCTTCGACGAAGACTTAGAAGCGATCGAAGCTGATTTTAGATTTTACTACGACTGCTTGATGGGCCCCAACGCTCGTTCTCTGCTGAATGCCATGAAGAGAATGGGCGAACTTGGGAAGATTAATATTATCGCTAACGGACACGGGCCACTACTACACCATCATTTAGATGTTTTAACCGGGTGCTACGAAAATTGGAGCCAAAAACAAGCTAAAGCAGAAACCACAGTTGGCTTGTTTTATGTCTCAGATTATGGATATAGCGATCGCCTAGCTCACGCAATTGGTGACGGACTACAGAAAACTAGCGTTGGGGTAGAAGTACTAGATCTGAGTTCTGCTGAGAGCCAAGAAATCCAAGAACTAGCTGGTAGAGCCGCTGGCATTATTATCGGTATGCCCCCAACTAGCGCCGCCGCTGCTCAGGCTAGTATCAGTTCGCTGCTAGCCGTCGCTAAGAATAAGCAAGTGGTTGGGCTATTTGAATGTTATGGCGGGGATGATGAACCCATTGATACACTGCGGAGAAAATTTATCGACTCCGGTATAAAAGAAGCCTTCCCAGCCATTCGGATCAGAGAAGCTCCGACAGCATCCACATTCCAGTTATGTGAAGAAGCGGGTACAGACTTAGGACAATTGCTGGTGCGCGATCGCAACATCAAGCAAATTAAATCCCTCGACGTCAACATGGAAAAAGCGTTGGGTCGGATTAGCAGCGGACTGTACATTGTCACCACCAAAAAAGGTAATGTGTCAAGTGCAATGCTGGCATCCTGGGTAACGCAAGCGAGTTTGCAACCCTTAGGATTCACAATTGCCGTTGCCAAAGACCGCGCCATTGATTCCTTAATGCAAGTAGGCGATCGCTTCGTTCTCAACGTCCTGGAAGAAGGAAATTATCAAGAACTCAAGAAGCACTTTCTCAAGCGCTTACATCCCGGTGCTGACCGATTTGCTGGAGTAAAAACCCAAACAGCTAAAAACGGTTCCCCAATTCTGACTGATGCTTTGGCATACATGGAATGTGAAGTACAAACCAGCATGGAATGCAGCGACCACTGGATTTTATACTGCACCGTCCAAGAAGGTCGTGTCTCCAAAGCCGATGGACTGACAGCCGTTCGTCATCGCAAAGTCGGCAACTACTACTAAGAAAGGCAAAGGAGTCAAGGGTCAAGAGTCAAGAGTCAAGAGTCAATTGTAATTTTTCTTCCCCTGCCTCCCCTGCCCCTTTGCCCCCTGCTCCCACTCCTCCACTCCCCCTACTACTTCCTTAAGCGCTTTAAAAACTGGGCAAAAGTTGCCTGGTTTTTCCAAATTTTTCCCCAACTTCACCAAACAGCTATGACCGACTCCAAACCACGCGACGTACAAGTTTTACCAATTGCTACCAATACTAAAGTTCTCAGAGCACGTAGTTGGTCACGTCTACGGTTTGAAATTGAGTATGCACTTGAAAGAGGTACTACCTCCAATTGCTATTTAATTGAAGCCGATCAAACCGCACTGATTGACCCACCCCCAGAAAGCTTCACCGAAGTTTATTTGGAAGCATTGCGACAAACTTTAGACTTGAGACGTTTGGATTATGTAATCCTAGGTCATTTTAATCCCAACCGAGTCGCAACCCTCAAGGCAATTCTAGAACTTGCACCACAAGTAACTTTTGTTTGTTCTCTTCCTGGTGCTGGAAATTTGCGTGCTGCTTTCTTAGACCACGATTTGAAAGTCTTGGTGATGCGGGGAAAAGAAACTTTAGATTTAGGCAAGGGTCACGTTTTAAAATTCTTCCCCACTCCCAGTCCACGTTGGCCAGAAGGACTTTGTTCCTACGATCAGCAAACCCAAATTCTCTATACAGATAAGCTATTTGCAACCCATTTGTGTGGCGATGAAGCGTTTGATGATAATTGGGAAGCACTTAAGGAAGACCAGCATTACTACTTTAACTGCCTGATGGCTCCTCAAGCTCCTCATGTGGAAGCAGCTTTAGAGAAAATATCTGATTTGCAGGTAAGAATGTATGGTGTGGGTCACGGGCCCTTAGTACGCACCGGTTTAATCGAACTTACTAAAGCTTATGGAGAATGGAGCCGTTCTCACAGCGATCGCGAGATTTCTGTCGCCCTACTTTATGCATCAGCTTACGGTAATACGGCGACTTTAGCACAGGCGATGGCTTTGGGATTGACCAAAGGTGGAGTCGCGGTAAAATCGATCAACTGCGAATTTGCAACCCCTGATGAAATCCGCACTAACCTAGAACAGTCGGATGGCTTTATCATCGGTTCTCCCACTATCGGTGGTCATGCACCTACTCCGATTCATACCGCTTTAGGTATTGTGCTATCGAGCGGTGACAACAGCAAACTTGCTGGGGTGTTTGGTTCCTACGGCTGGAGTGGTGAAGCCTTTGACTTAATTGAGGGTAAACTCCGCGATGCTGGATATCGCTTTGGCTTTGACACCCTGAAAGTTAAATTTAAACCTGATGATGTCACTCTCAAGTTTTGTGAAGAAGTAGGTACAGACTTTGCTCAAGCTTTGAAAAAGGCTAAAAAAGTGCGTGTGCCACAACAAACCGCTACTCCAGTAGAACAAGCTGTCGGTCGGATTGTTGGTTCCGTTTGCGTAATTACAGCTAAGCAAGGAGAAGTATCTACTGGAATGCTAGGCGCTTGGGTTTCTCAAGCGACCTTTAACCCACCTGGACTCACCATTGCTATTGCTAAAGAACGCGCGATCGAATCCCTGATGTATCCCGGTGGTAAGTTTGCCCTGAATATCCTACCTGAAGGCAATCATCAAGATTACACAAAGCATTTTCGTAAATCTTTTGCACCTGGAGAAGACCGATTTGCAAATTTTAAAACAGGAGTTGCAGATAACGGCTGTACAGTCCTCAACGACGCTTTAGCTTATCTAGAATGTTCAGTCAGCCAACGCCTGGAATGTGGCGATCACTGGGTTGTGTATGCAACTGTGGATGATGGTAAATTACTCAAGCCTGATGCTGTTACTGCTATCAACCATCGTAAAACAGGCACGCATTACTAAACTCAAAAGAGTTAAAGCGCAAAGCGCGAGATTGGGACAACTCCACTGATAAATCTGGTGGCTTGCATAAGGACGCAGTATTTGTCCCACTGCGCGTCGAAATAATGCATTGGCTCACCAGTTCCCTTTTTTGCTCAGGAGACAGAATATAGAGTTCTCTCTGAATTCTGACTTCTAAATCTTAAGCAAGAATGTATTGCACACAATCAACAATTGCTGTGGTGACTGCTTGAGGTTGGCGTGAGCCTGTCTAAAGTAGCAATGCAGCAATCTATTTTAGTATGTTCCACCCTTCACTCTGATGTATGGGTGGATTTATTTTTTTGGCAACAACAAGGTTTTGAAGTATTAGCCAGTTTTGCTGATCAGAGATGAGGTTTACCAACTCCTGCGTAAGTTCACTTTTATTAGTTATATCTTTAATAAATTATACAGTATATTTACATAAACTTTACGGAAGCTTTATACTGAGTTCGTCAATTTTTTGGCAAAACCAAAATATAGTTAATTAGAGGTTATTAAAACATTAAAACTCAAGATTAGCCAGTGATTATCATCATTACATAACCTTAAATGGCAATAAATAGATTGCTATATGACCATTGACAATAAGGAGATACTATTGATTAACAAAATAGAGGAACAAGAATTTCAGCTTAAGCCACTTGGGACGTACTTAGTTGAAGCTGAATTGATTACCCCAGAGGCATTAGACACAGCGCTCACGGCACAAAAGTTGAGTGGAAAGCAGTTAGGAGAAATTCTAGCAATGCATGGTTTAGTTAAGCAGCAAACCATTGAGTATTTCATGGACAACATTGTATTGCCAGAGCGACAAAAAATCCTAAAACAACTGTCTTGTTCAGATACTAGCAATAGCAAATATATACGTAGAGTCGAGCCAACAAATACCATCAAGCCAGAAGATGCGATCGCAGCGTTGCAGTCATCGCATAAGTTAGAAATGTATCTTTCTGCCAACAGAACCCTTAAATTCTTGCTTGGCGTGGTAATATGCCTAGTTCTTGTCAGCCTTTTGGCGAATTTCAATGTACACTATCTGCCTGACTTCGAGGGGAGGGATAGCTTTAGATATACATTCGACCTTAACACCGAAGGAAATATTCCTTCCCTGTATTCTACGGCAGCCTTACTATTTTGTTCTATTCTGCTGGTGATTATCGCCCAAGCTCAGAAGTTAGCTAGGAATAGCAATTTTTGGTCGTGGAGAGGATTATCAATAGTCTTTGCTGGTTTGTCCTTAGACGAATTCATCAGTCTTCATGAAAAACTCATAAAGCCAGTGCGAAATACATTTAATACCAGTGGGTTGCTTTATTACGCTTGGGTGATTCCTGGTGCTATCTTCGTCCTTATATTTTTATTGATGTTTGCGCGATTTCTCGCTACTCTTCCTGCAAAGACACGACACTTATTTTTCATTGCTGGGACAATTTATGTAGCAGGTGCAATTGGTACTGAATTAGTGGGTGGATATTATGCAGATTACTACACAGAAAATGATATGATCTACACCCTCATAACGACTGTGGAAGAGGTGCTAGAGATGCTGGGCATCATTGTATTTATCTACTCGCTGTTATCATACATGAGTTGCTATATGAAAGGTGTAGATATAGGAGTCCATATTATTAATATTATGAAGCAACGCCGAAGCTCTTGAGGGTCTCTACGTCACGCTACACCATGTGTAGCTTCCCTTACGGAGAACGCCAAAGTCGATAGCGTAGCGGTTGCGATTCCTGCCTCGGCACGCTAAACTTAGCTTGCTTCAAGGATACGCCTGGGGTGAATAAGCGTCACAAGTTTCATCCAAAAGGCTTCCTCCGTTGAAGCAAGCGACGTTGTTCCGAATCAGGCGACTAGCGAAAGGTTTTCCCGACTTCAATAAAATTCAAAATTTTCCGCAATTGCCACAAGGACAATTATAAAACTGCGGTGTAATCTTTAACTAGAAAAACAGTATATGGCAGTTCTTTTATAATAAATGCCAATTACTGCCACAACGCTTTTATACTATTTGTTGTTCTTATGGCTCCAAAACACACCAAGATTAAATTTCCTCTTTGGCAGTATCTTAACCAGCCATTATTTAGTCATGATGCTAAATTGATATTGAATCCTCATCGCTTCGCATCTATGTGGCGACTTCAACTTCTAGAACGCTGCTGGTTTAAAGAATGTGACGCTAAAGGGCCTCAACAGCATTAGATACTTGAAAAACTGCTGCACTGAACTTAAAAGCTGGTAAATTCTGCCTCGTCCACAGAACGTGGCTTTTTGCCATCAAGTAAAGCACTAACAGTCATATCTCCCATTACATTAATTGCAGTGCGGCAGCGATCTAAAAACCAGTCTACAGTTACCAGCAAAGCGATATACTGCGTCGGTAAGCCAACAGAAGTGAACACCAGTGTCATTGTTACTAGTCCAGCATTGGGAATATTCGCCGCACCTACCGATGCAAAAATTGATGTAAGAACGACAATTAGCTGCTGTCCCAAACTCAGATGTTGCCCAATAAGTTGGGAAATATATAACGCAGACATCGCTTCATAGAGGGCAGTACCATCATTGTTGAAATTTGCCCCTACTAACGCCCCCAAGGCGGCAGACGATTCCCTTAAACCGATTTTTGTTTGCAAAGCCTCAAAGGTTATAGGCATTGCAGCAGCAGAGGAAGAAGTCGAGAAAGCCGTTAAAAACGCATCAGAACCGCCACTTAGAAATTTTAGCGGGTGTACCCAAGAACCAAATTTTACTCTGGTGAGATAGTAACAACCTTGCAATACCAGCGCTACCAACACCGCCACGATGAACGCAGCCAAAGATTGAAAAGGTGCAAAACCTTCTTTAGCTACTGTTTTAGCAACAATTCCAAAAACGGCGAAAGGCACTAGGGCAATTACCCAGTTAAGGACGCCGATTACCGTCTCAAATAAAATCCCGATGACATTTTCAATTGACTGGTATCCGTTTTTTCCTTGAGTAATTTGTTCGGATTTTAATCCTCGCAGGACGATACCAAAGCTTAAAGCAATAACAATCAGTTGGATGACATTATTATCAACTAGAGGCTTAAGGACAGCTTCCGGTACAGCATCTTTGAGTATTCCCCAAGGGTCAAGACTTTGACCAGTTATTTCTGTAATTTTTGTGGTAGTTACACTGCCCCAAGTTCCTGGACGTAGGACGTTCGCTACTAAAAGTCCTATGAAGATGGCGACGGTTGTGTTTGTTAAAAGTAACCCAGCCAGCCGTCGTCCGGCTGTACCAGGGATATTCGTAGTCATTAAAGTATGCAGTACCGCTACCAGAATCAGCGGCGTAGCCAAGGCGCGGAGAGCCTTTAGCACCAATTCAGCAGGAATTGCTAAGTTGTTAATTAAGGTGGCATTGGTTGGATTGGGATTTCCTGCACCAAGGGCAATTCCGACGCTGACAGCAGCCACTAGGGCGATAAGAATTTGTAGCGTGAGAGGGATGCGCTGCCACCAAGGGATAGGTGTGGTTTTAGTGCTCTCTGTTTGGCTCATTATCTAGATGCTGGTTAACTGATGTAACTATTGAAACTTCACTTTCGGAAGTGAAAATTTCGTAAACAAGTTAATCTAAGATCCCGTTGCTTTGCAAAATCCTGCTCGAAGGGGTGTGTACCGGGATACTCCTAGAGAAATTATTGGCTTGTGGTTGGAGACGTATATGTCCTTTGTCCCTTTACATATTCACAGTGACTACAGTCTGCTCGATGGGGCAAGTCAGCTACCAGAGTTAGTGGATCGAGCGATCGCACTAGGGATGAAAGCGATCGCCCTTACCGATCATGGTGTCATGTACGGGGCGATCGAACTGATCAAAATCTGCCGTAGTCAAAATATTAAGCCAATTCTTGGCAACGAAATGTATATAATCAACGGCGATATTGAAAAACAAGAACGCCGTCCTAAATATCATCAAGTCGTTTTAGCTAAAAATACTAAAGGGTACAAAAATTTAGTCAAATTAACCACAATTTCTCACCTCAAGGGTGTGCAGGGTAAAGGAATTTTTTCTCGCCCTTGCGTTAATAAAGAATTATTAAAAGAATATCATGAAGGCTTGATTGTCACCAGCGCTTGTTTAGGTGGGGAAGTTCCCCAAGCAATTCTTAGTGGTAGACCAGATGCAGCTCGGAAAGTTGCCCAATGGTATAAAGATGTATTTGGTGATGATTATTATCTAGAAATTCAAGACCACGGCTCTCAAGAAGACCGGATTGTTAACGTTGAAATTGTCAAAATTGCGCGGGAACTAAATATTAAAATTGTTGCTACCAATGATTCACATTTTATTTCTTGTTTTGACGTTGAAGCACACGATGCTTTGCTATGTATTCAAACTGGCAAGCTAATTGTTGAAGATAAACGGATGCGTTATAGCGGTACAGAGTATCTCAAATCTGGTGAAGAGATGCAGCAGCTATTTCGTGACCATTTGCCGGATGATGTTATTGCCGAAGCGGTAGCCACAACTGAAGAAGTTGCCGATAAAGTTGAGCCTTACCATATTATGGGTGAGCCTCAAATTCCTACACCCCCGATTCCCTCTGGTCATACCGCTGACACTTACGCCGAGGATGTTGCATGGAGCGGACTTTTAGAAAGATTAAATCGTAAATCCCGCACTGAAGTCGATTCCATCTATAGAGAAAGATTGGAATACGAATTGAAAATGATTCAACAGATGGGTTTTTCCAAATACTTTTTAGTAGTGTGGGACTACATCAAATTTGCCAGAGATAATAATATTCCTGTGGGCCCCGGTCGGGGTTCGGCAGCTGGTTCGTTAGTTGCATACTCGATGCGAATTACTAACATTGACCCTGTACATCATGGGCTACTATTTGAGCGCTTTTTGAATCCAGAACGCAAATCCATGCCTGATATTGACACGGATTTTTGTATTGAACAACGGGATAAAGTTATTGACTACGTAACTGAAAAATACGGTGCAGATAGAGTCGCTCAAATTATTACCTTTAACCGCCTAACTTCTAAAGCTGTCTTAAAAGATGTCGCCAGAGTATTGAATATTCCCTACGGCGAAGCCGACAAAATGGCGAAATTAATTCCTGTGGTGCGGGGAAAACCAACTAAACTCAAGGTGATGATTTCTAACGAAACTCCAGAACCAGAGTTTAAAGAAAAATATGATCATGACCCAAAAGTTCGCCATTGGCTTGATATGGCAATGCGAATTGAAGGAACTAACAAAACTTTTGGTGTTCATGCAGCAGGTGTAGTAATTTCTGCCGATCCGCTTGATGAAATTGTACCACTCCAGCGAAATAATGACGGTTCCGTGATTACCCAATATTTCATGGAAGACTTAGAATCAATGGGTTTGCTAAAAATGGATTTTCTGGGTTTGCGTAACTTAACGCTGATTCAAAAAACCATTGATTTAATTCAAGAAACTAGAGGATATTCTGTTGACCCTGATGAAATTACTCATCAGGAAAGAAAAGCACAAAAGATATTAGCAAAAGGTGAACATAGTACCCTACCAAAAGATGTACAGCAAGCTTATGCACTATTAGAAGCAGGAGAATTAGAAGGAATATTTCAATTAGAATCTTCAGGGATGCGTCAGATAGTGCGTGATTTGAAGCCTTCAAATATAGAAGATATTTCTTCAATTTTGGCACTTTATCGACCAGGGCCATTAGATGCGGGACTGATTCCGAAATTTATTAACCGCAAACACGGTCGAGAAAAGATTGATTATCAACATACTATTCTAGAACCAATATTAGATGAAACTTATGGGATTATGGTCTATCAAGAGCAAATCATGAAAATTGCTCAGGATATGGCTGGATATTCCCTAGGACAAGCTGACTTGCTGCGTCGGGCGATGGGTAAGAAGAAAGTTTCCGAGATGCAAAAGCAGCGAGAAAAATTCGTGGATGGCGCTGCTAAAAATGGCGTGCAGAAAAAAGTTGCCGATGAATTATTCGAGCAAATGTTGAAGTTTGCTGAATATTGCTTAAGCTATGACACGGAAGTATTGACTGTAGAATATGGCTTTATTCCCATTGGGAAAATTGTAGAAAAAGGCATTGAATGCACAGTGTACAGTGTTGATAGTAATGGGAATGTTTATACGCAACCTGTAGCACAATGGCATAATCGTGGGCAACAAGAAGTATTCGAGTATTGCTTGGAAGATGGTTCAGTGATTCGAGCAACCAAAGACCATAAATTTATGACCACCGATGGGCAAATGTTGCCGATTGATGAAATATTTGAACGGGAATTAGATTTGTTGCGAGTTCAGGGTTTGCCAGAATAAGCGCAGTCATTAAGTAGCAGGTATAATTAAACATAAAATAAAATCCTAGTTCGTAGTGTTCGCGTAGCGTCTCGAAGAGAGCGATTCATCGCTCAAAATAATGATTATCAGGACTAAAGTCCTTACTACAAACTTTAATTTACGCCTAGCTACTTAGTTGCGATCGCCTATCCTCCCATCGATAATCCCAGTATCATGGCTAGGTGATATTGATTTCTCAAGAGTTATGTATGAGTAAACTTTTCTATTGGCCTGAACAACTACTTCAGTATCTACGTACCTGGGTAGGAATAGGTCTACTATGTTTGGTTCTAAGCTTGTCATTTCCTGCACAAGCCGCTAGCCGCATCACTCCGCAATTGGAGGAGCAGGTGTTACAAATTATCCGCGAACATCCAGACGTACTTATTGAATCTGTTCAAGCATACCAGCAACAACAACAACAGAAAATAAAGCAAGTACAGCAAGCATTTTTACAGGATTTAAAAACAAATCCTCAAGCAGTGATTGGTGAGTCCCCCACCACAGGGCCGACTCAATCAAAAACTGTGCTGGTAGAATTCTCAGACTTTCAATGTCCTTACTGTGCTGAAGCAAATAAAACTCTAAAACAGTTGTTAGCACATCAGGATGATGTAAAATTAATTTACAAGAATTTACCTTTGACTGTAATTCATAGTAATGCATTGCCATCTGCGACAGCAGCTTGGGCGGCAAATCAGCAAGGTAAATTCTGGGAATATCATGATGCCTTGTTTGCTAATCAAAAGCAACTGGGTGAGGCGTTGTATTTAGATATTGCCAAAAATCTTGATCTAGATTTAACAAAATTTGAACGCGATCGCACTCTTGCTACTCCCGCCATTGAAAAAGATATCCAGCTAGCTGAGAAATTAGGGGTTTCTGGTACACCTTTCTTGATAATGAATAGTCCTGGTTACTCAGGAGTGGTGCAGCTATCAGATATTGAAAGCATATTGGCTAATGCTAAGTAAATTAGTGTATGTTGAGATGTGCTTATGCAGGTAAAAGCACTACTTAATTATGACTGCAACAAGCTTGCCACATATACCGCTTGCAGAATTTAGACAAAAGGAAAGCTAAAGGGAGCAAGGAGATGAATTTTATCTTTTTTCCTTGCCCAATCTCTTATAAACTGAGCTTCCATAAGATATCTAATTAATTTTGACCAACAACTAGCAATAATCAAAAATATGTATACTGTGAAACTTTTGTACCTATGTACTTATGTCTAGAGATAGACTCAATTATTTAACAATAATGTGCGTCTTTAGTTAGAGGATTATTGCACTAGTAAACTGTTCTACTTAAAGCAAGTGTAAGGAGTAGCTGATGAGGAGTAAAGAGGAGAAATTTTCCTTACTCCTCATGTTCTTAAATAGATGACAAATTAAATCAGCGATCGCCTGCCAAAAATCAGCTTAATTAACAGGCAGAATCTCTAATATTTTTCTTGAATCTATCAATACTGACGCTTTTATCAGTTAAAGTTTTTGAAATCGTTTTTCTGAAAATTGGGAATTTTTTAAGCTTATTTATTTAATTTTTATATTTATTCATAAATTTGGAAATTGAGTCAGCCAATTCTGTCTGATGTAAAAGTTGTTAAGATCTAGCCAATGTAATTAGTACATAATTTGACAACTTCGTAACGCTATTGAATGGCTAAAAACTCTATCAAAGCGTCTACAGACTTTCCCCCGCATTTTTACGCAAGGCTGTACTTAGTTAACCTGAGCTAAAAATAGCTCTTTACGTTCTAGTGTTAGGAATGTTACAACATAGATTAAGTGATATTTTGCAACACTCCAGGAACAAAGAAGATTATAGAGTTATCTATATTCCGGGCGCGTTCCTACCGAAATTTACATCGGCGCTGGAAGTTAGGAACTGAAGAAGCCCCTGCTCAGATTTCTCTGTGCGTTTAAAATTCCTATTTCTTAAACCTTACTGTGCATTTAATTCACTAAATTAAACCTTAGAAAACATTGTGAGTTTATTAATGCGTCACATTAGATTTTGGGTGCTTTTGCCAGTAACCCTGATATTCGGCTGCTCAGATGAACTGTTTCAATCTAGCCCGTCTGTGGCAAAATCTACTCCGCCTGTAGTTCAACAAGCTAGTCCAACTGTGTTGGCAAAGGCAAGTTACCTTTCACCGTTGGAACAACAGGTGATTAATGAAATGAACAAGGTGCGAACAAATCCCAAGACGTATGTTCCAATTATTGAAAACTATAGAAAGCGCTTCCAGGATAATAGAGTCAAAATTTCTAATAATACCTATTTGATAACTCAAGAAGGTGTAAAAGCAGTCGATGAGGCGATCGCATTTCTCAAGTCAGCTCGTCCTGTGGGTGCGTTGAGTGCATCTAAAGGTATGTCTCTAGGGGCTAGAGATCACGTCAAAGATCAAGGGCCAAGAGGTGTTACAGGTCATTCTGGTAGCGATGGTAGCAACCCCTTCACTCGGATCAACCGCTATGGTACATGGCAAAGAACCGCAGGCGAAAATATCAGCTATGGCCCAAACACCGCCCAAGATATCGTTATGCAATTAATTATTGATGATGGTGTGCGCGATCGCGGTCATAGAACAAACATCTTTAATGGCGCTTTTAAAGTGACTGGCGTTGCTTATGGGACTCACAATTCATACAAAACAATATGTGTGATTAACTACGCTGGTGGCTATAAAGATAAATAGTGGGATTGGTCAAGAGTCAAGAGTACAGACGCGATTAATCGCGTCTGTACAACAGTCAAGAGTCAAGAGTCAGTAGTTATTTTCTTTGTCTTCCTTGTCCTCAGTCTCTCAATACGGTTCGGATAAGCACTCTTGGCTTTCCTTGTGGTGTTGGCAAAGGTTAAGGAGTAAAGAATGTATTCAAAATCTTTCCCCTTTAACCGAACCGTATTGCCCAATCTCTATTCTCTCCGAAATATTTTGTTCATTTCGTGAAGCTAAATATATCTCGTCGCTTCTAAGTTGTAAGGTTATTCATGAATCGGATGCAATTTTGGAAAGGTTTAGCGGAAATTCCTCAAAAAGGTGTTCCTGAGTTAGCTGGGGAGCATAGCCTCTCGCCGCTGGAACAGGTAGTGATAACGGAAATGAACAAGGTACGGACAAATCCTATGACATACTTGCCGATTCTAGAGAAATGGAAACAGCGCTTTCAAGGTAAGCAAGTCGAAATTTCCGATAGTGTTTATTTGCAAACTCAAGAAGGGGTAAAAGCAGTTGATGAAGCGATCGCATTTCTCAATTCTGCCAATGCTGTAGGAGCATTAAGCATATCTCAAGGTATGTCTTTGGGCGCTAGGGATCACGTTAAAGACCAAGGAGCAAGTGGTGCAACAGGTCACGATGGTAGCGATCGCAGTGATCCCTTTACTCGTATCAGTCGCTATGGGAATTGGCAAATTACGGCAGCTGAAAACATCAGCTATGGCTTTCATACAGCCCAAGATATCATTATGCAGTTAATTATTGATGATGGAGTGCCGTCACGCGGTCATCGCCACAATATTTTTAACCCAGCTTTTCAAGTCACGGGAGTTGCTTTTGGCATTCACGCCACATATAGGCAAATGTGCGTGATTACTTATGCTGGAGGTTATACAGAGAAGTAGGAAAGTATTGTTGGAATGCTTCGCCGCTAGCTCTGTGACACAATTGAAGAACAATATACAGGAGAACGGGGAGCAATGGGCGATCGCCATAGTCATACTACTACTGGTGCTGCACATCTCAATGTCTACGTCCAAGGTCAAGGATTCCCCATTCTGGGCTTACACGGTCATCCTGGTTCTGGTCGTAGTCTTTCTGTGTTCACAGATCATTTGTCAAAACGCTGTCGAACTTTTGCCCCTGATTTACGTGGATACGGCAAAAGTCGCTTCAACGGCAGTTTTAATATGCACGACCATTTGACCGACTTAGAAGCGCTGCTAGACCGCCTTGAGATTGAAAAATGTCTAGTATTGGGATGGTCACTTGGGGGGATTTTAGGAATGGAACTGGCATTACATCTGCCAGAACGCGTTAGTGGGCTGATTTTGGTGGCAACAGCAGCAAGACCGCGTGGCAGTCATCCCCCCATTACTTGGCAAGATAATTTGTATACTGGTGTTGCGGCGCTATTAAATTATATAAAACCAAGTTGGCAGTGGAATATTGAAACTTTTGGCAAGCGATCGCTTTTCCGCTACTTAATCCAACAACACACACCCACTGCTTATAACTACATTGCCCAAGAAGCAGTACCAGCTTATTTACAAACGTCCTCTGCTGCTACTCGCGCCCTCTACAGTGCAATTCAATCTGGGTATAATCGACTTCTAGACTTACAGCAAATTGAGTGCCCTAGTCTGGTGCTTGCTGGTGCCCAAGACCGCCACATCACAGTTGATTCCAGCCTAGAAACTGCTCAACACATCAAAAATTGTCAGTGGCAGTTCTACCCCAATACTGCCCATCTTTTCCCGTGGGAAGTTCCCCAGCAGGTACTCAGAGATATTGACCGTTGGCTAGAAGAACATCCACAGGTAATTAGTAATCAATAGTCAAGAGTCCATAGTCCAAAGTCCAAAGTCTAAGAGTTTTTGACCCTTGACCCTTGACCCTTGACCCTTGACTTTTAACTTTGGCCTAACTTAAATCTGACCGCCAAAGGCAGGCTGTACTTTGCGGTCAAATCTTTCCCCCAAGTCTTCAGCAATCGTTAAATTATCAGGTTTACAGCGCTTGACATTCACAACAATTCCCTGGGCGCCTTCAACTTCTAAATCTTCTACATAACCTTTGCTGGCAAATGTTGCATCCGCAGAATTTAGAAATGGCCCGAAGTAGTACGTACAACGAGGGTTGTGTGTCACTATCTCTACCCACCAAGCTAAGCCGAGCTTGTCGAATGCGTTAATTAAGCTTTCCTTGAGGTTATGCCAAATTTTTTTCATGGTTTTCACCTATTTATAAACGTCGTACAGGGTGTTGAACGATATGCTACTTTTTTTCTTTTACATTTCTTTATACTCTTTTACGCTTCTTTTTTCAAAGAGATTTTTTGTACTTTATTCAGGTACAGCGTATTTAACGATCTTTGGCGATAAATCTCATAAAGTGCCATACCCGCTGCTACTGAAGCGTTAAGACTAGGAGTCTTGCCCTGTAAGGGAATCGATACTAGAACATCGCAGCAGCGTTGGGTTAACATACTTAGACCTTCGCCTTCAGAGCCAATTACCAAAACGATCGGGCCACTGAAATTCACTGTATGCAGGGGTTCGCTTCCAGTTGCAGCCGTGCCGTAAATCCAAAAGCCAGCTTCTTTCAATTCTTCCAAAGCGCGGCTGAGGTTGATAACTCTAGCGACAGAAAAGTTTTCTAAAGCACCTGCTGCTACTTTTATAACTGTAGACGTGATCCCAGATGCCCTTCGTTGAGGGATCACCAGTCCTTGAGCGCCTATTGCTTCGGCAGTACGAATAATTGCCCCCAAGTTGTGGGGGTCAGTGATCCCGTCAGCCACTACAATTACAGGATCGGTTAAAGATTTTGCTTGTTCAATCAAATCCGGCAATTCAACATAGTCGTAGGGAGCAGTTTGCGCTACTACACCTTGGTGATTAGCCCCGTCGGTGATTTGGTCTAAGCGCTTAGGTTCTACTTCATCAATGACTGTGCCATTTTCCTTGGCTTGGAGAAGCAAATGGTGAAAGCTGGGATCGTAACGCAGACGGGTGGTAATCCAGATGCGGTTAAGACCGCGTTGATTTTTCAACGCACTCAATACTGGATGGCGACCATAGATGAGATCGCTCTCTTCTGGTGATTTTGTGGATGGGGATTGATGCGAAAAGTTGCGATGTGAGCGCGAACTGCTAGAGATGGGGTTCCCATCTCCATTTCTCGGATTGCGAATAGGACTGGCGACAACACGCTTGCCCTGAATTTTTACGGGTTGTCCACGATTAGATTCGCTTGAAGTCTTCATTTTTCTTGGTTTACTCGCCATAAAGAGTTTTGGGTGTAGCTTACGAGTGGCATCTCGATTACCTAAATTTACTGAATTTACTCTATTGAATTTAGCGATCGCTCTTTTGAGTTCTCACTGTTGTTCTAGATGGAGTATTTGTAACAGTTCAGTTAAGCGTTGGTAATCGGTGAGATACAGATAGCCAATTAATGTTTCTAAACTAGTTGCTTGTTGATAAATTCCGGGATCAACTCTCTTAGGGCGTCCTGTGGCAGCGTTTCGACCACGGCGGACAATTTCTAATTCTGTTTCCCTTAGATGAGGAGTTAGCGATCGCAAATGTAGCGCTTGGGTTTCTGCTCTTACCTGTGCCACTACCAGACGATGGTAAGTCTCTGGTCGTTGCAGTGGCAGCAGATAAAACATCCTAACATATAGTTCATAAATTGCATCCCCCAAATACGCAAGAGCTGCTGGAGAAATTTGTTGCAATTGTGAGAGGGAAATTTGTTGGGGTACTAGCACTGTGTTTGCCAAGAGTGCTTGAGTCCAAGATGAATTCTGATTAAGAGCTTCATCTCGTCCATCTAATAACTCTTCCTCCTTTGACTTCACAAGTGAATCATTCCTTGACGGGCGACATTTTGGGGCATTCTTCGCTAAGTGTTTATTCTTTATGAAGTATGCCATGCTAGTATACCGAGCATAATCAACGCTATCAAATATTACTTACTAAATTTTATCTTTGTGATTAAGAGTTGACATTATTAGATCACCGTGATTGAGACCCTGATCAATTTAATTCAACCTGGTTCTTGTGGTATGTGCCTAAGATAGGGTAATATTTTGATACTCACATTAGATCTATCTTTTACTTGACCACACTGCCATCTTTACCTGGTAAGTGATAAACTCAAAGTATTAAGTAAACCCTGTTTGTAAATAGATCTACTAGCTTTATAACCCCTAAAGCTTTCTTTAACTTCATCCTTTATCAAATATCATAGCCAACTACACCGCTAAGCACTGGGTGTTTATACCCTATATTCGGTCAGCTTTAAAAATAAATAATAGCTCAACTGGCTTGCCTCTCCCACAAGGAGAGAGGTTTCCTCGCCAGAAGTTTTAAAAATTAAGCTATCCAGATTAAGCATCGGATAGCTTAATTTAACTCTCGGATCAAGCAATCAAGACGACTTAACGTTTTCTAGAGCCGCTTCAACTGTTGGTTGCAGGGAGAGAAACTTCTCTAAGCGAACAAGCTTGACCGTTTGAGTTACACGGGCATTCGTGACAATTTGGAAGGTGCCCTTAGCATTTTGAGCTTGCTTGGCTAGCTGTACTAGAGCGCCCAAGCCAGAGCTATCAACAAAGTCGATTTGTGAGAGATCCAAAATAATGTGCTTGGGCCCTTCGTCAATCTTGCCGCCAAGTACCTTGCGAAATGTTGGCTCAGAAAAGGCATCCAACAAACCTGTGAGGCGGAATAGCTGACAGTTATCCCGGACTTCACGAGTGCCTCTCAGGCTAACGGTTAGATTCAGTGGCTCAGCAATAATTCCCTCCTCATGAGTGAAAGTGAACGCTCAAGTATAGATGTTTTTTGTGCAAGTTGTCTACAATCCGCTGGAGTAGGGGGTATTGGGGATGGGGCATTGGGTATTGGTCATTTAACTGCTGCTAGTTGTTTTTTCCTATTCCCTATTCTCCATGCTCCATTCCCTATTTTTAACTCACTTCGGCTGTTGCAGTTTTGCGTGCTGCTCGCATTGATTGGACAAATTGCTCAAACAAGTAATCAGCATCGTGAGGCCCAGGACTGGCTTCTGGATGATATTGTACGGAGAACACAGGTAGAGATTTGTGACGTACCCCAGCAACGGTGCGATCATTTAAGTTTAGGTGGCTGATTTCCGCAACTGCCGCAGGTAGAGAGTCTGGGTCAATAGCAAAACTATGGTTTTGGCTGGTAATTTCTACCTTTTGTTGTAAACCCGCAGGCTGATTTAAACCACGATGCCCAAATTTCAGTTTAAAAGTTTCCGCCCCTAGGGCATGACCCAAAATTTGGTGTCCCATACAAATACCAAAAATGGGTTTTTGACTCAGCAGCAAGGCCTTAGTGGTTTCAATCCCTTCAGCCACCGTAGCGGGATCACCAGGCCCATTGGAAAGAAAGATACCATCTGGATTGTAGTTAAGAATTTCCTCTGGTGGAGTATCAGCGGGAACCACAATCACCTGGCAACCATAACTTGCCAAGCGACGTAAGATATTGCGTTTGACACCAAAGTCAAGGGCAACAACAGTGAAGGGTTTTCCCAGATTTTCAGCAGCCTCCGAGTTGAATTCCCAGGCGGGGATTGTGGGATCTGACCATTGATAAACTGTTGGGGTAGTGACTTCGCGAACCAGATTTAATCCTGCCATGCTGGGAGCAGCCTGTACCTGCTCTAGCAATTCCGCTTCATCAAGGATGGATGTGGAAATACCACCATTCATCGCTCCGAACATCCGAATTTTGCGGGTGAGGGCGCGGGTGTCGATACCATAGATGCCTGGTACTTGGTTCTGTTTGAGGTAATCAGGTAAGGATTGTGTCGATCGCCAGTTACTTGGGCGGTGACAAATATTGCGAGCGATCGCACCCCGCACTTGCGGTCGATCTGATTCCTCATCTTCGGCATTGACGCCAGTGTTTCCCAATTCAGGATAGGTAAAAATGACAATCTGACCACGATAGCTAGGATCGGTCAGCACTTCTTGATATCCAGTCATGCCAGTGTTAAACACCACTTCCCCAATCGCGGTTCCCGTAGCACCGAAAGACCAACCGCGATAAGTGGTTCCATCTGCCAGGACAAGTAGAGCAGGTATTGCGTCAGTCAGAGGCATAAGCGATGAAGACAAAATGTTTAGGGGTGAGGGTTGGAGAACGGGTATTGGGAAGAGTTTAGTTCCCAGTCCTTAATACTGCGATTGTTAATTATCCCATGAGTTCGGCAATTAGGAGTTTTCAGGAGAATTAATTAAAAATTAAAAATTAAACATCCAAAAATTATTTAATAGGGGAATCGGAAGTAGAAGTAGATTTGAAGAAGCTTGGGCAGTTAAGATTAAAATTAATTATGCTTCAGTCTTTTTTATCCCGTGCAGCCCTAATTTTCCTGTCAAGTGCCCTGGCGGTATTGAGTGTTGCCTGTAGTAAAGACAAACGGAATACCGCAACTGGTGGCAATGAATCCGCGCAAATCGGGGATTTGGCGGCGGTACAGCCTGCTGAACCAACAACACCAGCTAGACCAAAAGCACAATCACCAGAACCGTCTGAAATTGAACCAAGTTTTTTTGAACTGGGGCTAGACAAGGCCGCCAGCGCTTTAAGTATCAGCCAATCTGCTCAATCCTCTGAGGATTGGCGTTTAGTGGCGAGTCAGTTTCGAGAAGCGATCGCGCTCATGCAAAACGTGGAGCCACGAAGTCAAGAATTTGGACTCGCCCAAACAAAAATCACAGAATACGAGCGCCGAATCAAATATGCTCAGCGCAAAGCTAATCCTAGCCCTCCACCGCCGCCAGTTGTCAAACCCCAAAGGATAATAGTTACGGTTCCGCAGACAGCAACTACACCAAAGTTCACTCCCTCCTTGTCTGCTCCTGTAAGAACAAGATTATTGCCACCAAAGCCAGTGCCTTCATCAGTACTGCTCACCCAGGAAGAAGATGTATTTACAGCCCCAATCAAAAGGCGAGTTGGTGGAACGCCAATTATTGAAGTTACCTTCAATGGTCAAAAACAGTTTGAGATGATTGTAGATACAGGGGCTAGTGGTACTGTAATTACCCAACAGATGGCGAATGCTTTAGGGGTAGTGCCAGTGGGGAAAGCTAGGGCAAATACTGCCAGTTCCAAAGCTGTAGAATTTCCTGTTGGTTATATTAATTCAATGGAAGTTAGCGGGGTAATGGTGAATAGAGTGCCAGTTGCGATCGCAGGCTTTGAACTAGACACGGGACTTCTAGGACATGACTTTTTTGGCAACTACGATGTCACCATTAAACGTAATGTCGTGGAATTTCGCCCGCAATCACACTCAGATATTAATCCCGAAGAAACTGAACTAACTGCTCCAACTTCGACCAAGCCGCGCCGGTTTGTAGGATCTCCTTAGCAACACTAATACCTTGGGCGTGGTCTAACAATGGTATAGCACCCGCTACTTGCAGCGCTAATGACGCATTTAAAGCCACTGCGTCCTGTTGTGCCTGAGTTCCCTTACCTTGCAGTACCGCTTTGAGAATCGACCCATTTTCTTGGACATCCCCACCCCGGAGCATACCTATGGGAGCAGGCGTTAAATCCAACTCCAAAGGATTCACTGTAGTTAACTCTACCTCCCCGTCCGATAACACCGCTAAATCAGTTAAATCTCCTAACCCAGCCTCATCAAGTTTTTCTCGGCCATGCAGAACGATTGCCTTTTGCTTGCCTAACTTATCTAACGCTTGGGCAACAATTGCCAAAAGCTTAGGAGTATATAGTCCTACTACCTGTCCAGTGGGACGCAAAGGATTCACTAACGGCCCAAGTAAATTAAACACAGTCCGCACCTTCAGAGTTCGCCGCAATTGAGCAACAGCCTTGAGTGCTGGATGCCAACCAGGGGCAAATAAGAAAGTGATCCCTACCTCTTGTAGTGCCGCTTGCACCTTTTCGCTAGAAGCACTCAAGTTTACACCCAAGGACTCCAAGACATCGGCACTTCCCGTGAGACTTGACGCAGAGCGATTTCCGTGCTTAGCAACAGGTACGCCATAGGCAGCGGCAACAAAGGCAACAGCTGTGGAAATGTTAAAAGTTGATGAGCCATCTCCGCCAGTGCCACAGGTATCTATTACAGTGCTGTGAGCGGGAGCGGGGCGTTTAGCCAGTGCTGAGGAGGGTTCCCCGACTTGAGCGGACTGGCGTTGCTGAGTGCTGAGTGGCGAAGATTGGGACTGTAATACTTCTGCCATCCCGGTTAACTCTTCAGCAGAAACGCCTTTAAAGTTCAGCGCTGTTAAAATTGCTCCCGATAACTCTGGGGGAATAGCTTCATTTAACCAACCTTGCATCAATTCAGCAGCTTGAGTTTGAGACAATGATTGTCCGTCTATTAATTGTTGCAGCAGGATATACCAACTAGCAGAGGGTTCTAGCGTAGGGATTGGGGAAGTTGTCATAGCTCAGGTTTGTGTATTGTAGGGTATAGCTCAGTTGAGGGGCATGGGAGCTATCCTACCGAAAAATGGGAAAGTAGCAGCATTTACTTCAAATATCAAGGCTTAACTGCAAAGCTGAATTAACAAGATTCTTATTTTTTGCTTTTTTGTCTACATCATATTGAACTTCATAGTTAGTAATGAATAACTCTTTTCCCTTAGCAGCACCATTCTGCTTATAGTTATTCATGCCATACTGCAATTCCCACTCTGCAATATTAGCTGATTTAAAGTTTTCTCGAATTTGCAGTGAGTTGTCGTAAGTGATTAACCAGGGATAATGACATTGACTTAAAAGTTCAGCAAATCTCTGATGATTAAAAGATGTGTGCAAGTCACCATCTTTACCATATAACTTTGATTTAGTAGCACTATAATACGGCGGATCTAAAAATAAAAATACGTTTTTACCTTCTGCATTTAATAGATGACTGTAATCTAAATTAGTAATTTGGACATTTTCTGTTAAAATACTCCCTAATTTCTCTAGGCGTTCTATTGAAGTATCAGTAAATCGTTTATGAAAAGCTTCCTGAGAAAAACCACCTGATTCTACAGTTCCAGAAAAAGTAATTCTATTTAAGACGAAGAAGCGAACTGCTCTTTCTAAATCAGATAAATTGTTTACATCTACACTTGTTAATTCTAAAAATAGCAATTTACCATTTGTATATTTATCTTTAATATAACGAACTTCTTTAACTAAATTAGCTATATCAGATTGAGCGATTTTCCAGAACAGGAATAGCTCAGGATTTAAATCGTTAATCCAAAACTTTAGGTCAGGAAACTTTTGCTTTAAATAGATAAATACAGAACCACCACCTACAAAAGGCTCTCTAAACTCAGCAAAACTTTCTGGCAAATATTCAACAATTTGATTGATTGCTTTTGACTTACCACCAGGATACCGGAGCGGACTTTTAATCATAAACTGTGTTAAAAAGGGGATAAATATTGTAATTAATTCTATCTTATTATGATTATATTAGAAGATAGTTTTTAGAATTGCTAGCTATTTCTATTTTAAGTTTAAGGTTATGATTTTGTTCGGCTTCTAAACGTAAATTTATAATAATTGCTTTTTGCTTTTCACTAAAAATTTTATTATTAATAAGCAAAAAATCTTTTAGTTCTTCTGCTGATGCATCTGGAAAAACAATAGAGCCAATGATTTTATTACCAGTAAGCTTTAATTTGGTAACAAAGGAAACTGGTTTTCCATTCAGTATTAAAGAGTCTAGATTAGAAAATAAAATTAGCTTGAATAAACCATCTTGAATGTCAGGAAGCTTTGGCAAAGATTCTTTTGAAGTATTTTTAGACTCTTGTATAATATACATACCATTCTCGAAAAATATTTCATCAGGAGTTAAATAGTAAATTCCTCCTAGATAGTTTTCAATACTAAATGTTGCCTTTAACCCATCTACTAAATATTCCAGCTTATGAGCAGTAAGAGCTTCTCTCTTGCTAGCACTCTGGGAACCTTTAAGAGAAATATTCTTGAATTCCTCAAACTCTTCTGTGATTTTTTGTAGATATTTATCCATGCCTGTTCGGGAGTGAATCATTACTCCAGTTTGTTCAGAGATATAATCATAACAGTCTAGAGCTTTTTCAAAAATTTTAGTAAACCTTTCCTCAAATAATTTTTTATTCCAATGAAGGGCGCTCTGGTGATATGCTAATATTTCTAAAATTTGAGCTTTGACAAATTCGTTATCAAATTCTTGAACACTCAGTTTATGCTTGTTGGCTTGCCCTTTTTTATTACTTTTATCTGCTGTTTGATAATAAGCAAGCACAATATACACATTAAGCAAATTCATCCAAGAAATTGTAGAATACTGAATTTTATCTCTGTCGCCATCTTTCCCTTCATCTTTAATTACAGGGATAACTGTTATGACTTTAGATGAATTATAAGTATTATAAATTCTAGCAAATGGATAACTTCTGGTTCTCTTAGGTGATACCCATTGTGAATAAGCAATTTCAGTTGTGGGTGACTTGATTAATCCATAAGTATTAACTTGTTTAATATCAAAAGAATCAAAATCAATCTCTTGTAACTTCTCAGCTAAGCAAGTTCTATAGCTTACTCCCTTGATAAATCCTGTAAAGTGAAGAACTTCCATAATTGCTTTATATTTTTCTCAAAACTCGACAAAATTTAGCTTAATATTAGCTATTAAAGCATGGAATACACAGTTTAATTAATCAAACATAATGTTTGATTAACTGGTGGTACGAATATTAAGAAGTATTGTTTTGTCTAGATTAATGCAAGTACGTAGAATTTTGGCTCGGCAGATTAAAGTTAGCGTTTTGGGTATGCTATAAGCCAATATGGTTCAGTTAAAGCTAAAACTTTTTGTTAAATTCAATTTTTTAACGAACCGCCTTCTCTACGAGAGGCTTCCGCCAACGTGCAGCATCTCGCAGAGAAGGACGCAAAGGACGCAAAGATAAGGAAGAAATGCTTAACTGAACTGTACTATGCTATGAGCAATATTTTAAGTTTTAAGAAATAGGTTTTTAACTGTTTGCAGTCTCAAGTATTGGAATCTGAATTGCAAACTCTGCACCCCCGCCAGGGGAAGATAAACACTGGAATGTACCACTGTGAGCTTCTGTGATTATCTGATAACTAATCGATAGTCCTAAACCTGTACCTTTGCCTTCTGGCTTTGTACTAAAGAAAGCTTTAAAAACTTTTTGCTGCACTGATTCTGACATTCCAAGTCCATTATCAGCAATGCAAATTGTGACTTGATTATTATCTGCTGTAGTGCAAATTTTAATGATATTGGGATTCTGTTCTAAATAAGCAAAAGTCTTTTCTTGGTTAGATTCTTCTAGGGCATCAATGGCATTAGCCAACAAGTTCATAAATACCTGATTCAGTTGCCCAGGATAACAAGCAACTTTGGGTAAATTGCCATAATTCTTGATAATTTTAATTGCTGGGCGGACTGGATTAGCTTTCAGGCGATGCGACAAGATCATCAGTGTGGTTTCAATTCCTTCATGAATATCAACTGCTCTTTTGTCTGAACCATCGTTGCGTGAAAAGTTACGCAGAGATTGCATAATATCTCGAATGCGTCTGGTTCCTAGGTTCATTGAGGAAATCATCTTGGGCAAGTCTTCTAGTAGGAAGTCTAGATCAATTGCCTCAATTTCGTTTGCAATTTCTGCTGGTGGATTAGGCAAATACTTCTGGTAAAGATGCAATAGATTAATTAAGTCTTGAACATACTGCTTGGCATGGGATAGATTGGTAAAAATGAAGCTGACTGGATTGTTGACTTCATGGGCTACTCCTGCAACAAGCTGTCCTAGAGAAGAAATTTTCTCTGTGTGGACGAGTTGAGTTTGAGTTTGTTGGAGTTGTGAAAGGGCTATTTCTAAGTCTTGAGATTTTTCTTGTTCCTTGGCATAAAGACGAGCATTCTTGATAGCGATCGCAGCTTGAG
This sequence comes from Nostoc sp. B(2019), assembly GCF_010091925.1. GTDB lineage: Bacteria > Cyanobacteriota > Cyanobacteriia > Cyanobacteriales > Nostocaceae > Komarekiella. The sequence goes on along the minus strand of NZ_WVID01000006.1, from coordinate 268,404 downwards.
AGGATAATATCTTTAAAAGTTCTAAACGCTCAGGGGTAAATGCCCCAGTCACAAGATTATTTTCTAGATAAAATATGCCGATGAACTGACTTTGATAGAAAATAGGAACACACAATACTGACTTGCATTCATATTGTTGAATATAGGAGTCTTTGTTAGATATGGGATCATTTGTCGCATCTCTAATTACCAAAGGTTGCCGAGTTCTCGCTACATAATTGATTAGCTTTTTGGGAACAACTTCACTTTCTTCTACGGGAGTTGATTGCAAGACAATTTGTGATTCATTGAAACTGCTATCAATTGCTTCGATAAATAGTTGATTGTCTTTTTCTAAAATTAGGCAACCTTTTTGAGCACCAGCATTTTCTAAGATGATGTGTAGGAGAGTGCGAGGTAAACTTTCTAAAGAGATTTCGTTAGCGATCGCCTCACTTGCTTTCATTACTGTAACTATATCCAGATTTTCACCACTGCTTGTAGTTGAGTGTGTGGTCATGGATACATCTGATTTTAATGTTTTAGCTATGCTGCTTGTGGGAGCGATCGCACTGTTACTGCGAAGAATTAATTCAGGATGTCGTTTTTCTAAATCTTTGACTTTGGCTAAACTACCCCAACGGTTGTAACTGTAATACGCCTCAGTCATGTAAACTTTGGCAATCTTTTTTTTGCCTAGTGATAAATAAAATTCTGCGGCGCGTTCATTAGAAAGTGCTTCTTCCTGAATGTAACCGTTTTCTGCGGCTCCAGAGATGGCGCGATCGTAGTATTCCATCGCCTCCATACACTCCCCAAGTACTCGGTGATACTCAGCTTTCACTAAACAAAACTTGTGCCAATGATTCATTGGCGCATTTTCTGCCCACTGCTTCAGTTTTTCCTGATTTGCAATCACCCGTAATAGCAAGGTTTCTGTTTCTGTCCCTTGTGCCTGCGGCAAAATTGCAAGCTGGGTGAGAGAATCATAGAAATGGAATACTGGAACCATAAAAGACCCAGTTACCCCATCTAAGTAATCTTTGGCATGGTCAGCTACTTCAACCGCCTGATAATACTCTGCAAATAGGTAGCAAAGAATTAGTTTGTTAATATATAACGTGCCGATCGCATAGCGATCATTTGCCTTTAAATGTGATGGCAGCATAATTTCTTCGTTGTATGCTACACCTCGCAACTTCCAGGGACACGGTTGATCAGTAGTTAAATTTAATACAGATTGCTGAAATATTTTGAGATTGTTATGGGCAACTTCCTGCTTGATTTTATCTAAAGCTTGACTATAAGTTGCGATCTCTGATTTTAGGATTATCAGTTCCTTGCCAAGGAAATAAGAAAAGGAGCAATAATTACAAGCACAGTAAGCAGAGTATTCTAGATCCCCTGTTTCCAAACCGCTATGATATGCATCTAGTAGCGGTAGTAGGGACTCCTGAATGTGATGCTTCCAAGGCTTAACGAAGGGGTAAACCATGTTGAAGGTACTAGCTTTAAATTCCTTACCCTTGAAACGTGACAGTAAACCTAATGCTAGTTGACCAGCGCGATCGCCTGCATCAATATCTCCCATGACTCCGCACAGAATCACTGCATACCAGGCATACGCCAAGGTAGATACTGGGGCATTACCGTATTTTACTGATAACCTCACCTGCTTAAATACAATTAGCGGTAACAACATCGGTACTGCTTGATATACTGCGGCGGTAACTGTCCCAATAATCCGCATTACTGCTAGCATTTGGGGATCGGTCATCTCTGGGAGGTCAATTAAATCCTCAAAGCACCTTTCTTTAAATACTAATTGGGTTTTTTGCAAACTTTGGGTGATGTCCGCTTGACTGGGCTGGCTGGGAAATACCACTCCTAAAAGCTCTAAGACGGTTAGTGCAGTTTTAATACCTTCGAGTTGTCTACTCTGTGCTACGTACGCCTGAATTTTGACTTCATAGACCTTCACTTTGTCAAGTAGGGTGTGGGCATTTTGCAGTACGAGGCTTGTTAACTGCTCCATCTGCTCGTAGTCGCCGCCTAGATATGCTGCTTCTGCGGCTTCAACTACTAATGTCAAAGTCAAGTCATATTGATCAAGCCAGCTATCTGTTGCTAAGAGTTTTAAACCCATGGTTAAGTAGGCGATCGCTACTATATACGCTGTTGCTGCTTTAGCTTTGCGTCCAGCGAGTAAATTCAGTTCAGCTAGTCGCTGCTGTTCTGATTGTGTGATCAAGTCAGCACCGACATTTAAATGATTAATAATATTAAAAATATTTTCTTCTAATTGATCAGCAGGCGTGTTTTGCAACAACTGCTGACCAATTTTTAAATGTGTGACTTGTTTCTGGCTATCAGAAATTAGTGAGTAGGCGGCTTGTTGGACGCGATCGTGCAAAAATCTATAGGCGATTTTCGAGTTATCAAACCCTAAATCTGCTAACTCTTCTGTGGCAAATAGTAGGGGTATGCGGTATACCTTATTGAGGGGCAAAATCAGACCTAATTGCAAAGCTGGTTGCAATGCTTGTGCCATCTTTTGCAGAGGCATGACGCTCACAGTTGCTAATACATCTAAGCTGAAGCGATCGCCAATACACGCCGCTAACTGTAACGCTGTTTGAGTAGCCTCTGGCAGCTTTTGAATATTGCTTGCAACTAACTCAACAACATCTTTATCTACAATATTAACTGTTTGAATTTGCTGAATATCCCACAGCCAAATTCCTTGAACAAAATCAAATCTCAGCAGGTTTTCTTGGTAAAGCGTCTTGAGTAATTGATTTAAAAAGAAAGGATTACCCTGAGTTTTGTTAAATAAAAGTTCCGCTATTGCTGGAATTTGTTCTAAATTACCTAACGTATCTGCAACTATCTGGTAGACATGAGGCAATTCTAATGGACTTAATACGATATTGTTGATGATTGTGTTAGCTTTTTGGATTTCTTCCAGAGTCTTCATTAATTGATGGGTGGGGCTGACTTCGTTATCTCGATATGCCCCAATTAACAGCAGATATTGACTATCTGGGTTAGTCATTAGTACCTGAATTAATTTCAGCGAGGCAGCATCAGCCCACTGCAAGTCATCCAAAAATAGTACTAGGGGATGTGACTTTTGAGTGAAGACTTGAATGAAAGACTGAAAAACTCGATTGAAGCGGTTAAGGCTTTCTGTAGCACCTAATTGCGGAACTGCTGGTTGTTTACCGATGATTAATTCAACTTCTGGAATTACATCAATGATGATTTGACCATTGTTACCCAACGCTTGGAGCAATTTTTCTTTCCAAGCTTCGAGCCTTTTGGTATTTTCAGTTAATAGTTGCCGCATCAAAGATTGAAAGGCTTGAATTACAGAAGCATAAGGAATATTGCGTTTAAATTGCTCGAATTTACCATCGATAAAATAACCTCTTTGCCTGACGATTGGTTTATGTACTTCGTTAACCAGCGATGATTTACCAATGCCAGAATAGCCAGAAACCAACATGATTTCGCTCTTACCTTGACTAATCCGTTCAAATGCTGCCAATAAAGTCGAAACTTCTTGCTCACGTCCATACAACTGTTGTGGAATCAGTAATTGGGAAGTGCGATCGCGTTGTCCTGGAATAAAATTAGGAATTCCTCCTGTAACTGTGAGTTGCTCAAGACAGAATTCCAAATCGGCTAATAGTCCGGCGGCACTTTGATAGCGGTATTCAGCATTTTTTGCCATCAATTTCATGACAATGGCGGCAATAGTTTTAGAAATCTCTGGGTTTAACTGTTCAATTGATGTTGCTTGTTTGGCAATATGACAATGAACTATCTCCAGTAAATCGTCAGTTACAAAAGGCAGTTGACCTGTTAGCATCTCATAGAATGTGACACCCAATGAGTAAAAATCACTGCGGTAATCTACAGTGCGATTCATTCTCCCGGTTTGTTCAGGAGACATATAGGCAAGAGTCCCTTCTAGTTGGTTGGGGTTAGTTAATTGCGGTGTTTCTTTATCTAAATGTGAGGCAATACTGAAGTCAGTAATTTTGACGATTCCCGTTTGTGGATTAATGATGATATTGGCGGGTTTAATATCTTTGTGAATAATCCGCTTTTGATGCAGCCACAAAAGTGCTTTGGCTAATTGTGTAGCAATCCTGAGAAAGGAAATTTCAGACAACTTTTGTTGGGAGAGAAATTGCTTGAGATTCACACCACCAAAGTCTTCTGCTAGTAACACCAAACTGTTTTGATGGCTTTCTAAGCCATAAACTTTGACAATACCTTCGCAGTTGAGATTTTCTGTAGTTTTATATTCGTGCTTGAAGCGAGTAATCTGTTCCAGAGTTGGATATTCTGCCTTGAGAACCTTGAGCATGACAGGCTGCTGGGTTTTTTGCGCCTGAGCACGGTAAACAATGGTATTAATCCCTTCATATATGATTTCCGTTAAGTCATAACCTGGAATTATCGGATTTAACGGCATAATCTCTCCTTTCCCTGTACTTGCTCGCTCACTTCATATATTTCCCATTGGGAAAGGTAGAATTTCACAATATAGTTATAAAATATACTTTGCCAGTAGAGAATCTACCTTTTTGTATGTATTTTTTGTGATGTGCTTATAGAGCATCAGCAACTACCGTGATGAGCGAAATAGTACACGACCTAAAGATTCTTCCTGATTAATTCGCGCATATACCCGAAGACAAGTTAAAACTTCTCCTGGAACTCCTCCACAATTTAGTTGCAGGTCATCTTTAGATAAAGGACATATATCTGCATATAGTCCCGATAATTGGCGAATTCGCACTTCATAACCTGATTCATTAGCCTTATCGGCAACTTTTTTCAAGATACGCCGCGATTCTTGTTGTAGCTTACCCCACCATGAATAACGCTCAGCAGGCGGTACAAATACTAGGGAATGTATTGCCTCATCCATGTCAATCCAGGCACGCAAAGTTAATAGCGGATCAGCATTTTCCTCAGCCTTTTGGGTGCGCCCGAAGCGATCGCCTAAAGCGTCAATGTATTGATTTCGCTGTTCTAGCTGGGAATGCAATGAGATAATATCAAAACCAAAAACGCTCTTTAAGGCATGATGTAAATCTGGGTCTAGTTCGATAAACTTTATACAAACTAGCAGTAACCCAGCTAGTAAATACAAATTTCCAGATTCATTATTTTGGATAATTTCCGAATTTGATAATGCTTTTTGAGATAAGCACAATCCCTTAGCTCTAACAATACCGCTAAGTCCGGGGTAAATAATTTCATCCCGAAAAAAGGGCAGTTGATAGAGATCAGAATTATCTTCTATTGCACCAGCCTCCTGAGCCAAATCTAAAGCACGCTGTCGCCAAGATGTAGCTAAATCCTCTGGAATTCGCAGCAACTTGCGTTGAATTTCGTTCCACAAATCTGAGTCAGTTTGGCTTTGTAGTGGAGAATTACCCAGATAATAACTAAGTTCTGGGTCAGAATCGAAAGCTTCTCGCAGGTGACTTAGTTTTAAATCATTTGGGAGCGGCATATCTTCCCAGCCAGAGTCTTGTAGAGGTGCAGCTACAGCAGGTTGTAATAGGTGACGAAGTTCTTGCAGCACCTCATCGCATATTTCAGATCCAGGATCTAGTGGAAATTCTGTGCGAGCTTGATTTAGAGTAGCTTCTAGTCCGTATAAACTAAACCGCAATAACTGAGCTAACTCTGAGTTTTCTATTTTTAATAGCTGACGTAGATGCTGCATGAATATCACTTTTTCTTTCTATCTCACGCAAAGGCGCAAAGAAAACCTCTGCGCCTCTGTCTTGAAAAGCTTTGATGCCTACGGCGGGCTGCGCCAACGGATAGCGCAGCGTTAGCGTTAGCGAAGCGGTAGCGTTCGCGCAGCGTCTCGGAGAGAGGAACGAGCGTCCGTAGGAGCGTCGGAAACCTCCGCTCAAACTTTTCGCTGCGTCTCTGCGTGAGGCAAGCTTAATGTATGCCGCAAAACGGATCGCGTTCTTTATCGACTTCGTTGGGTTGCAACTCTAATTCGGCGTAAAAAACACATCCCTGTTGCTTGAGGCATTCTTGATTTTTCGATGTCCAGTAGGGCACTTCACCAGCGTGCATTCGCAAAATGCCTTGGTCGTCGAGAGTCACACGATATTGGCAAGGGTAATCTGTGGTAATATCTGGTTTGCTGAGTGCGCCAATTCGTATCCATTTTTTGGTGTTGGTTTCGGTATCTGTTTGATAAACATAAAAAGTGTGCTGGCCAGTTTGCGGAAAATGAGGCAAGGAGTTACTTATTAACCCGCTTCCTGGTTGTGGTGTGCCATCACGCAGATAGTGAAATTCTTGCAGCGATTTACTATCATCATTTCCTACTTCAAATACTAAATGATAGGCGTATGGTTGATCAACCGTTGCTGACTCAATCACATTGACGGCGATATCACCATCGTTCAAGTCTTTGTGAGGGCGTTCAACTGCAATATTCCACTTCAACTTACCATCGGCAAACAACGCTGATATTTCGTCTTTCCCGGAAGCTGCCATTATTGCCGATCCTACATCAATGCCAGGAACATCAATCAAATAATGGGGATTTCCTTGACAAAGCAGCACACTAAACTGAAGCGTTTGGTCAATTTCAAATTGGACTTTAATTTTTCTGAGAAACTCAGACTCATTTATTCTCAGTTGCTCCATGAGGTTTCTGCCGTCAAAGCTACCCCAAAGTCTTAAATCTCCATCTTCGTAGTCCTGACGGTAAATAATGTTGGTTAATTGTATCCCTTGCCAAGCAGTCCGAACTTTTGCTACCCTTTCCCAAGGTGCAAGTTGGTAAAGTTCTTGTCCTGCTTTGAATATTGACAGCAAATCGTTGGTTTGAGTTTTGCGTTTGAAGTTGCAAGGCAAATAATAAAAGAGATTTTTGACATCAATTTCTAGCTGGTTGGCTCCCTTACGCAGTAATCCTTTGGATTCTTCGGGATCGAACCTCAGTCTTCGTAACTTCTCTGCATAGCAAGCACCAGCGGATGTGGCTAGCTTAGTAAATTCCAGCACAAAGGTAATCCGCTCTGGATTCCAGACAAAATATGGAGAATTGCTAAATTCTTGGTAGATTTGGCGCTGTACTAAATCGAGATTGCAAGTTTTGCCAGACAGAATTAACCAATCAACTTTTTGGGAGTTTCTAAAATCTTTGGTAGTATCTTTAGAACGTAAGCGACTTTCCATCAGCCCTTTAGCAATACCGATCGCTTCTTTAATTGCTGAAGAGGCGGCTCGTTCAAATTGCTGACTATCCAAAGTAACGCAGATGTTATTCGGATCTTTAACCTGTAATTTAACACCATTTTGGGTAAGCAGTTCCGAAATTTGCTGCTCACAAAGACTGAACGTCAACAGAGAATCATCTGTGGTTGATTGCCCAAGTTTAAGTTTAGCGGCTTCCGCATGATCCCACAGAGTATAAAAGGTTTGCAGGCGTTGGGGCGCTTGTTGCCAACGGGTAGGCAATACTTTTTCGGCAGTATCTAGGGCATCTTTGTAAGCAACGTCACCTTCTGGATTCTCTCTGTCTAAACATTTTAAAAGACTACCACTTTTAAATTTGCCTTGTTCTAAAAAGCGCTCGTTTAACTCTGAGTTAATTAAATCTTCTAGCTTTTCACTTTCGATATCACCTGTTGTTACTGCTGCTAGTAAAAAGTCAGCGATCGCAACTTTCAATAACCTAAAAATTCGCAGTGTAATTAACTCACCACCTAATTGTAAATGACCAGATGAACCTAATAGTTTCGGCGTGAGTTTATAATAACGTCCCCCTAAACCTCGGTCTTCATAATCGGCAAAAGTAGGCGTTTTATCTTCCAATGTAAGTTCAATCAAGGCTAAATCTGTGGTTCCTCCGCCAATATCCAAAACGAGAACATTCTGTGACCATTTATTCCCTTCTTGGCGACAACGGGTTTTGAATGACTCAATACCAATGTTGAGATTACCACCAAATTCTCGCCACAAAAAGAATATTGCTACAGAAACGGCTTCGTCATAAGCAGTTTGCACATCGTCAATCCCTAACTGCTCAATCAATTCCTTAATTTCTTTACGAACAACTGGCGGAGCGACGGTTGGGTAGGTGACAACTGCTGTTAAAAAATCTCCCTCAGAAAATCTGCGTCTTGCTCGTTGGCGGTAGTCTTCAGTTAACTCGATGAGATGTCCCCAAGCTCCTTGGATTAGCTCGTTAACAGTAATTGTTTCTTCTGCACCATTCAGAATAACTGGAAAAGACCGTTCCTGTCCAAAGTAGCGCTTGGGTGAGTGGTGAAATCTGCTGATAATTTCCTTGATGGAACTGCTTGTGCTTTGAGCGATCGCTTTTTTTCTATTGTCTCTGGCTTCTCTACCCATCCGCAGTTTTAAATCCACCAATTTAAAAATTTCCAACTCGCTGGGAATTTCTGTGTCGCGGCGATCAATATCCAAAACCACTGGAATCAAATTTTGGGACTCCAGTGTCGGAACGCGGAAGACTTCATGATATATCTGGTAAAGTTTCTTGCTGACAGCACGGCGGAACCGATCGCTGTTACCCAAACACAGTTCAATTTGGCGAATTGTTTCCAAAAATCGCTCTTTGTTGTCACTTTCAAAAACTTCACTCAAGCAACTGGGTTCTATCTCTAGGTTCTTGCTAATATCAGCGATAAACTTTTCCCATTCACTATCGCTAACATCTGGTAAAGCTAGCGAGGCGGGAGAACTCAGCCATTGAGCTAAGCAGGAGCGCAATCGCATTTCTTGTTCTTTTGGTAAAATTTCTGCGATCGGCACTTCAATCGGATCGAAAAGTGTAACTGTAGAATTTGAGGTTCCAAAATCTAAAGCAAACCATCCCGGAAATCTTTTTTTTTGTTGCTCGCTTGGTTGTTGTTCATTATGGTTGTTGAATTGGAAAGGGTTCATTGCAGTATCCGTAAGCGCAGAATTCATTAAGTGCTATGGGAAGAACAGGAAAGTTATTAGACTTATTAAAAAAGCAGTACTTTATGATTTTTAACCACGATAATACAGATAATTAATTCATCTGTGTTCATCTGTCTTGAAAAGTTTTGCGCCGGGAAACCCGGACGCGCAAACTTTTCGCTGTGTTCATCTGTGGTTTAATCTCAAAAACCTCTACTTTTACAAGATGTTTGTTAACGGTTTTTATCCAAACTATAAAATTTGCACCTACAGAGAAATATCTAAGTAAGAAAATGTAGCAAGTTCTGAGAGAATCTGCAACCAAGTAGGAATTGGTATTTCATCTGGAGAGTTCCCCGCCGCCAAATACCTCAACAAAGCTTCTTCTTTTGACAGATTTTGCAAACTGGGAATAATTTGATCCAAAATACCTTCTAGTTCTAAATTAACTTGTTGATTAACTTCGCTAACATACTGCACAAGGTGGAGACTGGCGCTAGCAGTAATCTCATCTCGCAATCGCAGCACTAAAAGTTGGTGGTTGCTAGCTCTGGATAAAGCTTGACTTCTTTCTGGGGCCCAGTCAAAGATTTGACCAATGTTATGTTTATCATTCTGACGCGCTAAGGGGAATATAATTTCGGATGCGATCGCTTTGTCTTGGCTACTGATTTCAGATATAATTGCTTCTTTCCATTGATTAGGATCGCAACCCAAGAACAACTTATAAAATAGATCAGCTGCTTCAAAACCAAATTTTTCTTCAATATCTCGTTCCATTTCTGGGTAGAGAATTGCATTTAAATAGTCGCGTTCTTGAGCTACATAATTTGATAATTTGTTCAACAAATCTAAAACTGCTTGACGGATGCGATCGCGGGCGAAATCTTCGACTTCCTTAACGGTTTTTTCAAATACCGGATAAAAATCATCACTCTTTGTCGGCAGAGAACTATTAACTCGGTTTCCTCTATCAAATAGCTTTCCCGCCGCACCTTTAGATTCTGTCAGAGCGATCGTGCCATTGTTAGCTTTGTTGAAGAGTAAAGTCCACTGATTCCAATTAAGTATTCTAAAGGTTAATTCATCTTTCACGACATCGCTAACAATAACTCCACGTTGATCTTTGAGTGGTTCTTTACCTAAATCTTTTTGGAAGTTCCTGTAGATTTTATCCAAGTTTTCTACTACAACGCACAACTCGATAAAAGCTGGACTGTCTGCTGTCGGTATGCCTTGCTGGTGAATTTCTTCTATGATGTTTTTCAAGTTATCTTGTTGTTGTCGCACTGCATCAGCAGCTCTGCGAGTATCTTCATACAGTTGCTTAAAGCCGTGAGTCGCTACGTGGTTTTGAATCAATTCTCGTAACTTACTAATACCCCCGTCTTGAGCAAAGTAACCTAGTTGTCTGCCAAGATGGCTACGAGCATCAGATTCTAGAAGATGTTCGCTTAAGCTTGCCCATTTTTGTTGTAGCCGTTTAGACCGATCTAAGTAATCAGGATAGTCCAAGTTAGCCAAAAACTCTGGTGAGCCTGCTTTGACTGTACTAGAACGTTTTGCCAAATCAGCCAATCCTAACAGCGGCGACAAGAGAACAACGCGGTCTTTTTGGGTTGTAAATGCACTTGCACCATCGATAATAGTTTGCAAAACTTTCAGTTTTTGGAAAACAGTCTCTTCCTGCAAAGGATTATCGACTTGACTATCTTCAATCAGTTGATCTAGTTCTCGTTCACCACCCTCACTGTCTAAGGGTAGTTGATCAAAGCGACCTACACCAACCAGAATTAAATCTTTGAGGTCTTGCCCAGGTCGCTGCTGCTGCATCATGGTAAAAATTTTATTAGCGCGATCGCTTCCTGGAGATTTGCCATTCAGTAGCACCAAAATTGTCTGTACTTCTGCTAGTTCCCGCAGCGACAAAAAAGTGTCTCTAGCGCCCGAATTAGCAGCCCCCAATCCTGGAAAGTCCAAGAGAATAAATTTGTCAGCACCCGCAAAATCCCAAATCTCCCGCGATATTTTCACCTCAATGTTTACACGGCGGATCAGTGGGAAGCTATTTTGTAATAACTTTGTTGGTAATCTCTGGGGTGGGCTTGGTAATCGGACATGAGTCGGAGGTAAATCCTCAAAGCTCAGAGTTTGAATTGCCATCGGCTGCTCGGCTAGCTGTAAACCTTCACGGGCGGTGGTAGCATCAATCTGGTAGCATCCACCACACATAGCTTCCCCATAAGAGTGATAAGCGCGAATGAACAGCACTAATTCCCGTAGCAAATAACGTAACTCCAAGTTGTTACTGCTATTCCAGGATTCTTCACACCAGCTAAGAATATCTTTCCAAGAGTTGAGTTTCGAGAGCAGTACAAGCGGAAGCCCTGCTGCTGTTGACCTTCTATTTGCCTCCGCTAGCATGAAGTGCAAGCACTCATTCACTCCTTCGTGAGAAAGATACTCTACAGTAAAATTACCCAAGTGGGTTGTTACAAAGCCATCTTGCGGAATGATATGAATAGCGGTAACATTGCCTGTAGTAGGATTTTCACTCACTGGTAAGGCATCTGCATATCCGATCAAGCTACCTAAAAGCAGGGTTTTGCCGCTACTGAATTCCCCCATCACACCAATTTTGACTGGTGAAGTAGCAAGTTCTACAGTTTTCTCAGCAGCTTCCCGGAGATCTAAGAGACATTCATCAAGGCTAGTTGGAACCCAATCTTCTTGTTTAGAAAGGTGCTGGGGTATCGAGTCTAATTTACGGAGGATGAACTCGCCGTAATCTTTAAAACGATCCAGTTTTTCTGGTTCCATAGAGTAGTTTTTCGCCTAACATAAATTTCTGTGAGCTTTATAACACAAAAAACGTGATCAACAGCCATTCATATAATGTGTTGAAGCCATATTTTGCATTTATCTGAGTTCACTTGCTATTTTAGTGCGAGCTATTTTTATTAGCTCAGAGCATTGTGAAAATCTGGTTTGAGCGACAACAGTAAAAAGTAGATAAATATTTATATTGGGGAAAATACTTGATTATCGTAAATATTGTACTAAGACGTAACCGCTTTATAAAAAATTGTACTTTTCTGGAGAAGCTAAATTAAATTTTCGAGGAGCATAATAAAATATAGATATTTTAAGCAAGAGATTGCGTTAATATTACTTCCTTTATATTTAAATATTTCCTGCTTTATAAAAAATTCAAAATAACCTATCAAAAATTTTAAATAAATTAACTTCTAGTATGCTCAGTTTTGCTTAAATCTATATTTATTTGAACAGTATTTTGCCAGACCTGTATCGCAGACTACTTATAAACAGCTTATTTAAAGCAAGAGATTGAATCTTACAGTCATAAATTTTTATTGTTGGTTGAGATTTAACTTCATCTAGCTTTGGCAGGCAAACAGGTCAATAAAAGATTATACATTCGATGAGATATCCCAAATTATCAACTAAGTGATTTCACTATTTTTTTAATAAAAAATATGGCTTATTATTAGTTAATAATATTGAATTTTTTGCTTGTTAATATTTATCAAGTATAAAACCTAATTACCCACAAAACAGGCAGGTAAAAGTGTTTCCTGAAAGGGTGCAAGACTCCATTAACCAAATCGACGAAACTGGAAAAACGCTACAGATGATAGATACCGTAATAGACATCAGCGATGTCGAAGAACAAGCCGCTTCTGTATCTGTACGGGGAAGCAAGCCAAGCGAAGCGTCTACAGGCTTCTCTTTGAGTCTCAACAAATTACCAGAAGTAGTCTTAGATGCAACAAATCAAGACTTAGAAATGGGCGTTGAGGAACCAGCAACAGAATTAATCAATGCACTAGAGCAACTACAATCTGAAATCACAAAGCGCCAAGCAACTGAAGAAAAGTTACGCCACAAGACATCAGAATTGGCAGCAATTTTGCAAGTGATTCCCGATATATATTTACGCCTCAATACTGATGGAACCATCCTAGATTACAAAGCTGGAAAGACGCAGTGTTTGGATAATTTACCGGGATTTGTTCACGGCAAATCGCTGCTAGAATGTCTACCTCCTGCTGTAGGAATACGCTTTCGGCAAGCAATAAATCAAGTACTAGAGACTAAATCTTTAGTTAGTTTTGAATATACATTACCACTATCAACAGAGAACAGTAATTTTGAAGCTAGGTTATTACCTTTACAAGAGCAGCAAATCATAGTTCTTGTCCGCCACGTCAGCGACAAAATGCAACTAGCATTGATAGAAAATGATGTCAAGTTTCGCAGCATTGTAGAAAACGCTAATAACATTATTTTTGCACTAACGCTTGAGGGAGTATTTTCATATATTTCTCCCAACTGGACTGACATCTTAGGACATGAGGTTGCGGAGGTTGAAGGCAAATCTTTTATTCCCTTTGTGCATCCAGATGATGTACCAATCTGTGCAGATTATTTCCAAAGAGTTTTAACAATAGGCGAAAAGCAAGACCCAATTGAATATCGGGTAAAACATAAAGATGGCGATTGGCGATGGCATACAAGTAACTCATCTACTATAAAAGATGCCAATGGCAATGCTTTGTACTTCGTTGGTATTTGTCATGACACTACCGATCGCAAACAAACGCAAGAGGCATTAGCAGAGCGAGCGCGATTAGCGGATTTTCGTGCCGATGTAGACGCTGCCCTTGCTCAGAGTCCCACCTTACAGTGCATGATGCGCCGCTGCACTGAAGCTTTAGTTAAACATATTGATGCCGCATTTGCTCGCCTCTGGATACTGAACAAACAGGAGAATGTACTAGAGTTGCAAGTCAGTTCTGGGATGTACACCCATATTGACGGGCCCCATAGACGCGTGCCAGTCGGACAATTCAAAATTGGTTTGATTGCCCAAGAAGGCAAACCCCACTTGACCAACTCTGTATTGACAGATCCGCGAGTGAGTAATAGAGAATGGGCACAGTGTGAGGGGATGGTTGCTTTTGCAGGCTATCCTCTAATTGTTGAAGGTGAGACTGTAGGGGTTATAGCTATGTTTTCTCGGCAAGCCGTAACGGAATCTACTTTCATCGCTCTAGAATTTGCTGCTCAAGATATTGCCATTGGCATCAAACGCAAACAAGCCGAAGAAGCACTAATAGAAAGCGAGGAGCGCTTTCGCCATCTTGTAGAAACCACCAACGATGGGGTATGGCAATTAGATCGCCAAGGAGTTTACACTTACGTTAGCCAAAAAATCCGTGACATTTTGGGATACGAGCCAGAAGAAGTATTAGGCAAAACTTTTTTTGACTTGATGCTACCAGCAGAAGCGAGCCGAGTAAAAAAACTTTTTCAGGATCTAACCAACTCCAAACAGCCTTTAATCAATCTCGAAAACAAAAATCTTCACAAGCATGGACAATTGGTTGTTCTGGAAACCAATGGAGTTCCTTTCTTTGATGCATCCGGCAATTACTTAGGTTATCGCGGCGTTTATCGAGACATCACCGATGTCTACGACGAGCTTCGCTTACGCAAACAAGCAGAGGAAACTTTGCAAGCTCTTGTAGCCGGAACAGCTGCGGTGACGGGCAAAGAATTTTTCTCTGCCTTAGTGCGTCATTTGGCAGATGCTCTGGGAGTCCGTTACGTTGTACTTGCAGAAAGAATCGGCGAAGATCTCAGCAGAGCGAGAGTTTTATCATTCTGGGCTGATGACAAGCTTTTAGAACCTTTCGAGTATGACCTAGCTAATACTCCTTGCGAAGTTGTATTACAAGAGGGGATGCGTTGCTACTCCTCTGGTGTACAGCAACTATTTCCACAAGACGAGGACTTACTAGCGCTAAACGTAGAAAGTTACTTGGGAGCGCCACTTGTGGATACATTTGGTATATCGATAGGTCATCTTTGCGTGTTGGATACGAAGCCGATATTGCAAGAGGAACGCTGCAAAGCTATTGTCAGTATCTTTGCCGCTAGAGCCACAGCAGAGCTACAGCGCCAGCGCACAGAAACCGCCCTACGGAAATCAGAAGCTAAATTTAGAGCGATCGCCCAGCGGGAAGCAATACTTAACCGTCTTGCCAGTCAAATTCGAGCTTCCCTGGAACTAAATTACATTTTAGAAACCGCAGTACAGGAAATCCGCAACTTATTCCAGATTGATCGCTGCGCCTTCTTTTTGTATCGACAAAACGCTGAGCTACCCTACTGGGAATGTGTATATGAGGCGAAAAATTTCACATTACCCAGTCTACTGAAAGCCCAAGCAACTCATGCAGAAGTTGAACTAATAGCAACGAAAACTTTGAACAGAGAAATCATCCGCATCGATGATGTTAAAAATGTAGGCGATGGCGAAACGCCCACCTCCGGTGAACGCATCGCACAACAATTTTTGCATGATTTTGGTTTCACCGCCTTTATGTCATTGCCTGTACACACTCAATCTGGTGAAATTGGGGCATTTAGCTGCGGTTACTGTAGTGGCTTCCGGCCTTGGCTGGACAATGAAGTAGAGTTGCTACAAGCAGTTACAGATCAACTAGCGATCGCAATTGACCAAGCCAAACTTTACACACAAAGCCGCATCGCTGCCCAAACTGCCCAAGAAAAAGCACAGCAACTACAAGAGGCTTTGCTAGAACTTCAACAAACCCAGGCTCAACTAATTCAAACTGAAAAAATGTCCAGTTTGGGACAGTTAGTAGCAGGTATTGCCCATGAAATCAATAATCCAGTCAATTTCATTTACGGTAATATCAGCCACGCCAGTGAGCATGTTAGAGATTTGCTGCACTTGGTAGAACTTTATCAACGCTACTGCCCACCAGTACCAGAAATAAAACAAGAAATCCACACGATTGATTTAGATTTCCTCAGCCAAGATTTGCCTAAAATTCTAGATTCTATGAATATGGGAGCCGAACGCATTCGGCAGATTGTCATATCTTTACGCAATTTCTCTCGTCTAGATGAAGACGGCATGAAGCGAACGGATATTCATGAAGGTATTGATAGCACCTTGCTGTTGTTGCAAAGTCGCCTGAAAGCTAAACTAGAACGTCCCGAAATCCAAGTTATCCAGGAATACGGCAACCTGCCACAGATAGTGTGTCACGCCGGACAGATGAATCAAGTATTTATGAATCTGTTGACAAATGCGATCGATGCTTTGGAAGAGTCATTTGTCATTGGTCATACCCTGCGGGAAGGCGTTCGCGTAGCGTCTCGTAGAGAAGCGCCCATGTTATTAGAAAACAACTCTCAACAAGGGATAAAGGATATAGACACCCTTCAAGTGACTTCCCATAGATTAGGACAAATGAATTCTCCACAAATTCGTATTAGCACCCTTGTCCAAGAAGAGTACGTAATGATCCGCATTGCTGATAATGGTCTAGGGATGACCGAGGAAGTATGCAACCGGCTATTTGACCCTTTCTTCACTACAAAACCTGTGGGCAAAGGTACTGGCATGGGATTATCAATTAGCTATCAAATTGTTGTCAAAAACCATCGTGGTCAACTCCAGTGTATTTCAGCACCAGGCGAGGGAGCAGAGTTTGTAATTACGATTCCGCTACACTAGCAACTTTCTTAACTTGCACCATTCTCAATAAGTCAACTATCCCACCCGGAAATAAATTTCCGCACTAATAGCTTAACTCCAGGCTTAATAGACTCAAGCCCTATTCAAAAAAACAATTTAAATCGTGCTAGCTGGCTTTTGATCGCTTCTGTCAAAATTTTATTTAGTTCTTTACTGTCTCGGAATTGCAAAATTTGCTGCGTGGGTAAGTCAAAGGGAAATTGCCCATCTAAATTTGGGCGTTGCATTTGTGCTAGTAAAATTTGTTCAGAGCGCTTACTTTGGATGGCATAACCAATTTCAATACAGACATTTGGACTAGGAATCAGTTGAAGGGTTTCTTTGCCATCGATGCTAGTAATGGGTGTGGTGTCTGCAATAAATAGCAAGCTCTTACGAATTTTTCGCATGATGGTGCGGTTAAGGCGTAGAGGAGCATTACTAGGTCGATAGGATTCTACTAATGCTAAAGGGAGACGCGATCGCAAGTTTAAAGTTGCCAAACCTTTTTGCAGTTCTTCTCTTAGGACATCACTAGCTGCGGCATACTCAGTTTGATAGCACAAAAAAATCGTTGGTTCCAACTGAGCTAACAACGCTTGCTTGGTGAAATAAATTTCATGACTTATCAAGTCAATGTTAGCTACACAATAGCCGCCACTACCCTCAATATAAAATTCAATATTTTCCCCTTCCAGATAATGCCTAAACCAAGTTGATTTTTTAACTTCGTCGCTTTCTTCCAAAAAGTCTGCTCGCAACCCTGTTTTCAGAAGACTTTTTTTACTTAGGCGAATATCTGGCGGACGTTTTTCCAGTTCTGGAATCGGCTCATAATCCTGAAGATACCATGCTCTGAGCGCAATAATTGACATAAGGCGCTATTTCAAATAAATGCTATTAAACTTCTGTATAAGTTTACACCCAGAGAAGGTCTAATCTGAGATTTATCTTTAAACACAACAACACCCTAACCTCTACTAGCTTAATCATTTCCTCTCCTTGTTTATTCTAGGCAGGGATGTACTACCTTTCATCACTGTTGTAAACAAGCAATGAAAACCAGTCACAGCGCCCCCTAATTTTCCACATTTGAGGAAATAACAGCGTTCGCGTTGGGTGTTGCTGGGTTCTGACGAGACAGATTTAAATTAAACAGCGTTTTTTACCTCTTACTACATTTCAACATGCAGCTGTTGTATCTGCCAGGGAAGCTTTTAGTTGCTTCAATTATTAAGTTAGCATCTGTGGATGGGATTGATTTTATTTTGCAACTAAACTTTACTTTGGCAAAATGAAGTATGAAGTCAATCTCCCAAATAAATTCAGTTGCTTTGTATTCTCAGAAAACTCCTTGTTTTTCATCCAAGTCAATAGACTATAGTTTATAGATGGCTGAGAAATATTTTTTCTCTACTCAAAATTTTATTAACAATCCTTTAGATAAGTTGAGCAAGTGCTCAGTAAAATTTTAAGTTTTGAAACTTAAGTTTTTCCTCAGCCTTAAGGTAGAGACACGATTAATCGCCTAGCTGCTGTTGACTATTGACTCTGCTTGGAGGTTTAAGGGGAATCTCAATCCAGAACTCTGTACCTTTACCAGGTTCGGTGATGCACTCCATTACTCCACCATGCTTTTCTACAATAATCTGATAGCTAATTGCTAATCCCAATCCTGTACCCCTACCCACAGGCTTAGTAGTAAAAAAGGGATCAAAAATTAGCTTTTTCACTTCTTCAGTCATTCCAGGCCCATTGTCAGCAATGCGAACCAAGATATGAGAGTTGTCTGCTGAGATTTTGGTAGAAATCCGAATGGTAGGGATTAGGGAAGCGGAGAGTTCCCCAGCTTTATTCACTCTCCCACTCTCCAATTCTCCCGCTTCTTCTTTATCCTGTATCAGAGCATCAATGGCATTACTGATAATGTTCATAAATACCTGATTCATCTGTCCTGCATAGCATTCTACTAGTGGCAAATCGCCATAGTCTTTGATTACTTCAATGCCAGGAAACTCAGCATTTGATTTCAGTCGATGCTGCAAAATTAGTAAAGTATTGTCTATGCCTTCATGTAAGTTAACGAGCTTGTATTCAGCTTCATCTAGGCGAGAAAAATTTCGTAACGACAGCACTATTGAGCGAATGCGATCGGCTCCTACTTGCATTGAATTGATGATTTTTGGTAAATCTTGTACCAAAAAGTCAAAATCGATCGCATCTATTGCTGAGCGAACTTCACCTTCAGGGTGAGGATAGTGTAATTGGTAGAGGTGTAAAATTTCTAGTAATTGTTCGGTGTATTGATTAGCGTGGCAGAGATTGCCGTAGATAAAGTTAACGGGGTTGTTGATTTCGTGAGCGATACCCGCCACTAACTGCCCTAAGCTGGACATTTTTTCAGTGTGAATTAACTTTGTCTGTGTTTCTTGAAGTTCAAACAAGGTACGCTCTAACTGTGCGGCTTGAGTTCTGGCTTCAGCTTCCGCAGCACAGGTTTGTTCGTAGAGTTGTGCTTGCTGAATGGCGATCGCTGCTTGATCTGCTAGCTGTTGCAAAAAATCAATTTCCGCATCTTGCCAAGTTCTAGGAGCCTCACACTGATGGGCAATAAGTAATCCCCATGCTTGCGTACCTATGTTAATGGGGACAATTAAGTTGGCTTGCACTTGCAAACTCTGCAAAAACTCTTGATGACAAGCACTCAAAGAAGCCGTTGATACGTTATTAATTGCCCGGACTCTGCCCTGAAAGTATAGACGAGTATACTCATCAGGAAAGCATTCTGGTAGCGCTTTTACCCCCAAAACTGACGGCCAGTTGCCGTTAATCTCTTCAACAATCACTGATACACTCTCTAGTTGAAAAATCACCACCCGGTCTGAATTTAGCAGGGGGCGAACTTGCTGCACGATGGTTTGCAGAATAGTTTGTAAGTCCAATGTACTGCGAATCTGATCCGTGACTTGCTTGAGTACCTTGGTAAGCAGTAACGATTGTTCGAGTTCAGCAGTTTGCTCTTGCACTCGACGTTCTAAGTTGGCATTCAGCGCTTGTACCTGTTTATACATTTGCTGCTGCTGAATTGTCATTGAGAATTGAAAGTACAAGGCTTGTGCTAGTGAGATTTCTTCCGGTTTCCACTCAGATGCTTGCCCCTTTTTTTGCTCTCGCCAAACCTCAAAGGAAAGCTGAGGTAGCAGTTGTCGCCGATTCTCGTCACATTGTCCTGCCCAGAAGATTTCTGTGTCAAATTCAGAGCGAAAAATGCTCAAAACACCGATAAATTTTTCGCGGTAGTGTAGGGGAATCACCATGATTCCCCGAATCCGAGTTGGTTGGAATGCTAAAGCCAAAACTCGCAAACGCGGTTCTTTATAAAGGTCGGTAATTGCCCAAACATTACCTGGCTTACACTCAGCTATCCAGTTTCGCCACACAGGATGTTGTTCGATGACATTGTTTTCTAATTCATAAGGTATTATCGGCTGGACACCTGAAGTGTGCAGTTCTTCACTCTGTTCAATGTAAAGTCTGCCACCTACTCCGCTAAGGGCAGTAATGACTTCTTCTAATGCTTCCTGCAACTGGATTGTGGGCAATCTATGCAATAGTGTAGTCACTCGGTTGATAGTGGCTTCTAGCTCTTGCTTGGTACGGGCTTCGGTAAGTAAGTTACTTTGAGCGATCGCGATCGCTACTTGATCAGCAACTTGCTGCAATACATTCAGTTCCCGCTTCAAAATCGTTCGTGGTTGACTGTGATGGGATACTAACAATCCCCACAATTCAAGCTTTGCCGATTGTTCTTTGGGGTAACAATGTAAAATTGGCACTACTACCGAAGACTGTACGCCCATTGTTTTCAAGTATTGAACATGGCACGGGTCTACTTGCCGATATAAGATATTCTCAGTTTGTAAGCTTTCGCCAGTCTCTTTTGACTGTAGAGGTGATAGTCCTATCTTCCCGTTAGCTACATCCACAATTGCACGTTGCCGCGCTGAGACAAACATCTCTCTTGCTTCTTGGGGAATATCATGAGCTGGGAAGTGCAACCCTAATAGAGATGGTAGACGTTGCTCACAGATGGATTCGGCAACAACTTCACCACTACCATCGGCAGTAAACCGATATACCTTCACCCGATCTGTATCCAAAAATGTCCGAACTTCAGCAACGGTAGTTGTTAATATATCTTGGAGTTCGAGCGATCGCCTGATATGGTTTGTCATCTGGTGCAGCAAACTTTCTTGATCTAAACTTTGCTGCAACTCTTTTGGTTTATCAGTAAATGTCATTGTTTATGTACACTACAACTGAAGTGTAATTTTTTTATAATTGTCTTTAATGAGAATTTCTTATTTAGAATCCATTAATTTTCGAGTCTAAAGTTAAGAAAATCTTTATTTGTTTGCTTATTAATTTTATATTCTCAATTTTGAAAAGATTTCAGTAATATCACTCAAATTATTGTCTTTATTGTTGCCTTACATTAAAGATATTTTTTTCTATTTTTATCGCTTACTTTAAATGAATTAAGATTTATTGTGGTGAAAGCAGTTATTTTTAATTTGTTTAAAGCTTTGTGTCTGGGGGAATGACAACATTCCCCACTTAGAATCAATTGACAAATAGACGTAATTATTCAAACCTAACTATTCGTAAATTGCTGACAAAAATATTAACTTGCGGATTTCTTCACGCACACTCATGAGAATTTTACCGAGATGGTTGTCACCGGTTTTATTAGCACCACAACCCCAGAAATAATCAGTTGGGGAGTTTTCCACCAAAATTTCATCTTCTGTAGTCAAGAGAACTTCTCTAATCTCAGCATGAGTGAGAAATTTTTTAAGTACAGCTTCTCGCATAACTTGAGTTTTGACCAAATCCCAGTCTTGACGACATTTGCGGGTGCTACAACGACCTAAAGCAGCAGCTTCTTCTGGGGTTGCAGCAGCATGGATGAGGGGTATAATCACCGCATCTATACTGCCCACAAACTTTTGTGCTTGATAATAATGCTCAACTGTTGACCAGTAAGTTCCCTGGATGTGGATTCCGTGGGGAGAAAAGTTAGAAAAACAGCCATAAGGCTGCCAAACTTTATAAAAGTAAATGGCCATTTGAAAATTGCTCTTTAATATATCAATTTCTATAATGCCCGTAGATGCTGACAAGAAATTCTCTACTTGAGATTGAATGATCGTACTTGTCTCAAGATAGAAGATATTACTCCCAAAAGAGTTCTATTGTGATGAAAAAGCCTATCTATGAGGTTAAGAATGGAGGCCAAGAGTGAAACTATTAACGGAAACACACCGCTAATTGCTGCTGGAATTGTTCTTGGTCTGGGTCTGGGAGGGTTTGTTGATGGCATTCTCCTGCATCAACTACTCCAGTGGCATCACATGCTGAGCAACGTTCGACCTCTGACAACCACCGCAAATATAGATTTGAATATGTTGTGGGATGGGTTATTTCATGCCTTTGACTGGGTGCTGACTGTAGTAGGAATAGTCTTGCTATGGCGGGCTGGAGGGCGTAATGATGTTGCTTGGTCATCACAGACCTTTGTTGGCTCGTTGCTGATTGGTGGGGGGTTATTTAATTTAGTTGAAGGTGTAATTGATCACCAGATTCTTGGTATTCACCATGTGAAACCAGGGCCGAATCAGTTAGCTTGGGATTTAGGATTTCTTTTATTCGGTGCGTTGCTTGTTGCGATCGGCTGGATAATGATCAAAAAAGAGTCAAGGGTCAAGTCGCTTCTCTACGAGACGCTGCGCGAACGCTCCAATTAAAAATTAAAAATTATTAATTAAAAATTGCAAGACGCTCGCGGACTCGCTAACGCTGCGCTATCAGTGCTTGCTCTGTACCCAAAATTAATTAATTAAAAATTATTCTTCTTCTTAATTTTTAATTTTATATTTTTAATTTTTAATTCAAAAAAGGTCAAGGGTCAAGTGTAGTTTTTTCCCGCCCTAAATTAGAATCAAACTGGTTGAGGTTGTCTTTGAGAATAAATGCGATCGCAATAAAGTGCCCAGGTAACTCCAAATAAACCACTTAGAGAACCTGCGATCGCAGCCTTTACGCCCCATCCTATCGGCCCTATCCAGCCTGTAATTTCACTAACGATGGCTGTAGTGGTTTTAGCAACAATATAAGCTGTACCCGTGGCGGCAAGGGTTACTAAACCTAACTGTGCCAGCATATCTAAAATTCCCTGACTGGATAAATCTTCATGAAAATAGATTTTCCAGATAGTGGTGTACATAGCGATATCGGATGCAGTTAACACAATCTGTTTGGGAACTTCGATACCAGGGGTTGGCGTAGCTGAGGCAGTACCGCTACCAACAGCATAAGTCGCGATCGCCAAAACGGCTTCTAATCTTCTTTTGCCCAGACTACTCATGTTTTTGTCTCCTGTAACTTTTTTTTGCAGAGGCAATATTTACTTGTAAGGGTTATACAAAAATCATTAACCCTGCCGTTGGAGCATGCAAAGAGATTATAGCGATCGCCTTTACAGTTTATGCCAAACAAAGCGATCGTCAACAAGTCTTGGCAGATTGTTATCACAAACACATTAGCTTAGTTGCTTACCCGATTAGGCGATGTCGCTTGAATATTCTCCACGATATCTTAAAAGTATCAGGAGTTAATGAACTCTGGAGACTATAATTATGAAAAAAATTATTACAGTTAGTCTAGTAGCTTTAGCCACCACTACTGGATTTCTACTTAACAATCAGCCTGCTCAAGCTCACAGGCGTTACTATCACTATCGCCCATATTATACACGTCCATTAAACTACTGCTATCCGATTACTGAATGGCTTATTGACGAAGATCCTGCCTATCATCCTCAAGCTTATGCTGATGGCTACCGCCAAGGAAAAAATAGCGCGAAAAAAGGACAGGCTTATAAGTCGCGTACTGCTGGTGGTGAATTTAGTCGTGGTTTTGATGATGGTTATTATGGCAGAGAATTTGCAGGACAAAAACAAATAGTTCCTAACGTTATTAAGCCATACAGTACAACACAATGTGGTTGGTTTTAATCAGTCCTGAGTCTTTGAAGTTCAGAACGGCAAAAACCGCTGCTCTGACTTTTGCTTGTGGGCGGTCTTTTAACTCTAAGCCGAGGCACGGGCTACCTAGGTGCGTCCGCTACGCGAACGAGTGAGCGAGAGGCTTCTTTTTGTTTAAGCTAACTATTATTATCTGTTGCATCCCATGACATTTAAGCAGTCCTCTAAGAAATCTGAATCTAATTCCATTGCACCTCAACCATCTAATGAGGAGCAGCAGGTTAATCAGAATGAATTATTTCCGATTGTTGCAGTGGGAGCCTCAGCAGGAGGATTGGAGGCGTATACACAATTGTTGAGCCATTTGCCCATCGATACTGGTATGGCATTTGTGTTGATTCAGCACTTAAACCCTAATCAAAAAAGTTTGTTGACGGAGATTCTTTCTAGGGCAACCAAGATGCTTGTAACTAAAGTGCAGGATGGTATGTCTGTGGAACCAAATCATGTCTACGTGATTCCGCCCAATAAAATGATGACCATTTCTCAAGGGGTACTGAAACTGATGCCACGCGAGAAAACCCGTGGGATTAATATGACAGTCGATGCTTTCTTTTTTTCGTTAGCAGAGGAGCGGGGAAGCAAAGCGATCGCAGTTGTATTGTCGGGGGGCGATTCCGATGGTACACGGGGAGTGGAAACAATCAAGGCTGCTGGGGGCATCACCTTTGCCCAGTGTGAAGACACAGCCAAAGTCAGTAGTATGCCGAACACTGCTGTAGCTTCAGGTTATGTAGACTTTATCTTAACTCCACAAGCGATCGCCCAGGAATTGGCAAAGATCAGCCGTCATCCCTACATCAAAGGCTCAACCTCGGCAAAACTAATTGACGAACTGCTGGAAGGCGAAGATGCTCTGGGCAGAATTTTCCACCTGCTACGGGTTGCTACAGGGGTTGACTTTACCCACTACAAGCAGACCATTCTCAAACAGCGCATCTTGCGGCGGATGGTTTTGTACAAGCTTGAAATGCTAGAAGATTACGTCCGTTATCTTCAGAACAACCCGGCAGAAGTGAGCGCTTTGTATCAGGATATGCTGATCACGGTTACATATTTTTTCCGCGATCCTAAATCCTTTGAAGCTTTAAAAAGCACAGTATTTCCGATTATTGCCAAGGATCGAACGCCGGAGTCGCCGATCCGCATTTGGGTAGCGGGATGTTCAACGGGTGAGGAAGCCTATTCTATTACTATTTGCTTGCTGGAGTATTTAGAAGATCAGGGAATCAATCCGCTGATTAAGATTTTTGCTACGGATATCAATGAGGCGGCGATCGAGAAAGCTAGGAACGGTATCTACAAGCCTAGCCAAGTAGCAGATGTCTCTCCAGAACGTCTAAAACGATTCTTTGTTCAGGTAGAAGGCGGTTATCAGATCAGCAAATCGGTACGCGAACTATGTATCTTTGCTAAGCAAAACTTGATCAGCGATCCACCCTTTTCCAAACTAGATCTAATTACTTGTCGAAATGTGCTAATTTACTTGGGATCTCATATGCAGAAGAAGCTTCTGTCAATGTTCCACTATAGTCTTAAGTCAACGGGCTTTCTGATGTTAGGCACATCTGAGACAGTAGGTGATACGAACTTGTTTACTCTGGTGGATAGAAAGTACAAGATTTATTCCCGGAAAATGTCAGTTGAAAATAATTTTAGGTTGGGTTTCACTTTGTGAAACCCAACCTAAAAAATTTAATTTTTTGAGTTTAACACCAAGCGTATTGCGTTAAATGCTGAATCTAAACTTGTGGATTAGATGTTAGGGATTCCTGAATATTAGCTGTTTCGTCATCCTTTAGCGGTGAACTCAGTCGATCCAAAATATCTAAAACTTCGCGTTCAAAAGCAACCTTGGCGCGGTTAGTTTTACCACCAATATACAAGCGATCGCCTGTTTGTAATGCCCAAATTTGCGAGTGAGAAAAGTAACTCATCACCACACCCAGCATTAGCAAGCCAAACCCAGTATAAACAATGGGTATGCCTGGATCAGCTTTAATTTGTAAGCCAGTGCTGCCAATTACATCCAGAATTTTCAACGTTACGCCATTAACTTGGGTAGACATTCCAGTGCGTACAGTATCAACCAACTTACCAGTGGCATCGTAAATTAACACCATACCTTGCAAGTCTTTGACTAATAAGGAGACACCTGCACTCAAATCTGGTTTAGTAGGAATCCAAGTTCCCCAAATTCGCCCTCTACCGTTAGTGTTCAATTGTGCAGTTGGTAGCTGAAAAATTGGGCTATTGTTAATGCGGACGCGAACAGCTGAGATTCCCCAATCTGTTTGATAGAAAGTTACGCCATGATAATGCAGAGGTTGGTTAACAAAAATTTTCTTGTGATCAACTTCCTGTCCTTGATTATTCAAGACAGACATATCTGAGTAAAATTGGTCAATGCCACCAGATGGAGTATAGTCAATCCAAAAACGATTGACTCGCACAGACCAATCTTTCGGGATTTGGGCTGCTGCTAAAGGGCCAGCATCGATAATATTTTTCACTTGAAATGTATCACCACTGGCGACCATTTCCTGGGCAAGAAACCCAGTCATTGCTCCCCAAATGCCCCCCAGCAGAATAGCCACAATGCCCACATGAACGATGATTGGGCCGATGCGTCCGACTATTCCCTTGCGGGCATAAAGAATATTGTCTTTTTCTTGAAAAATTTTATAGCGACGGTTTTGCAGTATTGGACTTAGGGAATTCAGAGAACCAGTATCTAGTTCTGCACTCAAAGCTAGTTTTTGAAATTGCCGTGGTTCTTCGTAATATTTCCAGCGACGCGCGGCTTTTAAGGCTGGTAATTGGCGGGTAAAAGTGCAAGCAGTTAGGCTAGTGCCAAACAAAATAAGTAATGCCAGAAACCACCAAGTACGATACACGTGGTCTAACCCAACGACTTGAATCACCTTCCAAGTTAAGAAACCAAATAAGGCTGGATGTTCTGGGTAGTTAGCCTGGTAGAATGCGGGTGATTGTCCTTGTTCAATTACAGTACCGCTGATGCTGAAGAGGGCGATTAAGAGTAGTAAGGCGATCGCTAATCGTAAATTTGTCAGTATAGGCAAAAACTCTTGCCGTAAGTACCGCCCAGGTATTGACCACCACTTTAATTCTTTGGACGCTGAATTTTCTACAGTCATTACTTATATTTATTAATTTGTGTATGTAAATTCCTATGAGGGAATGAAACTAAAAATTGTTAAGGGGAATCCGAGAAACTAAAGAAAATACACCAAATCCAACCAACAGCGCCCCGCTAACTGGATTAATCCAACCAGACCAGCGACGCAATTCCAACAGCTTTTTAATTGAAGCAGTGAAAGTACCTGCCAAAATCAATGGTGCTACATAACCCGCTGTGTAGGAAAGTAGCAAAGCCGCACCTAAAATTAAATCTTGTTTACTCGCAACCCAACCCAGTAAGCTAGCTAAAACAGGCGTGCTACAAGGGGATGCAACTAAGCCGAAAGTCAATCCAATTGCATAAGAACGGACTCCCGGCGGTAAATCTGGCGAAATCCAATTCGTTTCGCCCAAAGACGGAAATTGCAGAGGTAATGCTTCCAGTAAGTTCAGCCCCATGAGAATGGCAATGATACTAACGATAATCGGCAAACCAATTCCCACCTGACCGTAGACTTTTCCGACAAAAGCTGCTATTATCCCAAGCCCTGCCAGGGTGGTTGCTAATCCCAACGCAAACCACGTTGATTGGACTGCTGCTTGCAGACGGCTTTTTGCTTCGTAACCGCCAATATAGCCAATAGTAATTGGCAGCATGGAAAGCATACAGGGTGTGAGGCTAGTAAGCAAACCTGCTGCAAAGATAATGCCAATACTAAACAAACTTAGATGCGTCAGTTGGTTAGAAACGAGGGCATTGGCAAATTGTTCTAGTTGGTAAAGTTGGGTTTGCAGAGTCTCCAGCATGGGTGTTTCTGAGCGGGAAATGCTTAATCTGCTTGCATTCTAGCTTATTTTGCACCTTTGGGTTTGAGCTATGGGGCAAGGGTAACAAGACAGACATCTTGCGTACTTAATTCAGATCGATGACACTGGTGTTATCTTTTTTACCGTCTTCCTTTGACTAGCAACTTTGATTAATATATGCAAGAGCAAGACTTTTACCATGCTGATCCATTAGCCCGCTGGCTAATTGATAAATGCCATTTGACACCCATTAGTTTAGGATTGCTCTCCATCATAATTACATCTGGTTTTTACTTAGCAGTAGCTTCAGTAAGTCAGACGTTGATATTGCACGGCGGTAGACACATAGGGTTACTGCAAGATTGGTTTGCCTGGGTGTGGATTTGTTTGCTCAATCCAGTTGTCTTTGGTTACTATCTGTGGTCAGTTAAGGCAATATATAAGCTAATTCAGTACCTCAAAGAGTCAGATATTGTTAATGTTTCTGACGTAGAAATTAACTCGGCATTGTCTCCATACAAAAAGCCGTGGCGTAAATTCTTGGCGTTGGTAACAGGATTAGCTTTCGGTATCTGGTATTTCTCCTTACAGCATAATGTTAAGAATTGGACGGGATCGGATGGAGGACTTCCAGCTTTAACGGGTGCGATTAATGCTGTTGTAATATTTTATGCAGCAACTATGTTAGTGCTAACTCTCATAACTAATGTTTGGGTAATGCATCAACTCCTTGGCAATAAGCAACTCAATATTAATCCACTGCATCCCGATCGCTGTGGTGGATTAAGTATTTTGAGCCAATACTCTCTGAATACTGCTTATCTAGCTGCTATATTTGGCACGATGATTACCCTTAGTAATTATCAATTTATTACTCAAGGAATAGCACAGAAATACTGGTATTTTAATTTACTAATTCTGCTATATCTTCCTGTATCGTTAGTATGCTTTTTTGGGCCTCTTCTTGCCGCTCGTAAAGGCATGAAAAAAGCCAAAGAAGGATTAATAAGTGAAATTGCCAAGCAGTTTCAAGCAGATTACGTGCGTATTCACAAAAGTTTAGGAAACGATGTTGAAAGTTTGAAGAAACAAACTGGTAAGCTTCAAGAATTACGCTCTCTCTATACATTGACCAATGAATTTCCAGTGTGGCCTTTTGATGTCACAACCTTTCGTCAGTACTTGCTGTCTGTAATTACACCGCTCATTCCCATACTACTAAAGTTAGGAGAATACTTTTTTAAGAATCAGTTTAAGTAGTTTAGATTCAGTGCGATCGCATTCCTTGGTTATTGAATAAATAGAGACGTTGCAATGCAACGTCTCTACACGCATTAATATTACAACGTTTCTACACGGATGAAATTTGTACAAACAATATTTAATTGAGACTAATTTGATAGTTAAGGCAAAGAGATAAACTATTCCCGAACCTATACCCCGCAAAAAAGAATAATTTTCCTACAACTCTTATCTAGTAATAAGTTCTTTGATTGAGTACATCTTTAATATTTATTGATAGATGAGAGATGGGTGATGAAATAATAATATATGCAGTATTTGTTGAGAGTCAAATTAATAGCCAACAGTTGTCAAGGAAAATCATCACTTTAAATATTAAATTTTAAATTCTAATCTCGAAGGTGTAATACACTGACTTCCTGGCTCTGGCTATTTCTAATGCTGCTTTTCACAGGTTCTCTTTATTCAGTTGAGAAAACCAAGCGATCGCTACAAGGTGAAACAGGAAGAAAATCATGAACAAAACCTTTGCAACTATCGACGGGAATGAAGCTGTTGCCCGTGTTGCTTACAAATTAAATGAGGTAATTGCCATTTATCCGATCACCCCCTCTTCAGCAATGGGTGAATGGGCGGATGCTTGGTCAGCTGAAGGTCGTCCCAACCTGTGGGGTACTATTCCCAGCGTTGTGCAAATGCAGAGCGAAGGCGGAGCCGCTGGTGCAGTCCATGGGGCGTTGCAAACAGGTTCCCTGAGTACCACCTTCACGGCATCTCAGGGATTATTGTTGATGATACCCAACTTCTACAAAATTGCTGGCGAACTGACCAGC
The DNA here is from genome assembly GCF_010091925.1 of Nostoc sp. B(2019). Lineage (GTDB taxonomy): Bacteria > Cyanobacteriota > Cyanobacteriia > Cyanobacteriales > Nostocaceae > Komarekiella. Next base: position 238,750 of record NZ_WVID01000006.1, on the reverse strand, counting down.
GCTGTAGTTCACGTTGCAGCTCGCTCTCTGGCTACCCACGCTTTATCGATTTTTGGTGATCATAGCGATGTGATGGCAGCCCGTGCTACTGGTTTTGCTTTGCTGTGTTCCGCCTCAGTGCAGGAGAGTCAAGACTTTGCTCTGATTGCCCATGCAGTCACCTTAGAGACGCGAGTGCCGTTTATGCACTTCTTTGATGGCTTTCGTACATCACATGAAGTTCAAAAAGTCAAATTGCTCTTAGATAGCGACTTGCGATCGCTAATTCATGACCAGTTAGTACTCGCCCACCGCGATCGCAGTCTCACCCCAGACAGACCAACTTTGCGGGGTACAGCCCAAAATCCCGATGTTTACTTCCAAGCCCGTGAAGGCGCTAACCCTTACTACAATGCCTGTCCTGAAATCGTCCAGCGGATCATGGATAAATTTGGCGATCGCACGGGAAGGTATTACCAAATCTATGAATATTATGGGGCTGACGATGCCGATCACGTCATCGTCATCATGGGTTCAGGTAGTGAAACAGTCCACGAAACCGTCGATTCTCTCAACGCCCGTGATGAAAAAGTTGGTGTAGTGAAAGTGCGACTTTATCGCCCCTTTGATGTCCAAAGGTTTGTTGCAGCTTTGCCAGCCAGTGTAAAAGCGATCGCTGTTCTTGACCGCACTAAAGAACCAGGTAGCGCCGGGGAGCCATTGTATTTAGATGTAGTGGCTGCTATTCATGAGGCGTGGGGAGCAGAGAGAAGTCTGAGCGGAGGCTTCCTCCGATCAGAACTTCGGGGGGAGCAGGGGAGCAGAGGAGCAGAGGAGAAATTAGAATTGGATTCCCCTCTGCCTAAAATTATTGGTGGTCGTTACGGTCTTTCCTCCAAAGAATTTACGCCAGCGATGGTAAAGGGCATCTTTGATAATCTCGCTCAAGTGCAGCCAAAAAAACACTTTACTATCGGTATTAATGATGACGTAAGTCATACTTCCTTGAGCTTTGACCCTAACTTTTCTACTGAACCAGATAACGTTGTTCGGGCAATGTTTTACGGCTTAGGTTCCGATGGTACAGTTGGCGCTAACAAAAACTCGATTAAGATTATTGGTGAAGAAACCGATAACTATGCCCAAGGTTACTTTGTCTACGATTCCAAAAAATCTGGCTCAATGACCGTTTCTCACCTACGCTTTGGGCCTGAGCCAATTCGCTCTACTTATTTAATTGACAAAGCCAACTTTATAGGTTGCCATCATTGGGGTTTTCTGGAACGCATAGATATTCTTAAAGCTGCCGTTACTGGGGCAACTTTGCTGTTGAACAGTCCATATAATGCAGATACCGTCTGGGAAAATCTACCGCTGAAAGTGCAGCAGCAAATTATTGATAAGCAGCTAAAGTTATACGTAATTAATGCTAGCCAGGTTGCCCGTGAAAGTGGCATGGGTGGAAGAATTAACACCATTATGCAAGTATGCTTCTTTGCCTTAGCGGGTGTCTTACCAGAGAAAGAAGCAATCGCCAAAATCAAACAAGCAATTGAAAAAACTTACGGCAAAAAAGGGGCGGAAGTTGTCCGCATGAATCTGCAAGCTGTTGATGACACCCTTATTAACTTGCATAAGGTAGACATACCCAAAACCATCAATAATCAACAATCCACAACTATCAATCCCTTTCCTCTCAGCGCCCCTGAGTTTGTCCGCGATGTCTTAGGTAAAATCATGTCTTGGGAAGGTGATGATTTACCTGTGAGCACTTTACCAGTAGACGGTATCTTCCCCAGTGGTACTGCGAAATGGGAAAAACGCAATGTGGCAGAAGAGATACCTGTGTGGGATACAGATGTCTGCGTTCAATGTGGCAAGTGTGTTATGGTTTGCCCTCACAGTGCCATCCGCGCTAAGGCTTATCAAGCGAGTGAGTTAGTCAATGCACCACCAACTTTTAAGTCAACTGGTGCAAAAGATAAGGACTTTGCTAATCAAAAATTTACTATTCAGGTTGCCCCAGAAGACTGCACAGGCTGCACTATCTGTGTAAATATTTGTCCTGCCAAAAATAAAGCTGAGCCATTGCGTAGAGCGATTAACATGGCACAGCAGTTACCTTTGCGGGAGCAAGAGCGGAAAAACTGGGATTTCTTCTTGAGTTTGCCCAATCCTGACCGACGACAGTTGAAACTGAATCAGATTCGCCAACAACAACTTCAAGAACCTTTGTTTGAATTCTCTGGTGCTTGTGCAGGTTGTGGCGAGACACCTTATCTAAAATTATTGACACAATTATTTGGCGATCGCTCCGTAATTGCCAACGCGACAGGTTGTTCCTCAATATACGGTGGCAATCTCCCCACTACACCTTGGACGACAAACGCCGAAGGACGCGGCCCCGCATGGTCAAATAACTTATTTGAAGATAACGCTGAATTCGGTTTTGGCTTCCGCCTCTCCTTAGATAAACAAGCTGAATTTGCGGCAGAACTACTACAACAATTGAGCGGTGAAATAGATGAGAAGCTTATCCATTCCATCCTCAATGCTGAACAAAAATCTGAAGCTGACATCTGGGAACAACGGGAAAGAGTGGCACTGTTGCAGCAGCAGTTAAACAAAATTGTGACTCTAAACCCCAATCTGCAATCCAAAATCCAAAATCTCAAATCAATTGCTGACTACCTGGTAAAGAAAAGCGTCTGGATTGTCGGCGGTGACGGTTGGGCTTATGACATTGACTTTGGTGGTATCGATCATGTGCTGGCCAGTGGTCGCAATGTAAATATCTTGGTAATGGATACAGAAGTATATTCCAATACTGGCGGTCAATCTTCCAAAGCCACCCCACGAGCAGCGGTTGCTAAATATGCGGCGAGTGGCAAGCCCGCACCCAAGAAAGACTTAGGTTTAATTGCTATGACCTACGGAAACGTCTACGTAGCGAGTGTAGCCCTTGGTGCTAGGGATGAACATACCCTAAAGGCGTTTTTAGAAGCAGAGGCTTACGATGGCCCGTCCTTAATTATTGCTTACAGCCATTGCATTGCCCACGGCATCAACATGACCACAGCGATGGATCACCAAAAATCACTGGTAGAATCAGGTCGGTGGTTGCTGTATCGTCATAATCCTGAGTTGCAAAAACAGGGTAAAAATCCCTTGCAATTGGATATGCGATCGCCCACGCAGTCAGTAGATAAATCAATGTACCAAGAAAATCGCTTCAAGATGCTCACCAAAAGCAAACCCAACCATGCACAGCACTTATTAGAACTAGCGCAAACCGAAGTAGACGCTCGTTGGCAGATGTATCAATATCTAGCAGAGCGTAAACCATCCCAGTGCTGAGTACAGACGCGATTAATCGCATCTGTATTTATTCTCCCCCTGCTCCCCCTGCCCCCCTGCCCCTCTGCTCCCCGGTCACTGAGCGTAGCCGTTGGCGCAGCCTCTCGTAGAGAAGTGCTGCCCCCCTGCCCACATCCAAGAGTTTGCTACAGTGAAAATTATTCGGCAACTGTGAGGATTGGCAAATGGTTAGAGAGTACTCACCCCAAACACAATCCAATTCGCCCCAGAAACATCTGCCTCCGCTTGAAAGTGGCGATCGCCTGACTCGTCCTGAATTTGAGCGGCGTTATGCGGCTGCTCCCCATATCAAAAAAGCGGAATTGATTGAAGGAATCGTTTACGTGGCATCTCCCTTAAGACATGAACAGCACGGCAAACCTCACAGTCGAGTTATGACTTGGTTGGGAGTCTATCAAGCAATGACTCCCGGTGTTGACTTGAGCGTTGAACCGACAGTCAGACTAGATTTAGATAACGAACCCCAGCCGGACGCGGTGCTGTTTATTGAATCTGCTGTGGGTGGACAAACTCAATTGAGCAGCGATGGTTATATTGAAGGATCGCCTGAGCTAATTGTGGAAATTGCCGCCAGTAGCGCCGCGATTGATAGGGGTAGCAAAAAGCAGGTTTATCGCCGTAACGGGGTGCTGGAGTACGTAATCTGGCAATCTTACGAGAATCAAATTGAATGGTTTTACCTCACCGATGGCGACTATCGATTGCTATCTCCTGGTGCAGATGGCATCATTCGCTCTCAGGTGTTTCCAGGGTTGTGGTTAGCTGTAGAAGCACTGCGAAACAATCAGATGGCGCGGGTGTTGGAAGTGTTGCAGTTGGGATTAAATTCAGCTGAACATGAGGAGTTTGCGGAGCAATTGAAGAAGAAATAAGCAGGCGATCGCCTCCATTGAGCTTAGTGTCCTAAGCTTTACCTTAGAAACCCAAAACCATCGGTATTACTCGGAATAAACCTTTCTCTGTGCTGAATCAGATAAATTTTTGAACGTGCGGTAGTGCAAAAACAACTCGCTTCCGATCTGGCGAGTTTCTACCAGTTCGAGTTGAGGAGCAGCACTAGGTGTAAAACCCTCTCCCTCTACCGGGCTGGGCGCACGTTGTCCACCGTAAACAACTGGCCAAATGGTCAACCACCAATCATCAATTCGTTCCGCCTGCACCAGAGCAGCTATCAAAGAACCACCCCCCAAAGCCGCAACCTTCTGGATACCTCGCTCTGCCATCAAGGTGTAAGCTTTATCCCAGTCTAAGTCTGTATCCCCCAGATCAATTAAGTCAGCCTGCTTTTGCAGAGTCGCTGCATCAGAATTGCGCTCTAAACCAGTGCGTGTTGTAAATATCCATCGTTCAACATCCTGGCGAAAAAAAGGGATATCTGATGGTAGATTAAGCGATCGCGATACCACACAAGTAATAGGCTGAGGAGACTGACCACGAACTTGACGCGCGGCTAAAAGTTCAGGATTGCGAATTGTAAAGGTTGTCCCTTCGGCTCGAATTGTCCCCGCTCCCACCAAGATTAAATCGGCAAGGGATACTTGATATTCTAAGTGTGCTTGATCGGCTGGATCAGAATCGCGGGGTGCTCTAGGATCTACAGCACTAATCTTTCCGTCAGCCGTCATGGCAAGAACTACGGTTGTTTGAATAGCTGTCATGGCTACGTTAACTCCACGAGCAACAATTTACAAGATGCCCCAAAAATGGAGGAAGCCTTGACCAGTAAAAGCTTCAATCAAAACAACAGATAAAAAACCAATCATTGCTAGGCGGCCATTCCAATTTTCACTTTGAGGAGTAAACCCAGGACGCAAAGCATTAGGATCTTGTGAAGTAGTAGATGTAGTATTTTTAAAACCTGACATATAAAAGCTCCTGTATGTTGCTGCGTTGTCTAAGTTGTGACTGTAGATAACATAGTGCAACAGATATTTAAGAAAATATAGTAGTGAAATCCACCCGTATGTTTTGCCAGGGTATCTCAAAATCAGTAAGCTGTTGCGATCGCGTCAAAATCCCGTTCACCTGGTTGGGCATTGCATAAATACTGGACTTTGTGTTGGGATTTAGTCGAAGTGGGTGATAGAGCGCTGAAAAATAAGCACGAGATTGTTCGCTTTTGTGTCTAATGGCTCAGGTGAAAACTTTCCAAAGTTCTGTATAAATATACTGCAACCGTAGTTTTTCAAACGATGTTTCCTTAGCTCCATCTACAAAACTACTTTGGCTTTAGGAAGCCTCACTCGTTCGGTGCTGACCCTACAACCTTTTGTTCAGCAGGTAAAACGCGGTTCAGATTTAAGGCAGAAATTCCTTTTTGAAAGGAGAATGGTGATGTTAGATATCGATGAAATGAGTTTGAAGGAAATACAAGAGCTTTTGAAAGAAGTGGGACACGGACACCTTGGTTGTGTCTTCAAAGGGCATCCCTACGTTGTGCCGATGCACTACTATCTCGAAGGCTCAGACATTTACCTTTTCACTACCGAAGGCATGAAGACGCAAGCGATGGACGAAAATCCAGAAGTTTGCCTCCAGATTGAAGAAGTGCATGGCCCAGCACACTGGCGGAGTGTGGTAGTTACAGGTCGAGTCGAGCGCATCACCACGCAGCCAGACTTTGATCGAGCTATGCACTTTATCAAAGAACGGAATCCAACGCTTTCGCCTGCAATTAATCGTACCTGGGTCGATAGTTGGGGGCGCACGGAGGTGATTGCCATCTTCCGCATTCATTCCAGCGAGATGAGTGGGCGGACAACTACTGGAGTGAGTAGCAAGTAAGCATTGATCGCCGCAGTCTCAGTCCTGACCCAGTTTAAGGAGTTCAATGAGCATGGTGGGCAACTTATTGCAGTGTGAGTATCTTGGTTGGGGGAAATTAGAGCCGTTTCGAGCGAGGTCTTTATCCGAGAATGAGGCGTTAATTTTCACGGCGATTGCGGGAACCGCTCCGGTATTAATTCGAGGATTTCTCAATTGTCTGCGCTCTCCAGAACTCCAAGCAAAAATTCCTCAGCAATTTTCTGAAAATGATGTAGCAGGAGTTATTGTGGAAATGGTCAGAACGCTCCCAGAAAACCTCTTGCAGGAGTGGGCGAACCAATCCAACACCGATCAAACTATGGTTTGTGCGATCCTACGCTGGGCAATAAACCAGTAATCTCTCCTAAAAGTTCTTTTTCTTCTAGAAAGAGTGTATCGCCTCCTTCTCGAAAAAACTTTGCCTGATCGCCTTTATAGCTATTGTGTGCTTTAGTTGCTTCATTCCAAGACAAGCGGTTTTCTTGATGAAGCTCTTTTCTTAATGAGGTATTTGTCATAATCTTGCAGCCACTCAGTAGTAGGTTGAGCAAAAGAGTCGGAACACCCAACCTACTTAGGTGAAGAATTATTTCCTGGCAATTACCCACACTGCATGAACAATCCCTGGAATATAGCCTAAAAGCGTCAAAAGTATATTAATCCAAAAATCTTTACCTAAACCTACTTGTAAAAAGACTCCCAGAGGTGGTAGGAAAATGGCACACAGAAGACGAACTAAATCCATTTGAACCTCCATTAATCTCAAAAAGAACAGATATTATGCTGAAGTGATTTAGCACCGTTCCAGCATATTTGTACTTCTCAAAGATAACATTGCCCTTCTACATGAATATCACAGCTAAGATGCGGTAAACCACACTGAATTAACCACCGCTAATTTTGGACTTGTAACCTAGTTTGGTCAAAATCTCGACAATTTTCTGCTTGTGCTCGCCCTGAATTTCTATTTCGTTATCTTTGACTGTACCACCTGTGCCGCACTGGGTTTTCAACTGTTTGACCAAATCTGCTAAGGTTTCTGGTTTTGCTTGAAAACCGCTAATTACGGTGACGGTTTTGCCTTTGCGTCCTTTGCGTGAGGCTTGCACTTTGAGATTTTGTTGTTGCGGGGGTAATTCTGGAATTGGTCTTTCTGTAGCGGCGGAGTTCTCGTTGCCAAATTCACGGTAGACAAAGTTTTTGTCGGAAGATTTGGAATTGGAAGAAGACATAAATCTTTATTAAGAAAAAATCATAGGCAGTGGAAACTGCTATGTAACCATTCTGCTGGGAAATCAATTTCTAGGCTAACATTACAAATCCATCGCAGTGGAGTAAAAAGTTACCTAGTTCTAAAGCGCTAGCAGTTCAGTTATTCTTCCAAAGAATTATTTCTCAGGACTCAAAACTGTTTCATCAATAAGACATCGTATCCTATATGGTTCAGACTTTCCTATAATAATTAAGTCATTCCTGTGATCGAAATCAGCCTGTGACTACCACTCCCTTCTCTCCCAGTTCTCCATCAACTGCTCAGGTTCCCGATATACAAGGACGTTTTGGACGCTTTGGCGGTAAGTACGTCCCGGAAACCCTAATGCCTGCTCTTGCTGAACTAGAAACAGCTTATCAGCAATACCGCAATGACCCTGGTTTTCAGGCAGAACTACAACAGCTATTGCGGGACTATGTGGGACGTGCGACGCCGTTGTATTTCGCTGAACGCCTTACCAGCCATTATGCTCGACCTGATGGCACAGGAGCACAAATCTATTTGAAGCGCGAAGACTTAAATCACACTGGCGCTCATAAAATCAATAATGCCCTCGGCCAGGTATTGTTGGCAAAGCGCATGGGCAAGCAGCGGATTATTGCGGAAACGGGTGCTGGACAACATGGAGTAGCGACGGCAACTGTTTGTGCTCGTTTTGGGCTGGAATGCGTAATTTACATGGGCGTTCACGATATGGAACGCCAAGCCCTAAATGTCTTCAGAATGCGGCTCATGGGTGCAGAAGTATGTCCGGTAGCTGCGGGAACAGGTACGCTCAAGGATGCAACTTCTGAGGCGATTCGAGATTGGGTAACGAATGTAGAAACAACTCACTACATCCTGGGTTCAGTCGCAGGGCCGCATCCTTACCCGATGATGGTACGAGATTTCCATGCAGTGATTGGGCAAGAAACTCGCGCCCAAGCAATGGAAAAATGGGGTGTGTTGCCTGATATCCTGATGGCTTGTGTGGGTGGCGGTTCCAATGCGATGGGACTATTCTATGAGTTTTTGAATGAGCCTTCTATCCGGTTAATTGGGGTTGAAGCAGCGGGGGAAGGTGTTAATACTGAAAAACACGCTGCTACCTTGACAAAAGGGAAAGTGGGTGTATTGCACGGAGCAATGAGCTATCTGCTGCAAGATGAAGATGGGCAAATAATTGAAGCACACTCAATTAGTGCGGGGTTAGATTATCCCGGTGTTGGGCCAGAACATAGCTATTTGAAAGATACTGGTCGCGCTGAATATTATAGCGTGACGGATGAAGATGCTTTGGCGGCGTTCCAGCGATTGTCTCGGCTGGAGGGAATTATACCAGCGCTGGAAACAGCCCATGCGATCGCCTACCTAGAAACCCTATGTCCCCAACTTAGTGGCAGTCCTCGGATTGTGATTAACTGCTCTGGACGCGGTGACAAAGATGTACAAACGGTAGCTAAGTTTTTGAATCATGCATAAATATACATAAAAATTCTGAGATGAATACATGGATCAACAATTCCAACATGCAATGCTACCGCAACCCACTCATGACGAGTTGGCACGCCAAAACTTTGTCCAAAGTCTGAGAATGCATATTTTCAAGAATCTTCTTCCTGGCAATAAGGTAGTTTATGAAAAACGAGCCAAACCTAGGTTTGAACAAGAACACCAGCGTTCTCCCCAGAACCGTTATGAAATTCGGGAGGTAATGCAGCACGAACCCCACTACCGCTGGTTTAATGCCCTGAAGCGAATTAACCAAGAAATGTTATGGGAGTCCGTCAACGCAAGTGTTGACAGACATCTACCAGACTTGATCGCGCGTGCGAAAGACAAGGGTAGTGAACTGGGTACTTTAACACTCGACCCAAATTTGCAAATACCCATTTATCAAAAAGCTGTAGACATTCACTGTATGCCAGGAGGGTATCACAGTGAATTTACAGCTGATGATGTAGCTGCTGGTGCAACCTACGATCGCGGGGTTTATGTTTATGGACTCGGTTGGTTGGGGCCACTCAACGATGACATGGGGCTATCTATAGTCCAAAACTACCTCCAGCCAGAATATCCCGACTTTCGACCCCAAAAAATTCTCGACATGGGATGTTCTATCGGCAATAGCACATTGCCCTACGTAGATGCTTACCCAGATGCAGAAGTTCACGCCATAGATATCGGCGCACCAATGCTACGTTACGCTCATGCACGAGCAGAAGTCTTAGGCAAGCAGGTACACTTTTCCCAGCAAAATGCTGAACACACTAACTTCCCAGATGAATCATTTGACTTAGTGGTTTCCCACATTTTGTTACATGAAATTCCCCCGCCAGTTGTCCGCAAGGTTATGCAAGAGTGTTATCGTCTTCTGGCTCCTGGCGGAATGATGCTTCATGTTGAAGCACCTTTGTATCGTCACATGGATGCTTATAGCCAGTTCATGTACGATGGGGAAACCGTTAACAATAACGAACCATTTTGGAGCGCTGTGCGCGATCTGGACTTGGTGGCGCTAGCTGCTGAAGCTGGTTTTGCAGCAGATAAACTATTCGAGAAGTTTGTGCCTAACGGCGCATGGAAAGCAAAAGTAGCTAATAATTCTCAAAATGGCAACTCAGGCAGCCGAGGCACTTGGTTTGTGGTTGCTGCAACTAAGTAAATAGAGGTAGTTGGAATGTTGAAGACAGCCAAGGGTAAACGACCCGTTTACTTAGATGACCCACAAGTTGATAAGCTCTTGGCGATCGTAATGGCTTTAACAAGTGAGGTATCTGTGCTGCATGATCGGCTGGATACTATCGAATGCTTGCTGGCAGCTCAGGGTATTTTGTCTGCTGCTGATATTGACGCTTACGAGCCAGACGAAGAGGTAGCGAAAAAACGTGAACATTGGCGGACAGAGTATCTTGCCCGGATACTGCGCGTGTTACAGGAGCCGTTGGACACCCTTTAGCCATTAGATGAACATAAGTTGCACATTCCAGCTAGAGAATTATCTCTCAAGATACATCTAGCTGGAATTTGTTTAACTTATTCTTACGAGGTGTCTTAGAAGTGTTGAACTATGAGAATCCGAAATTCTTATGTCTATAGCGGTTTTCTTTTGGATAGAACACGCGGTAGGAGCACACATCTGTGCACCTCTAAAAATAACTGTATTATACTGAATTGAAAATATTTATATGTTCGTTACTCCACTATTCAGCGTTTACTTACAGCGGGTTTTTATGAATAGGCCACAGTAGAGTGGGCATTGCAATGCCCACCCTACAAGCTGTTGCATTCCTTTTTCAAAATGGTATTACCTATGATTTTAAAAATCAACTTTCTTACCTAGCCACTTCCCAGGAATTACTGTGGAGTTAACAAATTTTGCAAAACTCTCAGCTTTACTTATTCCTTGCTATATGCAGCATAAGTAGGAGATATACAAGCATGTATCTAAGTTGTTCAATGGACAGTAGTGTGCTTAGATGGTTTCAAAATTTACTTTCAGCACATGATCCGAACAACAATATACGGCATTGTAGGAACTCTTGTTCTCAGCAGTGGAGCGATCGCTATTTCTGTGCCAAATCAGACTTCTGCGCCCAAGTCTTCAAATGTATCAAGTCATCCTCGTCAAATCATTGCACAATCTAGCATTAACACCACTGCTATAGAACAAGCAGTTTTTCAGCAAATTAATAACTACAGAGGTTCCCAAAAGCTGCCAGTGCTGTTACGTAATTCTGCCAGCGACACTCAAGCCAGGATTCATAGTCAGAACATGGCAAGCGGTAGAGTTTCATTTGGACATAGCGGATTTAGACAGCGAGTTCAAGCAATTGCTATTCCTTTTATATCTGCTGGGGAAAATGTCGCTTACAACCAGGGATATAGTGATCCCGCTAAACAAGCTGTTCAAGGCTGGCTCCAAAGTCCAGGACATCTCGCTAACATCAAAGGAAATTACAATCTCACGGGGATTGGTGTTGCCACAGGCTCCAACGGCAAAATCTACATAACACAAATTTTCCTTCGCGTTTAGTTTCGCAAAATTTAGGTTTTTTCTCAAATTTTATGATGAATAATGTAGTATCAACAACATTTGTTTGATTGATACTATATTATTTTTCTAGTAATTCATGAAAATGTTAGATTCTCAACAAAAGCAAAAGTGACTCTCATGAAGATGATCTATCCTAAGATTGACAGTTGTGAATGATTATTTGTATTTTCTATGAAGGATGTGCAAAGAGTTTCTAAGTTCCTGAATTCTTAACAGTATCCTGGCATATATCTTAAGAACAATAAGATAGAGTATAAGTCTTACATCTCTACAACATTACCTAATTCTCCATGTTTCGACAAACTGCTTTTGGCATCGCTTTAAGTACGCTTGTCCTTGCTAGTGGATTAACGACCACTCCTATACCAGGTCACACTTCTAGTAACCAATCGACTAATAATCAGCCGTTGTCAATTGTTTCCAATCAAGTTGCATTATCAACTACTACTTTTAAAACTACTGCTCTAGAAAAATCAGTTTTTGACGAAATTAATCGATATCGAACTGCTAAAGGTCTACCAAAGTTGACCTTAAATGCGAATATCACTAAACAAGCAAGGATTCATAGTCAAAATATGGCTAATGGGAAAGTTCCGTTTAGCCATCAGGGATTTGAACGGCGAGTCAAAGCTATCCCTCTTATCTACAATAGTGCGGCTGAAAATGTCGCTTTCAACCAAGGATATAGCGATCCTGCTGCTGAAGCTGTGACTGGTTGGGTCAAAAGTCCCGGACATCTGAAAAATCTTAAAGGAAATTACAATATCACAGGGATTGGTGTTGCTGCAAATCAGCAAGGCGAAGTCTACCTTACCCAAATTTTCGTTTACACTAGCGATCGCACTCGTCGTACACGCCGGAAATAGATCACCCATTCCCAATTAATGAAACGCGTGCGGTATGGGAATTCCAAATTACGAATTCCGCATAGCGGTACTAGATAGATTTAATTTCTAATATTTTTGCACAATAATAATGTAGTGTCTGACAATATTTTTGTCTGATGGGCACTGCATTTATTATTGAGTGATTCATGACATTACAAGATTTTCAGGTGAGCGATCGCGATCTTAGTGACGCAGCTCTTAAACAATATTTAGAATCCGCGGCGATCGCAGTAGATACAGAAACGATGGGATTGTTACCACTGCGCGATCGTCTCTGTCTTGTCCAGCTATGCAACCCAGAAGGTAAAGTGACTGCAATCCGCATAGCCAAAGGACAAGCTGACGCCCCAAATTTAAAAAAGCTTTTGGAAGCGGCTAATATCCAAAAAGTGTTTCATTTTGCTCGTTTTGACCTTGCCACCTTGCGATACAATCTAGGGATTCAGGTTCAGCCTGTTTTTTGCACCAAGATTGCAAGTAAACTAGCCCGTACTTACACTAATCGCCACGGACTCAAAGATGTAGTGCAAGAATTAGAACAAGTGGAACTAGATAAAAGCGCTCAAAGTTCTGATTGGGGTAACGCTGCTAATTTATCTGAAGCTCAACTAAGTTATGCCGCTAATGATGTACGCTACTTACTCAATGTGCAGCAAAAGCTAATAGAAATGCTCCACCGAGAAGAACGTTGGAAACTTGCTCAAGAATGCTTTAATTTTTTACCGACAATAGTTTCTTTAGATTTATTACAGTTTAAAGATTTATTTGAACATTAAATTAACCAGTCAACAGTCAAGATTAGGTATTTGGCGAAAATCCTAGTTTTTTATTTAGAACCACAAATAAACACCGATGAACTATCTGTGTTCATCGGTGTTCATCTGTGGTTTAATTTTCAAAAAATTGACTCTTGCAAAAAGTCTATTGAACACGTACAAGCAAGGGCTAGGGGCGAAAGAGGAGGAATCAAGTGGGGAATTAGATCACACCCCGCTTGATTCCAGGCGCACAAATTATTGATTGTGTGCAGTAGATAAAAGCGTTAGGCTTCGCCACAAAAAGCTATGCCTCTTTCTGGGTGATTTTTTACCTAAGAGCGATTTTCAGACTCATTAATGTTTTCCTTAAGGTCACTGATTCCCTTTTGAATGCCTTCCTTCAAGTTACTAGCTCCCTCTTGAATATTTTCTTTGAGATTACTGGCTCCCTTTTGAATGCTTTCGGTGGCGCTAGTACCTTCCTTTGGCTGATTTTCCAAGTGATTCTGCATCCGAGCTACCACATTGTAATCATCTGCGCCTGCGGGGGTTCTGGATTCAACAATACCTTCTGTTGGCCCACCGATCGCTTTCCACGCAGCAAGACCGCCTTTGAGTTCAGATACATGTACAAATTGAGCGGAACGAAGTATCTGTGCGGCTTGGCTGGTTTGTTCTTCATTTGAACCGTAAACGTAAATATCACGGTTTTTATCTAAAGATGCTACTGCGCGTTCTTGCAATTGATCTATGGGCATCGGCATTGATCCCATGATGTGACCCTCATTATAGGTCATGCGATCGCGCACATCCAGTATTGTAAAAGCTGGTTCGCCCCATTCCAGACGAGACTTCAGCGTATGAACATCAGATTGTGCTTCTATTGGTGGTTGTGGAGGAATGATCCCGCCTACTAGGTTATCCATAAATTATCCTTTGCTGATTACATTAAAAGCAATTTAACGAATAAGACGAACTTAATTGCTCTTTCTTTGGTGTGAATATTCTCAAAGTCTCTCTTCAGATAGACGGACTTTTTTAAACAATTATTACTAATTAATTAGTTTTAAATACAATAACTATTCATTGCAGAAAATCTAATATTTTGGATCAATCTATTTGAATATCATTTATGCAAGAAGTCTATTTTCAATATCAGCGATCGCTAACAATAATGTCTCCTCAATTTCTTGTCGCACTACTGGAGTTACAAAAGAAGCACTATTTAGGCAATCTACCAACAATTTATTAGCATCGTAATATTGCTGAAGCAATTCTTTTTGCTGTTCATTGAATTGCCAATTATGACCAATATTGCGATAATTAATCAGCATTTTTCTTAATTGTTCACCCCAGGTTTTACCTTTAGCTTGCCACCAGTCCCCAAATTTATTTTGATCACTATCTATATAGGGTAGTTGTTTCTTGAGTTCTTCTAGCACTTGCTTCAATTCAGGCTCAACAACAAGATCAACAGCTTCGTTAAAGGCAATGGCAAGGGCATGAGCATGATCTAAAGCAAGGGCATCGTTGAGGGTGTGCTCAAAGGCAAATTCCAGCTCATTCACACAAGCAATAGTACTAGATAAAAACTCATCGAGGGCAAGATCACGGTCAAAGGCTATGTTACCAACAAGGGCGTACTCAAGGTTATAACCAGGAGTGTGAGCGAAAGCGCCATGTTTATGATAAGAGCTTCGCTCTACGCAAACCAGGTAAAAGGCACGGATAGCCACTGCTTTGTAATGAGTAGAGACAGAACTGGATTTTTGATATAGCCAGGTTAGAAAATACTGTAATTTCTCATCATCAGCCAATAGCAAATCAATCTTTTGCTTCATTAACTGTAACATTTCATCAGCATTTGACAACATACTAACAGTTAACAAAAATATATCATGCCAACGGTTTTCAGTAATATGATTAACCAGATTATACCAAGTTTGTAGGTTAGAACTTTCTGCAATTTTTTTAGCAGTAAAATACTCTTGAAATGTCAGATGAGAAAATGAGTATACTCCTTGTGCTCTTTCTACTAATAAACCATTTTGTGCCTCAATTGCTTTGAGCAGAGGTTCACTATCTGTCTGGAATTGAATTAACTCTAAACTAATGTCTCCTAATGTGTGTAGCTCAGCAATTAGTCGCTGAAGCTTTTCTTTCTCAAAAAAGTAATTTTCTTGTTCAAAATTGATAGCTGCAAGCTGAAAAAGCAAATTTTTCTTGTTAGCCAAAGTTAAATTATCAGCTATGCGATCGCGTTTAATGCCTCTTATCTCATCCCATCTGATCAGCAAAATATTTAGTGCTTGCTCATATAGCTTGGCTGGATTAGATGGGAATTGATCTTTCACATGGAATACTAGACAAATTAAATGGAGCAGTATTGGTGTGACTGCCAATTCCCGAATATGCTGGTTTTCTGGTAGATTCAACTGATTAATAAATAAATTTCCTAAAGCTTCTCCCTCTTCCCTAGATTTCAGAGCTACTGCGACAAACCATTTTTTGGCATAAACTTCTACTTGAGTGTCATCAAAGTCTGCTACTTCAACTTCGGTAAAACCCTGAAATTTATATTTTTGGGCAGCAATTCGACAGCTAATAACAAAATGATTTTTGTAAAAATCTTGAGCAAATCTACGAATTTCTATTGTAATTTTATCTGCATTTTCTGATGGCACTTCATCTAATCCATCTAGCAAAATCAGCAGCTTACCTTGAGTAAGAAGGTTTGTAGTTGATTCTGGTTTAACACCACAGCTGATAAATTCTTGGCTGATGTAGTTAAATAGATTTAATTCGCTGTCACTTTTAGTATCTTCAAAAAATTCTTTTACCCTGATAAAAATTGCTATGCGATTTGGCTGAAATTCACCTTTGTTACACTCAATCGCTAGATATTGTAAAAATGCAGTTTTACCCGACCCTGGCTTACCTAACACCATTAGCTTCGAGTGGCGCAATACAGCTTCCAACCCTGCTAATCTTTTCTGATGTTTATATCCTCCCAGTCGGTTAAAGTTTGATTCAGATCTAAAGTCTTTCAACAAATCAGAAATCTCTCGCCATTGCTGACTGTTTATTTTTTCTAAAACATTGAAATTGGTGTAAATGTCCATCAGTTGAACTGGCTGGGCAATATCTATCATTTGCAAAGTACCGCACTGGTCTTGAATTTTGCCTTGACGTTTTTGGCGAACTTCCCACACCAATGCATCCACATCTACTTTGTTGGACTGTGCTTTACCAGTTTCCTCCGATATTACATCTTCAGGTAAGCCCGCAACTTGTTGCCAAGATAACCCTAGTTGTTGACAAATTTGCACAAAACAAGTGCGAGAAACTGATTCACCTGCAAAAAATTTGGAAACTGGTTGGCGTGTAATGCCTAAAGCTGCTGCTAATTTGTGGTGGCTCCAAGTTTTGTCTGTTAAAGCTGTTTTTGCTGCCCTGATACCTTCTGGTGATGCTCTCAGTCCTTGGCTTGCCATAGTCTCAGCCTGAAACTTGTAGTATCATATAAGCTTAAGAGGTTAACTACGCGTTAATGCGCTCTGGGTAAATACTTATAGACTCATTTTTAGAGCACACACTCGCTAGTTAAAGTAAAGTAAGGTATTTAGTTTATTTACGCTTTATTTAAGTGTGTAGAGTTAAGTTTATATCGCTTAATTCTAAAAACATACCAAAATTATACAATAATCATACATTGTGTAAGCATTATGATGGCTGAAGTTTTCATAAACTTCATGGAAAATTAGGTGTACACAAGTACTACACCGCTCATACTCAGCTGAGATGGGCGTAAATACACTCTCAACAGCAACACGCAAAGCGAAGCTGCCGCAACAGCGAATCGCCAAATCAACAGTAGGCTGCATTATGGTTATGGCTCCCGCTACTACTCCCAATCCCAAGATTATGATCGTCGATGACGACTTCGGCGTCAGAAATCTCGTTTATCGTTTTCTCAGTCGGAAATATCAAATAGAGTCGGCAGCAGACGGTAAGACTGCCCTTTCATTGTTTGAGCAATTTAATCCAGCCCTAGTAATTCTGGATTGGAATTTACCAGATGCCAATGGCTATAGCC
This sequence comes from Nostoc sp. B(2019), assembly GCF_010091925.1. GTDB lineage: Bacteria > Cyanobacteriota > Cyanobacteriia > Cyanobacteriales > Nostocaceae > Komarekiella. The sequence continues at coordinate 221,538 of NZ_WVID01000006.1, read as the reverse complement.
TCTGCCAAGAAATGCAGAGTCGCACTAATGTCTTAGTAATGATACTGACTAGCCGGACTGATGAGGCTGATAAAATTAAAATCCTGGCCGCAGGTGCAGATGATTTTCTGACTAAACCATTTAGTCTTGCAGAGGTAGAAGTTAGGGTTGAAGCCCTTTTGAGACGTATACGCTATATCAATCCCTCTCCAACACAACGTCTTATCTTTAAGCAGTTAGCAATTAACCCAGAAGGTCGGGAGGTAACACTTAACGATAAACCTCTTGCCTTAACAGCCTTAGAATTTAATATCTTACATTTTTTGGCAAGCCATCCCGGTCAGGCTTGGAGCCGCCCCCAACTAATTCAAAAAATTTGGGGTTGTGACTACGTAGGAGATGGACGAGTGGTTGATGTGCATATTGGTCAGCTTCGCAAAAAGATGGAAGTCGATGCCAGTGTACCGGAGTTTATTAAAACTGTTCGGGGTTATGGTTACAAGTTTGAACCACCTGAAAACACCAAAGCTTGACCTTCCAGATATAAGGAATGCTTCATAAAAAGACTAACTCAGATCTGTAAGCATTAGTTTTATCGCTTAATAACTAGGCATTACAGATGACGCATCTAAATACTTTTACTGAGGTTTAACTAGAATTAAGTTCCCAGGTGCGGATGTACTAATGTAGAGTGTAAACTTGATTTAAAAATCAATACAGCCTTTCAGAAGCTAACATCCGTACTTATGTAATTTAAAATTGTTTTTAGATTTAGAGGTAGACAAAACTAGAAGAATTGTATTTATGTATACTGCCACTGTTTCTTTAAAATTTAGCAACATTATGGCAGTATCTCATTACTAAAAAACAGAATCATGCTGAAAGAAAAATTCATACCTAATACTTAGCAGCAAGTGATACTACGATCACTATCTTTAATTTGTAAGAGAAAATCTACCACTGCCGCGACCCTCGTTTTCAACGCTCACACAATACTCCTTAATATCCAAAGCTTCTCAATCCCATCTACAGCCCTTGCATAGGCAAAACAGGACATTTATTAGGAGAATTGGTGAAAACTTTTGTGCTTAGCTAGGAGATTGAGTTGAGCGGATGTTTTCTCAACCAAGATGATTTTTCGTTTAACGTAAGGACACTTTTGATATTCTCAAAATTATCGCGGCTACCTAGTTATTCATAACTTGCCAGTGTTACTTGAGCTTGTTTGATTCACAAGCTTTCAGTTAATAGAGCGCCTGCGGGAGTAAGCAGGATGTTAACGCTTCGAGCCTATTCAACTCGATTTCCAGGAATTATCCTAAATTAGCAGAACGTTGAAATACTACCGAAAGATTATTTGCTGGCATTTGGTAAGTATGCTTCAACGTGAAATGTTGGGCGCTAGCTGCTGCCACAACATCATCGAAGTTACGCACACCCCACTCTGGGTTTTGGGCGCGTAAAGATTCGTCAAAAGCTGCATTACTCGCTGCTGTATGTACTCCACCTTGTTTGAAGGGCCCATATAAATAGAGGATGCCTCCTGGTGACAGGATACGACTAGCCCCTGCCATTAGCCCTAGACAGGCTGACCAAGGTGAAATATGAATCATATTGATGTTAACTATGGCGACAATTGGTGAAGTATTAAGCCACTCAGTTAGTGCCTCCTTTTCCACTGCCCAGACTGGCTCTCTAACATCAAGCTCAAGCGGTGGATAAAGATTATCAGATGGAAACTTTTCAGCCCATGCAGTAATGCTGGCTCGGAATTGCGGATTCGCATCTGTTGGTAGCCACTTTCGAGGGCTGAGCCTGGGAGCAAAAAACACTGCGTGTTCGCCAGTACCACTTGCTATTTCCAAGATAGTGCCACTCGCAGGCAATACTTGTAACAGTGCTTCTATAATTGGTTCGCGATTGCGCTGGGTTGCTGGCGCGTATTGTCGTGCGTCTTGTGGTGTCTTCATTTCGTTTTTAAGCACATACTAATTTTTATCCTATTCGCGATCGCTCAGCATAATCTAGACATTCCTAAGTTTGCCGAATATCCAGTTTTTGAGTGCTTTTATTTCTAATTTCTCACCGCCAGCCTTTGACTAACCAATTCGGCTGCTAGCTCTATTGCTGCTTTCATACTCATAGCATCAGCAATTCCCTTACCTACAATATCAAAGGCTGTCCCGTGATCTGGTGAAGTTCGAACGAAAGGCAGACCGATAGAAGTATTAACTGCCCGATCAAATGCCATCAACTTCACAGGAATTAAGCCTTGGTCGTGGTAAAGTGCCAGATAGGCATCAGCAGGATTTTGGATAACAGAATTTCCGTACCAAGCTTGACCCGGTTTAACCCACATCGTATCTGGTGGTATGGGCCCATCTAGCTGTAATTGTGGTCTGTTTTGCTGCTCTTGCGTAATCCACGGAATTAACCAATCTTGTTCTTCACTTCCTAATTGTCCCTGTTCGCCACTGTGGGGATTTAAACCTGCGATCGCAATTCTCGCCTTTTCTATCCCAAAATCTTTCTCTAAACACTCCACCAGCAAATCCAATTTCTTTGTCAGTAGTTGTGGTGTCAGTGCATCTGCCACTTGACATAAGGGAATATGCGTGGTAGCTAGTAAAGTACGGAGTGTCCAGCCAGTATGGGGCGATCGCGCTACAAATAACATCCCAAAACGGTCAACACCCGACTTTTGCGCCAAAAGTTCTGTTTGCCCTGGATAATTATACCCCGCGGCTTTCCAAGCCGATTTAGCTATAGGGCCTGTGACAATCCCATCAAATTCACCAGCAAGTGTTTGAGCGATCGCATATTCCATGTAAGCAAAACTAGCTGCACCGCTTGCTGCATTACCTGTTCCCAAGAGAATTTGACTTTCAATCTCTCTGTCTAACTGCACATCGATAACTGACAACTGGGCTGGATTTGCCAAAGGTGCTAAATTCTCAGTTGAGTTCAGGTTGTCATAAGTCTGTGTCAGCAAATCCCGACTACCCACAACCTTTACATCACATTTTTTACTGATTTCCGGTTCTGCTAAAGCTTTCAAAATCACTTCCGGCCCAATCCCCGCCGGATCGCCCAGTGTCAGCACCAAACGCGGGCGGTTCTGTTGAGGAAACTTTATTAGACTAGACATGATCATTCCTTTACCCGTTTATTCCCTCTCTCCCTCTCTCCAGAGTAGGGATTACCTGCTAAACTAGTTTAAAATTATTTACACAGGTCTAATCCTACAGCAACTATTAGAAAAGCTTCTGGTAGACCTAATGTTTACACAAACCAATTTGCAAAGGAGAATCACATCAATGGGCGGCGAAATTTTGAATGCAGCTCTGTTGTCCTTCGGTTTAATCTTCGTGGGCTGGGGTCTAGGCGCGTTATTACTTAAAATTCAAGGATCAGAAGAATAATCCTTGCAATCATCTGCTTTTGTGAGGACAGAGGATTTACTTTGTCTAGAAAAATAGCTTGTCCGGCAACCGGACAATGCTTTTTTCGGTATATTAATTAATTTTCTTAAAAATAATGTAAACTTTTGTTTACATAGGCTATTCTGATAAGATTCTTTTCATAAAACATTAAGATTTATTACAATCCTCATGACATTATTAATCGTCGGTGCCACTGGCACCTTGGGAAGACAAGTGGCTCGTCGTGCGATCGATGAGGGGTACAAGGTTCGCTGTCTTGTCCGGAGTGCCAGAAAAGCCGCATTTCTCAAAGAATGGGGTGCAGAACTTGTACCGGGCGATTTGTGTTATCCTCAATCCCTGGCGCAAGCATTAGAAGGTGTAACCGCAGTTATTGATGCTGCAACATCTCGCCCCACAGATTCACTAAGTATTAAACAAGTGGACTGGGACGGTAAAGTAGCATTAATTCAAGCGGCAAAGGCTGCGGGTGTAGAACGTTTTATCTTCTTTTCAATTCTGAATGCTGACAAGTACCCAGAAGTGCCACTGATGGAAATTAAGCGGTGTACAGAACTCTTTCTGGCTGAGTCTGGCTTAAATTACACCATTTTACGGCTGGCTGGGTTTATGCAAGGGTTAATCGGTCAATACGGAATTCCCATTTTGGAAGGACAACCGGTTTGGGTAACTGGTGCTTCTTCTCCCGTTGCTTACATGGATACCCAGGATGTTGCTAAGTTTGCTATCCGCGCATTGAATCTGCCAGCAACGCAAAACCAAGCTTTTCCCGTAGTCGGTACTCGTGCATGGAGTGCAGAGGAAATCATTAGTCTGTGCGAACGCTTATCTGGAAAAGAAGCCAGGATAACACGGATGCCAATAAACTTACTACGTACCGTGCGGGGCTTCATGCGGTTCTTTCAGTGGGGATGGAATGTGTCAGACAGACTGGCATTTACAGAAGTATTAGCCAGTGGTCAACCGTTAAATGCCTCGATGGATGAAGTATACACAGTCTTTGGGTTAGAGCAACAACAAACCACAACTCTAGAAAGCTATCTCCAAGAGTACTTCAGCCGAATCATGAAAAAACTTAAAGAATTAGACTACGAGAAAAATAAAACCAAAAAGCAGAAAACCAAAAAGACTCCCTTTAAACAGTCGTCATAGTGAATACATCTTTGACTAATGACTACAGTGTCAAAAATGTGTAAGGATTACATAAGACAGAGCATCGCCTAAAATTGGATATTTGAATGTGCCGAAAGCAGGCATTATCTACAATGATGTTAAACCGATAGCGGGTCGTGTCGCTATCGAACTGAAAGACAAGCTAACCGCTGCCGGTTGGAATGTATGTATCACTACGAGTATCGGTGGAATACTGGGCTACTCTAACCCGGAGAGTCCTGTATGCCACACCCCAATTCACGGTCTGACGCCCCCTGGTTTTGACTCAGACATGAAGTTTGCAGTGGTGTTAGGGGGAGATGGCACTGTTTTAGCAGCGTCTCGCCAGGTAGCTCCCTGTGGTATTCCACTATTAACAGTGAATACTGGCCACATGGGATTTTTGACAGAGGCTTATCTGAATCAATTGCCTCAAGCAATAGAACAGGCGATAACTGGTAAGTATGAAATTGAAGAACGAGCGATGCTCACCGTCAAAGTATTTCGGGGAGATTCCGTATTGTGGGAAGCCCTCTGCTTGAATGAAATGGTGCTGCATCGAGAACCTTTGACCTCTATGTGTCATTTTGAAATTGCCATAGGGCGTCATGCGGCAGTAGATATTGCGGCGGATGGTGTAATTGTTTCTACACCAACTGGTTCGACAGCTTATTCATTGAGTGCAGGTGGCCCGGTGGTGTCCCCTGGTGTCCCTGTCTTGCAGCTAGTACCTATATGTCCGCATTCCCTAGCTTCGAGAGCTTTGGTTTTTCCAGACACGGAACCAGTCAACATCTACCCAGTAAATATTCCTCGGCTGGTGATGGTGGTGGATGGCAATGGCGGGTGCTATATCCTACCAGAGGATCGGGTATATTTAGAGCGATCGCAATACAAGGCCCGATTTATTCGCCTGCAACCACCGGAGTTTTTCCGAATCTTGCGAGAAAAATTAGGTTGGGGTTTGCCACATATCGCTAAACCTACTTCTGTAGAATTGCCTTAGTTAGGGGTCAAGGGTCAAGAGTCAAGAGTCTAGTGGCTAATTTTCTTGTGTCCCGGCTCCCCCACTCCCCAATTTGGTATTTCCTTCCAGAATTACTGGTATAGGAATGGTATTTGGAATTAGTTATTAAGATTGCATCTGAGAATTCGATGGCTGATGCCTGAACGTGCTAAAAGATCTTATGCAGCGTGTCAAATCAGTATTGCTCCATCACTAAAAGCTCATAATTGCACTTCTAGCTGATGTACAGACCTTACTTTATAACGTCTATACAATCCAAAACCCAATATCCCAAATTGTTATGACAGTTGCTCAAAGTCCCTGTGTTTTGGTGATTGAAACCGATGAGAGCCTAGCAAATCAGCTTTCTTTCGATTTGCAAGAAGCCGGTTATGATTCGATTTTGGCTCATGATTCAACGAGCGGTATGCAATACTGCCGCGATCGCCAACCTGCTTTAATTGTTCTAGACCGGATGCTGGCAGGAGAATCAGGACTCACATTGTGCAAAAATATCAGAAGTTCTGGTCTGCGATCGCCTGTATTAGTATTAATGGCAAGGGATACAGTCGATGATCGTGTAGCTTGTCTAGAAGCGGGAGCTGATGATTACATCCTCAAGCCTTACCGCTCAGAGGACTTTTTAAAATTGATTCGCCTCTACCTCAAGCCTGATATTGATACCACAGAGCAGTTACGCTTTGGGGATTTGATTTTAGACATAGCAACTCGTCGCGCCATACACAGCGGACGGACAATTGACTTGACGATGAAGGAATTTGAATTATTAAAATTCTTAATGGAACATCCGCGTGAGGTGTTAACCCGCGAACAAATTCTAGAAAATGTTTGGGGTTATGACTTTATGGGTGAGTCGAATGTAATTGAAGTGTATATCCGCTACTTGCGTCTAAAAATCGAAGATGAGAGTCAAAAGCGCCTTATTCAAACGGTGCGAGGTGTAGGGTACGTGTTAAGAGAATCCTAGTCGGTTAATCAACAAGCAAGATTGTATACAACGAGTTAAAAGACAAAAGTGATGTATGCTCCCTTTGCTTATTGAACTACGACAATACTGCAAACTAAATACTTATCGGCATACGGACGACTAAAAGACGTAGGTTTTCTGCTGCGATCGCTGTAAAATCGAAATCTAAATGACAAAATAAAAAATTATTATGATTCGTTGGCTAAGTTTACTCTCGATGTTATTGAGTGTGTTGCTGATGAGTTGTTCTGTGCCGACAACAGCCAAACCTCCTACTTTCATGTCTAATCAAACTCCAGCATCAGAGAGTTTAGGTCAAACATTACAAATTTCTGGTAAAGCTATTGTTCCCAATGGCACAACGATTCAGTTAGAAGTGGCGCAGACGCCAGCGCAGCAAGCCAAGGGGCTGATGTATCGGCCGGCTTTACCAGATAACCGGGGGATGCTATTTCAGTTCCCTTCAGCGCAACCAGTCAGCTTTTGGATGAAGAATGTACCTGTACCGTTAGATATGGTCTTTCTAAACAAAGGAGTAGTTAAGTATATTCAGGCTTCTGCACCTCCCTGCAAAAGTGAGCCTTGTCCCACCTATGGCCCCAACACACCAATCGACACAGTGATTGAACTCCGGTCTGGACGAGCCGCCGAATTGAATTTGAAAGTCGGTGATATTGTCAAAATTGAGTTTCTAAATTCTGGTGCTTTGCAAAGATAAAAATTTGGGTGGTTTCTCTGTTAGAGTCCCTCCAAACATAAATACATAAATTTTTTGTAAAAAAAATTACGTAATGTGGTAAAAAGTTCAGTTATGAGGCTACTATTTAACAACTGTGGCAATAACATGAAACCCTACTATCTTTGAGATGAAATCGCAGTTTTAAGGTTTAGTTGTAAAAATCTTCCTCTGGGCGTACGTGTAAATAGACTTCATAGAGGACTATAGGCTATGGAATCTTGGTTAATAGATGTGTAATTAAACAAAGCACTGAATTAACTAGCTGAAGATGCTACTTGAAAATCGAGTACACAAAGCGCACCAAAATTTCTACTTCCTCTACCCTCTGTGAAAATACTCTCTTTAAGACAGATAAAAAGCTCTACTGGAGTGTATATCCAGTAACAGCACAATGACAGATAAAATACTGGCTACTGGTTACTGAAAAACGGTGAACTGATATATGACAATACACTCTACACAAGGAGGTGAAATACAAATGTCACCATCAACATATTCTAGGCTGATTCATTTTTTGCAAGAAGATTTGGCAATTTCTGCTGCGTCCCTGGCGGTGGCGCTTCGCCATCGGGAGCAAGACCCAGGCCCTTTACCAATGATTCTTTGGCAGTATGGGTTAATTACTCTAGAGCAGTTAGAACAAATTTATGATTGGCTGGAGACAGTATAAGTATCAAAATTCAACTTAGGAGGAAACACAATCGTGCTAGCCTCTTGGTTATTGAATGAATGCAAATTAAAGTAAGGGCAGCTTATGAGTAGCTCATTCAGGAGAATTAAGATATGTCACATCCAATCTACCTTGTACAAAGGTTGATAAATCGGAAAATTGGCTCTGACCGTTTCTACTCATTTACATACAAATTAAAAGAGCGAGTTGATAATTCAACTCGCTCTTTTAATTTGGTGCTGAGTTATGAGTTTAAAAATTCGTACTCTGCACTCGGTACTCAGGAGTGATTAAATACTCTAGCTGCTGCTGCTATACCGGATCCAGGGGTAAAGTTTTCGTAGCCAAGTTCTAAAAGGGCGACTTCCAAGGATGCTATACAGCTGAGGATATCGCGATCGCTCACAAAGCCCAAGTGACCAATGCGGAAAATTTTGTTTGACAGATGATCTTGTCCGCCGGCTAGAGCAATATCAAAGCGCTTTTTCATCAATGAACGAATCTTATCCGATTCAATTCCTTGTGGCGCTACAGCCGTAATCGCCGGACTGGCGTTACTATCCGGTGCAAACAGGGGGAGATTCAAGCCTTTAATGGCGGCGCGGGTAGCATTTTTAAGCCGTTCATGTCTAGCAAATATCGATTCTAAGCCTTCCTCTTTCATGCTTCGCAACGTGGTATGCAGTGCGAAGATCATATTTACAGGCGGAGTAAATGGCGTTGTATTTTTAGCCGTGGCTTTGCGATATTTACCTAAATCCAAATAATATTTCGGCAATTTTGCGGTTTTGTAAGCTTCCCAAGCTTTGGGACTGACAGAAACAAAGCCTAATCCCGGAGGAATCATATAACCTTTTTGGGAACCGGAAGCGACTACATCCAAACCCCAGCTATCTATGGGTAGATTGAACGCACCCAAGCTAGTTACGGCATCAACGATAATTAAAGCTTCACCATGTTCTTTAACATGGCGGTTAATGGTTTCCAGGTCATTGAGTACTCCCGTTGACGTCTCACTGTGAGTGATAATCACAGCTTTGATTTGCTTTTCGGTATCTGCTTGGAGTTTTTGGGCAAATACCTCTGGGTCTAAAGGTTTTCCCCATTCTGTAGTAATTTCTTCTACATTCAAACCATAAGCTTGACCGACTTCTACCCAGCGTTCGCCAAATTTACCGTTAGAGCCAACTAAAATGCGATCGCCTGGAGAAAGGAAATTAATTATACCGGCTTCCACAGCACCCGTACCACTGACATTCAGCGTCAGCACATCACTTTGAGTTTGGTGTAACCATTTGAGGTTTTCTGTCACCTCTGCCAATATATTGCTAAATTCACCGGTGCGGTGTCCAATTGGGTGCTTGGCTAATGCCAGCAAGGCCGCTTCTGGCACTGGGGTAGGGCCAGGAATCATCAGCATCAGCTTATCGTCCATGTGTGTGTCCTAAAATCAAAATAAAAGTCAAAATTGTGAGGGAATGGTTAACTATGATGGCAAATTCTAGACATTCATTTACAAAATTACACTCAGTTGGTTACGAGTCTTGGGTGTATTCTCCACATCCATAGCAGAAATATCGTGAGAATTAATTTTCGGTCAGCTTGACCTTTGCAACTTAATTGAGACTCCGAATCAAATGAAACCTTTGTTTTAGGCAATCTCACCAGACACATAAATATTAGGCTGGGGTGTCGTCAGCTAGCGAAAGGTAGACACCAAATTTATTCTCCAAGTTTGTCTAAGCTCTATAGAAGCGCTTATCTAGAATCTCATAAATTGGCATACAGGTACAATAAATTATTAAATTTTATTTCATGCTTAGTAGCTAGGCGTCAATAAATTAAAGTTTGTAGTAAGGAATTTAGTCCTGAAAATCCTTGTTTTGAGCGATGAATCGCTCTCTCCGAGACGCTACGCGAACACTACGAGCTATATTTGTGTTTAATTATACTTGCCTATTTGCACTTGTTAAGTGGAAGGGCTTAATTAAATGAATAGTGTGAATATTACTTATTTTACAAGTAGCACTTTTGTAAAATATGACAACCAAAGCAACTCTACCTCGCTAAGATTAGTTGCTGATTGTCAAGTTTAAGATTGAAGGCTCATAAGGTATGCTTTTCACAACGGTAAGCAAACCTGAAAAGGGTGCTAAAGTCAAGATTAAAATATTAAGCTAGCCGTATCAATCGGGGACAACAACTTTGCTACTGTTATGATGATTAATTGACCAACGGTGATCAACTGTTACGGAGGAAAACTGGCAAATTTCTTCCAGTCGCTTTTGTTGGACAGCAGCTTTTCGGAGAGTAATAATTAGTTGATTTACCTGATGCCGTAAATCTGGATTATCACTAACTGCCATCATGGTTTGTCTTTCTAAAAGTTGAAGTATAAGTTCGTAGTGGACAGGTGAAGGTAGAGGAATTTGCTCCATGAAGTTGAATTGTAATTTCAAAATTGGAATGTTGTATTAATCAGAGTTTATCTCTTGCTAATGAATTGTTACATAGGAAATAACTAGTTCATTACTGCTTAGATTCGGCTGGTGATGAAGATTTGGCAAAGAGTTTAGCGATCGCTAATTTGGGATCTGGTTGTTTTACTAAAGACTCTCCAATCAGTACAACGGATGCACCTGCTGCATCTACCAAACTCAAGTCATCTGGATTGTGTAGTCCTGACTCGCTCACAACTAGAATATTCCGCTGTTGCAATTGGCTACCCCTTGCGTCCATTAGTTGACAAGTAGTTTGTAAGTCAACAGAGAAATCTTCTAGATTTCGATTATTAATTCCTACTAAAGATAAGTTATCTAAAGCTAACACGCGGTCAAGTTCTGCCAAACTATGAACTTCAATTAAGGCTGCCATTTTCAGATTGTTAGCAATTTTGACAAAGTATTGCAAATCTTGATCGCTCAAAATAGCAGCAATCAATAAAATGGCATCTGCACCCTTAACCCGTGCCAAATACATCTGGTAAGGATAAATAACAAAATCCTTGCACAGTAGAGGTAAATCCACAGCCGCGCGAACCAAGGCTAAGTTATCAAAGCTACCTTGAAAAAATTTGGCATCCGTCAACACCGAAAGACAACTAGCTTTGGCTTGTTGATAGGATAGAGCGATCGCTACTGGGTCAAAGTCTTCCCGTAAAATCCCTTTGCTGGGTGAAGCTTTTTTAATTTCTGCAATCAAAGCTGGTTTTGTTTTACCTTGGCGCAAAGCCGCGACAAAATCACGCGTTGGCGGTGCGGAGAGTGCCTGTTTCTGCAATTCACGCAAAGGAACTCTTTCCCGCATTTGCTCAACTTCTACTTCTTTGTGCCAGACAATTTCTTCTAAAATATTGTTTGGCGCTGCATCAGGCACGGCAGCTTGATAACGTAACATGGAGACAGCAATAGCTGGGTTAGGTTGACGGCGACGGATTTGCATAATTTAGTCAAGGGTCAAGGGTCAAGGGGAGCCAGTGCGTTGGGCGGGTTTCCCGACTTGAAGCATCTGGCGTTCAAAGGTCAAAGGTCAAGGGTCAAGGGTCAAGGGTCAAATATTTTTTGACTATTGACTCTTGACTATGGACTCTTGACTAAATTGCGATCGCTCTTTTATAAGCTTCGTCCAGCACTTCTGAAAGTGTTGGGTGAGCGTGAACTAGATGAGCGAGGCTTTGAACAGATTGACGGTTAGCGATCGCTGCTGACGCTTCGTGAATTAAGTCTGAGGCGTGCAGTCCAAAAATGTGGACGCCCAAGACTTCACCTGTGTCTTTGCGATACACTACCTTGGCGATGCCGTCGGCTTCGTTTTCTGCCAATGCTTTAGAATTACCTTTGAAGTAACTTCTACTTGTGGCAATTTCAAAACCTTCAGCTTGACCTAAATCCTTAGCTGCTGTTTCCGTTAAGCCGACATAGCTGACTTCTGGATGAGTAAACGCAGCTGCGGGGATGCTGCGATAGTCTACTGTCCGCTCCCTACCAACGATATTATCTACCGCGACGATGCCTTGAGCCGAAGCCGCATGTGCCAGCATCATTTTGCCATTAGCATCACCAATTGCCCACAGATGCGGCACTACTTCACCCGCTGACAGCACCGCCATCCGGTCATCAACTGGGATAAAATTCCGCCGATCAACTTCCACACCCACAGATTCCAAACCGAGATTTTTGGTCGCGGGGATGCGTCCCGTAGCTACTAAGCAGGCGTCTACCTCGATGACATCTAGATCTTCTTTGGTTTTGAAATCTGCTAACTCAATCACCACAGGTGAACCTGGGATGACTTTTTTGGCGTATATCCCTACTTTGGTTTCGATATCGCGGGGAGTAATTAGCACCCGTTCAGCAAGTTTGGCAATGTCGCGGTCAAATCCCGGCATTAACTGATCTAGGGCTTCAATCATGGTGATTTCACAACCCAAAGCTGAGTAAATATCGGAAAATTCCAAGCCAATGTAACCACTGCCAATAATTGCTATCCAGTCTGGTAAAGACTCTAATTTGACTCCTTGGTCACTGGTAAAGACAGTTTTACCATCGACTTCAATCCCTGGAGGAACAAAAGGAATTGAACCAGGGGAAAGGATAATGTCTTTGGCTGTGATGGTTTTTTCACCACCATCACCAGTAACAGTGACTTTTTGTGCTCCAGCGATTTTTCCCCAGCCTCTAATAATCTCAACTCCCAGACGCTTGAGACTGTTGGTTAAGTCGCCTTGAATTTTCGATACTAGATTGTCAGCATGATTGGCGATCGCTTGGCGATCAAATTCCACACTACCAACCTGAATTCCTAACGACTTGAGGTGGTGGGCATCGCGTAACTCCCGCACACGTCCTGATGCTGCCAGCAGTGCCTTAGAAGGAATACAGCCACGATTGACACAGGTTCCTCCCATGTCAGCCGCTTCGATAATCGCCGTTTTGAGACCGCAGCTTACAGCGTGTAGGGCTGCGCCATGTCCGCCTACACCAGCGCCGATAATCACTAAATCGTAATCAAATCCTTGACTCACGTTAGTTTCCCCGTGTGCTTCGCCTATTTATTTTCAACTTGACTAGCTATCAGTGCAACCCCTTTTAGGTTTGGATGTTGCTAACTGAAATTATTATTCACGCTAGCAGGCGAACAGACTGATAATTTTAGTATTATAGTCAAATTTATATAGTTATTTTTTCATACTCTACAATAATTAGGCATTTCAATGATTCTCTTGTTCCCTGTTTCAAACTGGGAATACCTATTGGCAGGGCTGCCGCCTCCTGAATTAGGTTAAATATTAACCAAAATCTCGAAAGCGACCCACTTTGGGCTTATCTTCACACTCCGCCTGACCTTTTGGCGATCGCTTTGAGTTTTCACCAATAGGTTCTATCTGGCTGGGAACGAGGGAATCGCCTAGTCATAAACTACAAATACTTCTGCAACAATAACCCCAGCTTTTCCTTCGTTGCCGTTGGTGCTTTATCCAACTGAGTCAAAATCGCATATTTCAAAGCCGAATGAGCATCACTAGATGGCGGATTTTCACTCAAGCGCCGCACAGTTTCTTGAATCACTTTTTGAGCATTGACTGCATTCCGCAGCAAATTAGCAATTACCAACTCCACGGTTACGCTATCATGCTCTGGATGCCAACAATCGTAATCTGTTACTAGTGCCAAGGTTGCGTATGCAATTTCGGCTTCCCTTGCTAACTTCGCCTCCGGTAAATTTGTCATACCAATTACAGTTGCACCCCAGCTACGGTAAAGATTTGATTCCGCCTTAGTTGAAAAAGCTGGGCCTTCCATGCATATATAAGTACCACCGCGATGCAAGGTGACTTCTGGTAAATTTAGAGAAGCGATCGCATCTGCCAACACCAGAGCCAAATTTTTACAAATCGGATCGCCAAAGGCAATGTGAGCGACAATTCCCTCACCGAAAAAGGTCGAAACCCGATTTTTAGTCCTATCAATAAACTGATCTGGTACCACCATATCCAGTGGTTTCGCTTCTTCCTTCAAGGAACCCACAGCACTAGCCGAAATTAAATACTCTACACCCAATTGCTTCATTGCATAGATATTGGCGCGAAACGGTAACTCAGAAGGTAACAGGGTGTGATTACGGCCATGACGTGCTAAAAAAGCTACTCGTGTATCTTCTAGTGTTCCCAAAATCAAAGAATCAGATGGTGAACCAAACGGTGTCTGGACTTGCACTTCTTCTACATCTTTGAGCGCATCCATTTTGTATAAACCACTGCCACCAATAATCCCAATACGAGCTGGAGTCATAATCTGAACCTGTTCCTTGCTGCGCCGCCAAGTTACTTTACCGAAAAGAAGAGTAGCAGGGGAGGCAGTAAAATAGCAACCAGCAACTTTTCATTCTTACGTAGAGCTACTAAGGTCAAATTTTGTAAAAAACTAGTATGGTAATATAACTAGTTGTAAATTTTACATGAAGTTTCGGTGAGGAATATGGGAGCTATCGGCCCCTCAAACCAAATACTGTTAGAAACAGTATTGGAGCACGTATTTACCATTCGCGGAATTACACGCCAGGATCAGCAGCTATTAATGTCAACACTGCTGTCCAAAGAAGGTTTAAACGAAGAAGAACGGCTGCAAATTAGCCGAGTATTTGATGCTTTACAAAAAGGATTGCTCAAGGTAGTAGATTAAGAATTTATTACCGATACTGTTGGGCTTGGGTTTCAAACAAGTAAGCATAAGTACCGCCTAACTCTATCAGTTCTTCATGGGTTCCACTCTCAACAATTGTGCCACCTGCCATGACATAAATGCGATCGGCCATTTTGACAGTGGATAAGCGATGGCTAATCAGGATGGCAGCTTGATTTTTAATTAGTTGACGAAACTGTTCAAATACTTCGTATTCAGCCTTGGGATCCATTGCACTGGTAGGTTCATCCAAGACAATCACTTGAGAGTTGCGGAGAAATGCTCGCGCCAAAGCTACTTTTTGCCACTGGCCAATACTCAGTTCTTCTCCCTGATCAAACAACTTCCCTAGAACGGTATCATAACCTTGGGGTAACTTGGCAATTACATCATCAGCACCAGAACGACGCGCCGCAGCAATAATACTTTCTCGCTCCGGTGGTAAATTGATATTGCCCAACCAAATATTTTCCTGAGCCGTAAAGTGGTACTTGGCATAGTCTTGAAAAATCACGCTAATTTCACGGCGCAATTCTGCCATTTTATATTGGCTGAGGTCAATGCCATCAATAGTAATGCTGCCAGTAGTTGGGTCATACAAGCGGCATAAAAGTTTAATTAAAGTAGTTTTCCCAGAACCGTTTTCCCCCACAAGTGCCACTACTTCTCCTGGTCGAATTGTCAGGTTGATATCTTGAAGTGCTTGGCGGGTAGTGGTAGCGTATTGAAAACTCACTTGATTAAAAACGATGCCAGTTTGCATCGGTCGAGGGATAGGCTGGGGATTTAAAGATTCTACCAACTTAGGTTTTAAGTCAAGAAACTCGTAGAGGTTAGCAAGAAATAAATTATCCTCATATAAATTAGACAAACTAACTAATAGACTTTTAATATCATTTTGTCCTCGTTGCAATGCTTGGTGATAGAGTACCAAATCACCTAAACGTAGGATACCTTGGATAGCTTGATAGACAATAAAAGCATAAACGCCAAAGATGAAAATACCCGCTATAGCTTCTGCAAGAAAATTAGCTATGGAGCGTTTGGTGAAAATGCCTATCTTTTCCTTATATATCTGCTGTCGGATACGAAGATACCATTGACTGAAGTATTCACCTAAATCAAATAAGCGAATTTCTTTAGCGTACTGGTCTGATGTCAGCATCCAAGCTAGGTACATTGCTTGCCGTTCCGGCTGTGTACGTTTACGCTGCCAACGATACATGACACGGCTATATTTTACCCGTACTAGCAGAGCCGGAATAGCTGCGACAAAAAGAATGCCGATAATTCCCCAGTGGAGTGAGAGCAGTAAACCCACCATAGCCACTAAGGAAATACTACTTTGACCAACTTGTGCTAAACGATTGAGGATTTCGGGAGGCCGGTAAGGAGCTTCTCGTTGTGCTCGTTGCAGGGCGTCAAAGTATTGAGCGTTTTCATAGTACTCTAGGTCAGTAGCAATTGATTTAGTATTAATAATTCCCTGCATATAGTCAGTTACCTGCTGAGAATGGGCAGTAACTACTAATTCTGTTAATGAACTGCAAACACTGCTTATAAGAGTGACTGCACCAGCCAAGATAACCCAGAGGATGACATTACGAAAGGCGACTGTTTTATCAGTAACGTTGAGGTTGGCAACTACTGCATCTATGATTAATTTGGTGAGATAGATTGATATTACGGGCAGTATACCTTGGATGACTAATAGTACTATGCGAGCGATCGTCCAACCGGGACTACTTTGCCATACTAGGCGTAATGCAGGCACAAGGTGTAAAGTTTGCTGGATTTTTCGTTTGATGTTTTTGCCTGCTCGCATAGTTTAATTTTATACGTTAATAAAATTTTAAATGTTAGATTAAGCTGAATCAGATAATCTATGCTGTTACTGGTTGGTTTTCACCTGCCAAATCTTCTTCTACCAAACGTGCTACATCAGCCAACAAGTTTAGAGAACGGGGCCGTTCCAGATTATAGATAGGTAGATTGTTAACTAAACTGGTACATTGATGCAAATGCACAGATGCCTTAGCACTCTGGATAAATTGCTTACCAACTAACATGGGGATATAAGAATTAGCAATTAGCTGAGTTATGGCTTCTGTAGGTGTGAGAGGTTTGATTTGAAGAGTTGAACCTACAGAAAGTACATAGATTCGCTTGATGCTTAGGGGTGTTTGTAAAAAGTTATCGACAGTAGGGCGATCGCGTTTCTCAGCGTTAGGGTGAATCTTCCTCAATGTTTCTGGATTGTCTCCTAATGCGGCTGTGGCTGCGTCTGGCCAAAGCTTGATTCGCGGAAAGCCTGGAATTAATATGGGAGCGATCGCACTGTCAACATCTACAGCAGCTACATCATCTGCCATCAGTTTATGACCCCGTCCATAGAGAGTTGCTGCCATAGTAGACTTACCTTGCCCCGATCGCCCCAAAAAAACGACAGCATTACCATCCACTGCGACAGCGCTACCATGCAACACCAAAAACTGCCGTTGATGAAGCAACATTCCTAAGACTGCTCCTAACAGAGGTAGACGAATAACGCTCTCTTCGACACCTGGAAGCGGCTCGATAATAATTTCCTTTCCAGAACGTACTAAAAATTTACCTACCACTTTCCAGTACAAGTAAGTATATTCACCATCAATCTGAAAGTAACTCCATGATGGTGCAGGTGTAGGTAATAACCAATTTACTTCTCCATAGCGGATAACTACATCTGCTTCTATATGTGTTGAACTTTGTAGCTCTGGTAGAGATAAAGCAGAGCAGATATTCAAGCCATAAGCAATGTAACTGTACATCTCATAAACTCCATATTCAATACCCATAAATTACTTACTCACACAAACTAATTCTTTATTCAAAGTCGAGTAAATACCTCTGCTTAGTTGTAACCTAAACAGAGGTAAGTGAATCATCTGGACTTTCTAAGCTTGTGAAGCCTATGTATCAGATTTAGTGGTAGATAATTAGGAATGTATATGTTCTAAAAACTTGGGTATCCTAATCTACCTAATTTGTTATTCCAAACTCTCATTAGGAGAAAGTCACATCGTCTTTGGGAGTCGAGATGGGAAATTCTTTATCTGTAAACAAGCCTAAGCCAAGACCTTGGGTCAGGACTTCAACTTCGCCATAAACAGTCAGTTTGGGTTGGGTGTAGGCCTTTTTGTTAGTAGTCATAATTTTCTCCATTGTTTTTTGGTGTTTTGTTTACTTTCAATGTTGGCTCTATTCAGAACCAAGGAGCAGCTAAGTGTGATATCACGCCATCTAGCTGGGTAACAATCAAACTCGCTGTGCTGTTGGGTGTTGCCTAAAAGAGAACAACCAACAGGACAATGATTTGACATATCGTGGAAACTTTTCTAGAAGATGAAGACGTTGATTTAAACTCCTTCTCTGGCAAATTCATTAGATCTGTCCTGTGCAGCATACTGCAACCATAGAGCTAAAGAAACAGCTATCCAAATTGTGTGGACATCCTTTCCTGTTGTTGGAGATTGTGAACAGATAAATCTTTGATATGTCTGCTTGAGGTCAGTAACATCTATATATTCTGCAAGGACTCCTAAATCATGCAGAATTAACTTGTCCAAACGCTCTCGCTCAAAAGACAACAAACCGTGGACGAGATTTGGAGAAAAATTTGCTTTGCCTCGACGCCATTGCACTTCCATCGGCAAAATATTAGCCATTGCACGGCGCATGACGACCCGGTTCCAGCCCATGTGCAGCTTTTGCTCAGCAGGCAAGGAGAGGCAGAACTCTACTAAACGCTTGTCCCAAAAAGGGTAGCGTTGCTCAACCGAAAAGGCAGCACAAGTCTTATCTTGCATCTCAGCAGCAAATGACACTAAACCTTGGGTGATATTACGGTAGTGCCGTTCTCTTTCGTTTTGACCAAAGTTACTTTGAACTTTTTGCCAAGCCTGATAGCGCTCTTGGAGACCTACACGCTCGACAAACTCAGCATTCAAGGTTGCACTCCAAATAGGCTGGTTTGCAGATTTATCAGATTGGCGAGAGCCTAACCGAGTCAGTGCTTGCAAACTCCCTTGAAAAAACCTCAAAGGTGGGTATTTGGAAAATGTCGGCTTAATTCCATATTGTTTTACATAACTCCATAGCCATCTCCAAAAATTCATATCAAAGGTTTTAGCTAGTTCTTTGATTTCTCTAGTCAAAGCTAGCCAGCGACCTGCTCGTGCTAGTTCACTTAAGTAACCATAACCATCCGATACGACATTATCACCATCAAAACCATCGAAGACGACACGAACACCTTGCGCTTTAATCGCTTCATACAAAGCCCAACTCATAGACCAATTGGGTGCGTAAAAGGCTTCATCTTGATGCCAAAACATCTGGTCTATGTTCTTCAACGGACTGATTTGATCTCCCTTGATATAGTGCGGCTCAAGTCCGCCCTGAGCTACAACTGCGTTGATATATGGGCGTTCATCACATTCAGCCAACTCATCAAAGACTGCTGAGAATGTATGCAGACGCCGCCCTCCATTTTCAGCAAGCAGTTTCCGCGCCATACAAGTAATTGAAGAGGAATCTAGTCCACCACTCAAATGAGAGCCAATCGGAAAGGCACTACGCAGTCGGCACTCCACTGCTTTGCTAAAAATTTCACGAAATGCTTCAGCGTATTCTTCATCCGAACCTAAACGCAATTCCCGATTAGGGTCAATAGACCAGTATGACTGTAATTTGATTCCTTCAAGGCTTACTGTCATGCTGTGAGCAGGAGGTAGCCTGAAGATATCCTTGTAGGAGGTAATATCTGCCTCGTGAAACATTGATGCAAGATAGTCACCTATCCTCACTTCATTGATTTGACGAGGAACATCAAGCACACAAAAGATAGCTTTGATTTCGCTAGCAAAAATAAAAGCTTGTTCAGATGCATAGTAGTAGAAAGGTTTAATGCCAAAATGATCTCTGGCACAAAATATTATTTGCTTTTGCCTATCCCAAATAGCAAAAGCAAAATCACCTAATAGGTTTTTTGGGCATTGCTCACCCCATTTTTCGTAAGCAGCCAACACTAGCTGGCTATCAGTTATTTTTTCAGGTGGATAGTTATTAAGCTGTAACGCATGAATCAGTTCATCTCGGTTATCTATACGAAGATCTGCTGTAATAACTAAATCTTCAGTTTGATTAACTAGAGGTAACTTTTCCAACAATGATTCAGGAGTAGTCCATAACATTCGATGACCCAACCCAACAGAGCCAGCACACCAGGCATCTGACCCATCTGGCCCCCTATGGGCAAGAATATTGACCATATCCTTAAGTTGCTGATAATTAACCAGCTTGCCATCAAGGTTGTAGATGCCGATGATACCACTCATAGTCTGTTTCCTGGCAAAGATGGCAGTTGGGTAAAGCGTGGAAGATCTTGTAGATAGCCAATTACAACCTGTCCTTGACTTTCAACCCAAGCATGGGCTTCTAATTTCCCTTCGTCACTTTTGGCAACTCCTATACGGAGTTCTGGTGAGTAACCTCGTCGAGTCATGAGTACCTGGCAAGCTAAAGCACGGGCGAGACATTTAGCACCACTAGGCATATAACGAGTACTTACATTAACAGCCCAGATAATTTTGCTAAGGGAGGTTTGGTCTAGTTTGGCGTTTGGCTGACTAATGCTACCCAGGATTTGCCGTAATGTCTGAAATGGCAGTAACCACAATCCTAATTTGATTAATCCCAACAAAATAAAAGTATTTATCAAAAGATTGCGATCTTTGTTTATGAGGCGCAGTAACTTAAGCACCTGCTTCATGTTTTATCTCGATCAGTCCTTTTGTTGCTAAGTCTTCAAGCAATACCAAAATGTCAGTTTCACATGCTTGGGAATCAACTTCATACTCTGTCAACAAGGCATCCCGAATTTCTTTTACAGTTTTCGGAGCTTGAATCAAATTCCAAATACTGGCTCCTACTTGATTTAAACCGTAGTAAACCCCGGAGTTGATATCAAGAATAACTGCTTCTCCTTGCAGTTCAGAAAAAATCTGATTCTTGGCTGCTACTACCTTGGAATAATCGGTCGATAAGTTTACAGGCATTTTCAGTAAATTTTCTATGCACTTTTGTTTATGCTTAGGTTAATTTATAACATCTCATAAAAATTACTGCTATACAACGATAGTATCTTTACTTATTGTTTTAAATTATCCCTAATTTTATAAAGTATCTGTAAAGTAAACAAAATGAAACATGAGTTTTTCGCTGTAAATTACTAAGTTTTGAGATTCAGACATTCTTATTTGCTCCTAATTACTTAAAATGTTTAGCTACTATCCTAATTAAAAATATACCGTACTACTTTATAAGTAGTTATATGTCTTCTCTCCATAGATAGGTACATATTAAGCAGCTATTAACTTGTTAAATAACTATTAATAGATGATAAGGCAAAGCTCAAAATGCAGATGATTCTAAGTCTACTTGAGCGGTGCGATCGCAAAACTTACAAAAGCATCGATAATCGTAACCTGTAGAATCAAAAAAACTCTAATGTTTCTAAAATCAGTAGCTTGTCTTGAAATTGCCGATAGTTGAAAGCATTTATGCAAAAGTCAAAGAAACTACCCCCTGCAACTAAACCTTCTGGCTTTCGGCGACTGGAAAATATGTTTTTGAGAATTTCTCGGTATTTATTACCAGGCTGTTGGTAAGCAATATCTCGCCACTGGCTTTCTAACTGGTGTTTTAGCGGATTTGCAAACTGTTTGACAAAATGATTTCCAAAAGCCGAATGAAGGTCATTTTGCAGCGTCAGAGGTACTTGCACTAGTAAGAATGAGTGCAAACTGTTGTAGAATTTACCCCAATGCTGACTATTGATCGTGTTACCTAGTGTGTTGTATGAGCGCGATCGCACTAAGCTCCAAATGTATTCCAACGCAGCATGCGGTGAACCAAAATTTCCGCTACAAAAATATAGTCAACAGCGCAATAGTAAGTCTGCTTTTATCGCTAATTACATTAAAATCGGGATGACTGGATTCGAACCAGCGGCCCCTTCGTCCCGAACGAAGTGCGCTACCAAGCTGCGCTACATCCCGCCATAAAGATGGCACTGTACACTTAAAATATCACAACCAGTAGTAAATGACAAAACTACATCTATATAAATTACTTCCCCAAGGGCTTTGCTTGCTACGATTAGATGTAGATAACTTTAGTAATGAAAGTGGATTGTGACTGTAAAACCAGACTGGTTGCGGGTGAAAGCGCCTCAGCGGGAGCGCGTTGGTAACGTTAAAGAAATTTTGCGGGATTTAGCCCTCAATACGGTTTGCGAGGAAGCGTCCTGTCCGAATATTGGTGAGTGTTTCAACGCTGGTACTGCCACTTTTTTAATTATGGGGCCAGCTTGTACACGCGCCTGTCCCTATTGTGATATTGACTTTGAGAAAAAACCCAAACCACTAGACCCTACCGAACCAGGACGATTGGCAGAAGCCATTCGCCGGATGAGACTCAATCATCTGGTTATCACTTCTGTGAACCGAGATGATTTGCCGGATGGTGGTGCATCGCAATTTGTGCAGTGTATTGAAGCGGTTCGTACTACCTCGCCACATACTACAATTGAAGTGCTAATTCCTGACTTGTGCGGTAATTGGGATGCTCTGGAGATAATTCTAGAAGCTTCACCAGAGGTACTAAATCACAATACGGAAACGGTTCCACGCCTTTACCGCCGGGTGCGTCCCCAAGGGAACTACGATCGCACACTAGAATTGCTCAAGCGATCGCGTCAAATGGCTCCTTGGACATATACTAAATCCGGTATCATGGTCGGACTAGGCGAAACCGATGCAGAAATCCGCCAAGTTATGCAAGACTTGCGAACAGTTGATTGTGATATTTTGACAATTGGGCAATACCTCCAGCCCAGCCAAAAACACTTAAAAGTAGATGAATTTATCCATCCAGAACAATTTACTGGTTGGAAGGCATTCGGCGAGGAACTGGGATTTTTACAAGTCGTTTCTTCCCCATTGACAAGAAGCTCATATCATGCAGAGCAGGTGAGGGAATTAATGGAACGTTACCCCCGCTCAAAAAGTGATGAGTTATAAGTTATGAGTTATGAGTGATCAGATTTACTCCACCTCAAAACTCAAAACTCAAAACTCAAAACTTTCCATTGCAATTCTGGGTGCTGGTGCTTGGGGTATGGCTTTGGCAAATCTAGCAACGGCTAATGGTCATAGAGTGCGTGTGTGGTCGCGTCAGGGGCCACACACCTTGGAAGCCGTGCTAGAAAATGCCCAAATAGTCCTGTCTGCTATTTCGATGAAAGGTGTGAGTGATGTTACTTCCCAAGTACATTCTTTCCCCCTTTCTCCTGAGACGATTTTTGTCACGGCGACAAAGGGCTTAGATCCAGAAACCAGATGCACGCCGTCGCAAATTTGGCAAACAGCTTTCCCTGATCATGCAGTGGTTGTTCTGTCAGGGCCAAATTTATCTAAAGAAATAGAACTGGGATTACCAGCTGCAACGGTAGTAGCCAGCAACGTCCCCACTGCGGCCCAAGTAGTGCAGTTGGTATTTTCTTCTCATCTGTTTCGGGTATATACCAATCCCGATCCCCTAGGTGTGGAACTAGGGGGAACACTGAAAAATGTAATTGCGATCGCATCAGGTGTATGTGATGGTTTACAACTAGGAACAAATGCCAAAGCTGCTTTAGTTACCCGTGGGCTAACAGAAATGGTTCGTATTGGTAATCTTTGGGGTGCAAATACGGAAACATTTTACGGCTTGTCAGGTTTAGGAGATTTGCTAGCAACCTGCAACAGCCCCCTAAGTCGTAATTATCAAGTTGGCTACCAACTAGCTGGTGGTCAGACACTTACAGAAATTCTCGCAAAGTTACAAGGAACCGCTGAAGGAGTCAACACCTGCCGAGTTTTGGTGCAAATAGCCCAGCAGCAAAATATTGCTATGCCAATTACCGAGCAAGTTTATCGGTTGCTTCAGAACGAAGTCTCTCCCCGACAAGCCCTTGATGAACTTATGCTGCGAAATATCAAACCAGAGTACAACTATTAATTAGTACTTGTAGGCGCAAACGAACTTCTTATCTGACAAAAGGTAAGACACTTGCAAATAAAAAATTAGCCCAGCCGTCGCTTTGCTAAAACATCCTCTAATACGGCTGGGCTAATTTTTTTATCTTTAATTTTTTTTAATTAAACTCTTTAATTACCATTTACTTTAAATTAACTTAATAAAGTTTTATTTTTTAATTCAGTAGATTGCCAGAACGAGTGTTGACACTGCCAGAAAAAAGCATTGACTTTTATTGTTCGCGCGTAAAACCCTATTTCCTTGTAGGTGACAGGACTGTCTCATTAAATCTCCCTAAAAAGCTCAGCAGAAAAAAGGGTTTTTAAGTTTTGTCTTACGCAGGGTAGCAGTACTAATAAGAACAGTTAATCAGTAACTAGCTAACAGTGGGATTTTTAGCGTTATTACTAATCTGTTACCAGTAAACCTATTAGCTATACTTATTTCCGAATATTCTCTAGGGAAAAATTGTAAATCGTCAGGAAATTACTTTTATAGCCATGTAAATATGACTATGCCAATTATAAGCATGATTTTTACTGAAATATGTTTATACATAGTTACAAAAATAACATCCAAAAGCCGTCAAACTTGAGCTATTGACTAGGTAGTTTGGAATTAAAAACCTAGCTCTAGATTTGAATAGCTATTGGTTCAATCAAAAGCTCAGTAGCTAATTAAGTTCAGTAATACTGTATCTAATAAAACCATTGCAAGTATTTTCAAAAAAAACTGTAATGGAATCCTTAACCGTGTTAGTTCATCTTGAATCACGGGAACAATAGCAACAGTTAAATAGCTGAACGTAAATCTTAGCTGACCGTAATCTATTGTTACCTGGAGCCATTGAGACGATCCCTATGCCAGCAACATCTTTTTACGCAGATGCCGCCTACAATACCCGAAAATCCCGACAGGTCTTAGACCCGGATCTCACGATTGATGATAGTGAGTTACCGGCAGATGATCTACAGGAACTGGAGATGGCTTCTGTTGACCCTGTTAACTTTGCTGCTAACACTAACCGTCGCAGTACTGACCTGGTACGTCTATATCTTCAGGAAATTGGTCGGGTTCGGTTGTTAGGGCGGGATGAAGAGGTTTCAGAAGCCCAAAAAGTCCAGCGCTACTTGCGGATGCGGATAGTACTTGCTAATGCCGCAAAGCAAGGGGATGAAGTGATTTCACCCTATCTCCGATTAGTTGAAGTTCAGGAGCGTCTGGCTTCTGAACTGGGACATCGCCCCTCGTTAGAAAGGTGGGCTGCTACTGCTGGAGTGATGGTATCGGATCTCAGACCGACTTTAGCAGATGGTAAACGTCGCTGGGCTGAAATTGCCAAGTTGACGGTAGAAGAACTGGAGCAAATTCAGTCCCAAGGACTCCAGGCAAAAGAACACATGATTAAGGCTAATCTTCGCCTAGTTGTGTCTGTCGCTAAGAAGTATCAAAATCGCGGCTTGGAATTGTTGGATTTAGTTCAAGAAGGCACACTAGGTTTAGAGCGAGCTGTGGAGAAATTTGACCCAACTAAGGGTTATCGCTTTAGTACTTATGCCTACTGGTGGATTCGTCAGGGTATTACACGAGCGATCGCTACTTCTAGCCGCACGATCCGCCTACCTGTTCATATTACAGAAAAGCTGAACAAAATCAAAAAAGCTCAACGCAAAATTGCTCAAGAAAAAGGTCGCACTCCCACCTTAGAAGATTTAGCAATTGAGCTAGAAATGACACCTACCCAAGTACGTGAAGTTTTGTTACGGGTTCCTCGCTCCGTTTCTCTAGAAACCAAGGTCGGAAAGGATAAGGACACTGAGTTAGGTGAATTACTCGAAACCGACAGTGTAACTCCAGAAGAGATGTTAATGCGAGAATCTTTACAAAGAGATTTGCATCATCTTTTGTCAGACTTAACTAGCCGGGAGCGCGACGTAATTCTGATGCGGTTTGGTTTAGCAGATGGTCATCCTTACTCATTAGCCGAAATTGGACGCGCTCTAGATTTATCGCGGGAACGAGTACGGCAAATTGAGTCTAAAGCTTTGCAAAAGCTGCGCCAACCCAAGCGACGTAACCTCATCCGCGACTACTTGGAGTCTCTAAGTTAGTCAATGGTCATTTGTCATTTGTCATTTGTCATTAGAAAACCGCAAATGACAAATGACTAAGGACAATTAACTGATTTGATCCCCAAAGCTATAGCCTCATAAGAGGCTATAGCAAATTATTTGCATTTAATTTAACCGAATTGTCTCCAGACTTATTCTCAGGATATGTTTAGGGTGGGGATCACGTATTACCTAATTTCTCATTAAGATTTCATTAACTGCACTTCAGTATTTAATAAACTTTATCAATAAGCAATGATTGTTGCAAATTGCCCAAAATATTTGTTATATTCTCAACTAACAAGCTTTGTTGAGAAAAATTAGTATGACTGTCTACACAACTACTTCACTTAAGGCAGAACTAAATGAGCGAGGCTGGCGTTTAACTCCCCAGCGCGAAACAATTTTACACATTTTCCAGGAACTTCCACAAGGTGAACATCTCAGTGCGGAAGATCTTTATCATCGTCTAGAAACTGACGGTGAGGGAATAAGTCTGTCAACTATCTATCGGACTTTGAAGTTGATGGCAAGAATGGGAATTCTGCGGGAACTAGAACTGGGAGAGGGACATAAGCATTATGAACTCAACCAGCCCTACCCGCATCATCACCATCACCTAATCTGTGTTAGGTGTAACTCAACTATTGAGTTCAAAAACGACTCTATTTTAAAAATAGGAGCTAAAACTGCACAAAAAGAAGGTTTTCATCTGCTTGATTGTCAAATGACAATCCATGCGGTTTGTCCCAAGTGCCAAAGAGCACTGATGCCGCTTTAGTTCCTGAGTAGGATAACAATGCGAAACTACTCAATTAACCAAATAAGTGGAATTTTGAGCTATTTGTGTTCGCTGTTATCGGAGGCAAATAACCATTTGGGAACTCATGCTAACAACTCCTAAGCGGATGCTAAAAGCGTCCGCTCTTGAGATCATTGAGACTGATACCGTAGAATTCCTGGGCTTGTTTAATCGCTTTTTTGGTGTCAGATGCCATCACGCCGTTTAGCTCGCCTTTATAAAAACCTCGCTCCCGCAGTCGCGTTTGGATTTCCAGGACGTTAAACTCACTTTTGGGAGCAGTATTAACTAGGTTATATAACTTACCTCTGGTCGTTGGGCCGGCAACACCACTTGCCGCCAAATAATTTGATGCCTGGAATCGACGTACGGCATCTGCGGTATAGGGGCCATAGTAGCCATTTGGCTCTCCTTCTAAATATCCTGCTTGGATTAAATGTTGTTGAAGAACTCTAACTGGCTCGCCGCGATCACCAATGCGGAGTTTATTTCGATCAACTACCCGTTTAGGAGAATCTTCTCCATCACCAATACTTGTTGGCGGTAATTTACTTAGTGTTGCTGGGCCGACAATCCCGTCAGCGTCTAATTTATAAGAATTTTGAAACCGCTTAACAGCTTCTTCGGTAATTGGCCCAAATATCCCCGTGGCATTCCCGTAATAAAAGCCTGCGACTCGTAACCGTTCTTGTAAAACTCTGACGTTTTCACCTTCATCACCCTTAACAAGGTAGTTGGAGTTACGGCGCTGGTTAGTCGCTGATTTAGCAGTACTAGTTGTTTTGGCTTGTGTCCTCGTAGTACTGGGTTTTTTGGCTTGTGTTCTCGTAGTACTAGGTTTGTTGGCTTGTGTACTCGCAGGCGTTGTCCGCCAGCGTTCTAATTTTTGTAGGGTTGTTGCTCCAACCATGCCATCCACTGGTAAGCCAGCGGCTTTTTGAAAGCGTCGCACAGCATCTTCTGTGGAGAAGTCATACACTTGGGTGACTGGTGCTGGATAAAAGCCTGCTCTTTTCAACTGTTGTTGTAGATTCCTGACAGAAGGGCCTTGATCGCCTCTTTCCAGTGCCATGACACTGCTAACAGCACTGAGAATGGACAAGGCTATAGCAAGGGGAAGCATATACTTCCACGCCTTACTAGAAAGCCGTTTCCAGTCTGGCGCTGCTGCTCTGTTTAACAAAGAACTGAGAGAGACTAATTCATTGGGTTCGCTGTCTTCGTAGGCGAAAGCTAAGTGCAAATACGCAAGGTTTTCCATATTTATTTCCTACACCGTTTATTTTTCTTCGATAGTTGCTTCAGCTTGATGTACTAGGTTCCGCAAAATTTCTAATGTCCGTATATTTACATCCTGCCATAAACCGCGCTTGTGTGCTTCTAATAATCTTTCAGCCATATCACGCAACGCCCAGGGGTTATTTTGTTGAATGAATTCTGAGACAGATGGATCAAGCAAATACGCTTGTACTATCCCTTGATACATGTGATCTTCCACACATTTAGCTGTAGCATCGTAGGCAAATAGATAATCCACCGTTGCCGCCATTTCAAATGCACCTTTGTAACCGTGGCGCATCGCCCCTGCAATCCACTTGGGATTAACTACGCGAGAACGATACACGCGGGCAATTTCTTCTCTCAGTTGGCGAACGCGTGGTTGGGCAGGAATGGAATTATCACCAAAATAGGTTTGGGGATTTTTTCCTTGTAGAGAACGCACCGCCGCTGTTAACCCACCCTGAAACTGGTAATAATCGTCAGAATCGAGCAAGTCGTGTTCGCGATTGTCTTGATTGTGCAGCACAATTTGCATTTGTGCCAAGCGCTGCTCAAATGCTTCGGGTGCGGCGACTGGGGATTGGGAATTGGGGGCTGGGGACTGGGAAGAAATTCTTTTATTTTCCCCCTCTGCCCCCCTGCTCCCCTGCCCCTCTGCCTCGTTGCCCCCCCGTCCCGCGTTAGGAGTTTCTGCCGTAGACCTCTGCCCCTCTGCTCCGCTTCCCGAAGAGTAGGCGTAACAACTCCAGTTGATGTAGGCACGAGCTAAATCCTGGTCATCTGTCCAGTTTTGCGATTCAATTAAACCTTGCAGTCCAGCACCGTAAGCACCGGGGGCAGATCCAAAGATTCGATAGCGCGATCGCTCTTGTGCTGCTTCTAAAGTTAAACCTTGTGTAGTCCACAACTCAGTTTCTTGGCGGACTGCAACTGCGAGGGGGTTTTGTTCTGGTGGCTCATCCAAGTTTGCTACTGCTGCGACTGCTTGAGCAAATAAATCAATTAAATTGGGAAAAGCATCCCGGAAGAACCCAGAAATTCGCAAGGTTACATCTACACGGGGACGCCCCACAATCGCAAGTGGCAAAATCTCAAAATCTACTACCCGTCGCCCTGCTCCATCCCACACAGGTTGCACTCCGAGTAAAGCCAACGCCTCAGCAATGTCATCACCCCCAGTCCGCATGGTGGCAGTTCCCCACAATGATAATCCTAGTGTCTTCGGATACTCACCGTGTTCTTGAGTGTAACATTCAATGAGGGTTTCAGCGGCTTTTCTACCTACATCCCAAGCTGTTTCTGTAGGAATGGCACGAATATCTACAGAATAAAAGTTTCTCCCAGTTGGTAGGACTTCCGGGCGTCCGCGTGTGGGTGCGCCAGATGGAGCACTCTGGACGTATCCGCCATCGAGTCCGTGTAATAAGTTGGTGATTTCTTGGTGAGTTTGTTGGACAGTGGGGAGGAGGCGATCGCGTATCCAATCAAGAACAGTGCTGAGTTTTGAGTGCTGAGTGCTGAGTTTTGAGTGCTGAGCGATAAGTTGTTCTACTAACTCGGCTGCGTGTTCTTCTAGCACTTCAACGACATCGCCGATGGTGCGACAGTCTTTGCCATTGACTACTTTCCACTGCTCACTAGACATTGACAAATCGGCTGTGAGAGGGTCGAAATCTAGACCCCAATCTTCAGCTATGGCGCGGGTTAGACCTGAAGAATAGCGATTGGGTGTCCGGGCGATCGCAACTATTAAATCTCGCAGTTGGCGTCCTTGAGGACATTGCCCAAAAATGTGCAAGCCATCACGGATTTGGGCTTCTTTTAATTCGCAAAGATAACCATCTATAGACTTCAAAATTAAAGATTCTAAATTTCCAATTTCGTCTTCATTTTGAATTCCCAAATCCCGGTAAAGATTCTCTGTGATTACCAGTTTGCGGATGCGATCGCAAATAGCTGGCAAACGCGAAGGATCTAAACTTTCTGCCTCATAATACTCATCAATTAAATTTTCTAACTGTTGCAAAGAACCATAGAGTTCTGCACGAGTCATGGGTGGTGTCAAGTGATCTATAATCACTGCCTGAGCGCGACGTTTTGCTTGTGAACCCTCACCAGGGTCATTCACAATAAACGGATACAGGTGGGGAAGTGCTCCAAAAGCCACTTCTGGATAACAATTACTAGATAAAGCTACACTTTTACCGGGCAGCCATTCTAGATTTCCATGTTTTCCCACATGAACCACAGCATCAGCCCCAAAACATTCCCTGACCCAATAATAAAAAGCTAAATAAGCATGAGTTGGTTGCAAATCCGGCGCATGATAATTCAAACTGGGGTCGATATCATAGCCTCTTGCTGGCTGAATTCCCACGAAGACGTTACCGAGTTGAATTCCGGGAACGGGAAAAGAGGTAGAGGGGAAGAATTGTTCACTGCTTCCCTGCTCAGAATCTCCCCAACGCTCACCAATACCCTGCTGCACTGCTGGCGGCAAAGAAGCAAAATACTCTTGATAATCTGCCAAAGAAACACTTTGCTGTACCGGACGCCATTCTCGACCTTCCGGATCATTTGTTACGCCAGCTGTCAGACGTTGAATCAACTCATCTCCTTGAGTAGGTAGATTTTCCACCTCATACCCAGCCGAGTCCAAAGCCTGAAGGATTTCCACACAACTAGCTGGAGTATCCAGACCCACACCATTAGCTAGGCGTCCATTACGGTTGGGGTAATTTGCCAAAATCAGGGCAATTCTCCGCTCTTGAGGTGGTTTGGAACGTAGACGCACCCAATTAGCTGCTAGATTAGCCACAAAATCGATGCGATCGCTCACTGGTTCATAAATTACCACATCTGTCTCTAGGTTGGGATTACGAGTGTGCACTGCTTTAAAAGACACAGCACGGCTAATAATTCGTCCATCTACTTCTGGTAGCGCCACATTCATCGCTATATCGCGGGGAGACAGCCCTTGAAACTGTAATTCCCACTGATCAATTGACCCGCCGCTAAGGATAACCTGCAACACCGGCACATCTAATTTTTCCCACAGGTCGATTTGGGGCGTGTCTGTTTCCAACCGTGCTAGAGAAAAACTAGTAGTATTCAGCAGTAGTGCAATTTGCTCAGAGTCTTTGGGCTGGAAAAATTCGGTCAACTCTGCTTGGACATCAGTGTCACGCAACGAAGAAACAAACACTGGCAATGGTTGTAAATTTCTCTCAGACAAAGCTGCACATAAAGCATCAATTACCTTAGTATTTCCCGCTAGATAATGGGCGCGGTAGAACAGGATGCCGACTTTGGGCATGGGGCATTGGAAGCTTTGAGGTTCTGAGGTGGATGAATCTAGTTCCAAGGTGGATGAATCCAGTTCTAAGGTGGATGAATCTAGTTCCAAGGTGGATGAATCTAGTTCCAAGGTGGATGAATCTAGTTCCAAGGTGGATGAATCCAGTTCCAAGGTGGATGAATCCAGTTCTAAGGTGGATGAATCCAGTTCTAAGGTGGATGAATCCAGTTCTAAGGTGGATGAATCCAGTTCCAAGGTGGATGAATCCAGTTCCAAGGTGGATGAATCCAGTTCTAACTCTCCCCTGCCCCTCTGCCCCTCTGCCCCCCTGCTCCCCTGCTCCCCTGCTCCCCAGTCCCCAGCCCCCAGCCCCCATTCATACAATCCCACACGAGGAATCGGTTGAGGTGGTAGGGGATTGAATGACGTTAATAAGCAAGTATCGGCGATAAATTGGAGCGCGTTAACGAAATTTTCTATGCCACCTTGACTAAAGTACTGCCATACCTGGTTAACAATATTTAAAGGCAGGGTAGATTGAGAGATTAAGTCGGGATCAAGAGCGTCGTCTCCTGGCATTACAATGAGGGTTGTGCCATTACGTTGCACAATTTCCTGAACTACTTCTAAGCCATAAGCCCAGTAAGAACGTCCTCCTAATAGGCGCAAAATAATTACTTGGGCAAGTTCCAAAACTTGCTCTCCGTAAGCATCTATACTGATTTGTTGTTGCAACTGCAATAGGTTGGCAACTCTTAATGTCGGAAATGTTGGTGGTAATTTTGTCACCGCAGCCGCAAGGGTTTGAATATCGGTATCAGCAGCCGTAATTAATACGAAGTCCGCTGGAGTTTGTTCTAGAAAAACTAAACCTTCTGACTGATCCCATCCGCCTGATGTGGCACTTATACGATGCATAATTTTGTATTACCGTTTTAAACTGTTGGTTAGTACATAATCAAAACAACCTTTCAGCACAGCATCCAGCCCTCTCTAACCAGAAAATTGAAAATGCTTAGTTCTCCTGATTTGAGCTTTTCTCGAAACTTGCCTTTAGTTGTATTTAATCAGCTTGGGGAATTGTTCCAGCAGATGGCTCAAGCAGTAGAAACTGAAGTTTTGATACTCACGGAAGCTGTGCTGGCGCGGATTCGTCTACCTGTAGAGTGGCAGGGGCAAAAGTTTACACTGGTTGTTTCTGAGCGGTTTAGTGCGCTTTTGGTGGGAAAGATAGAGCAGAGGGAGCAAGAAGTTTACTCAGGTCTAAATGTTAGGTTGACATTTAATTCAGAGGCGATCGCCTCCTTTATCTCGAAATTGAGAGACTTGTTTGGGCGTGATTCCTACACTCACCAAAACCTTGAACGCTATCGTCAAATTCTGGGTTTTAATGATGCCACGCTCCAAAGTAAATTCACGTTGTTGTTATTAGAGTATCTCCTACCGCAGCAAAACACAGAAGTGACAGAATCTTCAAGCGCAACTAAACCTGAAGTTTATATCTGTCAGCCTGTGGAAGATGCCCTGAAAAAACAGATTTCCCAAGAGCGGTTGTTGAATCAGGTGACAACTCAAATCCGCAAAAGTCTAGATTTGTCGGTAATTATGGCAACGGCCATTACACAGGTGCGTGAGTTTTTAGAATTAGACAGATTAGTAATCTATAGATTTGAGGGTTCCAAAGTCAAGGCTCAACAACACCAGTCCGAGGTCACATCCCTCAATGGAACGGTAGTTGCGACAACGAGACGCCACAATCTCAACGGAAAGCAGTCGTTAGTTCAAAGTGCTGCTAACGCGTATTCTGACTTCTCTACTCACGTACCTAGCGCTTCAACACTCAATGGTCAAAACTCATCTTCTGTGTCAATCAATCCCCAACCCCCACTTGAGGACTACCAAGATTATGGGGGTTGTATTGTTTACGAAGCCCGTGCTAGAGATGCTATCCCATCAGTATTGAATTACAAGGAACAAAATTGCTTTATGCGAACCTCCCAATGTTGGGAGAAGTATAACCGAGGCTTTACCTTAGCTGTGGATGATGTGGAAAAAACTTACGCTCTGGAGGAGTGTTTGTTAAATTTTTTAAGGGAAAGTCAAGTCCGGGCTAAGTTAGCAGCACCAATTATATTGGAAGAAAAATTGTGGGGGCTGCTGATTGCTCATCAGTGCAATTCACCACATCAGTGGACTGAGAGCGAAAAGAGCTTGCTGACCTCGATCGCAGAGCAATTAGCGATCGCAATTCACCAAACTGAGTTAATGCGATCGCTACGAGACGCTGCGCGAACGCTCACCCAAGAAAAACAAACTCTCGAACAACGAGTGATTGAGCGCACAATGGCACTACGTGACGCCTTACTCGCCGCCGAAGCCGCTAGTCGCCTCAAAAGTGAATTTCTCGCCACCATCAGCCATGAATTGCTTACTCCTTTAACTTACGTCATTGGTATGTCTTCGACTTTGTTACGTTGGCCTTTGGGTGAGTTGAGTCAACGACAAAGGGGTTATCTGCAAACAATCCACGACAGTGGAGAACATTTATTAGACATGATTAATGACATCCTGGATTTATCTCAAATCGAGGCTGGTAAGGCAGTTTTAAATATTTCAGAATTTTCCTTGACAAAAATTGCAGAAAATACTGTGGAATCACTGCTAGAAAAAGCGACTAGCGAGCAAGTCAGTCTTAAACTCGATTTGCAAATTGACCCACGGCGCGATCGCTTTACTGCGGATGCAGGGCGAGTAGAGCAAGTTCTCTGGAATCTATTAACCAATGCCATTAAGTTTACTCCCGAAGGTGGTAGTGTTACTTTACGCCTTTGGGTGGAAGACAATACCGCTATATTCCAAGTCGAAGACACCGGGATTGGTATTCCTGAAGAACAGTTACCACTAATGTTTGAAAAATTCCAGCAACTCGATACACCCTATCGCCGCCGCTACGAAGGGACTGGACTTGGTTTGGCTTTAACTAAACAACTCGTGGAACTCCATCGGGGTCGGATTGAAGTAGAATCCACTGTAGGTATTGGTTCAATTTTTACTATATGGATACCAATACATAGGAGTGCTGAGTGTTGAGTCAACAGTCAAGAGTCCAAAAGTTTTTGCCCAATGCCCAATGCCCAATGCCCAATTCAAAGCTTAAGCAGGGGACTGATTATATCCTGTCAAGCACCTGTTGATTCACCATTGCATGAGCCAGTAATAATCGCAGCAATGGCAAAAGCTGCCGTAAATAATGGTGCGGCAGGTGTGCGGATTGACACGCCAAGTCACATTAGTGCCGTGCGTGAAAGGGTGAAAGTGCCAATTATTGGTCTATGGAAGCAAGTAATAGCTGAATCTGATGTATACATTACGCCACAGTTTCACCATGCGGCTGCTGTTGCAAAAGCAGGAGCGGATATTATTGCCATAGATGCAACATGCAGAAAGCGTCCTGGTGGTGAAAAAATTGCAGATATTATTGCCCGAATTCATCAGGAATTGAGTAAACCAGTGATGGCAGATGTGGATACAATTGAGGCGGCAAAAGCAGCCGCAGATGCCGGTGCTGATATTGTGGGCACAACTCTTTACGGCTACACTCTCGAAAGTAATTACCGTCCTCCTGGCTGGGAACTCCTCACGCAGATAGTGCAACAGTTAGACATTCCCGCGATTTGTGAAGGCGGTATTTCTTCACCTGAAATGGCTCGTAAAGCATTAGATTTAGGGGCTTACGCTGTTGTAGTTGGCACAGCCATTACAGGAATTGATTTGCAAGTTAAAGCTTATAAATCTGTGCTTAGTATTGATGCCTGAGTTAAGCATCAAAAACCTAATAAATAGCACAAGCATTGTACGTGAAATGCTTGGCTAGTAAGCACTTTTGGATGGTGCGATTGCCTTGCAACGCTGTTCGGGATTGGTTGACATCAAACGTCAAATAAAAGACAGATTTTAAGGAAATATCGCTAGTTCAGTTTCCGGCTCAAAAAAGTGAATTTTATCGGGACTCAGCGATAACCACAATTGCTCACCCGTACGTACTAATCGGTCTGGTGGTACTCGCACTTGCAGATAATTGCCTGTATTGGCATTAGAACCTGGTTCGGCAAGTCTGACGCTAAGAAAACTATCGTTGCCAAGGTTCTCCACCACGTCTACTTGCGCTGGTAGATTCTTAGTAGCAGGCGCACTCAAACTTAAGTGTTCTGGACGAATACCTAAAATTAGGGTTTGCCCATCGTATTTTTGCAGAGCTTTTCCCCAGACTTCTGGAAGTGTCAAACGAAACTGAGAATGAGTAATTAGCAGGGGAGCATGAAATTCCACAGGAATGAAATTCATCGGCGGTGAGCCAATGAACTCTGCCACAAAACGGTTAGCAGGGTAGTTGTAAAGTTCCAATGGTGCAGCAACTTGTTGAATCTTCCCCTCAGACATAATGGCGATGCGATCGCCCATTGTCATCGCTTCTGTTTGGTCATGGGTGACGTAAATCGTCGTTGTACCTAGATGGCGTTGTAATTTGACAATTTGGGCGCGGGTTTCTGCACGCAGTTTGGCATCTAAGTTTGAAAGCGGTTCATCCATTAAAAACACTTGGGGATTACGCGCGATCGCTCGTCCTAGTGCAACTCGTTGTCTTTGCCCCCCAGACAGTTGTTTGGGTAAGCGATTCAACAAAGTTTCAATTTGCAACAGTTGAGCAACACTACGCACCTGCTCATTCACCACTCGTTCCTTGTCAGAAATGTAGCGGAGTCCTTTAGGCAACTTTCTGGTTACACCCACAAGTAAATTTTCTGTCCATTTGGCAATTCCTTCCTCCCCTGCTCCCCCTCCTCCCCGGCGGCGCAGTCCAAAGGCAATATTGTCGTACACCGTCATGTGCGGGTAGAGGGCGTAATTTTGAAACACCATTGCGATATCTCGTTCTTTGGGTGGTAAGTCATTGATTAAGCGATCGCCTACCCAAATATTGCCGCCTGTCATTACTTCCAAGCCAGCAATTAACCGCAAAAGAGTGCTTTTACCACAACCAGAAGGCCCCACCAGCACCATGAACTCCCCATCTGCGATCGTCAGGTTAATCCGCCGCAAGACATTGACGCTTTCTGCACGTTCTCGCGCTGCATCAGTCTCCTCCCCATGTTTGAGTGGGAGTTGGTTAGGTGAGACAACATTTTCCCCTTTACGCGAGGAGAAACTTTTATAAACGTTTTCTAAAACAACTTGCGTCACGAGTGTTACTTTTTGTCAGTAGTCAAGAGTCAAGAGCCAATAGTCAAGAATCAATAGTTAAGAGTCTAAATTACTTCGGACTCTGGACTTTTAATCCTAGACTCCGCGCAGCGGTGGACACAAGATAAAGGACGGTTTAGCGCTTATAATAATACACATTCTTTTTAGTCTTGATTATTCTTTTTATAGCGCGAAGTCACCCATAACTAACGCGTTAGCCATCACAGAAGCCTCTATCGCAGTCGTGAAGTAGTAAAAGGTTTGTGTAGTGTGACAAGTTTGATTAAGATATATTTTTTCATTCTGTTAGTGTAGCGAACTTCCCTGTAGGGGTACAAAACAAGTCCTACACTACGAAAACAGCTTTACCAAACGCAGTAGCCTACGGCAAGTCGCTAACCGTCTACGTTTTTTTCATAATTTTGCGTAAGTCCTGTACAATAAGCTGATGTAATAATGTAGATTATTTTTGTAGTACAAAAGGAGGAAGAACTATGACTGAGTTTCTAGCAGTCCGGGTTACTTTGACCATCCCAATCCAACGGACACAAGGCACAGAGATTCTTGTTCAGTCCTCCTTCTTACAGGAATGAAAACCAGATACAGACACTTTCATATCAATTACTAGACTTCGAGAAGCCGCTTTGCGTCTACCAGGCGTCTACAAATTCGCAGAGCCATAGCAGTCGTCTGGGTCGGAAAGAAAAGTATGGAAGTGTTCTCCTCTGTGCAGCCTTGTGCAAAACAAGCAGCACACATCGAGGAAACATCAATGAATTTGAATTACTTAGGCTGGAGTGACGTTTTTGCTCACAGCTTTGAACCCTATCGTCAACAAGAATTTCACGTTGGTAGGGTTGCTATCGAATACAGAAATACTTACATCCTCTATACTGAAAACGGAGAACTTTCAGCAGAAGTTACAGGAAAACTGCGGCATCGGGCTTCTCAAGCTCAAGACTTTCCAGCAGTAGGAGATTGGGTTGTTATTAGTGTGAGAGAGTCTGAAAAACGAGCAACTATCCACGAGATTTTGCCCAGAAAAAGCAAATTTTCTCGTAAGACGGTGGGTAGTAAAATGGAAGAACAAATTGTTGCAACTAACATTGATACTGTCTTCTTAGTCTCAGGGCTAGATGGCAACTTTAACCCCAGAAGAATTGAGCGTTATCTAATTCTGGCTTGGGAAAGTGGTGCAAATCCGGTCATTGTCTTAAACAAATCAGATTTATGCAACTCGCTGGAAAAGTGCTTAGCTGAAGTGGAAGCAGTTGCTTTAGGTGTACCCATTGTTTTCTTAAGTGCCACTAATCATCAAGGATTGGATGCCTTGAAACCTTATTTACAACTAGGACAGACAGTTGCTTTGTTGGGGTCTTCTGGTGTTGGTAAATCCACCATCACTAACCAACTTCAGGGAACATCTGTACAAGCTGTGCAAGCAGTGCGACAAGGCGATGACCGAGGTAGACACACGACAACTCATCGCGAGTTAATTTTGCTGTCGGCTGGTGGCTTAATTATGGATACCCCAGGAATGCGGGAAATCCAAATTTGGGCAGGTGATGAGGGTTTGCAAGAGACTTTTGCAGACATCGAGACTCTAGCGCAAGAGTGCCGTTTCCGCAATTGTCAGCATGATAACGAACCTGATTGTGCAGTGCAGCAGGCATTAGCAGAGGGGAAACTTGACTACTCTAGGTTTCTCAGCTACCAAAAACTGCAAAAAGAACTCAACTACCTGACTCGTAAACAAGACCAAAGGGCGCAGCTAGTTGAGAAAGAACGATGGAAGAAGATTCATAAAGCTATGCGATATCACAACAAGCGTTAAACAGTGAACAGTAAATTAGGCTGATGATTGATAATTAGACCTCTCGTAAGTAGGTAGACGTAATTAAATGTAAGATAAAACTTTTGTTCGTAGTGTTCGCGTAGCGTCTCGGAGAGAGCGATTTATCGCTCTATAGCTTTATATAAGATAAGGTTCTTAAGGGCTAGAGCCGCTTACTACTAGCTCTCGTTTAATTAAGCCCTTCTACTTTTAAGTCGAGATTTATTAAATCGAACCACAGACAAATATCAGTGTTTATACTGGAGTTAAAAGCGGTGGCTTTTGCCGCTCTGACTTTTCTCTGTGTTCATCTATGGTTCCCTTTAGTCTTACGTTACGATTTCTGCAAGAAGTCTACTGATTACGGCAACCAAAAGTCAGGCAGAATAGATTTACCCAAGTTACGTACTGTTTGGTTGAGTGTTCTTGCCACTTGTATATGTACCTCATCCTCCTCAACTGGTAAAATTTCCGCGGTTGTGCCTTGACCCAAATAGGACACTACTAAATTTGCCGCCTCCAAACCAGTAACATAAGCCTTTTCCTGTGACCAGGAACCGTGACGGTTTGCAATCCAATCCCCACTCATAAACACATTTTCAAAACTCGTCTTAGCTGGCAACATATAACGATAGCTACCAGGTGCAAAGTGAGTCACCGCATTTGGTAGCCGAATCACACTGCTATCAATTACCTTCGCCTCCCGAAATGCTGGCACACAAGTTGCTAAATAACGCTGAACTATTGTCACAATTTCCTCATCACTCAAACTTAGAAACTGATTTGCATGATAGAAGTCAGCTTCAATAACTGTTCCTGGCTCATTTTTATATTCATCATGTAGAGCATTCAAGTCAAAAAACGTCCATCCTGTAGTTGTGTCGAACCCAAAGCAAGCATTAGAAGGACGAGGTATATCAATTTTACGGTCAAACCACAACCGAGTTGCTAAAACATCAATTGCCCCTAAATTGCTCAAATTGCGGAATTCTTCACGGCTTTGTAAGTTAGGGCTAGTTGAGACAATTTTCTTCATGCCAGTAATACCTACTGCAAAAATTACAGCATCGGCATCAAATACTTCGTCACCGCAAACTACACCTGTTGCTCGCTGATTATTATCAATAATTAAGTCTGTAACCCGGCGCTGGGGAAGAACTCGTGCATCAGTTTCAATACGTTCCACCCAAGGACGAAATATCTTTTCCCCTACAGTTCCTCGACACCAAACCACATCAAAATCTGGTTGATGCGCCAAAATAAAAAAGTAAAGCATCCCTAAAGTTGCGGCAGCTGAACATTGTTCGCCAGGGGCAAACAAGCCTACTAACAACATTGGTTCAAAGGCTTCTCGGTAAAGTCGCGCAGAAACGCCAAAATCTTTGAACAACTCACGGGCAGTTACAAAGTCATAACGTCGCCAAGCTGCATCAGTATTGTCAAAATCTACAACAGCATAAAGTAAAGGCAGGGCACTGAGACGGTCAATTAGTGGTAGCCGTTTAAACTGAGTGTAGAGAAAAGTTCCTACTGGGGAGGGAAGTCTAGGTAAGTCTTGAAAAATCGGTGATTCAACTTCCAAACCAGCTGGCGAATATTGCGAGGAACGAGTCCAAGTAGTAAAGGGGTTAATTCCTAATTCATTGATTAAAGAAAAAATATTTCTGTAAGGATACCAGAAACCATGAATACCCGCTTCTACAGATTTTCCTGCTCCTGTTTTCCAACCTGCTACCAGTCCACCAGGATAGGGGCCAGCTTCTAGAAGTGTCACATCATAACCTTGTCTTGACAAATGGTAGGTTGCTCCTAAACCAGCCCAACCTGCACCTACAACTACCACTCGTTTTTTTTGTGACTCTTCTATCATCCTAGCCTCCAATTGTTGTAGCCCATCAACTAATGTATCCGAACTTGCGTTCAGATAAGCTTCAGGAGGTTATTAGACTTTAGAAAAATAATTCTTTCTTTTATCGACTCATTCTAGGCGACTAAGTAAATGATACTTGCTGATAATGCTGAGTTGAGAGTATAACAGAGAACAGACTTAACTCTTCATGAGGCATAATCCTAATGACTCAATTAGCAAATGCTAAATTCAGTCTGAATGACTTTGAATTACAAGATGGAATTTATTTTCCTAGTGACTACGAACAGTTAAATAAGACTAAACACAAACAAACATGGGACAAAATTGGTAAAACATACTATGGTTCCCAAAAAATTGAGCAACTTGCAGAAACTTCACCTATTAAAGAAGATTACACTCTATTAACTGGCAGGCCTGGAGGTACTTGG
The DNA here is from genome assembly GCF_010091925.1 of Nostoc sp. B(2019). Lineage (GTDB taxonomy): Bacteria > Cyanobacteriota > Cyanobacteriia > Cyanobacteriales > Nostocaceae > Komarekiella. Next base: position 180,896 of record NZ_WVID01000006.1, on the reverse strand, counting down.
AATAAATTCCCTCTAAATAAATCTGTAGATTCTATTCTAGAACTAGGTTGTGGTTACGGTCGCGCTCCTTTACATCTCTCTAAAGATAAAAATTTGAGATGCCAAAAATATTATGGGATTGATATTTCTGAACCTCTGTTACGTCGTTTAATTAAGGTTAAACAAGAATATGATTTTTTCCCTGGTTCTGAATTTAACTTAATTTGCACTTCTGCGGAAATCTTGCCTCTAGAAGATAATTCTATAGATTTGGTAATTTCTAACTGCGTCTTTATGCATATACCAGATGCACAATTAAGAAATCTGTTGGCTGAAATATCTCGCGTACTCAAGCCTGGTGGAATTTTTGTTTTCAATCATTCTTTTCACAACAAGTTCTGTCCTTCTCATATTATTCACAACTTTATTAGAAGGCTGAACCTATTTTCAAGAAACCCGGTTTATCTTAAGCAATATTCAGCCATTGAAATTGAGGAAATGTTGGCTGATGCTGGCATAAAAACGAAGTGTCCGCAGTACACTGTCGAACCCACAGAAGAATATGCAATTTTACCGGAAACCATCAAAGGGATTCCAATGCCTTTTGCTAAAGCTATTAACAGAAGTCTCAAGCCATCAGATGCTTTGAAAGGAACTTTGGCTTATGGTTTTAGTGCTTACAGTACTCAACTTGATTAAATAATTTGTTCTGACGATTTTTCATCGCAGATCAAAATAAAGAGACGTTGCAATGCAACGTCTCTACAATGGTTTATCTGTCGCATTATTTTTTTAAATTGGTATTACTATATTAAAATTATCTGCGATCGCACTGCTGCCAGTGGTACATAATCTCATTACTTTAGCGATCGCTCACTCAAATAATAGTGCCATAATAAACGAGTGGCTAATGCTCTCCACGGTCGCCAGTTTTCGGCAATACTCTCTATTTCCTGTGGTGTGGGTCTTTGTTGCAATCGTTTCACTTTCTGTATTGCCAATGCTAACCCTAAGTCTCCCTTTGGTAAACTATCTGGTCGCCGCAATGCCATCAATAAATATATATCAACTGTCCAGTCTCCAATACCTTTACTCTTTTTGAGAACAGAACGTACATCCTCATCATCCATTCCGCTAAGAGTAAGTAAATCAAGCTGTCCAGTAATTATAGACTCTGCTAACAAGCGCCCGTAAAGAGCTTTTTGCCTGCTGAATCCAATTTTTTTGATTTGGTCATCATTTAAAGTCAAAAATCGCTCTGGAGTAATTGGCAATAAACTTTGTTGCAACCGCTCAAAAACTGCTTTAGCTGATGCTAAAGATACTTGTTGTTCTAGGATGATTTGAATCAGTGTTGCAAAGCCTGGTTCGCGTACCCAAAGAGGTGGATAACCCAAAGATTGAAGAATATCTGCTAAGTCTGAATCGCGTGAAGCAATAACTTTCAAACCATAAGCAAAGTTTTGATTATTCAATGTTTCTAACATTTTTATAGAGAAGTAATTAAGTTAAATAATTTCAGTATCTCTAAGTTTTATGATTATTTGGGCTGCTTTTATTAACGGAAACGGGTTTTACAATCATATCTAATAATTTGTCTCATTATCGCCATGATGTGGTTAAAAGTTCCAAGTAAATCTTAAGCAGATTTATATCTGCGTACATTCAATATTTATTTAGCTTATGTGCATTTTATCTCTATAGAAAAAGAATCGATATCTAAACGCCAATTTTTTCAACAAATTTTGGATGAAATAGGCGATGCCTACGGCGGTAAACTACGCATTAAACAGTGAAATGCTCTGTTAGGAAAAGCCAAGCTGTTCTAAAAAGCCCACAGCAGCAAGTTGCGATTATTGCACCCGCAGTATATCACAAACCTGGAATTATAAACGATGATGTTGATATTTTCCAAGATTTAGAGTCACCACCTACGATTAAATACTGGCGGCGTCAGGAAAATCACATTAACAAGATGAAGTATTCATAGGCGGTGAATATCAGATATCAAGCCTGATCGGAAAAGCATTCAAATGAGAGACAGCAGTATGAGCCAAAATTTACCAGAAAAGGCATCACTTAAACTGTTTTTAATTGATTGTCACGAGATATGTCTAAATGGAACCATCGAGGTGCTACGCTCTCAGTACCCAGATGCTAAAATTTTCACTGCTCAAACTGCCGAAAGCGCTTTAAATCAAGTGTCGGTTTTGCAGCCCGATCTTGTTGTAATTGATATTTATATTCCAGAAAAGCCTGGGAAGATAGCATCAACTAACACAGGTATGCAACTCCTTAGAAATTTGATGGAGAATTATTCCAACTTGAATATCGTTGTTCAAAGCGCCCATATTCGGACATTGGTGAGGATGAAGCCTGAGATTGACGCCTACAAAGGAGGCTTTACTGTTGCTGATAAAAGTCTTTCTAGTCAGGAAATGCTTGCCAGAGTTAAATGGGCATTACAGGGATTAACTCATACGAAAGATATTAAAGATATTTATTCGGAATTAGAAGTCAAACCAGAGTGGCGAATACTGCTGACTCTAGCGTTTCAAGAAGGATTACAAGATAAGGCGATCGCTCAACGTATTAGTGTATCTGAACGCATGGTACGTCACTACTGGGATAAGCTGCAAAACGCTTTAGGTATTGATGGTGAAGAATTAAAAAATCAAGGAAAAAATCTGCGAATCATAACTCAAATCCGAGCCAGAGAAGCAGGTTTAATTGATTGACAAGCTGCACAATTTATGGATAGCACTCACTTATTACCCGCAGCTAAAACTTGTTCAACTGTAAGCGCAATTTCTGGGAAAGTTGCAGACACAATTTGCTGACTTCCGCTAAACTCTTTTTCCTCGTACAATCCTTCTTCCAACAATAAAATCGTAATTTTTGACTTGATTGGGTCTACAATCCAATACTCAGGAATCTCCAGCGCTGCATATTCAGAACGCTTGTGGCGATAATCACGTTTCACTGAATCAAGACTGACAACTTCCACTACTAATATCGGCGCAGATTGACAAACAGCAGACTCATCAAGAAATTCCATTACCTGTTCAGCTGTTACAACATAAACATCAGGCAATCTTGACTTCCGCCATCCCGTTCTCACCCCCGCCTCTCTAAAGCATAGCCAAGGTAAACTCAAGCGATTGATTTCTGTGTCAAATGTCTGTTCAAGAAATTTAGCAAGTAGTAGATGTCTGAAAGTAGGTGGATTCATACGTTCAAGTTTCCCATCCACTAGTTCATAACGGTTATCAGTACCATCGTCATAAGCAAGATATTCTTCAAAAGAGTATGCACGCTCTGTAGTTATCTGTGTCATGGCGTAACCTCTAATAAATGGTTTTTTTGAGGTAGTCCTCAGAGCTTATAACGCTACTACCTCTATCAATAGATTATTCTACCGTTACGGACTTGGCTAAATTCCTTGGCTGATCGACATCTAAACCGCGACGAGCAGCAATATGATAAGCCAATAATTGTAAGGGAACTACCGTGAGAATGGGAGAAAGTAACTCTTCCACATTTGAAACTGGGAGTAAGTCGTTAAAGATTTCTGCTGCTTCGCCATCGTTAACGGGAGTAACGCCAATTAAACGAGAATCTCTGGCTTTTGCTTCTTGGGCGTTAGAAATAACTTTTTCGTAAACACTACCAGGAATTGCGATCGCAACTACTGGTACTTTCGCATCTAAAAGGGCTATGGGCCCGTGCTTCATTTCTCCAGCAGGATACCCTTCGGCGTGAATGTAGCTAATTTCTTTTAATTTCAATGCTCCTTCCAAAGCTATGGGAAAGTTAATCCCCCTTCCTACAAAGATGAAATCTGTAGTTTCAGCAAATTCGTGGGCTAGATGTTCGGTTAAACTTTCTTGAGTTTCCAAAGTTGCTTCAATATCTTTGGGAATTTGTCGTAATCCGTTGATAATCTTCTCTAAAGCATCTGGAGAAACCGTCTGGCGGCGATAAGCTAAATCTAATGCTAAAGCATAAAACGCCATCAGTTGAGCGGTAAAAGTTTTTGTCGCCGCCACCCCAATTTCAATTCCCGCTAGGGTATTGATAATGTGCGATACCATGTTACCAAGGCTGCTTTCTGGACGATTAGTAATACCTAGCAGTCGGGCTTGATATTTGGGTTCTGTGTCTTGGCGACGTTCTTTTTCCATCGCTAAAGCCGCCAAGGTATCAGCAGTTTCACCTGATTGAGTAACACCAATAATTAATGTATTGGGCGTTAGTGGTGATGGTGCATAGCGATACTCAGAAGCATAATGTACTTGAGTAGAGATTCCTGCTAACTGTTCGATTAAATATTTTCCTACTAATGCTGCGTGCCAACTTGTACCGCAGGCGACAATATGAATTTGTTCTAAATCAGTATAGAATTTCTCAGGCAAACCAAGATTAATTGGCGATTGAGTAGATGTAATGGCTGGATTGACATCAGGATTAAAGTAAGCTTCTAAACTGGCTCTTACTACCCCTGGTTGCTCGTGAATTTCCTTGAGCATGAAGTGTTTGAATCCCTGTTTTTCTACCATCGTGGGATTCAAGTTGAGCATTCGGGGCTGTTTTTTCAACCTGTCGCCAGCAAAGTTATAAATCTCAACGCCCAATGGTGTCAGACGGGCAATTTCACCATTTTCCAGTGGTAACACTGCACAGGTATGGGCAACGATCGCCGGTGTGTCAGAAGCACAAAAGAACTCGCCTTGACCAAAACCAATCACCAAGGGCGCATTTTGGCGGACAGCAATTAGTTCATCTGGATAGTCAGCAGAAATAATTGCCAGTGCAAACGCCCCCTTCAAACGGTTAACAGCTTGGCGAACTGCTTCTAGGAAGGGAGAAGGGGAGTGAGTTAGAGGGGAAGAGGGAGGGTTTTTTAAGAATTCAGCGATTAGGTGGGGAATGACTTCTGTGTCAGTTTCAGAACGAAACTGGTGTCCCTTTTGTTTAAGTTCTTCGCGTAATTCGCGGTAATTTTCAATAATACCATTTTGGATCACTGCTACTCGCTTTGCTGTATCCAAATGGGGATGGGCGTTGTACTCTTCTGGTTTACCATGAGTTGCCCAGCGTGTATGACCAATACCAATTTGAGCGGGTGTTTCTATTTGTTCGAGTTTAGAACGCAGGTTATGTAGTTTACCTTTTGCCCGCACACAATTCACTTCACCTTCCCAAATGGTGGCGATTCCAGCGGAATCGTAACCTCTATACTCAAGTTTTTCTAGCCCAGCCAATAAAATTTCTGTCGCTGCTTGAGTGCCTATATATCCAACGATTCCGCACATTGCTCACACCACTTTGTTTTTAGGATCATTAAATCCAGTATAGTTCTTACCACAAACGTAGCGTTTTGGCAAAGGAAAAAGGGAGCCGTATGCTCCCTCTGCCACTAGGTATTGTTATAGATTTTGGGCTTTTACAGCTAATTTTCTGCTCTTAAGCCTACGGTATCAGAGCAGTTTCTAGGAGTTGGATATCCAGAGATTACATCCCCAATCTAAAAGTCAGATTTTGCAAGGCGGGCAGCGCCCACTCTACAATGCTAAAAATACTTGCTATTGAGACACTTTAAAAAAGTCTTGAGTGCTGAGTTTTGAGTCCTGAGTGAAGAATTAAGAAATTATTTGCTCTTACTTCTTGTTTCAGCACTTAGTACTTAGCACTCAGTACTCAGTACTCAGCATTGAGCTTTTTAGTAAGCTAGACCCATACTGCGAGTAGTTTCGGCTCCTAGGTAAACCCGGATGCTCAAAAAGTCAGTGGGGCAAGCTGTTTCACAGCGCTTACATCCTACGCAGTCTTCTGTACGAGGTGAAGAGGCAATTTGAGCAGCTTTGCAGCCATCCCAGGGAACCATCTCCAGCACGTCAGTAGGACAAGCGCGGACGCATTGAGTGCAACCAATGCAGGTATCGTAGATTTTTACAGTATGAGACATTGAAAAAACCGCTCCTTCCGAGTGTTCTTCTCTGCGAAAGAATCATAATCAAGGCATAGTTTACCGCAGCGCTTGATAGGCCGTAATCAAAAGGCTACATAACTTTAAACAATGTAATAGGCCCGTAGGACAATTGGTTTGTGCGAAATTATGCCTATTTCCTTACGAATCAGCAACATCACAGGTTGGTATTTACCCAACTGGCTCACTAGAATGAGGTCGAACTGTAAAGTTGCATGAAGCAACAGTCAATCTCAAAGACTAAATTGGGAGGTTATCTATAGTACTTATTGATTGGCGATTATACACTGTCAAATTAAGCAATTTTATGACGAAATGTTAACTATTAATTCAAATATTCCAAATTAAACTGAAAGTATGGTTTTATAGCAAGCTACTGATGAAAATCTGACTTTGCGATGGCGTACCCGCCCGCCGTAGGCGATCGCACTCCTCCCACTTAAGTCATCTGTTGCGATGACTGGCGAACACAGCTTTCAAGCTTTCACTATCTCATGAGTAATTTATAAACTGCGATCGCAGTTATTTTTTTGGCATTGATTAGCAGTATAAATAACAATCATCATAATTTTTACTTTCATCTACCATCAACCCAAACAATAGCGAATTGAAAAATATTTAAATAATTTGTTACTACTGTGGCAGCAACAACAAATAATTTGCTCAAAAATAGGGATAGCAATGAGCGATAAGTTAGTATAAGCATTATTTTTAGGTAAAAATGCTGACTGAACAACAAGATTTCCAATTTCTACAAAAAGTTGGAAATCTGAGTATTTCGTGATGTAAATAGCAAATATTAATGATGGTAAATATTGGGCGATCGCACAAAATACATAACTTATTTCAAAGCAAGTAATTTTATAGTTAAGGTAATGTGCGGAGAGAATAAATGGTTGCAGAAATTCAACGTACAGTTGTGATTACAGGCGCATCAACAGGAATTGGTGAGGCCTGTGCTTTGCTTTTAGATAAGTTAGGTTTCTCTGTCTTTGCTGGCGTGCGTAAAGATATTGATGCTCAAAAGCTAAAACAGAAAGCATCACAAAAACTCATTCCTATTTTTTTAGATGTTACTGACGCTGATTCAATTACATTTGCAGTTGAAACATTAACAAACGCAGTTGGTAGTAGTGGAATTTTAGGTTTAGTAAATAACGCTGGAATTGCCGTTCCAGGCCCGTTAGAATTAGTACCCATTGCCGAATTTCAACAGCAGATGGAGGTTAACGTCACCGGGCAACTAGCAGTAACACAAGCATTTCTCGGACTATTACGCCAAGGTCATGGTCGAATTGTCAATATGGGTTCGATTAGTGGTAGAAGTGCCGCCCCGTTGCTTGGAGCTTACAATGCTTCAAAATTTGCGCTGGAAGCAATTACTGATGTGTTGCGTATGGAATTACGACCTTGGGGAATCTCGGTTTCAATTATTGAACCTGGTGCGATCGCTACTCCAATTTGGGACAAGTCCTTAACTCAAGCTGACATAGCACAGCAGAATTTACCCGATTCGGCAAACTATCTCTACGGCCATGCAATGAATGCTGTACGTAAGAAAGTGGGAATTATCGCATCTAAAGGCATTTCTGCGGATATTGTAGCTCAAGCTGTTGTTCATGCACTCACTGCCAAGCAGCCAAAAACCCGCTATCTGGTTGGACAAGATGCCAAAATCGCAGCAGTCCTCAAGCGTTTTTTGCCCGACAAAGTTTATGACCGTCTAATGTTATATTCAATGGGTTTATAGATTCACTTTAGGAAAGAAAAAAGTAAGAAAGCCTGCATGTTACATAGAGTGAAACTAATGACACGCGGGCTTTTCGTAAGCCAATACTGTACACCTTTCTTGCGCGATCGTGGCTGGCATTAGGCAAAAGTATTAAACCAATGCCAAGCATCTCTGTTGCTCGGTAATGGCTAAATTTTGAAATACAGTATTTTTTATACTGATAATTTATAAATAAATACGAGGGTGTAGACACCCTGTAGATTAATGTGTATATTCAAAGTATATACGTCAGACATATAACAGCATTTTGCTTTAACTAAGAAAGCTGAAGCCTAAACGTATAGGTTTTAACGAAATTATTTTGGAGCTAACTATGACAGCTGTTGTTGCTAAATGGGGAAATAGTTTAGCTATCAGGATTCCAAAATCGATAGCTGAACAAGCACACGTAACTGAAGGCATCGGCATAGATTTTTCCGTAGAAGGAAACAGCATTATTATCACGCCACAAAAAAGAAGAAAATATACTCTTGATGAGTTATTGGAAGGAATGACTCCTGAGAATTTTCATTCTGAATTTGAAACTGGCAATGCTGTGGAGAATGAAGATTGGTAGTTAAACCATATTTTCCTGAAAGAGGAGATATTATAAAGTTAGAATTTGGAGCAGAGAAACAGTTTACTGTTGATTCAATTCAGCGTGCATTTGCCCTTCACAAAGCTGGAATGTCATTTGAAGACATTGCTGTAACGCTGAATAATGAGCTTCAACAACAAGGACGCGAGCAACAGGGCTACCGCCCTGTTCTCGTTATATCTCCAATTAGATACAATCAAATGTCTTCTCTAGTTTTGGCGTGTCCCATAACTAGTAAATCAAAAGGGCTTAAATTTGAAGTTCCGCTTACTGAAGACATGAAAACAGAGGGAATTGTGCTAGCCGATCAAATTAAAACACTTGACTGGAAAGCTAGAAAAGTAAAATTTGTTGAAACTGTTTCAACAGATTTAATAGAAGAAGTGCAAGCAAAGTTAGAAACGTTAATTTTCTAAATTAGCTTTTGTATAGCATTTTAAAATCAAACTAATAATATAACAGTCGAAGTATAGGTTAGGACAATCTTGATTACTCAAAAACTTTTACTAACTGGATTTTAACTCAGCACGGGCTAAACGCCCCGCTACCGCGCTTCAGCACTCAGCACTTTGATATATAATAATATATTGTTAGTTATATTAAAGAAACCCCTTTAGAAAATGCTTAAAGGGGATTTCAGGTTAGGTTAATGAAATAATCTTTTTTCAAAACAGATGTTTTTGGGGTCTAATTTTGATTTTCTAAATACCAACTATGCAGCGCCAACCGCTGAATTTCTCGCCAGGGAATATTATGTTTTAGCGCTAATTCTGCACAATCTTCATACTCTGGCTGCACATTAGTAATCAGTTTATCTTGTAATTTTCCTCGCCATGCCACCTTGACGCGCACTTTGCCATATTTAGTTTCCACTTGTTGAATTTCTCGTTGCAAGATGGCGCGTTGTCCAGTTGTTCGCCGAATACCTAAAGTAGTGGTTTCACGGAATAAAACAGCTTCACAACTTACTAGATTTTCTGGATGACAAATCACGGTTAGTAAAATCCCTGGACGAGATTTTTTCATGCCTATTGGCTGGGTAAAAACATCTACCGCACCAGCGGTAAACAAGGCTTCAAACACATAGCCGATCGCCTGCGGATTTAAGTCATCAATTTGAGTTTCTAGAACCGATATGGTTTCTAAAGTAGGGCTAGTAGTTTCAGAATCAGTAACATTGGACTCTAGACTGGTGCTTTCACCCAACCAAAGGCGTAGGATGTTGGGGATAGCTAAATTTAGGGAACCTGCTCCCAGTCCTACTTGCTTGATGGCGATCGCAGGTGGCGCACCAAAGTCTCTTGCCAAAGTAGTGGCGATCGCAGCTCCCGTTGGTGTCACCAGTTCCCGTTCAATGCCATTGCTATAAACCGGACAACCCCGCATTTCCCACAACTTCAACACCGCTGGTACTGGTACTGCCATCTGACCATGTGCTGCCCGAACAGTGCCGCCACCTGTCGGGAATGCTGAGCAGTATAGTAAGGGCAATCCTTCATTATTACTTTCAATACCTAACCAATCCAATCCCAGGCAAGTACCAACGATATCCGCGATCGCATCTACTGCACCCACCTCATGGAAATGAACTTTTTCTGGAGCAATGCCATGTACTGCCCCTTCTGCTACTGCTAGCTGTCGGAATACTGCCAAACTCCAAGCTTCTGCCCGTGATGGCAACCCCGCTTTGAGAATCATCCGCTCTATTTCTGGCAGGTGGCGTCCATGCTGATGACTATGTTCATGATCATGGTCGTGGTGATGAGCTAAATCCACATGAACTTTAGTCGCCTCCTGACCATTACGTTGGACAAGTTCCGCTCTTAAATGGTACTCCTGTTCAATCCCCAACCTATTAAGTTTTTCAACTAAATACTCTACAGGAACCCCCAGACTTACCAAGGCTCCCAGGCACATATCACCAGAAATTCCTGTCGGACATTGAAGATAAGCTATTTTATTCATAGTCATTTGTCAATGGTCATTAGTCATTAAATTACTTCCCCCATTCCCCATTCTCCATTCCCCCTTGCCCAATTCCCAAATCCCCGTTCTATGGCAAAAATTTTCCCTGTTCATCCGGACAATCCTCAAATTCGTCGAATAGAGGAAATAAAGTCGGCGCTCTCTAGTGGCGCAGTCATGCTTTATCCTACTGATACAGTTTATGCGATTGGTTGTGATTTGAATGCTAAGTCGGCGGTAGAACGAGTGCGGCAAATTAAGCAGCTAGCGAATGATAAACCACTGACATTTTTATGTCCTTCGCTTTCAAACGTGGCAACTTATGCCTCCGTAAGTGACACAGCCTATCGGATTATGAAGCGCCTAATACCTGGCCCATATACATTTTTGCTCCCAGCGACCAAGTTAGTACCGCGATTAGCGCAAAATCCCAAGCGAAAAACTACTGGGATTCGAGTGCCAAATCATAATGCGTGTTTAGCTTTGTTGGCAGCGTTAGGTAATCCGATTATTTCGACTTCAGCACACCTGCCACCAGATGAGGCAGATGATGAGATAGATCGAGTAGATCCAGAACCTATTCTGTCACGGGTGGAGCTATTTGACCGTTTGAACAGCCTGGTAGATGTAATTGTAGATACTGGCGAGGAACCAACTTATGAAGTGTCTACTATTTTGGACTTGACAGGAGAGGAAGCAATGATTACACGACGAGGTTTAGGTTGGGAAGCAGCAGCCGCATGGGTATAAAAACTATACTTCATCAGCACATCCCTCAGTTTCGGAAAATATTATAAAAAGGCTCCAGTTTTGAAATTGTCATACTTCGAGGCGATGTCTACGATGGTCTACGCCTACGCAAGGTATAGAGCGTAATGGCGGTAAAAGTCGGCAGAACAAGACATTTGACAACTTTGAAAAAATCGTGGATACATCTGTATCAGTGTCGAGATAGTAACTTGTGAAAAAACCGACACATTGCTATCCCTGTAACTTTTTCGGATTTACTACAGTCTTATATATGAACCTGATATGTGAGCAGTACATACAGCGAGTCTTGATGGATGAATCCCAAAAGATTTTTCAGCCAAAAACTGCTGTGTCTGCGTTGTAATTACGGTGCAATACTACTCCCTACAAAAGTTATGAAAGCTAACGTCGTCAATCTACCAAACTCTACACCCGCTTTTGAGAACCACGTTTCGACCGAAGAATTATCAGCCAGTAAAACTGATAGTTTGATCGAGCTGCTATGTCAGGAAATACCAGATCAAGTGAAAGCAGCACCCAGGTGTGTAGAAGCTTTAGCAAAGCGCATAGCCAAAGAAGTAGAACGCATTTGTGATAAAAGCTCTCGGATCCAAACATCTGGGCAAATCAAGTCTTGGCAAATTACCTTGGGAAGGCATCGTCTGCAAAAGTGCTTACGTTACTACCAACTAGGTTCAAAACAAGGGCGTGTGGAGTTACACAGCACTTTAGGCGCTATGGTTTACCGCCACGTAACTATATCGGGATCTGAGTTAGGGTTTGAGGCTCGTTACAACCTGATTGAAGATTTTCTGCAAGCATTTTATATCGAAGCTATCAAAGCTTTCCGCAGAGAAAACGAACTACCTGAAAATCACACACCGCGCACTCAGTTGCAATTAGCGGAATATATGGCATTTACAGAGCAGTATGCCAAACGCCGCATCAATTTACCAGGTGGTGCAAATCAGCAATTGATTATCTTACGTGCTCAAGGTTTTGCTCGTCGCCAACCCCAGGAAACCACTGTGGATATTGAAATGGCGGTGGAGTCTGCGAAGGGTGAAGAAGCAGAATCTTACCAGCGTAACTCAGCGGTGCAACAGCTGAGATCGCAAATGATTGCACAAACTAATTTTGATCCATCTGAAGAGTCAGAACGCGATCGCGTGATCTCAGAATTAATGAAATATCTGGAGTCTCAAGGTCAATCTGACTGTATGAACTACCTCAGTCTCAAACTCCAAGACCTCTCAGCACCAGAAATTGACCAAATTCTCGGTTTAACTAGCCGTCAGCGCGACTATCTGCAACAGCGGTTTAAATACCATGTAGAAAAGTTTGCCAAGCAACACCACTGGCAATTAGTACATCAATGGTTAGGCGCGGGTTTAGAACAAAAGTTGGGTCTATCTTCTCAACAATGGGAAGCCTTTGTAAACCAACTAACAGAACAGCAACAGCAAATTTTACAATTGAAAACTGCCCGACAAAATGACCAGGCGATCGCCAAAGTCATCAAATGCACACCAAAACAGCTACAAAAGCGCTGGACTCAACTGTTAGAACTAGCGTGGGCTATCCGCAACGGTAATACTGATGCTCAAGCAGGTTAAGCCAAAGCAAAATTATTGAATTTGCTCAAGCTTGATCCCAGTTGTTACATACAGATAAATTTCCCCATTATCTGACCATAAAAATCTTTTCTAATTATTTCCCGCTTTAGATTCTTATCCAAAAGAGCGGTCAAAGTAAGGTCAATATAAACTAAATCAATCGCGCTTTATTTAATTTACAATCTCTTAACTACTCATTATTTATCTAAATTATTAAGTAGAATGTAAAGTAAAAATTCTGTTCGTAGTGTTCGCGTAGCGTCTCGGAGAGAGCGATTTATCGCTCTGTATAAGCTTTTAAAGGGCTAGAGCCGCTTACTACTAGCTCTCGTTCAATTAAACCCTTCTACTTAATAAATTTGTATTTATTTAGTACAAGAGTACCAAATATTTTTTATTTTCTAGCTATTAATCAAGCCTTTCGCATCAAAAATCAAGAATTCATATTAAGCAGCTAACCATTCGCTACTGCTTCCGTGGAATCCTAGGATAAACGGGATTTTTGGCATAAGGATTTAGTAGAATGGCTCTGACTCAAGGCGGACGGGCAAATCAGGCAGGAAAAATTCTAGAAAGTAATGTAGAAGCAATCTTGAATGGGCATAATTATTTCCAAGTCGGGAACTATATCCAAAAAGAATTTTTATTAACTGCTAGTTTATTACCAAAACGCTATGCCAAGCAAGTTTATATTGGAACAGGAATTTATCAAACTACCCTGAAAGTTGACTTTTATATTGTTGGTTTACCTATCATGCCATCGGGATTAATTATCGAGTGCAAATGGCAAGAAAGCGGTGGTTCTGTTGATGAAAAATTTCCTTATTTAAGCATGAATATCCAGTACTCTTACCCAGCACCTACTGTTGTAGTTATAGGAGGTGAAGGGATGAGAGAAGGAGCAATTAAATGGTTGAGAAAACAAGTTACATCTAATCAGAATTTATTAGCAGTTTATAGTTTAGATAGATTTATTGCTTGGGCAAATAAACATTTCTAATATGATGTAATTAATAACTCATAAATCATCCCCCTCTTTTTTGTATTAGAATTTATTGAGCGGGCTGCTACTATAGGGTAGATATTAAAATTAATTTGCTTGTACAACGTTCTAATATATTCGCAATCAGAATTACATACCATAACTTTGACACCACGACTTGCTAGTTCAGCACAAGTATCTCTCAAAAATTCTTGGTCTTTTTCATCAAAAGAATTTTGACTATAACCAGTAAAATAACTAGTGCTACTTATAGGATGATAAGGTGGGTCGCAGAAAACAAAATCATTATTGCTGGTTGCATAATTTAGCATATCTGCAAAATCTGCTTGTTTAATCTCAGATGTAGAAAGTGCTACTGAAGCTGCTCGCAGTAAGCCTTCAGGGCAGATATTGGGATTTTCATATCTACCTAATGGCACATTAAATTTTCCTTGTGAATTTACGCGATATAGACCATTAAAACAAGTTTTATTGAGATAAATCAGACGAGCAGCTTGTTCTAAATCACTTAACTCAAAATTGGCTCGCATATTATAGTAATAATCTCTATTATGTCGGATTTTATGCTCTTTCAGAATAGAAATTAATTCTTCAACTTTATCTCTAACACAACGATACGTAGTGATTAATTCGGCGTTAATATCAGTTAAAATTGCTGCGGTTGGTTGGAGATAGAAAAAAACAGCACCGCCACCTAAAAATGGCTCATAGTAAGTTTGATAATTTTTTGGGAAATAAGGAATATATTGTTGAATTAACCTACTTTTACCCCCTGCCCACTTCAAAAATGGACGCGAGCAAGTATCATTAGGGATTTGAATTACCATTTACTTCTGATTTAACTGAAATAATCGCTACTAAATATAGCTAATATAACTGACGAACCATATTTTATATTAACTGGCTAATTTTCTAGCCATATATATTACAATTGAATGGATAAAGCATATCAAAACAAACGTAAGTATATAACAAGGCAGTTTAAATTCAGATGTTTGACGGATTTTGGGATAACGTATTTCGCTACCCCCGCTACTTCATTACTGTGCTCTTAGGCGTGTTTTTGAACACCTTTGAGCCATTGATGCCGCTGTTAAAGCGTCCCATCACCTTGATTGCTATCTTAGGTTTATTTGTGGGTAGCCTAGTATTTATTACTTTTACCCTACGTGCAATGCTGGGCTTGAGTACAATTTAGACTAAGGCTTTGCCCCGCGGACAGTTGCTTTTAGTGTTGCGTAGTTTTTGCCCAACTTAGGCATCACCAAATACTGTCTACCCAATTTGCATCTATATTATGTTACACAACCTCTGTGTGGAGGCGAAATTATTATGGCTACAAATCGCCGCGTTTCCCGCGTTGCTGAATTAATCAAACGGGAAGTTAGCCAAATGCTGCTCAATGGCATTAAGGATGACCGTGTGGCTACGGGAATGGTGAGCGTTACCGATGTTGACGTTTCTGGCGATCTTCAACACGCCAAAATTTATGTCAGTATCTATGGTACAGACGAGGCTAAAGCAGAAACAATGGCAGGTTTAAAGTCTGCTACTGGTTTTGTCCGTAGCGAACTTGGTGCGCGGGTGAGGCTACGTCGGACACCAGAGGTAGTTTTTATCGAAGACCGCTCCATTGAACGGGGTAATAAAGTACTGTCGCTGTTGAACCAACTCCAGCATGAGCGTCCACCAGAAGATTTTGCTGCGGTAGAGGAAGGTACAAATACAAATGAAGATGATGAGTAATTCTGTGAATAAGTAACTTAAATAACAATGTAACTTTAGAACAATTAGTCTCTAGGAATTCGCCAAACAGTTTACAGACGTGACTAAATCGCGTCTGTTTTAATTTGACTATACCTATTTCAGGTTTCGGTAGCTGCATATATACGCTTTCTGTTTGTTTCGGTTTGCGCCCTTACTTTAATGCAAGGGATGCACTTTTCAGGTGGTTGACGCACTAGCCCTTCTAGACAAATACTTAAATAGTGTGAGTATTACCGTAGTTCATAGTAAAGTTTTTTACAGAAAAATTCTGAGATTACTTGATATAAGCGAACTTTCCCTAATTTGTGATGCGAAACAAGTGTTTATCCAGAATAGCCTGTGTAATGAAAGTGTTGAAATTAACCGAGGGGTTAAGTAATTATTGAAAAAATTGATAACAGATGCTAGGCTAAGAGCTTTCATGGTGTACGTTAAAAAATTATGTTGTGCAATAGTTTATACCTTGCCTAGTGGCACATATTTCTGACTTGTTTTCTTTTGGACAAACACTATTAGCCCTATCTAGAGCTTTACGGTGATTAAGTTGGTATATTAAGCGATCGCCAGATGAATTATTCCCGCGCACCAAATTATGTCTTTAGCCAGCTACAGCAAAACTTTCAGACCTGTTGAATCGGAATCACATAGCCAGCCTAGCAGGTTAAGTTAACTACTCTGACATTCTGAATGTGAAGCAGATGTTAGGCAAATGTCAGGAAACGTTGACTTTATTAACATATCTTTAAATAATTTTAGGGTCTGTAGCGTCAAAATGGAAACAGTTCCGTATAGCAAACTACAAAACCCTAGCCACAAGTCTAACTTTGCTATGTTTGTTCTCAATAGATAACGGGAACACTATTTACGTGTAAATTTGTGAGTAAAAACCATGAGTGTCAATACGGTGCCCTCTATCAATTACTACTCTCTAGACGTGATCCAGGACGAAGCACGCCGACTGGTGCAAAAGGGAATGGTCAGCCGACAACAACCAATATATACACTCTGCCAATACATTCCAGCCAGAGAGTGGGTTTGTGTTGAATGTGAATTAGAGAAATGTGACTTTCTGTTGCGCGATCGCATTGGCGACCTGATTGGTCGTGAAGAATGGGATAACGACTAAATCAATCTTTGATTTCGGATTTTGGTTGGGAGTTTATTTTCGATGTTTGGATTGCAGCATAAAAAATTTAACGCCCAATCTGAGGGATAATCTCTGTTTTTGTTAACATTGCCCGAACCACAATCTTCCATTTTCCGTAAACGCAGAAGCATTAGAGTCTGAATTTATACAATTTTTCAAATTAGCCTGGGTTTCGCCAAAGCCTATTGCTAATGGCGAATGCATCGGAACCAGTTGCGGTGTGTATCCGTTTCTACAACTTGAATTTACTATGTAGATTCCCTGTCCGGGGCTGTTCTCAATGTAGAGCTGCTCCGGTCATTTTTTTAGAAGTATTATCTATCTACATCGCCTTAAGGCTAAGTCCCAGTACTTTTCGGATTATCCTACTTGATCTAAATATTGATTAATATCATCAATGATGCGAGTAAGTTCAGCTTCCGTAGTTAAACGGATATTGACATTGCGGACGGTAAGTAGGACTTTCGCAGCGAAGGGAGTCGGCCAGATATTAGGATTGCAGAAAACTTCTAAAAATACCTCACCTGTGTAACGATATTCCAGGGGAGGCTGGGGAGTAACTTTACCACCGCCAGGAGTGGGTTTAGCGGCGACAGCTTTTAGACGCTCCATTAATTGATCTGTTGCTGCTTTTAATTCCCGTGCTGCTTGGGCTGAAAAACTAAAGGAGACAGAACCTTCAATTAGATTGAGTGTTAGAGGAGTTGAAGACATCAGTTTTTTATTAAAACTTCTTGATAATTACTAATTTTACCAAAATAGGTGTTCAAGCCTGATGCTTTCAGACCAGAGGTAGAGATAATTCAAAAAGCGTCTATTCAAGAAAACGGTAACGGACGTATAGAACCGGAAATGCAGAATTTGCTTAATGAGTTATAAAACAGACCAATTACAGAGCAAAATGATAGTTTTTCTTTGGGTAGCGCTAGTTTAAACAAAATCCGTTACATAGAGCTAGTTTTGACACAGTGCTGTAAGCTGACTAGAGCATTTAGAGACATAGAAAATTAATTAAAATTACCTTACTATTAATGCTAAAAATATGCTGTTGTTAGCAAAGTCATTATCAGCCTATATCAAGCTTGTAGCTACTGTTAGTTAAAAATAATCTCAATAATTCTAGATAAACTTAGAGGTTATAGAGAGCTTTAATCCTTATTGCGTAAGACTTTGATACATTTTATTTGTATTTATTTGTGTTTTAGGTTTTACATTAGAATTCATAGAACTTGATGTTATAAATTCTCTATGACTTACGATAACCGCGCCGAAGTGCGAAAGGTTTTGATTATCACTCTACTGCTCAATTTGTTTGTAATGAGCTTGAAAGCAGTTGTAGGGTATTGGACAGGTTCTTTAAGCTTGTTAGCTGATGCTTTGCATAGTGTTACCGATAGTGCAAATAATATTTTAGGATTAGTTGCTAGTAAGTTTTCTTCTCCACAACCCGATCGCGAACATCCGTACGGACACCACAAATTTGAAGCTGTAGGAGCTTTAGGAATTGCTGCTTTTTTAGGAATAGCCTGCTTTGAAATTCTACAAGGAGCCATTGAACGAATTATCAAAGGTGGCGAACCTGTGAGAATTTCACTACCTGAGTTGTGGTTATTACTAATTGTGCTGGGTGTAAATATTTTTGTGGCGTTTTACGAGCGTAGCGTGGGTAAGCGGGTAGGTAGCCCAATTTTAATCGCTGACGCGACACATACTATGAGCGATATTTGGGTGACAATATCTGTAATTGGTGGTTTGATCGGGGTTTGGCTAGGTTATCAATGGATGGATATAGTGTTAGCCTTTCCCGTCGCTTTGTTGGTATTTTGGAGTGGTTGGTCAGTTTTAAAAGAGAATTTGCCTTGGTTGGTGGATCAAATGGCGATCGCACCAGAAGCAATACATGCGATCGCTACTTCTGTTCCTGGCGTGGTTAACTGTCATGATATCGCCTCTCGCGGTGTTCTTGGTCGCCAAGTTTTCATAGAAATGCATTTAATAGTAGATGCACCAGATGTCGAAACCGCTCACCACATCACCGAAGAAGTAGAAAGCCGGCTATCAGAGCGCTTCAGTCCCGTGAGAATTTTAATTCACGTCGAGCCACCTGCATATAAGTCTGAGCACATTAGCTTTGAGACTGGAAAGCAATAATGCTTAAATATCTGTAATTTTTTAATAACGTTTTTGTAGTACATTCGTCAATAGTATCTGTGTCACAGCAGACCCTCTACTAGAAGTGCTGTAATGGAATAAATCCATATAGCATATTTCTCAGATGCGTCGCTTATTAGTCAGTTTTACCTGTGGCTTGCTAATAGTAGTTCCACTCTCTAGCGAAGCGAGTCCACAACAGTCTCATATTTGTCAAAGTACTCAGTCAGCACCAAAATTTTTAGTTGTGGGTGGTGGTGGTGCACCTTCTTTCAACGAAATTGCTTTAGAGAAAAATGTGCTTTTCTTTCAGCGCACTCTGCAATTCATGGGATACGAACCAAAGCAAGTTGCATCGATTTTCTTTGCAAATGGTAATGATGGACAAGCCTCTATCCGCTATATTGACCAGCAGGGAAGACAGCAATTTAAACGACCAAATATTCCTTACCTTAAAGGTGCTATAACTTTAAGTAACTTAGAGCGTTATTTCCAACAGCTAGCACAACAAAAAAAACCTAAAACTTCATTTTTATACTTCACAGGACATGGAGGATTGAATGAACAAGATTTAGATAATAATTCTTTTTACTTGTGGAATAAGCAACAGATGAGTGTGAGACAGTTTTCTCAAATGCTAGATAAAATGTCTCCAAAAACACCTGTTGTTGCAATGATGGCTCAGTGCTTTTCTGGTTCTTTTGCTAATTTTATTTACGAGGGGGGAGATCCAAAGCGTCCCGTCGCACTTCAGACGCGTTGTGGTTTCTTTGCTACCATTAAAACTTTACCTTCAGTAGGCTGTACGCCAGAGGTAAACGAAGCTGATTATCGAGATTATAGTTCTAGTTTTTTTGCTGGTTTGAGTGGACGCGATCGCACAGGTAAAGCTGTTAGTTCAGCCGACTATAATAAAGATGGACGAATTGCCTATGCTGAAGCTCATGCGTTCGCTAAAGTCGATGAAAAATCGATAGATTTACCAATATCTACCTCTGAAGCTTGGTTACAAAACAAATTTTCTGGAAAACCAGAAAAAACAATTTTAAGTCAATCAATTAGCCAGATTTTACAGACTGCTCGTCCAGAACAAAGCTACGTAGTTAATTCTTTAGTTAATAGGTTTGAGTTAGATAAGCAAAAGCCTGTTTTGCAAAGCTTGAATAGTGTAAATAGCCAAAAAATTCAAACCGATGAACAGCAAGCTGATCTCAAACGTCTGGAGATGGAACTAATTAACATCGCTGTTGAAAAGCAAATCCGTACTTCGGGGAATCAAAAAGATATTAATACGCTTGAGCGTTTAGTGAAGTGCGAAAATGGTTCTTGGAAAAAATAAATCCCAAGGGTAATAATTACCAATTACAAGAAGCAACTAAACCAGCAACGATCGCAACTAGTTCTTCTGGATCAATGGGTTTAGAAACATGAGTATGAAAGCCAGCTTCTAAAGCGCGGATACGATCCTCACTATCGCCATAGGCTGTTAAGGCAATGGCGGGGACTTGTCCACCATTATCTGGCTTTTGCGCCCTTACCTTGCGGATTAGAGTGTAACCATCTTCACCAGGCATAGCAATATCAGAAATCAATACATCGGGTTGCAATTCAGGTAATACTTGTCGTGCTGCTGCTGCTGATGCAACTGCCATGACGGTGGCTCCATCTGCTTCCAATACGGTAGTAATATAAAAGCGAGTATCATCATCGTCATCAACTACAAGGATATTTAAGCCAGCAAGCGAGAGAGGAGGTTCCATAACATCTCCATTAACGTTGGAAAAATGAGAATAATTGCTAATGAACTAGTTGTTTTTGTCTAGTAACATACCATTGGCAATTTTACTGCGATCGCGGCAATTTTACCGAGAAAATCACTCAATTTATCTAGCCATGATCCTCTTTGCGGCTAATTGCTTGTGAGTATTTGTAATTCCTTCCTATTTTGAATTCTATGTATATTTCTATTCATTGATATTTATAAATTTCTCTTTGATAAACAGGAGACTAATGAGAAAATTTTATTTAAATCTAATTACATCTAACTTTAGGCGTATTTCCATAGATATATCAAACCTCTAATTTCAGAACTAAATCAGAGATTATATCTAATCAAAACATACTTGTAATCAATGGTACTAAGACGTGAACGCTAAAGATATTATCACTCCTTTCCAAGTTGAACTCACCAACTATGACTTAAAGCCGATTCATATTCCTGGCTCGATTCAACCTCATGGAGTCCTTTTGGCATTAAAAGAGCCAGAGTTAACCATCCTACAAAGTAGCAATAATATCTCCCATTTTTTGGGTGTGAGTCCAGAAGAATTGCTAAATCAACCTTTGAGTAAATTACTTGAACCTGAGCAAATCAATTTCTTGCAAGATTGTTTATTACAAGAAGATTTACAATTTGCCAACCCTATTGAATTTACAATCAAATCAGGTGATCAGTATGTACACTTTGATGGCATTATTCATCGCAGTGATCAAGTTTTAATTTTAGAGTTAGAACCTGCACTTGTAGAAAAAAGTAACGCATTCTTCAGATTTTATCACTTAGTTAAACAGGCTATATCTAAGTTGCAGGTTGCATCATCTGTCACAGAAATCAGCCAAATTCTTGTCAAAGAAGTAAAAAAAATTACTGGCTTTGATCGGGTAATGGTCTATCGATTTGATGAGAATTCTAACGGTATAGTTATTGCTGACGATAAGCCAGAATATCTCGCTTCCTATTTAGGTTTACACTACCCCGCTTTAGATATTCCCCCACAAGCTAGAGAACTCTTCAGCCAAAACTGGCTGAGGCTGATACCCAATGCTGACTACGAACCAGCAGCAATTATACCTGCAAATAATCCTTTGACTGAGCAGCCTTTGAATTTAAGCAGGTCGGTGTTGCGGAGTGTTTCGCCTTGCCACATTGAGTATTTGCACAATATGGGTGTGACGGCATCAATGTCAATTTCCATTATGAAAAACAAAAAACTTTGGGGACTCATTGCTTGCCATCACCAATCACCTCAATTTCTTCCCTATGAAATTCGTAATGCCTGTGAATTTTTGGGGCAAATGACATCTTTAGAACTAAGTGCAAAAGAAGATAATGAAGATATTGAATATAAGATTCAGTTGAAATCTATTAATAGCAAATTAGTAGAGTATATGTCAGCAGAAAATAATTTTATTGAGGGGTTAATTAATAATCAGCCAAACATACTTAATCTTGTTAATGCTCAAGGAGCAGCAGTCTATTTTGAAAAAGAATATCTTACCGTTGGGAATACTCCACAAAAACAGGATATGAAAGATTTGGTGGAATGGATACATCAAAACTTGCATGAGGAAATCTTTTACACTGATGCACTATCACAAATTTATCCAGAGGCAGAAAAATTTCGAGATGTGGCTAGCGGATTGATGGCGCTTTCCTTTTCCAAAACTCAGAAAAACTATGTTTTGTGGTTTCGTCCAGAGGTGGTGCAAACTGTAAATTGGGGAGGTAATCCGAATAAGCTTGTAGAAGTGAAGGCAAATGGCGATTTGCATCTATCACCCCGCAAGTCATTTGAGTTATGGAAAGAAACAGTAAGGTTAAAATCTCTTCCCTGGAAACCTTGTGAAGTAAATGCAGCATTGGAATTGAGAAGCGCGATTGTTGGCGTGGTACTGCGAAAAGCAGATGAACTAGCCCAGCTCAACATCGAACTGGAACGTAGTAATAACGAATTGGATGCTTTTGCCTATATTGCTTCTCATGATTTAAAAGAACCACTGCGCGGTATTCATAATTATTCCAATTTCCTAATTGAAGACTACGGCGAAATCCTGAACGACGAAGGCATGGAAAAGTTAAGAACCTTAATTCGTCTTACCCAGAGGATGGAAGATTTAATCGATTCGCTGCTGCATTTTTCGCGCTTGGGAAGGGTGGATCTTTCTATGCAGCAAACCGACATTAATAATATTGTAAATCGAAGTTTAGACTTGTTGAGCGCCCGAATTGAAGAGATGGGGGTAGAGATTCGCATTCCTAGACCACTACCAACAGTTTATTGCGATCGCATTCAGGTAGGTGAAGTTTTCAGTAATCTGATTGCCAACGCCATTAAATACAACGATAAATCCGAAAAATGGATTGAAATTGGCTATGTTGACCATCCCACAGCACCAGTGATATTTTACGTGCGAGATAACGGCATTGGTATTCGAGAAAAACACTTTGAGTCAATTTTCCGTATCTTCAAACGACTGCACGGGCCAAACAAATACGGCGGTGGTACAGGGGCGGGATTGACCATTGCAAAAAAAATTGTGGAACGACATGGCGGTAAAATCTGGGTGGAGTCAACTTATGGCCAAGGTAGTACCTTCTATTTCACATTGCAGGAAGTGGACTGACCCATGATTTGCAAAACCGCTCAACCTTTATTGGTGATTGAAGATAGCGACGAAGACTTTGAAGCTCTGCGTCGAGTCATGCAACGACAGGCCGTAATCAATCCTGTCTTTCGCTGTACCGATGGCGATGAGGCGCTGGATTTTCTCTATCACAAGGGCCCCTACAGCGATGCTCAAAAGTTCCCCTGTCCCTCAATTATTTTGCTCGACCTAAATTTACCGGGAACCGATGGACGAGAAGTCTTAGAGCAAATTAAGCAAGATAAAGACTTGAAAATTATTCCTGTAGTTGTATTTACCACCTCTTCTAACCCTAGAGATATTGAAATATGTTACCGCTCCTGTGTTGCTAGTTATATTCTGAAACCAATCGATATCAACAGACTAGTACAAACAATTCAAAGCTTCATAACTTATTGGTTGGATATTGCGATTCTCCCTAATGCTGCTAGCAAGTAGTCATGGCACAACCGCTAACCATTTTAATCATCGATGATTCTCCTGAAGACCGCCAGGCTTATCGTCGCTATCTGCTGCAAGACCGGGAACACAGCTACACAATTCTTGAAGAAGAATCGGGAGAAGGAGCGCTGGTATTATGTCGGCAGTTTCAGCCTGATGGAATTTTATTAGACTTTCTGCTGCCTGACTTGGACGGGCTAGAATTTATGGCGGAATTAAAACAGCAGACACAGGGAGCCATGCCTGCTGTGATCATGTTAACTGGGTATGGCAACGAAGTTGTGGCTGTCCAGGCGATGAAAAGTGGCGTTCAAGACTATCTGGTTAAAGGACAGACGACGGCGGAGCGTTTGCGCTCTACTATCCACTCGGCAATCAAAAATGCTCAGTTACGTCAGGAACTACAACGCAGTGAGGAGCGTTTCCGCACCTCGGTTGAGAATATGCTGGATTGTTTTGGTATTTATTCAGCTATTCGGAATGAGACAGGTGAAATAGTAGACTTTCAGGTTGATTATGTGAATGCTGCTGCTTGTGAATTTAACCGAATGAGTCAGGAGGAACAGCAAAACAAAAGCTTGTGCAAAATTCTACTTAATTTTCGAGAAAGTGGCTTGTTTAATGAGTGTTGCCAAGTTGTGAAAACAGGCAAGCCTTTAGCGAAAGAATCACTTACCTATACTTCCTTTGATAGCAAGCAGCAGTTAACCAAAGCCGTTGATATTCGGATTACCAAAATGGCAGATGGCTTTGTCGCTTCTTGGCGGGATGTGACTGAAAAAAAGCAGGCAGAGCAACGGTTGCAGGAGAGTCAACGTTTCATCGAACGCATTGCCGAAACAACTCCAGGGATTTTGTACGTTTACGACCTACCAGAAGCGCGGAATATTTATCTTAATGGCCAGGTTGCTAAATTGCTTGGCTACACTCCTCAACAAATCCAAGATATGGGAACCGAGTTTCTTGTCAATTTAATGCATCCTGATGATTTAGCTTGCTCGCCTGTTATGGATACACGATTTGACTCAGCTAAGGATGGTGACATTCTAGAACATGAGTATCGGATGCGACACGCTAATGGGGAATGGCGCTGGTTTTGTAGTCGAGATACTGTATTCACCAGGAATGTTGACGGTTCACCCCACCAGATTATTGGTACAACCTTTGACATCACAGAACGCAAGCAAGTGGAGGAAAAGCTACGCTTAAGCAATGAGCGTTTCCAACTGGCGGCGGCAGCGGTCAATTGTTTAATTTATGACTGGGATATTGAAAAAAATACGGTTGATAGAACTGAGGGGCTAACCAGAATTTTGGGTTACTCCTTAGAAGAGACACAAGCAACTCATCAATGGTGGAGAGAGCAGACCCATCCTGAAGATAGAGAGCTTTTGGGTAACTACTTTCGGGCAATGTCTGCCAATCAAGACCACTACGCTGTTGAGTATAGAACGCGTCACAAAGATCAGCAATATCGGTATGTGCTAGATCAAGGAGTGATTAAAAGAGATGCCAATGGGCAACCAGTAAGGGCAGTTGGCAGTACAACGGATATTAGCGATCGCAAACTTGCAGAAGTCGCCTTGCGTCAAAGCGAGGAACGTTACCGCTACTTATCTGATGCCATGCCACAACTCGTCTGGATTTGCAATCCTAGCGGTGAATACGAGCATGTCAATCAACGCTGGTGTGAATTTACTGGACAACCAATTGAGGAAGCGTTGGGGTTTGGTTGGACAAAAGTTTTACATCCAGAGGACATTCAACCAGCTATCCAGACATGGACAGAAGCCTTGCAGACAGGGGAACTTTACGAACATGAAATGCGTTATCGAAGGTTTGACGGCGTATATCGTTGGCATTTAGCCAGAGGTTTGCCGATCAAGGATGAGCAAGGACGTGTTATGAAATGGTTTGGCACAAGTACAGATATTGACGATCGCAAACAGTTAGAAGTTGAACGTCATCTGCTTTTGCAACTTGAGCAAACCGCCCGCGCTGAAGCTGAGGCCGCTAATCGCACTAAAGATGAGTTTGTTGCAATGGTATCCCATGACCTGCGATCGCCACTCAATGCCATTCTTGGCTGGGCGAAACTACTGCGGACTCGGCAATTTGATCCAGAGAATATGACCCGTGCTCTCGAAACCATCGAAAGCAATGCCAAGTGTCAAGCAAAACTTTTGGAAGACCTGCTGGATATGTCCCGCATCATCCGAGGTAAGCTACAGCTTGAGATCACTCAAGTAAATCTTGGGGCGATTATAGGGGTAGCGATCGAAACTGTCTACCCATCTGCAAATGCTAAGAATATTAGTTTAGAGTCTATACTTGACAGGTCAATTCCAGCAATTTCTGGCGATATCAACCGCTTACTGCAAGTTTTGGGAAATATACTCTCGAATGCCATTAAGTTTACTCCGCCAGAAGGACGGGTAGAAGTGCGGTTATCAGCTTATCCTGAATCAAATCCCGACTCAGCAATCATACAAGTAACTGATACAGGTATCGGCATCAGCGCAGAGTTACTACCTTATGTTTTTGAACGCTATCATCAGGGAAATTCTACTCACAAACAAGGCGGTTTAGGACTAGGTTTAGCGATCGCTCGTCATTTAGTAGAACTACATGGCGGCACTATTCAAGCCGCTAGTCCCGGCGTTGGACAAGGAGCTACTTTCACAATCAAGCTACCGTTATAAGCCAAGAACTTAACTGGCGTTCTGAATTTTTTGAAAAGTCGGCTAATTTTATTACTGATAATAAATATAGAATACAGCGATCGCTCACCTGCATTTACTGGGCAACAACCCTACTAAAGCTCTCCATTAATCTTACGCCTGATGATTTCCATCTGTGCCTGCATATCGGCTTCTGTTATAGGCATGGGATATTTTGGAGCATTAGGATCGCGTTTGCTCATCAAAAAACGTAAAGCTTCAATATCCTGACGGTTTTCAATGACGTAAGCTCTCAATTCTGTAAAACTCATTTGCTCATAATTCGGGTTCATTGACAAACTCCCATTCGCCGTTGGGATACACAATAATTTGAAGTTCATCCGCAGATAAAATGTAAACTTCTCCTGTTTTGTCGTCAAATCGAAATAAGCGGATGTCTTTGTACAGATTTGACAACATTTGACAAACCCGTACACAGGCTAAGGCTTGCTCTGTTGTTGTTAAAATAAACACTCCTCACTTCTAATATAAGGTGGGCATTGCCCACCCTAAGCAAAGCAACTGGCGTCATGTCCGTGGCATCTACAAGCGAGACTAGGACAACGGACGGTAGACGCGATAGTTAATTTTGGGGAAAATATTGTCCATTAACTCAACTTTTTCCAGCCAACCGCTGTCGATTTTGCCAATTTTAACGTCTTCGTAGAGTTTATTGAACCGCATCAAGTGCGATCGCGTCCGTCTGACTGCATAAGGTACCATAGTTCCCGTCCGCATGATAAACGCCCAGTCGGAAGATTGTGCCAATAACAGTTCCCGCGCTGCTTGGTTCAGTGCTTTCCACCCCAATTCATCTTCCGGTTCCAAGTGCGAGATTTCAATCATGCGTTCTGCGGCTTTGTGCAAATGGGGGTAAATCCACGCATTCGTCTCGTTCAACCAATACTCATGAAATCCCTTAAAACCCCAGCTTGATTGCGAAGGACGGCAGACTTGCTGAGTTGGTTGTGCTCGTAAATAGTCTGCCAAATGGGTCATTTGATATGTTTTTTGGTCATACCATGACTTGCGGAACAAGTAATCTATAAACCAAGGCCCTTCATACCACCAATGTCCAAATAACTCTGCATCGTAGGGCGAAACAATCACTGGCGGGCGCTGCATTATACCATAAAGATGCTCAGATTGCCGCTCTCGATTATACATAAAGTTAGCAGCATGTTCCGCTGCCTTTTCCTTTGCCCAATAAGGATCGTAAAGTGCTTTATCTGCAAGCCCTAAGCCGCGTCCAGTGATTTTATGATACTTAATGCCCGTGTTTTTACGTTGGCCGTTGGGCATGATATAGGGCTTGATATACTCATATTCTGCTTCCCAGCCCAAATCTTTGTAAAATTCTCGATATTCTGCTGCACCTGGATAACCCACTTCAGAAGACCATACCTGCTGGGAAGATTCATGATCTCGACCAAAGGCTGCAACACCGGTCTCTGTAAAAATCGGGGCATAAGTACCAAAACGCGGACGAGGACGGGCGTAAAGAATGCCATGCCCATCGGTGAGGAAGTAGCGTAACCCGGCATCTGCTAGCATCCGCTCGACACCTTCATAGTAGGCGCATTCAGGCAACCAAATACCTCTGGGTGCTTGTCCAAAGGTTTGCTCATAGTGTTCGCACGCTACTTGAATTTGCGCCCAAACAGCTTGCGGATACATTTTCATCAGCGGCAAATAGCCGTGGGTAGCACCGCAAGTGATAATTTCTAAGTTATTAGTGTCTTGGAACTGTTTAAAAGCTGTTACCAAATCCCCGTTGTAGCGTTCCCATAACTGACGCGCTTCATTAAACTCGGTAGCGTAATGTTCGGCTAAATAACGAATATGTCCGTTGTGGGCATTTCGCTCGGCCTCCAGTTCTATCAGTTCTTCGAGTTGAGCTAAGTGTGCGTCATAGCGTTCTTGCAACAGAGGGTCACGAAGCATTGACACTAAAGGCGGTGTCATACTCATCGTGATTTTAAAGTCGATGCCGTCTCGCTTTAAGCCTTCAAATACTTTCAGTAAAGGAATGTATGTTTCGGTGATGGCTTCATAAAGCCATTCTTCCTCAAGCACATAGTCGCTTTCTGGGTGACGAACGAAGGGTAGGTGTGCGTGGAGTACAAGAGCGACGTAGCCGATAGCCATAATGATTTGGTGGTACTTGTAAGTTGAAGGTCGAGAGGTTTGGCAGAAATTAACAATATTTTAAGACTTTATGGAGATTGTTATAATGATTAGTTATTTATTCACAATTTATCCCGTTCCACACTAGAATACAGTGCTACGGAGCAATTGCGTTGCACAGATAAATCTGAGGATTGGTTTCTTAACTGATGTAACTGCCGTCGGCAGATCTGACTTATAACTTACATAATAGATAAATCTTTAAAAAAGATAACTACTATTTGTGTGGTGTACCTACATATATGCTCCACACCTAAGTAAAACTTTTACTCCTCGTCCTGATACAAATCTTGTAATGCTTGCAGTTGAGTCCGCCGGGAAACACGGCGATATTTTTTACTTTCCAACTTGGGTTCGTATTGACTTTGCCCTTTGCCTTTGCTTTTTAACTTGAGGTTAGATTCAGGATCGGCTTGTTGGTGAAGCTGAGTTTGAAGGGCGATCGCTTCCGTCACAAATTCTAAATAATGTTGATACCGCTCCCAGTCTCCCCGCACGGCGCAATCAGGCTCATCTCGATGCAGACAATCGCTAAACCGACAGCTAGCAACTGCTAAGCGCTTTCTGGCTTCTGGAAAATAATGTACTAATTCTTCAGGAGTGCAATCCAGATCAGGCTGATTAAAGCCGGGAGTATCTGCTAGCAAGCCACCGCTAGGCAAAGTAAATAATTCTATATGGCGGGTAGTATGGCGACCACGAGCTAGTTTGCCCGAAACTTCTCCTACTCGCAGGTTAACCGAAGAAATCAGCGCATTGATCAGGCTAGATTTCCCAACGCCAGAAGGCCCAGCGACTACAGTAATTTTATTGCTCAGATAACTGGCTGCTTGGTCGATATTTATACCA
Organism: Nostoc sp. B(2019); assembly: GCF_010091925.1. GTDB lineage: Bacteria > Cyanobacteriota > Cyanobacteriia > Cyanobacteriales > Nostocaceae > Komarekiella. The sequence goes on along the minus strand of NZ_WVID01000006.1, from coordinate 151,538 downwards.
TGTTTGACGCTAATAAATAATGGTTGATAGCCCCAACCAAGTAAGCGATCGCTGATTTGTTGCTGCATCTGCGGTGAAATTAAATCACTTTTATTCAGGCATAAAAGCACATCCAAACCAGTAGACTCAGCCTTAATCAGAAACCGACTTAGCTGATAAGGTTCCAGAGGCGGATCAGCGACAGCAAAGACCAACAGAATTTGGTTAACATTAGCGATCGCTGGACGATCTAATTCGCTTTGGCGGGGTAGCACATCCGCGATCGCCCCTCGTCCTCCAGCCCAATCTGGTTCTTCTACAACGACGCGATCGCCTACCATCACCTGTTGTCCGATTTTTTTTAGGCGTGTTCTGCGAGTACAAAGGAGAAGGGGGGGATGAAGAGGTAGGGGAGCAGAGGGGCAGGGGAGCAGAGGGGCATTTAAATCCATTTTTTCCTCCGCTCCTTTGCTTCCCTCCTGTGCAGCATCCATCTGCACCTGGTAAAAATTAGCCTGCACGGCCAGCACCGTACCTAATAACTGCCTTGTAGCGACAAAATCTTCCCCTCTCATTGGCCAATAGCTGGACGACGTACTAACAGGGAAAAATAACTAGTGCAATCTATAATTTGTTCAACCTGATAGCCTGCCATTGTCAGACTATCAGGAACCTGCTCAATTGGCTCTCCAAGGTCTAGCCAGACTTCTAGCAAACCTCCTGGCTGCATTTTCTCCAGACGTAATTTTGTTCGCACAAAATTAATTGGGCAAGGAGTGCCGCGCAAATCGAGATGAGCATCAGGAATTGAAACAGAGGAGGGCTTCATCACTTAAACAGATTTCCCAAAAATCCTTCTAAACCGCCTTTACCAGTACGGTCTCCCTTAATTTTAGCTAGCTTCTCCAACAGTTCCCTCTCATCTGGGGTTACTTTATTGGGAATATCAATTAACACCGTCAGCATGTGGTCGCCCCGACTTACGGGATTCCCCAAGCGAGGTACGCCACGATTTTCCAACTTCATCACCGTATTTGGCTGAGTTCCAGCAGGAATTATCAGCTCCACTGGCCCATCTACCGTATCTACCTCTAAACGGCAGCCTAGAATTGCCTGGAGATAGCTAATTTTGATTTCTGAGAGAATGTTGATGCCATCTCGTTGAAATTCTTCGTCCTCATTCACGAACAAGTAGACGTACAAGTCACCAGGAGGGCCACTCCGTTGACCAGCATCCCCTTCATTAGAAATTCGCAAGCGTGTACCATTATCCACACCAGCGGGAATAGTAATTTTGAGTTTCTTTGTTACCTGATTTGCGCCCTTACCGTCACACGCATCACATTTATCTTCAATTACCATCCCTGTCCCATTACAAGTGGGACAAGTTGAGACTTGGGTAAAGCTGCCAAAGGGGGTTCTGGTGACACGACGTACTTGACCCGATCCGCCACAAGTCGAACAAGTCCTGGGGCGCGTTCCAGGCTTCGCACCCGAACCGCTACATACTTCACAGTTTTCTAAATGCGAAATCCGAATTTCTTTCTCACCGCCAAATACAGCTTCCCGAAAGTCTAACTTCAGGTCTAGCCGCAGATCGTCACCTCGCACAGGCCCACTGCGTCGTCTTTGTTGTGTTGGGCCACCCATACCGCCAGCGAAGCCACTAAAGATGCTTTCAAAAATATCGGCAAAGCCACCCATGTCGCCAATATCTTGGAAGCCTGCACCAGCTCCACTTGACACACCCTCTGGGCCAAAGCGATCATAACGAGCGCGGGTTTCTGATTCTGAGAGTACCTCATAAGCGCGGTTAATTTCTTTAAAGCGCTCTTCCGCTCCCGGTTCTTTGTTCACGTCTGGGTGATACTTTCGGGCTAAGCGGCGGTAGGCTTGTTTGAGTTCTTCTTTGTCGGCGTCACGGGAGACACCCAGAATTTCATAATAGTCGCGGGCCATATAGCAAAGGTAAAAGTTAGAAGGAAGAAAGCAGAGAGAGAACTCTGAGCGGCGGCTTTTGCCGTAGACGCCCGTAGGGCGATTTATCGTCAAACATCAGAAGTTCGGTAAGGCATAAGGCGAAAGTTAATTTTTATTAATAATTGATTTTACCTTTTACCTTTTACAAAAATCACCAGCAGATTTTAAGCAACAAATGCTTTCCTCGTAGAAGACGACAAAAGCTACGAAATTTCAGAGCATGGAAAGATTATGCTCAAATTTATCGCTGTCGAGTCGGCTGTCTCTTTTACAATTGTGCTACGTAGGAGGAGAAAACCCGCCCACCAACCAGAGGAGCTAGCCGCACTATTAGGTGTGGAAAACCCTCCATCTGTATTGGGTCGGATCCGAAGTTCCGATAGTCGGAAGCCCTTCGGGTGACGCTCCTAACGTCGCTCACGCTACGCTATCGCAGTCGCCTGGGTCGGGCTAACCCTACCAAGAGCGCTGTCTCACAGACGATCAGACTTCTCTATGTACTGGAATATCGTCTAGCCTACGGCATTCGCTTCTACAATCTAACAAACCACTGGGGTCTTGTGAAACTTCGCTAAATTGATTATCAATAATATTTAGATATATTAAACTCAATTTCACCTTGATAACACCATGTTTGGCATTTGGGAGATGAGGCATGGAGAAATTTCAATGCCCAATACCCAAATGCCAAACTTTAGTCTATCGCCTCGTAATCAGCCTGAGCGGTACTTTCTTCGTCAAAATCAAAGTTGAATTGTGGTATTAGCGTGCCATTCATCGGTTGGTCTAGTTCTGAGTTAATGAGACTAGCTGAAGCCTCGTCAACCTCGTCACTTTGGTTGTTAGCGCGGTTGTAAACATCGGCACCAATTGCAAACAGAGTTTGTTGGAAATCTTCTAAACGCTGCTTAAATTCTGCTGTAGAAATACTGGAATCATTCATAGCAGTTTGAAGTTGTGCAACTTTTTCACTGGCCAAGGCTTTCATCTGCTCGCCGATTAAGTCGCCATTGTCCTTTATGGTGGATTCATAACTGAACAACAGATTATCCCCTTGGTTTTTAAGTTCCACCAGTTCTTTGCGTCTTTTGTCTTCTTCAGCAAATAATTCAGCTTCTTGCCGCATCCGTTCAACTTCGTTAGTACTCAACCCACCTGTATTGGTAATCCGAATACTCTGCTCTCTACCTGTGCCTTTATCTTGGGCAGAAACTTTGAGAATACCGTTGACATCGATTTCAAAAGATACTTCAATTTGGGGCACACCACGAGGAGATGGGGGAATTCCTGCCAGTAGAAACTTGCCGAGACTCTTGTTATCCCGTGCCATTGCTCGTTCACCTTGGAGAACGTGAATTTCCACCGAGGTTTGTCCATCAACTGCTGTAGAAAAGACTTGGGACTTACTCGTAGGAATTGTAGTATTACGTTCAATAATTTTGGTGAACACTTCACCCAAAGTTTCAATTCCTAGAGACAGGGGGGTGACATCCAATAGTAAAAGATTATCGACTTCGCCACCCAACACACCAGCTTGGATAGCAGCTCCCAGTGCTACGGCTTCGTCAGGGTTGACAGAGCGATCAGGAGCTTTGCCATTGAAAAACTTGATCAGCGCGTTTTGGACTGCGGGAATGCGTGTAGAACCACCCACCAAAATAATCCGATCTATGTCTTGTGGTTTGAGATCTGCGTCTTTGAGCGCTTGGATCATCGGTTCGATGGTAGCTGCAATTAAATTCCCTGCCAACTCTTCAAATTTAGAGCGGCTGAGTTCCATTTCTAGATGCTTCGGGCCAGTTTCATCGGCGGTGATAAATGGCAAGTTGATTGAAGTACTCGCCATACTGGAAAGTTCAATTTTTGCTTTTTCCGCTGCTTCCCGCAGGCGTTGCAGTGCCATTTTATCTGGAGAAAGGTCGAGCTGCTCTTGTTGCTGAAAGCGTTCACTCATCCAGCGGACGATCGCATTATCAAAATCGTCTCCACCTAAGTGGTTGTTGCCACAAGTAGCCTTAACTTCAAAAACTCCATCCCCAAGTTGGAGAATGGATACGTCGAAGGTACCGCCTCCGAGGTCAAATACTAAAATTAGCTGCTCTTGCTCTTGTTTATCCAACCCGAAAGCTAAAGCAGCTGCGGTTGGTTCATTGATGATTCGCAGGACTTCTAATCCGGCAATAGTGCCAGCATCTTTGGTTGCCTGTCTTTGGGCATCTGTGAAATAAGCTGGTACGGTGATCACTGCTTGAGTAACAGATTCACCTAAGAAGTTCTCCGCATCCTGTTTGAGCTTCTGGAGGATCATGGCGGATAGTTCTTGTGGTGTGTAGTTTCGTCCGCGAATTTGGACATCTACAGTATCGTCTCGACCTTTGACACAGTTATAGGGTACGCGATCGCGTTCTATTTCGGTGTCTTCCCAACGTCGCCCGATGAATCGTTTAATACTGTATATCGTGTTTTCGGCATTGGTTACAGCTTGGCGCTTTGCCAGTTGACCCACCAAGCGATCGCCGCCTTTCCCAAATCCCACAATACTAGGAGTAGTTCGTCCGCCTTCAGAATTGGAGATCACAAGTGGTTGACCACCTTCCAATACTGCGACGCAACTATTAGTAGTGCCTAAGTCGATCCCAATAACTTTTCCCATACTTGGCAGTATTTTTACTGAATCTTTATGCTGTAATTATGTGGCGGACTAACTTTTTTCGCTTCGAACTGAAGGCAAAAGATAAAATTTGTTAAAAATGGGGAAATAGAGATAGAAGACACAGAGAGTCTTTTTCTGTGCGTCACCGCACGTCCCAAGCTTTCTAGTGTCTTCTGGATTTCCCTCATCTTCTTCATCATTTCCTATGCCTCAGTTACGATGCTCGCCCTTGCCAGAACCAAGGCACTTATGGTCAGCGAGGCGAGCAACTACAGCTTAACTGTTGGCTGGACTCGACTGATTTTCTTCCATAGGAGGTGTATCTTCCTTTGGAGCAGCTACTTTGACCATTGCATGGCGTAGCACGCGATCGCCTAAGAAATATCCGCGCACTAACTCTTCTAACACTGTTCCTTCAGGATGTTCATCCGTAGGTTCCCGCATTACTGCTTCGTGGAGGTTGGGATCAAATTCTTGACCTTCAGGACGCATTGGTGACACACCGAGGCGCTTGAGGCTATCCACTAATTGTTTATAAACACCTTGGTAACTTTTGTGAATTGTCATCTCGCCATCGCTTTGCGGTTTGAGGTGCGATCGGGCCCGCTCAAAATTATCGACCACTGGCAGCAATTCAGTAATCGTATTCCGCTTCACTAGCGCCTCTAGGTCTTCTTTTTCTTTGCTTGTACGTTTGCGGTAATTCTCAAAATCTGCGGCAATCCGCATATATTGAGTACTACGCTCCTCTAGTTGTGCTTTGAGAGCTTCAATTTGTTGAGTCAATCCTGTTAAAGCTGCCGTTTCTACTTCTGTTTTCTCAGTCGCAGCGACGCCATTTTCTTGATTGAGAGTAGCTGTATCTCCCGGTACATTAGTTTGGGCTGCCACTTGCTCACTAACCTCGCTGCCAGATTCGTTGGAGTTGATTTGGGCTGGGGAGTCGCTCATCATTGCTTGCTTTACCTCTATTGGTTCACCCAATTGCTGGCTTGTATAGTTTACCTGTTTATTTTCGTCCATCATTGTCTAATCTTCCCAGATACTTTTTACGGCAGTGTGTCACCACAAATTACAACCATTGCCATTAAAAGCTTGCAATTGAGGCTGATTTTGTTGCCGATATTTTCCTGGAGTAATGTCACCGTCCTCTTATTGTGACAAATGACGAACGCATTAGCGTAGACGCCCCTAGAGTGGTAAGCCGAAGATTTAGGTAGCTCTAGGAGTAAGTCTTTTGGAAGAGTGGCGCTTAATCTTGTTCGCTCCTCCATTAGTCATAAGTCAGTTTTTTAACGAATTACTACTTAAAATTTAACCATTGAACTCCTTCGAGCAGTCCAAGGTCAAAAGTACTGAAGTTCTGTTCGTCCTACAGCCCTACAGGCATCCTACGGCGGGCGTCTCACGCCACTTGCTACAACGGGGAGGCAGCCGCGTGGACGGGTTTACCAACTTGAGCGGACTGCCGTGGGAACCCGCCTACGCGATTTTCCTTTGCAAGGCAGTGGCTCCCCTTGACGGAATACTTGTGTTGAGAAGTGAGTATTGAATTTAATCAGTGTCAATGAGAATTCTGTGTCACAGGCTGGGAATACTTTAATCAGAGGTTTCCCGTACTCATTGCTCATTTATGACTTACTCGTCACCACAACGGCGCAGTACCGCTCTAACTACCAGAACAGAGTTTTCGCCCTTTGGCAATAAGCTAGTGCAATCTGGCTATGTCAATAGCGAACAGATGAGGCAGGCACTAATTGAAAGCCGCAAATCTGGCAGACCCTTGACGGAAGTACTAGAGTCAATCACTGGGCAACAACTATCACCTGAGTTGCTCAGGCAATACAAAAAACAGCAGCTATTTGAACTTAAAATCCTATACGGTGTTGAATTCCTCGATCCGGAAGTCAACCAGGTTGGCAACACAATGGTGGGGAACCTGATTGAAACCCTGATCCCAGTGGATATCTGTCGTCGCCATCGTTTAGTACCACTATCAAAACACGAAGACCAAACCCCACCCTCTGTTTTAGTGGCGATGGTCGCTCCAGATAATCTAGAGGCTTCCGATGACCTAAACCGCATCTTGCGCCCACAAGGCTTGGCATTGCAGCGGATGGTGATTACACAGGAAGACTACCAGCAGCTAATCAACCAATACTTAGATGAACTAGCTGTTCGGCAAAAGCATCTGGAACGAGAAAACTCTACAGATATTAGTCAGGATTTAGAAAATCTTGGTAATCTCGACTTAGAAGATGCCCCTGATGATATGGAGGCTGATCTAGGGGCTGCAATGAAAGGTGCAGAGGATGCCCCGGTGATCAATCTTGTCAATAGGATCTTGGCTAAAGCCTTGCATGAAAAGGTTTCCGACATTCACATTGAACCACAGGAAGAAAGCTTACGCATTCGTTTTCGCAAAGATGGGGTACTGGGTGAAGCATTCCCTAATCTACCAAAAAAAATCATTCCGGCAGTAACAGCCCGGTTTAAAATCATCTCCAATCTAGATATTGCTGAACGGCGTTTACCCCAAGATGGACGCATCCGCCGGATGTTTGAAGGACGGAAGGTAGACTTCCGCGTAAGTACCTTACCCAGTCGTTACGGGGAAAAAGTGGTGCTACGGATTTTGGATAACTCCTCCACCCAACTCGGATTGAATAAGTTAATCACTGATCCTGAAACTTTGCAGATTGTCCAGGATATGGTAAGTCGTCCTTTTGGTCTAATTTTGGTAACTGGGCCAACTGGTTCTGGGAAAACAACCTCGCTGTATTCAGCACTCTCAGAAAAGAATTCTCCTGGAATTAATATTAGTACTGTGGAAGACCCAATCGAGTATAGTCTTCCAGGGATTACTCAAGTACAGGTGATTCGGGAAAAAGGGCTGGATTTTGCTACCGCGTTGCGGGCTTTCTTGCGGCAAGACCCAGATGTGCTACTCGTAGGTGAAACACGGGACAAGGAAACGGCGAAAACAGCGATTGAGGCTGCCTTGACGGGTCACTTAGTATTAACTACTTTACATACCAATGATGCCCCAGGAGCGATCGCTCGTTTGGGAGAAATGGGTATTGAGCCTTTCATGGTTTCTAGTTCCCTGATTGGCGTTTTGGCTCAACGTTTGGTGCGGCGTGTATGTTCCGATTGCCGCATTCCCTACACTCCTACAACTGAGGAACTAGCTCGCTATGGTTTATCAGCAACCCAAGATGTGGGAGTCACCTTTTATAAAGCTAACAGTTTGACATTAGAAGCGATCGCCCAAGCCAAAGCCAAAAATCAACTTTGCCCAACGTGTAATGGTGCTGGCTACAAGGGACGTTGTGGTGTTTATGAAGTCATGCGAGTGACTGAAAACCTGCAAACCCTGATCAACGAAGATGCACCAACGGAACGCATTAAGGAAGTTGCAGTTGAAGAAGGAATGAAAACCTTGCTGGCTTATAGCCTGGACTTAGTGAAACAAGGTGCTACCACTCTGGAAGAAGTAGATCGAGTGACGTTTACTGATACGGGTTTAGAAGCAGAGTTAAAAGCCAAACGCAAAAGTGGTCTTACCTGCCGGACTTGTCATGCTGAATTAAAACCAGAATGGCTAGATTGCCCTTACTGTATGACATCTCGTTTTCAGGATTAGTCATTAACCGATGGTCAGTAACTTTAAACAAATGACAAAGCGCAAAGTCTGTAGCAAGATCCCGCGCAGGGTGCGCCGGCTTACGGCGAACAGACGCCAGTTCGACGCCACTTGCTTTAAGCCCTTCTCCTGTAGGAGACGCTACGCGAACGGGTTCGCAGTCCCCTACGGAGGGAAACCCTCCTTCAGGGCTGTCTCACCGGGAAACCCGTCCAACGCAGTGGCTCCTCAAGTCGGGGAACCCGCCCAAGCGACTGGCTCAACTTTGTAACAGAGGACAAATAACGAATAACAAAAGGAAGTAGAACTATGGAAATGATGATCGAAGACCTGATGGAGCAGTTGGTTGAAATGGGTGGCTCGGATATGCATTTATCCGCTGGTTTGCCTCCCTATTTCCGCATCAGTGGTAAACTCACACCTATTGGCGAGGAGGTGTTGACAGCTGATCAGTGTCAAAGGCTAATTTTTAGTATGCTCAACAACACCCAGCGTAAAACCTTGGAACAGACCTGGGAGTTAGATTGTTCTTATGGTGTTAAGGGTTTGGCTCGTTTCCGGGTCAATGTCTATAAAGAGCGTGGTGCTTATGCTGCTTGCTTACGGGCGTTAAGTTCCAAAATTCCTAACTTTGAAAAATTAGGTCTACCAGATGTGGTGCGGGAAATGTCAGATAAGCCCAGAGGACTAATTCTGGTGACAGGCCCTACGGGTTCTGGGAAGACAACTACTCTAGCGGCAATGATCGACTTGATTAACCGCACCAAAGCAGAGCATATTTTAACGGTGGAAGACCCGATTGAATTTGTCTACGAACCAATCAAAAGCTTAGTTCACCAGCGGCAACTGGGTGAAGATACCAAGAGCTTTGCTAATGCCTTGAAAGCAGCCTTGCGGGAAGATCCAGATATTGTTCTGGTGGGAGAAATGCGCGATTTGGAAACGATTTCCTTGGCGATTTCCGCGGCAGAAACAGGACACTTGGTATTTGGTACGCTACACACCAGTTCTGCTGCACAAACTGTTGACCGGATTATCGACGTTTTCCCGCATGAAAGACAAACCCAAGTGCGAGTGCAGTTGTCTAACTCTTTAGTGGCGGTATTTAGCCAAACCTTGGTATCAAAGAAAAACCCCAAGCCTGGTGAGTATGGTCGAGTAATGGCTCAAGAAATTCTGATCGTTACCCCCGCTATTTCCAACTTGATTCGAGAAGGCAAAACATCTCAAATTTACTCAGCTATTCAGACTGGCGGCAAATTGGGAATGCAAACGCTGGAGAAAGTTTTAGCCGATTTTTACAAAGCTGGAACGATCTCCTTTGAAGCAGCGATGTCTAAGACTTCTAAGCCAGATGAAATCCAACGTCTCATCGGCACTGCTACACCACAAGCAGGTGTAAAACCTGGTGCTAATGGGGCTGCTAGAGCACATTAAAAAGGAACTTAAAAGATGAGAAAAATGAGGGAGCAGAGGAAGAATAATAACTCTTAACCCTTTACTTTTGACTCTTGAATCTTGACTTTTGACTATTTTGAATTTTTAAATCCATGCCAACCTATGTTGCCCGTGTTCGGGACTCGCAAGGAAAATCCAGAACAGAAAAATTTGTTGCCGAATCCTTGACGCAAGCCCGTACTAATCTCAGAGATCAAGGTTTTGTAGTCCAAGAACTTAAACAATTTCAAGGCTTCCAGGCAAGCTTTGATTTGAAAAAATTTCAGACTTCTTTGGTTAAGGTTTCTGTTAAAGACAAAGCAGTTTTTTCCCGTCAATTTGCCGTTTTGATGAATGCGGGAGTTGCGATCGTTAGAAGTCTGGGGGTACTTTCTGAACAGTGTAGTAATCCTAAACTGAAACAAGCGCTTGTTGATATTAGCAACGATGTTCAAAGTGGAATGAATCTTTCAGAGTCAATGCGGAAGCATCCTGACTGCTTTGATGGATTATATGTGAGTATGATTCAAGCTGGCGAAGTTGGTGGTGTTCTGGACGAAGTATTGAATCGCTTAGCTAAGTTGTTAGAAGATGTTGCCCGCTTACAAAACCAAATTAAATCAGCATTGTCTTATCCAGTGGTTGTGGGTTGTATAGCAGTTGCTATCTTTCTTGGTATGACCATTTTTCTCATTCCCATTTTTGCAAAGATTTTTACAGAAATTGGAACTGAATTACCACTTCTAACACAATTCCTGATGGATTGTAGCCAATTTTTGAGAAGTCCAAAGGTTTTCGTACTTATCGCTATTCTTGTAGGATTGAAAATTGCCTATTCACAGTACTATAAAACTCCTGTTGGCCGCCAAACAATTGATCGCCTTTCCCTCAAGATGCCATTATTTGGTGACTTAATTCAAAAGTCTTCGGTTGCTCGCTTTAGCCGAACTTTTGGTTCTTTGACTCGTTCAGGTGTACCAATTTTAACTTGCTTAGAAATTGTCAGAGATACATCAGGAAACCAAGTAATTGCTAATGCCATAGATGCAGCCCGCATGGAGATTCAACAAGGAGGTATGATTAGCATTGCTTTACAAAAAGATAGCGTTTTTCCGACTATGGCAATTCAGATGATTAGTATCGGAGAAGAAACTGGAGAATTAGATGCAATGTTGATGAAAGTTGCCGATTTCTATGAAGATGAAGTCGAGCAAGCAGTAAAAGCAATGACCAGTATTTTGGAACCGGTGATGATTGTAGTTCTAGGGGGAATGGTTGGAACCATTTTGTTAGCGATGTATCTGCCTATGTTTGCGGTATTTGAAAAGTTGGGATAGGTGATGAGCAGATAAAGGATGAAGACAGCAAAATATTATTCTTCATCCTTTAAATTTCATACTTCATAATTGATAAAACCATGCCTGTGCAAAAATCTCACTATGAAGCGAGCTTGGCAGAGTATAGCAATCATCTAGCTGCGATCGCCTTACTCAAGCAACACCGACCTTACTTGGAAATGATTCCCAGTCTGCGCCGTCCAGATGAAAGTATTATCACTATCCCTTTGCCAATTGTTCGCCTCCGCAACGCTATAACGACAGTTCCACAGGCGACTTCCTTATCCTGTGATGTAGCAATTTTGATGTGCGATCCTGAGTGGAAAATTAAAACTGGAGCAGAAATTTTGCTCTTTATTCATCGTCCTCATGAAGACTTTTCTGACTTGTTAGGACGCTGGCGACAAACCCAAGTTTGCCTAGACAATGATTATGAGTGGCTAATGCCTCCTCGCCACAGCCATATTTTGAGCGAGGGTGCTAATACTATATATCCTTTGTTCGTAGTTTTTGCTGAGACATCAGAATGCATTCAACGAGGCTTTATAGGAGCAGAACTACCATTTGTCATTGAAACGCCTCAATGGTTAGTTGAGGATAATCTCATAGATACTTTGTCTCCAGAAATTCCACCAGCTTAGAAGAAGATAGGAGTTAACGGTGAGGAGTTAGGAGTTGGAAATTTTCAGCAAAGCCAAAGATTCTGAAGTTACATACAAGTTTAAGTTTTCAATTCAAACTTTTAACTCCTAACTCCTAACTCCTAATTATTACCTAACAAACTGGGGCATAATTTCGGCAGCAGTAAATATTCCATAGATGCCGCGCTGGTGCAATTGTCTACCAGCTTTGAGATAACCAAAGGCAGGGCCGCAGACATTGGCTGCCATACTGGTTTCATCTCCGAGAGTAAAGGTATGAGTGGAAATCTTACCTTCAAAAGTGCGCCCTGTTACCTTAACGTTAGTACTGAGTGGTTTTTTGGGATTGCGAGTATCGACTACACCACCAACAGTAACGCGATCGCGATCGCAAATTCCCGCTACTTCTAGCATCACATCATCGGCGTGTTCCATATTCTCTAAGGTCAACACGCCATTAGTTTTATCTAATAATGCCTCTACTTCTGCATCATTCATAGCTCTAGCAGTTTCTACTGTATAACCAGGCATGTGTCCAATATCCTCGCGGATTGTGGCGCGGTAAGCTTCCCAGTTGGCAATTCCCACGCCAAAAGTAATTTCAACTTGATGAATCTCCGCGTAGCTTTGAGCGGCTATTGCTGCTGCTGCTGTTAACAATCCAGGTGTGGCCCCACATCCTGTCATGTAGGTAATTCCGGCTGCTTGCATTTCCTCTTTCATTGCTAGTAGTTGTTCTACAGCACTAGTGCGCTTAATCGCATCTACTAACACTCCACGCCAGCCGGATTTGATAAACTGCTTAGCTACATTAGGTATAAAGTCATTAGGTAGGTTGGGTAAAGCTAGAAAATAGCCATCTACAGCTTGTGTACTTTCGATTAAATCCTGAATACTTTGATTTGTTAAATTACCAACTGGCTCTAAATAACCCACTGAACCTTGAGACTGGTAAGTTGCAATGCATTCTTGAGTATTTAAACCATCAGCAGCGTAAGCGTAGCCTTTTTGATCTGCTGCTGCGACTAAAATCATTTCCCGTTTGCCAGCAAGTAGCTTAGCGGCTGCTTGTCCTAGTCCGCCGAAACCCAGGACACCGACACGGATTGTTTTGTTCGCTTTTTCTGTATTCATGGCCAATTTGTTGAGTTGAGTTAACAGTTTTTAGCATTCACCATCTCAGTTTCCGGCTTGTGGCTGATGGCTAAAAGCTATAGAGGCTAATTATGCTTTATTATCCTTGGTTCTTCGGCTGACCGATGCGTTTTTTTACTGGAAAGTCTTCGTTGGTGATTTGGGATGTAACGAAATATCTAAGTATTAATACTGCCACTTAATTAGTATTAAATGTACTACAGTAGTATTAGATCGCTTACCAGATTAGGAGAAATTAATTTATGAGTTTTGAAGATATTGCCAATAAAGCTGTTGAAAAAGGTGTAGAAGCTGCTGTAGAAAAAACTTTAGGCATTAAAGACCTAAAGACGGGATTATAGAAAATGGTTCTGATGTCCCAAGATTAACAACCTGCTATCTGCTGTAAATATTTAGAAGTGATAGAAGATGACTAAAAATACGGTCAAGTTGCTGGATGTAGTAGCACTGACAGTTAATCTACCTGAATATAACCTGTACTGTGGTCAAGTTGGCACAGTAGTAGAATTATTAGCTGGTGGCGCTGCGTTTGAGGTTGAATTTAGCGATCGCAATGGGCGCACATACGAATCTGTCGGTTTACGCCCAGAGCAAATTATGGTGTTACATTTTGAGCCAGCATCCCCTGATTCAGTCCCAGAAATGGTGACAGCCTAAGCGATCGCCTACAGTATTGAAATTTAAAGTTTAATTGATTCGCTGCATTTGATCATTGCTAAAGCTGTGTCTACAATGTAATTACTATTATTTCCAAAGTAATCTAAATATGGGCGCAGCTATTAGAACTAAAATTGTGAAAATCGGTAATTCTCAAGGTGTTCGTATTCCCAAACCCCTGTTAGAGCAAAGTGGTATTCACACAGAGGTTGAAATTGAGGTTCATAGTGATCACCTAGTTGTTCGCGCAGCACCAGAATTACGAGTTGGATGGGACGAAGCTTTTGCAGCAATGGCTGAACAACATGATGATGTTCTGCTAGATGACGACGTAAGCGTAACAAACTGGGATCAGGCTGAATGGGAATGGTAGTCAAGCGTTTTGATATTTTCTTAGTTAATCTTGATCCCACTATTGGTAGTGAAATTCAGAAGACACGTCCCTGTGTAGTGATTTCGCCAGACGAGATGAACCGCCATATTGCTACCGTGATTGTTGCTCCAATGACTACAAAGGGGCAAGTATATCCCACACGCATACCTTGTCAGTTTCAAGGTAAAGATGGGCAAATTATTCTTGATCAAATTCGTACAGTAGATAGAGCTAGATTGGTCAAACAGCTTGGTCAAATTAGTGACCATGAACAAAGAGATGTTCTCGATACCTTAGCTGAGATGTTTGCAGAGTGAGCGATCTAGAGGTTGTAATATCTAGAGTGATACAAATGACTCAAAATACTATTACATTTTGAGCCAGTATTTCCTGATTCAGTATTGAAAATGGTTACAGGATAAGCGTTAGTGCAAAAAGCGATGCCTACGGCTGGCTACGCCTACGCATCACACGTATAAACTCTAAAGCGATCGCCTTGCTGTATAGTTGACGCCAGAAAACCTAGAACATGCTTAGGTTAAAAACTTTTACTATCTCTATATTGTGGCGATCGCAGTCTAAAAATCTGTTTACACTAGATGCAAGGTAAAGCGACTATATCAAAGAGCTAATACGATGCCTGGGTTGGATTAGACCTACGTATGTAGACATAAATCCTAATGCGATCGCATACCCCAAAATCTTACTTTTGGATTACACTGCACTCCATCCAACACTACTTATCTACCTTCTAAGTAATCATTGGGTGAATAGGGTCAAGTTAATGATAATGATAAAGCTTTTCAATAAAATTTATATTTTTGTAAATTCACTTGCTGGCCATACTACTGCTAATGCTTGTTTTTAGGACTTTTACTACTTCTCCTATAGGCTCAATTGTGAACTTGACTAATTGATTAGGTTAAGAGACACTAACTAATAACTGACGTGTACGCTCATAAAATAATAATTTTTGTAAAGATTCTGAGATATATATTTTGAGAGATGGAACATTAGTTAACAAATGGCAAGTTTGTTTATATCTAAGTAGAAAAGTTCCGACGGCTATAATTTTAGCATTTTGCTAGAGCAGTACAGTTCAAGCGTACTATAGTGGTTTGCCAAGAGCATGGAGACATTAGAGTTCATAATTTATCCAGATGGTCGGGTACAAGAGAAAGTCACTGGCATTGTGGGTGCTTCTTGCGCTGAGGTTACAGCAGCAATAGAAGCACAGTTGGGGCTAGTACTTAGTCATGAGCCAACCTCAGAATATTTCGCCGCTAAGGTGCAGCAATCTAGTCTGGCGAATACGCAAACCACTTACAGCGATTGGTAAGTTTTCACAGTAGTTTAGTGTTATTAATTCACAACCACCATGTCACACTTTAGCCAAATTAAGACTCAAATCCGTAACCTTGATTCTTTGAAAGACGCTCTGACTGAATTGGGCATAGACTGGAAACCAGGCCCACGTGAGGTACGTGGCTATCGTGGTCAAACTCATCCTGCCGAAGTTACTATTGAGCAGGAAAATGGCTATGACATCGGCTTTAGATGGAATGGCAAAGAATATGAATTGGTGGCTGACTTACAATATTGGCAGCAAAATTTATCTGTGGACGGTTTCTTACGCCAGGTAAGCCAGCGTTATGCTTACCAAACAGTTGTGAAAGAAACTACTCGTGTGGGTTTTCAAGTCGCTGAACAACAAAAAAATGAAGATGGTTCGATTCGTCTGGTAGTACAGCGCTGGAGTGCGTAATGGCTGATTTCCTACCGTCGCCGGAAGAGCAAGAAGACAACCGTTCCGGTTTAGAACCAGAATTAGGCGGTTTCTTACGGGATGCCCCTGAACGTTCTGGTTTTGAACCAGAATTGGGTGGTATGCTGCGTCAAAAAGGTGTTTATGTTGACGAAATCACCTGTATTGGTTGTAAGCACTGCGCTCACGTTGCACGTAACACCTTTTACATTGAACCAGATTATGGGCGATCGCGCGTGGTTCGCCAAGATGGGGACGCAGAGGAAATCATCCAAGAGGCAATTGACACTTGTCCGGTTGATTGCATTCACTGGGTTGATTACACCAATCTGAAAAAGTTAGAGGAAGAACGCAAATTTCAGGTAATTCCTGTTGTGGGTTATCCGGTGGAACATGCGGTTGCTGCTAGCGAACGGCGGCGTAGGAAGCAAAAGGTAAAGACCAAAAAGTCTCGTTATTAAGATAAAAAGATTAAATCAATATAAAAAAGGACTGGTAAACTCAGTCCTTTTGTTTTTTGTTATGTAGTTAATTTTTTCTAATGTGGAAATAAAAGCGATAACCAACTATTTAAAATCCAAAATACTTTGTAAGATGCTTACTGCCTTTATTTTAGATTGAGAGGATCGTGTTGTGAAAGTAATTTTTCTACTTTTGCCTCGTCGAGCCTAGCGGTTAATCTTCTAGTTTCGTGCAAATCTCTAGTAGTTTTTGCCAAAGTAAAAGTTGAGCCAATAGAGAAAGCCAAACCCATACCCATAAAGCCTTTCACCCAGCTATCCACAGGTAAGTTTACAATACCGAAAGTGGTCATAGAAATAGAAATCACAAAAGCTGCCCAAGTTTGAATAACCCAAGCTGCGCTGTCTTTTTGAGGGCCAATTGTTTGCATATTTCTTACTTTTAATCTGAGTGATTTAACTGTGATTGTATTGATTAGTACACTTGCTAGGCACAATAGTCTTACCAGTTTGGTAACTGGACTCAAAAAGGCTAGCTCCAGAGCACTTAAATCAAATAAAAACTGGTACAAACTATGTACCAGTTTTGCAATTGGCATCAAGCCCCTTGATTTAATTAATCAGACTCAGGAAATGTTTGTACTTTGCCATCAGGGCTAAGAACAACTCGAATTCTGAGATTTTGCCCAGATTTATTGGCGGAGACAAAAGGTTTTCCAATGTCAGGCATCCCAGCGCTGTCAACGAATTCTCTTGCTGCCTTATTCAGGGGAAATATTCGTTCAATTTTGCCGTCAACACCTAGTAATACACTGTATTCTAATGTTTGTCCCAATCTCGCAGGGGGCTGCCAACGCTTTGTTATATATTCTCTAGCTTCTGCTATTTGAGGTGTGTCAAACAATGTGCCAGAAGTGGGGTTTTTACTTCCATCCCCTAATCTATCGATAAATGGATTACTTTCAGGTGTTCTAGAAGGAGTAGTTGAAGAGGGCAGTTCTGGAGAGAGTTTGTTTGCGGCAGAAATTCCTAAAGAATTATCATTTTGGGGACTGGATGGCGAACTCTGTCTCTCAGGCAAAGCGATTCCCGCTTGGGGAATTGATCGTGCTGGGTTTTGTCCAAGATTTGGTTGAATGGGAGTTTCCTGTCCTGGGATTTTGGTAAGTGCTGTGCTTTTGGGATTGCTGGGAACGGTTGGAGTTTTCGTCTGAGGTAGAGTTAGTGGATCTTTTGGAGATAGTAGGGGCGTTGAAGAGAAATTTGAATTGGGGGATTGGGGAGTCGTAAGCAAACTGGAATTAGGGGATATTTGAGACTTGGTGGAAAAGGCTGAATTAGGGGATGTTAGGGGTTTTGGGGGCAAACTGGAAGTGGGTAGCCCAGGACTAGAGCCTAGAGGTGGTAGCGATGATTGGAAATTATCTTGAGGAATGAGTTCAGATTGAGGAGTGGAAAAGTTTAGTGAAGGTGAACTTTCGAGGGCAGCAATATTTGTCTCTGTTGGCTCTACAGTTTTGGCAGTCTGCTGTTGTTTTTGCCTGATGTTGTTAGCATATTGCCAAGTGATTGGTGTTAAACCCAAAGCTAAGACTAAGACTGCGGCGACAGGTGCCCAAGTAGGAAAACTCATACTCGAACTGCTGCTGCTGCTGAGAGTTGGCAATACCATAACATCAGCGGAGTATTCATCTAAGGCGCTTGCCAAATCAAAAAGTTGCAGCAAACTCAGTTGAATAACACGACCAGATGCTTGGTTAGCGAGGGAACCAAGAAATAGGTTGTGAGTTAAATAGCTATTCGGTTCTAAGCGGATCTCTGCTCCTGGGATCTGGGAGGTCAAGGGCTTTAATGTTTTAGCAGACAGTGAAGCGGGATGTAAATCTCTTGATTCTTCTGACTCATCAAGTACTTTGCTTGACTCTTGCGGCCCTGAAAATGTAACCCAAAAGCTTTCTGGAGACTGTTGGAGAAATTCTTGTACGTAGGTTGTGACTGCATCACACAAAGCTTCGAGTTGGTCGCGATCGCCCCGAATTGGCACTCTACGATCTTCTGGTAATCGCGGATCGTCAAAACGTAACTCAAAGCTTAACTGTTTAAGGACTGTTTTCCCCATCCAACGGGTCAAAGGCGAGCTTTGCGCTAAGACTTCTAGCGTGCAAGTGGGAGGCGTATAACGACGAATAACAGAATTTGATAGAGGCATGGCAGGAACTACGAGGTCTATTATTATTTGGGATTTTGCGTTCGCGTAGCGTGTCGGAGACAAAAGTTGCCATAGAGTTAGCGAGTCTTGCCTGCACGCCCAAGGCGATCGAGCGTCAGCGGGTGTCTCCGTAGCAAACTTTTCAAAATAGATTTTGCGGATTGAGCCAGTCGCTTGCTCAAAGAATTCTGAGCAGAGGTTTGGGACATAATTAAATGTCCGAACTGACTTTGGTTTTCCGACTTAGCAAACTTTCCAAAACGGATTTTGGATGAGAAATCTCAAATCTCAAATCTAAAATTTTGTGGAACGGTCTATAAGTGCTAGCCAGAGACGGCGGTGTCCACCAGGGGCACTATAAAAAAGTAAATCTACAAGCAGTTTTAGTGCCAGATTGGTAAGTAAATCTGTCGAGATTTGGTCATCCTCTTCCATCCGCTCTTGGTAGGTGTTGCAGAAAGCATCTATGTAATCTCCAAGTAGAGCAGCCTGATGAGGTTCCCGTTTGTTTTCCGCCATTTGTTCTAATAGACCGACAGCACGGCGAATTAATTCCTGGTGCTCCTTGGCTAGGTAACAGGTGATCAGAACAAGCGATCGCCCTTCTTCTATATCTAGTTTTTTTCGCCCTCCTTGACCTTTGCGTAAGGGGTTGGACTGGCGCAGTCGCCACAAAGCTACGCGATCGGGCACTCTTGACTCTAAATTCAGATTAGTTGCCGCCGAAAGCATTGCTTCGGAACCAATACCAGTTAAAGTTTCTAGCGCCAACAGCACCAAGTCTAACTGGGTTTTGATATTGTCCCATTGAACTGCATCTGGCGCTGGAAGCTTGATTAAATCCTCCCATGGGGAATTTGGAGTGGCTGAGTTGGCGGCCGTGTGCATAACTTTTAGCATAGGTGATCAGGCTGATAGGGACTGTTGCTGTTACCCATTTTGAAACCAGACTCTCAAGCATCAAAGTTGGTTTCCTATAGCTATGAGCTAGAAGCTTCAACTAGCTTTTCTCTGTAGTAAACAGCAGTTATCTTTGTCTTACTCTAAATGAAAACTTCTTTTCATCAAAGTAGAAAATTATCAGCCCAAGTTAAGGTTTACCTAACTTTAGCTACTAGCTAGGTACAAGAGTATAAATAAACAAACCTAAAATTGATAACTGCTAATTGCTAATCTCTAATCACCATCAGCTAATTAGTAATTAGCAATTAACAATCATTAACTCTGCCCAGTTACATTTATTGCCGTCTTATTTTATATGAGCAATAGTGACACCACTGCCACCGTCTGCTCGTTCTGCTGCTTCATAGTTGCTGACTCTGGGATGCTGTTGCAAAAAGGTGTGAACACCTTGCCGCAGCTTACCAGTACCGTACCCGTGAATAATCCATACTGGCCCTGTAGCTTCCGAAATGGCTTTGTCGAGAATGAATTCGGCGTCAGCCACTCGCTTACCACGTAAATCGACGGTATTTTGGGAAGTGCGAATCGCTGGGGCTGGCTGCGATGGTGGTGTAACTACTGTTGGGGCTGGCTTTGCTTTGACAACTGCTTCGGCTTTTTGACCATCTAGAGATTCTACATCTTCTAGTTTGACTGTCATCTTCATAATCCCAAAGCGCACAGTTAACTCCCCATCATGATCGGGGGCGGTTAACACTTCTGCTGTTTGTCCCAACTTGGGAATACGGAGGCGATCGCCTACTTTGGGCATAAACCCAAGTTTTGGTTTTGGTGGCGTTGCTGGCTGATATTTCTGGGCAATTTGATTCAAGGCATTAGTCGCTTGCTGGGCATCTTGGGCTGTGGGTGTACCTTGCTGCAAGCGGCGAATTACTTGGGCAATTTCACCTTTTGCTTGGGCGATCGTTTGTTGAACAGCTACTTCCTGTGAAGCCCGCAATGCACTTTCTCTCTCTTGTAAAGCTGTGGCTTTTTCGGATACTTCTTTGTACAAACGTTCTGCTTGTTGCAACACATTTTGTGCTTCAGTAGCCTTAGTTTCCTGGCGACGACGTTGCGCTTCTAACCCAGCAATGACTTGGTTAACTTCATCTGTTGCTTCTCCCACTTGGGATTTCGCCTGTTCCACAACTTCTGGTTTTAGCCCCAAACGCAAAGCAATTGTCAAGGCGTTGGAACGTCCGGGTATTCCCCACAGCAGGCGGTAAGTTGGCGACAGAGTACTTTCGTCAAATTCTACCGAGGCATTTTCAAACCGCTCATCTTCATATTTCAGCGCTTTTAGTTCACCAAAGTGAGTGGTAGCGATTGTTAGCTGAGCGTGGTTAGCGAGATATTGCAGCAAAGCGATCGCTAAGGCACTACCTTCAACTGGATCGGTTCCTGCGCCAACTTCATCGAGTAAGACGAGTGCTGAGGAGCCAGCCGCGTGGGCGGGTTCCCCGACTTGAGGAGCCACTGCGTTGGACGGGTTTCCCGGTGAGACAGCCCTGAAGGAGGGTTTCCCTCCGTAGGGGACTGCGAACCCGAAGGGCTTAAAGCAAGTGGCGTCGGACTGGCGTTGCTGAGTACCAAGTTTCTCCTCTGCCCCTCCGCTCCCCTGCTCCTCTGCTTCCCCAGTTCCCAGTGCGTCTAAAATCCGACTGATGCGGCGGATGTGACCGGAGAATGTGGATAAACTCTGCTGTAGGGATTGTTCATCGCCAATATCTGCCAGCACTTGGTCAAACCAAGGGATTTCGACTGGTTCGCGGGCGGGGACAAATAAACCTACCTTGGCCATCAATGCTGCTAACCCTAGAGTTTTTAAGGTAACAGTTTTACCGCCAGTATTTGGCCCGGTAATCGTTACTACCCGAATTTGTGGACTGATGAACAAATCTACAGGAACTACTGGTTGCCCTTGTTCGTGCTGTTGCTGCCACACTAACAATGGATGACGCAAATGCCGTAAGGTAATGATTTCACTTTCCTCCCGGTTGATAAATCGCGGGGGATTAGCTCCTAGCCAGAAACTATATCGTGATCTGGCGGTTGCGAGATCCAAAGTGGTAGCAATTGCTAATAACCTCTCCAAATCAGGTTTGACTGCTGCTACTTGCTCCGTTAAAACACGGCGAATCGCTTCTTCTTCTGCTTGCTCTTTTCTAATTATCTGCCGCAGTTGGTTGCCTAGAGGCACGATAGAATTAGGTTCTACATACAGCGTCGCACCGCTGGTAGAGGTATCGTGGACAATGCCGGGGATGGCATCTTTTTGAGGTGCTTTCACAGGGATTACATAGCGATCGCCCCGTTGGGTAATTAGCTGTTCCTGAACTGCCCCAGCTTTTGCCTGTAAAATATTTTGCAGTTTTTGGGTAATTTGAGTGCGTAATCGCCGCAAGTCTGTGCGAATTTCTCCCAGCTTTTGGCTGGCGCGGTCAGTTACCTGTGCTCGTTCATCTATACAACGGTGAATTTCCTGTTCTAGTTCGGGATAAGTTCGCAAATCGGCAACCAAATTAGTCAAGATTGGCAAATCTTCTTGGTTGTCAATTACACGGCGCAAATTTCTAGCACCAGCGAGGGTGGTAGCGATCGCTAACAGTTCATCCCCTGTTAAAATACCGCTGCGTTCTGCCCGTTCTAAAGAATCACCAATATCTTGAATTCCCTCAAACGACAGTCCTGTAGTCAGACGACTTTCTAGTTGGTAGACTTCTTTGGTTTGCTCTAACAACTGTTCGCTTTCTGCCTGAGAATCAGGTATTTTCAGATGACGCGCAGCTGTCGCCCCCAGCTTAGTTGCCGCAAACGTGGAAAGGTGCTGGCAGAGGCGATGCCATTCTAGTAGTTCTAAGGTTTCAGATTGGATCAAGGTTTCAACATCTAATCTGAAATTATGGTAACAATTCTAGCCGTTCTGTGACACTTAAATTTAGCTTACGCAGCAGCTATTTCTTGCACCAGAACGTAGGGCTGGACGATGAGGGTATGAAATCGCTTGGTGCGATCGCTATTCCATTCTCCTACTTGTACTGGTGATGGTTTAGTAATCAATTGCTCATCAATCCACTGCTGTACTGAGGGAATGTTATCGCTGGCGATCGCTTCCCCAACATCCACCAAATTTAGCTTAAGTGCCACTAAAATTACTGCATCTCGCTGCACATGAGGAATCAGCCACTCCCATTCTGCCTCATCTAGTATTTCTGTTAATTCCGCTCTTAAATCCGACATAACTCCCAAACGTTTATATTATTCACTACTCAGTAGTTTATTTAACTAATTCCTAATTAAAGACACTGTACAGAAGCTCACACTGATTTTAATTATGAATTATCAATTATGAATTATGAATTATATTGACTACACTTCTGCTTTCATCTCATCAATTTCAAACAAAGACACAATTACTCCAGCGATCGGAATAGATATAAAAACACCTAATAGACCTGCTACTTTAGCACCTACAAGTAAAGCGAAGAACACGACTACAGGATTAAGATTGAGCGCACCTTGCATAATGCGGGGCGCAATTAAGTTATCTTGTATCTGCTGAAGAACAATACAAGCTGCCAATACTTTCAATGCTAACCAAACACCTTGAGACAACACAACTAGAGTAATTGTACCAATTCCTAATGTTGCTCCTATGCCAGGAATGATATCAACGATTCCAACTATCACTGACAATATCAAGGCAAAAGGTACTTTTAATAATACGAACACTAGAAAAGTCGAAGTTGCGAGAAATAGGCTTAATAACAACTGACCTCTAAAAAATCCTAGAAATGAGCGTCTGATTATATTTGTAAATCGATTACGGCGCTGCTTTGGTACTACTTTTAAGATAAAGCTCCAGAGCTTGTCTCCATCTAGGAGCATGAAAAAAGCTACAACTGCAACCAATATAAAAGTTACAAAGTTAGTCATAAAACTTTGTAAAATTGCCAAGCTAGTTACAAGAGTTGTTACAGCTTGATCCCGTAATTGTCCTTCAATTACACTCAAATCTATTTGAAGATTACGGCTTCGTAGAAATACTTCTAATCGCTCTAATAGAGGTACTAAAGAATTCAAAAACCCAGTTATGCTGTCAATTAATTGTTGTCCTTGAGATAATATCGTTAATCCAACGGTAACAGCTATACCGCCAAGAATCACAACACTAAGCAAGAAAACTACAACAACTGCTATGCCGTGGGGCAAAAAACGCCGCAGCCATTGTACAGGATAGCTGAGCAAAAAAGCCAAAATTGCAGCGAATGTAAAAATAACTATGACTATCTCAAAGTAAGCTAAAAGCTGCACAATTGCCCAGCCAGAAGCCACTAAAAGTAAAAAGCGGACTAACGCCAGATTATTCAATCGATCCCAAAAGTTTTTGGCTTCAAAGCCGCTCATATACTATCTAGAGAAAAGGTATTGGTGATTTAGCCTAGCTGTTGCATTTAAGCACAAAGTCTTACTTGATTTGCTATGGCGCATTAACTTTAAACATATAGAAACTGAGTGGCGATCGCCACTTCCCTAAAGCATATTCCCCAGTATGATTTAACTCATCGGCCTAAATCATGCATCTCATTGATCACTGTGGTACATTTTTGTGTTATGGCTTCTAATTCTTCTTTATTAGTAGAACTAGGAGTATCAATTAATTTGCCAATCCTTACAGTGATGGGAACTGCACGAGGTAGCTTTGAGCCTTTTTCTAAAATCCCCTCAGTACCCCACAAACTTACTGGTAATATCGGTGCTTTTGCCTTGGCCGCCAGCAGTGCTGCACCTCTCTTGGGATCTGTAATTCGACCATCTGGAGTACGAGTGCCTTGCAAAAAAACCCCGACAGCCCAACCTTTGTTGAGATATTCTAGGGCAGAACGGATAGCAGTGCGATCGGCACTTCCCCTACTCACCGGGTAAGCACCGTATAATTTAATCATTTTTGCCAAAATTGGGATATCGAATAACTCTTCCTTAGCCATATACGCCACTGGACGACATACACAATTAGAGACAATAGGTGGATCAAAGTAACTAGCATGATTACTCACTACCACCAGTGGCCCTGATTTAGGGACATTTTCCACACCATAAATCTGGCCCCGAAAGTAAGCATGAAGCATGGGGCTGACGACCGACCATTTAAAGGCGTGGTAAAGTGCCAGACTAATAAACGGTTCGCGGCTTTGAGACATAGGAAATTGGGGACTGGGTATCGGGGATTGGGCATTGGGCATTGGGCATTGGGGAAAGGGAAAGGGGTAAGGGGAAAAGGAAAAATCATCCCTCTAACCTTTAACCTTTAACCTTTTACCCCTGTTAAGAGTCCCCAGTCTCCAATCCCTAGTTCGGTAATTCAGTGGCATTACGGACGTTCTTTAAGATTAAATCAGGGCTAATACGTTTAATTAAACCAGTTAGTACGTTACCGGGGCCAATTTCTATTACTTGCTGGATGCCTTTTGCTGGTAATTGTAGAGAAATTTCTCGCCACCGTACCGAACCAGTCATTTGTTTGTTTAAGCGCTGCTTTAAAATTTCGGCATCAATAGATGGAACTGGTTCTACATTAGATAACACTGGCACAACCGCTGGTTGAAATTCCACAGATTCTAGAATGTCTTGGAACTCCGCTGCCGCTGGTGCTATTAAGTGTGAATGAAATGCTCCAGAAACTTTTAGAGGAATAGCACGCTTGGCTTTAACTTGAGAAATCACTGCTTGTACGGCGTCTGGAGTTCCAGAGATTACAACTTGAGCCGGACTGTTGTCATTAGCTAGCACTACATCGGGCGTTTCGGCAATGACTTTTTCCAACTGTTCGCGGTCAAAGTTTAATAGAGCCGCCATCATTCCACCTGCGGCACTATCCATAAGTTCCGCACGACGTTTGACTAAATGTAACCCCGCCGACCATTCAAAGACACCAGCAACGTAAAGGGCAACGTATTCGCCCAAACTGTGACCAGCAACTAAATCTGGCTGATGTCCCCGTTCCCGGATAAGATCAGCGAGAATGCTTTCTACTACATAAAGAATTGGCTGTGTATATAACGTCTGTGATAATTTTTCTTCGTCTTTTTGACAGATTTCTGTTACAGACCAGCCCAGAATAGCCTCAGCTTGGACAAATTTGTCTTTGGCGGAGGGTATATCTAATAAGTCCATTCCCATTCCCAGTACTTGAGAACCTTGTCCGGGAAATACCCATGCAGTTTTAGTCATTAGTCAAGAGTCAAGAGTCAAGGATCAAGAGGAGCCACTGCTCTACTAGGGTTTCCCGGTGAGACAGCCCTGAAGGAGGGTTTCCCTCCGTAGGGGACTGCGAACCCGAAGGGCTTAAAGCAAGTGGCGTTAAAGAGTCAAGGGTCAAGGGTCAAGGGTTATTTATTACTTTTGACTTTTGACTCTTGACTGAATATTTATCTTCCCCATTGAAAAATTGCCGCGCCCCAAGTAAGACCGGCACCAAAGCCGGATGTAGCAATGATGTCATTGGGTTTTATTTTGTCTTGCCGTACTGCTTCATCTAGGGCTAGGGGGATGGAAGCGGCGGAGGTATTGCCGTACTGAGCAAGATTACTAATAACTTTATGTTGTGGAATATTTAAGCGTTGGGCAACAGCATCGAGAATCCGCTGATTGGCTTGATGCAATACTAACCAATCTATTTGGTCAACATTCAGGTTAGCTTGAAACAAGGCTTTGTCGATGATTTCTGGCACTTTTTGGACGGCGAAGCGGTAGACTTCTTTGCCGTTCATGGTTATGGGTTGGTAAGTGCCTTTAGTGACATTTATGCCTGGGAGCAGTTCTTGAGAAGAGGCTGTATATGAAAGATTAAGGTGATGATTTTGAGTACCATCGCTTTTGAGTGCAAATCCTAATAGGCGATCGCTTTTGGATGCTTGCAATACTACTGCTCCTGCACCATCACCAAACAATACACAGGTACCCCTATCTTGCCAATCTACCCAGCGAGAGAGGATATCCGCCCCTATCAATAGTACATTTTGAAAAACGCCTGTTTTGATATATTGGGCGGCTGTTACTAGCCCAAAAACAAAGCCGGAGCAGGCTGCCGTCAAGTCAAAGGCTACTGCTTTGGTGGCTCCCAATTCAGCTTGTACTTGACAAGCAGTACCAAACAAGTCGTCAGAAGTGGATGTCGCCAGCAAAATTAAATCTAAGTCAGATGCAGCGATTCCAGCAGATGCGATCGCCTGGCGACTAGCCGCAGTGGCGAGTACACTTAATGACTCAGATGGCTGCGCTAATCGCCGTTGACGAATTCCCGTTCTTGTTGTTACCCACTCGTCTGATGTCTCAACTAATTTAGACAAGCTTTGATTGTCTAAGGAAGTTGCTGGTACTGCTGAGCCACTTCCGGTAATTGCTATCCCTAAGTTTTGCACTCTTAATCTCCCAAGCTATCAGCTTTTTGCCCTTTGTCCTCTCTTACAAAGTTCTGATGCCTTCGGCGGGCTGCGCCAACGGAGGAAACCTCCGCTCAGACTTTGCGCTTTGTCATTTGTCCTTCGTCCTTCGTTTTTACAAATGACAAGTTACTCAATGACTAATGACTAATCGCTAACCGCTTTCGCGCTCTAGGATGTATTGTGACTGAATTCGTTGCAGCACCTCGTTGTCAACAGCTTCTTTTGCCATCCGAATTGCGTTAAAAATTGAAGGTGCTTGGGAGCTACCGTGACCAATAAAACAGACTCCGGCGACACCTAACAACAGAGCACCTCCATGTTCTGCATGATCCATCCGCTGCTTAATCCGCTTCAGGTTTGGTTTTAAAAGTGCTGAGCCTATTTGACCATGCAATCCTTGGGGTAATTCTTCCCGCAATATTTGCAAAATTACTTCTCCGACCGCTTCGGCGAATTTTAATAATACATTGCCGACAAAGCCATCACAGACAATTACATCAAAGCGGCCAGAAAGCACATCACGCCCTTCAGCATTACCAATAAAAGTAATTTGGGAATTTTCGCGTAACATTTGGTGGGCGCGGACGGCTGCGTCATTGCCCTTAGAATCTTCTTCTCCAATATTTAACAAACCTACCTTGGGTTCGGTAGTACCTAAGACATACTGACTGTAAGCTGATCCCATTACGGCAAACTGCTCTAAAAACTTAGGACGACAGTCTACATTTGCGCCGACATCAAGTATGAGTACTGGTTTGCCAGCGACAATCGTGGGAAAAACAGTCCCTATTGCTGGGCGATCAATTCCCGGTAATCGTCCTAAGCGCAGCAAAGCTGCTGCCATTGCAGCTCCAGAGTGTCCGGCAGAAAAAACGGCATCTGCCTGTTGTTGCTTGACTAAATCCATAGCCACGTTGATGGAGGCTTGGGGTTTGCGTCTAACTGCGCTTAAAGGCTCCTCGTCCATCGCGATCGCCTCCTGTGCAGGAACGATCTCTACCTGCCCGAAATTTGTTTTTGGCGGCAAAGCAGCTTTAATTTGTTGGGGATCACCTACCAACAATACTTCCACGCCCAATTCTTCTCGTGCCCGCAGTGCGCCAGCAACGATTTCACCGGGTGCGTGATCCCCTCCCATTGCATCAATTGCGATCCGTACGCGAGTCGATCCCATTGCTCAGAGCTATTAGAAACCTTACAAATTTTACCAGATGGCTTTGCTGAAAAAGCGTAAATTTATAACTGCCAATTGATGTCTGTTACTAATACAACAAATTTTGGCGGACAGCCAAAGAATAATACGAGTTGTAAGGGACTAGGTATTGAGAAAAGACAAGGTAGATCAGGGAGAGACTTGTTCAACAATTCTTCCTTGTCCCCCTTGTCTCCCTAGTCCCTACTCCCCAGCCCCCAGTACCCAGTTAACTAAAGTACGAACGCCATAACCAGTTGCACCCGAACCGTTGTAGCCATTTTCTTTATCTGTCCACACTGGGCCAGCAATGTCTAAGTGTGCCCAAGGGGTTTCTTTGACAAACTGCTTAAGGAAAAGGGCTGCGGTAATAGCACCGCCTGGACGCGGCCCAGTGTTTTTCATGTCCGCAATGCCAGATTTTAGCCCTTCAAAATATTTTTCTTCCATTGGCATCCGCCAAATCTTTTCTCCTGATGTTTCCGCAGCTTTCTCTAGTTCAGCAGCTATAGCATCATTGGGAGTAAATAAACCAGCAATATCATCACCCAAAGCTATGACGTTAGCACCAGTCAAGGTGGCTAAATCAACGATCGCATCTAATCCTAGTTTGTCTGTATATACCAAGGCATCTGCTAAGGTTAAACGTCCTTCAGCGTCGGTGTTGTTTACTTCAATTGTTTTGCCATTAGATGCTTTAAGAACGTCTCCAGGGTGCATAGCACGACCGCTAATCATATTTTCGGTCGCTGCTGAGATAAAGTGGACTTCAACATCTGGCTTGATCTGAGCAATTGCTTTTGCTGCGCCGAAAGTAGCAGCGGCTCCACCCATATCAATTTTCATGGTTTCGATGCCGCTACCAGCACCTTTAATATTGAGTCCGCCGGAATCGAAGGTTAAGCCTTTGCCGATAATTGCCAGTTTCTTTTTGGGTATACCTTCTGGCTTGTAAGTTAGGTGAATGAATTTAGGTGGCAAATCAGAAGCTTGAGCGACACCTAAAAAAGCACCCATACCTAATTTTTCACAGTCTTCTCGTTCCAGAATTTCTACTTGTAAACCGTGATCTTTGGCGATCGCTTGAGCCGTTTCTGCCAAAGTAATTGGTGTAACTGCGTTGGCTGGGGCTGCTACCAATTGCCGCGCTAAGATTACTCCTGATACGATTTGATTGGCGCGGCTAATGGCTGCTTCTTGTCCACCGAATCCTAGTAAATCTACGGTTTCGACTTGTGGCCCTTTATCTTCTGGCTCTGACTTAAAGCGAATATCTTGGTAAAGGGCCAGTTGTGTACCTTCGGCGATCGCTTGAGCAGTTGCCGCGGGATCGTTATTCCATAATGGAAAACTAAACCCCAAAGTTTTGCTTTTTTGCTTTTTTGCTACCCTGGCTACAGCCGCAGCAGCGCGTCGCAGTGTGTCTAATTTTAATGCTTCTGGTTTTCCTAAACCTACTAGAATCGCTTTCCGAACTGGGCTACCAGCACCTACGCGGGTAAAAATAGTGCTGTTAGCTTTCCCTGTAAATTCCTCTTCAGCAATCAGTTCTTTTAAGATTCCACCAAGCTTTTCATTTAAAGTTGCTAGTTCACCAGTTAACTCTACTGCATCTTCAAATAATCCAATTGCCAAACTATCGCCTGCCCACTCTAGCAAAGGCGTATCACTAGGTTGAATTGCCATTTTGAGATTTTGTGTAAGTATTCCTTCTTGTACCAGTATTGCTTAAAATTCTTTCTTTCTTCATGCTCTGAGGAGATAGAACACAGGGATGTATGAGTAGAGACTTTGCATTGCAACGTCTCTACAGAGGTTATCGGTCTTCTTCGTTGCTAACTATTGAGTGTTGATTTAATTGTGTTCAAGTCAATGTCAAATTTGCTGGCGATCGCTGCAATTATCTGTTCTTCAATTGGTGTAGTCTGATTATCAAGGTGGGCAATTTTGTAGCACTGTGCTAACAAAGGTATGGCAAAATCACGATTTAGTTGGTTGAGCAGAGTATCTAAAGGCTGGGGTGATTTGATGTTTTGCGCTATCGCATCCAACGAGGCAGAACTGAGGTTAACAGCTTGCAACTCTGGTAAAATCTGTTCCCAAGCTTTCTCTGGATGACTCGCTAGGATCATGTGAACTAAGATTTGATCCATGACTGCTTCTTGAGCGATCGCTTTTTCCAGATACTTTTCACTCTCAGCTTTTAAATTTGCCAATGTCTGTGGAGAGTTGAGGGAAGTTGATTCATCCAGCTTGGCTTCATAAAATCGACAAGCCGCATATCCCAATGAATAGATCATCGTTGCATTCGAGCTAGCGGCGATCGCTGCACCAGCAAAAGGCACGTTTCGCAGCAAACCTAAACCCGCAGCTTTCAAAAGACGACCACCACCCAACGCCAGACCAAAAATTGCTAAAACTTCACCTTTTCGAGCCGGATCTTTTAAATTTAAGCCATAAGCTGATGCAATCTGATAAAGCATTTCTGACTGCAATTTTGTTGTTGCTGCTAAATCAATTGCTAGGAATGCTACTGCAACTCCTGGCAAAATACTAGTTGCTAGACCAATTCCGCCTGCTTTAGTTGCTTTTTCCACCATAATTCGGTGAGAAATCTGACTGGGTGATTCATTGGGATATTGTTGCTTTAACTTATTCACCTCAACTTCTGCTTTTTCCAAATCCACAACATCAGTAGCACCAATCAGCCAATTAAGATTTAATACTCCAGATAGTTTTCTAATCAGCCAATTTTCGCTAAGGCGATTCACCACCTTTCCGGTGGTTTGAGTTGTTTGCTCAATTAAGTTGTGTGTTTGTTTCGTCGCCGCTTGTCCCACTTCAATCGCTGTACTTACAACTTGGGCGACATTTTTGACAAAAGACTCGAATACAGACGGTTCCGCTTCTGCTGATGGTTTAGCTTTGATTTCTACTTCTAAAGATTTTGTGGGTGAATTAACTGATTGATTCACCTTTGTTTGTTGTTGGGATTTATCTGTTGTCATTGCTCAGCACCGTCCTGAAAGTCTTTCTATTCAGGTTGTAGCGAAAGTGTGAGGGGCTTGACATCTCCCAACAAGCACAACTTGTTAAATAAAAGGTGAATAACTTTAAGTAGATAATATTGCTATTTGGTATTTTTAGCCTACTCAAAATCAATAATTCTCTGGTATTAACAACTGCATTAGTCCCTCAACAATTGGAGCATATTGCTCAGAGGTCAGTGTTCCTAGATACGCCAATATTCGATGAGTGTCTAACCCCCTGACTTGATCCAGCAGTACTATGGAAGGTTGAGATAAACCACCAGCACCAGCTTCCAAACGTGGATATAAGTTGGGGTTATTGACCGCCCATGAACCTGTTTGAGTAGTCAAAGGTGTAATCATTAGCATTGGATAGCGGACTTTTCCCCAAGGTAAGCCAACCACTACAACAGGTCTAGTTCCTTGTTGCTCTCGCCCTCTGGGAATATGGTTGGGTAAAGTTACTATGACCACATCACCACACTCAAGTAAATCAGGCTGGAGCATCCTTACCGCCGATAACTGCTAGCCCGACTCCAGGAATATACTCCACTGGCTTGCCTTTCGGCTGTCCTTCGTGTCCCCAATTATAAGGTTCTGATTCTAGTAAATCTTCTTCTGCTTGTGTAATCTGCTCATTCAGCATTTGCCACAACCTGCGTTTTTCTTCAAGTCCTAGTGAAGCGATCGCATTTACCAAGGATTCAAAAGGAATTTGGAGTTTTACAATTTCTTGGCTCATGAGGTGTGTTAGCAAGATTAGTTAAATTGTAAGCTTTTTCACATATAATTTGCATACATTAGGTAGTCAAAATGCTTGCAAATTCAGCTTTTTTCATTTTGAATTGCAAATAAATAATTTATTTTACACAGATGATTTAACTGTTTTAGACTTACTTTCTAAAAAGTTTTGGCTCTTGAGAATCTCATAGAGATAAATATCTTTCTCCAGTAGGCAGGCATGTCCACTATCGGGCAGTACCATTGTTTTGGCATTGGGTAAAATATTCGCTATCCGCTTCACTTCAGTCACAGAAGGCAAAAGCCGATCGCTAGCACCAGCAATTAGCAACGCTGGTTGAGTCAGGCGACGCAACTGCTCATCATCTACATGAAACTCCCGCAGTAAAGACAACCGCCAGAGAACGGTTGCAGGCGGGATAGAACGCATAGTTTTCAGCAACTCGTGGCGATCGCTTCTGGAGATGCGTGGCAAAGATGCTAAAAATGGTAATAACCCCAGTGCGCCGACGTCATAAAGTGGTTCTGGTACTAAGGAAGTTAGTTGAGATGCCGAATTCAACCAAGGGCGCAGATGAAAGGCAGAAGCCGGGTTAATTAGAATAATTCGCTTAAATAACTGCGGCGTTTGGATCGCTACTTTCATCGCCAAACAACCGCCAAAGGATTCACCACACAGGTAAACTGACCTCTGGGAGCTTTTTTCTAATTCTGCATGGATCAAATTCAATACATTCTTAGTTAGTACATCCCAGGTGGTAAGGTCTTTTCGTGGGAGTGCTAAACAGCGGACATCAAAGCCAACTTCTAATCCTGCGGTTTGCGATCGCAACAGTTGACCTGTTCCATCCATTCCTGGCAAATATACAAACAGCGGATACTCTGGTTGTACTCGTTTAGGAGTAAGGAAACAAGGGCTTAGCTCAACTTCTGACATTGTAAAATTTAAATTGAATTTCTTAGTTTTGTAGAATTTTTTCTGTTAAAACCCATACTTATAGGTCTGGGATTACACGCAGATTGAAGTGCGATAGTATAATCAAATGTCTGATAAAATCATAGCGTGGAGCGTATAAATCACGTTGAATATAGCTGAAGTTGCTAGCAATAGTTAAACCTAGATTCAGCAACACAGCAATTAGCTTTTCAGAAACAGATAAAAGTTAATTTATAAATCCTCCTTGCAGAATATATGAAGTTTCGGTCAATAAGTTAATTGACCTTTGTCTGATATTTAGCTGTGCAGATGTAGAAGGGCTAATTGACAGATAAACAGTGCCAAACGCCCTAATAACAGCCTTGACGTAGTAAGTTGCTAATTTCGCCATGACAATGTTCCGTTAATTCAGCCACAACCGTTCTAGCTTGTTTTCCGTGATATTTTTTTTGATGTTGGGGCGTAATCCAATAAGGATGACCAATGAGCACGGCTACCCGACGATAGAGTACCAAAGGATGCCAGCCAGACTGATTAAATAAAGGTTCTGAAGGATCAAATAAACTCAAAAGCCGTAAGGGGAAGCCAGAAGTGTTTACCTCGTCTAACGAGGCGATCGCGATCGGTAAAATTGCTAAATCCCGCACATCAGATCGCAATGCCAAATGAGCAAATCCCCGCTGAAATTCACTTACCATGTTTGGCTGAGTAAATTTCACCATTGGTTCAGTCCCTTCTGGAAATACTCCTACCATCTGCTTGGACTGCAATAGCATCTGTGACTGCACAAAAAAGCTTTGCTGGCGGTTATGGGTTTCTTCTAAGGGAAAGCACCCCAACTGTCCGGTAACAATCTCTCGCATTATTGGCACTTGTCCCATGTAATGATGGCAAGCAAAGCGAATCGGACTCGATAACGCCGTCATTAAAACTAGTGCATCCATAAAGCTGCGGTGATTGCTGACTACCAACACGCTTGCATCCTGGGGAATCCGATCCTCGTAATAGCGAAACATTTGTGTTGAGAGCGCCGCCAGGAAAGCGCGAGAAATCTCCAGGGGGCTATTTCGACTCATACCTAATCAATTATATTTTCCAAAAAATATTTATTATTGTAGTTTATCTTAACTTTATTTTTACATTTCTTTACTACTGCCACGACCGCCTTAAGATAGAAATGTCCGAACTACAAAGCAAACTATATTTTCCGAGTTATAGTTTATGTATTCCTAATCACACTTATGTGTGAAAAAAAGCATTCAAAAGCATTATTATTAGCTAATTTCTGTCTTGTAGCTAATAGATAAGCTAGATTTATATCTATCATCAAACAATTCTTAAATCTAGAAACTTGCTAATATTAAAGTGTTATTTGAAAAAAAGGCAGTATCGTTATATAATTACGTGGTTTTGCCGATAAAAATAAGATATTATAAAACGTTTTAATAAGTTAGTTGTTTTTTATTCTGCATGAATCTAGTGGATAAAACAGAAAAGACATTTGCACTGACAACACCCTTATATTATGTAAACGATGTGCCTCACATTGGCAGTGCTTATCCAACAATGGCAGCAGATGTAATAGCACGGTTTCAAAGGCTACTGGGGCATCGGGTACTATTAATTACAGGTACAGATGAGCATGGGCAGAAAATTCAGCGAGCCGCTGAGAGTAAAGGGCTACCGCCTCAAGAATTTTGTGATGAAATTGTGCCTAGCTTTGTTAACTTATGGCAGTTGTTGAACATTCAATATGATCGCTTTAGTCGGACTACCGCGACTCGTCATGAAGCGATTGTTAAAGAATTCTTCGGGCGAGTTTGGGAAGCTGGTGACATTTACCAAGGACAACAACAAGGCTGGTACTGCGTATCTTGTGAAGAATTCAAAGAAGAACGGGAACTGTTAGAGGGACGACGTTGCCCAATTCATACTAATAAAGAAGTCGAGTGGCGAGACGAGCAAAACTACTTCTTTAGCTTATCCAAATATCAAACTCAACTGGAAGAGTTTTACCAATCTAGACCGGATTTTATCCAACCAGAGAGTCGGCGAAATGAAGTTTTGAGCTTTGTAAGCCAAGGTTTGCAAGACTTTTCAATTTCGCGGGTAAATCTAGACTGGGGTTTTCCAGTACCAGTTAATCCCAAGCACACCCTTTATGTCTGGTTTGATGCGCTGCTGGGTTATGTAACTGCATTGCTTGAGCCAGATGCAGAACCGACTTTAGCAAATGCTTTAGAGACATGGTGGCCAATCAACCTGCATCTAATTGGTAAAGATATCCTGCGCTTCCATGCAGTTTACTGGCCAGCAATGCTGTTGTCAGCTGGCTTACCCTTGCCAGAACGAGTTTTTGGGCATGGCTTTTTGACCAAAGATGGTCAGAAGATGGGGAAAACTATGGGTAATACCCTTGATCCCGTAGATCTAGTTCAGCGCTATGGTAGTGACGCCGTTCGTTATTACTTCCTTAAGGAAATCGAATTTGGCAAAGATGGAGATTTTAATGAAGTTAGGTTCATTAATGTTCTGAATGCAGATTTAGCAAATGATTTAGGCAATTTGCTCAATCGCACCTTGAACATGGTGAAGAAATACTGTGCTGGCAATGTACCACCAATTGCCAATGAAGCTATTCCTGATGAGAATCCGTTGAAAGCGATCGGTTTACGTCTAGGGGAACAGGTAAAACAAGCATACAAGGCGCTAGCTTTCAATCAAGCCTGTGAGGCTATCCTGCTACTGGTGCAAGCCAGCAATAAGTTTATTGATGAACAAGCTCCTTGGTCATTATATAAGCAAGGACAGCAACAAGCATTAGAAAAAGTACTGTATGCAGTTCTAGAATCAGTTAGACTAGCAGCTTATCTCCTATCCCCCATTATTCCTAACATCAGTAGCGATATTTATCAACAGCTGGGTTTTGGAATAGATTTTAACGATCAAATACAAAGTTCAATTACTGCTCCTTTTGCCATTCATGCAACATGGGGGATACTATCCAGTAAACAACAGTTGGGTACACCCCAACCCATTTTTAAACGCATAGAACCCCCAAAAAACGATTAACCCCTTATCAAACTCCGATTTTGTTGAATCTCTACTAAATTCTCTCAAAAAATTTATCGGGGCTTAACTGAAGTTAGCCCCTGAAGATTATCATAAGCCGCTCTAACTTGCATGTAAAAGCTGGTAATTTGTATCAAAAATAACAGGGATAAAACTGAGGTATGACAACAATGTTGAATAATTTGGAAAACGACTCAATATTTACGCCAGAACAAGTTTTGGAAAATCGGGGTCGGGTCGCTATATTTATTGATGGCTCAAATCTATTTTATGCGGCACTACAACTAGGGATCGAAATTGATTACACAAAGCTGTTGTGTCGATTAACTGGAGGTTCTAGGCTGCTGCGAGCTTTTTTCTACACTGGGGTAGACCGGACAAACGAGAAACAGCAAGGGTTTCTGTTGTGGATGCGTCGTAATGGCTATAGAGTCATCGCTAAAGATTTAGTGCAGCTACCAGATGGCTCCAAAAAAGCTAACCTGGATGTAGAAATAGCAGTAGATATGATGGCGTTAGTTGATTCTTATGATACCGCTGTATTAGTAAGTGGTGATGGGGATTTGGCTTATGCGGTGAATTCGGTAAGCTATCGGGGTGTGCGGGTAGAGGTGGTGAGTTTGCGTTCGATGACCAGTGATAGCTTAATTAATGTTAGCGATCGCTATATTGATTTAGAAGCCATCAAAGAAGATATCCAAAAAACCCCTCGCCAAAGCTATCCATATCGACCATTATCTAGTATGGGTTTTTTAGAAGACCCAAGAGCGAGTGATGGACACCTGGAAATTCAAGAATAATGAAGCATCAATTTAATCAGAGGGGGAGACAAGAGGAGGGGGAGATAACAGGAGGAGGAGAAGGAGGGATAAGAATAATTCTTCACTCACCTCCTCTACTGCTTCACTCGTCCACTCCTCGCCTGCGTTCCTCCTTCTTTCTTTTGTTTTTAACCTTTTTATTGATAATTGGGTTAGTTGGCTGCGGGGGAAAATCCCCCATAGCCTCTAAATCAACTGATTCAGGTGCATCTGACCGAGACAGCAATTTAACTTTCTTTGATGTCACTTTAGAACAGGCAGATGAAGTAGGAAGACCAGTTTGGAAAGTCAGAGCTAAACAGGCAAAATACACTCAAGAAAAACAAATTGGTCAGGCTGAAAGTCCTTATGGTGAACTCTACCAAGATGGCAAAGTGGTTTACCAAGTCAAGGCAGATGTGGCAGACATTGAACAGGATGGAAAACAACTATTTCTTAAAGGTAAAATACTTGCTACAGATCCTCGCAATGGTATTGTGTTGCGAGGTAATGAATTAGAATGGCGGCCCAAAGAAGATTTATTGATTGTCCGCAACCAGCTAAACGGCACTCATAAACAACTACAAGCAGTGGCGCAGGAAGCGCGAGTCAAAACCCGCGAGCAACGCATGGAATTTTCGGGAGGGGTAGTTGCAAATTCAGCTGATCCCCAAATGCAAATCAGAACCGAGCATTTGATTTGGCAGATTAAAGAGGAGAAATTAATTGGCGATCGCCCTATACAAATTGACCGCTACAAAAATAATCAAATTACTGATCGTGGCAGAGGAAATTCTGCCGAAGTCAACTTAAAAACTAAAATTGCCACTGTCAAACAAAATGCCCAAATGGAATTACTAGAACCACCAATGCAAATAGCTAGTAACTCTATGATCTGGAATATGAATGCTGAAACTGTCAATACAAATTCACCAGTGCGTGTCTACCACCAAACTGAAAAAGTTACAGTAACCGCCAATCAAGGCGAAATGAAAATACCACAAAAAACGGTTTATTTAACAGGTAACGTCAATGCTGTTGGGCAGCGTCGCCAATCATTAAAATCTAATACACTAACTTGGTATTTAGATAATAAGTTGATTGAAGCTCAAGGAAATGTGGTTTATCGGCAAGTTGACCCACCATTAAATTTTACAGGTGAAACAGCCGTCGGTAATCTGCAAACAGAAAATATGGTGGTTAAAGGTGGTAGTTCTGGCAACAGGGTGGTAACGGAGATTATTCCGCAAGAAAATGTAAAGCGTCAATAGTCGAAAGTCAAGGGTCAAAAGTCAAAGGTCAAAATTAATTATTTTGGATTTTTGACTTTGGACTGTGGACTAACTTAACTTCTAAACAAAATATCATTACGATCGCCTGCACCCAGTTGAGGTAGAGAGTTGATAGCTGA
Organism: Nostoc sp. B(2019); assembly: GCF_010091925.1. GTDB lineage: Bacteria > Cyanobacteriota > Cyanobacteriia > Cyanobacteriales > Nostocaceae > Komarekiella. Next base: position 113,673 of record NZ_WVID01000006.1, on the reverse strand, counting down.
GTGGGGTGTAAGAGCAGCAGGAACAGAAGGAGCTACTTGCAACTGTTTTACAAGACGTTGCAACAGGTTATCTTGTCCTGTGCGGAAAGCTGACACATTTGTGCCACGGTTGATAATAGCAAACCAAACCAAACCGCGATCGCGTGTAGGCATAACTCCAGCTAAAGCACTAACATCCCGGAGAGTACCAGTTTTAATCACAGTGGCAGCAGGGATATGTCTGGAATGCATTGTGCCTCGATGATCGAACCCAGACACAGGAAACAAGTCAGCTAAAGTCAATTTATGCGCGACTGCTTCTCGTTGTAGCGTCATCAACATGGCACAGGCAGCTCTTGGGGAGATCCGATTTTCTGGCCCCAAACCGGAACCATTAATTAACTGAATTTCTGACTGCGGCACTCTGGCAAGGTTGGCTGCTGTTGATTCTACTACAGTTGCTCCTCCCACTGACTCTGCTAGCATCTCTGCCATCTCATTGTTACTAAAAACATTCATCTCCTTGATGAGTTGCTGCAAAGGTAAAGAGTGATGACGTAGTAGCAAGGTTTGTTGAGGGTTTAATTGTGGCTCAAATTTGACACCACCTGCAATTACGACTTGAGGCTTGGGTGTACCCTTGGGCATGATTGAGTATATATAATTAGCGGGACGAGTCCAAGTCTTATGATTCATAGCTTGCTTGAGGAATTGACCTGCCATTAACGGATGACGTTGGAAATTCATGGCGAAATTGCCAGTAATTACCAAATTCCCTTTTACTTGCTTGATCCCCATTTTATTGAGAGTATTACCAAGGGCGATCGCTTCTTCCCAAACAAACATCGGATCGCCACCGCCAGCAATTACCAAATCGCCTTTTAAAACCCCATTTACCACTGGCCCTGTGGCACTTACCAAAGTTTCAAATTGGTGATCTGGCCCCCAAGTTTTTAAAGCAACTAGTGAAGTGGCAATCTTAGTTAAAGAGGCAGCAGGCAGAGGTGTCGTACCTTGGTGATTAGCCATCAGCATCGGCCCCGACTGCATCCAAATTCCTTGACTTTGCGTTAGATTCTGCACTACTAATTTCGATGTTGTTAGTCCTTTCAAATATTGCTGGACTGTAGTAGCCCCAGTTGGATTTGGATCAGGAGCAAGAACTAAGCCAGGGCTACTTTGCCAAGCCAATGCATCTAAGGCATCAAAAGGCTTGATTTGTACGCCAGCCATTTCCAGCCAGAGCGATGCTAAACCTGAACCCAGTAATTCCACCAGCATGTTTTATTCCCCTACTAGGATGTGGTAAATTGTTTCCTGTGCTAATATACAAGCTTTTTGCAGGTAATCAGCATTGAGTTGTAATAAATAGTGTTTTTCTCATCCAAAAATGCAGTTGATATTGCTTTTGTTAGGCATTTGATAATCCCATAATGCATATAGTTGCTAACTCCAGGCGCAGGAAAATAGAAAAATTTCTAACTAAAGTAGTGCTAGTAATTAGTTTCAAAAATAAATTTACAGTTAGGAATAAATCTTATAAAGAAAATTGAAGCTCATATTTTTATAAACCCGAAAAACCTGGGAATTGGCTTTCATGATAAACCTCTTCTGGGAAAAGAAAATGCCAAGATGGCAAGTTGAAGAAGAAATGCCAGGGTGGTAAATCCACCCTTAGCACCTACTTCCTTTCTGGATGTGCCGCATCTTCTGGTGAAGGAGTACCCATCTGGTTAATCGCTGCAATCATTTGATATAGGCGTCCTAAGTCGCGTTGATTGAAGTACAAAATGAGGCGGGGTAGCCCAACAGTTTCATCTTGTGCTTCTTGAGGTAACGCCTGACTTTTTTCAATCCGTCCGTTAAGAATAATGTCGCTAAAATCAGCATTAAGTTGCTCTACAAGAGCATCTGATAAATCTGTCTTAAGACGGATGACTAAATTATCACCTACGTAGCGGCATGAGTGATAAACCTGATAAAAACGGGTAATGGCATCACAAGCCACATCCAGGTTATCTGTCACCGTGTAAAGGCTGGGGTCTTCAGGACTCACAAGACCGTTTTGCACTAATTGCTTATCAATGTATTCGCTCCAAGACCGCCAGTAATCACCACCAGGATGATCAATTAAAACTAGAGGTACTGGGCCAAATTTACCAGTCTGGCTGAGTGTCATGCATTCAAAAGCTTCGTCTTGAGTGCCAAAGCCTCCAGGAAACAAAGCAACAGCATCACTTTCTTTCAGAAGAAACAGCTTGCGCGTAAAGAAATACTTGAAGTGAATTAGCTTGGGATCACCCTCAATAAAAGGGTTTGCTTGTTGTTCAAAGGGCAACTGAATATTCAAGCCAAAGGAATTTTCTCGTCCAGCACCTTCATGACCAGCTTGCATAATGCCACCACCACCGCCTGTCATGACCATAAATCCCAATCGAGAAACAGCCTGAGCAAACTCAAGCGCCATCTGGTACTCAGGGGTATCTGTGGCTAGGCGAGCAGAACCAAAAATAGTGACTTTGCGAACATGTCGGTAGGCATGAAATAGCTGGAAACCGCGTTCCATGTCTGCTAAAGCTGCGGATAAGATCTTCCAATCGAGACGATCAATTTCACTATCAGCCAGACGGACTATTGTAGCCAATGCCTGTTTGATAAATTGCCGATGTTTTAACGTCGGTAAGTGATCAATTAATTCAGCGATATCCGCCTGGAGAGACTCTAATGTGTCAAAAGACGCAGATGAAGTCATGAGAACTGCCGCAACAATGGCATTATATTTTACCTAAATTTAGTGTGCAAGTTATCAAAAACTGCTGTGCTTACTTTAGGGAATGCCGAATAGGTAATCATCTGACCTTGATTTCACTTATCCACAGGAAGGTTAACAACTATCGGTGGAATACCATTATCTGTAGTGGGTTGTGTTTGGGTTACTGGTTGGGGATGTAAAGGCGTTGGTGTTAGCTCACCATGTTTACCAGTTTGATTCCATAAAATCATCGACAGTAGCCCATCTACTAAGCCGTTATTGCTGCTGTTGCTACCAACCAAGACATCTGGAATCAAGCGAACATTGCGATCGCCTATAATCTGCATCAGTTGCATTGCTGTATAACCTTGTGATCCCAAAGCTTCCACACCCGCGCGGTAAGTTTCTGCTTTGGCGTTACCTGTGGCACGGATACCTTCAGCCTCAGCAATTGCCCGGAGTTTTGTGCCCTCGGCTTCACCTGTCGCCTGCTTAATTTGGGCTTGGGCTTTCAGGTCGGCAATCTGCACACTCTGCTCTGATTTCACCATTTCTTGTTGAATATCAGCCAGGGCTGTTTCTCGGACTAGTTGCTGCCGTTGGGTTTGCGCCATCTGCTGAACTTCGTAAGTCTTGCGTTCTTCTTCGGCAATTTTCCGGTCTGTCTGTGTCTGCATCAGCGTTGCTGGTGGCTGAATATCACCAATTAAGGTATCGATCGCTTGTACATCGTAAGCCCGCAGTGCTGCTTTAATATACTCAGCAGCCTCAGATTGCCGCTCACTCCGAGCAGTCAAAAAGTCCAGTACAGTATAATCTTGGGCTGAGTTGCGGAAGTAATTACCGATAGTAGGTTCTAATACATGGTCTACTAAATTTTGCATTGCACCAACGCGGGAAATTACTTTTGGGGCATCCAAAGCACCGACGTGGATAATTTGCGCTACTTCCAAATCGAAAGCAAACCCATCTCGCGATCGCACTGTCAAAGATTCTAATTTAGCATCATAGCTGTGGCGTTCGGTGCGACCTGACCAGTTTAATACTATGTTGGTTGTGGGCACTAGTTCAATCTTCATGATCCGGGAATTGATGGGGTGTTTGCCAGGATACAGCGGTTCAACCCACACGCCCTTATGTCCCTGATTCACTAAGTTACCGTGGGTAAAGGCTGCGCCACTGACATCTTGATGAGCCTTACCTACGAAAGAAATCACCACACCCACATACCCAATGGGAATTTCCGTCATCGGTACTTGCTCAACCTGGACAAACCAGGGATTTAGGTTCCATGAACCCGAAAGTAGCGTCTGTTCTTGCAAACCCCGCCGTCCACTACCATCAATAAATTTCTGACCATTCTGGAAGTTGTCATGTCCGTCGATTGTTGGACCTGCGAGTTCACCAGCGGAAATTGGCAAACCATCTAAGGTGGTGACGATGCCAACTTTGTCAGATGCAAGGCTATATACCCGTAACTGTTCTGGACTCATGCCGTGAGCAGTAGCATTTGATGCCATGATCACTTTAAATAGTGCCGTGTTAATGCGGTAAGTCCCGGCTGTGAGAAAACCCATTTGACGACCCTTTTCTCCACCTTGGGTGAGAAATTTCCGGGCATCTTGGTAATTGTCACAATCGACGATTTTGCCCAGGATGCGCTCTGGTGGGTTGGATGCCCCATCTGCTGCCACAATCAGGGCGATTTCACCTTGGGGAACGACAACTACCGACTCTTTACGAACCGAGTACTGCCAAGGCCAATGTCCCCAATGCCAACCAGGAGCCAGAGTATCTGCTTGCAAGCCAGCTTCGCCGTTGAGGGCAATTAGCCGGCCAGCAGGGAGTCCGCGCCCGGAAACGGCAAATTTTTTCACCACAATACCGACTTCACGTTCGCCGATGACCACCAATCCGCCAAAGAACAGGGGGACAAATAGAATTACGCCGCCAACTACAACAATAGGGATAAGTCCCCATGGTGACAGCTGCATAGCTTGATATTGAGTCCTGCTGGTTTGTAACTGAGTTATTGTAGGTTTGGTTTGACCAAGCTGGACTGATTTTGAGGTAATTTCTGAGGATACAGTGAGTGTTTTTACAGGAGTAGCGTTAGCATAATTAATACTACCAGCGAACGCTAATGTTGCTACAACAGATGCGGCAAAACGAGCTATTTTATTTTGTTTACGCGTACCAAGGGAAGATGGAAAACTTTTCATAATTTGTGCCCTTTTGGGCAACTAATTAGTTAAGTTAACACTTCACCAAGGCTGGCTGCGATTTCTTAAACTTGGCGTAATTGTTTTAAAAAAATTAATTAATAAATATTTTATTAGGTTGGGTATTGCCCAACCTAATAAGCGAAATAGAAAGTCAAATTAGACCATACCACCAGCGGCTTGAAATCGAGCGCGAGCACGTTTAAAGGCTTGGGTAGCCTGAATTTGTGCTTGCCTATCGCCTGCTGTCACTTGATTTAGACGGGTTTCTGCTTGGTTGTAAGCAGTACGGGCTTCCTCAAGGTTAATTTTGTCACCCCGTTCAGCACCGTTAACCAGAATTGTCACTTCATTTTCTTCGACTTCGGCAAAGCCACCCAAAAGGGCGATCGCTTGCCAATTCTGATTTTTAGCGGCACGTACTCGCATTACACCCGTATCTAAAGCGGTCAAAAGTGGCGCGTGTCCAGTTAAGATACCTAGCTGACCGGTAGTGCTGGGCAAAACTACTTCTTCAGCTGCGGCATCCCATACTGTTTTGTCTGGGGAAATTACACGGACGGTTAATGTCATAAGTTGTCAAGGGTCAAAGGTCAACAGTCAAGGGTTAAGGGGAGCCAGTCACGTGCACAGAGAAGTCGGAGCGCCGGCTACCCTGCGGGAACGCCAAAGGCGAACCGGCGTTGGCGCAGCCCAACCTAGGCATCTGAACTTTTCCTAGCAAAGACGCTGCGCGGTAAGCGAAGCCATGCCCGTTCGCCTTTGGCGTCTCCCTTTGGGAGAAGGGCTTTACGGGAGGTTCCCGCCGTTGTTGAGTGAACTGGCGTTCAAGGGTAAAGGGCCAACAGTCAATTAGCTTTGGACTATTGACTATTGACTCTGGACTATTGACTAATTTCTAGCCTTTGATTTTTTCAGCTTTAGCGATCGCTTCGTTAATATCGCCAACTAAGTAAAAAGCCTGCTCTGGCAGAGCATCCAACTCACCAGACAGAATCTTTTGGAACCCTTTGATAGTATCTTCCAACTTCACATATTTACCAGGAGAGCCAGTAAACACTTCTGCCACAAAGAACGGCTGAGACAAGAAGCGCTCAACTTTCCGCGCCCGCGCCACGATCAGACGGTCTTCTTCAGACAATTCATCTAAACCTAAGATGGCGATAATGTCTTGGAGTTCTTTATAACGTTGCAGAGTTGACTGCACGGCCCGGGCAGTATTGTAGTGTTCGTCACCGACAATGCTGGGCTGTAACATGGTGGAAGTCGAACCGAGGGGATCCACAGCTGGATAAATTCCCTTAGATGCCAAACCACGAGACAGTACTGTTGTTCCGTCTAAGTGGGCGAAGGTGGTAGCAGGTGCGGGGTCAGTGAGGTCATCCGCAGGTACGTACACTGCTTGAATGGAGGTAATGGAACCCTCTGTAGTTGAGGTAATCCGCTCTTGCAGTTCACCCACGTCAGTTCCCAGTGTAGGCTGGTATCCTACCGCTGAGGGCATCCGTCCCAGCAACGCAGACACTTCCGAACCTGCTTGTACGAACCGGAAGATGTTGTCAATAAACAGCAGCACATCTTGCTTGTTAACATCTCGGAAGTACTCTGCTACTGTCAATCCAGAAAGGCCAACCCGCATTCTAGCTCCGGGTGGCTCGTTCATTTGACCATAGACTAGAGCAATCTTCGACTCGTTGAGGTTATCTTTGTTGATTACCCCAGATTCCATCATTTCGTTGTAGAGGTCATTGCCCTCACGGGTGCGTTCACCCACACCGGCAAATACAGATACTCCACCGTGCTGAGTAGCGATGTTGTTAATTAACTCCATCATGATCACGGTTTTACCGACACCAGCACCGCCAAATAGACCAATCTTACCGCCACGTCGATAGGGAGTCAGGAGGTCAACAACTTTAATCCCAGTCTCGAACACGGAAGGTTTAGTTTCCAGCTCAGTGAATTTGGGAGCAGAACGGTGGATGGGTAAGGTTGCCTCAGCATTTACAGGCCCCTGATTATCTACAGGTTCGCCAAGGACGTTGAAAATACGACCCAAGGTCGCTTTACCGACTGGGACTCTGATGGGAGCACCAGTATCGACGACCTCCAGACCACGCACCAAGCCATCGGTGGAACTCATAGCAACAGCCCGCACTTGGTTGTCGCCCAGCAATTGCTGTACTTCAACGGTCAGGTTGATTTCCTGTGCAGCTTCGTTAGTGCCTTTGATGGTCAATGCGTTGTAGATTTGCGGCAATTTCCCGCCGGGAAATTTAACGTCTACAACTGGACCAATGATTTGGGTAATGTAGCCAATGTTTGTTTTTTCTGCGGTTGTGACCATGCTGCGCCTAATGATTGAAGCTATATTTCAGATAAGGTCGAAGAAGACATAATGATTAAGCAATGTCATCTTTCACTCTAGCACCGGAGGGGGACATAACTCCCTTAGTAATTCCTTAAAAAACAGCTTGGCTGCTTTGGCTGTAACCCTCATCCTGAAAAGCTTAGCCTGCTGACCTGATGCTTTGGGGTAAATGTTTAAATATTAGGTCAAATTTTCAAATGGCTGGGGGAGACTTAAAGCCGAAAATAGGCGTGTTAGGCGATCGCCTGCACGGCTGTCACTCAAAGTTAGGTTCCGGGATCTGTCTTAGACTGACGATGAAAGATTTGCCTCCTTTAACCCAAATAACATCTAAGGAAAAACCAAAATAAAAAAATGCTGCGTCTTGTAGTAAAAGACACAGCAGTTCAAGCAGTAGTTTAGAAATGATTTAGACTTTAGCTGCGGCTTTCTGTTGCTGATTACGCTTGTGGAGTGAACCCATACCGAAAGCACCTATTGCTAACACACCCAACATAGAACCAGATTCGGGAACAGACTTGCTAGGAGGTTCACCAACTCCTGAAAAGGCAAAGATAAAGGTATTGGGCATTCCGGTACTTGGCCCATCTGGCACACTTGTTTGCCCTAAAGAGTATACCCTGTCAGCATCGGCAGCAACCAGTGCAGCCAACGCTTCTGTTTCAGTTGGAGCCGCACCGTAAAAGATATTAAACGTGCGGCTGGCTCCAATAGCCAGCGAACCGAAGCCGAAATCGAATAAAGCACCGTGGTCACTGGGGCCAGAGTCAACAGCTTCTCCTGTAAAGTCGATGCTGGTTGGTAGACTCAAAGGATTTGCCGAGGCAAAACCATTATCACTGGTAAACAGCACATTGCTAGCACCGCTTGTTTTAATCGTCACAAACTCACTAAAAGGTGTTGGTTCGATATCCCAATCCATGACACGGCGATAGCGCAGATCTCCAATAGCGGCTGTGCCAATGTTTTCTATAGTAACTGCGGCTTTATACACATAGGGCGTTACGGCTACTGGTGCATAGTCATGAGTTATTTTAAGACTATCGCCAAGTTGAACGATAGAAGTAGCTTTAGTAGCATCGGCAATGAAAGAGATCAGACTTAGATTTTGAACCCCATCTGTAGAGACGTTGGCGTAACCTGTCAGTCCTGTAATCGCATCTGCTACACCCCAACCCTCACAAAGGCAGCCTGGAGCAGTTGCTTCAGCACCAGTTGGCAGAAATCTCAAACCAACGTCGGTAACTCCTCCCAAAGATGGTGTACCACCAGATACATTGAGATGACCTTCATCATTTATTCCTAACTGAATAGTACCGTTACTAATAATTGATGCCGCATTGGCACTAGTAATTAATCCTAGACTTAAGGGTGCGCTAATACTTAAAACTGCAAATGTTTTTAGACTTTTTTTACAAGCATTTTGAAAATTTTTACTGATTTGAAATCTGATCATTGAACTGACTCCTACAAAAAATATTAATGGTGAAAATATCCCAATTGCAGACGCAAACATTTCGGCGAAATTGCAAATAACACCTCACATGTGACGTATGAAGTGCAGCCTTCCGCTGCGATCGCAGATTTAAGAGATGGTGAAAATGACTACAGCATTTAACTTAGCTTTCGTCTTCAAGTTAGGAGTGAGGTTGGTATCAGTATTTGCCTCACCTGTGTATTTACATAGCTTACTAGCGATTTTTTTTGGCGACTAGTTTTTCTACGTGCATTTACAGAAAAAATACACGCTGATTTAGATGCAATCTAAATCAAAGCATTTACTTGGCAAGACTTATGACTAAAGAATCTGATAAATAAACAGATAAAACTTTGTAAAAGTATGCTACTACTTTAAAGCAAGTTTATATACGTGTTTGCCGGCAGATATGTCAGTAAATTAAATTTAAATATAGTAACAAAACAATTAAAAAACTACATAACACTCAAAATACAATGGTATATAATGTATGCCTTATGGTATTGTGTTGCTGTTTACGCTTGTGGAGTGAAGCAACGCCGAAAGCACCAAAAGCTAGAAGTCCTATCATTGAAGCAGGTTAAGGAACAGACTTTGTACCGCCTATTGTTAAGTTATCAATGAAACTATTGTTTCCAAAAACGTGTAGTTACTGTTGAAAAGACTTTCAATCACTTAAAGATATCGGATACAAAATTGCCAGTAAAGCTTTTTTATTACAGCTATACTTCAGTCTATTGCTATGAGCGCAGATATCATTAAAATCTGAGAATAACTAAATTTTTAATTTTATCTTTGTCTTCTAATTATTAGCTAGGTTATCAATCATTTTTATCTAACTCTTATATTCATTTATACTAATAGCTAGATTCTAAAAACAATGCCATTTATCGCTCAGCTATACATACGTGATTGTACTTAAATATATTTTCAACGCCTTTTACAGATATAAATAATTAGTAATTAGAAAAAATTTTATAACCTCTGTACAAATTACATTTCCAAATCCTCTGAATATCTCTAAAATAAAGATAGTTAGAGGAAACTGGTGTCAGTTAACCCGCTTCATCCGTATATATCACCGAGTAATTACTTATGAATTTCTCGTCAGCACGACAATATTTTTACCAAGAAATTCAGCAGCCTGACGAGCATATTGACCTGGCAAAAGCTGCTTTGTACATTGCACAGGAAGAATATCCCAACCTAGATCCAGAGGAATACATCAACGCTCTCGATACAATGGCAGTGGAGCTACAAGAACGCTTGCCTTCGTCACGATATCCTCTGCGGATGATTCAAACTATTAATCAGTATCTCTACAATGACTTGGGATTTGCTGGTAATGAAAAATACTACTCTGACCCGCGCAACAGCTTTTTCAATGATGTGATTGACCGACGACTGGGAATTCCTATTACTTTGGCGTTAGTTTATCTAGAAGTCGCCCGGAGAATAGACTTTTCGATGGTGGGTGTAGGGATGCCAGGACATTTCTTGATCCGCCCAGATATTCCCGATATAGAGATTTTCGTTGATGCCTTCAATGGCGGTGAAATAATATTTGCACAGGATTGTCAAGAAAAGCTGTCTCAAATTTATCAGCAACCCGTGACGCTACAACCAGAATTTTTAGCCGTAGTTAGTCATCGGCACTTTTTGGCACGGATGCTAACAAATCTCAAATATATTTACCTCAGACAGCAAGAGTTAGAAAAAACGCTAGCAGCAGTTGAACGAATTTTGTTACTGTTTCCCGGCGTATCCCTAGAAATACGCGATCGCGGCCTTCTCTACTATCAACTCGGTCATTATTCCCAAGCTGTAGATGACTTACAAAGTTATCTAGCAAAGATTCCTGATGCCGAAGATGCATCTGTGATTCGGCAGTTACTTGCTAAGTTGGGTAAAGACGTTTAAAAGACTGGGCAAAGGACAAATGACCAATAACTAATGACTAATAACCAATTTGTACTTCTTCTGCGACTCGTTTGAGGCGGCGCAACTGGGCTTGCATATCTTCTTTTGTCCAAGACGCGGCAAAGGTTTTAAAGCCCCAACTCACTAGAGGATTGGGAATCTCAAACTCAAAGCGGTTAAGTAAGCGTGTTCTCTTGGCTACAGGTTGACATTCCCAGCGATCGCGTCCTTGAAAAAATCCCTGAAATTCCCAAACCACTAAACCCGGTTTCCGCTCCACGACAACGCTGTTCAGGGTGGGTTTAACTAAAGGTATTTGAATCACAAAACGACTTTGACTACCTAGATCAGTACTCCAGGCTTCGCCCACAGGTTCGCAACGTAAGACAGGGTTGAGCCAGCGGTGCATGAGTGCTAAATCGGTAATACAGCGCTCCACAACCGTAGCTGTAGCATTAATTTCAATTGATTGTACTAAAACCTGGGACATTTTACATCTTGTATGATGTTGCTGCAATTAGAGTAACGCAAAATTAAGCACTGTCAGCGCATTACATCAACTCTACAAATGTAGTGTAAAACCAATAATTAACCTATGACGCTCGTATTGTTTTTTCATCTATCTGTTGAAAGACGCATTAATAAACTTGTTTAGCTCTAATCAAGCCTAAGCCTGATTGATGCTATATAGCTCTCAAACCTGCTGCCCTTGTTTGTTACAAAGCCAAAAATTACTCTTGATATCAACGCTATATATGTTTATTTTTACTGGTAAGGTAAATTGATAGGCAAAACACTAGTGAACTTACGGAGATGAGAGATTGTTTAGAGCAATCTACTCCAGAAGCATCTTACTTAACCTTAATTCCAGAAAACTATGAATGCAACTTGGCAAGGAATAACCCAGGTAATAGGAGATAGTTTATCCACAAGGGTGCAGCAATTTTTGGCACAATCGCCAAACCTGCAACTAAATCAACCAGGAGTTACTCAAGGAATCGATTATGTACAAGGAACTTTCCAGCAGATAGTTGCGTTTTTACCCCGTTTGTTGGCAGCAGTGGCGATTTTGTTGGTTGGCTGGCTGATTGCGGCGATCGCTGCGGCGGTGACGCGGGGAATCCTCAATCGCACTGATATAGATAACCGCATTGCCGCAGGGATTACGGGGCGGGGCGATCGTGGGCAACTTCCCCAAGTGGAGAAATTAATCTCCGGCTTAGTTTTTTGGATTGTGATTCTGTTGACGGTTGTAGCCGTTTTACAGACACTACAACTGGAGGTAGCTTCTCGACCTCTAAATAATTTTCTCGATGTAATTGTTGGCTTCTTGCCCAAGTTGGTAGGTGCAGCAATCTGGTTCGGTGTTGCCTGGGTATTAGCTACTGTCGTCAAGCTGCTGACGATAACCGGACTACGGGCATTGAGACTAGATGAGCGTTTGAATCAACAAACACAAGAGGATACACTCAGCCTCGATCAGTTGTCTTTGAGTCAGACAATTGGCAATGCCTTGTATTGGTTCATCTTTTTACTGTTTCTCATCCCAATACTAGATACTCTGGGGCTACAGCAGGCACTACTACCAGTACAAACTCTAATTACACAGATTCTCTCAATTCTGCCAAACATTCTAGCCGCGGCACTAATTGCCGCAGTCGGCTGGTTTCTAGCTAATGTGGTGCGGCGGATTGTGACGAACTTGTTAGCAACAACGGGAATCGACCATTTGGGAAGTCGGTTTGGACTCTCTTCATCTGCCGGGGTGCAGTCTTTATCGACGATTATTGGCACAATTGTCTATGTTTTGATTTTGATTCCTGTAGCGATCGCAGCGCTCAATGCCTTACGAATTGATGCGATATCTGTGCCGGCGATCGCAATGCTGCAACAGATTCTCAATGCTCTGCCTGCAATCTTTACAGCCTTGGCAATTTTAATTATTGCTTATTTCCTAGGGCGGTTTGTAGCGGATTTGGTTACTAGTATCCTTACAAGTTTAGGATTTAACAACATTTTCTCTGTCCTAGGTTTGCCAACGCCTGCTAGACGAACAGTATATTCCACAGAAGGAGAAGTACCTCCTACGCTATCAACCCGTACGCCATCAGAAATTGCTGGCATCGTCGTTTTAGTCGGTATTATGCTGTTTGCAACTGTAGCAGCGGTGAATATCTTGAATATTCCAGCGCTGACAGCATTGGTAACTGGCATTTTGGTCATATTTGGGCGGATTTTGGCGGGATTGGTGGTGTTTGGCATTGGTTTGTTCTTAGCAAATCTGGCTTTTAACATCATTACCAGTTCCGGTAATCCTCAAGCCCGAATTTTGGGTCAGGTAGCACGGATTGCCATTATTGCCTTAGTCTCAGCAATGGCACTACAACAAATTGGGATTGCTAGTGATATTGTAAATTTAGCTTTTGGACTTCTACTTGGTGCGATCGCTGTCGCTACGGCCCTAGCTTTTGGTCTGGGCGGTCGTGATATTGCACGAGAGCAAGTTCAAGAATGGCTAAATTCTTTCAAAGGTAGAAGCTGATTGGAATACAGGTTTATCTTTAAATCTCGGATAACGCACCTGTAAACATTAGGAATGTAGAAAATATCTCGAAAATTCTGCCTCATCCCTAATCCGCATTTTTCACCTTTTTAACTTTTAGCTTCAGTTGCAATTCATCTTTAATACGGTTGAGGATTGAAGTCTCATCCAGAGTCGCCAGAATCCGACGGATGACTGCTTTGGGGCCATCGGGGCCCCAAGTTGCTCCATTAGCTAAATAAGCTTTAGTAACTTGTCCAATGCCATAAGAAGAAACACCAGCTACACTTGCTTGCGTTAGTGCCACCGTTACGTAGGGGCCTAACGAAGCCCCCCCGGTAACTGGTGCAGAGATACCAAGTAAAGTTTTCAGCCCACTCAAGCCTAAGTTCGCCAGCAGTTCACTAGCACCGATACCGCCCATACTCAAAGCGATTTTTTGGAGCAATTGTACAGCACCGCTTTCATTCATGGGTATGCCATAGAGTTTAGATAAACCCAAAATTAGCGCAATATCGATTACTACACTACTAAGTATATCTACTACAGTTATCGGATTAAGTGCGATCGCTACTGCCTTGGTCATCACAGCTTTCCAAATCAACTGATTGGCATTCTGCTCTCGGATCATCAGTTTTCGCTGCACCAACTGCTCATTCACGTTATCAGCATAAAGCATGGTATTGAGGGCAACTAGAGCTTTGCCCTCACGGTGCAGAATCTCCAAGATTTTCAGCTTCAGTTCTTCGACTTGAGCATTACCTGTACGCAATTGCAAGCCCCTAGTACCATCGGGGCGAAGAATCGCTGTCTTCACCAATGGTGATGCAGCTGCCATGACAATTTCTAGAGGCGTAAGTAACTCGCGCACCCTTTCATCCCGGATTTTGTGGTAAATTACCATCCGGTCTGCTTCTGGATACTGGTCTACTTTGTTAAACACTAAAATGATCGGTTTACCAGCTTCCCGCAACTGGCAAAGGGCTTCATGTTCTATCTTCGTCATGTCGCCAGCAATCACAAACAAGATTAGATCCGCCTGTTTTGCCACCTGTTCAGCTAATGCAGCACGGGTTGCACCATCCACTTCGTCTAACCCAGGAGTGTCAATTAATTCCACTTGCGATTGACCTATTCCAGGTAGAGTGACTCGCAAGGCGCGTTCAGTTTCTCCAACAGCCTCTTCACTAATACTCCAATTAACTCGTTGTGCAGTACGGGTGACGCCATGCAGTGGCCCAGTTTCAAATACCGTTTGCCCAACCAAAGCATTAAGTAGGGAAGACTTACCGCGTCCTACCATGCCAAAAGCAGCAATCTGCACCACCATGCGGTCTAGTTTCCCCAACATGCTTTCCAAATCAGCAATTTCCGCCTCTAATCCTTCTTTTTCCTGAGCAGTTAAGTCGAGACTGGTTACTAAGTTTCGCAGCGCCGTTTGTGCCTGTTTATAGTTGAGTTCCGTTTGAATATCTTCAAAGCTAAAAATGGCACTATCCAGTTCTTCCTCCCAGTTGAGAGAATTTGCGTCAGTGTTGGCTGAACCGTTGTGATGAGGATCGGGCAATGGCAATGTAGAAGTCATATCAATTTGAAATTGGGTATTTAGATTAACCCCATCTTTTATGGTAGTTATTTTTAGCAAGGTATTGCGGAGATGAGCGGAAGAGATGGGGGGAGTGGGAGCAGGGGAGCACAAGGGAATAAATACTGACCTTTGACTCTTGACTTTTGACTTCTGTCTCCTGTCTCCTGTCTCCTGACTGCCAAAAAGTCATAAACTGAAAAATGCATCTAGTAGCGTTAGGATCTTGACTAAATCACCTGTGCGGAAAATAGTTATTGCCGGTAACTGGAAAATGTTCAAAACCCAGGCAGAATCCGAGGATTTCTTACGAGAATTTCTGCCCCACTTAGAGGAAACACCCGAAGCGCGAGAAGTGTTACTGTGTCCTCCTTTCACTGACTTAAACAGTTTGTCAAAGTATTTGCATGGTAGCCGCATACAGTTAGGGGCGCAAAATGTCCACTGGGAAGAAAATGGAGCCTACACGGGTGAAATTTCTGCACCCATGCTGACGGAAATTGGTGTGCGCTTTGTAATTGTCGGTCATAGCGAACGACGACAATACTTTGGTGAAACGGATGCAACCGTCAATTTGCGCCTCAAAGCTGCTCAAAGGTATGGTTTGACTCCGATTCTCTGTGTTGGGGAAACTAAAAAACAACGAGATGCTGGAGAAATTGAATCCCTGATTAGTGCTCAATTAGACAAAGGCTTAGTAGATGTTGATCAGGATAATTTGATAATTGCATACGAACCGATTTGGGCGATTGGCACTGGTGACACTTGTGAAGCAACGGAGGCAAATCGAGTAATTGGTTTAATTCGGAGCCAGTTGGGTAATCCCAATGTATCAATACAATACGGTGGCTCAGTCAAGCCAAATAATATTGATGAGATCATGGCTCAACCAGAAATTGATGGTGTTTTAGTGGGAGGAGCAAGTCTGGAACCTGCGAGTTTCGCTAAGATTATTAACTATCAGTAATTTCTTGTGCTATTTTCTAGTCTTCTCATTCCCTGGCTCCGTCGGGGAATGCATACAATGAGGCTCTGCCTCTTTTTGCTCAAAAGTGAGGCAAAGCCTCCTGTAAGGGCATTACCAGGCTCAGCCTGGTAACTAGTAGTGTGAGTTTATGCCAAATAAGTTAATAATTCGGGGACGCTGTTTCGAGTGGGGACAGCGGACTCATTTGATGGGTATTTTGAATGTGACGCCTGATAGTTTTAGTGATGGCGGTGAGTTTAATACCATCTCTGCCGCTTTAGCACAGGCGCAAACATTGGTAGCCGCTGGTGCTGACATCATAGATGTGGGTGGTCAATCAACTCGACCAGGAGCAAGGCAAATAACTCTTGCAGAGGAACTTGACCGAGTATTATCGATATTACAAGTACTACGACCAGAGATTTCAATACCGATTTCTGTAGATACAACTAGGGCATCTGTTGCAAAGGCTGCTGTGGAAGCTGGGGCAGATATGGTTAATGATATTTCTGGCGGCACATTTGACTTAGAAATGTTGCCTACAGTCGCAAGTTTAGGTGTGCCAATTGTTTTAATGCACATCCGGGGAAACCCGCAAACAATGCAAAAACAGACTGATTACCAAGATTTACTGGGAGAGATTTATAGTTTTTTGGCAAATCAAATTGCAGCAGCAAGTGCTACAGGTATTGACCAGGAGAAAATCATCATCGATCCTGGTATCGGCTTTGCTAAGAACTATGAGCAAAATTTAGAAATTTTTCGGCGGTTGCGATCGCTTAAATCACTTAACTGCCCTATCTTGGTAGGAGCATCCCGTAAAAGCTTCATTGGTCGTATTTTAAATCAACCAGATCCGAAAGCACGAGTTTGGGGAACGGCAGCAGCATGTTGTGCTGCTATCTTTAATGGCGCTGATATCCTCCGAGTTCATGATGTTCAAGAAATGCGCGATGTATCGCTGGTAGCTGATACACTGTTCCGCCATGCAGCGCAGGGGGACTATTAGGTTGTACCATTTTCGGAGTTTTTGCCATGACCTTCTTGAGTTACGGACTCGGCAATCAATTCCTGAAACATTTCAGTCGAGTTAGCTGGGTCTACAAAAACAATTTTGGCATTATTGCTCTCACCGAGTTTTTGGCTAGCGTCTACATAATCTTGAGCTACAAGATACCGCAGAATATCTTTACTTTCAGGATTAGAACGTAAGGCTTGAGCAATTATTTGCACTGAAGTCATAGTTCCTTCTGCTTTCTTAATGGCGGCTTGCCTTTCGCCTTCGGCTTCTAGTATCACAGCGCGGCTTTTAATTTCAGCTGCCCGCTGTTCTTCCATTGACCTCCGTACACTCTCAGGCGGTGTAATACTCTGAATATCTAAGCGGATAATCTCAACTCCCCAATCTGCCGTTATCTGATTCAACTGGTCTAGGATGGCTCTGTCCATCTCAGACCGGGAAATGTTAGTTTCCTCTACGGTGTTCTGGGCAATAATTTCTCGGAGTGTAGTTGCTGCTAGTTGTGTCAGCGCCCCTTGGAGATCGTCAATTGCATAAAAGCTTTTCTCAATATCTCTAATGCGCCAGAAGAGAACAGCATCAACTTCCAAATAGATATTATCTCTGGTGATCACATTTTGAGGCTTGATGTCTAAAATTTGCTCTCGCGTGGTATCCTCCATCACAACCTGATCGAGCAAGGGAACAATAAAGTTCAGTCCAGACTTAAGTTTTCGATGATACCGCCCCAAGCGTTCGACTAGGGCTTCATTACCTTGATTAATCAGTTTTGCAGAACCCAAGGCATAACCTATAAGCGCTAAGACTATAGCAATGATTGGCTCCATATATGCTCCTGTTCAGCTTTTGGGAGAATTTAGTGTAAAGGACATGGTACTACCTTGTCTTACCTTTCAGTCTAATGTTTTGAGTCTGTGATTTTATGAACACTAGTAGCGATGTCTGATGACAAGTCGCTGTGCATCTTGTACGTCTTATACATGCAGGACATTATGGCGCAATGCGATCGCTATTAAAGCACCTTGATCACACACTGGCAAGGAGTACTTTTGTCATAAACTTTACTTACGCAACCAGGTGCCATTTATGTGGACTTGCTAAAAGTTAAAACTTAGGCCTTGCATAAATGCTACAAAAACTTCTATCCCACCCACTGGTTGTCTTTTCGCTGTGGAATTATGGCGGTTTTAGTTTGTATGCAATATACTTTGGCCTTTAAGGAAAGAGGCTTTAAAGCTTCAACAAGGAGCATAGATTTGTAGAGCTTCTGTGATTTCCCTGTTTTGGCAAATTTTTATAATTCAGTCTCTAAGTTGAGACTGTGTAATTAGCAATTAGTATAGGAGAACTGTCGTCAACTCACGCGCATTCATAAGCCAGCGCTGTAGACGGGTTTCCCGTCGCAGGCGACTGGCGTACCCACACTCCTAAAATTGAGATGTGGGACTTCTGCTAAATGAGTTAATAAAGCGTAACGTTGTTGGTCAAAATCCAGGTTTGTGGAAATCTGGGGACGAGGAGGATAGATTAGCGTCCCCAGTTTGCAGCTCTAACTAAAAACCAGTGAAAAACCTGACAATATTTAAGATCGTGCCTATAGGCCCTGATATGGCGCTTAAGGTATCGCTAGTCTTGGCTATGCCAGAGCGGCTAACTAGCACAACGTCATTATTGCGGAGTATAGGATTAGTTTCCTCATTAATTCCTTGGGAGAAATCCACTTTTACTTGACGTTTAGTCACAGAACCATTGGGGTTGAGCCTAACCAAATCTACAACAGCCCTACTAGCTCTAGCATCGTTGAATCCCCCCGCTGCGAGTAGTGCTTGATTTAAAGAGCTATTAGGCTGAATGTCTACAGCTCCCGGCCTTTTAACTTCACCTACTACACCAACTTGAATGCGTCCAGGAGACAAAGTAGTAGTAGCTAACTGAGTAGCTTCTGCTGGATTAATCTCAGTTGCCGTAGGAATAAAAATCGTATCTCCGTCTTGCACAATCAAGTCTTGATTGATATCACCACTCTCTAAGAGTTGCCAGAGGTTGATATCTACAGTTTGTTCTGAGCCGCTTCTTGTGGGTCGGCGGAGGATAATATTGCGAACATTTGCTTGTGGCGTAATTCCTCCAGCTAGTTGAATTGCTCGCGTTATGGTTGGTTGTCCGCTACCAGTTGGCTGACTAGTGCCTGTAGTAGTGGCGTTCCCTCCTTCCGTGCTACCTGTAGTGACAAGATACGCGCCAGGACGGTTGACTTCTCCTACAATGGCGACGGTGCGCGGTGTGGTTTGGCTGGCGGCAAAGTTAGCGGCAGATAAATTGCGTGCTCTTGCCAAGTCAAATGTGGTTGCTGTTGGCACGACTATAGTGTCTCCATCCCGCAAGGTAATATCCTGCGTTAACCTACCTGTTTGGACGAGTTCTTCCAAATTGAGCGTGACTACTTGCTCTGGGCCACGTCCTACTTTACGCCGTAACTGCACTTGAGTCATATCCGCACTACCAAGTGTCCCCTGCGCTGTGGTGAGTGCAGCTAAAACAGTTGGATATTGTACGCCTGGATTGTCCCCTGCGCCGCCGCTTAAACTCAGAGTATAAGCCCCTGGACGTGTTACCTCTCCGGCAACGAAAACGTTTATAGGGCGAGGCGATAGTAAGTTGATTGAAATCAGAGGACGTTTGAGAAAGCGAGAGTATCTTCTGGCGATTTCATCGGAAGCTTGTTCGGTTGTTAGCCCCAGAACCGGTACACTACCAATTAAGGGTAGGTTAATCGCTCCACCTGGAGGAATTTGATATTCACCTGTATATTCGGGGACTTCAAATACATTTACACGGATGCGATCGCCGCCTCCTAATGAGTAATTGGTATCTATTGGTATACTAGGTGATGTTTGTGTAGTCAGTGGTGTTTGTCTAGTAGGTGTTATTGGTGTTATTTGCGTAAGTGGTGTTATTTGTGTAGTGGGTAATACTGGTTGTCCCTGAGCTATGGCAGATGGCACAGCGACATTGACAGCCGCTAACAAGGCCACACCCGCAGCTGGCTGGGTGAGGAATTTCAACAAACCTGTGTTAAGCATATTTACCTGAGACTCTGAGACTACGATTGGTAAAGTACTGTCTAAACATTTTTATTTTGACTAGACTTAATTATTCAAGTTCCCCGACACTCTTATTTTCCTAGAAAAGTGTAATTTTCCGGAGTAAAGTTATCGATTGAATTTGAACTTTTAGTGAAGTTAACTTAAAGTTTAACCAGCTTGAATATAACAATCCTCAAGGAATATAGGACTTACGCATATAAATCTAGTTTACAGAACAAATTGTCTACTGTGTAACCATATACTTGTAAATAAAATCTTCTGAACTAAATCAATATTCTGGCAATTTGCTGGTGATTTCAAATACCCTATAGATAGTTATTTTTGGCAAAGTTATTATTAACACCATTAACTAAATTTACCTGCTAAATGAGTAAGTACAGATTGAACAACCTGTATTTTAAAAGAGAAAACTGTTTGATAGCAAGACTAGTTATACTAACTCGTAATAGGCTACGAAGACAGTAATTCGTAATGAAGACACATATAAAAAGCTTTGTCGCAAGCCTTTTTATATACGTTACTTAGTTTTTTAAACAATATATATATAGTTGGAGAATTTAATATTAGGTGAGCTATTTTATTTTTGGATCTGTTGGATAAAAAATTCTTCTAGGGAGTGACGAGACAATTTCATCGCAATAATTTGTCCTTCCATGAGACGGAGACTGGCAAGAAAATCATAGTAATTGTCTTGTAGTGTACCTTGCCAAGAGCCATCAGGCTCGAAAACTAAACTGGGTATCCATTTTTTAAGAATTTCCCAATCACCACCTTGACCTTTGACATGATATATGTTGTTCATGCCTAAGAGTTCATTGAGGGAACCAGAGCAAATTAATTCACCTTGAGCAAGGATAGCAATGCGATCGCAAATTTGCTCTACTTCACTGAGAATATGGCTGTTAAAAAAAATTGTCTTACCATCGGCTTTTAGCGCCAGGATAATTTCCCGCATTTGGTAGCGTCCCACGGGATCAAGTCCAGACATAGGCTCATCTAAAAAGACCAGTTTTGGCTCATTAATAAGCGCCTGCGCCATACCGACACGCTGTAACATTCCCTTAGAGTAGCGGCGAATCTGCTTTTTACGAGCATCGGCTTGAGATAAACCTACTAATTCCAGCAGTTGCGGAATGCGCTGGCGTTGCACCTTTTTGGGAATTTGAAATAACCCAGCTGCTAGCTGTAAAAATTCCCAGCCTGTGAGATAGTCATACAAATAGGGATTTTCTGGCAGGTAGCCGACGTGTTGCTTAATACTGCGATCGCCTAGAGGCTTACCCAACAATAATCCTTGTCCAGAAGTGGGACGAATAATACCCAGCAGCAGTTTTAAAAGGGTTGTTTTACCAGCACCATTTGGCCCCAACAACCCAAATGTTTCCCCTTTGTAAACTTTTAAAGAACAGCTTTTGAGGGATACGATTTTTTGATTCAGCCAAAAGCCAGTACGATAAACTTTTCGCAACTCAGAGATTAGGACTACTGGCGGAGTATCTTTGGTATTCATCTGAGAATCCGCGTCGTCTGCAACAGACTTCATCTGGTTTCAATTACCTACTTAGTATTAATTACAAGTTACTCAGTAGGCTGATAATAACCATCACCGCCTAGTCTGTCAATTATCACAAACTGAGTAGCTAATTAATACCATAAGTTTCATTCGTGCTAAGTAATTATAACCAGCTTTATATGCTTTATATAGAGAGAGACAGAAGCCAGTAAATCTCCTATCTCCCATCTCCTTTATAAAACGCCCTTGGAACTGGGAATCGTACCAGCACGACGGGGATCGATTTCTACAGCTATCCGCGTTGCTCTTGCAAACGCCTTAAATGTCGCCTCAATGATGTGATGGGAATTAATGCCATCCAGTTGGCGAATGTGCAGTGTCATTTGGCTATGGTTCACCAGCGCTACAAAAAATTCGCGTGTCAGTTGGGTATCATAGGTTCCCACCCGCTGGGTAGGAATTTGCAAGCCATAGCTAAGATGAGGTCGGCCGGAAAAGTCTAGCGCTACCTGAACTAAAGCTTCATCTAAAGGTGCAAGGAAATTACCAAAGCGGACAATACCTTTTCTGTCACCTAGTGCTTGATTCAAAGCTTGCCCCAAGGTAATGCCCACATCTTCATTAGTGTGGTGATCATCAATTTCCCAGTCTCCCTTGGCTTGGACATCCAAGTCAATTAGTCCGTGAGAGGCAATTTGATGCAACATGTGATCCAAGAATGGAACCCCTGTTGCTGCTTTGCAGGTTCCTCTACCATCTAAGTTGATGGTAACTTGCACATCGGTTTCGCCAGTGGTGCGGTGAACAGTGGCAATTCGAGGGGCTTTAGTGAACTGGTCGTAGTTTAAAGAATTAATTTGGCGGTCGCTGATTTGCATAGGGAATGGGGATAAGGGGGGAATGGGGAATGGGGAATGGGGAATAGGCAAGAATTTTACTAATACTCAATGCTCAATGCTCAATTCCCTATGCCCTATTCCCAAATCGTATTACATTCCCATAATTTCATATCCTGCATCTACATAAAGGACTTGTCCGGTGATTCCGCTGGACAAATCACTACATAAAAAAGCAGCAGCATTACCCACTTCTAGCTGAGTCACAGTGCGTCGTAGAGGAGCTACTTGCTCTACGTGATGAATCATATCCAAAATTCCGCCAACCGCCGAAGATGCCAAAGTGCGGATGGGGCCCGCAGAGATGGCATTCACCCGGATATTGTGCGAACCAAGTTCAGCTGCTAAGTAACGTACACTTGCTTCCAAACCTGCCTTAGCAACTCCCATGACGTTATAGTTGGGGATTGCCCTGACACCGCCCAAATATGTGAGGGTGACGATACTACCTCCCTCTGTCATCAATGGTTTAGCTGCACCACTTAGCTGCGCGAGCGAGTAGGTGCTGATTTCTAGAGCTGTGTTGAAGCCAGAACGAGAAGTTTGGCTAAAATCTCCTGTTAAATCGTCTTTATTGGCAAAGGCCAGGCAATGGATGAGAATGTCTAACTTTCCCCATTTATCGCGAATTGTCTCAAAAGTAGACTGAATCTGTTCGTCATTTTGGACATTGCAAGGAAGAAATAAGCTGGGGCTGAGGGGTTCTACTAATTCTGCAACTTTTTTCTCCATCTTGCCGCGTTCATCTGGTAGGTAAGTAATACCCAGGTTCGCCCCAGCTTTGTGTAATTGTTGGGCAATACCCCAGGCGATCGAGCGGTTATTGGCAATACCTGTAACTAGGGCGTTTTTTCCAGTTAGATTAAGCATAAAAATTGTGAATGCGATCAATCACTAGGAGCATACTAGAATCTGAGGCTACTTTGTCTTTGTTTTGTACGCTATTTGTAAAAATGAATATTGGAAAGAGTTTTTGCTGCCAGAAAATTCTTATTTATTTCTTAAGATATTCTCAAGATCTCTTCAATTGTTCTTCAAAAAATCTTTTTAATACATCTTTTTTCACTACATATCAACAATTACTAGCTCAAAGGATCAACTATTATGTATCATTATAAACAAAGAGTTATGAAGCAATAAGTTGGAGTATAGGAAAGTACAGAAAGGTTGACGGTGCTTTATTGATTTTTCAGGTGTATTCTTAGGTAATTGGTTTTTGTTTTTCCGGCATTGGGTAGGGGAAGGGAGATGATCGTGACACAAGATAAAGCCCTAGCAAATGTATTTCGTCAGATGGCGACCGGGGCGTTTCCGCCAGTTGTGGAAACGTTTGAACGCAACAAAACGATCTTTTTTCCCGGCGATCCTGCCGAACGAGTTTATTTTCTTCTCAAGGGTGCTGTGAAACTTTCCAGGGTATATGAGGCAGGAGAAGAAATAACGGTAGCACTGCTGCGGGAAAATAGTGTTTTTGGTGTGTTGTCATTGTTGACGGGAAATAAGTCAGATAGGTTTTACCATGCGGTTGCATTTACCCCTGTAGAATTGCTATCGGCGCCAATTGAACAGGTTGAGCAAGCTCTCAAGGAAAACCCAGAATTATCTATGTTAATGCTGCGGGGTCTTTCTTCGCGGATTTTACAGACAGAGATGATGATTGAAACTCTTGCTCACCGAGATATGGGTTCTAGGTTGGTGAGTTTTTTATTAATTCTTTGTCGTGATTTTGGTGTTCCTTGTGCAGATGGGATCACAATTGATCTGAAACTATCTCATCAGGCGATCGCAGAGGCAATTGGTTCTACTCGCGTTACCGTCACTAGGTTACTGGGAGATTTGCGTGAGAAAAAGATGATTTCTATCCACAAGAAGAAGATTACTGTGCATAAACCTGTTACGTTGAGTAGACAATTTACTTAAAAGCAATTGGGGGATATATGTGGTGCATGTTGTGTTTTTAGAAATAACACCCACAATTGGAGGTAAATCTAAAAATTGAGTAACTTCAGCTATTGCCAATTTAGGCTCCCCCACAGAAAATGGTTGAAAGTAGTAGGCTGTATCTGGAAGCGTTTTGGTAGCTGAAGATGACCACCGGGTACATCCTCATAGCAGCGATTTTAATTGTGGGAGGCGTAATTGCAACCGTGGGCGATCGAATCGGCACACGAGTTGGCAAGGCACGCCTCTCACTATTTAACCTACGCCCGAAAAACACCGCTGTACTGGTAACTATTTTTACGGGTGGTTTAATTTCAGCATCGACTTTAGGGATTTTGTTTGCTATTGATGACGGATTACGCAAAGGAGTCTTTCAGCTAGAGGATATTCAAACAGACCTGAGACAAAAACGGGAACAGCTAAAAACCGCAGAAACCCAGAAAAGCCAGGTAGAGACTGAGTTAAACCAAGCAAAAATTGAACAAGAAAAAGCACAGCAAGAATTGCAAGCAATTAATAAGTCCTTGCAAGCGGCAAACGCCAAACAAAGGGAAACGCAGGCTCAACTAAACCGTACTATTAGCCAACAAGCTAAGACCCAAGCTCAACTCCAAGGTACTCAAAGCCAGCTGGGTCAAGTGGTAACTCAATATAAACAAGCCATAGCTGAGCTGCAAAGCCTTTATAACCAAAGAAAAGAACTGCAAGCGGCAGTTGAACAACTTAAAACAGAAAGACAACGACTCTACGCCGAAGCTAAAAAAGCGATTGACGAAGCCAAAACAGCCATTCAAAAACGCGATCGCGAACTTGCTAACCGTCAAGAAGCGATTACACAGCGCGATCAAAAAATTGCCCAACTAGATCGACTGATTCAAAAACGCAATTTAGAAGTTGCAGCGCGAGAGCAAGTTATTGCTAAACGGGAATCTCGCCTTCGAGAATTAGAAAAACAACAAGATTATCTAGAAGAAGAAGTCGCCAGACTAGAAAAATATTATCAGTCCTACCGCGATCTGCGTCTGGGTAAGCTGGCTATAGTTCGCGGTCAAGTTCTTGCAGCTGCCGTGATTCGCGTTAATCAAGCCACCGCAGCCCGTGAGGCTGTAATCCGACTTTTACAAGAAGCTAACCGAAATGCCAACCTCGAATTAAGCGAGCCTGGTGCAAATCCTGGAAATGTAGAGCTACTACGTGTTACCGAAGAGAGGGTAGAGCTATTGAGCAAGCAAATTCAGGATGGTCGGGAATATGTAATGCGAATTTTTTCCGCTGGCAACTATGTTAGAGGAGAAAAGCAGATAGAATTTTTTGCTGATACTGCGCGGAATCAACTGGTGTTTTCGGAAGGCGAGATATTAGCTACAACCACTGCTGATCCTAAAACCATGACATCTTATCAACTGAGGCAGCGGCTAGATTTGTTGATTTCCGCTTCCCAATTTCGGGCGCGTAATGCCGGAATTGTAGAAAGTGTGCAAATAGAAGGTACTTTCTTGCGCTTTGTTAGCCAACTGGGGCAGTACCAGCAACCATTGGAGATTAAAGCGATCGCAGCAGGGAATACTTATACAGCTGGGCCGTTGAGAGTAAAACTAGTGGCAATAGTCAACGGGCAAGTTATTTTTAGTACTTAAAGAATTAAAAATTCAGCGTGATATTAAAAATGTTTACACACTATTATTAGTTAGGATCTCAGCTAATTTTATATGACTTTCCGGGAATTTTCGCCAACACAACCAGTCATCTTGGGCTTTGATCCAGGTCGAGATAAGTGTGGTTTAGCAGTGATGGGACTGGATCGGCAACTCCACTATCATCAAGTTGTACTCGCAAAAGAAGCGATCGCTACCATTGAGACACTGCGTCAAAAGTTTCCGATCTCCTTGATGGTTATGGGCGACCAAACCACAGCCAAGCAGTGGAAACAGCGAATGTCTCAGGAATTAGCCGAACCGCTGAATATTATTTTAGTAGATGAGCGCTATACAACTTTAGAAGCACGCGATCGCTATTGGCAAATGTACCCGCCTAAAGGACTAACAAAGCTATTGCCACAGAGTATGCGACAGCCACCACGCCCAATAGACGACATTGTTGCCATTCTCTTGATTGAAAGATACTTAAATCGCCTAACTGAATCAGTTAATAGCTAAAGCTCAGCCCGAATAGTAAAAGCATAGTCTCCTCCAGGCTCTAGCTGGTAATCTTGTTTCTCCAAGAAGCGACCGAGGGGTTCTTTAATTAAGGCACGGCCTTGGGAAGGCTTAACAGAAAGTTCTCCCCGGCGGAAATGCCATTGGAAATGCCATTCAAAGTCACCTGCACTCACTTCGCCCTCAAGGAAGCCGTGTTGCCAAGATTGGCGGGTAATTTTGACATGGGCAATGGTTTCTGGCAGACGTTTAGCACTCACAATGCTTTGTGTCAAGTGTAGAATAACAGCCGACCATGTAGGCTATTTATTTTATTTACCAGACATAGCATAAATAGACAAACTGACAAAATGAGTATTTCTAGTTGACTAGATAAGCCAAACGGCTGAAATCGCGATTATATGAATAAAGCCAGTCTACACAAGCTGAGAACAGTGAATGTTAGAAAACAAACACGGTTTCGGCTAGCGTTCCTAAAATAGCATTTATGCAGATGTAAGCTTTAGGCTCAAAACTACCAATTATTGACCAACAGGCTTTGAAAATACTTAAAAAGTGGGTGACGAGGGATTTGAACCCGCAACCAATAGATTAAGAGTCTACTGCTCTACCGTTGAGCTAGTCACCCACACCAAAGCTGATCATAGCACATTTCTGGCGTATTCGCTAGTAATTGAGTAAGCAATCAGCTGTAAACCACTCAAATAGAAGGTGAAATTGCTCTGGGGAATTTAACAGTGAAGGTAGTTTGACCGGCTGTACTCTCTACATCAATTGCGCCGCCTAAATGTCTGACCATTTTCTGCACTAATGCTAGTTCTAGTCCAGTACCACTATATTTCCAGGGATCATTTTTAGAAAGGTGATAGAACGGCTCGAAAATACGCGAAAGTTCATCGGTGGTAATCTCTATTCCAGAATTACTGATACTAAGCTCTACTGTTTCCCCTGTCTGGTAAGCAGACACCGTGATTGATTCTTCTGCTGGGGTGTATTTGCAAGCATGGTTTAACAATTCGCTGACAATTCGCTCTAAGTCGGTAATATCTGTCTCTAAAGGCGGGAGTGCAGTTTCAACAGTCAGGTTTAAATGCTGTCGCTGGCAGATTGTCAGATCGCGAAATGATTCGACAATGGGGTGAAGCCAACTTTGTAAGTCAATGGCTATCAAAGTTGGGGGTTCGGGTTCGGCTTCTAGATATGTGAGCGTGAGCAGATCGTTAATTAACTTGCTTTCTCGTCCGCACTCGTTATGCAAAATTTGCAAGAGTTGGGGAATTATCTCTATATCTGAGATTTCTTCAGGTGTGAGGACACTTTCGAGAGTTTGGGCTGCGAGACTGATGCTAGTTATTGGTGTTCGTAGTTCTTGGGACAAGGTTCTGAGAAATTCGTTTTTGAGGCGATCGCGTTTTTCTAATTCTCTCACCTGGGCCTGATTTTTCTCGTAAAGCTGGGCTTGGCGAATAGCGATCGCGCATTCATTTGCTACCTGTTGCACTAACCCAATTTCAAATTCCTCAAACGCCTCTTGTGTTGCTCTTGTCAGCCAAATATTCCCTAAAATCCCTTGAGTATCGAAGATTGGGCAAGCCATCTGTGCGCTCACAACTAGCTTTGGTTGCCATCCGGGAATAATTTCCAAAAATTGCAAGGGTTGTTTTTGCAATAGTGGTTGATAGACTTCAGGCGAGTCTGCAATCTGTCGAGTTGATCCCTGGCACTGAGGTAGAGTAGTGGTGTATTCGTAGGCAACAGTTACCAGCGTGTGGCAAGTGTCGTAGAGTTCAACTTGGCAACGGTCAAGGTTTAGTAACTGCACCAATTCCTGAGTCACTGTGTGCAACACCAGACTTTCATCTAGACTGTCGCGGATTTGTTCTGTCATGCGTCGCACTAAGGCTTCAAAGTTTTGCACCTGTTGCAACTGAGCTATGTGCTTCTGCTTGTGCAACTCCAACTGTGCTTTGAAATCCTTAATTTGCTGATGAAGTTCTGCCTGATGAACAGCAATGCCAATTTGGGTTGCTAGCTGCTTAAGTAGGTCAATTTCTGTTTGCTGCCATTGATGTGTTTCACGACAATGCTGAGCAATGAATAGCCCCCAGACATTTTGCCCTAAGAAAATTGGCACAACCAGATTAGCTCTTACCTGTAAAGAGGCGAGTAAGTCTATTTGGCAAGGATGCAGTCCGGCTGCATAGATATCCTCGACGACTTGAATGCAACCCCGGTTATAGTGTTCTCGATATTTGCCAATCAAGCAGGGATCAGTAATGTTTTTTCCCAACAGTGAACCAGTGGCAACTACCGTTGATTCTGCAATAATTACTCCACTGCCATCAGACTCTAGGCGATAAATTAGTACGCGATCGCTTTCTAGAAATTGCCTGACTTCCTTTGTTGTCTGATGGAGAATTGTCTCTAATTCTACAGATTGGTGAATCCGCGTGGCGATCGCTTCTAGTAGTTGATCCCGATCAGCTACTTCTGTGCCGAAAAGAATCTGAGGTGATGATTGTTGTGTCAACTCTATAGTTGATTCAGCTGGATTTATGGTCATGCGAGAGTCCCTGTCTGGTATTACTGACTCTTCTAGGCGCTCACATGTAATTATGCTTGTAGAAAATGCTCCTTAGCGCCTGAAGCAAAGAATTGTCAGCCGTTGCTCATTAAAAGTTGGATCTTTCTCTACTTCTTATCAGAAATCTAGGAAAGCTAAAAGGAGTCAGCTTAACAAATCCTGCTATTTGAAGGCGAAAATACATTTGCAGGTTAGCGCAAAGTTACTGAAAAAACTTTTTGTTAATAATATCTTCAGATTGTTGCATATACCCAAACGCAGTCGATCATTATCTTCATAAAATTTTATAATTATTAATATACGGATCAAAAAGTGCTGAGGATTGAGCAGCAGTTTGGTGAGAATTATTTCAGGATGACTCACGATCGCAATTTGTGAGCATCAATTCCTGTGAGGATACCAACCACAAGCCAGGTGATAGCTAATCCCATAACTTCGCCTAAGAATAACTGCGTCAGGTGACGCAAAACGCTCCCCACAAAATAACCTAGAGGTAAAGCCACCGCCCAACTTGCTGAGCTGACGAATATCCATCGCCACGCCCAAGGAAATGGCTGGGGAATTGCTAACCATTGTGCTAATCCAATTCCAAAGCCGCCAATTGTGCCATAAATTACCCCATGCAGGAGTCTCAGGGGTAGAAGCTGAGTGCTAGGTACAACCCATCCCATACCACCAATACCAGTAGCAGTGATCAAAGCCCAGCCCAAAAGGCTTGACAAAACCCACCTGACACAGAAAATAGGTTGTTTGAGCAGACAGCCTTGAGGAAGTGCGATCGCAAATCCACCGATAGCAGCTTCTACCACTCCAATATCTGGCTTTTCGCCAACTTCAATTAACAACAAACTCAGTAAAAAACCACCAAAAGTAGCGAAAGTCCACAGCAATGCAAAGCTAAATCTTGTATCTCCAGGCGCTAATGGCATCAAACTCTCTCTAGTGGTAATGAAGGTCTGACAGCTTTGGCATCAAACATTTTAAGAAAAACTTTGCGTCGCTGTTGCGGTGATTCAGGTGTAATGTAACCCCATAAACTCTCCCAATAGAAAAAGGAGACGCCGTTAAAATTGCGATCGCGCACTGCTTGAACCTGTTTTCTAATTTGTGCAATTTGTACAGGATTACGCGGTGTTCCTGTTGATATACCAATTCCTACGGGAATTTGACTACGAGCAAATTCTACTGCTGGTTGCTTGAGTTGAGCGATAAAACTGCTTTGATCATTTCGATATACTTGTAAAATTAGCTCATTAACTAAACCTTTTTTTACCCAACTTTCCCAATCTTGCAAATAATATTTGTAGGCAAAAGCTTGATAGTTGGGAGACAGAGATATCCTGGCATTAGGTTTGACAGCCTTTACAGCTTGATAGATTTCTGCCATTAAATCAGTAATTTTATCTGCTCGCCAACGCATCCATTCTGAATTAAAAGGGTTGCTTGGGGGACTTTTACCTTGATGTTCTTGCTGGTAGAGATCAATAGTGAAGGGATCATAGCCGAACTGTACTGGCATTCCAAAATGATCATCAAGTTGAATGCCATCTACATCGTAATTTTTGACCACTTCCACAATTAGCGCTTGGATAAACTTTTGAACTTCTGGATGTAGAGGATTCAGCCAAGCTTGCTTAGTTACCAAGCCGTTGTCTATTTCTTCTGGAAGGTTATCTTGAATAGAATTTATCTCTTCTTGACCAATTGTCAACCAGTCAGGATAACGCTTTGCCAATTGTGAATTATGCGGCGTCATCAACCCGTATTCAAACCAAGGGATAATACTCAAACCTTTAGTTTTAGAAAGTTTCACCAGTGTTGTTAAAGTATCCCGTCCACCATGCATTAATTTGAGGAAAGGTTGAATATCTGAACCTGTAAAATTTTTGGCTACAGCGCTTTTGTAAAAAGTCTGTCCTCGATTCCAAACTACAGGATAAACTGTATTAAAGTTGAGTGCCGATAATTGATTTAAAGCGCGGTTAATACCCCAGGGTACAAATAGTACCCCACTCGCAACATTAGTGAGCCAAACGCCGCGAATTTCTGTAGTTACAGTTACTTTTTGCGAATAAACAGGAGGTGAAGAGAGTGAAAATATTGTTAAACTGACGACTAATCCCAAACACAGTAAGTAATAAAACCAACGGCGAGCAACCCGATTCATCTGTAAATTTGACCTAGTGCGATCGGAATAGATATAACTACAAAATAAAGTTATAACCCTCCGGATTATATAAAGGGATGCTGATTTTACAGCCAGGTCAAGAAGACCTAATTGAGACTTTATACCTTTATACTTTGATGCAGAATTAAAATCTGTTCACTTCTTCCAATTCCAAAGATTACTAACAGTAGTAGAGACGTTTCAAAGTTATCAGCAGAGGCTTCCTGCAATCCAAACTTCGGTGGGTTCCCTTCGTTGTAGCAAATGACGTTAATTACGGCGTTAGCAAACGCACCGTTTTTGGTTTATCGTGTGTTACGGCTTCCGTAACACACCCTGGTATCTTCTAATTATTTGTGCCTACCTACTTACAGCAGTTTGCATTTTCATGAATCATACGTAGAGACGTTATATGTAACGTCTCTACAGGGTTTCGGGTTTTATTTATGTAGTTCATTTACCTGAAATCTGCTGTATGTAAAAAAGCTAGACAAAAAACCTACTTTTAGCCTGTAAGTTAGCCTACACATCTTAGTAAAAAATTAAAATTTGTCAACTCCTTCAAATTGCTTGATCTTTGATGCGTTTGCTGCTTCTCCACAAGTACGTGGTGTAGGGAATATCTTATCAGGATTTGCTAATCCTTGAGGATTAAACACTTGACGCACCCATTGCATAGTTTCTAAATCAGCTTTACTAAACATATCTGGCATATAACATTTTTTATCTGCACCAATACCATGTTCACCAGAAATACTACCACCAACTTTTACACAAAGTTTAAGAATTTCTCCTCCAACTTCTTCTACTTTTTCTAATGCTCCAGGCACAGAATTATCAAAAAGAATCAGTGGGTGGAGATTCCCATCGCCAGCGTGAAATACGTTCGCAATTTGATAACCATACTTTTGACTTAATGCCTCAATTTCTTGGAGAACATAAGGCAATTGAGTACGAGGAATCACACCATCTTGAACATAATAATCTGGACTTAAATGTCCAGCGGCGGCAAAGGCAGCTTTGCGACCTTTCCACAATTTTAATCTGGTTTCTGGGTCATTAGCAGTGGTGACGTTACGCGCACCATTATCTTGACAAATTTTGGTAATACGCTTTTTATTT
This sequence comes from Nostoc sp. B(2019), assembly GCF_010091925.1. Classification (GTDB taxonomy): domain Bacteria; phylum Cyanobacteriota; class Cyanobacteriia; order Cyanobacteriales; family Nostocaceae; genus Komarekiella. Next base: position 81,351 of record NZ_WVID01000006.1, on the reverse strand, counting down.
TCTGCTACTTCAATTTCTAAACCATCTATTTCTACTAGTAAGATGGCAGTTGCATCGCGGGGATAACAATTAGTGGCTACAACATCTTCAACCGCGTTGATGCTGATGTTATCCATCATTTCCATTCCACCAGGAATAATCCCAGCACTGATGATATCAGAAACGCTGGCTCCAGCAGCTTCAACGCTGGTAAAATCTGCCAATAGTACACAAATTGATTCTGCACTTTTTAGAATTCGCAGGGTAATTTCTGTGGCAATACCCAAAGTGCCTTCAGAACCGACAAATACACCCGTTAAATCATAACCAGGCATTTCCGGGATTTGTCCCCCCAAGTCAATAATTTCTCCTTCAGGTGTGACAATTTTTAATCCTAAAACGTGGTTAGTGGTGACACCATACTTCAAACAATGCACTCCACCAGAGTTTTCCGCAATGTTGCCCCCAATAGAGCAGATAATTTGGCTAGAGGGATCGGGAGCATAGTAAAATCCAGCACCACTGACGGCTTGTGTTACCCAACTGTTAATTACCCCTGGTTGTACGACTGCTCTCTGATTTTCCAAATCTATACTGAGGATTTGCCGCATTAATGAAGTGACAATCAAAACAGAATTTTCCAACGGTAAAGCGCCACCAGATAAACCAGTACCAGAACCGCGTGCGATGAAGGGGATAGAATATTGGTTACATATCTTCACCACAGCGGCAACTTGTTCTGTAGTTCTAGGTAACGCCACCATCGCGGGACGTTGACGATAGGCAGTCAAACCATCGCATTCATAAGTAATAAGCTCCTCACGACGTTGTATCACGCCATTTTTGCCAAGTACCGCCTCAAATGCTTTGATAATGGGTTTCCAGTTGATTTGTTTTTTATCTTGGGTAAGCATATTTTTTCCAAATTAAAGGTAGATGTTTATAGGTTGCTTAAAATTGAAATTATTTCCTCAGATATAGCGGTTCTCACTTGAGTGAGTGCTAACTGCTGCTTCTATCATGGCGGATTGCAAGCTTTGTCGAACGGCTTTGATTACTATTGTTGCAGGAATAGCAGTCAAGGGTGAGTAAAGGCGATGTCTGACGAGAAGCCGCCTTTCAGGTGTCTATGTGTCTACGCATTCAGTCTAAAGGAAGTGCGATGTCTCTTAACAAAGCTCTTTGTTTTCTCAGTCTAAAGACTTATTCTATTTGCACCCTCCTACGCAGAATCAACTAACCTATAAATAACGCTTTTAAATACCGGATGAAAGTCATGGTTGAGCAACTTCTAATCAATGATGATGATTACTATGTGCCAGATGCCAACCAGTTAATCACTGAAGATGATACACCTGTGGACAATTTCGCATCTGCCAAACAACAACGTCTCTTAGTTGGTTCTCTTTACAGTTCTATACAGCCACAGACTTTTTTAGCGGAAGCTAATGTAGGTGTTTACTATACAGACCTTCAACCCCCCATTGTACCTGATGTCTTTCTTAGCTTAGATGTCCAATTACCTCAAAATTGGTGGGAGAAGCAAAATCGTTGTTATATGGTTTGGCGTTTTGGCAAACCTCCAGAAGTTGTCATCGAAATTGTCTCTAACAAAGAAGGTGATGAATTGGGAAAAAAACTAAAAATTTATGAGCACATGCGGGCTAGTTATTACATTTTATATGACCCTACTCAGCAATTGGGACAAGTGCTACGCGTTTATGAATTGAGAGGAATGCGTTATTTTGAAACTTCAGAAACTTGGTTAGAACAAGTTGGTTTAGGTGTAACTTTATGGCAAGGTGAATTTGAAGGTAGACAGGATGTTTGGTTACGCTGGTGCTACCAGGACGGAAATGTTCTACCGACTGGAGATGAACGTGCTCAACAAGCGGAACAACGCACTCAACTACTAGCAGAAAGGCTCCGAGCAATGGGCGTAGATCCTGACACACTCTAGGATACTCATGTAAAGACGCAAGGTTTTTGTGTCTTTGCGTGAGCGAAAAAATTTCACGAACTTGTGCAACTAATAAACTCATTTATCCGCTGCCAAACTATCTCTAATAAATTAGGGTCATCCGCATCAAACCATTCAATTTGCGGATATGCTCTAAACCAAGTGCGTTGTCGTTTAGCAAATTGTCTGGTATGTAAAACTATTAATTCTTTCGCTTCATCCAAAGAACTATCCCCAGCTAAATATTGCTTGATTTCTTGATAGCCTAAAGTATTTAACAAAGACAAATCAGCGCCATATTTTTGACAAAGATACTCTACTTCAGCTACTAATCCGTCTGCGATCATTTGCTCAGTACGGTGTTTAATATAATCGCCTAAGTTTTGCACATTGCAATCCAAGCCAATTTGCAATATCGGATAATTCGGTGGATTTTCTCCTTGCTGTTCCGAAATTGGATTTCCAGTCACATAATATACCTCCAATGCTCTTAAAGTCCGCACTGAGTCATGGGGATGAATTTTTTGTGTGGCAACTGGATCAACTTGTTGTAACATCGCATAGAGTTGAGGTTGACCTAAAGATTCGAGTTGCGATCGCAATTCCGTTTGTGGTGCAACCCTAGGAATCTTCATCCCTTGAACAATGGAACGTATGTACAAACCTGTGCCACCAACCAACAACAAAAGGGGAGAGTGGGAAAGATGAGGGGGGAAATTAATTAAGGCTTGTGCTTGTTCCTGGTAGTCTGCTACCGTCATTATGTTTATCGGATCGCAGATATCTATTAAGTAGTGCGGCACTAATTTCTGTTCAGCCAAAGTTGGTTTAGCCGTACCAATATCAAACTCACGGTAAACTTGACGAGAATCTGCACTGAGAATGACAGAACCCAACCGCAAAGCCAAAGCCAAAGCCAACCTTGACTTACCTGTTGCTGTTGCACCACAAATTACAATCAATTTAGTCATTAGTCAAGGGTCAAGGGTCAAGAGTCAAACTAATTCGCAATGGGCTACGCCTCCCAATTCCCAGTCCCCAGTCCCCAGCCATCTCTACACTAGAGTGCAACCCCCAGATAAACTTCTCTTTAAATTGCCCTACAGTCGCCACCAAGGCTTTTGTGTTACAATTTTGGAGTGTTTTGACTTTTGTTTGCCTTTTGGCGAGTTCAACCCCACGCATCAGGAGAATTTTCATGACGAGCAGTTACAGTGCCGATCAGATTCAAGTTCTGGAAGGTCTGGAAGCCGTCCGTAAACGACCAGGGATGTACATTGGTACTACGGGGCCGCGAGGACTCCACCATTTAGTTTACGAGGTGGTGGACAATTCAATCGATGAGGCTTTAGCGGGTTACTGCACTCATATAGAGGTGGAGATCAACGCTGATGGTTCCGTATCTGTAACAGATGATGGTCGCGGTATTCCTATCGATACTCACTCGCGAACAGGGAAATCGGCTTTAGAAACGGTGATGACGGTACTCCATGCTGGGGGTAAGTTTGGTGGCGGTGGCTACAAGGTTTCTGGTGGATTGCATGGGGTTGGGATTTCTGTTGTTAACGCCCTTTCTGAGGTAGTGGAAGTTACAGTTTGGCGAGATAAAAAGATTCATATCCAGCGCTATGAACGGGGTGTTCCAGTTACGGATCTGCAAGTCAAGCCCTACAAAGAGGCTAGAACCGGAACTTCTGTCACCTTCAAGCCAGATACCCAAATCTTTACCAATAGCATTGAGTTTGATTACATAACTTTATCAGGTCGCCTGCGAGAGTTGGCGTATTTGAATGCAGGTGTCAGAATTACTTTTACTGACAACCGTCTGGAACTGCTAAAAAGCGATACACCCAGGATAGAAACCTACGAGTACAAGGGTGGCATCAAAGAGTATATTGCTTACATGAACCGTGAGAAGCAGCCCTTGCATGAAGAAATCATCTATGTGCAGGGAGAACGCAATAACGTACAAGTAGAAGTATCCTTGCAGTGGTGTACTGATGCTTATACGGATAATGTGCTGGGCTTTGCTAACAATATTCGTACGGTTGATGGTGGTACGCACTTAGAAGGTTTAAAAGCGGTTCTAACTCGAACATTAAATGCGATCGCTCGCAAGCGCAATAAAATAAAAGACAATGAACCCAACCTCAGCGGGGAACATGTCCGTGAAGGTCTGACTGCTGTTATTTCCGTCAAAGTCCCCGATCCCGAATTTGAAGGACAAACTAAGACCAAACTCGGTAATACCGAAGTGCGGGGTATTGTTGATTCTTTAGTGGGAGAAGTCTTAACCGAATATCTAGAATTTCATCCTGCCATAGCAGACTCAATTTTAGATAAAGCTATCCAAGCTTTTAAAGCCGCAGAAGCAGCTCGCCACGCGCGGGAGTTAGTACGGCGTAAATCTGTACTAGAATCTTCACCATTACCAGGTAAGTTAGCAGATTGCAGTTCTCGTGATCCTAGCGAGTCGGAAATCTATATTGTGGAAGGTGACTCAGCAGGCGGAAGTGCTAAACAAGGACGCGATCGCCGCACTCAAGCGATCCTGCCTCTACGTGGTAAAATTCTTAACATTGAAAAAACTGACGACGCCAAAATCTACAAAAATAACGAAGTCCAAGCGTTAATTACAGCCCTTGGTTTGGGTGTCAAAGGTGATGAATTCGACTCCACCCAGCTACGCTATCATCGCATAGTTATCATGACTGATGCTGACGTAGACGGGGCGCACATCCGTACACTATTGTTAACTTTCTTCTATCGATATCAGCGAGCGCTCATCGAACAAGGTTTCATATATATCGCTTGTCCGCCACTATTTAAAGTAGAACGGGGACGCAGTATGCCACAGTATTGTTATAGCGATCGCGAACTGCAACAGCACCTCGCTACACTGCCTGCTAACGCTAATTACAACATTCAACGCTTCAAAGGCTTGGGTGAAATGATGCCAGCACAACTCTGGGAAACTACGATGAATCCAGAAACCCGCACCCTCAAGCAAGTAGAAATTGAGGATGCAGCCGAAGCTGATCGCATTTTTACAATTTTAATGGGCGATCGTGTAGCACCAAGACGTGAATTCATCGAAACCTATGGTTCTAAACTCAACTTCACGGATTTAGATATTTAAATATCAATCTCCTGTCAAAATAATTCGTAGTAGTTATCAGTTATTAGAGTCCTCTTGACTTCCCCACTTCTGTAACTCGTTTGAGTTAGGGTTGAAATTCCTAACTCCAACCTTGATAATTGTTCACTATTTAGTGATTGAATACTTTCCTGCTTTGTGGGCTTGGTAATGGTTAATGGGTAAAAACCTATTAACCATTACTTTTTTATACTTGTTCTACTCAATCTATCTAACAGAAAACTTCATCACTCAAACCTACCTCTTTTGGTAGATGACTAACTAGTAAAATAGCCGATTTTTGGTGCAGATATTTTTCATTCTACAAAACTATGTCGCTAGATTAGTGACTATATCTATAAATTCATTAATTATTGTCAATAATTCTCTATTTAACTCGATTGTAGGCAAAGTTATGAAAGCGAGCAAAGGCATAGTAGGAAAAACATTGTTCAATATTGTTAGTGTAGGTAGTATCGTTGCTTTGTCTGCCTGTGCTCAGCCTGTAACAGAAACACCAACAACAACTGTTCCTCCTGTCACGCCAACTCCGACAGCCACCATTCCTGCCGTTACGCCAACTCCTACTGGTGCAACAACTAACCAAAATTTTGCAGAACTGGCAAAATCAGCAGCTAATCAAGGACAGTTTCAAACCCTCACACGAGCAGTGCAAGCCGCAGGCTTAACTGAACAATTGGCTGCACAAGGGCCTAACACAGTATTTGCACCTACTGACGCTGCTTTCGCTGCTTTACCAAAAGGTACTTTAGACAATCTGTTACAGCCAGCAAACAAACAACAATTAATCAGGCTTCTGGCTTATCACGTTATACCTGGGCGAATTACCTCTCAGCAATTGACATCTGGACAAGTCAAAACAGTTGAGGGTACTCCCGTTAAAATAACGGTTAATCCTGCTAACAACACAGTCACAGTCAACGATGCTAGAGTGACTCAGCCAGACATCCCAGCTAGCAACGGCATTGTCCACGTAGTTGACAAAGTAATTTTGCCACCCAATTTTCCTGCAAGTCTGAACGCTACCCCAACACCAAGGTAGTTTTTATCAAAAGCTATTAAGCGACAAAGCTTTAAGAGATTGTCTTGTTCCCAGTTTGCAACTGGGAATACCTTTTGGGAGGCTGAGGCTCAAGAATTCGCGGCGCTGCTAATGATATACCTGGAAACGAGATTTTAAAAGGATTTTGGCTTAAGTTGACACCAATGCAATATATTGTGTGCCTACGTGTGGTCTATTCAAATAAATTACATAAATATTTATTACAAAAATCTTACATTTCTTATTTACATAAAATTCATTTATTGTCAAAGTTTCTAAAAAATTAATGTATCGATACCAGTAGATGCATCAATTTCAGCAGAAGTTGAGTAGTAGGTAACAAGTCCTGGCGATGACTTTGTAATTAATATGGCGCATTAGCTAGAAACGCATTTGTTATGCTTGAAGAACAAAGCTAGATATCATTTACCAAACAGCAGTTGATAAGTAATTTAATAATTTATCATCATAAGATGACAAATTATTACTGAATCAAAAGTATTAAAGTTTACAATTTAGTTACGCAAAAAAAATTGCCCTCAAGTTAAAACCTAACCCTCTAAGTTTTCTACACTCAAAAGCGATCGCAGCTAGAAGCAGATAACATCAAGCTGAAAACTTGCTAATATCTTCTCATACCTGTGGCAACAGCTATTGTGTTGTATGTATCCAATGTACTTTTGCCTTGAGTAAGCCAATATTGATGATCTCTAATGTCAAATCGCTTCTGAATTGATTAAAATATCGTTGGATACAATAAGAAGAGTTTGTCAAGTTTCATAGGGCTGAAATCTCAGCAGTGCGCTAACCTGTGAATAAGACCGAATTAGTTAAATCTAAATCGATCTGACTAATGGCATATTCTGCCGCAGCCTCAACTCCTCAGTTAAGGTAATTGGCAAAAAGGTTGACACCCGCACTACACTCCTATGAGATCTAGCTCAAGGGAGAGCAACACTTTACTCTACAGACTGAGTGATTTATGAAGGAAACGTAAAAATGTATGCATTGATGCTTCTCTTCTGAGTTAACATAAAATGCGCCGATTCTAAGTAATTCAGGTATTATATAAAACCTTAGATTGCTTAGAACCAAGTGTAGATACTTTATTAATGTAATGAAAATGCCACTGCAATTCCGAAAAGGTTGAGAAAAAATTTAAGGATATACCTACTCTTTTTAATATCTTTTTGGTAAAAGAGGCTTTACTTTGCTTAATGACTTCATGATTAACACACAAAGAGAGTGCAATTTCTGTGAAACAGGCTACAATCGGAACAGTCTTTATAGGGAAATCTGCCATCAGTCTTAATACCTTTGTATGGAGTGGCAAATTTTTTGATCAAGGCTTTTTTTTGACTAGTCAGTTAGGATGTGTGTGCGAGAGCAATACATACAATATTGACTAAGGTGAGCCAGTCACCTTCAGCAGTAGCTTAAAATAAAGTGAAAAACCCCTCCTTCGGGAGGCGTAAAAGTTCCGAAAATAATTTTGGCAAATCAGCCAAAAAATCTATTTTCGGTTAGCAACCAGCTCGATTAAAAGAGCAGTAAACACATCTTGAGTAATTGATTCTGCAAGGAGCATGAGGAACGCGGCATGAACCAGGCTAACAACGTACTCGAAAGCATATATCAGCCTGACCTAGAAATAATAAATCAGCCTGAGCTCGAGTTAGAAGAACTCTTAATCGAAGATGAAGAGGACTTGCTGATCACGGATGATGGCGAAATTGATGAGTTTTTAGAGCCTCAGTCTGATGAGGACGACGCAAAGTCTGGAAAAGCCGCTAAATCGCGTCGTCGGACACAAAGCAAGAAAAAGCACTATACCGAAGATTCGATTCGGCTTTACTTGCAAGAGATTGGTAGAATTCGGCTGTTGCGGGCAGATGAAGAAATTGAATTGGCGCGGAAAATAGCCGATTTACTTGAATTAGAGAGGGTACGGGAACGACTTTGCGAGCAGTTGGAACGCGATCCTCAAGACAGTGAATGGGCAGAAGCGGTGCAATTGCCATTGCCAGCTTTTCGTTATCGCCTGCATGTTGGTCGCAGGGCGAAAGATAAGATGGTGCAATCGAACCTGCGCCTTGTGGTTTCAATTGCTAAGAAGTATATGAATCGTGGCTTATCCTTCCAAGATTTAATTCAGGAAGGTAGTCTTGGTTTGATTCGCGCTGCTGAAAAGTTTGACCACGAAAAGGGTTATAAATTTTCTACCTACGCTACATGGTGGATTCGTCAAGCAATTACCAGGGCGATCGCAGATCAATCCCGCACTATTCGCCTTCCGGTTCACCTTTACGAAACCATTTCTCGGATTAAGAAAACTACCAAGTTACTATCTCAAGAAATGGGCCGCAAACCCACTGAAGAAGAAATCGCTACTCGCATGGAAATGACCATCGAGAAGTTGCGGTTTATTGCTAAGTCCGCCCAGTTACCTATTTCATTAGAAACGCCTATTGGGAAAGAAGAAGATTCTCGATTGGGTGATTTTATTGAATCTGATGGCGAGACACCAGAAGATCAAGTATCTAAAAATCTTCTGCGCGAAGATCTTGAAAAAGTCCTCGATAGTCTCAGTCCCCGTGAACGTGATGTTCTCAGACTCCGCTACGGTTTAGATGATGGCCGGATGAAAACTCTTGAGGAAATTGGACAGATTTTCAACGTTACTCGTGAACGGATTCGTCAAATTGAGGCGAAGGCACTCCGCAAGTTACGCCATCCAAATCGTAACAGCGTTCTCAAGGAATATATTCGGTAGTTATTAGTTATTAGTTATTAGTCATTAGTCATTAGTTGTAGACAAATGACCAAGGACAAAAATAAAAACCTGGTAGTGAATCAGCACTCCAGGTTTTTTTATTTATAGGTCATCTTGATATTTTAAAACTTACAGGATGCCCCAAAAATGTAAAAAGCCTTGACCAGAGAAAAACTCAATCAAAGCGGCTGCTAAAAAGCCAATCATTGCCAAACGACCGTTCCAAACTTCTGCTTGTGGGGTAAAGCCCCAACGCCAAGCGTTGCGATCTTCAATTACGGGAGTAGTAACTTTTGTTGTAGTTGCATTTGTCATGATAGGCGCTCCAAATTAATGTTGCTAAGGTTTGTTGCTTTATGTAAACTAATATAACAAAAAATTTTATAATTGCAACATATTTTTTATACTTTTATTGCTATAACTTGACATAAAGATTTTTAACTGCAATTCCTATTTTAAACATCAGCCTTTAGGCAGATTTACTGAAATTAAATAGATATTACGCAGACTCTTGCTATCATTAATAGCATCTCCTTATTAATAGTTTATGTCAATACAGCTTGTGAGTTTTAGCAGTGAGTGGGCATTGCAATGCCCACCCTACTGTGATCTATCCTTATGCAACTCACTGTAGTTTAAAATTTTTAGCATTTAATAAAAATGCCTAGATTCAAAAACACTTAGATTAGTATCAGACAATCTCCATTTCTTTTGTTGTTAAAGCAAAACTAAGCTTCTTGTAGATACGCTTACTCATCTGGGGGCATTTTTTCTACAAAATACTTTCGAGTTGCTTATGCTAACGCTGCTGCGTCAGTATCACCTTTAATTTCTCCAACTTCGCGCAGGAGTTCGAGGTGTAGAGCGACAAGTGCCTCTAAATCCTGCAAGTTGGCTTGTCGGAAGTTGAACATAACTATTGTTATCAGCGCACTTCGACAATAGTGATCACTTTTTCATCGCGGTTGAGATGGAGGATGCTTTCACCCTTAACATCTCTGCCTAAAATCGGCACTGTTTCCACAGGTATCCGCACTACTCGCTCTTTATTCGTTAGTAAGGCTACCTCGCCAGAGGCGGCCATTACCATCCCAGCTAAATTATCAGTTTTGCTGGTAAATTTCAGCGCTTGCGTGCCTAAATCACCTCGACTAGCCCGTTTTAGCTGACTCGCAGGTATGCGCTTAGCGTATCCTTCTTGAGTAACCAGTAACAATTGCTCATCCCCAGCCACAGTTACGCAGCCAACCATTTGCTCATTTTTCCGTAGCCGTAATGCTTGTAAACCCATTGCAGTCCGACCCATAACGGGCAACTGTTCATCATTCACCGCGAACTTCAACAAGCGTCCACCCGAACTGGCTAAAATTAGATTTTCCTTTGTAGTAGTAAATTGGGCAAATAACAATTCATCATCTTCTTTGAGCTTCAAAATTGTAATGCCGCGACGAGTCAAGTTAGTAAATTCGCCAAGAGATAGGCGCTTAATTCGTCCCAGTTTTGTCAGGAAAATCATCTGTTTAGTTTCAAGATTTTCCGGTAGTAAAAAGCGATTGACAACAGGTTCTTGAGCGCCTTGAGCAGTACTGCTAAGCATAGTGATCAATGGTCTTCCCCGTGGAGAACGTCCAGTTGTTGGAGGAATTTCTCCGACTTTGACAGGATAGACTTTGCCACCACTAGTTAGTATTAGCAACTCTTTGTATGTGTCAGTCAACTCGCTTTGGATAATAAAGTCATTATCGTGCAGGCCGTTTTCTGCTTTCGGCTTTTTAGCTGACGGTAGAGTGCGGCGCACATACCCTCGTTGGGTAAATTCTAAAACTGCCTCTTCTGGAGGCTCTGCAAATTGGAGATTTTCCGGCTCAGCTTCGGCTCCTTTAGTTTTTTGCCCAACGACGACATCGGCTTCTTTATTTTTCGGTAACTTCTCGCTACTGGTAAGTGCTAGCTTAGTACGCCGGGAATCGCTGTATTTGCGCTTGAGCGATCGCAAGTCTTTTTTCAGGACTTTGAGTAATTCTCGGCGATCGTTCAGTAATCGGCGCAACAAATCAATTTGCTCGCTTAGTTGTTCAAATTCTTGTTGCAAATTCTGCTGTTCTAAACTTGTGAGGCGGCGCAATGGCATAGCCAGAATTGCATCTCCTTGTACCTCACTCAAATCCAGCCGGCTACAAAGGTTAATTTTTGCCGTACTGCCGTCGGCAGCTTGCCGTAAAATTTCAATTACCTGATCCAGGTGAGACAGCGCTTTTAGCAAACCTTCCACTACGTGCAACCGACTTTCTGCTTTACCTAACTCGTAACTGTAGCGGCGGTTAAGCGTCTGCTCGCGGAAAATCAAAAACTCCTGCAACATTTGCCGCAAGCTTAACTGGCGCGGTTGTCCATTCACCAAAGCTAAAAGAATCGCCCCAAAATTCATTTGCAAGGCGGTTTGGTGATACAAATGCTGAAGAACTTCTTGGGGATTGACATCGCGTTTGAGTTCAATTACTACCCGCATACCTTCGCGATCGCTTTCATCCCGAAGATCAGAAATTCCTTGCAAGCGTCCTTGATTCACCAAATCCGCGACTTTTTCAATCCAGCCTGCTTTATTTACTTGATAAGGCAATTCTGTGATGATAATTGCCGTCCGCCGCTTGCTTCCCCTAGTGGCTGGAATTTCTTCTAGATTGGCAACTCCCCGCAGCACAATTCCACCTTTCCCTGTGGTGTATGCCTCACGAATTCCCGCCTCACTGATAATTTCTCCACCAGTAGGAAAATCTGGCCCTGGAATTAGCTCGAATAATTTTTCATCTGACAAATCTGGATTGTCAATTAAGGCAATTAAGCCATCGACTATTTCCCCCAAGTTGTGCGGTGGAATATTCGTCGCCATGCCTACGGCAATACCAGTGCAACCATTAAGCAACAAATACGGTAACTGAGCAGGTAAAACTGTCGGTTCTTGCTGGGAATTATCGAAGTTGCCAATAAATTCTACAGTTTCTTCCCCAATTTCTGCCAGCATTCCCTCATGGCTAATGGGTGAAAGGCGCGTTTCTGTGTAGCGCATCGCCGCTGGTGGGTCATTATCGACACTGCCAAAGTTACCATGTCCTGCCAGCAAGGGATAGCGGCTAGAAAATTCCTGCACCAGCCTGACTAAGGCATCATAAACTGCTTGGTCGCCGTGGGGATGGTACTTACCTAGTACATCTCCTACTACACGAGCACATTTCCGATAGGGTCTATCTGGTGTCAAACCGAGTTCGTGCATCGCATACAAAATGCGGCGGTGAACTGGCTTTAAGCCATCGCGCACGTCTGGTAACGCCCGCCCAACAATCACACTCATGGCATATTCTAGGTAAGACCGTTGCATCTCGGTGTGCAGGGCTGTTGTAATGACCTGTCCCGTAGGGAGAAGGTTTAACTGTTTTGCCATGAGTTTTTTCCCTGAATTTTAACTACACAAAAACCGCTGCAACTGAACACTGTAGCAAACACAGCATAACGGATGAAATGGGATTCCTAAAACAATCTTGATAGTCAAATGATAAAAAGCAGTAGTATTATCCTTGATGACGGGGATGCAGATTCACTTTTAAAAAGGAGGCAAATAAGTGTTTTGATCAAGTGGTAATCTGCTCTTGCTTAAAGATTGCACATAGTCAGTAACCAGGATAATTGCCATGATTGTGTTGTTTGATTTGGAAATAAATCGGAGCGGCGGCTTCCGAAAACGCTGAACACCGATGGACGGTAATAGCTTTGCCAATCCCAAGAGCGAACAGAAGTTCGGTGATTTTGAGAGAAGTTTGAGCGTAGGAAGCCTCCGTTCTGAACTTCGGGAATTATTGAATCCCCCTCACCTCTATAAATAAAATTCTCATGAAAACCGTTTTGATTGTCGAAGACGATCTGATTAATGCTCGCGTTTTTTCCAAGATTTTGTCCAAGCGCGGTGGCTTGGATGTAAAACACACAGAAAATGTTGAAGAAGTAATAAAAATTGCCCAATCAGGAGAAGCCGATCTAATTTTGATGGATGTTTCTCTGTCTAGAAGTGTTTACCAAGGTAAGTCTGTAGATGGGATCAAGATTACACAAATGTTGAAATCTGATCCAAAAACAGCAAATTTACCTGTTATTTTAGTAACGGCGCACGCTATGGAAGGCGATCGCGAAAACTTTCTCAAACAAAGCGGCGCTGATGGCTACATTTCTAAGCCAGTTGTTGACCATCAACAGTTTGTTGACCAAATCATCGCACTTCTACCCAAAGACGATCACTGAGAATTAACGACTTATTTCAGAAATAATCCCCCGCAAATCTTTTAGGTGACTAGTTCCTCTGCTTATCAGTATATATGTACTATGAAAAGGTGGTATTAGGCAAGTAGTAATAGAAAAGTTATGAGTACCGAAGATTTGGGCGGTGGAAGCCGCTCAAACTTCTGACTGAGTTATGAGTTGAAATGTTTAACTCATAACTCCTGACTCGTATCTCTCCTATTGAGTAGGCTGAAGCCTTGGGGTTGATGATGAGTTATCCCGTTGCTGTAAGGCTGCTTGAATACGGGGTAATTCTAGAAATTTTTTCGTATCAGAAAGTAAGCGTTGACCCCAGAGATTTTCTTTGAGGAAATCTAAATTAGCATAGCGCTGATCTATACGAAGCGCAGCTTCTCCTAATGTCAGTCCTTGTTGGCGATCGCCTTTAGTATACAGTGCTACTGCCAATGCCAATAAAGGTTCTGCGGCTTGTTTATCAAGCGTAACAGCAGTTTGCCATTGGTTAATTGCTGCTTGAGTATCGCCTTGCTCGTAGTTGATTAAACCAATATTGTTAAGTGCCGGCCAGAATTTTTTATCTTGTGAGACGGCTTTATTATACTGGGCGATCGCGTCAGGCAATCTACCCAACAAATAGTAAGCATTACCCAAATCAAATAGCCCTTCTGGGTCATTGGGTTTTAACTTCAAACCCGCTTGGTAATTATCAACCGCCGCCTGGTAATTTTTCTGCTGAAAACTAACTGAACCCAAAGCAAACAAAATGTCAGGATTTTTGGGGTTGAGAGATTGGGCTTTTTTCAGAGTTGCGATCGCATTATCAAACTCTTTGGTTTGCAATTGCAATCCACCTAATAGCAACCATACCTTATCATTCTTAGGAGCCAGTTGAGTGGCCAGCCGCGCTCGTGGCATAGCTAACTCAACCTGTTGAAACTGAGCCAGTTGAGCCGCCTCCTGGGCTAGACTCAACCCCTGCTTCTCCAACTTCGCTGCATCAAGTTGCAGTGTATGAGGGATGAGTGCTTGTGCGTGAGCAGCTCTTGGCATACTCCACAAACTACAGACAACCAGAAGAGAAATCAAACGAACATGTTTGGGCACACTACCGCCTCTTAGCCACAAATCAAAGAATCTTTCAGTTAGCTTAAACGATCTCCGCTGTTGACGGCATCAAAATTTTATAACTTCTGGAGGAAAAAGCCCACTACCTTGAGACTGGCTTGCTGTTGGTGAGTCATGTTAGCGGTAGCGGGGCGTAGCCTGTGTTGAGTGATGAGGAAGCAAGCTATGCGTAGCGTCTTTGTTAAAAGACGGGTATCCCAACCTAGGGTAATGAACCAGATTAATACTTCTAAAACCTGTTTTTGGGTAGATTTGTCTGAATTATTTTAGCAATATGCTTTAGCTAAATTTTGATTTTTTAGGTCATAAAACTGAGCAAGGCGATCGCATGAATTAATCATCATCAAGCTAATAAAAAATTGCAAAACACAACGTAGATTAGTCTGCGATTCTCGCTTGAGAAAAATTGGTGACTTTGGTCATATATGAGTTGGCAATTACTAGTGACTTTGGTCATACATCTGTTTTGACTTTTTAATAGATAATTATCTTGTATGAATTTATACGGGGAGTTTATTAAACAAGAAGATTGCTTAATCAAAAGCTCAGCACAATAGAACTTTAGTGCAAATAAGGTGTCAATTTTATGTTGAAACGAAACCGTGCATCCTTAGTCTTAGCTGCTGCCTTAATCATTGTTCCAACTATCTTGTCTATGCCTGCAAATGCTCAGACAAAAGTCTACGTTAGTGAACGCGATCGAAATTGGGATCGCGACGGCAGACGCAACTATAGGAATAGAACACCTATAAACAGACGTAATTGGAACCGCAACGACGAATCCAGAGCAAGAATAGTTAGACTTCGGAATGGTGACATTAGATATCCCAATGGGCAAATCGTTCCTGCAAGGAGGATAGTCAGACTGCGTAATCAAGGTTATTTCAGACTTCCCAATGGGGATATTCTTCTTCCCACTCAGGAAATTGTTCCTGCGAGGAGATTAGTTAGAGTGCGTGATCGTCACTTTAGACTACCCAATGGGGTAGTAGTTCAAATAAACCTTTAAAACATTAAAAACTGAAGAGAATAACAAGTATAAGGCTACCAGTTTATAGTTTTAGCTGTTATGAACGAATTTGGTAGCCGTTCCTTCTAGACTAAAAATAAAAACATGGATATGAAAATTGATACATCACCTCCTGTAGATTCATCGTCTTTGATTCCAGGAGTGAAAAAAGGCAAAAAGAATCATTGGCTGTCTTGGCTACTCGCTCTTTGCCTTTTGGGTGGAATTGGCTACGCAGTTTATTACCAGATAGCTGTCCTTCCCCGCCAAGAAGCCAGACGCCGGGTGCTGACACAGTCTGTAGAAAGGCAGAGCTTAACAATCACAGTTTCAGCAAACGGAACGGTGAAGCCTGAGCGGTCAATTAACCTCAGCCCGAAAAATTCAGGCATCCTGAAAACACTGTTAGCGAAGGAAGGGGATACCGTCAAACAAGGACAGATTGTCGCTTACATGGATGATTCCAATCTGCGCGGACAACTCACCTCTGCTCAAGGACAATTGGCACAAGCCCAGGCGAATCTGCAAAAAGCACAAGCCGGCAATCGTCCTCAAGATATTGCCCAATCACAAGCACAACTGGACGAAGCCCAGGCAAATCTGCAAAAGGTACAAGCAGGTAATCGCTCTCAAGATATTGCCCAAGCACAGGCTCGCTTACAAAGCGCTCAAGCTGCCCTTCGTAAAACCGAAGATGATTTCCGTCGCAATCAACAACTTTACAATGCCGGAGGCATTTCCCTTCAGACTCTCAACCAAACCCGTGCAGATCGTGATAGTGCCCAAGCGCAGGTAAATGAAGCACAGCAAGCACTGGCATTACAAAAAGCTGGGTCACGTCCAGAAGATATTGAGCAAGCACGAGCTGTGGTAAACCAGAGACAGCAAGCTTTGGCACTCCTAAAAGCCGGAACACGCCAAGAAGATATTGATGCTGCGCGTGCTCAAGTAACTTCTGCTCGCGGTTCGCTGCAAAATATCCAATCCCAAATCAATGACACGATCATTCGCGCACCCTTTGATGGTGTGGTGACAAAGAAGTATGCTGATCCAGGCGCTTTCGTGACCCCTACAACTGCTAGTAGTGACGTATCTTCTGCCACTTCTTCTTCAATCTTGTCTCTAGCTTCGACAAATGAAGTTGTAGCCAACTTAGCCGAAACAAATATTTCTAAAATTAGCCTTGGTCAAAAAGTCAAGATTAAAGCGGATGCCTATCCAGGAAAAATCTTTGAAGGTAAAGTCAGCCAAATCGCTGCCCAATCTGTAGTAGAGCAAAACGTTACCAGTTTTGAAATTAGAGTATCACTCTCAGACCCGCAAAATATATTGCGGTCTGGGATGAATGTATCAGCAGATTTTCAAGTCGGTCAATTGGAAAATGTTTTAGTGGTGCCAACAGCCTCGGTGGTGCGCCAAGAAAATGCCACAGGTGTATTTGTGGCTGGACAGAATAACAGACCTGTGTTCACTCGCATCGAAACTGGCGTTACCGCGAATAACTTTACTGAAGTTAAATCTGGATTGCAAGGAAACGAAAGAGTGCTGCTCAGCTTCCCACCAGGGTCACGACCACAATCAACACCACGAGGAGGAGTTTTTCCTGGTTTAGGAGGGGGTGGCCGTTCATCAGGCGGTGGTCGTTCTCAACGCGGTGGTTCTCCCTAAAAGGGACTGGGGACTGGGTAGGACAAGGAGGACAAGGGGAATAAATACTCACTCCTGACAAATGACATTAAAGTTATTTTTTAAATACAACAATATGTTTAAGGGCTTTTACAAAGTTAAAAACACCCGCACAGTGCCGTTGCTGGAAATATTAACAATGGCAGCAGAGACTTTGTGGAGTAACAAATTACGCACAGGTCTAACTATGCTGGGCGTGATTATTGGGATTTCTTCAGTTATTGCCATTACCTCTGTGGGTCAGGGTGTGCAAAAGGGAGTTGAGCAACAAATCCAAGCGTTGGGGACGGATGTGTTGCAAATCTTGGCTGGTGCGGCTAGAAGTGGAAATGTTCGTCAAGGGATAGGTTCTAGCAGTACCTTAACTTGGGAGGATGCTAAAGCGATCGCAACACAAGCACCATCTGCTCAGCTGGTTTCTGCTTATCTCCAACGCAGCGCCCAAGTTGTTTATGCAGGACAGAACACGTCAACAATTATTTATGGCACAGATTTGAATTACCCAGAAGTGAGAAATACTCATCCTCAGCAGGGAAGATTTTTTACTCAGGAAGAACTAGATACTGCCGCACAGTTTGCCATTCTTGGCCCTACAGTCCAAAGCACACTTTTTGGACAGGGTGGTAATGTTATCGGCGAGAAAATTCGGATTCAGGGAGAGGCTTACGAAGTGATTGGGGTGATGGAACCTAAAGGTTCTCAGGGCCCGATGGATCGGGATGACCAGATTTTCATCCCTCTGACTAGTATGTCGAAGAGACTGGTTGGTAATAATGCTCTGGTGGGCGTTTCTGTAACTGGTATTTTAGTCAAAAGTGCCAATCAAGAACAGTTAGAAGCTGCTCAGTTTCAAGTCACCAATCTCTTACGCCTGCGTCACAACATTTACCCACCACAAGCTGATGATTTCCGCCTGACTAACCAAGCGGATATTGTCAGTACTTTTACTAATGTTGTGGGTTTATTTACAGTCATGGTAGTTGCGATCGCTGGAATTTCGTTAGTGGTTGGCGGCATTGGTATTGCCAATATCATGCTGGTTTCCGTTGTGGAACGAACGCGAGAAATCGGCATTCGCAAAGCAGTAGGAGCTACCAATTCCGCAATCCTCAATCAATTTTTAGCCGAGGCGATCGTAATTTCAATTGCTGGAGGAGTAATAGGTATGGGAAGTGGTATTTTGATTGCTTTTGCTGCTGCAACTATTTTTAAATTTCCGTTTGTCATTTCTTTATGGTCAGTAATTGTTGGGTTTGGACTCTCGTTGACTGTTGGCTTAATTGCTGGGGTGATTCCAGCACGGAACGCCGCCAAATTAGATCCAATCACCGCTTTACGAAGTGATTAAGCTTAGCAATAAGAATTTTAAGGTTCACGCAGAGACGCAGAGAGTAATGAGAAATTTATTGGCGTTGCTGAATAAAACTTTCAAAAATTCAGTTTCTCAAACTCCTCTTCTCTGTGCCTCTGTCTTGAAAAGTGACGCTCCTGCGTCGCTAACAGATCGCCGGCTTCCGGCGCTCCGACGCCAGTTGCTTTCCGACGCAAGGCGACAGGAACGCACTGGCTTGACTTTTCGCTGCGGCTCTGCGTTACACAAATTCATAGTTCAATTCATTCAAGAAATACCGTTCAGCACGGGTTAAACGCCCCGTTACCGCGCTTCAGCACTTACTACTCAGCACTCAATTATGACAACGATGATTTGGCTGGAATCCATTACTAAAACTTACTATTTAGGAGAAGTTACTGTTCCTATACTCAAGGGAATTCAACTCTCCATTGAGGAGGGGGAATATGTGTCCATTATGGGTGCGTCAGGTTCGGGTAAGTCCACGTTGATGAATATTGTGGGGTGTCTGGATCGTCCCACTACTGGACACTATATTTTTGAAGGCAGAAACCTAACTACTTTTGATGATGATGAATTAGCGTATATTCGTAACCAAAGAATAGGTTTTGTTTTCCAACAATTTAACTTGCTGGCGCGGGCAACAGCGCTGGAAAATGTTATGTTGCCAATGGTTTACGCCAATTTACCCAAGCCAAAACGCCGTGAAAGAGCATTAGAAGCTTTGGAAAGAGTGGGTTTAGGGGAACGTATTTCCAATCGTCCTAGTCAACTCTCTGGCGGACAACAACAACGAGTAGCTATTGCTCGCGCTTTGGTCAACCGACCTGCATTAGTCTTGGCTGATGAGCCAACGGGAGCTTTAGACACTGAGACTTCCCACGAGGTGATGAGTTTACTGACGGAACTCAATCAGCAAGGGATCACGATTGTGATTGTTACTCATGAACCAGATATTGCAGCCCAAACTAAAAGAATTATTCGAGTCCAAGATGGTATGATTGTCAACTGATTCTGTAAATTAAAGTCAGAGGGGTAATTTTTGATCTCATCCTCAAAGTTGTAGAGCAATACAATTAATTACCACTATGAATTTGACCTTATTGTTTGTGCATTCTACCTGGGTTACTGTGGCGTTCGCTTTTCTCATTCCAACTTTAGCCAGAAGTGCAGATGCAACAACTCCCCCACTAACGCAGAAATCCCCAAGCGTCACGGGTACTAGTTCTGTGCAAGTTCCCAATTCCCTTAACCCCAACCCTAATCTTCTACAGTTTCCCACTAAGTCAGAGGAAGTAAGGATTCAGGCAACTGTGCCAATTAGTTTAGCGCAGGCTTTGGAACTAGCACGACGCAACAATCAAGAGTTACAGCTAGCCTTATTACAGTTAGAACGCAGTCGCTCGGCGCTACGCGAGTCTCAAGCTGCTTTGTTTCCTACTCTTGGTGTTAATAGCGGTATTACCAACAGTGGTAATAATGTGATTACAAGTCCACCTGCTGGTAGCAGTTCATCTTCATCCAGTACTTCTTTCAATGGTTCAGCACAACTGAATTATGACCTCTATACCTCTGGTAGTCGGCAAGCTAGAATCCGAGCAGCTGAGGAACAGCTACGGGTAGATGAGTTAGATGTTGAGAACAGGTCTTTAGAAGTTCGGCTGAATGTCACAACTGAATATTACGATTTGCAACAAGCAGATGAACAAGTACGAATTAATCGGTCTGCTGTGGAAAATGCCCAGGCTAGTTTACGGGATACTCAAGCTAGAGAACAAGCTGGAGTGGGTACGCGATTTGATGTGCTGCAAGCTCAAGTAAATTTAGCAAATGCCCAACAAATTCTAACTAATTCTCTCTCGCAGCAGGAAATTGCTCGTCGTCGGTTAGCAACTCGGTTAAGTTTGGCGCAGTCGGTGAATATCAGTGCAGCAGACCCCGTACAATTAGCGGGTCTTTGGCAACCAACAGTAGAACAAACTATCATCCAAGCTTTTCAAAACCGTCCAGAACTACAACAGTTTTTAGCACAACGTAATATTAGCGAGCAACAGCGACGGCAAGCACTTTCATCTCTGGGGCCGCAAATTAGTTTGGCAAGTAGTTACAGCCTGCTAGATCGATATAACGATGGTGTCGGCGTTACCGATGGCTACTCAGTAGGAGTTCAAGCAAATCAAAATTTGTTCGATGGAGGAGCAGCAAGAGCGCGTGCGGCTCAATCGAGAGTTAATACTGCGATCGCCGAAAATCAATTTGCTAACCAGCGTGACCAAATTCGCTTTGATGTAGAACAGTTCTATTCTCAGTTACAAGCCAACCGGAATAATGTGCAGACTTCTTCTGTAGCTTTAAATCAAGCTAAAGAATCTCTGAATCTAGCTAGGCTGAGGTTTCAAGCTGGTGTAGGTACTCAAACTGAGGTGATTGCTGCTGAAAACGATCTGACAAGAGCAGAAGGTAATCGAGTCACAGCTATTTTAGATTACAACCGCGCTCTAGCTAATTTGCAACGCTCCGTCACTTCTAGAAATTCACCTTAATCTTTGACTTTTAACAAATGACCAATGACTACTAAACTTTTTTATCAGCCAGTCTGACAACGGCTGTAACTAGCTCA
The DNA here is from genome assembly GCF_010091925.1 of Nostoc sp. B(2019). Classification (GTDB taxonomy): domain Bacteria; phylum Cyanobacteriota; class Cyanobacteriia; order Cyanobacteriales; family Nostocaceae; genus Komarekiella. The sequence continues at coordinate 60,359 of NZ_WVID01000006.1, read as the reverse complement.
GAAGGTTCTGCTGGCTTAGTGACGTGCATCTGAAAACCTGCGGAGAGTGCCTGTTGTTGATTATACTCTCCAGCATAGGCAGTGAGAGCGATCGCTGGTATTTTTCCCCCTTGTTCTGGTAGCCAGGTTCTAACTTGGCGAATCAGCATATAGCCGTCCATGTCCGGCATTCCAATATCGCTCAATAGAACATCTGGTTTAGACTCTGCTAAGGCTTGCAATGCTTTCATAGCCGATGACACCGCTATTACTTCTGCCCCTTCTTCTGACAGCACGAAGCTGATAAAGTCCCGCGAATCGGTGTCATCATCGACAACCAGTATTTTAAATCCCTGAAGATTGCCCAAGGAGTCTACTTCGTCCTCTTGTGGGCTTTCTTGTGCGATTGCGTTTGCGTGCCAGAGTGGTAAATTAACTGTAAATATTGCCCCCTGCCCTTCGCCGGCACTTGCTGCTAAGACTGTACCACCGTGTAGTTCTACTATCTGTTGGACGATCGCTAACCCTAATCCCAGTCCACCAAATTTTCTGGTAGTAGCGCTATCTGCTTGGCGGAAGTAATCAAATACATAAGGTAAAAAGTTAGGGTTAATTCCTTTACCCGTATCAATGACTTCAATTTGAGCACAAGAGTCAACATGCTTTAGCCTAACTTCTACTCGCCCGCCTGGGGAAGTAAACTTGACGGCGTTGGAAAGCAAATTCCAGAGAACTTGTTGCAAGCGGTTGGAATCACCCATTACTAAAAATGTCGGATGAATCTGATCATCTTCAGAAACAAGCGACAATTTCACATCGATGGATTTTGCTTCCGCTGCTAAACGTACTGTCTCCAGTGCAGCCGAAACAGTCGATACCAGATTTACCTTGCCAACATTTAACGTCAGTTTCCCCTGGAGAATGCGCGAGACATCTAACAAGTCTTCTATCAGTTGCGCCTGTAACTTGGCATTTCGCTCAATTGTTGCTAAAGCTGCTGCTGTTTTTGTGGCGTCAAATTTACGACTTTGGAGTAACTTAGACCAACCCAAAATCGGGTTCAGTGGCGATCGCAACTCGTGGGAAAGTACAGCTAGAAACTCATCTTTGATGCCGTTGGCCTCTTCAGCTTGAGTCCGCGCTTGCTGTTCGGCTGCATACAACCGGGTGTTTTCAATTGCGATCGATGCCATTTGGGCTAACTGTACAATAATCGCTTCGTCTTCTTCGGTAAACTCACCCTCGTATTTGTCAGATAACTGAATTAATCCAATATTGCGGCCATTGCGTCCAATTAGTGGTGCAGCTAACCACCCACGCATTGGGGGATGATTTTCGGCTTCTTTGCCAAACCCTAGCCACTTGGGATGAAGCTCAAGTTCGGCCTGAGTCATCCGTATAGGACGATTCATCTGGCAAACACAGGCATAAATCCCTGACCCATCAGCCTTTTCATGATAATCTCGCCATGCAGCATACTTATCTGAGAGTGAAATCGAACTGATCGACTTTGCCCAACTATTTTCAATCGTCATGCTGGTAACTGATTGATGTGCGCCGATAATGGCACGTGCCTGCTCCGTAATTAATCGGATGACTTCTTCGATAGAGAGTGTTGAATTAATCTTTAATGCTGCCTCAGTCAACCCATGTAATTGGCTGGCGTATTGCTGCGATCGCACTAGCATTTTTTCCTGTTCTGCTTCTGCTTGTTTGCGTTCGGTAATGTCAATACATAAGCCAATATAACCAAGAAAATTATCCTCTAAAGTAAAGCGTGGTACGCCTATATCTAAAATCCAACGGTACTGCTCATCAAAGCGTTTGAGCCGATACTCCATTCTAAAATCTTTACGGGCATCAAACGCATTGACATAAGTTTCAAAACAGCGCTGTAAATCATCAGGATGCACCCCTTGTGACCAACCATGACCGATTTCTTGTTCCATCACCCGCCCTGTAAATTCCAGCCAAGGTTTATTAAAGTAGTAACAGAGTTGATCAACGCCAGACATCCAAATCAGGGTGGAAGATGCATCTGCTATTTGACGAAATCGTTCTTCACTCTCCTGTAACGCTGCTTCTAACCGATTGCGCTCAGTGATATCTACATCTATCGCTACCATCCGCATCAATCTGTCTGTTTCGTCTATCCGTTTCTCGCGCGTAATATCACTAAAGGTCGATACAACTGCGTAGGGTGCGGTTTTATCAGCCATGAATAAAGGCTGTGAATTCATCAATAGCCAAATTAACTCACCTTTTGGCTCATACAAACCCATAACAAAGTTTAAAAAGGGCTTACCTGTATTCCAAGCAACTATAGCTGGGTGAGTTTCCGCACTCAAAGGCGATCCGTCTTCATGAATAGCTTGCCAAGAGGAATTAAAGAAAGTCCATCCCTGTATCTGCTCGGACGTGATTCCCAAAATGCGCTCAGCACTGGCATTACATGCTTGTATGCTACCATCAGCAAGCTGAAACAACATCCCCTGCTCGGTAGTGGCGATCGCCGGGTAATACAGTTGTCTGCTGCTGTGTGACGGATTTTTTAGCTGCTCATCAGTCAGCCGATAATCTAATTTTTCCTGATCTTGCATCTTGTTAGCTTCAATGAACTAGACGGAAGTTTTTTGTAAAAATAATTTGCGATGACTCACTTAGAAAGTAGTTAGCTAGCAGGTCTTTCACAGGAATACAGTATATTTTTGCATAAAAAAATCCCCGTTTTTTTGTAATCTAACTTGGGAAGCAAATAAATCCTCCTAGAGATAGGGGTTTAACAAAAAGTTGATAATTTAAAACTTTTAAGATTACTATTACTCTTACTTAGTGCATGATTTTATAAGTGTGTATTAAAAAAATGCTACATATAAAAGGAACAGGAGACTGAGTAATCGGGACTAGATACTGGGAACAATTTGCTTGATGAATATTAGCTCATTCCCAATTCCTAATCTTTAATCCCTTTTATCAATATTTCGTGACCTATGTCAGCGTTTTTTGTTTCAATAACCACTGTAAGGGCGTATTTTCAAGTTCTTAGCGATTTTTCTAGAATTTATTGCCGATTATTTGCTTAGTTGATTGACTTTGGGGTGTACTCTCAATATACGGTAGCTCTCAAAAACAGTCTTTAAAATAAATTACACCCTGAGGTGGATGCCATGAGAAATTATGCTGACCAGCAGGAATTTATATTAAGTCAAATTACAAATAAATGTTTTGATCAACGGGATTTAAGTGGATGTGACTTGAGTGGAATCGACCTGAGAACAGTTGATTTAAGCGGTGTTAACCTCATAGGAGCAGATTTGCATGGCGCAAATCTATGCGGTTCTATTTTGACTCGTGCAAATTTAAGTAACGCAAATTTAATGGAAGCTAATTTGCGTGAAGCTAATTTGCATGAAGCTTCTTTGTGTGAAGCTAATTTGACGAATGCTGATTTAACGCAAGCAAATTTGTGCGGAACTTTCTTATGGCGAGTGAAATTTATAGGTAGTAAACTTTGGGGTACTTCTCTGTGTGGTGCGGATTTGAGTGAAGCAGACTTGAGTAAAGCCATATTAATTGAAGCATCGCTGATTGAAGCTAACTTAGTAAGAGCAAATCTCGCCGGAGCAAAGTTATGTGGAGCAATGTTACTAGAAGCTAATTTAACCGAAGCTAATTTAAATGGTGCAGACCTCACATGGGCCAATTTAACTAAAGCAAACTTAAGTGAAGCCAACCTGTGGGAAACAAACCTGATTTATGCAAAGTTTCGGGATACCATCATGCCTGATGGCACAATTGAGCAACCTCAGATACTAGTTTATTGAAATTGGGGCATTGGGGGGAGCTAAGAAGCAGAGAGGAACAGAGGAGAGAATAATTAATGACCCTTGACTCTTGACAAATAACTAAAACTCCCGTTGTGAAAAGACGAGAATAGCGATCGCCAAGAGCATGACACTGTACAATACGCCATAACCAGCGCTAGTAATCAATGCAGTTGCGTCGGGTAGTGCTTGTAAGCCATAAACCGCGTCGTTTTTCAAGTCTAATCGAGATAAGTCTGGCAAAATGAGATACAAGCCTTGTGTGAGGCGTTCCATACCAGGATTGCGACTAAGACGACCGAGTTGTGCTAAGTCTTGGGTAATATTCCCCATTAAATAAACAGCAAATGTTAAAGCAGTTGCTAACAGCGAGCCAGTAAAAACACCCAAGGCAATAGCTATAGCACTGATTAAAGACAACTGTAAAAATAAGAAAATTGTAGCAATCAGAATACTTACCGTTGGAGAAGTAATATTCCCAAATTGCAAAAATCCCAGATAAATTGTTGTCATCGCGCCCACTAGTACGGCTAGCACTGCGGATAGACCTAAATATTTGCCAATAATAATTTCACTGCGGCTAATAGGTTTTGCAATTAACATCAAAACAGTACGTTTTTCAATTTCTTTGTTAACCAATCCCGTACCCACAAATATTGCAACAATTAAACCAATTGCACTCATCGCCGCAATTCCGAAGTCTAAAAACATTTTATCTTCGGTCGTTGCCGCAAATTCGGGGAGTACGCGGAAAGCGATCGCAATTATTACTGCATAAAAACCGATAATATAAAGGATGCGATCGCGTACCACTTCCTGAAACACATTCTTTGCTAGTACAAAAATTCTGCCTAAGTTCATAGTTATTTGTCATTTGTCATTTGTCATTGGGAAAAGGGAAAGGGGTAAGGGGTAAGGGGGAAAGGGAAAAACCATCCTTTTACCCTGCTCCCTGCTTCTCACTGCTGTGGAGGCGGTGGCCCTGCAATAAATTTACTGAGGCGATCGCATTCAATTTCTGCAACCGTGATTTTATCCCCAGATCCATTTGTTGCTGCAACTGGTTCGACTCGACAAGATTTCTTTAAGTAATACCCGCGTGGGTTAGAACTAGGGCCTGTCCAAATACTTAGTAAATCTAATATATACCCAGACTTGATATTGGCTACACGCGGTTCAACAAGCCACAGATTTTTTTCTTCATATTCTGCTAAGTTATTTGCAATTACTTGTTTACCCGCATTTCTTACCTGTAGCTTTGCATCTAACAGCCATCTTTCAACTTCCGACCAAGGTCTTTCAGCTATTTGTTCTTCTATCAGTGGTTGAAGTTTTTCTAGAATTACAACACCGTTTTCTGGTATTTTTTCTGGACCTTGTGTTCTCACAACAAAGGTACTGCGCTTAAAATTATCTGCCTGCAAACTGGGATATTCTCGTAACCAATTATCCATTACAAAGTAAAACTGAATCCAACAACTTAATAACATACAACTGGCAACTAAAATTAGGATTCTTTGGCGGTCTTCCGGCTTAGGAATCTGAGCTTTAGCGTCAGTATCAGTTCCTTCAATAAATTCGGGAATTGCTGTAATTAGTGCTGAAATCGTCGGCCAAAAAACAATTGTTCTTGGTGTAATTACATCTTCTTGATTTCCAAATGCAAAAACACTAACTAAGAATCCAGTAATCACTGCTCCTACTGGCATAAAAGTGCCAGGAACCCTCAACGGGTCTTCAGTGGTATACCAAGCTGTACCAGAAATTAAAAATAACCAACCGCAAAATGCAATTATATCTCTTATATAACCCGTAGCAAAATATGATAATACCCAAGAAAAAACACTCAAGTAAATAAATGTTTGCCAGGAATAGGCTTTAGGTGGAATTAATACCTTTTTAACTCCTGCGTAAAGCCCTTCAATAAATTTAAATACTCCGAATGCATCTTTAAACAATATGTTCATGATTTACCTCTCTATATTGATTAAGTAATCACTGTTTATCCTCAAACCAAAATAATTAAATTTCTACTACCTTGAGCTAATAAACAAAACAATAGTAATAGCACTATAGCTCAGGGAATTTGCTATTAATGTAGTAGTAGCCAAATTTGTATTTTGCAATTTAGCACTGCTGAAACGACGCCATTTTTTTCGCGGAGATGTTTGCTCCTCTTCTTTTTTCCAAGGTTTTTCCGTTAATGATACAAGTAAGATTCTTAAAAGAAAAAATTTCATTAAAAAAGTAGCAAAAAAAATTATAAAAGCAGTTAAAATTAGTAAACTTTGGGCACTAGCTGATTTAAAGCTATTAAAAAATACATAATTAATTAATTGCGTTTTAAACTGTATTGGTAATATTGGCTCAGATACAAAAAATATAACCCAACCAAGTACGCTGGAAAACAAATTTATAGAGATGGCATAAAAAGTGCTAGTTTTTTTGTCAAATTTTAGCCGATTGCTAAAAACATAAGCTTCGATGGGAATAGCCATCAGTAAAAATAAAAAGTCAAACAGAATTGCGCCAATAGGAAAAATTGTAGGAAGTGTCAAGTTTTCCAGCATAAAGGGTTACAGGCAAGGGTTAACTTTAGAGAGTATAACTGTGATCAGCTGATGTGCGTACAAATTGCACATTTTGCGTTAAGACTGTTATTTGTATTTTGTAGTATAAATGACCAATGACAATCCTTTATCCCTACCTGAGAGTGCATAACGTTAGGTAAGATGAAAGACTTCCACGTTACAGCTTTTCGAGAGATGACAAGGAACGGCATCGGTATTCGCACGGCGCAAGTGCGTCCTGAACGGCTCACTGGTCAAATTCACGTCTACGATGGTGTAGGGAAAGGTAAATCCCAAGCAGCTTTAGGGGTGGTTTTGCGCTCGATCGGCTTGGGGATAAATACACCTAGCTATTCCAACCGCGTCTTATTGCTGCGGTTTTTGAAAGGGCCAGAACGTGACTACGATGAGGATGGGGCGATCGCAGCTTTACAGCGCGGTTTTCCCCATTTAATTGACCAGGTTCGCACAGGTCGTGCCGAATTTTTTGGGCCAGAAGAAATTACCTCTTTTGACCGATCTGAAGCGGCGCGGGGTTGGGATGTTGCCAAAGGCGCGATCGCCAGCGGTTTATATTCAGTTGTAGTCTTGGATGAAATTAACCCGGTGCTGGATTTGGGTTTGCTTCCAGTAGATGAGGTAGTGCGGACATTAAAATCTAAACCCCAAGAATTGGAGATTATCGCCACTGGACGCGCCGCGCCGCAACAGTTACTCGATATTGCAGATCTTCACTCAGAAATGAAACCCCAACACCACCCAACAGCAAAAGCCCTCTTACTTGAGGGGATTGAAATTTATACTGGTGCTGGAAAAGGCAAGTCTACCAGTGCTTTGGGAAAAGCTTTACAGGCAATTGGTAGGGGGATCAATCATCCAGGATCTACCCGCGTATTGATTATGCAGTGGCTCAAAGGTGGTAGTGGTTATACAGAAGATGCTGCGATCGCAGCTTTACAGCAGTCATATCCAGAAGTGGTAGATCATCAACGCTGCGGTCGAGATGCGATCGTCTGGCGCAATTGCCGGCAAGAATTAGATTATGTAGAAGCCGAACGCGGTTGGGAAATCGCTAAAGTTGCGATCGCCTCTGGATTATACAAAACTATCATCCTCGATGAACTCAATCCCACCGTTGATTTGGAACTACTCCCCGTTGAACCCATTGTTCAAGCTTTGCTCCGCAAACCCCGCGACACCGAAATCATCATCACCGGTCGCTGCCAAAATCAACCTGCATACTTCGACTTAGCTAGCATTCACTCTGAGGTCTATTGCCACAAGCACTATGCCAATCAAGGTGTAGAACTTAAACGAGGGGTAGATTATTAAATTTAATAAAAATGCACCGTAAGATGTCTCACGGTGCGCTTTGTTTATTTCGCCTAATTTACTTGGATGCAAGAAACCCTGATACCTCTGCGTGTGCCAAGATCACATCGGGTTCACGCTGGAGAGCAGCATAGTATTTTCTTGCAAACACATTGCCAACCTCTGACGGTACAATCAGCTGGCGGGCATCGGCAATCAAATTTTCGACATTTTCCGCTGATACTGGTTCATCGGCTTCGAGCATCTCATCAATTTGCACAACAAGCTCAGAAATGCGATGTAACCAAGCAAATTGTTCGTGATTGATGACGAGTTGCAGAAGTTCTCTACTCGATACTCGCCCCTGAACCTGTTCGTAGGCGATGCGTTCTGTCTCAAGCAACACCTTGTGAAGGCGGAGGAATTTGTTTCGCAAATCACGTAGATGTTGATGTTGATGTATTCGTTGTAGAAGTATGTTAGAAGTCAATAGAACTCGTCCTCCCGTTACGATAGCCTGCAAAGGCTGGAATAATTTCGGCTTCGGTATTCATCACAAATAGACCGTAGCGAATTAATTGGTTCGTTGAGTGGTACACCAGCGATGAGCAGCACATCTAATGGTGATTTCGCGTCTGATGGATTTGACCATCGCTTTCTCACCGTCTTGTGTCAACAGCAACATCTCCCACATATTTCTTATCTTCGCCAAATAAGCCTTTCTCATCAAGCAAAAATATAAAGGCTTTGTCAAAGTACACCTTCAGTGGTGCTGAGTCACTGTTCGCCCTACAGCCCTACGGGCGTCTCACGCCACTTGACGCCAGCTTGTAGGGTGGGCATTGTAATGCCCACCTTACTATGATCTCAGAACTTAGCACTTAACATGACTTTGTTATATAGTTCCTATATATGATTACTCATATATTAACATCAGACTATATAAGAAATGACAGATGTAATTTCTACTACTTTATTTTCGGAAAACCGCCTATGTCTTTAGCACACACAATTCTAGGTCTGCTTCAGCAAGAAGAAATGACAGGTTACGACCTAAAAACAAGTTGCTTTGATCAATGCATTGCTCACTTATGGACTGCCGACCAGGCACAGATTTACAGAACCCTCGATAAACTAGTTGAGCAGGGTTGGATTACTTGTACCGTCAAGATTCAACACGATCGCCCTAACCGCAAGGTTTATAGTATGACTGAAGCAGGCAAAACCGAATTAATCCGGTGGCTTCAATCCCCTCAGCCCTTACCAACAGTACGAGAACCTTTACTCGTTCAGTTATTTTTTGCAGCACAGTTACCAAATCAGGCCATTATTCAATTGCTAGAACAGCAGCTAGAGGCACGCAGCGAAAAGCTGGCCACATGTGAAAATATTGAGTTACCCGTGCTTGGTGATCAGTTGGCAAGCCGTGAGCAGATTATGCAAAGGCTCGTATTAGAGTTGGTGATCCAAAGAGAACATACTTACATTGACTGGTTAAAGATAGCTATTGATGTTCTTTGCCACCAGTAAGCTTTTTAGATGAATGATCCTAAGCCATAATTATTAACCCATAAAAGTAACTCTTGAGTGTTGACAACCTTCTCCTGTGGTGAAGCAACGCCAACACAAAAAAAGTGCAACAGCTTAATTGCAGATATCCGCGTCAAACTAGAATAAAACTCGCTCCTATGACTTCCACTACTCCTAGTTACCGAATTGCTGATTTATTTGCCGAACGAGCTAGAAACCTGACACCACCAACCTACGGTACAGAGTTAACCAAGATTATCACCGTTAGCTTTGCCTATGGTCTAGCTGATCCAATTCTCTTTCCTCATGCTGACTTGGCCGCTGCAAGTGCGGCTGTGCTGGCACAAGAGGCTCCGACTGCCCTTAATTATGGCCCACCCTCAGATCAACTGTATGAGCAGATCATCCTCCGTTTGCGAGCTAGGGGAATCGCTGCCGATCGCGATCGCGTCATCATCGGCTATGGTTCTAGTCAGATCCTCGGTTTGCTGCCAGATGTGTTTGTCGAGCCTGGTGATGTGGTGATTGTTGAAGGGCCGACCTTCTTGGGGGTGGTTAACAGATTCGCCAACGCTGGCGCACACCTAATTACTATTCCTGTTGATGAGTTAGGAATGGATGTAGATTTGCTGGAAGCAACTTTGATTGATTTGAAGAAACAGGGGATTCGACCCCGATTTATTTACACTATCCCGACCTTTCACAATCCCACAGGCGTTACTATGCCGCTATTTCGGCGCAAAAAGTTAGTAGCCTTGGCAGCAGAGTATGGCGTGCTAGTGGTGGAAGACGAAGCCTACACCGATTTGCGCTTTCGAGGGGAAGTTGTACCTCCCCTAGCAACTCTCAATGACGAAGGGTGGGTGTTATACGTAAGTACCTTTTCAAAAATTATTGCTCCCGGTATACGTTTGGGCTGGGCTTGTGGTGATCCAGCAATCATTGAGCGGCTAGCAATGTTCAAAAGTGAGGGGCCTGTTGGGCCGTTTGTCAGCCATGTGATCGCCCGCTACTGTGCCACAGGCAAACTAGATAATCACATCCAGGATCTAATCGCCTGCTACCAGCATAAGTGTAATCTGATGTTAGAGGCGATCGCTCACGAGTTTCCTAGTGATGTGGTTGCCTTACGACCCGATGGTGGCTTCTTTGTTTGGTGTAAATTGCCACCAGATATCAGTGCTAGCACACTCCTCACTGCTGCCAGTGAACACGGCGTCACCTTCTTACCAGGGACTCGCTGTTATGCCAATGGCCAGGGAGATGATGCTATTAGGCTGGCTTTTAGCTTTCAGCCAACTGAAAAGATTGTCGAAGGAATTGCCACTTTGGGAGCTGTACTGCGCGAACTCCGCCAGTGATGATAATCGCATTTAAAGTTGACCAAACAATTCGCAATTCGCAATTTCTTAAAATGCGAATTGAAATTACCGATTGATTAATTGGCTCATTAGCGCTTGCTCTGTAACCATTCTTTAATTATGAATTATGAATTATCAATTATGAATTATTTGGTAAAGGGTAAGGGCTAAATTCAAATATGCGTCCCTTTCCCTTTTATCCCTTAAACAAAAAGCATTAGGTTCGTTTTTATAGCATTATTTAAGCCACATATCTGTTTAGCAAAAAAGCTTAACCCAAATTTGTACAAATATTAACTCAACCTTTGCTAATGCCGTATGTCTTGGTAAGAAGATTGTGAGGTGACAACGGTAAAATACAGTAGTTCTATCGGAATTTAGATGTATCAATTCCATCAACCTAGAGCCGAAACCAGATTGAAAGCTATCAACAGTTGCTATTCACTGCAATTAAGGATCGTAGATTCATGAAACTGCAACTTCCCTATATATAGCAAAGTGCTGAGTGCTGAGTAAAAACCCAGTTGCTTTAAGGCTTTGAGCAATCAACACTGTCCTAACCTATGTGACTACGGCTATACGTAGATTCTGAGCAGAACTGATACCATTTCACAAAAATCCTGATACAATTCGCTTCCCCAGCCTCCCCAGCTTGCCTAAATGTATCAACCTGAAAGTGAAACGGTATGAGTGAAGCGTAGACGCACAATACGCAAAGAGAAGTCCAGCACTCAGAACTTCGGGAGCAGCTTCTCTATTCTGTAGCAGCTTTGGCCCAGAGATGCTGAATTTACGCGATCGCTTAGCGGACGCTGTTATCGAGAGGTGCTTTGCACATCTTCAACCATTCGTTCGGTTGCAACTTGGTTTTTTAAACCAGGTTGGACAACATACGCGCGATCGCCTTCAGCATGACATTTAAATAATTTTCTTTGTGGAGTTTTCTTACTGTTGAGGAGTACAAATGCTTGAGGCTATCGCTGTTGCTTGGCTATTACTGTTTCTTGGCGATTTCCTTTCTACTTTCGTTTATCACATACCTGAGCATGTTTTTGGTAGCCTGCATCTGAAAACGCACCACTCTTGGAAGAAGGACTTCCGCCACTATGCTATTTTAACGTTCAATACCCAGGTTCTTTTAGATGGTATTCTGGGTGCGCTGCCATATCTGCTGGTGTCAGTGCTTCTGTGGTCTTTCTCTCCAATTGGCGTTATCTGTGGACTATTGTTTGGTCAGTTTCACGTATGGTGGAGACACATAATAGTCTTGGGTTGGCAAACTCCAAAGCTGGTAACTATTTTGTGTCAGCTTCTATTCATCACAACTCCTGAGAGACACTGGCTACACCATCAAAAAACTAACCTGGGTTTCGGCGATATTTTCACATTTTTTGAGCAGCCTTCTAAAGCATGGATGCGCTGGCTACGGCTGCTAAGGCTTCATCTGCGTTATTCGCGGGTCTAGCTGCTTGTAGGGTGGGCATTGCAATGTTCACCCTACTGTGGTCTATATCTTGTCGTTTTTGTAGCTCGCAACAGCTGCGCGGAGATTACCTTGATGTTCTGATAAAAGCCGATCGCCATCGTCTTTTTCCAAACCAGTCCAGTGCATCAACAGAGCTAGCTTAACCCACTTGCCACTACGTTCTAGTAAGAAACCAGCAGCCTCACGACTTAAACCTGTGAGGTCTTGCAAAATTTGCAAAGCGCGATCGCGTAATTTTTGATTTGTGACAGCTACATCCACCATCCGATTACCGTAAACTTTGCCTAGCTTGACCATCACTCCAGTAGATAGGATATTTAAAGCTAGCTTGGTGACTGTACCAGCTTTCAGACGAGTTGAACCAGCTATTACTTCTGGGCCTGTCAACAGGCGAATGTCAACATCAGCATCAAACCTCACTTGTTCAGCAGGAACACAAGCGATAAAAATAGTAGTGGCTCCCCGCTGACGGGCGGCGTTGAGCGCACCGTGGACAAATGGCGTTGTCCCACCAGCGGTAATACCGACTACTACATCTAACTGAGTAATGTGTCGTTGAGCGATCGCATCCTCACCATCTTCAGCGCGGTCTTCTAAATCCTCGGAACTGCGTACCAGCGCTCCAGCACCGCCGGCGATAATCCCTTGTACTAACTCTGGGGGTGTACAGAAAGTAGGTGGACACTCAGCAGCATCTAACACACCTAATCTGCCACTTGTCCCCGCACCAACATAAAATAGGCGTCCTCCGTGGTGCAAACGCTCTGCGGTGCGCTCAATCGCTTCAGCTAACTGAGTTTTTGCCGCTGCGACTGCTGCAACTGCCTTTTGGTCTTCATTATTAAACAGCTCTACCAATTCCACAGAACTGAGTTGATCTAAGTTAAGACTGTTAGGATTTACTTGCTCGGTTAAAAGATACCCTCGGACGGGTATAACATCGTTATTTACGTTAGATTTATCTGAATTATCCATAGTTTGAGCATTAGAGCTAGAAAGCTTGGTACTTGCTATAAACTTTCAATTTATTTGCTTTATAGCTTGTCGTGATATCTGTAGAAATGATTTCCACATTCATAAGGATAGCTTGAACTGAGAATCAGACGATCATTTTGAGAGAAAGACGATGATATTTTAAAATGATTCAATTTGCAGAAAGTGGCGATCGCACTAGTTCTCCAGTAGAAATAATAGCTGTCAAATGGAATGCACAACAGCAAAAAGAGAAGGTAAACAATTTAAAGTTCTAGGTCTTATTGAAGCAGATGTAAAGGTCTAACAATCATATATAACTCTGCAATTCAACTTAAAACGTTATACAAAGCATGAGATAAAGGTTTGCAGCAAAATAGAGTTTGTGTAGGTTACGCAACCCAATCCCACCCAAAGTCTACAGCTATACTCAATATACTGAAATATCACAAATGCGCGATAATAGAGAGCAGCCCAATTAACTTTTATTGAACTCTCATGCACTTTGAATGGGATGAAGCGAAGAATCTCGAAAACATTAGTAAACATCAAATTGACTTCGCTGATGTTCCTGAAATGTTTGATAGTCCAATGCTAATTGAGCTAGATGACCGTTTTAATTATGGCGAGAAACGCTGGTTCGGTATCGGTTTTCTTGGTAACGGCGTAGCGGTTGTTGTCTGGACAGAACGGCAAAGTGATGTTATCAGAATTATCTCAGCAAGAAGGGCAAATCGATATGAGCGAAAACGATTTGAACAATATCTCACGTACTAATTGGGAAGCTCTGGAAACGATGTCAGATGAGGATATTGACTATTCTGATATCCCGCCGTTAACAGATGAATTCTTTGAGAAGGCAACCTTGAGAGTGCCAGCCACTCAAGCACAGAACCTAATTCAACTCGATTCAGATGTGATGGCTTGGTTTCAAGCCCAAGGTGTCGAATACAAAACACTCATCAATTCAGTCTTGCGCCAACACATCAACAATAGTGGTGACAAGCAATCCGCCTAACACCTCAAAGTTTTTACTGCAATTATAGAAATTTTTCAAAAGCTACTCGAACCTTTACCACTAGCGTCAAAAGCTGTAAAACAAAAGTTAGAAATTACTTGACTAGAAGTGTTGTTAGCTCTCCTGTTGGGGCTGGGAATACTATGAATGAGCTTGTTGACTCACATGGAAAATTCTTGGCTAGTAGCAGTCATGATAAAAGCATCAAGATTTGGCAGCGTGTATAAGTTGTCAGCAGTTTAACACCACACAAGATTGTTGCAAAACTTGGTTTCCGATTTTTTGATATTGAGGGTCATTTTGGGTACATCCCAGCATGACCCCATTTATACGTATCGTAAAAATATTCTACACTTAAGTAGAAACATTCCTTATCCCACTGCTACTCTACTTTTAGAGCATTGAGGAATGAAGTAATGTTAAAAGTGTTTGCCGATCGCGGTGGTACATTCACAGATATTGTGGCTGTTACTAATAATCAGACAATCATAGATAAGCTTTCACTACATCCTGAACGTTTTTTAATTGTTCCCTTATCTAAAAAACAATGGGTTATTGTCTATAAATTGCTTTCAGAAAATCCTGAGCAATATCAAGATGCAGCTATCCAAGGTATTCGAGATATCATGGGTTTATCAAGTAATGAACCTATTTTTAGTGACGCAATAGAAGTAGTAAAAATGGGGACAACAGTAGCAACAAATGCACTGTTAGAAAGAAAAGGCGATCGCGTCGTTCTTCTCATTACCAAAGGCTTTAAAGATGCCCTCCGAATAGGTTATCAAAATCGTCCTAATATCTTTGCTCGTCATATCGTTTTACCAACCATGCTTTATGAGCAGGTGATTGAGGTTGATGAACGCTATGACACCCACGGAAATGAATTAACCCCTGTAAATATTGAACAAGTTAAAAATGACTTACAAGCGGTTTACAACATAGGTATTCGCAGTTGTGCTATTGTTTTTATGCACAGCGATCGCTATCCCAATCACGAACAACAAGTTACCAAAATCGCCGCAGAAATTGGTTTTACACAAATTTCTGTATCTCATCAAGTCAGTCCTTTAATGAAGTTGGTTAGTCGAGGGGATACAACAGTTGTAGATGCTTATTTAACTCCTATTCTGCGTCGCTATGTCAACCAGGTAGCTAGTGAGTTACCTGGAGTAAAATTAATGTTTATGAAGTCTGACGGGGGTTTAGTCGCAGCCGAGCAATTTCAAGGAAAAGATAGTATTTTGAGTGGCCCGGCTGGGGGCATTGTTGGCGCAGTCCAAACAAGTAAAAGAGCAGGTTTTGAGTTAGTAATTACCTTTGATATGGGAGGAACAAGTACAGATGTTGCTCACTTTAAAGGAGAGTATGAACGACAACTAGATTCAGAAATTGCTGGCGTTAGGATGAGAGTTCCTGTATTAGCAATTAATACTATTGCTGCTGGCGGTGGTTCAATTTTATTTTTTGATGGTTCTAGTTATCGTGTCGGGCCGGAATCTGCTGGCTCAAATCCTGGGCCTGCTTGTTATCGACGTGGCGGGCCGTTAGCGGTTACTGATGCTAATGTCATGTTAGGCAAAGTTAATCCGCAATATTTTCCATCTGTCTTTGGAATTGATGGTAACTTACCTTTAGATAAAGATATTGTCATTCAAAAACTTACACAATTAGCTCAAGACATTGAGGCTGTTACAGGAAACACTTGTACCCCTGAACAAGTAGCCGCCGGATTTATTGCGATCGCAGTGGAAAATATGGCAAATGCGATTAAAAAAATTAGTCTACAACGAGGTTATGATGTCAGTCAATATGTGCTTTGTTGTTTTGGCGGAGCAGGAGGACAAGTTGCTTGTTTAATTGCCGACACTTTGGGGATGAAAAAGATATTTCTTCATCCTTATGCAGGCGTTCTTTCTGCCTACGGTATGGGATTAGCTGATGTTCGAGCAATTAGAGAAGTGGGGGTAGAAAAGCCTTTAACTCAAGCATTCATTCCTCAACTACAGCAATTAATTGACTCTTTAGAAATCCAAGCTAGAACCGAGTTGAATGAAACACATAATGAAGAATTAGTTAGAAAAATAAATTTAAAATATGAGGGAACTAACTCGATATTAACTATTGATTTTGCCGATGATGTGGCAGAGATGCAACTAAAGTTTGAGACTGAACATAAATCTCGCTATGGTTTCATTCAATTAGAGAAAATATTAATTGTTGAATCCGTTTCAGTGGAAGTAATTCAGAAGATGGATACTCCCGAAGAACCCTTAATTACTCGTACCCGTCCAATAGATGAAGTTTCCAGTTATGTTGAGATAGTCAAGATGTTTACTGCTGACCAATGGTATGATACTCCCGTTTATCGACGGGAAGATTTACAAGCAGAAGATATTATTAATGGGCCTGCGATTATTGTAGAGAAAATTAGCACAATTGTAGTTGAACCTAACTGGCAAGCAAGATTAACCGAGCGCAATCATTTAGTTTTACAGCGTAAACATTGATTAATTGCTCCTGCTTCATTTATATTTGCGAGATAATTATTTGTTAATTATTTTGTATGTGGTGTCCAGATGAAAAAACAGCGATTTTCCTTCTGTTCTATAATTTTTGCACCTAGCTGATAATAAAAACTCAGTCCGCGAGTGTTGCGAGCATCAGCATTCCAAGCAAGATGGGTACAGTCATTGTTCTTTGCAACTTGAGCTAAATCACTCATCAATGAGGCTCCTGCTCCCTGACTTCTCATATCTTCATCCACATACAAATCATCAAGCCAGATACTCGGTTGACCTGCAAACGATGAGTATCTGAATCCATATAAAGAAAATCCAACCACACGCTTTAAGGTTTCAACGAATAAAACGTAGGAGAAAGGTACTGCTCTAAAAATTGTTTTGTGTATTTTATCTTCAGTGACTTGAATTACACCAGAATAAGCACCAATTTTTCTATCAAACTCAGACTTTTTTTGGATGAAGGAATAAATTAGTGGTACATCATCAGGTGTAGTAGTCCGAACCTTCATTAAATTCATCTCAATCACTTTAGTAGCTAATCTTAGCAAATATAGGCGTCAAAAATGTATACAACATCTCAACCAGATCCAGTCCGGCTAGAAATCTTCAAAAATCTCTATCAATTTATTGCCGAACAAATGGGGATTGTTCTCCAAAATACGGCAACATCAGTAAATATAAAAGAGAGATTAGATTTTTCTTGCGCTATTTTTGATGCTTCTGGATTATTAGTTGCTAATGCTCCCCACATTCCTGTACATCTAGGCTCAATGAGTGAAAGTGTCCGCAGTTTAATTAATGATAAAGGCAATACTCTAAAACCAGGAAATGTGTATCTATCCAACAATCCTTATAATGGAGGAACACACCTTCCTGATGTTACTGCGATTACTCCTGTATTTCTAGAAAGCAGCGATAATACTTCATCTGTCCCTCCCCTCTTCTATGTCGCTTCTCGTGGACACCAAGCCGATATCGGTGGAATTACTCCCGGTTCAATGCCTCCTCACAGTACCACAGTAGAAGAAGAAGGAATTCTTTTTGATAATTTTCTCTTGGTTGAAGAGGGAAATTTTCGAGAATTTGCAGTCAGACAGTATCTCTCTAATCATACTTATCCTGCTCGTAACTCTGACCAAAATATAGCAGATTTCCAAGCACAAATTGCTGCTAATGCAAGGGGAGTTCAAGAACTCCGTAAAATGGTTGATCAATACGGACTTCAAACTGTTCAATATTACATGAATTTTGTGCAAGCTAATGCAGAAGAGTCAGTCAGAAGGGCTATCAATCTTCTTAGAGATGGCTCATTTATTTATGAAATGGATAACGGGGCTAAAATTCAAGCTAAAGTAACAATTCACCGAGAAAATCGTAGTGCTACCATTGATTTTACTGGAACTTCTGAACAACTAAATAGTAATTTCAATGCTCCAAAAGCCGTAACTCAAGCAGCAGTTTTATATGTCTTCCGTACTTTGGTTGATGATAATATCCCCCTCAATGCTGGGTGTCTTAATCCTTTAGAAATTATTATTCCGGTTGGCTGTATGCTGAACCCAACCTATCCAGCAGCAGTAGTAGCGGGTAATGTAGAGACTTCTCAAACTATCGTTGATGCTTTATATGGCGCTTTGGGTGTCATGGCGGCTTCTCAAGGAACGATGAATAATTTTACCTTTGGTAATGAGCGTTATCAATATTATGAAACTATCTGTGGCGGCACTGGGGCGGGGATTGATTTTGATGGAACTGATGGTGTTCATTCCCACATGACTAATTCCCGCTTGACTGATCCAGAAGTTTTAGAATCTCGTTATCCTGTACTTTTAGAAAGCTTTAGTCTTCGTCTTGATAGCGGGGGTAAAGGAAAACATCCTGGCGGTAATGGGATTATCCGCCGTATTCGGTTTCTAGAACCCATGACAGCTAATATTCTCTCTGGTCATCGGGTTGTTCCTCCCTTTGGTTTAAATGGTGGGGAAGCTGGACTTGTGGGACGCAACTGGATACAACGTCAGAATGGAACCACAGAGAATTTAGACAGCACAGCTACAGTAGAGATGAAACCTGGGGATGTTTTTGTCATAGAAACCCCTGGAGGCGGAGGATTTGGTAAAGTCTCCTGAGTTTTGAAGAATATAAATTTGATTTAGTAGTTAGTTTCTTGCTGAGTACTGACTAACTGAACTTTCTGGACTCTCCTGGAGAAAGATGCTTAACTACCTGAATTTTGAGACAATTAAGTTGATAGCAGCTGTTACGGAGGTGGAGGAATGACAGATAGCGGTGTAAGAATCGTCTCGCTGATTCCCGGTGGAACAGAGATTTTAGCGGCACTGGGGTTGGTTGATGATATTGTGGGGCGATCGCACGAATGTGACTACCCTCCAGAAATCCAAAATCGCCCCATTTGTACTCAAGCACGTTTAGATAGCAATGCCCCTAGCAGCGAAATTCACAATGAGGTAAATGATTTACTGCAATCTGCTCTGAGTATCTATCAAATCAAAACAGATGTTTTAGAGCAATTGCAGCCTACACATATTGTCACTCAAGACCAATGTGATGTATGTGCTGTCAGTTTACACGATGTTGAAAAAGCAGTTGCTACACTCGTCCACAGTAAACCCCAGATTATCTCTTTACAACCCAATGTTCTTGAAGATGTTTGGGCTGATATTGAGCGAGTAAGCAGCGCCTTCAAAGTAGACTCGGTTAAAGTTCTAGAAAACTTAGAAGCTCGTGTAAAAATTTGTCAGCAAAAAATCCAAGGACTTGGTTTAAATGAACTTCCCAAAGTCGCCTGCATTGAGTGGACTGACCCTTTAATGGTGGCTGCGAATTGGATTCCCGAATTAGTCAACTTAGCAGGAGGACAATCTCTGTTTTGCGTTACAGGTCAACCTTCCCCAACTTTGCCGTGGGAAACTCTGTTAGCAAGCAATCCAGATGTGATTGTTTTTATGCCTTGTGGTTTTGATTTAAATCGCACTCGTCAAGAAGCCCAGTTATTAACTCAGCGTTCAGAGTGGGAAAAACTGCATGCCGCCAAATCTGGTAGGGTTTATATTACGGATGGCAATGCCTACTTTAACCGTCCAGGGCCGCGACTAGTAGATTCGTTAGAAATCTTGGCAGAAATTTTGCATCCAGAAATTTTTGAATATGGTTACAAAGGAACTGCTTGGGAACCTTTGTAATGAGTGCTGAGTGCTGAGTCAAGAGTCAAGAGTCAAAAGTTAATAATTTTCTCATTGTCTTCCTTGTCTCTCTGCCCTTCTGCCTTTTGCTTCCTAAGTTCTACTTTTATTTAGCCAATCAATCAGTGGTCTTAAGGTTCCTGGTAATGCTGCCTCACTGACTATTACTGTGTGGTGCTTACCGTTGTCTTCAACTGTCAATTTATATTGAAAGCGATCGCTTTGGGGATTAGGGGAAGTAATTCGTTCAGGTAACTTAAATAAATCAGCAGCCTCTACTAGTCGGGGCAATTCCTGAGCTTCGTTTGGCGGGAGAGTGGCTGTATCAAAGGTTGTTTTCTTGCTAATCCCAGCAAAGCCGCCCGTGCGTTCAAACGAGATCCGCATTTTGTTGCTCTCCGTTGTGCTTTTTATAGAGAGTAAGTAGCTAAGCATAAATAAATTAAAGTTTGTAGTGAGTTAGCACGGTCTTCTCCCTTGGCGCTAGCCTCTCCCTTTGGGAGAAGGGGAGACGCCCGGAGTAGGATGCCCAAAGGGCTGTAGGGCGATAGCGCAGCGTAAAGCCTTCTCTACGAGAGGCTGCGCCAACGGCATAGCTTCTCTACGAGACACTGCGCGAACGCTTAGAGCGAGTCCGCGAGCGTCTGGGGGTTTCCCCTATGAGCGACTAACGATAGCGCAGCGTTAGCGACGTAGGAGCGTCACCCGGAGGGTAAGGACTTTAGTCCTGATACTCCTTGTTTTGAGCGATGAATCGCTCTCTGCGAGACGCTACGCGAACACTACGAACTAAGATTTTATTTTATGTTTAATTATACCTATCTACTTAATAGGAAAACTGGGAGATGATAAGTATCACCTCCCAGTTTAACAACAACAAACAATACATTTATGAGTGCTGAGTGGGGGAGGTTGTTTGAGTTTCTGAGCTAGATGAATCAGTTTTTTGGACAACTGAAATGGTTTCTGAGATAACTAAATGAGTATCTACAATCTCCCCTGTTTCTTCTACCTCCTAGCCTACAGAACTCCTACCTGTTTCCAAGCATTTTGCACAGCTTTTTGCTCAATGCAGCCATTACCGTAGAGTTCTCCAGCAACTTTGATAGTTATGTTGGCAGCTTTTTTAAAATCTGCTTTGGCACGCAAGCGATCGCGTAAACTTACATACCATATTGTGCCAGCTTTTTCCCAAGCGTAACCGCCAATCTCAATAGCTGCTAAATAAAAGGCATAGTTGGGAATACCTGAGTTGATATGTACCCCAGCGTTATCTTCCTCACCAGTGTACTTATCTTTCATATACGCGGGTTGGGGATCTTTACCCAGTACCGCGTCATCATAGGCTGTTCCAGGTGCTTTCAGTGACCGAATGCCAACACCTTTGACAGTTGGCATCAAAAGATTCTCACCGATAATCCAGTCTGCCTCTTGTGCTGTCTGATTTTTTGCTTTCTGCTTTACTAAAGAACCAAAGACATCAGAAAACGACTCATTCAGTGCCCCCGGTTCGCCATAATACAGTAAACCTGCTTCATGCTGGGTTATACCATGAGCTAACTCATGCCCAATCACATCAATGCATTTAGTAAAGCGTTGGAACAGTTCTTGGTCTCCATCACCATAAACCATCTGGTCGCCATTCCAAAAGGCGTTGTCATAATTGACACCATAATGCACGGTAGAATCTAAACGCAGACCCTTATCATCAATAGAATTACGCTCAAATAATTCATAAAACATATCATAAGTAGCACCAGCAGCGTCATAAGCTTCATTTACTGCTTCATCAGTACTAGGAGGATCTCCCTCGCCACGTACTAGAATACCAGGGAGTTCCTGACCATTTTTAGCATCGTAAATGGTACGACGTTTTTCACCGGTAGAGGGCGCAAATGAGATATTACCTACAATATTTCGTCGCCCGCGAACCTGTGCCGATACATTTAATGTTTGAAAAGCCCAACTACGCTGCTGAGGAGTGCCATTTACGGCGACATTCTCCAGCATGTGCGGCGGGACGATACAACAGATTGGGCATCTAGAGTAGAGTGGATGCTCACAGTTAAACTTAGCTGATTTCTTTTTTCGAGTCATCCAAGATATTCTCCTTTTAAAGCTAAGTGATAGTAAATAAATTCAACAATGTTGTTGAAAAAAGTAGAAAAATAGATACAAACCAATACTTTTTGGTTAAAGGGGAAAGCTTCAAGGGAAAGTATCAAGATATCAATGGCATATCCTTGCTTTGTCTTGTTGCAGCTTTTTTCTACTTTGTATTTTCGGACAGTGTTCTAGAGAATGGACAGTACCCTCACGGGTTACTTTAGATCTGGAAACATTGCATAAAAACATTAGCCAAGCTTAGATAACGCAAGTTTCAGTCAAAATCCTTACGTTAGGGAGCAAGACCTCTTTCACAAACCCAATGGGTTTATATAATAGTTCTTGTTTAGGGAAATTGTGTAAATTATTACATTTTATTGCTGAAAACTGTCAGCGCTTGGGGAAGGGACAATTTCAAATGCGGGTATCTCAAGTTTTCACAGCCAGCCCCCAAATACGGACAAACCGTAATACTTCCAAGGTACTGCTATCGTCTTAAACCCAGATATACTCAACATTTGCAAATGAGCATCCAAGGTAGCTAGCTGATCTTGACTTGAATAACCTTGGGCAGTACTTGTGCCACGTTTAGCGTTAATCTCTGCCAAATTAGTTCCCTGTTGCTTTGCCCAGTCCTCTCGCGCTGCTTTGTAAATTTCTGTTAACAGAGGTGATTCTGGCAAGATAGGATCTGCATTCCAAAAACAACCACCTTGACTTAGGCTGCTAGCAATTCGTTGAAATAACTTTAATTTCATCTCGTCTTGGAGATGGTGAATTGCTAAGGATGATACACAGGCATCAAATTCGCTACCAATCTGCAATGCTTCTGGATTGTTTGCCCACTCGCCAAAGTCTGCTTGGATTCCAGCCCACTGTTTTTGATATCCTGCTGCTGTGATTTTGTTTTGAGCAAATTCCAGCATTCGGGGCGAATAATCTAAAGCAATTATTTGAGCATCTGGCCAACGGTTGAGTATCTTCAAACTGAGTTCGCCTGTACCACAGCCTAATTCTAAAATACGACCATTTGTGGTATGCAGACACCGCGTAATTACCTCCAGCATTTCGTCGTATTGGGGTAAGAGTTGGCGAATGCCAGTATCAAAATCAGTAGTTTTGGCGAATACTTCACCGGGAAATGGCTGTTGCATAAGAATTTACAGCGTTAGACACGTTATCAATCTTAATGATGCCTCATTATCGACATACTCATTTACTCGAACCTGAGTAGATAACGTTATGATTCGTATTGTTTTATGTTATGATTTGTATTGTTGTTCTAATTTACTGGCCAGTACATTATTTGCTGGCTCAAGCTGAAATAGCCTTAGTTTGGAACAACAAAGCCAATACGACTGTTCTTTAAATATTTTTTCCATGCAATCTCTCCTTAAAATGGAGTTGTACCAAGTTTTACCATTAGCAACTCTGAATAGATCTAAATTCTGAGTTTTCATAAGTTCCTGACGTTAGTATTTTTAATACTGAGCAGTAACTTGACTGAAAAAACTGAAATTGTACTGTTATTCGGAGACAAACAGACTGTAGCAAGTTTAGCGATATAAGGTTCGAGACTAATGCTAAAAAACAGCGAACTGAAGGTGAATCAGGGCTGTAATCTTAAATGGAAGCCTGGTGTAAATCAACAATCTGAACAGTTTTTTATGATCCAAATTTTGCAGAGTCGAACAGTGGCGGAGCCATTGTAGATGAAATAATGAAATTAATCTAAATTCAGGTTAATTTCTTCAGTTCGATAATCCTGGAAGGGTGCAAGTATCTATGGCAAGATATTGCTAATAGGATTAATTGACTAGTTGTAAGGTGTCGCAAATGAGCGACTAGCCTAAAGAATTTACCTATGCCAGTAATATAAGTGAGCTTTTTTAGTCAAAGCTCATTTTAGGATGCCTTGAATCTAGAGCAATAAAGAGCATCATTTGTTATTGGGCTGCATTATGGTAAATCTGAATTGTCTTGAATTCTCACAAATTTTTCATTTGTACTAAGGTCAACAGCAATGAATAATGTCCAAGCATCGTTTGAAGCAACGGAATCTTCATTTCATGTAGAAGGTTACGAAAAAATTGAATTTAGTCTTGTTTATGTGAACGGTGCATTTGACATCGATAACAGGGAAATTGCCGACAGCTATGAGAAATTCGGGCGCTGTCTCACTGTGATTGATGCCAATGTAAATAGACTATATGGAACGCAGATCAAGTCATATTTTAGACACTATGGCATTGATCTGACTGTATTGCCCATAACCATTACTGAGCCAGCTAAAACCCTTGCAACCTTTGAGAAAATTGTTGATGCTTTCTCTGACTTTGGCTTAATTCGTAAGGAACCAGTTTTAGTTGTGGGTGGTGGTTTAATCACTGATGTAGCGGGGTTTGCTTGTGCGGCTTATCGTCGTAAGAGCAACTACATTCGTGTTCCGACTACACTGATTGGCTTAATTGATGCAGGTGTGGCGATTAAGGTAGCAGTTAATCATCGCAAGTTGAAAAATCGCTTAGGAGCGTATCATGCTCCTTTGAAAGTTATCCTCGATTTCTCCTTTTTGAAAACCTTGCCAACGGCTCAAGTTCGCAACGGGATGGCGGAGTTAGTCAAGATTGCTGTAGTCTCTAATTCTGAAGTCTTTGATCTGTTAGATGAATACGGTGAAGAACTGCTGTACACTCACTTTGGACATGTGAATAGCACTAGCGAACTTAAAGCGATCGCTCATAAAGTCAACTACGAAGCAATCAAAACCATGTTGGAGTTAGAGACTCCTAACTTGCATGAATTAGACCTTGATCGCGTCATTGCCTACGGCCATACTTGGAGTCCTACCTTAGAATTAGCTCCGATGGTTCCTTTATATCATGGTCATGCCGTCAATATAGACATGGCTTTCTCTGCAACCATTGCCGCTAAACGTGGTTATATCACAACTGGAGAACGCGATCGCATCCTGAGCTTGATGAGTCGTATAGGTTTATCAATCGATCATCCTCTACTAGATGGCGATTTATTATGGTATGCCACCCAGTCTATAAGCTTGACACGAGATGGCAAACTACGCGCAGCCATGCCACGACCCATTGGTGAGTGCTTCTTTGTCAACGATCTCACTCGTGAAGAACTAGATGCAGCCTTGGCTGAACACAAACGTCTGTGTGCTACATATCCCCGTGGTGGTGATGGGATTGATGCTTACATTGAAACCCAAGAAGAATCAAAACTCTTGGGAGTCTGAAGACATGACTAGCATTTTAAAACCAGACACCGCAAGACCCATAACACCACATAGCATCCTTGTAGCGCAGCTACAAAATACCCTCCGAATGGCAGAGGAAGGCAATGTTCCCTTAGAAATATTGACTTCTCTGCGCCAGGGATTGCAATTAGCGGCGGGTTTAGATCCCTACTTAGATGATTGCACCACCCCCGAATCGGCTGCATTGACAGCACTAGCGCAAAAGACTAGTAAAGAAGACTGGAGCAAACGCTTTAGCGATGGTGAAACAGTACGTCAATTAGAGCAGGAAATGCTCTCAGGACATCTAGAGGGACAAACACTGAAGATGTTTGTGCATATAACCAAAGCCAAGCGCATCCTAGAAGTGGGAATGTTCACAGGATACTCAGCCTTGGCGATGGCGGAAGCATTACCAAGCGATGGAAAACTCATTGCTTGCGAAGTAGACTCTTATGTCGCCGAATTTGCTCAAGCTTGCTTTAGTGAGTCTCCCCACGGCAATAAGATTGTTGTAGAGGTAGCACCTGCCCTACAGACACTCCATAAGCTGGCGGCCCAAAAAGAATCATTTGATCTGATCTTCATTGATGCCGATAAAAAGGAGTATGTAGAGTACTTCCAGATAATTTTGGATACTCAGTTACTAGCTCCTGATGGGTTAATCTGCGTAGATAATACTTTGTTACAAGGAGAAGTTTACCTACCGCCTGCACAACGCACTGTTAACGGCGAGGCGATCGCTCAATTTAACCGCGTTGTTGCCACAGATACCCGTGTGGAGCAAGTTTTGTTACCCATACGAGATGGTGTAACCCTGATTAGACGCGTGGTGTAATAAGCATTGGGAATTAGCAACACGTAGTAGGGACACAACCAACATTGTTGTGTCCCTACGAAAAACTCGTATTTTGCATGAAATAAAAACTTATGGCACAATCTATTTCCTTATCTTTGCCTCAACCCACGACCCCATCAATGGTTGTAAAGGCAAAGATAGTGGCTTTATTCAAAACTCTCGGTACTTTAGCACTATTACTCTTAGCCTTGCCACTCAATGCTTTTGTAGTTTTGGTATCTCTGCTGTGGCGAATTGTGCGTAACCCGTTTATGAAAAAAACTGCCGTAGCTGCTCACCCTCAGAATATCTTAGTGAGTGGCGCTAAGATGACCAAAGCATTACAACTTGCTCGCTCCTTTCACGCCGCAGGACACAGAGTTATTCTAATTGAAGGTCACAAATACTGGTTATCTGGGCATAGATTCTCAAATGCAGTGAGTCGTTTTTATACAGTACCAGCACCGCAAGACGACCCAGAAGGCTATACAAAAGCTTTATTGGAAATCGTCAAAAAAGAGAAAATTGATGTTTATGTACCCGTATGCAGCCCTGTAGCTAGTTACTACGATTCGTTGGCAAAGCCTGTACTATCAGAATACTGTGAGGTTTTCCACTTCGATGCAGATATAACTGCAATGCTGGATGATAAATTTGCCTTTACCGATCAGGCGCGATCGCTTGGTTTATCTGTCCCTAAATCTTTTAAAATTACAGATCCAGAACAAATTATCAACTTTGACTTTAGTCAAGAAACCCGCAAATATATAATTAAAAGTATTTCTTACGACTCAGTTCGCCGCTTAAATTTAACCAAACTTCCTTGTGACACTCCAGAAGAAACAGCAGCGTTTGTAAGGAGTTTACCTATTAGTCCAGAAAAACCTTGGATTATGCAAGAGTTTATTCCTGGGAAAGAATTATGCACCCATAGTACCGTGCGAGATGGAGAGTTAAGATTACATTGCTGCTCAAACTCTTCTGCATTTCAAATCAACTATGAAAATGTGGAAAATCCTCAAATCCGGCAATGGGTGCAACACTTCGTCAAGAGTCTGAGACTGACTGGACAAGTATCTTTTGACTTTATCCAAGCTGAAGACGGTACAGTCTACGCCATTGAATGTAATCCCCGCACCCATTCGGCAATCACAATGTTCTACAATCACCCTGGTGTTGCCGAAGCCTATCTTGGCAAAACTCCCCTAGCTGCACCTCTAGAACCCTTGGCTGATAGCAAGCCTACTTACTGGCTATATCACGAAATTTGGCGACTGACTGGTATTCGTTCTGGGAAACAATTGCAAACATGGTTTAAGAACTTAGTTAGAGGTACAGATGCAATCTATCGCATGGATGATCCTATACCATTTTTAACTTTGCACCATTGGCAGATTACTTTACTTTTGCTACAAAATCTGCAAAAGCTCAAAGGCTGGGTAAAGATTGACTTTAATATCGGCAAACTAGTGGAATTAGGCGGTGATTAAGTAATTTATAATTCATAATTCATAATTATGAAAGTTATATTTAATCTGGGTTTTGAGGTTTCCATCTGTTTTGGGAAATTGGCGTAATTCGTAATTGTTGAGCATGAATAGCGAAAGCTTGTTCATGCTCTTTATTTTTTCTGCGATCGCGTAGCGTCTCCGTAGGAGAATCGCCTCTGGCACTCCAAAGTTGCAGTAATTATTTATTCTCTTGATTTTTTTAACAAATTCACTATCAATTTTGCAACGGCAATTGACTGCTGCCTAACGTTTCATTGATAGCGGTTATTAACAAATTATTTAGAGGGATTCCGGCTGCTTTCGCCATAGAGGAAATCACGCTTTTAGGGGCAAAAGAACAATACAATCCGGCTTCTAAGAACCAGGGTTGTCCGTTTGGGTCGATGCGGAAGTCAAATAAACTGTAGTGGCGACAACCTAAAGCCTGATGACACTTTTTAGCCACTTGCTGAACCTTTTGGGTGATTGGGTCGTTAGGGTCTACAATCCAAGACTTAATATTATCTTTAGCGGCGAAACGCAAGTCGCCATCGTCGGTTTGTTGGAGTTTATCAACATAGTTGCGGATGGGTTTATCGTGGGGGTCTACCAAATACTCTTCTAGGGGTAAACCGATTAACTCCCCGTCTTTAACAATGATGCCGCATCTGACTTCTCGACCGAGTTCGATGAATTCTTCTACAATGATTTCATCTGCGTATTCAAATGCTTTCTTCAGAGCAGCATCATAGTCAGTAGCCTCTTTGACTAAGGTAACACCTAAAGAATTGTCCGAACTTACGGGTTTGATAATTGCTGGAGGTGTAATTGTCGGAACGTCTCCTTGGCAAAGCAGTTCGCCACGCGGCACTTTCACCCCTGCTGCTTCAACAATTGCTTTAGTTCTGGCTTTGTGGGCCGTTATTGCCATGATATCGGGAGTATTGCCTATATAAGGGATCTTGAGCAGATCGAATAGGGCACGGTACTGAGTCATTCCAGGAATACAAAACATTTGTGGTAACATGATGTCAATGTTTTGCCCTGTTAGAAACTGTACGGCATCAAACAAAGGAATCGGTTTTGCCAGAGCAATATCTTCTCGACTGAGGGAGTCAGGAAATCGCCATTGGCGATCAGGTGTGATGTATGCAATCTGAAAATCATAACGCGATCGATCTGCTGTTGCTGCTAAACAGTCTTGGGCGTAAAGGCGTGATAAATCACAATAAAAATCGTTGTGTGCAGACCCAACTAAATGAAGGATATGAAGTAGTGGCATGATTTATCTTTTTAGCGACTGTTATAACTGGAGTCTAGCGGTTTATGAAGTTGTAGTACAGCACCAACTACTAGGAAAGGGCTACCCCCTATCCCCTTCCTAGAACACCGATTCAGTATTCAAGATAAGGGTGAGAAAAACTGATTATTTCGTAGAGACGTTGCAATGCAACGTCTCTACAGTCAACGTTTCGCTATTAGCCTTGGAATTCATTCCAAAGCGCGATAACTCTGAGATCAGCGCCGATTCTCTAAAGATGTAACAAGTTCAAACTCGAAAGAACCTACTAAACGATCATCAATATAGACCTCTATCTTATATTTACCAAGCGGATCGCCTGGTGCGATCGTCCAAAAATTTTCAATTACACCATCTGTCGCTGACTGTACGCGTTTTGTTACTGCGGTAGTCCCGTCTTTTGATATTGAGAAATTTTCACCATCATCTGTACCCCATGTTTCTGGCGGTTTTGGTAAACGCAGGACTTCGCGCCATCTCACTTCACTCTGGTAGTCTTTAAGTTCAATTCGCCACCCATAGGCGTTTCCTTCCTGAAGTGGCACTCTATTTGTAGGGATAAAGTTAGCTTTACCGCTGGGGTCAACTTTCCTTAACCCAAATTCAGCTTTACTGACAGTAATCTGTTTCCCATTCGTTGACTGAGAAAATATTGTGGTTTTTTCCGCTAAAACAGAAGTAGCATTAATCGGCTCAGTAGCTTTGACTTCAGATATTAGACAAGAAGAAGCCAGCACAAATATAACAGCCCAAATTCTCATTAGTATAATTTTCCTATCAACATTTGGTACTTATTCAAGTAATTTGACACGTTTTCCGGGTCAAGATCACTTACAATTGTACGAAGATGAAATTGTCTCTACTTGAAGATTCGGAAAATCTCAAGCTGGCAGTTAGATTTTTAACACAAGGTAGACAAGATAGAAATAAGTTTCTCGCATCAGAAACTCCATTTGACTTTGAAAACTGCGGTAGCGGGTAGTAGGTGTGGCGGATGGATATGCATCCATTCCTAAATCTCGCGCCATCAATACGGCTCGCTTGGTATGCAATGGGTCACTAACAATAAGAAACTTAGTTAATTGGTTATCAGACGCCACTTTTAGAGCGTTTTTAAGGTTCTGGGAAGTTGTTCGAGATTGAGTTTCGATCAGAATATCATTTGCTTTAACCCGTTGGGCGATCGCATAATTTTTACCAACTATTGCTTCGGCTGGTTCATTGCGATCGCCAACTCCACCTGTAAAAATGATGGTACTAACATCACCGTTTTTATATAAATTAATGGCGTGGTTAATTCGTTCTTTGAAAACAGGAGATGGTTCTTCTCCCCACACTGCTGCACCTAGAACAATTGCCGCTTCTGCTTTATTATTACTATTGCTGCTGTACAAATAAATACTCAATGCTGTAGATATAAATGTCAGCAGCAGAGCAGACATCAAAGCCAATGAAACCAGAACTAGCGATCGTTTTTGAATTTTGTAATTGGGCATTGCTCAAAAAAGGTCTTACATCCATATAATTTAGGTGCGATCGCATTTGGTTCACTTTATAGTTTAGGAATGAGTGCGCGATCTACTGAAATGAGAAAGCATTTGGGCAAAATGAGCAAGCAATATGCCTTTTTACTTGCTGAATCTACTGAAATGAGAAAGCATTTAGGCAAAATGAGCAAGCAATATGTCTTTTTGCTTGCTGAATCTACTGAAATGAGAAAGCATTTAGGCAAAATGAGAAAGCAATATGCCTTTTTACTTGCTGAATCTACTGAAATGAGAAAGCATTTAGGCAAAATGAGAAAGCAAACTGGAGTTTGAGAAAGTAATATACCTTTTTGCTTATTGAATTCGACTATCTAGTTAATAATTACCTTCTAGCAAAGTCCAGAAATAGCCATCCGGTGCAACAAAGGAGAAACTCATCTCGTCAAACTCATTACTAATAATGGTTGTAAGCTTTTGGATAGAACTTGCTTTGATGCGATCGCAATATTCCTGTAATCCTCGGACACGATAAGTATATAAGCACATTCCCAAACTACCTGGCTGGGCTGCCTCAAAGCGCGATTCTAAATTAATATAATCTGGGAACCGAATTACATAAAGTCTGCCACTGCGTGCAGCCATCAAGTCAGATTTAGAAGAACGCGGGTCATCAAAGGTAGTGACAATAAACTTTTCACCAGGATTGAGGTCAAAAATATCTCGACCTGCTGCTGAAGATTCATAGCTAGTTTCGACATCATCACGCACACGCAGTAAACCTAAAACTTCTTCGTAAAATTTCAAGGTTTCTTTGCTGTCATCCTGAGTAATTATTCCTATATGGGTAAACTGACTAGTCTTGAAAGCCGCATTGGGGTTGATTTGTCCGTAGTGCGGTAGTGTGTAGCCAAATCTTTGAAATAAAACTTGTCGAGCTAAGGGTTGCAATAATAACATTTCTCGTACCCCAACCGCCTGCTCGACAAAAGGACGGCTTTTCCTTTCTTTGTTGTAGATGACTTCCCAGTGAGAATTGGTATATCTGATAGGCCAACCTGCGGCTTTTGCATCTTCTGCATGATTTAAGATATTTAACACATCAGCAGTTAAAGTAGTTGCCCAGCGATTTCCTTTAATTTTCATTGACTCTGTTCCCAACCCTTGATGCGTGGGGTTTTGCCAAACCATCAGTCGAATCAAACCATGATCTGCATTTTGGTGATAAAGGCGAATTGAGCGTAAAGACGAATTCACACCATATAATTGATTGGCCACATCTGCGGTTAATTCACCCACTTGACCAATGCGATAGCCAAATTGCTCCCAATACTGAATTGCAGAAATTGGCTCTGGGATGCCAATACATACTTCATAGATACCTTCAATTGTAGTCATAATGGGTGCTGAGTTATGAGTTAAGATTTTTCACTTATAAAATTGTTTTTTTTAACGAACCGCAGAGGCGCAGAGAAGCCAGTGCGTTGCGGGGGTTCCCCCCGTTGTAGCAACTGGCGCGGCACAGAGAGAAGAATAAAGAGAGGTTTGATCTAAGATTGCTATAACTAGTTGCGAAGTGAACGACATTGTACAAGCAAGGGATGAAATTGATGTATTAAGCTTTAAAACTCTTTATACTCTCTGCGCCTCTGTCTTTAAAAGCTTTGAGCGGAGGTTTCCTCCGATCAAACTTTTCGCTGCGCCTCTGCGTGAGGTAAATTATCCTCTAAATATGCAACGCCAAGTGAACAAGTGTAATAAAGTGTTTGCAAAAATATTAGGATTTCCTTGAAAGTTAGAGTATTGTTTGTTGGAAAAATTCAAAGTAATAGAAATAAAGCTTTTTTAACAGGGGTTATTATTAGCTATGACACAGCGACTAACTCAAGAGCAATTAACACAAATAGTTACTGAAGTAGAAGGGTTGCAAATACGTCAGGATGCGGAACTTGATCTACAGCAGGTTAGGGAAATTTTACAGGAGTTGAATTTACCGCCAGAGTTACTCGATGAAGCGCTCATCCAATTACGTCGTCGGCAAGCATTAGAGGTGCAGCAACGAAAGAATCGATGGATTCTTTCTGGAGTGGTTGGATCTTTATTGGTGGCAGTTGCCTGTATAATCTTCTTCATCCAGCAGCAAAACTCTGTACTCTCCCGTGTTTCTGCTCAACAAGACCGCCTCACCCTCGCAGATAATAGCAGCAGCACAAATACTATCTCTCGCCAAAACAATCCAGAAGTTTTTTACCGTGTCACCTTGAAGGATGCACCTTTGGGTAAAAAGCTAGCTCTCTCCTGTAATTGGATTGACCCCAACGGTCAAATTGTCAAGCAAAACCGCTATCAAACCCGCGAGATTAATACGTCTGTCTGGGATACTTACTGTCGCTATCCTATTAACTCTGCTGCAACCGTTGGTAATTGGCGGGTGCAGATGTTTTTAGAAGGTCGTCAAATTAGTGATGAAACGTTTGAAGTTAAGTAGAAGGACTTAATAAAGGGGAAGGGAGAAAGGGGAAGGGGGAAAGGGGAAAGGGGAAGGGGGAAAGGGGAAAGGGAAAATGGATAATAATATCCCACATCACTTTATTGGGTATTGGGGTTACGGCGCTCAAAGTGAGTTGGAAGCGTTGCTAACTAGTGTAAAGATGCACGCAAATACGCCGTTAAATCAGTTATCTCAAGAGGAGAATTGTTTTCACCCTATTTGGAATGTTGCTTATGTCGGACTTGGTAAAAATTCTTCACCGTTACAAAATCAAATTGCTGCTATCTCGGCATCAGGAATATTTACTGCGCCTGATGCTTGGGTGAGTTTACAAGAAAATAACTGCCTAATTTTGGGAAGAGAACCTTTCGGAAAAGTGCCTTTGTATTGGACTCAGCAAGGACAGGTTATTTGGTTTGCATCTCAACTACAGTTACTCTTACAGATTTTAAAACAGCCAGAGGTCAGTATTGCTGGCTTGTACGGCTATAGTTGTTTTTCTTATGTCCCAACTCCCTTAACCCCAGTTGCTCAAGTTTTTACAGTTCCAGCGGGGACTGAACTGGTTTGGCACAATGAGCAATCAAGTGTGCTTCCAAAACCTCAATCTAAGAAAATCCACTCGTGGCGAGAAGCTTCAGAACAGTTAACGGACGAAGCCGCAGTAACCCAGCTGCAAACCCTCCTCCAAGACTCGATTCAGCAACAAATTGCCGATTTAAAAGATGAGCCTGTTGGGGTGTTTCTGTCTGGCGGACTTGATTCTTCAGTGGTGGCGGCGCTGCTGGTGCAAGCTGGGGTAAAAGTTCGCGCTTACACTCTAGATTTTGGTTCAGTAGGACTTCCAGAATATCCTTATGCTGAACAAGTTGCTCAGTTTCTCAAAATTCCTCTAGTCAAAGTCGAGGTAACTCCACGCTCTATCAAGAATGCCCTAATTCCGACTGTGCGATCGCTAGATATGCCATTTGGAGATGGGGTAAGTGTTCCATTGTATCTTTTGGCGCAGAGAGCTAGTCAAGAAACTCAGGTGATTTTTAATGGCGAAGGTGGCGATCAGTTGTTTGGTGGTTGGACGAATAAACCTTTAATTGCCGCAGGTGTTTATCAGGGGGAACTTCAAGAGGAAAATTTTATCCAGCAGTATTTACGCACTTTCCATCGGCTTTGGGGATATGAAGCTGAAGTTTATCAGTCAGAGGTATACGCACAGATAAAAAATTTGCATCCTCAAGACTGGCTTTTGGAGGCTCTTGATCCAACTTTGTGTAAATCTTTGCTGCATCGTCTCCGCCGTGCCACTCTGATGCTTAAAGGAGCACAGAATATCCACCCCCGTGCTACTTCTTTAGGGTTTGCTCATGGGTTGTTGGTGCGATCGCCTTTTTGTTACCTACCTTTAGCCGAGTGGACGTTCAGCTTATCTGGAGAACTCTGCTTACAAGGAGCTTGTGAGAAATATATCCTCAAGCGAGCGGTGGAAAATTGGCTACCACCTGAAATTGTCTGGCGGCAAAAACGCGGTATGGGAGTTCCCTTAACCTTGTGGTGTTTAAATGAGTTGTGGCATCAAGTTGGCATCTGGCTAAATCCGGGTATACTTAGTGCGGAAAATCGTTTTTCTCCCCACATAGCAGCACAAATCGTCGAAGGTAAACTGGGAGGAGCTATCCAAGGTCGTCGTATTGGTGAGATTCTCTGGTTACTTATTATGTGGCAACTTTGGCGATCGCATGTCTTAGGTGAAGAAGTAGGCAAAAAATCCTGGGATCATCCGTTTTGGTTGCCTAGTTGGTTATGGAAAAATTACCGAATAATTCGTAATGACGCTCGATGACTCGCTAACGCTACGCTAACGTAATTGATGGACAGAGTAACTAATTTAAATGATTCAACTCATAATTTTTCTACTCCATTCTGTTGGGAACTGGCTCAGGAGTTATTGAGTACTTACGGTTCTCCGCTTTATGTTTATGAAGGCGATCGCTTACGTCAAACTATTGAGCGGATTACGAAGGCTGTAAGTTATCCTCGCACTCAATTTCGTTTTGCTAGTGTTACTAATGGCAATATTGCGCTGTTAAAAATTTTTCGCTCATCTGGGTGGGGACTTCACGCTAATACACCAGGAGATATTTATTTGGGGCTAAAAGCGGGTTTTGATCCTAGTG
Source organism: Nostoc sp. B(2019) (assembly GCF_010091925.1). Classification (GTDB taxonomy): domain Bacteria; phylum Cyanobacteriota; class Cyanobacteriia; order Cyanobacteriales; family Nostocaceae; genus Komarekiella. The sequence goes on along the minus strand of NZ_WVID01000006.1, from coordinate 25,447 downwards.
AGATTGTTTACAGTGGGAGTAATTTGAATTGGGCTGAGATGCTGCAAGTTCTCGATTGGGGGGTAAAAACTCTCAATTTTGATAGTATTGCTCAGTTGCAGTTGTGTTGTGAGGTTTTTTTGGATCACGCAAAGGCGCGAAGGCGCAAAGATAAAGATGTAAATCTCCGCCTTGGTTTACGGGTTAATTTGCCGGAAACGGGAGATAGTCGAATTGGTGTGCGTCCAGAGGAATTTGCTGATGCGATCGCTTTGGCTGGGGAAGTTGGGTTGAAACTGGGTGGTTTGCATTTCTATCGCGGTACTGGCACTAATGCTACAACAGCTTTTACCCAGGTGATTGATACGGTGCTTGCTACAGCACAAAAGTTACCAGACTGGGAATTTTTGGATTTTGGTGGTGGTTTTGGCTACCCGTATCATCATGGTGGTGCAGCTTTTGATTGGGAACTGTTTGGGGCTGAGTTGACTGATAGAATTACCCGTTTGGGGAGGGAAATTGATTTAGTGATTGAACCGGGACGAGCTGCGATCGCTGGATGTGCTACTTTGCTTGCTCAAGTTGTTTCTGTAAAATGGCAAGCAGAAAAGCAAATTATCGGAGTTGATACCACGGTTGCAAATCTCTCAGTTCCTTCGGTGCATGGTGGCTATCGAGAAATCGTCTGTTGGAAGAAAACAGATAAAATTTACACAACGGATATCTGTGGTAATACTACCTATTCACGAGATTATCTAGGGAAAAATTGCCAACTACCAGCGCTAGAAGTTGGTGACATCATTGCCATTTTAGATGTGGGTGCTTATGGTTATGCCATGTCGTCTCATTTTTTACATCGTCCCAAACCCGCGGAAGTCTTGCTTGAAAATGGTACACACCGCCTAATTCGTCAGCGTGAGGATTACAGTGTTTTACTAACAAATCAAGTGCTTGATAACTGAAAATTCAATAACCATTATGAAGTGTATTAACTGCGGAACTGATAATAATCTGAAAGACCGGACGGCTAACCAAGGCCGCTGTACAAAATGCCAACATCCGTTTGTATTTGAACCCACTAGTATGGGTAATGTTAAAATTACTGATCCTATGTTTGCGAAGGCGATCGCTGATATTTCCGCAAATAACACTCTATCTTTCACTCAAAAGCAATTTTATTATTTATTAGATAATCGAATAAAGTTCAAATCTGGCTCAATATTTGGTTATATATTTGTCTATATGTTTTTTAATATTTTTATATCAATATTGCTAGGTGAATTGACCTCGCCATTCTTTGGATCTTATTCACCATTGATCATATCACTTATAGTTAATGTGTGTTTTATATATTATTTTTATAGTAAGTCTAAATCAATTAAAATTAACATGAAATATCGCCGCCAATATGCTAGAAGCTTACAAATAATCGGATGTATAATTCTTGCTATTGGAATTTATAATAGTTTGTTCACTTTTAACTCATTCAGTCTATTTGTCATCGTCATTATTATGGGAATGCTATCGATATACTTAGGAACTCGACAGCTAGGTAGAAGTGGATTATTAGAACAAGAGTTTTTATTTTCTCAAAATGATTTTCAAGGTTGGCTAAAACGCTGGCAGCAAATCAACGGTTCAATTCTCAAAATCCTGCCTTCTCCGCGTGAGGAAAATAAGCCAACCCCAGTTAATCCTGATGTGAGCGCTTATAGTTTTGATAGATTAATCGTTTGTGATAGTGCTGTCATTGCTCAATTATTAATTGCTAACAATTTTCACTTTGAAAATAACTGTGCAATTCTAAGCATTAATGGATATCCTCAAAATATTTTCGACACCACAATGCAAATGCTGTACCGCAATCCAGATTTGAAAGTCTATGCTTTGCATGATTGCAGCCCCCAAGGAATTGGTTTAGTTCACCGTCTCCGTACTAGCCCTAAATGGTTTAAAGATGGTGATGTCGTTGTTATTGATGTCGGATTAACACCACGTCAGATTATTGCTACTAAACGCGGGATGTTCATTCAATCCTCTCCAGATTCGGCACAAGCAGCTAAACAAGTGCTTGGGGAAATTCGTCAGAGTTTATCTACTGAAGAAATAGAGTTTTTAGAATCGGGAAAGTTTGTCGAATTAGAATCATTTACTCCACAAAAACTGATTCAAGTTCTGCAACGGGGGATTGCTGGTAGTAGCAATTTACAAGGTGATGACAGCAGCTTGATTTTAGTTGGTGATACAGGTAATGATATGTATGTTGTTCAAAGTTTTGGTTAATTTCCTTATTTCTGATTGACTTGTAACCAAATCTCTAAACTTACCAATAACCAAAGTTTAACGCCATAACGTCCCCAAATATCGCCTCGATAGTCTAACCAATCGCGTAGCAATGACTGATTAATATATGGCGCGATCGCACTCTTCCTATTTAACAACAATTTTCTAGCTTCTCGCTGCCAATATTTGCGAAATCCCAGTTGCACAGGAACCATCATGCCACTTTTAGGACGATGAATAATGGCATCTGGTAAGATATCTAAAACCGCTTGTTTGAGTACTGCTTTTTCTTCGACTCCAGAAAGTTTGTATTCTGGAGGAATTTGCATACTTAAGTCAACCACTCGCTGATCGAAAAGAGGCGATCGCCCATGTAAACCCACTGCTTGAGTTAAGTTACTAACTTTAGTGAGGATTTGATCGGCTCCCTTAAACTTAATATTCAGTGCCATTAACCGATTTAAGTAACTAGCATCAGAATTTAAATCAGCAGAAAATATCGATGGTTCTGTTTTTACAGATGTCCAAACTTCCGGTTTTAAAAGTTGCGGTAAATCTAATGCACATTTCTGAAAGGCAATCAGATATGCTTGCAGTGAATCTTGATTGATGACAGAACCATATAAGTTATTAATCAGCATCGGTTGATTCTTGGGGCCGCCAAAACATGGATCACCACCTTCACCATTGAGAATAACCTGGACATCTTCCCGCGCCATTCTTCCCACCAGCAGGTTTGGCACTGTTAGCGGATCACCTATGGGATCATCAAGATACGCCATTGTTTCTGGTAGGCGTTCCCACATATCTTTAAAGGTAATTTCGAGAATATGGTGTTGAGTTTGGCAATGTTCTGCAACTAAGCTAGAAAACTCTAACTCATTGGGGGATTCCGAACCAAAATAAATTGAGTAGGTGTGGACTGGTGCATGATGAAACTTTGCAGCTAAAGCGGTGATACTGCTAGAGTCTAAACCCCCTGATAACAAAACACCAACGGCTTGATTTTGTGGTAAATATTCCTGAACAACTTGATCAAGTAGGGAGCGGAGGCGATCGCCATGCCACACTAAAGGTTGATCTGCGTTTGTAATTTGCTGTTGTAGTTGCCAATAAGTATAAATTTTCTCTGAAGGCATTTCTACAACTGTTCCCGGACGAACTTCTCGCACTTGTTTCCAAAGCGTCCTTTCTCCCGGTACAAAGGCACAACAGAGATAATCTCGCAACGCCACCAAATCCAAATCAGCTGAGCGATAGGGTGTAAGCGATCGCAGTTTCGGCGCAATCGAGCGAATTGAACCCGTGGTAGTGTAGTACAAAGTACGGCTACCAATGCGATCGCGTCCTAACCACAATATTTGCTGTTGACGATCCCAAACCACTAACCCAAACATCCCTACCAACAGCTTTAAGCATCCAAAACCCCATTTTTCCCAAAGTTGAGCAATCAGCTGGCGATCAGTTCCCAAAAAGCTACTTGGCTCAACTCCCAATCTTTGCAGCAACTCCACCCGATTACTTAACCACACATCCCCAACCACCACAAATTGCTCTGTGGGACTGAATGCAAATTGCTCTGTGGCGAGTGAAGAAATAATTGCGAACTGGTTATCTCGCCACACTACATCTGCTGTGAGAGTATTTAATGTTCCCCAAACTACACGCCAACTAGGGGTTATCTCGATAGATGAAAAGGTATTAGGAGTTTTGAAAACATTAAATAGCATAGTAATTCGTGATTAAGTTGCGATCGCATATCAATGTTTGGCATTGCTGAATTGAAGTATGAAATTTAAAACACTTAACATCTTACTCTCTGCGTCTCTGCGTCTCTGCGTGAGGAAATTCATCTACCCGCTTTATTGGCAATACTCCAGCCGAAGTTAGCCAGCTAATGAGTCAAACAACTAGGGTAGCAAAGGTAACAAACGAAAATGTCGTTTTCCAAGTTAGTGGTGCGTTAGCTGATGATTTCATAACTCCTTGATAATTCAACTCATTGCCCGTCTGAAGTTTACACTAACGCACCCTTGGTAGTTTAAGATTCCTCAAACAGCCGATCGCCCTTATGTAAGCGATGCGCGATTTGATAGGTTTGCCCTTGCGATCGCATTGTCGGCGCGTGTGCTGCTAAATACCGAGATGCTGCAACTAGTATGTGAATACCAGCAGCAGTTTCACCCAGTAAAGAATATTGCCGAAAAGCTGCTTCCATTTCCTGAATCACATGAAAGTCTCGGTTTTCTCGCAACATCAATTTACCCAACATTGCCATCAACTTTTCCGAAGAACCGCCACTGTACAAATAACGAGCCACCAATCGACCTGTCTCATTTACCTGCTGCTGACGATCCAACAAATCTGGTAGTTGCTGAAGCAATTCTTCGGGATTTTCAGCCGCGTCTTTTGGTTCTGGGAGTCGTGCTGGTGGGACATTTAAAAAGCGGTTGAGATAAACGCTCATGGCGGCATCAAACACACCCCGCAGTAGTTCCAATGAAGGAACTCGTCGGATTCCTTGATGTACTGCATTGGCGAAGGTAAACGGATGATGTGCTGAATTCCAGTCTCCAAAGTCGTTGTTAGTGTGGAAGCGAGCAACGCGCAGTGCTGCTGTGTAAGTTACTACACTCGCTAATTGTTCTTCAGTACAACCTGTTTGTAGGGCATGAAGCAGAGAGTTAGCGATCGCTTGTGGGTCTTCTCCTAATAAAATAGGAACTAATTCATCCCGGCCTGACCACTTTCCTTGTTGCGATCGTCCTGTTTCCAAAGCTGCGGGTAACTGTTCAAAAGCAGATTGCAGAATTGCCACCAAATCTACAGGGTAGCGCCAGGAATTAGATTCTTCCATGCGAGAAGCACTTGTCAAACCAGAAACTAGACTTGCTAAAACTGACTCTGCTCCTTCCCAACCGACAGCATCGAGTGCTTCTAGCGCCTTGTTAATGAAGTCAAGAGTATGACCGACATCAATGTAGCGGTGGTCTGTGGCAGCTGTGAATAGCATATCTGCAATTTGCTCTGAATTTGCCCCCGCCCGAATTGCAGATACCAGACACCTCTCTGCGGCTTCACTATCTCGCACTTCAACAAACTGGCAAAACCAGCTTTTGAGAGTATTCAAATCAACATTGGAATTAGGCAATGGGTGAACCACAAAGTGAGGTGGCGCACCTGCACTATCATTGGCGACTGCTGAAAGTCCTTGGAAAAGGGCGCGGGGTCTATCTTCTACATCTAGATAAGGCAGCAAATTCATCATACAGGTATGGATAGTTAAGCCAGAACTCCACCCTGCTTTGTTGTAACGAGTGCCAAATTCTAATCCCATCTGAAATGGTTTAGTGGGATCTGCTCCCATATCTAGTAAGGCGATCGTTGATTTAGCAATAACTAACGAGATACTCTGTTCTAAGCCATCTTGAAGACGCTGATAGTGATGAGCATGGAGGTCAATCGGGGGAGCTAGATTTACCCAAACTTCCCCATCCCGGATTTCTACAGGAAAGGAAGGCACATCATCTGCCCAAGAGTCGAAAGTTCCGCCACTGGCGAGGTCAAAGCGGGCATAATGCCAAGGACAGGTAACAATGCCATCTTTGCATGTGCTGCCGTGGAGGGGAAAACCCATGTGAGGGCAACGATTATCAATTGCATAGACTTGATTATCTGAGTAAAACAAAGCAATAGTATGTTTTTCACTCTTAACCAATAAACTACCCGTTGCCTGAACATCTGCAAGTTTAGCAACACAGACATAGTGGTCTATTTGGGTTGGGGCTGCAAATATTTGAGTCATTTAAGCTTTATGAAAAAGTGAGATAAAAACTTCTATCTCCACTCTGACGAAATTTTAACCAGTTGAGCGGCTGTCACACCCTAATTTTTGTTAAGGGGTAAAGGCAAAAAGGAAAAGGCTGAAATTTACCCTTTACCCTTTACCCTTTACCCCTTCGGGTTCGCCAGTTGCCTGCGGAGGGAAACCCTCCCGCAGCACTGGTCTCACCTTTTCCCAGTCCACAAATGAGATCAGAAGTGCTTACCCGAAAAGTATTGAGTGCGATCGTAAGAGACCTACTTTTAAGAGTTCCCTTTCATTCACCTTTGTTGGTTAGACCAAATAGGGAGTTGATTAACTTTCTGTAGCGTTAATTGAACGTAAGTGGTTTTGCTCGTTCCTACAAATGCTTGACCAAAATAGCCTTCTGCTCCATCGTGGGCGTGAGGACCACTGACTTGAACAGTGTAACGCCCTTCACGACGGGCTTGATTAAAGGGAGAGCCAACCGTCAAAGGCCAACGCGAGGCAAACAGTAAGCGGGTAATGTCCTCGACCCAATCTCGACGTCCTTGGAGGTGATACATATGGTCAACAGCTTCAAAACCAGTGTTTCCATCGAAGCTACCTCCAACCGAAATTACCAAAAGCTCTGCATTAAGCCTCTGTTCAAGGTAGGAAACTGCTCCAAGTGCCACCTGTACTCCACCACTGGTGCCAATTAAAACTAGCTTGAGAGGTTGGTTGGGGGATTGTGGCATAGGATGTGCAGCATTCATCCGATCAATGATCGCATTAGCAATACCCAGATTATAAATAGGGCCGTAGCGTTCATCCGCAGAAATGGCAAACCGCCAAAGATTGCGAATTTTAATCAGAATATCTGCATTGGAGAGCCAACCGTCTGCATCCTTGGCAGCACGCCACAAAGGAGCTAGTAATCTTTGCCCTCCCAGACTCTCATTAGCAACTGAATAGGGGAACACATCCGAAACCGCTACGCAGTTGGGATGAAGTTCTACTAAATTTTTGAGAAAAAATTCCTCGCCAGGAGTTACCTCATTGGCAGAAAAATCTCCTACTCCTGGTAGATAAATAATGTAGCAGTCAATTTTTGTAGATTTGATAGCCTTGGTAGAGCGACCTCCTACACCGTACCGCTTGGTGTTTACTCCAGATGGTAACTTGCGGCTTTGGTTCTTGTTCAACCCCAAACTTCCGGCACTTTGACTTAGCCACCACACTAATGTTCCCACAGGCGATAGCGTTCCCCAGACAAGAAGTAATACCCCTGCTAACAATAGCAGCTTTAAGGTTTCACCTCGTACCCATACTAGTAGCCGCTCAATAAATTTAAGCATCACAGCTTATTATTAAGTGTATTTTCAATTAGCAAACTCTTATTAAAGAAAGATTAAAAAGTCACCTATAGTGTGTTTCATATAACTAAATTCTCGCACTTATTTTCATCCATCGTGAGCGATAAGCAAGTTCGCATTAGTAACAACAAAGCAAAACAGGGAGTTTGTAAGACGCTTAAAAACGCCCTAACGCTTAATTCCAACCTCTACACAAATACTCGTAATACACGAAAAAGTCGTCAAATAGCTTTAACTATCGTAATTTTGGCAGCTTTTTCTCACGCTTTGGGAAGTGCTGCGATTTTGTTGATTAATCGTGCTACACTCCCTGTGCTATTAGTAGCGCTTTTGATTGATGCCCTAAGTATTGTAGCAAGTTACTATTTGTGGACGTTCTCGATTTGGAAAATTGGGCAGTGGTTGAAGCCAATAGACCCTACTTATGGAGATTTACTCAATCCCATTGGTTTTGCCTATGCACCACAAGTGCTAAATTTTTTAACCCTAATTCCTTTGCTGGGACGACCAATAGAGTTGATATTGGCAGTATGGAGTTTGCTGGCAGTAATTGTAGCAGTCCGTCAAGGTTTAGATGTTAAGACTCGTCAAGCCATGTTCATTTGTTTAATAGGTTGGCCTCTAATTCAGATTGCGATTGGTTTTGTACAAGTTTTGCAGCAAGAATTAGTAAAGTAGCCATATTAATCCGAAGCTGGCCCTAAGATTTGTGTTTTATTGGTTGTGCGATCGCATGACTTGCTCATCTTTTCATGCTCTTTTTTTCTTGTTAATATTTTTCAGATGACTTGTTTGGAGTAAAGACCAATAGCTGATGTTATTAGCAAAAATATAAATTGGTTTGCCTTTGAGTTCGGCAAAGGTTTTAGTTACTGTGTTGGGATCGGCGATAAGACACTGGGGATCTTTCTAGGAGATTGCTGCTACCGGAATTTGGGAAATTTCTTGCGCTATGGCTTTCACTGCATCAACGCCATAACCCATAAAGAAATCTACCGCACCCCCCATCAACAATTGAGTACCACTGGAAACTTGAGGTTCACCCATTTTGATGGTGATATCTAAACTATGGTCTTTGTAAGTACCAGTGGCGATAGCCTGAGCAAATCCGCCGTATTTAGCTTGTACTATCCAGTTTGTACCAAAAGTAACTTTATCCAGTCGAGAACTGGTGATTAACGCTTGGTTGTCATTGCTACAAGCAGTCATGATACTGCTACTAATGCAGACAGAACTGTATTGAATAAAATTGCGGCGGTTAAGGCGATGAATTGCTGTTGATGAAGGTGATAACAGATTCATAAAACAATAAAATGCTTTCTCCTATCTGCTGTTTTAGCTGAATCTAAATGTACATTCTAGAATCAACTTTTGATTCACTAGTGAATAGGGCTGGATTTCTAAAGCGCGTTGAAAAGCTTGGATAGCTTTACTATAATCTCCTAGCGCCGCATAACACAAGCCCATGCCATGAAGCGCACCAAAATGTATTGAATTTAACTGCACTGCTTTCTGACAATCCAAGAGAGATTTTTGATAATTACCAATGCTGTAATAGAGAAAAGCCCGTCTATTCCAGGCTTCGGCAAAATCTGGCTGGTCTTTAATTAGCTCTGTTAGAGCTGCTTCAGCTTCAGTAATCTCCCCTGCATCTAGTAACTTTTGGCTGTAGTCAATTCGTTCTAGCCCATATATTCCCTTTTGCTGAAACCAGATCCGCCAGATTTTTCTCGTTGCCTGCTCGCGGACTATGACATCGGGATTTTTCAATTCTTCAAGTAAGGAATTAATAGATAAAGAATCCATGAATTTCAAGTTGGGTGATTTATCTTTATTATTAACTTTCTCACAAAATATATCTTTTAAGTCATTTTTAAAGCCATCTTTAAATTCTCTTGCAACAATTGCTAATGAGGTATTGATGTGCTATTTTTTATATTTACCAATATTATTAATACTCAATTCAGCATATAAGGTTATAACTGACTGGTTATTAAGATACCAAAACTTTAAAAATAAAAAGTGACTATGGATAGTTGACAGATACTTAGTGACAAATAGTTTATTCAAACATAGTAAAGAACAAATGATTATGCCAAAACAAAACAGCGTTTTCAGGCATATTGCATTGGTCACTGAAAATAGAGACTGAAACAACATCGCAGTAGTTCTCCAAGGAGTACTGACACTGCTGCGCTTGCGCTATCTGCGCTGCTTAAAAGTCAAGCTTTCCGTGTGGGAATGTCTAGCCGCTTTCTGTGGCACATCCTGCGCCCCACAGATGCTCATATTGTCTCGACACTAGCGCCCGTTACTTATATGTTTTATCGGTCTTTGCCCGATAAAGTTCTCAACGCTGGGGATTTATCTCGGTTCGCGCTTAACAATCGTGGGGGATCTATTAATCATTTTTTTGACTGGCATTGCCGCTACCCTGCTGGGACTGCTATTTTAATTGATAACGCAATTCCAGATAGCGATCGCCCACCGACTTAGCACTATTCGTAATGCTCACCGTATCTATTCATTGTTGAGTATTATTCCAAAGTCCCTTATGATATTGACAAATAGAATATGTTTGTGGTATACAGAGTGTTGGCAACTGGATAATTCAGTTCTGGCAACTGTAAAACGGCTCAAATCAACTAATCCCTTATCAATTAAGTTTATCTACTTGCTCGCTGCACCAGAAGGTATTGAGTATTTCTGTGAGATGCACCCAGATGTGCCTCTATATACAGCTGCTATTGATAGCCATTTGGATGAGCACGGCTACATTATTCCCGGTTTGGCAAATGCAGGCGATCGCTTGCTTTGTACAAAATAAACTCACAGGAAGTATAGAGAAGAAACTGATTTTTCCTTTCATCTTCCTACTGACTGATGAGGGATATACTCATTGAAAAAATGAGGAGACAAATCACAAATTGCCGATTCAATTACCCAAAAGCCAAAGTCTATTAACCAAGTAATTAACTAGATATTATAGGCGTCGTCAAACCTTTAAGGTTTTGAGGAAAATTCATCGCATATACATTGCATTGAAACGCAAACTTAATATTTAACAACGATAATATCCCTAGACTATTTTACTCTATATTAGAGTATTAAAAACTTTTATTTCACTACTAAAGCCTAAACTATTACATTGTAATCGCTAATGATAGAACCTACTATTGGGCAATTAGAAAGAGAGATATCACAGCAGGTCAGAAATTTATATTATGAAAAACTGGGCCAGCGTCCTAGTCAAATCATCTGCCATTTTTTTGATACTGAAATTGTAATTTCTTTAGAAAACTCTGTAACTCAAGCTGAGAAAACTCTGCTGAATGGAGGTTATGATAGCCTAGCTGAACAAATACGATTATATTTAGACAAAATAATTAAACCACAATTAAAAAGTTTGATTGAGGAAATTATTAGTCAACCTGTAATCGACCTGATGACAAACACAAATTTGGCAACAGGTCGTACTGGAATTATTGTGATCTTAAATCAATTGCCTGAAGTTCGTAATCCCGAATCTATTCCTAAGTCGAATGTAAAAAACTTATCTGACTGAGATGGCGGTGAACAACCAGTTCTAACTGATTAAAATTATAGGGTTTGGTGATGCAATCATCAAACCCTGCGATCATCTTACAAGTGTAATCTTGTACCCTTGTTAAGGGTTTCACTGCAATGATTGGAATAGTAGCAGTTTTTGAATTGTGTTTAAGGTAATTAATAACTTGGTTTGCACTTAAATCAGACAGCATCATATCTAGCAGAATTAAATCTGGTTGATAATTTTGTGCCAATATCACAGCCCTCACCCCTTGTTTGGTACAAATGCATGAAAAATTTAATATTCCTAGGTGAGAATTAAGCAGTTCTAAATCATGTAGATTTTTTTCTACAACCAAAATTAAAGGCTGTCCATTCATAAACGATTAGTCGCTGTCCAAAAAAGGCTAGGCTAGGCATCAAGACTCCAATACTTTCCGGTTAAAGGTGAAAGAGAAAAGGGGTGCATACTTAAATTTAACCCTTATCCTTCAACTCCTTTGAGGTGACGCTCCTACGGACGCTCGTTCCAACGTTAACGCCAGTCGCTCATGGAAAGACACTGCTTTGCGCGGGTTAAGAGCGTTGTTCGCTCTTAGCGTTCCCGCAAGGGTAGCAAGTGTCGTCAGCTTTGCCGACTTAAAGCAACTGGCGTGGAAACTCCCAAAACCGCGCTGGTTCACCTTTTTCTAGACTACAAGCTAAGTAGTTAGACTTACCCGAAAAGTATTAATCAAAACTCTACCCATCATGAAATACCCTTGAGTATTTCATGGATGAGTATTTAGGCGATTATCCGAGGCTTTTTCAGCCGACTAACTACGGCTTGAAATTAATAGGCTCGTGTGTGACTCACTAGGTTGTTTGTCTGCGCTGAACTTCAAGGAAGAACATAACAAGCTAGTAATGACATCAAGCAAATAGTAGCATAATAGATGCGTAGATCAGCGAATCTCGACTAACGACGCTCGCGATTTTTTAGAAAGTAGGGAACACCTAACGCCGTTGGGGTTGTGATACTAGCTAATTCCACTAATAACCCAAGTTGCGATCTCATTAGGATAGCATGACTGGAAATTGATCAGGTATATTTACATATAGTGCTTATAGTCGTATGCGATCTACCAAAAATTAAAGCAGCGATCGCACGCAATAAATCCTTTATCTGCATTGTTACCCATTGTTTTAAACGCAGAGAAACCTTTGCGCTCCTTTGCGTTTTTAACAAAAATGATTGCACTCCATACAATAGGTATCGCAAATTATGGAGAAGTGGGGTTAACTGCGGGCAATATTACACCTCTCCATGATTTTCATTTTATGGGCAAAACAACGTATCACGCGTGTCTCGTCCTGTAATAGGATTAATACCTTGGGCAAACTGGCACAATTTTTTTTGCTCATCCTGACGTAGCAGTACATCGGTAAAATCTGCTCCCTCAATAATCGCACCATCAAACTTGGCATTAGCAGCAAATGCACCCTCTAACACCGCATTTGTCAAATTTGCTTTGATTAGGCGAGCCGAGTCTAGAGTAGCATTTGTCAGATCAGCTCCTTCTAAATTTGCCGACTCCAAATTTGCGGCAAAGAAACTGACACCGCGTAAATTAGTGTGACTGAAGTTACTCTGGCGGAGATTAGCTTTAGTAAAGCTAGAGTCTGTTAAATCACGTCCTGAGAAATCAGCCTCAACCAAAATCTCCTTATTATATTCAAGCGCCAAAGCTGTTGGAGTAAAACCCACATACGCCGTGATGCCAACTATTGCCCAAAGCAATAAACTGAGTATACTTGCCCAAATCCGATAGTCTGCTTTACCCTTCATCCCCGATAACCAGGATGAACCGAGCGTATAAACCGCTATGCGATCGCTTAACCTAGAATTCATAGAATTCATGCTATTTTTATTCAATGGCGAACCTTCCTCCATCTCATTATCCTGATATTGGTCAGTTAGGAGAAGACCTAGTAGCCCAATGGTTGCAATCTACAGGTTGGATAATTCTGCACCGTCGCTTTTCTTGCCGCTGGGGAGAAATCGATATAATAGCCCAATTTGATGGGACAAAGGGAGTAGGGGGAGCAGAGGAAGGACACTTTACTCAGGATTCTATCTTGGCATTTGTGGAAGTTAAAACCCGCAGTTCAGGCAATTGGGATGCTGGGGGAAGAAGCGCAATCACTCCACAAAAGCAAGCAAAACTTTGGCGTACAGCTGAAATATTTTTAGCTCAGTATCCTGAAAAAGCAGATTATCCTTGCCGATTCGATGTTGCTATTGTCTACTGTCAGCGAATTTCAAAAAATCTGACTGGGGCTACAGTTACCCAGGAAGCTCTAGCTACTTCATCAGTAGCCGGATACAATCTGAAGCTGCAAGAATACATTCCAGCAGCTTTCGACTCTTCAATTGATAATGGTAATGGCTAACAGATAAAATATTGCAATGACCAATTACTCTCCGGCTAACGCTCATATCCCTACAGGGACAAGCTATGCGTAGCTTGCCGCAGCCAGGACTTGCTAACGCCAGTGGTTCATGGTGGGGAGCTAATGCTGGACTTACCACACCGGCTCACCATGAACCAATAATTTTGTAGTGGTATTACTCCCAAACAGTATCACGCCAAGGTTTCTGGACAATAGCCCAATCCTCGGACAAACTGTTGCCGAAAAGCCTCGATTTCCTCTCTTTCTGGGCTACCGTGAGAGACTATCGCTACTTGATAGCGACGCATCACGTCTACAGGGCACTGTCCGGCTTCCAAACTCCAAAGTGCCATTTGTACTCTCATTGGCGGCTCATAGCTAATTCCTAATTCATTTAGAAAAGCGCGAAAGTCGCCATCTTCTTGAGACGAGACTTGACCCTTGAGTTTGATCCTAACCACCCAGCCATCAATCTGATGAATTACGGTGACGAATGAAACTGGTGTCTGGGGTCTGGCGTGCAGGTGTTGAACGACCCTCAGAGTTAAACTGGCATTTGCCAGGTAATACAAGTATTCCATGTTTGTTGGTGCTTGGGATCAAAGCCAATCCTACATTTCTATATTCCTAAATAGATGCCTGTTCCCGGTAGGGTAAATGTCCCCGTTTTTAGATGGGGAGGTTTACCCAATTTTCATATTGGTGTTTCCGTGTCACCTAATAGTACCAATCTTATAGCCCAGTGGAGAAATTGAGCGATGATGCCTTAAAGTTCCTTTATGAAGGAAAGCCCAAACCAGCTTTTTGAAGGCAGTATAGATCTAAATGGAGCAACAACTAACACAAGCTAATTTTAATGATACCCCGAACCAGCGAGCAAAAGACGTTGAATTAGATTGTTCGGTAGCTGGGTATGACTACGAACTACCTCCAGAACTAATTGCCCAAAACCCAGTAGTTCCTAGAGATAGCTCGCGTTTACTGTTAGTAAATTCTCGTAGTACAGGTGACAAAACAGCACCCATACATCACATTTTCCGTGATTTGCCCGAACTCCTGCAATCTGGTGATTTACTAGTAATGAATAATACTAGAGTCATTCCAGCACGGCTTTATGGTCGTAAATCTACTGGTGCTGAAATCGAGGTTTTGCTGTTAGAGGAGCAGCAGTATAACTGTTGGTTAGCCTTAGTCAAGCCAGGAAAACGCTTCAAACGAGGAGCGAAGATTATTTTTGAACCCAAGGGAGCTTTTCTTGGAGGGAGTGGGATAGTGGGAGAGTGGGAGGATGGGGGAGAAAATAATTTTTCTTTCCCACCCTCCTCTTACCTCACGGCTACGGTTCTGGAAACAGATGCGGCGACTGGAGGGCGTCTATTGCAATTTGATGTACCAGAGGGAATGTCTTTAGTGCAGCTTTTGGACGTATTTGGTGAAGTACCTTTGCCACCTTATATCACTGGCTCGGAAGCTGTTGATGAGCAGTATCAGACAGTTTATGCCAAACAGCCAGGGGCGATCGCAGCTCCGACGGCAGGACTTCACTTTACTCCAGAATTATTGCAAAAGTTGCGCGATCGCGGAATTAATCAAGCTTTTGTGACACTACACGTTGGTGTCGGTACATTTCGCCCGGTGGAAGTGGAGGATGTAACTACCCACCAGATGCACGAAGAATGGATTGAAGTTCCTGCTGCAACAGTAGAGCAAATCCACGCCACTAAAGCCGCTGGCGGTCGAATTATTGCTGTGGGTACAACAGCAGTACGCGCCTTAGAAGGAGCAGCTAAATCTGGCGATTTACAACCATTTTGTGGTAAAACAGACTTGTTTATTTACCCTGGCTACCAATGGCGGGTCGTGGATGGTCTAATTACCAACTTTCACCTACCGCGCTCTAGTTTACTGATGCTGGTGAGTGCTTTAATTGGTAGACAAAGGTTGTTGAATATATACAATGAGGCGATCGCTTCTGGGTATCGTTTTTATTCTTTTGGTGATGCTATGCTCATTTTGCCAGAAGGGACTGGCGTTTCTGAGTAGTTAAGAGTAGATGATTTTGGGTTGGGTGGTAGCAGCTTTGCAGATGATAAAAGCTGCACGACCATCTCAGCAAGAGATGAAACCTCAAGCTTGCGAAACATCTGTTTTAAAGCTTATTTAACAGAATTTTCTTGAATTAACAAGGCTGTACCGATTTCAGCATTTGTTAGCCCTTGTGCTACCAGTTCTGCAATTTTATTCGCGCGATCGCCTTACTTTAACCAAGTTATCAGAAATGCGTAGGCGTAGCCCGTCGTAGCGAAAAGTTCTGTAGGCGGCGAGAAGTCTGTAGCTTGCTTCCCGCAGGGTGCGCCGGCGTCCGGCGTTGGCGCAGCCCAACCTAGGCATCAGAACTTCTCCCTTGGCGCTAGCCTCTCCCTTTGGGAGAAGGGGAGACGCCAAAGGCGAACGGGGTTTCCCAACCTAGGAAACTTTTCAAGACAGACATCGCAGTGAGTTTTAATAAGGAATTTTGAGAGAAGTCTGGGCGCTAGCTTCCGGCGGTTATAACTTCGCTGATTTTGAATTTTCTCTTTCATGGTGGGTACTCTGACTTATAAGGAAGCTCACAATAAGTAAAGGTCTGCCATTCATGTCTAAAAAATATCCATTTTCTCAGTGGTTACATCTATTTTCCCAGCTGACACTGCTTTACACTTCGGCATTTTTGCTCTTAGCTGCACCGACAACTACTAATTTCCCTGAAAGCAAGTTGCTGGCGGAAACTGCGATTTCTCAGGATCTCCAAGCGGCTAGCTTTTATCAACAGGGAGTCACGCGTTATAATCGCAAAGATTTCCAGGGTGCAGTTAATGCCTTTCGCCAAGCCTTGCAGCATGACTCCAACCTAGGGCCAGCACGAAATTATTTAGGTAATATCTTCATGCAGCAAAATCGCCTGGATGTAGCCGTACAAGAGTATGCAGAGGCGATTAAGATTAATCCGAATTTTAGTGAAGCTTATTATAACTTAGGGTTGGCGTTGCACCAACAAGGAGATAAAGAAGCAGCAATTACTGTGTACAAACAGGCCCTTGTAATTGATCCGACAATGAAAGCAGCTCAATATAACTTGGGTTTAGCATTGTATGAACAAGGGCAGCTACAAGAAGCGATCGCCGCCTACCAGCAAGCAACTAAACTGGATAGCGATAATGCTAATGCTTACTTTAACTTAGCGATCGCCCTGCAAGATCAAGGTGAAATAGAACCTGCGATCGTTGCTTATCGGCAAACTTTGCAGCTAGATCCGAAAAATGCTATGGCTTATAGCAACTTGGGAAGTTTGATGGCAATTCATGGTCAAGCCTCTGAAGCTATTGCCGTTTATATGCAAGCTATTCGCCAAAATCCCAAGAATGCCTCAGCTTACTATAACTTGGGAGTGACTTTATACAATCAGGGTGATATCAAAAAAGCCAGTGCAGCATTGAAACGCGCCCGCAATGAATATCGTGAGCAAGCAAATCTTGAGCAAGTTGAAAAAATTGAGCAGCTAATGCAGCAAATTGCCCAGAAGGGAAAACAACAGCAACCCCAAGTTAGTCAAACGGGTACTACCTCCACAACTCCTACCAATACTAGTAATTTACTAGCACCTGGACAAGAAATGCCAAATCAACCAGAAACGTCAGTCAATTTTAATAATTCACCAGTCTTCGTTGAACAACAGCCTACTTTAACAAGTCCCGGCCAATAAAAATTTCAGAGTTGGAAATCAATTCATAACTTCTAACTTCTAACTCCTAACTTTTTTAAATCGGCAAACGATTAATATCTTTGTTGCAGCCAATAACTACCATTGCAGAACCGCGTTCTAAACGCTTGGTGGGTTCAGGATTGATTTGAAATTTACCATCCTGACTCACCGCCAACAAATTCAAACCATAGCGGTTACGAAGTTGAAGTTCGGTGATCGTTTTGCCGTGAAATTCATCAGGCACGATCACTTCTACAATACTGTTATCTGGGTCGAGGTCAAACCGATCTATGATTGATGGTTTAGTTAGTGTACGTGCTAGGGCACAACCCGCCTCATACTCAGGAAAAACAACATGATCTGCTCCTACTCGATGCAATAGCTTACGGTGAACTTCACTAGAAGCTTTGGCAACTACGTGAGGTACACCAGCTTCTTTCACATTCAGGGTAGTTATAATACTTTCTTGAACGTAGTTACCAATTGCCACAATTACTGTATCAAATTCCAAAACTCCAGCTTCTCTAAGTGCAGCTGGTTCAGTAGAGTCTAGTTGCAAAGCATGACCAACTATTTCTTCAGTCAAGGCTTCTGAAACCCGTTTTTCATCAATATCTGTTGCTAGCACTTGATAGCCAAAATTATGGAGTGTTGAACAAACAGATCGACCAAAACGACCTAACCCAATCACAGCAAATTGATGGTTATCTTTACGTAAACTGCGGAAAAAACCTAATGATGAAAGATGCACAGTTGTTATCCTTATGATTGCTCCCTATATCTAGGGCAAAAAGCGGTGATGCCGCATAAATAAAAAATTCTTTTTTTGCCTGGAGATGTTTATTTTATCAGTTTAATTATTAGTTGTTGGTTATTTATCAAGAGTCATTAGTCAATTGTAATTTTTCTTCCTTTGCTCTCTACTTCCCTTGCTTCCCTTACTTTCTGCATCTCCTGTTTTTATATAAACTATCCTACAAGTAAGTTTTCTTCAGGATAGTGAATTCTACTGGGTTTGGGATCTCCTAATACCGCTGACATAAGTAGTAAAACACCCACTCTTCCAATATACATTGTAACAATTAAGATCAGCTTTGCGGCTGTGGAAACACTACCTGTAATTCCTGTAGATAATCCCACAGTAGCAAAGGCTGATACTACTTCAAACAGAATTTTAATAAAATCTAATTTGGGATCTGTCAGGGCAATTAATATTGTAGACAAAATTACGGTTGCGACTGAACCAACCAATACACCAACAGCTTTCAAAATTAAAGATATTGCTATTTTGCGTTCATACAATAAAACTTCTTCTTTACCTTGAAGAATCGTTTTTGTACAACTGGTTAGGACTCTCAGCGTTGTTGTTTTCATCCCACCTCCCGTGCCGCCTGGACTTGCACCAATAAACATCAGTGCAATGGTAATAAATAGACCAGCAGTAGTCATTTTGCCGATATCAATGGTGTTAAATCCAGCGGTTCTGGGAGTAACCGATTGAAACCAAGCTAGTAATAACTGGTCACGGAAGCTGAGTGTGCCAAAAGTTTCAGGATTTCTGAGTTCTATACATAAAAAAGCTACTATACCTAGCAATAACAATATAACTGTTGTACTAGTTGCCACTTTGAAATCTAGAGAAAATACTTGAGCGCGAGTTTTTTGTGACAGGCGATCGCGCAACCAAATATACATTTCAAAAATTACCTGATAACCAATTCCCCCAAGAATAATCAATCCTGTAATAGTAAAGACTACTAAAAAAGACGACTGATAACTAATTAAGTTATCTTTAAAAAGACTAAAACCCGCATTATTCCAAGCATTAATGCTATGAAAAATCGCGTACCAAAGTCCCTGATTCCATCCATAATCAGGGACAAAAGCTGGTAAAAGTAAAAATACTCCAGTGATTTCAAAAATCAGAGTAGTGGCAATGATAGAGCGGATAACTTGAGCGCTACCACTCATTCCCGGTCGGTCTAAAGATTGTTGAATGGCTATTTTTTGTCGCAAGTCAAACTTGCGTCCAATCAACAGAATCAGAAAGGTGGTAGATGTCATATAGCCTAAACCACCAATTTGAGCCAACAGTGCAATAAACAACTGACCCCAAAAAGAAAAATAAGTACCAGGATCAACCACAGATAAACCCGTAACGCAAACTGCGGATGTTGATGTAAACAGCGCCACGATTAAGTCATTCCAAGTACCATTGCTAGTCGAGAAAGGCATCATCAGTAAGATAGTGCCTATAGTGATGACAGCCAAAAATCCCAAGCAAACTGTGCGAGCAACAGTCATAAGCAATTCAAAATTGAAAAAATGAAAAACTCAATTATGGCAGGCATCTAGGCAACATAGCGTAGATAAGTTGAATTCAGGTACATACAAATTTTTCCAGCGAGGATAAATCGGGGTTGACCCTCCCTGGAAACAAAAACACTCTAATTTAATTAAAAACATACATGGTAGCCTACCAGTATGTTTTTTTTTGAATTCTGCTTCGTTTCAATACTGATTTTTTCATGAGTGCAACACTTTACCAGCAAATTCAGCAATTTTACGATGCTTCTTCTGGTCTGTGGGAACAGATTTGGGGCGAACACATGCATCATGGCTATTACGGGCCTGATGGCAGTGAGAACAAAGACCGCCGCCAGGCTCAAATTGATTTAATTGAAGAACTGCTTAAGTGGGCGGGGGTACAGTCAGCGGAAAATATTCTGGATGTGGGTTGTGGGATTGGTGGCAGTTCTTTATACCTGGCAGAAAAGTTTAATGCTCAGGCTACAGGGATTACATTAAGTCCGGTGCAAGCCGCCAGAGCTACAGAACGCGCTCTAGAGGCTGGTTTGAGTCAAAGAACACAATTTCAGGTGGCAAATGCTCAAGCGATGCCTTTTGCTGACAATTCTTTTGACCTGGTTTGGTCATTAGAAAGCGGTGAACACATGCCAGATAAAACCAAGTTTATGCAGGAGTGCTACCGGGTGTTGAAACCTGGCGGGATTTTTATTATGGTGACTTGGTGTCATCGACCGACTAATGAATCACCGTTGAGCGCCGATGAACAAAAGCATTTAGAGGATATTTATCGAGTTTATTGTTTGCCGTATGTGATTTCTTTGCCAGAGTATGAGGCGATCGCACGTCAACTACCATTAAACAATATCCGCACCGCCGATTGGTCAAAAGCTGTTGCCCCATTCTGGAATGTAGTCATTGATTCCGCCTTTACTCCCCAAGCACTTTGGGGGTTACTAAATGCCGGTTGGACTACCATTCAAGGAGCATTATCACTGGGGTTGATGCGTCGGGGTTATCAGCGCGGGTTAATTCGGTTCGGCTTGTTGTCTGGGAATAAGTAAAGACGCTCATGGAGAGCAAAGGCGCTAGCCTTTGCTTTGAGCTATTTCCGCCAGCAGCCCCACGCCGTCCCGAAGGGCGGCGCTGGGAAGAATGGCGGGGCGGCGACAAATCCCACCCCCAAACTGATGTCAACCGCTAGGTTGACGGAGTGAGTGGGGTGGGTGAGGAACCGCCACTCTCTCGTCGGCACAACTCGCGGAGTCTTGGTTTTGCACGTATTGTTTTAGAACTTCGACAGTTACTCCACCACACGAGGCGATGAAGTAGGCACTATTCCAAAAGACAGGTTTACCCCAATAGACGCGCCTAACCTCCATCAAAAACTCTTTACGAATTTGTTGACTTGTGTAGGACTTTAAGGCATTGACAAACTTCGATAGTTGCATCTGGGGATAGTACCGCAATAACAGATGAATGTGGTCACTTTCGCCATTAAATTCAATAACTTCACAACCCCATTTTTGGGATATGTGATTAACTAATTCACCTAATCGAATTAACATGACTGGTGTGATTACCTTTCTCCGGTACTTTGTGGTTAAAACCAAATGTGCTTTCAAGTCAGAGATAGACCTAGCTGTTGATTTATAAGTCATGAAAAAAGCCTGCATTTTGCAGGCGAATTAATTGCTGAAAAGCCTAGTTTTGTGTAAAAGGTTCTTTTTTGCACCAAGCAATTACGACTTCTCGCATTACTTGATTTTCATCAGCAGAATTAAAAATCTCAACTCGCCAAACAACCCAATGGGATGGTGTCGTGTACCAAGCTCCTGTTTCTCTGTTGACGTGATAGTTAGCTAATCTCTCACCTGGTTTAGGATATTCTCGTTGATTAGATGTATTGTCTATTTCACAATGCAAAACCAGTGTAGTTGTAAGTTCACCTACGATTAGATCGTCAGATGAAATATTAATGCCTTCAAGTGACATATAAATACAAGCTTGGGACTTGTAAAACAATTCCTTTAATTCTTTTGATTGATTCATGTTAGTTAGTAAAATCTGTTTGTTGACCAGGAAAGATGCACCAGAATCCACCGCCGGTTGCTGGCGCAGAGCGTTTTAACTTTTTATTGATTCTTTTGCCAATCCTGTAGCAATCGGTAATTTTATCTGCCCAATGTGCATCGCCAAGCTTCGCTGCATCTATCCCAGAAATAGCTCGGCTTTGCAATGGCATCGGTTTTTTAGTTCCAATAATCTGCTCGGAATTGCTGATATTACCAGATGCGTCTGCTGCGTAATGCTTACCATTACTGGCACGCCAAACGTAGTAAGCAGTGCCGCCCACAACAGCAACTCCAACCAGCACACATCCAATGCCTGCTGTACCCGCACAAAAAGCAGCAGGTGCAAGTATCGCCGGATTTGCATTAACCGGGCGTGAAAAAGTTGAACAAGACAACGCGAATGATATTGCAACAGCAATACTCGGTTGTATGCAGACCTTAATTTTTGACATAATACTATTACCAAGTTTTGGATAGAGAAGCGGTTAGTTTTCGAGGCAAGCCGCTTTCTCTATTACTATTAAATCAAGTTAGCTTGTAGTTGTCAAGTTGACTTGTAGTAATAACTTGTAGTAGTATTTTGTATAGATGACTTCAGGTGAAAGCTTTATGACGCTAAGAGAGTCTCTAGGACTCACTCAAAGACAAATAGCAGAGGCAGTAGGCGTTACTGATCAAACTGTTTCCAACTGGGAGCGCGGAGTTCATGCTCCGCGACTTACCTTAAGGCAAACTATCAGGCTTTGCAAAATCACAAGATCCACGGTTGAAGATTTGGCTGATTTATTTGAACCAGAAAAAGATTAGATAAGAATGCGCCTAGCCTACCAGTACCGTCTACGCCCCACATCGCAACAAATAGCCAGTTTTCAAAAGTGGCTAGAACTATGTCGTTGTCAGTATAACTATCGGATTGCTGAACGGTTTAACTGGTGGGAGAATAATCGTTGTGACGTTGACCGTTGCTCTATCATTTCTTGTGGTATTGCACCACTAAAAGACAAACCCAACTACTACAGTCAAAAACGCGATTTGACCAACACTAAAGCTTTATTATCGCAATATAAAGACATCCCCTCACACACGCTACAAGACGTAATTGCACGGGTTGAAAAGACATTTGATAGGTGGTTGAAGGGAGATAGCAACGGTAAGCGTTCTGGTCGTCCCAGATTCAAAGGTAAGGGGCGTTATCATTCATTGGCGTTTCCCGACCCAATTAAACCAGAACACCTAACAGGTAAATTCATTCAGTTACCCAAAATTGGCAAACTGAAAATGATTTTGCACCGCCCAATCCCGGACGGATTTAAAATCAAAACCGCCACAATTACCCATAAAGCTGACAGTTGGTATATTAGTCTCAGTCTAGAAGATGTGACTGTACCTATCCTTAAAACCGATGCTATACCCACACTAGATAACACAGTGGGTATTGACATGGGGTTGAAATCATTCTTAGTCACAAGCGACAATCAGGAAGTAGAAATTCCCCAACACTACCGTAAAGCCGAGAAGCGATTGAAGCGGCTACAGCGTCAACTGTCTCGGAAAAAGAAGGGGTCAAAACGACGCGCCAAGGCAATCAAGCGTGTTGCTAAAACTCATTTAAAAGTTGCCAACCAACGTAAAGATTTTCACTATAAAGCTGCCTTATGGTTAATCAATCAATCCCAGGTTATCGCCCATGAAAACTTAAACATCAAGGGACTGGCAAAGTCCATGCTTGCCAAGTCTATTACTGATGCTGGATGGGGTCAATTTCTGCAAATTCTTAACACCAAGGCTGCAAGTGCTGGGTGTTTGGTAGTAGCGGTTAATCCCAATGGCACAAGTCAAGAATGTTCTGATTGTGGGGCGACAGTTTCCAAAACACTGGCTGATAGATGGCACGGTTGCCAGTGTGGTGCTAGTTACGACCGTGACCACAATGCAGCACGAAATATAAAACACAGGGCGGCGGGGCATCCCGTCCTTCAAAGCTCAGTTAATGTCCGACGGGTTGCCGGGAGTCACTGAGAAGCCCCCGCCGTCCCGGAGGGCGGCGCGGGGAGTATGTCACGAGAAAACCGCGCTGTAGTGAGGCAGCGCGATCGCACTACAATTTAAGAAACTCAATGACGGCTACTGACATGGTATCGATTCCGATTACCCTGGAGCAACTCATTACGGCTGTGCAACAGTTGCAACCAGAGGAGCGGGTACAGGTTGCTAGAGCCTTGATTAAAGTGGGTTTACGTTCAGATTTAACGGCTTTAATTCAAGAACTTTATGCCCAACCCCCAGTTGATGACATTACAGACGATGACATCATGGCTGAAATTAAGGCTGTGCGCCAGCAATCTCAACAAGCATGATGTTCCGAGTGGTTATCGACACTAACATTTGGATTCGCATTTTGCTGAAAGGGCGAGTTACATTGCCCATCTTGGAAGCATTTAATGAAGACAAATTCCAGTTGGTGATGAGTCAAACCCTAATGGAAGAACTCCATCTAGTTTGGAATCGCCCCCGGTTAAGAGAACGGATTGATCAAAGTCAAGCTGTTCGCCTTGAACAGCAGTTGCAATACCGAGCAATATGGATTGAGTTGGAAACAGTTCCTCCTAATTGTCGAGATCCCAAAGATTTACCTGTGCTTGCTACGGCTATTGATGGCGAAGCGGAGATTATTGTATCCGGGGATGATGATTTACGTGCTGATGATGAGTTAAGGGCAGTAATGGCAACTTATGGCATCCGGTTACTGGGTGTTCATTCTTTCTTGAAATATCTGGATGAAGGAAGTAGGTAAGGATTATCGCCTATTATTCCTTAAAATTACGAATTACGAATTACGAATTACGAATTACAAATTATCTTGTCCGCAACAACTGCACAAAGGTATTACTCACCGTATTGTCTTTAGTGTCAGCAGCGTATTGAATCAACTTTTCTCGCAGTTCTTTGGCTGCATCCCACATTCCGCCCTTTGAACTGGCACATGAGATAATTTTCGGATGGCGAAGGTTGTTTGAGACACAAACAAGGTGGCAAATGAGAAATGGAGAGGAGATTCAAGTTCAAACTCTCAATCACTTGGGGATTATCGCAGGTATTATTGATGAGATTGGGTTAGTAGAAGAGATTAATCAACTATTGGGTACTCATCCCAAAGAAATTGTCAGTCCAGGTCATGTAGTAAAAGCCATGATTTTAAATGGGCTAGGTTTTGTAGCAGCTCCACTATACTTGTTTAATCAATTTTTTGAGGGGAAAGCGACTGAACACTTGATAGGCAAAGGAGTACAAGCCAAACATTTAAACGATGACCGATTGGGACGAGTTTTGGATCAACTGTACGTGTTTGGTTTAACCCGTCTATTTGTGAACATAGCTCACAAGGCTGCTGTGAAATGGGGAATAAAAACCAATAGCTTACACCTAGATTCAAGTTCTTTTCATGTAGATGGAGAGTATGCCAGAGAAGAACGAGAGTGGACAGTAGAAGTAAAAACAGCTAACTTGACTGCTGAGGCTGAGTTCAAAGCGTTGTTACCAAAACCAATTGAGATCACTCAGGGATATTCTCGTGACCATCGCCCAGACTTAAAACAATTTATCATTGACCTGATATGCACAAATGATGGAGATGTACCACTATATTTACGAGTTGCAGACGGCAATGAAGCAGACAAGGCTGTGTTTGCTGAGTTGATACGGGATTTTCAATCAACATGGAACCTTGATGCACTATTCATTGCTGACAGTGCCTTGTTTAGTGAAAACAACTTACAGGCTTTGACATCTTTAAAATGGATTACCAGAGTGCCTTTAACCATAGCACAGGCTCAAAGGCTAGTGAATGAACTCAGCAGTGAGGAGTTTGCTAACTGCAACTTGAAAGGCTACCGAATTGCGGAACGTGAAAGTAACT